>NZ_JBVJJR010000005.1:54959-474997 GCF_055585605.1 Streptomyces sp. NPDC052910
TTCCGTCACGAGGGGGGGGGGGGGGGGGGGGGGGTTGGTGGGTGCCTGTTTCCCCGCCCGGGGGGGCGGGCGGTCCCCCCCCCGCGGGGGGCTGGGTGGCGGCGCCGGGATCCCCCGCGGGCCGCCACCGTCGTTTGCGCGGGCGCTTCTGTCCGGTTCGCGGGCGCCCCCGTCCAGTTCGCGGGTGCCCCCGTCCGGTTCCGTGGGCGCTCTGTCCGGTTCCGTGGGCGCTCAACCCGTTTTTCGCGGGAGCCCCGGCCGCACCGGCCCGCGCATCAGCCCGCCGGCGTCGTCTCCGGCGCCTCGCCGGCCAGCGCCCACGCGACGGCCGCCTCCGCGTGCAGCCGGGCCGTCGGGAAGACCGGGACCGGGCTGTCCTCGGCGCCGACGAGGAGTTCGATCTCGGTGCAGCCGAGGATGATGCCCTCCGCCCCCGCCGCGACGAGATCGCGGATGACCGCCCGGTACGCCTCGCGGGACTCCTCGCGGACGATCCCGGCGCAGAGCTCCTCGTAGATCACCCGGTGGACGGTCGCGCGGCCGGCCGCGTCCGGCACCAGGACCTCCAGGCCGCCCGCCGTGAGCCGGTCGCGGTAGAAGTCCTGCTCCATGGTGAACGCGGTGCCGAGCAGGCCGACGCGGCGCGGGCCGGCCGCGCGGACGGCGTCGGCGGTGGCGGTCGCGATGTGCAGCAGCGGGACGTCGGTGGCGGCGGTGATCCGGTCCGCGACCTTGTGCATGGTGTTGGTGCAGATCAGCAGCAGTTCCGCGCCCGCGGCCGACAGCGACTTCGCGGCGGCGGCCAGGATCTCGCCCGCCTCGTCCCAGCGGCCCTCCTCCTGAAGCCGCTCGATCTCCGCGAAGTCCACGGAGTACAGCACGCACTTGGCGGAGTGCAGGCCGCCGAGCCGCTCCCGTGTGCGCTCGTTCAGCAGCCGGTAGTACTCCGCGGTGGACTCCCAGCTCATGCCACCCAGCAACCCGATCGTCTTCATCGGGTCACTCTCGTCCCGGTGGTCCGTGGAGGCAACCGAGTTGTGATGTGACGGTGGCCGCAACGGGGTTTCCGCGAGGAACGTGGGGGTGGTGTGATGACGGCGATGATCCACACTCGATCCCTCGACCTCGGCCGTTTCGCTTGGGAGAAGAGACGCGTGAACCGTCCCGGAACCCCGGAGGTGTCGGCCTCCTTAGGACGCCGCTCGCTCCTCCGCGCCTCGGCGGGTGCGGTGGGGGCCGCCCTGGCCGGAGGAGCCGCCGGCGCCCTGGGCCCGGCGGCGCACGCCGCGACCCCCGCGCCCCGCACACCGTCCATGGACCCCGTACCGCTGCCGGCCCCCTCCGGCCCCCACCCGGTGGGCACCTCCCGGCTGCATCTCGTGGACACCTGTCGTATGGACCCCTACGCGCCCGCGCGGGCAGCGCGTGAACTCATGGTGCAGATCTGGTACGCCACGGACCAGGATGCCGGGCGGACGACCGCCCCCTACCTGCCCGGCGGCCTCCTGCCGTCGGTGGAACAGCGCTTCACCCTCCCGACGGGCTCTCTCTCCCGCGTGCGCACCCAGTCCCGCGCCGGCGCGCCCGTGAGCCGTACGCTCCGGGACGCGCCCCTGGTCTTCTACAGCCCGGGCCGTCAGGACCCGGCCGCGACGGGGACCGCGTTCGCCCAGGAGCTGGTTTCGCGGGGGTACGTGGTGGTGGGCGTCAACCACACGTATGACGGGCCGGCCGAGTTCCCGGACGGCCGTGTCGTCCCCGGGAACCCACCGACGAGCGACCCCGGGCAACTGCGGCGGTACTCCGACGTCCGGGCCGCCGACCTGCGCTTCGTCCTGGACGTGCTGAGCGGTGAGCGGGGCGCGAGCCCCGCGCCCGCGGTGAGCGCCGCCGTGGACTTCGACCGGGTCGGCGCGTTCGGACACTCGCTGGGCGGCTCGGCCTCCGCCGAGGCGCTGCGCACCGACGCCCGGTTCTCGGCCGGGATCGCGCTCGACGGCAGGTTGTGGACGGACGCCGTCCGCACCGGGCTGACGCAGCCGTTCATGCTGTTCACGGAGGACTCCGCGGACACCGGCTGGGACTCCTTCATGGCGGCCCACCGGGCGTGGGGCCGCAAGGTGAACCTGCTGGGCACCCGGCACTACGGCTTCACCGACCTGGCGCCGCTGGGCGTCGGCCTGGAGCTGGCGAAGTCCTGGCCGCCGGAGCGGTTCCAGCGGTATTTCGGCACCCTGGAGGGGCGCCGCGCGCAGGCGGTGACCAGCCGTTATGTCACGGCCTTCTTCGGGCTGCACCTGTGCGGGCGGCCCGCGCCGGAGCTGGACGCGCCGGGCGCGGACCTGCCGGAGGTGCGGATCGCCTGGCGGCGGGACGCGGCGGGCTGAGCCGTCGCCCGGCGGCCGGCCCCGGCGCGGGGCGGTCGCCGGCGCGGGGCGGGTTCACCAGCGCGAGGCGGGCCGCCGGTCGCGGTGGCCGCGAGGCGGGCGGCCGTGGCCGGGGTGCCGCGGAGGCGACGGCTGCGGGTCGCCACGGCTCCCCGGCCGCCCGGGTCAGACCTCGCGCACGCCCCGGCGCCAGACCGCGGAGACCAGCGGGACGCCCGGCCGGTACGCGAGGTGCACGTGGCTCGGCGCGTCCAGCAGAACGAGGTCGGCGCGGGCGCCGGGGGCGACGCGGCCGACGTCCGTCCGGCGCAGGGCCGCCGCGCCGCCCGCCGTGGCGGCCCACACGGCCTCGTCGGGGGTCATCCCCATGTCGCGCACGGCCAGGGCGACGCAGAACGGTACGGAACTGGTGTAGGACGAGCCGGGGTTGCAGTCCGTGGAGAGCGCGACCGTGACGCCCGCGTCAAGCAGTCGGCGCGCGTCCGGCCAGGGGGCGCGCGTGGAGAACTCCGCGCCGGGCAGCAGAGTGGCGACCGTGTCACCGGAGGCCAGGGCGTCGACGTCCGCGTCGGTCAGGTGGGTGCAGTGGTCGGCGGAGGCGGCGCCGAGCTCGACGGCGAGCCGGACGCCGGGGCCGTGGCCGAGCTGGTTGGCGTGGACGCGGGCGTGCAGCCCCTTGGCGATCCCCGCCTCCAGGACCGCACGCGCCTGGTCGCCGTCGAACGCGCCGCGCTCGCAGAAGACGTCGACCCAACGGGCGTGCGGGGCACAGGCGTCGAGCATGTCGCCGGTGACGAGCGCGACGTAACCGTCCGGATCGTCGGCGAACTCCGGAGCCACGATGTGGGCGCCGAGGTAGGTGACCTCGTCGGTGTGGGCGGCGGCGATCCGCAGGGCGCGGGCCTCGTCGTGGACGCTGAGGCCGTAACCGGACTTGGTCTCCAGGGTCGTGGTGCCCTGGCGCAGGGCCTCCTCAAGGTGGCGCCGGAGGTTGGCCTCCAGCTCGGCGTCGGTCGCGGCGCGGGTGGCGGCGACGGTGGTGCGGATGCCGCCGGCGCTGTAGCTCCGGCCGGACATCCGGGCGTTGAACTCCTCGGTCCGGTCACCCGCGAAGACGAGGTGGGAGTGCGAGTCCACGAAGCCCGGCAGGACCGCCCGGCCCTCGGCGTCGACGGCGTTGTCAGTGGCGGGTGCTTTGCTTGTCGGACCGACCCAGGCGATGCGGTCGCCGTCGATGACGACCGCCGCGTTCTGGATCACGCCGAGGGGGCCTGTACCGGGGAGGGAGGGGTCGTTGGTGACGAGGCTGCCGATGTTGGTGATCGCCGTGGTGATGGGGGCCATGGGAGTGAGGACGTCCTTCGGGTTCGGGCGTTTCGGGCTCGGCCGCTTCTTGTCGGGGGTTCGGGCGGGGTTCGTGTCGGGGAGGTGGCCGGGCTTCCGGTCGGGGATCCCGGCGGGTGGTCGGACGGGCTTGCCGGCCCGCGGCCCGGCGGGAGCCGCGTCCGGCTTCTCGCCCGGTTCCGCTTCCCGGCGGTCCGGGGACGGACGCTTGCGGGCCGGGACCGGCCGCTCCGCCGCCGAACCTACCCGCCCTGGTGGACCGGGCGGGCCCGGCAGGCCCGGCGGACCGAACGGGACCGGCAGGTCCCCTGAACCGGTCGGGCCCGGGATACCGAACGGCCCGGTCGGGCCGGGCGGTTCCCACGGACCGGGCGGAGCGGGCAGCGTTGTCGGACCGGACGCGCCGGGCGCCTCCCCGGACCCGGACGGACCCGGGATGCCGACCGGACCGAGCGAGCCGGGCCGCTCCGGCGGACCGAACGGGCCCGGCAGGCCCACCGCACCGCCTGGAGCCGGCGGTCGCGTCGCACCGAACGGGTCCACCGGGTCCGGCCGCCTCAGGAGCGCAGGACCGCGATGGAGTCGGCCAGTGCGCCCGCCACGTCCTCCACGAGCAGGTGGACACCGTCCCGTACGACATGCCGCCCGCCGACGATGGTGTGCCGTACGTCCGCGTTGGTCGCCGCGAATACGGCCGTCTCGGCGCCCAGTCGGGGGTGCGGCCCTGCCGTGCGGACGGAGTCGAGCGCGACGGTGGTGAGGTCGGCGAGGGCGCCGGGTTCGATGCGGCCGGCCTCGGACCAGCCGAGGGCGGCGTGGCCGTCGCCGGTCGCGGCGCGCAGCAGGGCGGCGGCCGTCCAGTGGCCCCGGGTGCGGGTGCGGAGGCGCTCGTCGAGTTCCATCGCGCGGGCCTCTTCGAGGAGGTCGATGACGGCGTGGCTGTCGCTGCCCAGGGAGAGCGGGGAACCGGCCCGCTGGAGGGCGGCGGCGGGGCCGATGCCGTCGGCGAGGTCGCGTTCGGTGGTGGGGCACATGCAGGTGCCGGTGGAGGAGCCGCCGAGCAGGGCGATGTCCTCGTCGGTGAGGTGCGTGGCGTGCACGGCGGTGGTGCGCGGGCCGAGGACGCCGTGGTCGGCGAGGAGCCGGGTGGGGGTCACGCCGTGCGCGGCGCGGCAGGCGTCGTTCTCGGCGGTCTGCTCGGAGAGGTGGACGTGCAGGGGGGCGGCCCGGTCGGCGGCCCAGGCGGCGACGGTGGCCAACTGGTCGGCGGGGACGGCGCGCACGGAGTGCACGGCCGCGCCGATCCGGGCGTGCCCGCCGCCCTTGAGGGCGGCGGCGCGTTCGGCCCAGGCGTCGGCCGTGCCGTCGGAGAAGCGGAGCTGGTGCCGGTTGGGCGGCTGTCCGAAGCCGGCGGAGAGGTAGGCGGTGTCGAGGAGGGTGATGCGGATGCCGGCTTCGGCTGCGGCGGCGAGCAGGGCCTCGCCCATGGCGTTGGGGTCGTCGTAGGGGGTGCCGCCGGGGGCGTGGTGGAGGTAGTGGAACTCGCCGACGCAGGTGACGCCGGCGAGGGCCATCTCGGCGTAGGTGGCGCGGGCGAGCGCGAAATAGCGGTCGGGGGTGAGTTTGTCGGAGACGCCGTACATGGTGTCGCGCCAGGTCCAGAAGGTGCCTGAGCCGATCTGGACGGCGCCGCGCAGGGCCCGGTGGAAGGCGTGGCTGTGGGCGTTGGCCAGGCCCGGGAGGGTGAGTCCGCGCAGGGTCACCGCCCCGGGCGGGGGTGCCGTCACCTCGGTGCGCACGGCCGTGATCCGGCCGTCGGCCGGGTCGGTGTCGATGGCCACGCCGGGCTCGACGTGGGTGCCGAGCCAGGCGTGCTCGGCCCAGTAGGTGGTGGTCACCGGCACGCCAGGCCCTCCAGTACGTCGGTGAGTGCGGTCACCCCGGCCACGCAGTCGTCCTCGGTGGCCGTCTCGGCCGGCGAGTGCGAGACGCCGGTGGGGTTGCGTACGAACAGCATGGCGGTGGGAACGCTGCCGGAGAGGATCCCGGCGTCGTGTCCCGCGCCCGTGGGGAGCACGGGCACGCCGCCGAGCAGTCCGGCGAGCTCGTCGCGGAGGCCGTGGGCGAACTCGACGACGGGGGTGAACGACTCGCGGGTGACGCGGACGTCCACGCCGTCGCGGAGGCCGCGTTCGACGGCGGCCTGCTCGATGGCGGCGACGACCTCGGCCAGGGTGGCCTCGTCGGCCGCCCGCGAGTCGAGCCAGCCGCGGACGAGGGAGGCGATGGCGTTGACGCCGTTGGGTTCGACGGCGACCTTGCCGAAGGTGGCGAGGGCGCCGGCGAGGCGCGCCTTCTTGCGGGCGGCCAGGACGGTGTTGGCGTAGGTGAGCATCGGGTCCTTGCGGTCCTCGATGCGGGTGGTGCCCGCGTGGTTGGCCTCACCGTGGAAGTCGAACCGCCAGCGGCCGTGCGGCCAGATCGCGGAGGCGACGCCGACGGGGTGCGGCGTCTCGGCGAGCGCGCGGCCCTGCTCGACGTGCAGCTCGACGAACGCGGCGATGCGGGCGAGGCGTTCGGGGTCGGGGCCGATGGCCTCCGGGTCGTATCCGGCCCGTTCCATCGCCTGCGGCAGGCCGACGCCGTCGGCGCCGCGCAGCGCGTGCGCGGCCTCGGGCGTCAGGGTGCCCGCGGTGAGGCGGGAGCCGACGCAGGCGACGCCGAAGCGGGCGCCCTCCTCGTCGCCGAAGTTGACGACGGCGAGGGGCCGGGTGGGCGCGGCGCCGCGCGCGCGGAGTCCGTCGAGGGCGGCGAACGACGAGACGACGCCGAGGGGGCCGTCGAAGGCGCCACCGTCGGGGACGGAGTCCAGGTGGGAGCCGGTGACGACGGCGTCTCCGGCGGTGGGGTCGCCGAGCCAGGCCCACTGGTTGCCGTTGCGGTCGACCTCGTAGGTGAGGCCGCGGCTTTCCGCCTGGGCCTTGAACCATTCACGGCAGTCGGTGTCGGCGCCGGTCCAGGCGTGGCGGCGGTAGCCGCCGCTTTCGGGGTTCCGGCCGATGGGCGCGAGGTCGCGCCACATCTCGTGGAAGCTCGCGCCTGCGGCGGGCCGGTTCCCCACCCCTCCCCCAGAGGGGGCACCCCCACTTCCCGTTTCTTGCGGGGGCTGCGCCCCCGCACCCCCGAAACCGCGCTCCGCGCGGTTGTCCTCAAACGCCGGACGGGCTGTATCGCTCACGCGTCACCCTCGCGCATCGGCACCCGAACACCCCGGTTCTCGGCGACCGACTCCGCGATGTCGTACCCGGCGTCCACGTGCCGGATCACGCCCATCCCCGGGTCGTTCGTCAGCACCCGCCGGATCTTCTCGCCCGCCAGCGGCGTGCCGTCGGCGACCGTCACCTGGCCGGCGTGGATCGAGCGGCCCATGCCGACGCCGCCGCCGTGGTGGATCGACACCCAGGAGGCGCCCGAGGCGACGTTGACCATGGCGTTGAGCAGCGGCCAGTCGGCGATGGCGTCGGAGCCGTCGCGCATGGCCTCCGTCTCACGGTAGGGGGAGGCGACGGATCCGCAGTCGAGGTGGTCGCGGCCGATGACCACGGGGGCGGACAGTTCGCCGCTCGCCACCATGTCGTTGAACCGCTCGCCGGCCCGGTCGCGCTCGCCGTAGCCGAGCCAGCAGATGCGGGCGGGGAGGCCCTGGAAGTGGACGCGTTCGCCGGCCATCTTGATCCAGCGGGCGAGGGACTCGTTCTCGGGGAAGAGGTCGAGGATGGCGCGGTCCGTCGCGGCGATGTCCTTGGGGTCGCCGGACAGGGCCGCCCAGCGGAAGGGGCCCTTGCCCTCGCAGAACAGCGGCCGGATGTAGGCCGGGACGAAGCCGGGGAAGGCGAACGCCCGCTCGTACCCGGCGAGCCGGGCCTCGCCGCGGATGGAGTTGCCGTAGTCGAAGACCTCGGCGCCGGCGTCCTGGAATCCGACCATGGCCTCGACGTGCTTCGCCATGGACTCCCGGGCGCGGGTGGTGAAGCCGGCCGGGTCCTTGGCGGCGGCGTCGGTCATGTCCTCGAAGGCGATGCCGGTCGGCAGGTAGGCGAGCGGGTCGTGGGCGGAGGTCTGGTCGGTGACGATGTCGATGGGCGCGCCCATCGCGAGGAGCTGCGGGACGAGGTCGGCCGCGTTGCCGAGGACGCCGATGGAGAGCGGGCGCCGGGCGTCGCGGGCCTCGACGGCCAGGTGGAGGGCGTGGTCGACGGAGTCGGCCTTCACGTCGAGGTAGCGGTGCTCGATGCGCCGGTCGATGGCGCGCGGGTCGCAGTCGATACAGATCGCGACGCCGTCGTTCATGGTGACGGCGAGCGGCTGGGCGCCGCCCATGCCGCCGAGGCCGGCGGTGAGGGTGATCGTCCCGGCGAGGGTGCCCTGGAACTTCTTGGCGGCGACCGCGGCGAAGGTCTCGTAGGTGCCCTGGAGGATGCCCTGGGTACCGATGTAGATCCACGAACCGGCGGTCATCTGCCCGTACATGGTGAGGCCGAGGGCCTCCAGGCGGCGGAACTCCTCCCAGTTGGCCCAGTCGCCGACCAGGTTGGAGTTGGCGATCAGGACGCGCGGCGCCCACTCGTGCGTCTGCATCACACCGACCGGGCGGCCCGACTGGACGAGCATGGTCTCGTCCTGCTTCAGGGTCCTCAGGGTGCGGACCATGGCGTCGAAGGAGCGCCAGTCGCGGGCCGCCTTGCCGGTGCCGCCGTAGACGACGAGCTTGTCGGGGTGCTCGGCGACCTCGGGGTCGAGGTTGTTCTGCAGCATCCGCAGGGCGGCCTCCTGCTGCCAGCCCAGGGCGCTGAGCTCGGTGCCTCGCGGCGCTCGCACGGGTCGCGGTCCTGACATGGGCCCTGCCTCCCTGACTCCCGGCCGCGGCGGGCGCCGGCCGTGGGTGAGAAGAACGTGTGGAGAACGTGCTGAATAGAACTTCTGCACATACTGGGCCGGTGAATACGTCTAGTCAACAGGTGGTGGGACCCCCTTCGCGCCGTGGCGCGGCACCGGGTCCGGTGGTGAAGTAGGGGGGTGGGCCTGACGGGGAACGGCCGGCCGGAGCCCGGCCCGGCGGAGCGGCGGGACGCCGCCGTCCGGGCGGCGGTGGCGCGGGGGCTGGTGAACGAGGGGCACCCGGTGGCCGGGTTGCTGGACGTGACCGGGATACGGGCGTCGGCGGCGGCCCTGCGCGCGGCGTTCGCCGACGTCCGGACCGGCGGCGAGGCGCGGGCCGGCGGCGGCCGGGGCGTACTGCACGCCTTCGCGGTGAAGGCCGCCTCCCTGGTGCCGGTGCTGCGGCTGCTGGCCGACGAGGGGCTGGGCTGCGAGGTGGCGAGCCCCGGCGAGCTGGCCCTGGCCCGCGCCGCCGGCGTGCCGCCCGACCGGATCGTCCTCGACTCCCCCGCCAAGACCCCCGCCGAGCTGCGCGAGGCACTGGCCCTCGGCATCGCCGTCAACGTGGACAGCCGGGCCGAACTCGCGCGTCTCGACGCCCTCGTGGCATCCGGCGGGCCGCCCGCCTCCCCGCTGGGCGTCCGCGTCAACCCACAGGTGGGCGGCGGCAGCATCGGCGCGATGAGCACCGCCACGGAGAGCTCGAAGTTCGGCGTGGCGGTGCGCGACCCGGGGCCCGCGCCTGGCTGCTGCGGGCGTACGCGGACCGCCCCTGGCTGACCCGGCTGCACGGCCACGTCGGTTCGCAGGGCTGCCCGCCGGAGCTTCTCGCGGAGGGCGTGCGGATCGTCTACGAGCTGGCCGAGGAGATCAACGGGCTCGCCGGGCGGCAGCAGGTCGACACCCTCGACATCGGGGGCGGGCTGCCCGTCGACTTCGCCTCGGATGTGGTTCCGAGCCACCGGGACTACGCGCGGCTGCTCGCCGCGACCGTGCCGGGGCTGTTCGACGGGCGGTACGGGCTGGTCACCGAGTTCGGCCGGTCGCTGACGGCCAAGCACGGCCTGGTGCTGGCCCGCGTCGAGTACGCCAAGTCCGCCGGTGGCCGCCGGATCGCGGTGACGCACGCGGGTGCCCAGGTGGCCACGCGGACGGTCTTCGCGCCGGACGCCTGGCCGCTGCGGGTGGCCGCGTACGACGTCCGGGGGCTGCCGAAGACGGGCGAGCCGGTGCCCCAGGACGTCGCCGGGCCCTGCTGCTTCGCGGGCGATCTGGTGGCCGTGGGCCGGAGCCTGCCGCCGCTGGACACCGGCGACCACGTCGCCCTGCTCGACACCGGCGCCTACTACTTCTCCACCCACTTCGCCTACAACGCGCTGCCCCGGCCGGGGGTGTACGGCTGGCTGGACGCGGCGGACGGAGTGCGGTTCGCGCCCGTCCGCGCGCCGCAGTCCCTCGGCGAACTGGTCGCCGAGAGCGGGGGCACGCACGCGGAGGCGCTCAGCGGGCTGCGCTGACCGCCGCCCGGGGCGCCGCGGGACGCCGGGACCGGCGGGCACCGCCCGGGGCGGCGTCACCGGCCGCGAGACCGGTGGTCAGGTAGGCGGGGACGCCCTTGGCGGCCGGGCTGCCCTTCGCCCACTCCGTCCGCACCCACAGCAACGCCTCCGCCCGGCGCTCCAGCCCGCCCAGCCACTGGGCCTTCGCCCACAGGCCCGCGCCGACACCGGCCAGGGCCAGGCCGGCGGCGCCCGGGGCCACGAGGGACGAGGCGACGGCGGCCGGGAACGCGAGCGCCAGCCACCAGCGGCGGCCTCGCCGCCAGGTGCGGGCGGTGACGGCACGGTCCTGGAGGAAGACCGCCTTCCCGGCGCGCGAGGCGGCTCGCGCCAGATGTGTGTAGCGCTTGCGGCGGGCCGTGAACGCGGCGGCGGCGGTCGCCAGGAACAGGGCCGCTCCGGCGAGCAGGCCGATGCGGCGGCCGGTGAGGCCGGGGAGGGCGGCTCCGATGCCCGCCGCGAGCAGGCCGAGCCACCACAGCAAGGCGGCGGGTGCTCGTACGATCACGGCGACGCGCGCCAGTGAGCTGCTTCCGTTTCCGCGTCCCATCCTGAACCTCCTCACGTCGGCTGATCCTGGGCGGAGGGTAGCGGGCGAATCTGAGGAGAAGCTGAGGATGTCCGGGCGGGGGCGCCTGCGGCGGGCTGTGCCCCGGTCCCTCCCCCAGAGGGGGCACCCCCACTTCGCCGCTTCCCGGGGGCAAGCCCCCGCCCCCCTGAAACCGCGCTCCGCGCGGTTGTCCTCAAACGCCGGACGGGCTGAAGTGGGCGCTCGCTTCAGCCCGTCCGGCGTGAAAGGGCGGGACCGGGGCATCCCACATGACCGAACGATGACAGCAACGTCATACCCCGGTATCACCCACCGCTGAGCGCCCCGGTATGACGTGTACGCGCCCCCGGCCCCGCTACCGTCGACGTAGCGCACGGGGGCGGAGCAACGAGCGAAGGGACCCGGAATGCCGGTCGACAAACGGGGATTGAGGCGACGCGCGGCCGTCGCGGCGGTGGCGCTGGCGCTCACAGGGCTGATGAGCTTCCTGGGGTCGGCGACGGAGGCCGGCGCGCAGGCGCCGCAGCGGACAGCCGCGAGCGCCCAGGCCCGCTGACACCGCGTCACTCCGCGAACAGCCCCCGCGCCACCGCCTTGACGTCGAACTCCTCCAGCCGCGCCTGCGCGTCGGGCAGCGCGTCGCACATCGCCTCCAGCAGCACCCGTCCCAGCAGCATCGGCGCGCAGGCGGTGTCGAAGACCAGGCCGGTGCCCACGGCGGCGGGGAGCAGCAGGTCGCTGTGGCGGGCGACGGGGGCGAAGGTGGAGTCGGCGACGGTGACGACGGTGAGGCCCGCGCCCCGCGCGTACTCCAGTGCCTCGACCACCTCGCGCGGGTGGCGGGGCAGGGCGAAGCAGAGCAGGACGCTCGCGCCGGCCCGGACCGCCGCGTCGAGGCGGTCGACGAGCAGGCTGCCGCCCTCGTCGAGCAGCCGGACGTCGGGGTGCACCTTGCGGGCGAAGTAGGTGAAGCCGGCCGCCTGGGCGCCGGCGGCCCGCAGGCCGAGCACCGGCAGCGGCCGGGAAGCGGCCAGCAGCCGGCCCGCGCGGGCCACGGGCTCGGGGTCGGCGAGCAGCGAGGCGAGGTGCCGCAGGTTGTCGATCTCTGCGTGGACCGCCTGCTGGTAGGCGTTGTCCGTGTCCGGCGCCGCCGCGGGGGCCGCCGGGACCGCCTCCCGCAGGTGGCGGCGGAGCGCCGGGTACCCGTCGAAGCCGAGGGCCACGGCGAAGCGGGTGACGGACGGCTGGCTCACCCCGGCGAGCTCGGCCAGTTCCACGCTGGAGAGGAAGGGGGCGTCGGCGGCCCGGCGCACCATGCAGTGGGCGATGCGGCGCTGGGTGGGCGTCAGCCGGTGGCCCTCGAAGAGCTTCTGCAGCCGTGCGGTGGCCTCCGGTGCCGCGCCGGTCTCCGTCATCCGCTCGTCCTCTCGGGTCGCTCCCGGGTCACTCCCGGATCGTTCCCCGGGCCGTTCCCGGGGGGCACCGGGCCATTCATCCGGTCCGGGTCTGCATGGAATTATGCAGGCCCGGCGGACCGACGCCCCCCGCCCGCGCCCCCTACAACCCCTCCAGCAGCTTCTTCTGCGGCTTGCCCATCGCGTTGCGCGGCAACGCCTCCAGGAACCGGACGCGGCGCGGCCGCTTGTGGACGGACAGATGACCGGCGACGAAGTCGATCAGCGCCTGTTCCGTCACCCCCTCCGCCACCACGTACGCGACGATCTCCTGGCCCAGGTCGTCGTGCGGCAGCCCGACGACGGCCGCCTCGGCCACCGCCGGGTGGTCGAGCAGCGCGTTCTCCACCTCCCCGGCGCCGACGCGGTACCCGCCGGACTTGATGAGATCGGTGGAGGCGCGGCCGACGATGCGGTGGGTGCCGTCGGGGTCCAGGGCGGCGATGTCGCCGGTGCGGAACCAGCCGTCGGCGGTGTGCGCCCGGGCGGTGTCCCCGGGGCGGCCGAGGTAGCCGGCGAAGAGCGTGGGGCCCGACACCTCCAGCTCGCCGATGCCGTCGCCGCCCTCGACCGCCGCGATCCGGGTGCGCGTCCCCGGCAGCGGTACGCCGACGCGTCCCGGCACCCGCTCCCCGTCCGCCCGGGCGGCGACGGTGATCAGCGTCTCCGTCATCCCGTACCGCTCGACGGGCCGCTGTCCGGTCAGCGCCTCCAGCTCGCGGAAGACGGGCGCGGGCAGCGCGGCGCTGCCGGAGACCAGCAGCCGCGCCCCGGCCAGCCGCCGGGCGGCGGCGGGGTCGCGGACGACCCGGGACCACACCGTCGGCACCCCGAAGTACAGGCTGCCGCCCGCCGCCGCGTAGGCCTCGGGCGTCGGCTTCCCGGTGTGGACCAGCCTGCAGCCGGTGCGCAGCGCCCCCAGCACGCCCAGGACGAGCCCGTGCACGTGGAACAGGGGCAGGCCGTGGACCAGGGTGTCCTCCGCCGTCCACTGCCAGACCTCGGCGAGCCCGTCGAGGCAGGCCGTGATGGCGTCGTGCGGTATCAGCACGCCCTTGGGGGCGCCCGTGGTGCCGGAGGTGTAGAGGATCAGCGCCGGACGGTCCGGGTCCGCCGTCCGCGCCGGGTGGCCGGCCCGTTCCCCGATGTCCACCGGGACGGAGGCCACGTCGTCGTCCTCCGCCTCCCCGCCGAGGAGGAGTTCGGCGCCGGAGTCCCGCAGGATGTGCCGACGTTCGACGGGCCCGGCGTCCGGTGGCAGCGGCACCACGGGCACCCCGGCGAGCAGTCCGCCGACGACCGCCACGGCCGTCTCGGCCGTCGCCGTCGCGCGGACGGCGACACAGGCCGCGCCGGCGATCCGGTGCGCCACGGCCCCCGCCGCGCCGAGCAGGTCCTCGCGGGAGAGGGTGCGGCCGGCGAAGGAGAGGGCGTCCGGCCGGTCGGCGGTCTCGCCGTCGGTGAGGGACGACAGGAGGGCGGCTGTCACGGACTGCTCCTTCCACGGGCCCGCCCCGGGGACGGCCCCACTGCGGATACGGGTGCTGACCCCACTGACGGAGGTCACGGGCCGACCGTACCGTTGTCGGCATGAGCGGCCATGACCCAGACCTGAAGACCGACCTCAAGAAGGACCTCGACGCGTCCCTCCAGGCCCGCAGGGAACTGGGCGACGACTACGAGACCGAGCTCGTCGACTCCTTCCTCGAGAAGGTGGAGAGCAAGCTCGACGGCGCGGTGGAGCGGCGGCTGCGCCGCCAGGCGGCGGAGCAGCAGATGGCGGCCGCGCGCGGCGGCAGGCCCGGCGCGGGCGGTGAGTTCGGCACGTTCGGCGAGCGCTTCGGCTTCGCCGTGGTGACGCTGGTGCTGGCGATCCCGCTGTCCGCGATCGGCGTGGCCAACGCCGGGCTGGCCGGCCTGCTGGTGACCTGGGCCGGGATCGTGGGGGTCAACGCGGTGCAGGTGATGCGGGGGTTCCCGTGGCAGCGGAACCAGGACCGCGGCGGCTCGGAGTGGGACTGACCGGTGTGGGACCGACCCGGAACGGGACTGCCCCGGGGCGGGACTGAGGGGTCCCGGGACCGGGCCTGAACGGAACGGACTGCGCGGGGGCCGCCGCACCCCGGGCCGAGCCCGGGGTCGGGACGGCGGCGGTCCCCCGCGGGGACGCGGCCCGGGCCCTGGGGCGCCGGCCACCGCGTCCGGACGGCCGTGGAGTCCGGGAGCCGCTCCGGAAGTCCAGCCGTCGCACCGACGTGCCGCCCGGGACGTCTCCGTCCCCGCGGCACGCCTCCCAGTGTGGCCCGGCCGTGTTAAGTCCGTGCTGCCGTCACGTGACACATACGTTCCCTTTACGGGGCGAGGGCGCGTCTTGACGGGCCCCGAACGCGCCGGGCCGGTTCGCACCGGCCCGGCGCCCCCGTACGCGTCCGGCTACTTGCTCCCGTTGCCCTCCGCCAGGAAGGCCAGCAGGTCCTGACGGCTCACCACACCGGTCGGCTTGCCCTCGACCAGCACGATCGCCGCGTCCGCCTGCCCCAGGACGGTCATCAGGTCGCCGATCGGCTCGCCGGAGCCGACCTGCGGCAGCGGCGCGCTCATGTGCTTCTCCAGCGGGTCGGAGAGCGAGGCGCGCTGCGTGAACAGGGCGTCGAGCAGCTCGCGTTCCACGACCGAGCCGATGACCTCGGCGGCCATCACGTCCGGGTGGCCGGCGCCCGGCTTGACGATCGGCATCTGCGAGACGCCGTACTCGCGCAGCACCTCGATCGCCTCGCCGACCGTCTCCTCGGGATGCATGTGCACCAGCGAGGGCAGGCCGCCGTCCTTGCGGCGCAGCACCTCACCGACGCGGGCGGCGTCGCCCGGCTCCTCCAGGAAGCCGTAGTCCGCCATCCACTCGTCGTTGAAGATCTTGCTGAGGTAGCCGCGGCCGCTGTCCGGCAGCAGGACGACCACGACGTCGTCCTCGGTCAGCCGCTCGGCCAGGCGCAGGGCGCTGACCACGGCCATGCCGCAGGAGCCGCCGACCAGCAGCCCCTCCTCGCGGGCGAGGCGGCGGGTCATCTGGAAGGCGTCCTTGTCGGAGACCGCGATGATCTCGTCGGTCACCGTGCCGTCGTAGGCGGTCGGCCAGAAGTCCTCGCCGACGCCCTCGATCAGGTACGGACGGCCGGAACCGCCGCTGTAGACCGAGCCCTCGGGGTCCGAGCCGACGACCTTGACCCTGCCGCCGCTGACCTCCTTCAGGTACCGGCCGGTGCCGCTGATCGTGCCGCCGGTGCCGACGCCCGCGACGAAGTGCGTGATCTTGCCTTCGGTCTGCTCCCACACCTCGGGACCGGTGGAGTGGTAGTGCGACAGCGGGTTGTTCTTGTTGCTGTACTGGTCGGGCTTCCAGGCGTTGGGGATCTCACGGACCAGCCGGTCGGACACGTTGTAGTACGAGTCCGGGTGCTCCGGGTCGACGGCGGTGGGGCAGACGACGACCTCGGCACCGTAGGCCCGCAGCACGTTGATCTTGTCCTGGGACACCTTGTCCGGGCAGACGAAGACGCACTTGTAGCCCTTCTGCTGGGCCACCATCGCGAGACCCACGCCCGTGTTGCCCGACGTCGGCTCGACGATGGTGCCGCCCGGCTTCAGCTCCCCGGACTTCTCCGCGGCCTCGATCATCCGCACGGCGATGCGGTCCTTCACCGATCCGCCGGGGTTGAAGTACTCGACCTTGGCCAGCACGGTCGCCTTGATGCCCTCGGTCACGCTGTTGAGCTTCACGAGCGGGGTGTTCCCGATGAGCTCGATCATCGAATCGTGATACTGCACGGTGGTCTCCGCGGTCGGGGGCACTAGCGGTTCGTCGCGTGCCCGTACAACCAGCCTATTCGGACGATTCGAGGGCCGAGTGCACCAGTGACGCGTTGCACTGACCGGTGCTCGGGGCACGTAGCTATCAGCACGGTCGAGCAAGGGTGCACAGCGCTCGCGGAGCGGGAGGAGACCCGCCTTATGTCCATGTCGAGGGCGAGGGCCGCGCGACGGATCGCGGCGGCGGCGGCATACGGAGGCGGCGGCATCGGGCTGCTGGGCGGGGCGGCCCTCGGGCTGCTGCTGACCGAGGTGGCGCTGGCCCGACGGGTCGTCGGAGGCAACAACGAGGTACCGCCGCAGGCGGACGGCCGGTACGGGTCGGCGTTCGTCCACCGGGCCGGGAACGACCCCCTGGTCCTCGGCATGCTGGGCGACTCCACGGCCGCGGGCAAGGGCGTCCACCGGCCCCGGCAGACGCCCGGCGCCCTGCTGGCCGCCGGACTGGCGGCGGTCGCCGAGCGGCCGGTGGAGCTGCGGAACGTGGCGCTGTCCGGCGCCCAGTCCTACGACCTGGAACGGCAGGTCACCCTGCTGTTGTCCGGTCACGACCGGGCCCCCGACGTCTGCGTGATCATGATCGGGGCCAACGACGTCACCCACCGGGTACCGGCCGCCCGCTCGGTCCGCCTGCTGTCCGAAGCCGTGCGCAGACTCCGCGACGCGGGCTGCGAGGTGGTCGTCGGCACCTGCCCCGACCTCGGCACGATCGAACCGGTCTACCAGCCGCTGCGCTGGCTGGCCCGGCGACTCAGCCGCCAGTTGGCGGCGGCGCAGACCATAGGGGTGCTGGAGGCGGGCGGGCGCACGGTCTCCCTGGGCGACCTGCTCGGGCCGGAGTTCGAGTCCAACCCCCGGGAACTGTTCGGCCCGGACAACTACCACCCCTCGGCGGAGGGCTACGCGACCGCCGCCATGGCCGTGCTGCCCACCCTCTGCGCGGCGCTCGGCCTCTGGCCGGAGGACGAGGAGCGGCCGGACGCCACCCGCCGCGAGGGCATCCTGCCGGTGGCCCGGGCCGCGGCCGAGGCGGCGGCCGAAGGCGGCACCGAGGTCACGGCGGCCCGCGGCCGCTGGGCCCTCCTCAAGCACCGCCGCCGCCGGCAGCTTCCCCCGGCCGAGGGGCCGGGGGACGGACCGGGGGACGGGCCGGAGCGGCACCACATGTGGCACCGGGTGGGGAGGTAGCCCCGGCCCCTCCCTTTCACCGTTTCCTGCGGGGGCAGGCCCCCGCACCCCCGAGCGCACCTTCGGCGCGCGTCCTCAAACGCCGGACGGGCTGATACTCCAGCCCGTCCGGGCGTCGCGGAGCGACAATGGACGGGCACCCCGCCGCCGGGGGAACCGCATGCCGTCGTCCGGCCCGACGGCCATGAGTCACATCACAGCCGCGGCCTCGTGACCTTGACCTTACGTGCGGGTAACTTCACCGGAGTCCTGCCTGCCGTCGCGTCGACTGGAGCCCTGATGCCCGAAGCCGTGATCGTCTCAGCCGCCCGTTCCCCCATCGGCCGGGCCTTCAAGGGCTCGCTGAAGGAGCTGCGGCCGGACGACCTGACCGCCACGATCATCCAGGCCGCCCTCGACAAGGTGCCCGGCCTGGACCCGCGCGAGATCGACGACCTGATGCTGGGCTGCGGCCTGCCCGGGGGCGAGCAGGGCCACAACCTCGCCCGGATCGTCGCCGTGCAGATGGGCATGGACCACCTGCCCGCCACCACGATCACCCGTTACTGCGCCTCGTCCCTCCAGACCTCGCGGATGGCCTTCCACGCGATCAAGGCGGGCGAGGGCGACGTCTTCCTCTCGGCGGGCGTCGAGATGGTGTCCCGGTCCGTGAACGGCTCGTCGGACGGCATGCCCGGCACGCACAACCCGCTGTTCGCCGACGCCGAGGCGCGCACCGCGGCCCGTGCGGAGCAGGGCGGCGAGGGCTGGCACGACCCGCGCGAGGACGGCCTCGTCCCCGACGCCTACATCGCGATGGGCCAGACCGCCGAGAACCTCGCCCGCCTCAAGGGCATCACCCGCGAGGAGATGGACGAGTTCGGCGTCCGCTCGCAGAACCTCGCCGAGCAGGCCCTCGCCAACGGCTTCTGGGCGCGCGAGATCACCCCGGTGACCACCCCGGACGGGACGGTCGTCGAGAAGGACGACGGCCCGCGCGCGGGCGTCACCATGGAGGGCGTCAGCGGCCTCAAGCCGTCCTTCCGCCCGGACGGCCTGGTCACGGCCGGCAACTGCTGTCCGCTGAACGACGGCGCCGCCGCGCTGGTGATCATGTCCGACACCAAGGCGCGGGAGCTGGGCCTCACCCCGCTCGCCCGGATCGTCTCCACCGGCGTCTCCGCCCTCTCCCCCGAGATCATGGGCTACGGCCCGGTCGAGGCGAGCCGCCAGGCCCTGAAGCGGGCCGGCATGACCATCGACGACATCGACCTCGTCGAGATCAACGAGGCCTTCGCCGCCCAGGTGATCCCGTCCTACCGCGACCTCGGCGTCGACATCGACAAGCTCAACGTCAACGGCGGCGCCATCGCGGTCGGCCACCCGTTCGGCATGACCGGCGCGCGCATCACCGGCACGCTCATCAACTCACTCCAGTTCCACGACAAGCAGTTCGCGCTGGAGACGATGTGTGTGGGCGGCGGACAGGGCATGGCGATGGTGATCGAGCGGCTGAGCTGAGGCGTAGCGGAGGGTAGGGGTCGCCTGAGGAACGAAGGCGGCACCTGCCCGCAGCGGAGCCGACGCTCGGCGCGATCGTGAGAGGTGTGCGGCTGAGCCGAGCTCTTCCGTGCGGCATCCGGTTCGTGACCCAATCTCCCCCAGGATGTGACCAACGTCCCGGGGGAGATTCGTTTCCGCAGGTCAGATAAGTTGAACTTACTACCTCCGGGCCCTAAGTCCCGCCGGTTTCATGACGTTTTGCACTGGGGACCGGGAACGGCGCGCGCGAAGCTGAGGTAGGAATTCGGGGACCGACAGCAACCGGGAGTACGTCAGTGAGCGCCATGTCCCTTGCCCTGCTGCTGGCCGCCGCCACTGCCACCGCCGCGGGCACCGCCGCCCTGTGGACGACCCGCGGGCTGCGCCGGCAGATCCACGCACTCCGCGCCGATCTGGCCGCGGCCGGCTCCCGGCGCACGGCCGCGGCGGACACGGCGGCCCCGGCGGTCCCGGCCGCGCGGACGGCCCCCGCCGAGGAGACCGGCGTGGTCCTCTCCGACATACGGGCCGCCGTCGCCGACGCGCTCGCGGAGGAGCGCGAGCGGGAGCTCGCCGAGGCCCGGGCGTTCTGGGCCGCGCAGGAGGCCCTCGACCTGAGCGGTGTCGCCGACGCGCCGTCGCTGCTGTCGAACCTGCCGGGCGCCGTGGACGAGACGGCGGCCCCCGAGCTCCTGTACGGCGACGTCCCGCAGGCCCCGTTCCCGTACCTGCCCCGGCAGACCGACGCGGCCGCGGCGGACGAGGCGGAGTCCCCGGAGCTCACCGCCGCCCGCCGCCGGCACCCCTCGCATCCCGACTTCTCCCCCGCCGGCGCGCCGGTGGGCGACCACGAGCGCACCGTCGAGCGGCTGACCGAGCTCGCGGAGGCCGGCGTACCGCTGGCGGACGTCCGTCCCGGCCCGCTCGGCACCCTCGACGTCTACGTCTTCGCCGACGGCACCACCGTCTGCATGACGCCCGGCCACCGGGAGACCGCGGAGAGCCTGGCGCACGCACTGCGCACCGGCGAGGCTCCGGTGCTGCTCGGCGGCTCCGGGGTGGCGGGCGCGTACGCCCTGACCTTCGGCTGTGCCACGGGCAACGTCTACGTCCTGGCGGACCGCGTCATCGCGTCGCTGTGACCTGACCGGGGCGTCCGGCGCCGGAAAGCGCCGAGAAGCTCCGAAAAGCTACGGAGAGCTCCGGGGAAGCCTCGCGGCCTCATTGCAGGCCGCACCGCCGCGCCGCCTCCGTCACCAGTTCCACCGCCTCCGCCACCGCGGCCCCCGGCGCACCGCCGGCGGCCAGCGCCTCGGCCAAGTCGTGGCCGGCGACGGCCACTTGGTCGGCCACGGCGAACATCCCCGCGTCCGGCATCTCGCGCGGCGCGGCGTCCCCGGGCTCCTCCACCCGCTGGGCCCGGGCCGCCAGCTCCCGGGCGAGGGCCAGCGCCTCGGCGGCGGCCCCCCGGCTCAGCCGGGACTGCGGCAGGGCGCGTACGCGGTCGGCGAAGGTGTCCACGGCGGTCAGCAGAGGCGTCACATCATCCACGCCCCGAGACTATGCGGCCGCCACCGACTGTTGCCAATGACTGAACACTCGGGCACGGTGACATGAAGGACCATCATCCGACGCGTCCGGAGGCGCCGATGTCCTACGTCATCTCCGACGAAACCCACCGGAACCTGCTCTCCCGAATCCCCCACTGCACCGGCCGAGAAGTCGCCGACTGGATGCGCACGGTCGACGAAGGCCCCTCCCTGTCCCGGTTCGAGGAGAAGGTGAGCTGGCTGCGCGGAGAACACGGTCTCGCCTATGGCCACGCCAAGGCGATCGTGCACGAGTACGACCTCCGACGGGCCGCGCGCAGGCTCCTGTAGCCGCGGGCGGCCGGTCCGCACCCGCACGACGTCCCGTGGAGACGGGCAGGGCCCGGGAAGCCGATGTCAGTCGGTCTTCCCGGGCCCTGCCCGTCACTCGTGACCCGCGGGGGTCAGTCGTCGCTCATCACCAGGGCGATGACCCGCAGCAGCTCGGTGTAGATCCACACCAGCGACAGCGTCAGACCGAACGCGGCCAGCCACGACTCCTCGCGCGGGGCGCCGTACTGCACGCCGTCCTCGACCTGCTTGAAGTCGAGTGCCAGGAACGCGGCACCGATCAGCACGCCGATGACGCCGACGAGGATGCCCACCGGGCCGGTGCGGAAGCCGAGGCCGTGACCGAACACGGCGAACAGCGTGTTGACGACGCCCAGCAGCAGGAAGCCGATCGCTGCGCCGATCGCGAACCGGTAGAACCTGCGGTTCACGTTGATGATCCGGGCCCGGTACGCGAAGAGCACACCGGCGAACACCGCCACCGTGCCCAGCACCGCCTGCATCGGGGCGCCCTTGGCGACCTCGTTGTAGGCCTGGCTGATGACACCGAGGAACAGACCCTCGAACGCCGCGTAGGCCAGGATCAGCGCCGGGGAGGGCTTGGCCTTGAACGACTGGACGAGGCCCAGCACCATCGCGATCACCGCGGCGCCGAAGCCGAGGCCGACGGGCAGCTTGAGCGCCCACGCCGCGCCGGCGGCGACGATCACCAGGCCCAGCGTGATGGCGGTGCGGCTGACGACGTCGTCCATCGTCATGGCGCCCGGGCGGGCCGGGGCCTGCGGCATCCCCTGCCGGAGATCCGGGGCGCCCTGCGCGTACGGGTTGGTGGGCTGGCCGTACGGGTTGCCCGCATAAGGGTCGGCCGACTGCGCGTACGGGCTGTTCGCGTAGGGGTTCCCCTGCGTCGCGGACCCGGACGGCGGTGCCGCGTTGAAGTTCGCGTAGCCGCCTCCGGGAGTGAACCCCCGTCGCGAGAAGACCGGGTTCCTGCTCCTCATTTCACTCCTCCATGGCCACCCTGCGCGGCCTTGCCGTCAAGGGTAATAGGTAGGCAAAGGAATGGCTCTCGTGCTGTGGGACGATCTTTTGACCTCCACCTCTCCTACCAGAGAACGCGACGGACAAACGACAGGTTCCGCCGGGGACGGCCGAAAGCCGGGCGGCCCGTCCGAAGACGGCCCGCCCGGCCCGTTCGTGCCCGGTTCCCCGCGTCGCGGCCCGGTCAGCCCGCCAGGGCGTTCACCCGGACGGCCATGTTCCCGGACGGGTGCCGGTTCTCGTACATGAGCTGGTGCGCCCGGCCGGTGTCGGCGAAATCACCGGTCCAGGACAGGCACGGGTCGAGTTTCCCGCTCGCGGCGAGTTCGATGACCTGGCGGCACTGGCGGATGTTCGCGAAGTGGGAGCCCTGCAGCCGCTTCTGCCGCATCCAGAGGAATCGCAGGTCGAGGTCGCCGTTGTAACCGCTCGTGCCCCCGCAGATGACGACCATTCCGGCGGTGTCGCACAAATACATCGACGTGGGAATGGTGTTCTGTCCGCTGTGCTCGAGAACGATCCGGGGAGCCCGGCGTTCGCCCAGGATCTCCCAGAACCGGTTGCCGAAGGCGCGGGCGCCCTTCATCCATTTCGCCATGGCGGCGTCGTCCGAGGTGTCGGGAAGCCGTCCCCAGTGGTCGAAGTCGTTGCGGTTGATGAAACCCTCCGCGCCGAGCTCCAGGCAGTGCTTGCCGCGCTCGTCGTCCGAGACCACGGCGACGGGGATGCCGCCGCGGATCCGGGTGATCTGGATCGCCATCGAGCCGAGGCCGCCCGCGCCGCCCCAGATCAGCACCGGGTCGCCGGGTTCCACGGTGTGCGGGGGCCAGCCGCAGAGCTGGCGGTAGGCGGTGGCGCCGGTGAGCAGGAAGCAGGCCGCCTCCTCCCAGGAGAGGCTCTTCGGCTTGGGGTGGCACTGGAAGTCCTTGACCAGGGCGTACTGGGCGAAGGTGCCGTAGTTGGTCTCGTAGCCCCACGCCTTCTGGGTGACCGAGGTCATGGGGTCGGCGCCCAGCCGGATGTCCTCGGCGGTCTCGTCCCAGGTGCAGCCGGAGAGGGTGACCTCGTCGCCGACCTTGACCGAGGTGACGCCCTCGCCCACGGCCCAGACGATGCCGGACCCCTCGGAGCCGCCGATGTGGAAGTCCTCGGGCTCGCCCTTCTTCCGCCGGCCGGCCACCACGTCGTACGGGTAGCCGAGGGAGGCCCACACGTTGTTGTAGTTGATGCCCGCGGCCATGACGTAGACGAGCACCTGGCCGCGGCCGACCTCCGGCACGTCCACGACCTCCATGGCGAAGCCCTGGGACGGCGGCCCGTAGCGCTCCGGACGGATGACCGACGCGTGCATCCGCGCCGGGACCTCGCCCAGGGGCGGCATCTCGCCGATGTCGTACAGGTCCTTGGTCAACTCTTCCTCCACATGGGGTGACTGGCGTCACATGCGTCAAGCGGTACGGGTGGGCGGCCGGGTGCTCCGGGCGGGGGACCTCAGGCGGGGATCTCCGCCGCCAGCTCCCGGGCCAGGGACGCGGTGGTGGTGGCGCGGCCCAGCCGGGCCACGGGGAGGGCGACGCCCAGCTCCCGTTCGAGCCGCTTGCGCAGCTCCGTGGCCATCAGCGAGTCCATGCCGAGCCGGTGGAACGGCTTGTCGACGTCGAGCCGGCCCGCGCGCATCCCCAGCACCGCGGCGACGTGCTCGGCCACCCGGTCGGCGACCGGGCGGTCGGCGGCGGGGGGCCCGGCGGGGGCGGCGGCGGGGGTCTCGGCCGGGGCGGGCGCGGGGGCCGGTGCCGGTGCCGCGGCCACGGGGGCGGAAGCGGCGGGGGCGACGCGTACCGTCGCGGGAGCGGGCTCGGCGGACGCGGAGCCGGGGGTTCCGCTCCCGCTCACCGCCCCCGAGCCGGTGATGCGCAGGCTGCCGCGCAGCTCGATCACGAATCCGCTCGCCGGGTCCGTCAGCCGCAGTTCCCCGGTGAGTTCGACACCCTGGTCCGCCCTGGCCGCCGGGGCCCGCCGCACGCCCGTCTCGTCCGCCCTCGCGTGCTCGGTCGTCACGGTCCCGTCCTCACTCACGTCGCTCACGTGCTCCGGTTTCTCCTTCTCGGCCGCCGCCGACCGTCCGACGGGCATGCCCTTCGCCTCGGCGACGGCCCGGCCTCCGGCGTCGAACAGCACGGTGTCCAGGGCGAGCGCCCCGCCGGCGCCCTCCGTGATCCGGCAGACCGTCCACAGCTCCTCGGTCGCCTCGCCCGTCACCGCGAACCCGGTCAGGTGCGGGGAGAGCAGCGACGGGTCCGGCAGCAGGGCCAGGGCGAGCTGGTAGGCCGACCGGACGAGCTCGGGGTGGACGGGGTGGCCGGGCCGGGGTTCCGTCCCGACGGGCCGGCGCAGCCGGGCGACGGCCTCGCCCTGCCCGAGCCACACCTCCTCCAGGACGGGCCGGAGGGCCCCGGCCGCCGGGACGCGCCGCCGGAAGGCGTCGCCGTCCAGGTGCTCGGGGCAGCGGGCGAGGACGGTGGCGGGCGGCTCGTGCCCGGCGTTCTCCAGGCCGGTGGCGGCGGCGCCCCGGGCGCGCCCGGTCCACCGCGCCGCGCCCTCGGCCCGGCTCTCGACCTCGAACGCCCATTCCCCGTCCGCCGCGCCCGGGGTGACGGTGACCCGCAGCACGGGCGCCGTCCCGGGCGGGACGAGGAGGGCCTCGCCGATGTCGGCGGCGGTGAGCCGGACGTCCTCGGTGCCGGCGGCCCGGGCCACGGCGGTCCGGGCGGCCTCGACGCACTCGGGGCCGTGGACGACGACGGCTCCGCCGTCCGGAGCAGGCGGCGGCAGGAACGGCGTGCCCGGCTCGTCCAGCCGGAACTCGTACGTCCGGGGCAGCGCGTCCAGGTCCTCCACCCAGTGGCTCTCCCGCTGCCAGGGGTAGGCGGGCAGCGGGACGCACCGGCCGCCGCCGTACAGGGCGGTCCAGTCGACGGGCGCCCCCGCCTCGTACACCCGGCCCAGGTGGGCGAGGAGCGTCTCGCGCTCCGGCTGGTCGCGCAGCAGGGAGCCGACGGCGACGCCCGGGAGGCCGGCGGCGGTCAGGGTCTCCTGGACGGCCTTGCACAGCACGGGGTGCGGGCTGATCTCGACGAAGACGGTCTCGCCGGCCTCGGCGGTGGCGAGCACGGCCTCGTGGAAGTGGACGCGGCCCCGGATGTTGCGGGTCCAGTACGCGGCGTCGAGCCCGGAGCCGTCGACGAGCTCGCCGGTGACGGTGGAGCGCATCGGGACCGTACCGGCGCGGGGCGCGAGGTCGCGGAGCTCGTGGGCGAGTTCGTCCAGCAGCGGGTCCATCCGCGAGCAGTGGGAGGCGGCCTCGGCCTTCATGACGCGGCAGAAGACGTCCCGGGCGTCCAGCTCGGCCTTGATCTTCTCGATGCCCTCGACCTCGCCCGCGAGCACGGTGGTGCGGGGGCCGTTGCTGGCGGCGACGGAGACGTCCACGGCGAGTTCGGCGATCAGCCGGCCGGCCTCGTCGGCGGTCAGGGCGGCCACCGACATCGTCCCCTGGCCGGCGACGCGGTCGCGGATGAGCCGGGCGCGGCGGCAGACGACGGCGGCGGCGTCGGCGTGGCTCAGCGCGCCGGCGACGCAGGCGGCGGCGGACTCGCCCATGCTGTGGCCGAGGACGACGTCCGGTTCGACGCCCCAGGCCCGCCAGGTCTCGGCGAGCGACACCTGGACGGCCCACAGGACGGGGTGGACGACGGCGACGGTCTCGTTCACCAGGTCGGTGCCGTCGGTGAGCCGGTCGATGACGGACCAGCCGGTCTCGGCGCGCACGGCCTCGTCGCAGCGGATCAGGGACGCGCTGAACGCCGGGGAGGCGTCCATGAGTTCGCGGGCCATGCCGATCCACTGGGATCCGTGGCCGGAGAAAACGAAGGCGACGCGCGGGCGGCCCGCGTAGCCGGCGTCGGCCGCGTCCTCGGCGGCCTCGCGCAGCCGGGCGGCCAGCGTCCCGTGGTCGTCCGCGACGACGGCGGCCCGGCAGTCGTGGTGGGCGCGGCGGACGGCGGCGGTGTGGCAGAGGTCGGTGAGGGGGGTGTCGCGACCGTCGGTTTCGAGGTGGCCGGCCAGATCCAGCAGGCGCTGCCGCAGGGCCTCGGGGGAGGCGGCGGAGACGGGCAGCAGGTGCGCGGCGCCGCGCTCGGCGCCGGCCGGCCGGGTGGCGGGCCCGGCGTCCGGCCCGGTTTCGGTGAGGACGACGTGCACGTTGGTGCCGGAGACGCCGAACCCGCTGACCCCGGCGGTCAGGGGCCGGTTCGCAGCGGTGAGCGGCACGGCGCCGGCGTGCGGGAGGTCCATTCCGGCGGCGTCCCAGTCGACGGTGGGGGTGCGTTCGGTGACGTGCAGGGTGCGGGGGACGGTGCGGTGCTGGAGGACGAGGACGGTCTTGATCAGACCGAGGACGCCGGCGGCGGCGCCGGTGTGCCCGATGTTGCTCTTGAGCGAGCCGACGAGCAGCGGGGCGCGTCCCGCGCGGTCGCCGCCCAGGACGGTGGCGATAGCGCCGAGTTCGACGGGGTCGCCGGCGCGGGTGCCGGTGCCGTGCGCCTCGACGTAGTCGACGTCGGCGGCCGGGACCCCGGCATGCGCGTAGGCCAGTTCCAGCATCTGCCGCTGGCCGCTGAGCGCCGGGTTGATCATGGTGTCGCTGCCGGCGCCGTCGTTGTTGACGCTCCAGCCGCGGATGACCGCCCGTACGGGGTCGCCGTCGGCGAGCGCGCGGTCCAGCGGCTTGAGGATGACGGCACCGACGCCCTCGCTGAACACGAAGCCGTCGGCGGAGGCGTCGCCGAAGCGGCAGTTGTCGGAAAAGACGTTCGCGTCCACGAAGCCGTGGTTCTCGGTGTTGGTGAGCAGCAGTTGGGAGCCGCCCGCGATGGCCACCGTGGACTCGCCGGTGGCCAGGCTCTGGCAGGCCAGGGCGATGGCGGTCAGCGAGGACGAGCAGGCGGTGTCCACGGAGAGGCCGGGGCCGGTGACGTCCAGGGCGAAGGAGACGCGGCCGGTGGTGGTGGATCGGGAGCCGGCGCCGAGCGAGGCGTGGATGTCCGGGTGGCCGGCGGACTGCTGGAGCTCCCAGTAGTGCACGTTGGTGGTGCCGACCCAGACGCCGGTACGGGTGCCGGCCAGTGTGGAGGTGTCCTGTCCGGCGTCCTCCAGCGCCTCCCAGACGGCCTCCATGAACAGGCGCTGCTGCGGGTCCATGCCCGCCGCCTCGCGGGGGGAGATCCCGAAGAACGCGGCGTCGAAGCGGTCCACGTCGTCCAGCAGCCCGGACCGGACGCGCGCCCCCGGGATCTCGTACGGCCGCCCGAAGCGGGTCGACGGCACGTCACGCACCGTGCAGGTCTCGTCCGTCAGCAGTCGCCAGAACGCGTCCGGGCCGTCGGCGCCGGGGACCCGGCAGCCGATGCCCACGACGGCTATGGGAGCGGGCCGCGCCCCGTCGTATTCGCCCATGGTGTAAGTGACTTCCTCGGTTTCGGATCGATTCCGGGGCCCGCGCGGCCGGTGCCGGCGCGGGTTCGGTCTCCGGCCCTCGGATTCGGTCTCCGACTCCCGGATACGTCACGACTTTCGGCGACGGCGCGAAGGGGTTCAACGGGCCGGTCCGGAAACTGCCGGGCGGCCCACGGGATGTCCTGAATTCCCTGCCGCCGGTGGCAGCTTCCTGCCGCCACGACATACGGATGTCACATGCGCGTGCTTATGCGCGCAACAAACCCGCGCCCGCGGCGTAGAGGCCCGCCTGGAATCGGGAGCGGGCGCCGAGCAACCGCATGATGTCGGCGACGCGGCGGCGGTAGGTACGGACGGAGATGTCGAGTTCGCGGGCGGCCACCTCGTCCGTGTAGCCCTCGCCGAGCATGCGCAGGATGCGGGCGCCGGAGTCGCGGCGCAGGCACTCCTGGAGCCGCTGGTAGCGGGTGAGGGGGGCGGCCCGGTACCAGGCCGTCATCAGGATGTCGTAGAGCGCCCGGACCACGCTGGGCGCCCGGACGAGCGACGCCTCGGCACCGAACACGGTGGCCTCACCGGCCCTGACCAGCGCCACCCGCTGGTCGACGACGGCCGCCGCGTGCCGTACGCCGGCGGCCAGCCGGATCTCCACGCCGTCGAACAGCGTCGTCAGCTCGGCCAGCCGCGCGTCCGCGGCCAGTTCGGGCGGGGCGAGGATCCGTACCCGGGCGTCGTCCGGACGCCGGTCGGCCAGCGCCTTCAGCGCGTCGGTCACCAGCCGCAGGGCGTCGCCGGCGGGCGGGAGGAGCAGGGTCACCGACGTCTCGGCCCGGCGGACCAGACCGATGAGCGCGTCGACGGCGACGGCACGGTCGCCGATGACCGCGAGGCTCGATTCCTCCAGCGCCCGGACCTGTGTGGTCTGCATCACGGATTCGATGAGCGGGCGCATCCGTAAAAGCACTTGGTCGACGTCTTCCGCCGGTATGTCACCACCCGCCCGCGGGCCGTCGGCGGCCTCCCGTTCGCACGGGTCGGGAACCATGTAAAGAGAATTGGGAATACGCATACACGCCCCAGTGAGTTTCTTTGCATCCCGTCCGGTTGGCGGGCTGCGGGCGTGACCGCCGGTAAAGGCGGGAAAGAAACCGGGGAGAGCCGGGAATTCACGGGCCGCCGCCCCGCCGGACGTCCGGACCGCCCGCCTCCCCCGCCTCTTCCCTCCCGGCGATCACAACCCTACCGATCGGTAACGCTACATACCGTAGCGTTCGAGCGTCAACGCGCTGTAGCAGACCGACAGTTGACATTCGGCCAGGCGGCCGGAGCCGCACCCCTACGCCGGGGCTTTCTTGCGCGGTGCGCAAACTTGCGGGGCGCGCACGTTTCTGTATCGTGAGGGGCATGAGCAGCGAGGCCGTGAGGACGACGGCGCGGCGGGAAGCCGCCGGACGGACGGGGACGGGGACGCGGAAGGGGACGAGGACGGCGGACGACCGGGCGGATGCCGGCCCCGCGACCGGACACCACCCCGCGGAGCGACGGAATTCCGGGCTCCGGGAACGGAAGAAGCAGGCCACGCGAACGGCGCTCGGCCTCGCGGCGCTGCGGCTCGCCGCGGAACGCGGCTGGGAGGCTGTCCGGGTGGAGGACATCGCGGCCGAGGCCGGTGTCTCGGCCCGGACGTTCAACAACTACTTCTCCAGCAAGGAGGAGGCCGTCATGGCCTCCGGCACCGAACGGGCCGAACACGTCCGCGAGGCCCTGGCCGCCCGTCCGCCGGAGGAACCGCTGTGGGACGCCCTCACCCACGCCTTCGCCACCGCGCTGGAGGAGCTCTCCGCCGTCGACCCCGGCACGATCCTGCGCGCGCGGCTGGCCCTGACCCACTCGCAACTGGCGGCGGAGCAGGTGCGGTTCGAGGCCGGGATGGCCGCCACCCTGGCCACCGAGATCGCCCGGCGCACCGGCACCGACCCCGAGCACGACCTCTACCCGCTGCTCGCCGCCACGATCGCCTTCACCACCACCCGGCTCACTTTCGAGCACTGGGTGCGCACCGGCTCCCGCACGCCCGTCGCCGAGGCGGTGCGCCGGGAACTGGAGCGCGTGCGCGTGGACCCCTGACCGGCCGGCCCGCCCGTACGCCCCCGGTCTGCCCCGACACCCCCCGGCGCGGAGTACCGGCGTCGGGCGCGCGGCGGGACGGGATGCGCCGGGGGGTGTGAGGGCGTGCGGGATGACGGCGGGGTGACGGGGAGGCGTTGACACACCGGCCGCGCACCGCCGGTGCGGCGGCAGCAGGGCAACGGCCCCGGGCCCGTCGACCGCACCACAGCCGCGCCACAGCCGCACGTCCGCGGCACACCGGCACCACGGCACTTCAGCCCCATGGCACAACACGGCACGCCACCGCACACCACGGCACAGCACCGGATCGCACGGCACCGCACGCCCGGCCGCCCGGCGACACCGCGCGCACCACAGCACGGCACCAGGAGCACGTCACCCGCCCCGAGGGGAACTCCCATGTCCCGTACATCCACTGACACCACCGGCCCCACCGCCCACTCCGACGGCCCTGAGGGCCCTGAGGGCTCCGAGGGCTCCGCCCCCGATCCGACCGGCCCCGCCGATCCGGCCGCCGATCCGGCCGCCGAGGCGGCGGCGGGGTGGCGCAAGGTCCCGGTCCTGATCGTCGGCCTCACCGTCCTGCTCGCCGCCATGCTGACCGCCTTCGCGCTGCCGGCGATCAACTCCGGCCCGCACAAGGTGCCGATCGCGGTCGCCGGGCCCGGACCGGCGGCCGACCGGGTCGCGGACCATCTGGCGGAGGCCCGCCCCGGCGCGTTCCGCGTGACGAAGGTGCCGGACGCGGCCGCCGCCCGGAAGCGGATCGACGACCGGGACGCCTACGGCGCGGTGGTCCTCGGCGCGGCACCGGGCGACAAGCCCGAGGTACTGGTCGCCACCACGGCCGGACCGTCCGTCGCCGCCGCCCTGCGCGCCCTCGCACCGGCCCTCGACCCGTCCGCGCCGCGCCCCTCCGTGGCCGTGCACGACCTGCACCCGCCGACGGCGGACGACCCCAACGCGGCCGGACTCGCCGCCGGCGCCCTGCCGTTGGTACTGGGCGGCTACCTGGCGACCGTCGCCATCGTGATGCTGCTCCGCCGGCCGGCCCAGCGGGCCGCGACCTCCCTCGGCTTCTCGGTCCTCGCCGGTTTCACCCTCAGCGCCCTGCTCCAGTACGGGTTCGGGGTCACGGACGGGGACTACGCGCTGATCGCCCTGGCCGTCACCTTCAACACCGCCGCCACCTCCGTCACCATCATGGGCCTCCACTCGCTGCTCGGCGGGCCCGGTCTCGGCCTGGGCGCCGCCATGATGATCTTCCTCGGCAACCCGCTGTCCGGTCTGGCCTCCGGCCCGGAGTGGCTGCCCTCCGGCTGGGGCACGTTCGGCCAGTTCCTGCCGCCGGGCGCCGGCGGCACACTGCTGCGGTCGACCGCTTTCTTCGACGGAGCGGGGTGCGGGAGGGCACTGGTCGTGTTGTCCTGCTGGCTGATCGGCGGGCTCGCCCTCTTCGCTGTGGGGTCGCGGCGGGCGACGGCGGTGCGGGTGCGGGCTTCCTGAGCCCCGGACTCACCCCTTCCGGACGGGCCGGCCCACCCGGCCCGTCCGGCGTCCGGGGACAGGAAACAGTGGAGGGCTCAGCCCTCCAGGAACGCCACCACCCGCGCCGGCGCCGCACTCGTCCCTGTGAGCTTCAGCGGGAAGAACCCGACCATGAACCCGGTCGCCGGAAGCGCGCCGAGGTTCACCAACTGCTGGACGATGAACGCCTCCTTGTCCTGGATCGCGTAGTGCCCGTCCCAGATGTGCCCGGGATCGCGCGTCTCCTGGAAGGCCCGCCGCATCGCCGGAATGGGCCGGTCCCACCCGATGGCGTCCGTACCCAGAACGGTCGCCCCCAGCCCGGTGAGGTAACGGGTACCCGCCCCCGACATGCCCGGATAGGCGAAGTACTCGGGGTCGCCCAGCCGATAGCGCTCCTGACCGGTCCTGATGAGCACCGCGTCACCCGGCTCGACGTCCCGCCCGGTGGCCGCGATCGCCTGCTTCAGCGCCTCGACCGGAATGGCCTCCCCCGGCTTCGCCCAGGGGCGGACGTCGAGGACCATGCCCGGCCGGTACAGCTCCTCCAGCGAGATGTCGCTCAGCGTCCGGGCCGGCCGGCCCTCGCACATCCGCCCGCTGTGCAGTGGGGCGTCCACGTGCGTCCCGCAGTGGGTGCTGATCTCGTGCATGACCTCCCCGGCCGGGCCCTCGCGCCCGGGAAGGTCGTCGGGGTCGCACCCGAAGGAGGCGACCATGAAGTCCAGGCCCCACTCGTCGTGCGTGTGGTAGTCCATGCGCGGAGCGACCACCAGGGCCAGGTCGGGCATGCTCTCCGGGACGAGTTCGAGGTCACGGGGGTCGATGGGGGAGGTCAGGTCGACGATGCGGCTCATGTCGCGGTACCAGCTCTCGGGTCGTCGGGTCCCGGGGGCCGGCCGATCAGCCCCCGCAGTTCGGTCTTGAGCACCTTTCCGTAGCTGTTCTTCGGCAGCGCGGCCACGAACAGGAAGCGTCGGGGCCGCTTGAAGCGGGCCATGTGGCCGAGGCAGTGGGCCTCCAACGCGGCGGCGAGAACGCCCCCTTCGCCGGGAGCGCCACCGTCGGCCCGTACCACGAAGGCGACGGGCAGTTCGCCCCACTCGGGGTCCGGCGCGCCGACCACCGCGGCCTCGGCCACCGCGGGATGGCGCAGCAGGACTTCTTCCACCTCCCGCGGGTAGATGTTGGAACCCCCGGCGATGACCAGGTCCTTGGCCCGGTCGACGAGGGTGAGGAAGCCGTCCTCGTCCAGCCGGCCCAGGTCGCCGGTGTGCAGCCAGCCGTCGCGCACGGTACGGGCGGTGGCCTCCGGCGCGTTCCAGTAACCGGACATCACGGTGGCCCCGCGGACCAGCACCTCCCCGGTCGCCCCGGCCGGCAGATCCCGCCCGTCCGGGTCCGCCACCCGCACCTCGACGCCGGTGCGCGCCCGGCCGACGCTCGCCAGCCGGCGGCCCAGCGCCTCGGGGTCGTCCCCCGCGTGGTCCTCGGGACGCAGGTGGGTGATGGTGCCGGGCGACTCGCCCTGCCCGTAGCCCTGCCACAGCCGCCCGGGGCCGAAGCGGGCGACGATCCGCTCCAGGTCCTCCCGGTACATCGGCGCGCCGCCGTAAAGGATGCGGTGCACCCGGGGGACGAGCTCGTCGGGCAGCAGGGCGGGATCGAGGAGGCGCCGCAGGATCGTCGGCACCGCGAAGAACGTCACCGGGCCGAACGCCCGCAGCGCCTCGGCCAGGGTGCCGGCGTCCACCGCCCCGCCCCGGGGGAAGACCTGGGCCCGGCCGCGGGCCACGTGGGCGAGGCCGAAGAGGCCGCCGGCGTGTGACATGGGCGCGATGTGCAGCATCGCGGCCTCGACACCGTCCCCGATGTCGGCGAGCGCGCTGTCCGTGGCGGCCCGCAGGTTGCCATGGGTGAGTGTCGCGCCCTTGGGCCGGCCGGTGGTCCCGCTGGTGTAGAACAGCCAGGCGGGCGCGTCGGCCGGGACGTCGACGGGCGGCCGGACGAGGCTGCGGACCGGCGTCCCGCCGCCGGCGGTCTCGGCGAGTTCGTCGGCCGTCACCAGGGCCGCCGGGCCGAGCTCCTGCTCGCTCAGCGGACCGGCGAGTTCGCCGGTGGCGGCGCAGAGCCGTGCGCCGCAATCCTCGACGAGCTGCGCGAACTCCCTCGGGTGAAGGCGGGCGTTCATCGGAACGGCCACCAGCCCCGCCCACCAGACCCCGAACAGCACCTCCGGGTAGAGCGGGGTGTTCCGCATCGCCAGTGCCACCCGGTCGCCGGGACGCAGACCGTGGTCGCGGCACAGCGTCTCGCCGATCGCCGCGGCTCGCTCGGTGAGAGCGCGGTAGTCGCGGAGGATGTCCGCCCCCTCGCACACGGCGGGCGCGTCCGGAACCTCGGCGGCGGCATGGCGCAGCAGGTACGCGACATTGGCGGGCCCGGCCTCCGAAAGCACCTCGCCACGTGGTGCTTCGGCGGCCGCACGGCCGCCCGCCGGCACCCCCACGACGCTCACCGGCCCCACGGCACCCGTAAATCCTCCGCTCATGGGTGCCTCGCCCGCTGTCTCCGTGCCACTCGCCACCGCTTCCCCCTCCCCCGGGCCCCCGTCCGTACCCCCGCCCGTCACAGCCGCCTCCCCGGTGCCTCCAGGACGACCACCGCCGCCGCGGCCTCCTCGAAGCCCAGGAAGCCGCCGCCGTTCTCGGCCACGCCGATCCGGGCGCCGGGGACCTGGCGGTCGCCCGCCTCCCCCCGCAGTTGGGTGACGAGCTCGTGGACCTGGCCGACGCCGGTGGCGCCGACGGGGTGGCCGTTGCTCTCCAGGCCGCCGGAGGTGTTCACCGGCAGCCGGCCGCCGAGGGCCGTCTCGCCGCGCTCGGCGGCCTGCGCGCCCTCCCCGTCCGGGACCAGTCCCAGAGCCTCCACCTGCAACACCTCGCCGATCGCGGTGGCGTCGTGGACCTCCGCGAGCGAGACGTCGGCCGGGCCGGCGCCCGCCCGCTCGTAGGCGGCGGCCGAGGCGAGGCGGGTGATCCGCCGGGCCTCCTCGTCGAGCGTCCGGCCGGTGCCGGAGGCGACGACGCTCGCCCGGATCCGGACCGCCCGGCGGGCGCCGAGCCGGCGGGCCGCGGCGGCCGAGCAGACCAGGGCCGCGGCGGCGCCGTCCCCGATCGGCGCGCACATCGGCTGGGTCAGCGGCGGCACGATCGCCCGCGCGGCGAGCACCTGGTCCACGGTGAGCGCCTCGCGGCGCGCCGCCCGCGGGTTGAGCGCGCCGTGCCGCCGGTTCTTGGCGGTGACGGCGGCGAGCCGGCGCGGCGTGAGACCGGGGTGGCGGCGCCGGTAGTCGGCGGCGAGCGCGGCGTAGACGTCCATGAACACGGAACGCCGGCCCGGCGGTGCCGCCTCGGCGCCCGCCGCCTCGCGCAGGGCCTTGAGCCCCTCCTCCCACCGGGCGACGTCGAGGCCGCCGTGGAAGGCGGCGGCCAGCCGCTCCTCGTCCGCGCCGTACATCTTCTCGACGCCGAGGGCGAGCGCGACGTCCGCTTCCCCGGCCCGCACCGCGGTGGCCGCCAGGTGGACGGCGGCGGTCCCGGAGGCGCAGGCGTTCTCGACGTTGAAGACGGGGACGCCCGCGATCCCCGTGTCCCGCAGCGCCACCTGACCGCGCACCAGGTGCTGCCCCTCCAGGGCGCCCTGGGTGGCGTTGGCGAAGAACACCGCGCCCACGGCGGCCGGTTCGACGCCGGCGTCGGCCAGGCACAGGGCGAGCGCCTCGCCCGCGAGCGCGCCGACGGTCAGGCCGGGGAACCGGCCGTACGCCGTGCGACCGACGCCGAGCACGTACGCGTCGCTCATGACCGGCCCGGAGCCCGGCTCGAAGCCCGGCCCGGACCCTGCCCCCGGTCCTGCGACGCGGGCACGCGCACGGTGTTGCGCAGCACGCCGATGCCCTCGACCTCCAGCTCGACCACGTCCCCGTCCGCCAGGTGCCGCCCGAGGTCGAACCCCGTCCCGGACGGCACGGTTCCGGAACCGATCACCTCCCCGGCGTGCACCTCGCGGTCCCGGCTCAGGTGCACCACGGCGTCCTCGAAGCTGTGCTCCATCCCGTCGGTGGTCCCCCGCGACCACTGCTCGCCGTTGACCCGGGCGGTCATGGTGAGGGAGTACGGGTCGGGGAGCTCGTCGCGGGTCACGATGCACGGGCCCAGGGAGTTGGAGCCGGCGAAGTCCTTGCCCTCGCACGGTCCGACGCCGGCCCGCATCAGGACGGCCTGGAGGTCACGGGCGCTCCAGTCGTTGTAGACGGTGTAGCCGAAGACGTGGGCGGGGGCGTCGGCGGGCTTGACGTCCCGGCCGGTCCGTCCGAGCACAGCGGCGAACTCCAGTTCGAAGTCCAGCTCCCGGGCGCCCGTGGGCGCGGTGATCTCGTCGTCCGGTCCGCTCACGCAGAGGGGGTCGGCCGTGTAGTACATGACGCGCTCGCGGAAGAGCGGACTGAGGTCGAACCTCCCGCTGGCCATCAGCCGCTCGAACGCGGCGGCCGGATCGTCCTCCGTCGCGGCCTGCCGCCGGGCCAGTTCCCGCAGTCCGCTCTCCAGGTGGGCGATGAACAGCCCGCAGTCCCGCAGCCGTACCGGGCGGGGCAGCGGTGCCAGCAGCCGGACCCCGCTCCGGGCGCGAACGGCCTCGCCGGGAGGGCGTTCGCACAGCTCCCGCACCCGGTCGAGGCCCGCCTCACCGGACTCGATCAGGGCCTGGAGCGAGGCGAGCCGGGGGTCGCCGGGGGCGGCGGCGACGAGGTCGAGCACGGCGCCGTCCGCCGCGTCGCCGTCCAGCAGGACGCCGGCGCGGGGGCGGTCCGGCGGGGTCCCGCCGGTGGAATGTGGGGCGGTGAACGTGATCAGGCGCATGACGGCTCCGATCGTGCGGTCGGTGGTCCCGGGCGGAGGAACGGACGCGCGGGGAGGCCCGGGGGTGGCGTGAATCGACCGGCGTGCGGCCGGTGGAGGAGCGGTACGGGGAACGTGCGGCTCGGAACGTGTCCCGCCACTTCTGCGCCGTGAGCCGCCGTACACCAGGGCATTCAAGGTCCCCGGCTCCGCTCACCCGCGAAAACTGGACGGTGGTCCAATCGTTGAACGCTTGGCACAGGCCGTCAAGTGGTGTGCGGTGATTGGTTTTCCGGACACGGGACGGTGAACGAAGGGGTCCGCACCCCTTCGGCCGCGGGGCACCCCGTGGAACAATCACCGTATGACCGGTCGTCGTGAGGAGTCCGCCCGCGAGAGCCGCCGGCGGCTGCTGGAGGCGGCGACCGAACTGGTCGCCGAGGGCGGGCCGCGGGCCGCCTCCGTCCAGGCCGTCGCCGACCGCGCGGGCATCAGCCGGGGATCCGTCGCCTGGCACTTCGGCTCCAAGGAGGGTCTGATCGTCGAGGTGATCGGGCAGGCCTTCCGCAGCGCCGAGGACGCGTACCGCCGACTGCTCCCGGAGACCGGGCCCCTCACCTTCGACGCCCTGCTCGACGCCCACCTGGCGGTGGTGGACGCGCCCTGCGGCCGGGTCTTCGCGACGGTCCTGCCGGAGGTCATGAGCGGTCCCGGGCCGCTGCGCGACGCCTATGTGCGCGGATACGAGGGGACCCGCCGGGCCTGGGTCGGCTACCTGGAACGGATCACGTCCGGCACCCCCGGCCTGCCGGACGCCAAGAGCCTGGCCTCGCTGGTCTTCGGCAGCGGCGTGGGCGTGAACACCCTGCACGGCCTGGACGGCCTGGTGGACCGGGCGGAGGCGTTCGCCGCCCTCAGGACCCTTTTCGAGCTGGCGGGCGGGACGGCACCGGGCACGCGCGACTGACGCGGACCCCGGCCGCGGCACGGGCGTCCCGAAGCGCCGGCGGACGCGGCCGGCCGCCGGACACACCGGACGACGGCACCACCGGGCGCCCGGCCGGCTCCTGGCCGGACGGGGTGGCTCCGGGCGGCCGGAGCGCACCCGTCGCCGGGCACACACGCCCGCCCACAGGCGAACGGTGAACGTGCGGATGTGCCCGGAGCCGGACTCGAACCGGCACGGCCCGAAGGGCCAGCGAGGTTTAAGCTCGCCGTGTCTGCATTCCACCATCCGGGCGGGCCCTCGGGCCACGCGTGCACGGACGCGCGCGCGGGTTCCCTCGAGGAGAACAGGATGAGCCTATCCGGGTGGCGCCCCCCAAACAGCGGAACACTGACCAGAGGTTGTCTTATTTTATGGGCAACTGAGGACCTGTCAGTGCAGCAAAGACGCCATAGGCACATGCCAGCGGCCGATCCATCCCGTTCACCACCCCACCCGGGCACTCTCACGGAATTGTCGCAATCTCGACTCCACGCGGTCCCTCTGCGTCACCACCCCGTAGCGCGGTCTTGACGCGGGCCCGACGGCGTATCGGCGCCGCTCCCGGCGCTCCCGGCGCCTCCCGTACCGGCATGCATGGCCCGGTCAGTCCCGTACCGGCGCCGTCCCGAACGATCCCGTACCGGCGGCGTCCCGAACGGCCCGGTACCGACGCCGTCCCGAACCGCCCCGGACCGGACGATCCCGTTCCGGGACCACCGCCCTCACGCCCCCGCGCACCCTCATACCGAAGGATGACCCCACCCTCCGGCCGTACCTCTGGAGACGGGCCCGGGAACGGGAGCCTGGTCTGATCCGCGCCGGGCAGGCGGACAGGACCATGGAATCACGTCCCGATCCGCGTCCCGACAGGAGTGTCCCCCGTGACCACCAGCCCCTACGGCGCCCCGACCGCCGTCCGTACCGCCGAGGTGGCGGCCCGTGCCACGGATCTCACCAAGGTCTACGGCCAGGGCGAGACCCAGGTGGTCGCCCTGGACGCCGTCTCCGTGGACTTCCGCAGGGCCGAGTTCACGGCGATCATGGGGCCGTCGGGTTCGGGCAAGTCCACGCTGATGCACTGCATGGCCGGGCTGGACACGGTCTCCGGCGGCTCCGCCCGCATCGGGGACACCGAGCTCACCGCGCTCAACGACAAGAAGCTGACCCAGTTGCGCCGGGACAAGATCGGCTTCATCTTCCAGGCGTTCAACCTGCTGCCCACGCTCAACGCCCTGGAGAACATCACGCTGCCGATGGACATCGCCGGCCGCAAGCCCGACCGGCAGTGGCTCGACACCGTCGTGGACACCGTCGGCCTCTCCGGCCGGCTCAAGCACCGCCCGAACCAGCTCTCCGGCGGCCAGCAGCAGCGCGTCGCCGTCGCCCGCGCCCTCGCCGGCCGCCCCGAGATCATGTTCGCCGACGAGCCGACCGGCAACCTCGACTCCCGCTCCGGCGCCGAGGTCCTGGGCTTCCTCCGCAACTCCGTACGCGAGCTGGGCCAGACCGTCGTCATGGTCACCCACGACCCGGTGGCCGCCTCCTACGCCAACCGCGTCGTCTTCCTCGCCGACGGCCGCATCGTCGACGAGATGTACGAGCCGACCGCCGACGCCGTCCTGGACCGCATGAAGGCGTTCGACGCCAAGGGCCGGACGAGCTGACCGACCGGCGGCCGAAGGCCGACAGGCCGCCGGGCCACTCGCCCCCGGCCACTCGCCCCCGGCCACTCGCCCGCCCGGCCGCCGGAAACCGACGTCAGCCGGCCAGACCACCGACCCCCAGGACCCCCCTGTGTTCCGTACCGCACTGCGCAACGTCCTCGCGCACAAAGCCCGGTTGCTGATGACCGTCCTCGCCGTGATGCTCGGCGTGGCCTTCGTCTCCGGCACCCTCGTCTTCACCTCCACCTTCTCCGAAGCCCTCCAGAGCAGCAGCCAGAAGGGCTACACCGGCATCGACGTCGCCGTCCGCCCGCACCAGGAGGACGACGACAAGGGCGATCCCGGCGGGCCCCCGCTGCTGTCCCAGGGGCTGCTGGACAAGGCCGCGAAGGTGCCCGGCGCCGCCTCGGCCACCGGCAGCGTCGACGGCCAGGCGTACCTCGCCGACCGGAACGGCGACCTGGTGGGCCAGGGCTTCACCCGGGCCGGCTCCAACTACTTCCCCGGCGAGGACGGCAAGGACGCCCGCTACCCGCTGACGTCCGGCCGGGCTCCGCAGCGCGCCGGCGAGATCGCCGTCGACGCCAAGACCGCCGACCGCGCGGGCTTCAAGGTCGGCGACACCGTCCGGATGTCCGTCCGGGGCCCGGTCCTCACCGAGAAGATCACCGGTGTCTTCACCACCGACAAGGGCCAGGTGACGGCCGGCGGCACGCTCACCCTCTTCGACACCGCCACCGCCCAGAAGCTGTTCGCCAAGCCCGGCCGGTTCCACGAGATCGACGTCAAGGCCGCCCCCGGCACCTCCCAGGACCACCTGAAGGCCGCGGTCGACAGGATCCTGCCGCGCGAGGCCGAGGCCACCACCGGCCAGAAGCTCGCCGACGACGAGGCGGAGATGATCGCCCAGGGCATGAGCGGCGTGAAGACCGGCCTGCTGGTCTTCGCCGGGATAGCCCTGTTCGTCGGCGTCTTCATCATCGCCAACACCTTCACCATGCTGGTCGCCCAGCGCACCAAGGAACTGGCCCTGCTCCGCGCCGTCGGCGCCAGCCGCCGCCAGGTGACCCGCTCGGTGCTCGTCGAGGCGTTCGTCGTGGGCGCGGTCGCGGCCGTCGCCGGACTGCTGGCCGGCATCGGCATCGGCGCCGGGATCCGGGCCCTGCTGCCCGCGGACGCCATGCCGGACGGCCCGCTCGTCATCCCCCCGTCGGCGATCGTCTCCTCCCTGGCCGTCGGCATCCTCGTGACCATGCTCGCCGCCTGGCTCCCGGGCCGGCGGGCCGCGAAGATCCCGCCGGTGGCCGCGATGAACAGCGTCCACGCGGTGGCCACCACCAAGTCCCTGGTGGTCCGCAACACCATCGGCGCGCTCCTCAGTGCCGCCGGTGCCGCCGTGTCCGTCACCGCGGGCGACGAGACGGCCCTCGGCCTCGGCGCCGGCCTGCTGCTCATCGGTGTCTTCGTGCTGACGCCGCTGCTCTCCCGTCCGCTGATCGCCGCCGTCGGGCCGGTGCTGCGCCGCTTCGGGATGCCCGGCAAGCTCGCCGGGCAGAACGCCGTCCGCAACCCGCGCCGTACCGCCGCGACCGCCACCGCGCTGATGATCGGCCTCACTCTGATCACCGGCCTCACGGTCATCGGCACCAGCGTCCAGAAGGCCGTCGACAAGATGGCGGCCGACTCACTGAAGGCCGACTTCGTCGTCGCCATGGCCGGCGGCAGCGACCTCTCCCCCGACGTGGCGAAGAAGCTCGCCGCCCAGCCCGGCGTCACCGCCGCGAGCGCCCTGCGCGCGTCGCCGGCCCGCATCGACGGGGACAACGAGACCCTGGTCGGTGTGGCGCCCGGGAGCATCGCCAAGCTCACCCGGCTCGACTTCACCTCCGGCTCCTACACCTCGCTGTCCCAGCGGGGCCGGGTGATCGTGGACGACTCGACGGCCAAGAGCCACCACTGGAAGGCCGGTTCGTCCTTCGACGTCACCTACGAGGACGGCAAGAAGGGCCGGCTGACGGTCGGCGGGATCTACCAGGGCAACGAGATGCTCAAGGGGATCATGGTCGACCACCGGACCGTCACCCCGCACATGTCCGAGGTCGCCGACCGGCAGGTGCTGGTCAAGACCGACACGGGGGCGACCGCCGGCGCCAAGAAGGCGCTGCGCAAGGCCGTCGGCGACAACCCGGCCGTCCAGTTCAAGACCAAGGACGACATCTCCCGCGAGTTCGCGTCTTTGATCGACATGATGCTGAACGTCCTCTACGGCCTGCTCGCCATGGCGGTGATCGTGGCGGTGCTGGGTGTCGTCAACACCCTCGCGATGTCCGTCTTCGAGCGCCAGCAGGAGATCGGGATGCTGCGGGCCATCGGTCTGGACCGCGCCGGCATCAAGCGGATGGTCCGGCTGGAGTCGCTGGTCATCTCGCTCTTCGGCGGGGTGCTGGGCATCGTTCTCGGCGTCTTCTTCGGCTGGGCCGCGGGAGAGCAGATCGCCGACAGCCTGGCCACCTACGAGCTGACCCTGCCGTGGGACCGGATGGGACTGTTCCTGCTGCTGGCCGCCGCGGTCGGCGTGCTGGCGGCGCTCTGGCCGGCCCGCCGGGCGGCCCGGCTGAACATGCTCTCCGCCATCAAGGCCGACTGACGGCCCCGGCCGCCGGGAGGGGCCGCCGGCCGGCAGGCCGACCGCCAGGAGGGCCGACCGCCAGGAGGGCCGACCGCCAGGAGGGCCCGGTTCCGCTACGGAACCGGGCCCTCCGGCCGTTGTCAGGACCGCCACTCCCGGGTGCGCAGCGGCAGCCCCGGATCACCGGATCCGGGAGTCCGCACGGCCAGCACCTGGTTGACGCCGATCCGGTTGCGCTCGAACGCCAGCGCCGAGGCGGCCATGTAGAGCCGCCACACCCGGGCGCGCCCCGGCGAGGTCAGCCGCACGGCCTCGCCCCAGCGCGCCTCCAGGTTGGCCACCCACCGCCGCAGCGTCAGCGCGTAGTGCTCGCGCAGCGCCTCGACGTCCCGGACCTCGAACCCGGCCTCCTCCAACTGGGCCACCGTCCGTCCGACGGGCGCCAGTTCGCCGTCGGGGAAGACGTAGCGGTCGATGAACTCGTCGACCCGGTACGCCTCCTCGTCCTTCAGCGGCCGGCGGGCGATCTGGTGGTTGAGCAGCCGGCCGCCGGGCCGCAGCAGCGCGTACAGATCGGCGGCGTACTCGGCGTAGCGCTCGCGGCCGACGTGTTCGGCCATGCCGATGGAGGAGATCGCGTCGAAGGGCCCGTCGGAGATCTCGCGGTAGTCCTGGACGCGGATCTCCACCCGGTCCGTCAGTCCGGCCTCGGCGATCCGCTTGCGGGCGTAACCCGCCTGCTCCTCGGAGAGGGTGATGCCGACGGCGGTCACCCCGTACTCGCGGGCGGCGTGCAGCACCATCGAGCCCCAGCCGCAGCCGACGTCGAGCAGGCGCGCGCCGGGGGCCAGGCCCAGCTTGCGGCAGACCAGGTCGAGCTTGGCGCGCTGGGCGTCCTCCAGGGTGCCCTCGGGCTCCCAGTAGGCGCACGAGTAGACCATCGAGGGGCCGAGGACGAGTTCATAGAAGGCGTTGCCGACGTCGTAGTGGTGGCTGATGGCCTGCTTGTCGCGGCGGAGGCTGTGCAGCCGGCCGGACGTCCCGCGGGCCTCCTCCGGAGGCGGGGCGGGGGGCGTCCAGGGGCCGGCGAGGCGGAGCAGCTCCCGGCCGGCGGCCCGCAGCCGCGGGTCCCGCACGGTGTCCAGGGCGGACCTGAGCCGGCCGCCGCGGGCGGGCTCCTCGCCGCGCTCCCAGATGGACTCGGCGAGCAGGTCGAGGGCCGCGTAGAGATCACCCTCGACGTCCAGGTCCCCGGCCACCCACGCCCGGGCCAGACCGAGCTCGCCCGGCTTCCAGAGCAGGCGGCGGAGGGCACGGCGGTTGCGGACGACGAGCACCGGCGCACCGGGCGGACCCGCCTCGCTGCGGTCCCAGGCGCGGAGCCGGACCGGGAGCGGCGCCCCCAGTACCCGTTCCGCGAGGTCGGCGAGCCGTCGGGCGGCCTGGGCCATGTCGCACACCTCCATGATGCAGCGTCAGGAGTCAGCTTCGACGAAATAGGTTCATCTGACACCTAAACACCGGCGAGCCGTGCTGTAGTCCTTCCCAACGGGAGTGCGTCACCTTCGTACCGGGGGAGGGAAATCGCCACGACGGCCGAGCAGGGGGTGCTCTCGGGGGCGCAGGGGGGCGGTGGGGTACCCGGGGCCGGCGGGCGGAGGTCGACCGGCGCACGAGGGGGGGAGGGCGGCGCGCGCGATGGGGCGTGCGATGCGGCGTGCGACGGGTGGCCCGCGTACGGGAGTGGCGGGCACGCGTGGGGCGAGGCGGGGCGTGCGAGGGATGGCCCACGTACGGGAGTCGCGGGCACGTCTGGGGCGGAGAGGGACGGCCCGGGGGCGCGGGGCAGCGCACGGAGGGCGGCCGGATCGCGACGCGGCGCGCTCGGGACCGGGGTGCGCTCGGGTGCCCGGGGGGGCACGTGGCACGCCCGGGTGACCGGCGCATGCGGGAGGGCACGCCGAAGGGCGCCCACCCCACGGATTTGGTGGACGCCCTTGTGCGGATGCCGTGCGTGGTCCGCCGGCGGTCGACTCAGCCGGCCTTGGCCTTCTGGGTCGGGACCGCGTCGGCCGGCTGCGGAGCGGGCTTGGCGGCCTCGTAGAACTCCTCGCGGGGGTTCTCCATGGCGCCGAGCGAGACGACCTCACGCTTGAGGAACATGCCCAGCGTCCAGTCGGCGAAGATGCGGATCTTCCGGTTCCAGGTCGGCATGGCCAGACCGTGGTAGCCGCGGTGCATGTACCAGGCGAGACGACCCTTGAGCTTGATCTTCATCTTGCCCATGACGATCATCGCGACGCCCTTGTGCAGGCCGAGACCGGCGACCGCACCCTTGTTGGCGTGGCTGTACTCCTTCTGCGGGAAGCCCCGCATGCCGGAGACCACGTTGTCGCCGAGGACCTTGGCCTGGCGCAGCGCGTGCTGGGCGTTGGGCGGGCACCAGGCGTTCTCGTTGCCCGCCTTGCGGCCGACGAGGTCCGGGACCTGGGCGTTGTCGCCCGCGGCCCAGATGTAGTCGGTGCCCTGCACCTGGAGGGTCGCCTGGGTGTCCACGTGGCCGCGCGGACCGAGCGGCAGGCCGAAGCGGGCCAGCGCCGGGTTGGGCTTGACGCCCGCCGTCCACACGATCGTGTTGGCGTCGACCTCGAGGCCGTTCTTGAGCACGACGTGACCGTCGACGCAGGAGTCCATGGACGTCGAGAGGTGGATCTCCACCCCGCGGCTCTCCAGGTGCTCCTTGCCGTACTGGCCGAGCTTGGGGCCGACCTCGGGGAGGATCTTGTCGGCGGCGTCGACCAGGATGAAGCGCATGTCCTCGCGCTTCACGTTCCGGTAGTGCTTGGCCGCGTCGCGGGCCATGTCCTCGACCTCGCCGATCGTCTCGGCGCCGGCGAAGCCGCCGCCGACGAAGACGAAGGTGAGCGCCTTGCGGCGGATCTCCTCGTCGGTGGTCGAGTCGGCCTTGTCCAACTGCTCGAGGACGTGGTTGCGCAGGCCGATGGCCTCCTCGATGCCCTTCATGCCGATGCCGTTCTCGGCGAGGCCGGGGATCGGGAAGGTACGGGAGACCGCGCCCATCGCGATGACCAGGTAGTCGAAGGGCAGCTCGTACGCCTCGCCCACCAGCGGGGCGATCGTGGCGACCTTGCGGTCCTGGTCGATGGTGGTGACGCGGCCGGTGAGGACCTCCGCCTTGGGGAGCACACGTCGCAGCGGCACCACGACGTGACGCGGCGAGATGCTGCCGGCCGCTGCTTCGGGGAGGAAAGGCTGGTACGTCATGTACGAGCGCGGGTCGACGACCGTGACGGTCGCCTCGCCGTACCGCATCTTCTTCAGGATGCGACGCGCCGCATACAGGCCGACGTACCCACCGCCTACTACGAGGATCCGTGGACGCTCCGTGGTGCTCATGATTCGAGTATCCAGCACACCCCGAAGGGGTGCTCGTGCGCCCCTTCACTAGACGTTAGGTGCTGTCTGCTACACTGCGCCGCCCACGTGACCGACGCCATACCCCTTCCAGGGAACCACGGACCCCCGAAACGCGTTGATCACCCCCGCTGAGCTGGCCTTGCGCCCTGGAACGCAACTGGACCACTCGGCTCCGCAGCCCTGCCTGAACGTTCCTTCTCCGCAGTCACGGAAGACCCGTTGCCGCTCATCCGGGCCCCTTCGGCCCCTGATGGGGGCCGATCGGCACTGGACCAGCGTTCCAGTCCCTCATTTTCATGTGAAGGATTTCACGAACTTTTTCCCCGAAGGAGCGCCGCTCCGCTGCCGGGGTCCGCCGGGACCCCCTCGGACGCACCGGTAACGGCGCCAAGGAACGGCCTCCGCGCTCAGTCCGGACCCGCCAGAACGTCCACGAGCACGCGCCCCTCCCGAGCCTTGCGCCGCAGCAACAGCGCCGCCACCGCATGCAGCTCGCCCCACGCGTGTGGACGCCCGATCGCCGCCGCGTCACCGACGACGGCCAGCGCCGCGTCCAACGCCGCGTCGGCCTCACCGGCCCCCGCGTAGGCGTGCGCGAGGCACGCCCCGTACCAGGCTCTGTCCCGCCGGAATCCGGGCGCGAAACCGGCGAGCCCCACCACCAAGTGGTCGACGGCACTGGCCCAGTCCTTCAGGTGCAGGTCGGCCATGCCCCGCTGCGCCGAGAACCAGGACTCGCCGTAGAAGTACAGCCAGGGCGGAGCGTCACGCGCCTCCCGAACGACCCGGTGCGCTTCGTCCAGATTGCGGTACGCGCCTTCGGGATCGCCGTCGAGCGCGCACCCCCGCCCCGCCATCTGCAGCGCCATGGCCCGCGTCGCCCGGCTCACCCCGGCCGTGGCCACCGCCGCTTCCGCGAGCCGGACGCACCCCCGCCCTCTGCCCTTCGACCAGGCGAGATGGGCCTTCATGCTCATGGTCGTGGCCGCCAGATCACCGTGCCCGGCCTCCAGCGCCCAGTCGTAGGACCGGTCGAACCACCCCAAAGCGAGCGGGGTGTTGTCCTGGTCCTGCGCGATCCACGCGAGGAACTGCGCGTACTCCGCCACCAACCTCACCAGCCGGTCCGCCAGCGGCCCCCGCGCCTGGCCGTACAGCCCGGCCACCCGCTCGAACTGGGCGGCCACGACCCCGGCCATGACCCGCGAACCGAGCGTGTCCTCGGCCCGGCGATGAGAGGCGAGCAAGCTTTCCATCGCTTCGAGAGAGGCCACGTCCAAGCGCACCCGGCCGTCCCCGACCCGTCGCAGCCGTTCCATCGCGGGGTCCGCGACCACCTCGGGCAGCACCAGCGAGGGCAGCGGCAGCTCGGCTTTCGCGCCACCCAGCAGCTCGGCCGGTACATCCAGCCCCCGGACGATCCGCTGCCGCACCTCGGCCGAGGTGACCGTCCGCCGCCGGTTCTCGATCGCGGAGACATCAGGCTGCGACAGCCCCACGCGGGCCCCAAGTTCACTTTGAGTGGCCCGGGTCAGCGCCCGCCACCCCTTCAACAGCGCAGCCCAGTCCTCGGCCGCCACGGCGGCCCGTAACCGTGGGTGCGCCCAGACGTCCGGCTCCGGCTCCATGGCCGCAATATACGGCGGCCGTATACGGCCTGGCAGTGGATCAGTGCGAAGACGGACCGGCATGGTGAAAGCACATCGCTCCCGAGAGGGCGGCCCAGTGAGGGCTAAGCGACCGGGTTCGACCACGAGGCCCCCAACGGGTCGTCAAGCCTGCTTCGCCCCCGAGAAATCACCGATCCACACAGGAAGAGAGCCATGCCGCCTGCCTCCCACGCCCTGGGCCTCGCCCATATCACCGATGCCGACGGACGTCTCCTCATGCTGAAGGGAGGGGACGGACGGTGGCGCCTTCCCGGCGGGCCGGCCCTGCCGGAAGAATCGGCCCGGAGCGCGATGGCGTACCACGTACGCCGAGTTCTCCGGCTCCGCGTCGAACCACGCTTCCTCCTCGGAACGGAACCGGTCCCCGACACCGCTTCCACGGCTTACCTCTTCGCGTGTGGACCCCTGACGGCCGACGACATCGGGCGCATCAGGCTCCCGGAGGGCAGCATCCGTTCGACCGTCGTGGCGCTGGCCTTCGTGGACTATCCCGGCATCACCAAAGGCGTCAGCCCCCATGAGCACCGGCTCATCGCCGAAGCCGCCGCGGCCTTCCTCCGGAGAGGCCCCTCCTGACCCTTGGCCCTAGGCGTTCACGGGCAGCGGTCAAGGTCCCGCCGAGGTCTCCACCGGCCGGTCGGGCATGTCCCTCAAACCCCGGAAAGGTGGACCGCAACGATGGTTGACTGTCCGATATGAGCGCCGCCGCGGCGAGGGTCCCGGTACGACCCGGTACCGGGACCCTGTCCGCAGGTCTCGCCGTATCCGGCCGACCCCGCTGCCCCGCCCGCCTCAGGCCTCCTCGGCCGTCTTCCAGGCGATGCCGTCCAGGATGTCGTGCTCGCTCACCACGACGTCCGTCGCCCCGATCCGCTCCATCAGGCATTGGAGGACGAGCGCGCCGGCCGCGATCACGTCCACCCGCCCCGGGTGCAGCACCGGGATGGCCGCTCGTTCCTCGTGGGTGGAGGTGAGGAGGCGGGTGGTGACCTCGCGGACGTGGTCCAGGGGGATGCGGGCGTGGTGGATGGCCGTCGAGTCGTACTCGGGGAGGCCGAGGGCGATGGCGGCCACCGTGGTGACCGAGCCGGCCAGGCCGACGAGCGTGCGGGCCTCGCGGAGGGGGACGGTCCGCTCGGCGAGGTCGAGGGCGGCCTCGATGTCGGCCCGTATGGCGGCGATCCGCTCGGGCGACGGCGGGTCCACGACCGCGCCGTCCGCGACGAGGTGACGTTCCGTCATGCGGACGCAGCCGACGTCCACGCTGCGTGCCGCCCGTACCCGGTCGTCGCCGACGACGAACTCCGTCGAGCCGCCGCCGATGTCCACGACCAGGAAGGGGCGGTCGAGGTCGGTGCGGCCCGTGAGCTCCTTGGTGGCGCCGGTGAAGGAGAACTCCGCCTCCAGGTCACCCGTGATCACCTCGGGCTCGACGCCCAGGATGTCCTTGACGCCGGCAACGAACTCCGCGCGGTTCTTCACGTCCCGGGACGCCGAGGTGGCGACGAACCGCACCCGCTCCGCGCCGTGCGCCCGGATCGCCTCGGCGTACTCCCGGCACGCGGCGAACGTCCGCTCCAGCGCCTCCGGCGCGAACCGCCCGGTGCGGTCCACGCCCTGGCCGAGCCGGACGATCGTCATCCGCCGGTCGAGCTCCTTGAACGCTCCCGTGGCGGGGTCGAGGTCGGCGACGAGCAGACGGATCGAGTTCGTACCGCAGTCGATCGCGGCAACGCGGGTCATGCCTGTACTCCTTATTCCTCGGTGTCGGAGCTGCCGGAGGTGCCGGACTCCGAGGGCGCGCCGCACGGCGACACACACGGGCCCTTGCGCCACCACTCCGGCAGCATCGCGATCGTCTCGTCCCCCAGCGGGTTGACGCCGGGGCCGGCCGCCAGCGAGTGGCCCACGAGCACGTGCAGGCACTTCACCCGGTCCGGCATGCCGCCCGCGCTGGGGAAGCCCTCCAGCACCTCGATGGCGTCGCGCCGGCGGATGTAGTCCTCGTGCGCGGCACGGTACGCGGCGGCCAGCTCCGGGTCGCTCTGCAGCCGGGCGCTCATCTCCTTCATCACGCCCTCGGCCTCCAGCGTGCCGATGGCGGAGGCCGCGCGGGGGCACGTCAGGTAGTAGAGCGTCGGGAACGGCGTGCCGTCCTCCAGCCGCGGCGCGGTCTCGACGACGTCCGGGTTGCCGCAGGGGCAGCGGTGGGCGATCGCCCGCAGGCCGCGCGGGGGGCGGCCGAGCTGCTCCTTGAACGCGGCGATGTCCGCGTCGGTGGGCTGGGTGGGCTCGGTCTGGGGAGGAGGGGTGTCCATGTGCTCGCTCGTGTCGGAGGGTCGGAAAGTCGGAGGAGGTCCGGAAGTCGGAGGAGGCCTGGAAGAAGGAGATCCGGAAAGAGACGGTCCGGAAGGAGGAGGTCCGGAAGGTTGGAGTGGGGCGCGTCAGCGGTGGGCGTCCGACGTGTCCACGCCGTCCCACAGGTTGACGTACCACGGCCGGTCGGCGGCGCCCTGGTCGCGGCGGTGCCGGGCGTTGCCGCTGCCGTCCACCACCGTGTAACCGGTTTCGCCGGGACGGACGTAGTGCAGGTGTTCGCGCGCCAGCCGTTCCACGTACGCCGGGTCCTCCAGCCGCGCCTTCTCCTCGCGCAGCCGCTTCACCTGCTCCTTGGCCTGCTCGGAGCGGTGCCGCTGGTCGTCGATGTCCGAACGCTGGGTGACCCACTGGCGCATGGGGTAGGCCAGGGCGACGATCAGCGAACAGACGACCAGGGCCAGCAGCGCCGCGCGGCCGGTGAGCCGGCTGCGGCGCGGCGGACGGGTGCGCCGGCCCCGGGCGTCCGGCCCCTGGACCAGGACCGTGCCGATCGCTTTGAGCCTGGTCGCGGTGGAAAACCGTTCCGCCGCCACATCGCCTCCCCGCTGCCGGCTTCACCGAAGCCGGACCGCATGCCAAAACCGTCCCCGGCCACGGTACGGGACCATGGCCGGGGACGGGGTGAGGCGTGAGGCTTTGTCAGCCTCGCACGCGCCCTGTGCGCTGCCGCGCCACCGGCGCGTACGGAGCGATCAGCCCTGGCGGAAGCGCGGGAACGCGCTGCGGCCGGCGTACACCGCGGCGTCGTCGAGGATCTCCTCGATGCGCAGCAACTGGTTGTACTTGGCGACGCGCTCGGAGCGGGCCGGGGCACCGGTCTTGATCTGGCCGCAGTTGGTGGCGACGGCCAGGTCGGCGATGGTGACGTCCTCGGTCTCGCCGGAACGGTGGGACATCATGCACTTGAAGCCGTTGCGCTGGGCCAGCTCGACGGCGTCCAGGGTCTCGGTCAGCGAACCGATCTGGTTGACCTTGACCAGCAGGGCGTTGGCGGCGCCCTCCTCGATGCCGCGGGCGAGGCGCTCGGGGTTGGTGACGAACAGGTCGTCACCGACGAGCTGGACCGCGTCGCCGAGGCGCTCGGTGATGGTCTTCCAGCCGTCCCAGTCGTCCTCGAACAGCGGGTCCTCGATGGAGACCAGCGGGTACGCCTCGACGAGCTCGGCGTAGTAGTCGGTCATCTCGGCGGCGGTGCGGCTCTTGCCCTCGAAGGTGTAGACGCCGTCCTTGTAGAACTCGGAGGCGGCCACGTCGAGCGCGAGCGCGATGTCCTGGCCGGGGGTGTAACCGGCCTGCTTGATGGCCTCGAGGATGAGGTCGAGGGCCTCGCGGTTGGAGCCGAGGTTCGGGGCGAAGCCGCCCTCGTCGCCCAGGCCGGTGGACAGGCCCTTGGCCTTCAGCACGGCCTTGAGGGTGTGGTAGACCTCGGTGCCCCAGCGCAGCGCCTCGGAGAAGGACTCGGCGCCGATCGGCGCGATCATGAACTCCTGGATGTCCACGTTGGAGTCGGCGTGCGAGCCGCCGTTCAGGATGTTCATCATCGGAACGGGCAGCAGGTGCGCGTTCGGGCCGCCGAGGTAGCGGAAGAGGGGGAGGTCCGAGGCCTCGGAGGCGGCGTGCGCGACGGCCAGGGAGACGCCCAGGATGGCGTTGGCGCCCAGGGAGCCCTTGTTGTCGGTGGCGTCCAGGTCGAACATGGCCTGGTCGATCAGGCGCTGCTCGGTGGCGTCGTAGCCGACGAGCTCCGGGCCGATCTGCTCGATGACGGCCAGCACGGCCTTCTCGACGCCCTTGCCCAGGTAGCGGTTCTTGTCCCCGTCACGGAGCTCGATGGCCTCGAAAGCACCGGTCGAGGCGCCGGACGGCACCGCGGCGCGGCCGGTGGAGCCGTCGTCGAGGCCGACCTCGACCTCGACCGTGGGGTTGCCTCGCGAGTCGAGGATCTCGCGAGCTACGACGACGTCGATGGACGGCACGAGGGTCTCCTTCGTGTGTGTCTGGGTACTCCAGCGTTCTGCAGCACGAGCCTAACGGGCGCCGGAGGGTCCACCCGCCCCCGGAGCGCCACCCCGCCGGAAAAATGGCACAAACGCCGAGATCAAGGGACGAATGGGCGGGGTGTTCGCTCAACGGGGAACCGGCGGGGGAAACGGGGACGCGCCGTACGGGGGCCGGGATGCGCCGCACAGGGAGCCGGACGTGCCGGACGGGGAGCCGGGCGAGGGGCCGTTCGTCCGCGACCCGGGCCGGTCTCGAGACGTGATGCCGGCCGCGCGACGTGGCGCCGGCCGCGCGCCGGTTGCATGCCGACCATCTGCCGACCGTGCGCGGAAACGGCGGAGCCCCGCTCTGATGCGGCCCGGGGGGGGATCGGTCGCATCGGAGCGGGGCGGTTCCGCTGGGCCCGGGAACGGCGTTCCGGGCCGGTGGTACGGAGGCTGGGGTACGGGTGGGTGCCGCGGTACGGGCGGTGGTGCGCACCGCCCGCGGCCGCGAGAACCCCGGCCGCGAGGCCCGATCGGGAGGCCCGATCGCGAGGCCCGGCCGCGTACGACGACGCGGCACGGGCCACAGCCACGGCTCGCGGCCCTGACTCCCGGCCCCGGAATGCGCCTCGGCCTTAGCTGAGGTGCAGCTTCTGGCCGGGGAAGATGAGGTCGGCGCTGTCCACGACGTCCTTGTTGCGGTCGTAGAGCTTCTCCCAGCCGCCCTTGACCTTCTTGGCCTCGGCGATCTTGGCGAGGGTGTCGCCTTCCTTCACCTCGTACTCGCCGTCACCGATCTTGACGGTCTTCGGCGCGGCGTGCTTCGGCGCGGCCGGCTTGGCGGCCGGGGCGGCCGGGGCCTCCTCGGCCTCCCGCTGCGGGGCGGCGTGCTTCGGCGCGGCCTTGCGCTCGCTGCGGTCGGCGTGGCTCTGGCCGGTCGAACGCTGGCCCGAGGCCGACTTGGAGACGACCTTGCCGGAGCCGGAGCCGTCGACCTGCGGGGAGCCGCCACCGCGGGTCAGGCCGCCCTCACCGGCGCAGCCCCAGGCTCCGGGGCCCTGGGCGGCGAGCAGCTTCTCGGCGACCAGGATCTGCTGGCCCTTGCTGGCCAGGTCGGCGCGCGGCGCGTACTGGGTGCCGCCCATGGCCGCCCACGAGGACTGCGAGAACTGCAGGCCGCCGTAGTAGCCGTTGCCGGTGTTGATCGACCAGTTGCCGCCGGACTCGCACTGGGCCACACGGTCCCAGGTCTCCACGGAGGCGGCGTGGGCGGACGTGGCCATCATCAGCGGGGCGGCGACTGCGGCGCCGGTGACACCCGCGAGCGTGGCGATGCGGACGGCCTTGTTCGGACGACGGTGCTTGCCCTTGGACATGACTCGGTTTCCTCACCGGCGCCTACGAGGTGAGCTGTCGGGTTCGGGCGTGAGTTGCCCGGCCCGGTGGCTTGCGCTCACCAGGCTTCACCCCAAGCCGTACCGGTACGTCGGTCGTTGACCGATGAACCGTTCCGGCGACCTACCGTGGTTCCCCCGCTCCTGCCTACGGCGCTTGCGCGACGACTCCCCCGGCCGCCGGCAGGATTCGGCGTGACGACCGTGGTGCTCGCGATGGCGAGCGATGACGACGTTAAGCACAGACGGCCTATGGGTTCAAACCCTCCTTTTCAGCCACCGCCTGCTCCCCCCACCCCGGGGAACTCACCGTTTCCGCAGGTGGGAATGGTTTCTCGGGATTCTGACGAGCCGTCTCCGCGCCGATGTCAACGAGACCCATGTCTCACTTTCCTCCGGAACGGACATTCGACGCGAACTCCCCCGCTACTTCTTCAGTTCGAGCTGCTGACCGGGGTGAATCAGGTCGGGATCGCCCCCCACGACCTTTTTGTTGTCCTGGTACACGCGGTGCCAGCCGCCCTCGACCCGGTGCTCCTGGGCGATCTCTGACAGGTTGTCACCGGGGCGCACGGTGTAGTCGTGAACGGCTGTCGCGTCGGCGCGCCCGCGCTCGGCGCCGCGCGACGCGCGCTCGCCACCGGAACCGGACGGCTCCGCGCGGTGCTTGCCCGCGCCGGAGCCCGCCCGCTCATCGAGCGTTCCTGACACGGACGTTCCGGCGCCCTGGCCGGAGTCCCGGCCGGCCTCGGAACCGCTCTCGCGGCCGGCCTTCGCGTCGGTCGCCGAGTCGGCGGACGCCGCGTCGGACGAGCCGTCCGCCCCGCCGCCGTCCGGCTTGCGGTGCTTGCCGCCGGCGGACGAGCCGGTGGACGTGTCGCGGTCCTCACCGGAGGGCTTCTCCGGCTGCCCCGGCTTCCCGGAGGCATCGGTGGTGCCGGTGCCGTGCTCGCCGGCCTTCTCGCCCGTATTGCCCTTGTCGGCCTTGTCGGTCGACCGGTTGGCGTCGGAGGCGGCGTCCTTTCCTGAGGAACCGCCCTTGCCGGAGGAGCCGCCCTTCCCGGTGGAGGCGCCCGTCGACGTCTCACCGGCCTTCCCGTCGGCCCTGTCACCGGCCTTGTCGGACGATGTGTCCCGCGTCCGGCCGGAGTCGGACCGTCCGGACGTTCCGGAACCCGACGCGTGCGACGAACCCTCGACGGCGTCGTGCGGCATGCCCGGGTTCACCTCGGGCGCCCGGCCGTCCTTGGCCAGGTCGGACTTGACCGCGCAGGCGGGCCAGGCGTACGGGCCGCGGGCGTCGAGGATGCGCTGGGCGACGGCGATCTGCTGGGCGCGGCTGGCCTGGTCGGGGCGCGGCGCGTACTCCGTTCCGCCGTACTGCTCCCACATCTCGGGGGTGAGCTGCAGTCCGCCGTAGAACCCGTTGCCCGTGTCCGCGCTCCACAGGCCGCCGCTCTCGCACTGGGCGACGCGGTCCCAGGTGGGGGCGTCCGCGGCGTCGGCCGTGGTGGCACCGAGCAGGGGCATGGCGATCCCGGCGCCCGTCACGCCCGCGGCGACGACCACGGCGGGCAGTTGACGGGGACGGCGATGTCGGCCTTTCCCGGAGAGCATGCGATCACCTCTCATCTAGCTGCCGACCGGCTGCCGACGGCTGCCGATCGTGTGGCTGCTGAATATGACCGCAGAAGATAGCCAGGGCCCTCAGAGGCCACAACCCACCGTGATCAGCACCGGATGATGGTCAAGCCCAGTTGACGTATAGTCATGTGCCCGTCTGCCCGGGCTCCGGAGAGAAGGCCACGGGCAGGGTCCGCAGACCCCGCATGATGAGCCCGCCGCGCCAGCGGAGATCGGCCGGATCGGCGGAAAGTCGCAGGTCGGGGAGGCGCCGCAACAGCGTCGCGAGCGCCGTCCGGCCCTCCAGCCGCGCGAGCGGCGCCCCGAGGCAGTAGTGGATGCCGTGCCCGTACCCAAGGTGCTGATTGTCACTGCGGGCGAGGTCGAGGGTGTCGGGGTCGGCGAACCGTTCCGGGTCGCGGTCGGCCGCGGCGAGGACGACGAGCACGGGGTCGCCCTCCGCGATCCGCTGCCCACCGATCGTCAGATCGCGGGTGGCGAACCGCCACGTCGCCAGCTCCACCGGACCGTCGTACCGGAGCAGCTCCTCCACCCCGGTCTCCAGCAGGCTCTCGTCCCCGGCGTCCAGCGCGCGCTGGAGGCGCTCGCGCTCCCCGGGGTTGCGCAGGAGCGCGTACGTACCGTTGCCGATGAGATTGACCGTGGTCTCGAAACCGGCGAAGAGCAGGATGAAGGCCATGGCGGCGGCCTCGTTCTCGGTGAGGTGCTCGCCGTGGTCGCTCGCCCTGATCAGTCCGGAGATCAGGTCGTCGCCCAGGTCCTCGCGCTTGCGGTGGATCAGCTCGGCGAGGTACGTCCGCATCCGCTTCACCGAACGGGCCACTCCGCCACGCGGCCCGCCGCCGTGCCGGATCATCATCCCGGCCCAGTCCCGGAAGTCGTCCTGGTCCTCCGGCGGGACGCCGAGCATGTCGCAGATGGCGTAGATGGGGAGCGGGAACGCGAACTCGTGGATGAGGTCCGCCTCCCCGCGCTCCGCGAACCCGTCGATGAGCCGGTCCGTGAGCTCCTGCACGCGGGGCGCGAACTCCGCGACGCGCCGGGGCGTGAACGCCTTGGAAACCAGACGGCGCAAGCGCGTGTGGTCCGGGGGATCGATGTTGAGCAGGTGCGTCATGAGGTTGGCGCTCCGCTCGCCCGGAATGCCCACCTTGCCCTTGCCGTGCGCGGACTCGGAGTGGTGCACGGGGTTCTTCGACAACCGCTGGTCCGCCAGCGCCTGCCGCGCGTCGGCGTACCGGGTGACCAGCCACGCCTCCACACCGCTCGGCAGGGCGGTCTTGTGCACGGGGGCATGCTCGCGGAGCCAGGCGTACGCCGGGTACGGGTCGCTCGCGAACTCCCACGTGAAGAGGGGAGGGGTGGGGCCCTCCACGGGACAGGCGGGGGCTGCGGGCGCGTGTCCGCCATCACGGTCGCGGGCGGCGTCGTCACGCTCGCGGGCGGCGTCGCCGGTGTGGCCGTCCGTGTGGTCGTCGGTTTTGTCGTGCACGGTCCGACGCTACTAGGGGGCGTCCGTAAGGGGCGCGGGGACCGGCTTGACGAGAGGGGGGGAGGCAGGAGGCGGGAGGCGGGAGGCGGGAGGCCAGGAGACAGGGCTCTGTGACAGGCGCGGAGCATGGCAGGGGCGGGAGGGGTGAGAGGCGTGGGGCCGCAGGTGCCTGACCCGCGCCGCCCCACACGGATGCCTCTCCGCCCGGGCGGGGAACCGTCCGGCGGCGACTCCCCAGTGGTGACCGCCCCCGCTTCCTAGTGGTGACCGCCCCCGCCGCTGCCGAAGGCACCGCTGCTTCCGGGATTCCACTTCCGCTGTTCCTCGGTGAGCTCCTCCTCGTGGCTCCCCGGGTTCCTGAGCTCGTGCGGCAGCAGCCGCTCCCCCGGCCCCTCGGCGCGCAGCGGGTCCGCCTCCCGGTGCTCGGTCACGTAGCCGACTGCGTCGCCGTTGTCGTCGTGTCCGGGCCCGTGGTCCGGCGACGACGGACCCCTGTCGTGCTCCTCACGCGTCTGCCACGCGCCCTGCCGCCGCTGCGGCTGGCTCGGGGGCGGCGGTTCCTTCTCGCGCCACCGCTTTCCGTACACGAAGGCGAGGAGCAGCAGGGCGCCGACGCAGAGCCCGACGGCGAAGGGGGCGGCGCCGCCGACCCAGGCGGGCAGGGCGAGGACCATCTCATCGGTACGCATGCAGTCCGGTTACCCGGAGGGCGCCCGGTCAAGACCGCCACTGAGCCGAACGGGTGTGCACCCGCCGCCCGCGCCCGAGGGACTACGCGTCCCCCTCCTCCGTGCCGTCCCCCTCTTCCGTCCCGTCTGCCTCCTCCGTACTGACCGCCTCCTCCGTACCGTCCGCCTCCGCCTGTCGGATGGCGTCGCGGTAGGTGCGGGCGGCGGCGCGGAGCGCGGTCTCCGGTTCGACGCCCTCCGCTTCGGCGCGTACCGCCATGGCCAGCAGCGCGTACCCGACGCCCTCACCGGCCGGAAGGGGCACGTCCAGGCCCTGGGCCCGGACGCGGGAGGCGAGCTTGGCGGCGAGCGCGAGGGCCGGCTGCCCCAGCGGCACCCCCTCGGTCACGGACGCGCGGCGCTTCTCGGCCGCCTTGGTCCGCGTCCAGTGGGCCCTGACGTCGTCCGGCGTCTCCGCCGCCGCGTCCCCGAAGACGTGCGGATGCCGGTGGACGAGCTTGTCGACGATGGTTCCCGCCACGTCGTCGATCGCGAACGGCTCGTCGGGGTCGTCCTGGGCGATGCGCGCGTGGAAGACCACCTGGAGCAGCACGTCGCCGAGTTCCTCGCGGAGCGCCTCGCGGTCGCCCGTCTCGATGGCCTCGACGAGTTCGTACATCTCCTCCAGGCCGTACTTCCCCAGGTCCTCATGGGTCCGGATGCCGGTCCACGGGCAGGCCACCCGGATCCGGTCCATGACCTGCACCAGATCGAGGAGGCGGGAGCCCGGCAGGTCGTACGAACCGGGCAGCAGCTCCAGCGCCGGCATCCGCTGCCGGCCGGAGCCCGCCAGCCGGGCCAGGCCGTCGGTCAGCGCGGACTCCCCCGCCGCCGAGGAGATCACGACGACGGTGCGGCCGCCGGCCAGACAGTCGTCCACGAGCGCCCGCGCGTCGAAGGGCCCCTCCGGGGTCTCGGCGGTGATCCCGGCCTCCCCGAGGTAGGGCAGCAGCGGGTGGGCCGGGTCGGCGCACAGGACCCGGTCGGCGGCGTGCAGCGTCTGCCACGCCGGCCAGGACAGCAGTCCGGGCGCGACGCGGTGGCTGGTGGTGAGCAGGACGATCCGGCCGGCCGCCGGGGACGCAGAGTCGTTCACCCTGCCGAGCGTAGGGGACGGCGGACGGGAGGGAGCCCCGAGGGGGCGCGGGCGGCCTCGGAGGCACCGGCAGCCCCAGGGGCCGCAGGCGGTCGCGCCGGGCTGCCGGCTCCTCCCGAGTCCCCGCTACACCGGGCTCTCGGCGCCGGGCGGGGCGACGGGCCGCAGCCAAGGCTCCTGCAACGGCCGGGCGGTGCCGCGCTTGGCGTCCCACGCGCCGTAGCGCGGGTTGATGTCGACACGCAGCGCCTGCGAGGTCTTCATCAGCACCTCGTTGGTACGCGCGGCGCCCAGCTTGCCGTCGAGCTTGGTGCGGACGAGGTCCATGGCGAGCGCCTGGTCGATCTGCTCGGGGGCGATGCCCAGGGCCAGGAAGCGGCCGCGCACCGCCTCGGCACCGCCGTTGGCGTGCTCGACCTGGGACCGCTCCTCCTGGAGCTCGCGCCGGGTGACGTCCACCCCGTTGTCGCGCCCGGCCTTCTCGATGATCCGGTACTGGACGAGCCGGATGAGGGTGTCCTGACTGAGCCGCGCGCTGTTGGCCGTGAGCTGCTCACCCTGCGGCGACGACTCCTGCGCGTCGCGCACGTCCTTCACCTGGCGCTGCAACTGCGCCACGGTGATCCGGTCGTCGCCGACGACGGCCGCGGCGCCGGGGTGCGGAGTGGAACCGCAGGCGGTCAGCAGGGGTGTCGCGGCCAACAGCCCGGCGGCGGCGGAGAGCGCGGTCCTTCGGCGGATCATGGAGCCTCCCGGCAGTGCTCGTGCGGCGGTACGGCGATCGACCTGGCGTTGATCGATGGTAGGGAGTCCGTGTGGCGGAGGCCACTGCTTCGACCGACGATTCGCCGATATCCGGGGCGGGTGGGCCTGTTGGGGCTGGCGTGACTGAAGGTGTCTCAGCAACTCGTGTTCTGGCACCGACGTCGGCGTCGGACCGTGCCGGCGGTTCACGTTCCGCCGTCGGCCCGTGCCGGTGGCCGAAGACCCACCGTCCGACCGGCCCGGCGACCGACGCTCCAGGTCAACGGCTCGGACGCCGATGGGATCGCCGCTCAGCGGCCCGCGGTGTGCAGCCTGTTTCGCGGCTTGGTTCGCGGCTTGGTTCGCGGCTTGGTTCGCGGCTTCGTTCGCCGCTTGGCTCGCGGCTTGGCTCGCGACTCGGCTCACGGCTTCGTTCTTGGCTTGGCTCGCGGCTTGGCTCGCGGCTTGGCTCGCGGCTTGGCTCGCGGCCCGCCGTGCGGCCCGCGGGCTCGGAGGAACCGCCGGGCCAACGGCTCACGCCCGGACCTCTCCCAGCCAGCGGAGCGTGTGGCGGATCTCCGCGGGGAGCGGATGGTGCGGCCCGTGCACTCGCTCGGCGTCGAAGAGCAGGGTCATCAGCGTCTCGTGCGCGGCGTGCCGGTCGCCGAGCGACAGCAGGAGGTGACCCGTGCGCCGGCGTATCTCGAACGCGGTGGCCAGGTCGTCCGGATCGCGCTGGAAGTGCGGCAGCAGCGCGCGGTACTCGTCCAGCGCCCCGGCCGCCTCGCCCAGTTGCTCCAGGCACTGGGCGGCGTCGTACCGGAAGCGCAGCACCTGGCGGGCCGCCCGGGGGCCGGTCTCCGCGGCGTAGTCGTCCATCAGCCGGTGCAGTTCGGGGAGAGCGCGGCGGTACTGGCCGTCGTCCATGAGCGTCGCCGCGTACTGCTTGCGCAGACTCCGGACGACGCCGGAGTGCTCGCCGTGCTCGGCCGCGGCGGCCGGGAGGATCGCCCCCAGGATGTCGACGGCCTGGGTGATGCCGCCCTGGTCGAGCAGCCGCTTGACCTCTTCGACGGCACCGGCGACGTCTGCACCGCCGGGGGCGGCGGGGGCCGCGGTGTGGGCGGGAGCGCCGGTGTGGACGGGGGCACCGGTGTGGGCGGGGGCACCGGTGTGGGCGGGGGCCGCGGTTCCGCCCACGGCCACGGCCGCTCCTCCGGCCATGACCGCCGCCCCGGGTACGGCCGCCGCCCCGGGTGCGGGGACTCCGCCGAAGCCGGGGGTTCCCGCGAGGGCCGCCACCCCCGCCGGGGCGGGGACGGTCGTGGAACGGTCGGGCCAGGGGGCGTGCGGCTGGAGGAAGGGGCGCGTGGGGTTCATCGGGCCCATGACGGAACCGGGGTGGCCCGGGGGCCCGTCGTAGGGACCGTCCGTCGTCCGGCCGGGCGTGGGAAGCAGCGGGGCCAGGGCCCGGTAGACCTCCTGGGCGTCGGCGGGGCGGTCCTGCGGATCCTTGGCGAGCAGCCGCAACACCAGTTCCTCCAGCGCTGCGGGCGCCTCGGGCCGGACCCGGCGGACGGGGACGGGCGATTCGTAAAGATGCCGGTGCAGCACCCCGAGCGCCGTCGATCCGGCGAACGGCACCTCTCCGCTGAGCAGTTCGTGCAACAGCACGCCGAGCGCGTAGAGATCGGTGTACGGGCCGACGGCGCCGCCCATCGCCTGCTCGGGCGCCATATAGGCGGGGCTGCCGATCGGCGAGCCGGTACGGGTGAGGCGGGTGGTGTCGGCATCCATGACCGAGGCGACGCCGAGGTCCAGCACGAGCACGGAACCGTCCGGCCGGACCATCACGTTCCGCGGCTTGAGGTCGCGGTGGATGATCGGGACGGCGTGCACCGCCGCGAGCACCGAGCAGAGCTGCGCCGCCACCGAGACGGCCCACTGCCAGGGGTACGGCTCGTGCTCGGCGAGGTGATCGGCGAGGTCGGTGCCTTCGACGTACTGCATGACGAGGTAGAGGTCCTCGCCGTCGCTGCCCGCGTCGTGCACGGTGACCAGGCCGTGGTGGTCCACCTGGGCGGTCACCCGGCACTCACGGACGAAGCGGCGGCGGAGCTCGTCCCCGCCGTCGGTGCCGGCCATCCGGTCGGGGCGCAGCAGTTTCACGGCCACGCGGCGGTCCAGCCGCCGGTCGTAGCCGGTCCACACCTGCCCCATGCCGCCCTGACCGATGACCGTGGCCAGCTCGTACCGGTCGGCGATGACACGCCCGTTCACTGCTCCCGCTCCCCTTGGTGACCCGGCCCCCTACGGAGGAGGTCGCTCAGTTCGTCCAGCTCCGCCCTGACCTCGTGGATCCGCTGCGGACGCCGTGCCCCGTCCGTCGGAGCGGGCGGCGGCCGGCGCGGCCCTTGCGCGTGCGGTCCGTACGGTGCGTGTGGTGCGTGCGGTGTGTGCGAGTTCGGTGCGTGCGGGTCCGCTGCCTGCGACTGCGGTGTGTGCGGCAGGTGGGGTACCTGCGAGTGTGTGGGCGGCTGGTGCGGGATGTGGTGGTGGCCTTGATCGCCGGGATACCGCGCGGGAGATGGGGCGACGGTCTGAGGGGACTGCGCGTGCGGGTATCCGTAGGCCGGCACCTGCCCGGCGAAGGGTGGCCCGCCTTGATCCCCCCTCGAATACGGAGCGCCCTGCGAGGAATGGGACGCGGGCTCCTCGGCCGGGGCAGGTCGCGCGTGCCGCGGCCGGTACGGGCGCTCCGCACCGGCGCCGGTGGCCGAGGTGTCGGGGCGCAGGGCGCCCCCCTGAGGAAAGGCCGGAGGGTGCGTCGCGGAGTTACCGGTCACCGCATGACCAGTCATCAGCTCTCCATAGGGCCCCGCCCCATAACCGCTCGGCGCGGGCCCGGTCGGCCCCAAACCGGGCCGGCCGACGACAGGCTGACCGACGACCGACTGGCCGACGGCTGACTGGCCGACGGCTGACTGGCCGACGACGGGTGCGGCACGGTGGGGTCCGCCGTAGTACGGCGGCGGCAGATGGCCCCCGGCTCCGCCGGCCAACTGCCCGCCGGGATGGGCCTGAGCGTAGGGACCGAGGACGCCACCCGTCGGAAAGACGCCTCGTGCGACACCGGACCGTTCCTCTTCCCACCGGGCCACGGCAGCCCGGTGGTGACGGACGTCGGACCACAGGTAGTGCGCGGTGGTGAGCAGCCCGGTCACGATCGCACAGCTCATACCCACGGTGTTCCAGACCGTCTTGGCGTAACGGTCCCCCAGCATGATGATCCAGGCCACGGAGGCCACCAACACCACCCAGAACAGGGCCCAGTCCCGTGCCCTCCGCCGGACGATGGCCACCCGCAGCGTGGGTATCCAGCTCAGCAGGAACAGCGAGCAGACGGTGATGGCGACGATGACCACGCGGATAGTGACGACCATCGCGCCACCGGGACGGTGGGGCTGCCGCTGTGCCGGGCCGGGGCCATTCATCACTGCTCCTGGGGTACGGGATGTGACAGAGCCTATCCACCGCCCCCTGCACGATCGCGAGGGTCGCCCGGATCAGACGGCGGAGGGGTTGCCCCACAGACCACGATCACATCTTCACGGCCCGTCCGGCCACCCCGCGTCGGCCCGTTCGACCGTCCCGCACTGTGTCCTTGAACTCCCCCTATCGTCGCCTTCGGCTACTCCTTCCGGCCGTCCCGCACCGGACCTCTTAAACACGGGGCCTCTTCAGCACCGGACCTCGTAAGCACGGGACCTCTTCAGCACGGGACCTCTTCAGCACGGGACCTCTTCGGGCATCCTGCGCCGACTCGCCCAACCGGTGCCTCCGCCCGGCCCGGATGGGCCCCACCGACTCGTCCGGCCGGGCTCCGTCGGCTCGTTCACCACTGCCGCCTTGTCCGGTTCGGCCACGCCACCCGGCCCCATTCCGCTTGAAGGCCCGACACATTCCGCCTGGAAGCCGGCTCGGCCCGACTGGTCCGGCCGGTCCGACTGGTCCGGCCAGTCCGCCTGGTCCGGCCGGCCCGACTGCCCGGCTGTCCAGCCGCCCGACCGCCCGGCATCCCGGCTGCCCGGTCATGACACCCCGTCAGTCCGGCCGCACGGTCCCGTCCGTCAGGCCGTCGTACAGCCCTTGGACCAACTGTTCCCCCAGCCGCTCGGTGAGCCGCATCGCTTCCTCGAAGGCGGCCAGGGCGCGGAACCGGGCGCCGTAGCGGCGCTGTTCGGGGAGGGGCAGCCTCGGCACCTGGAGCCGGCGCACGTCGAGCCGGGTCGCCGTGGACGCGTAGCTGCTCGCTTGGCGCTGGTTGGCGGTGCCGCGCAGGAACCCGGCGAGGAACCAGGGGTCGAGCGCCGCCGGGTCGGGCCGGAGCAGGAAGAGCCCCCGGCCGAGGGCCGCCCCTGCGGTGGCCGTGTCGACGACGCGGGCCACCGTGACGTCGCCGAGCACCGGTACCACGACGTCGTCCGTCTCGACCAGCACCGGCTCCTCGGCCGGGCCCTCCGGCAGGGTGCCGGAGGGGGCCGTACCCGCCTTGACGTCGTAGTCGGTGAGCACGGGGGGCGCGTCGGGTCCGGCGGCGGCCCCGGGGCCGCCGGCCCGGAGGACGAGGGCACCGGCCCGTGCGAGCTCCCCCACGGTGGTGGTCGGCCAGCGGGCGCTCGAGCTCTCTTCCGGTATGGCGGGGGCGAGTTCGGCGGCCCGGCCCAGGGCCACGGTGAGCCGGTCCCGGACGTCCGCGAGGTCGGCGACCCCATCGGCCGACGCGGGCGGCGGGAGGTGGCGGGCCGGGGCCAGGTCCACGTCGTCGTCCAGCAGGTCGATCACCGGCAGGGAGCGGTGCTGTCCCGGTTTCTCCTCCACCGTGCCGGACCGGTCGAAGGTCTCCCAGGCTTCCAGCACGGCACCGCTGACGGCCTGCCAGGGCAGCTTGTCGCGGCCGGCCGGGGCGAGGTCGGCGGTGTCGACGAGCAGCACCTGCGGGGTGGGCGACTGCTGCCCGCCGGGCCGGCGCAGCACCCACAGGTGCAGCGGGATGCCGTACGGCGGGGCGGCGCCGGCCGGCAGGGAGATCACGGCGCGCAGCGCGCCGCGGCGGAGCAGGTCGGCGCGGATGCGGCGGCCGGACCGGCGGGAGGCGACGGCCGGTGGCATCAGCAGGACGGCGGTGCCCCCTTCGCGCAGGCGGGCGAGGGCGTGCTGCACCCAGGCGAGCTCCGACTCGGTGCGTGCGGGGAACCCGTACTCCCAGCGCGGGTCGTAGGCCAGCTCCTCGTGACCCCAGTTGCGTTCGTTGAACGGCGGGTGGCAGAGCACGACATCGACGGCCAGGTCCGTGAAGGCGTCCGCGCGCAGGCTGTCGCCCGGGCGCACCCGCACCTGGGCGTCGGAGTGCAGGGCCAGGCGCAGGGCGGTGAGCGCGGCGAGGTCGGGGTCGGCCTCCTGGCCGAGGACGGAGAGCCGCTCGGCAGGGGCGGCCGAACCGGCCGCGCTGAGCAGTCCGCCGGTACCGCAGGCGGGGTCGAGGACCGTGCGGTCCCGCCGGTCACCCTTGGGACCGTGACCCACGGCGGCCATGAGCTCGGCGACGCCCGGCGGAGTGAGGGAGTACTGCCGGGGGTTGGCGTCCAGGTGGCGGCCGAGCAGGAATTCGTAGGCGGGGGCGGCGCCCCGCACCGTGGCGAGGTCGGCGGCGCCGCGCAGCAGGCCGGAGGAGACGGCGAGCTCGGCGGGGCCGGGGACCGCGACGGCGTGGTGCTCGCCGAGGCGGGCGGCCAGCGCCGCTTCCAGAGCGGTGGGCAGAGCCTCGGCGAGCTCGACGTCGGAGAGCTCCACCAGCTCCAGCCAGTCCGTGGGCCGGTCCCGGACCAGGAGCAGGACGGAACCCGCGTAACGGAGAGCGGTGACGGCACCGGCCGGATGCCCGACGAGCTGCTGCCAGACCCGCTCCCGCAGCGGGACCTCCTCGATCTTGCCCTGATCCCTCAGCCACCGCTCGACGTCGGTGAGGTAGAAGGTCGGGCTGGTCTCCGTACCCCCTATGGGCTGAGGAAAGTCCGGGTGGCGGCGGCGCCAGTTGCTGACCGCCGCACGTCCCACTCCGGCCAGCCGGGCGATCCCGGCCGCGGTCACTTCCACCGCGCTCTCCGACACCTGACTCCCCTCCTCCTCGCTGCTTGCCGCAACGTCTGTTGTGGTGCCGAGCATACCCCTGCCTCGCGCACCGACCCATTCACAGGCGTGAAGTCACTCGACCCCGTGAACGCCGTTGACTCGGTTCACAAGAACTGCTGTGATTGACCCATCGGTTCACAGAACTCGCGCCGAAAGGTGTTCGCCATGTATCAGCACGCCCAGCAGAAGCAGCGGAACTGGTTCGCCCGGCACAAGCTGCTCACAGCGGCCGGTGCCGTGGTCGTCATCGTGGGAGCGGGCGCCGCGGTCTCAGGCGGCGACGACGGGGACGGTGCTTCCGGCAAGGTCGTGACCGCCGGCGACGGAAGCACGGCGGGCAAGGGATCCGGCGCCGGCAAGGAGCGGAAGAAGGCCGACATCCCCGGCAGCGGAACGTTCCAGGTCGGGGCGGACATCAAGGCCGGCACCTACCGGAGCGTCGGCAACAAGTCCTCCGGCAACTGTTACTGGGAGCGGGCCAAGGACTCCAAAGGCGACCCCGACTCGATCATCGCCAACGACAATGTCACCGGCTCCAGCTACGTGACCATCAAGGCGGACGACAAGATCTTCAAGTCCCAGGGTTGCAAGGGCTGGGAGCGCGTCCCGGCCAAGGCGGGCGGTGCCCCGCAGACCACCTCGGTGTCCGGTGACGGCATGTACCGGGTGGGGGCCGACATATCCCCCGGCACTTACCGGTCCACCGGCAACAAGGCGGACGGCAACTGCTACTGGGAGCGAGCCAAGGACGCGCTGCACGGCATGGACTCGATAGCGGCCAACGAGAACGTCACCGGCAACGGCATCGTGACGATCACCCCGCAGGACGCCTACTTCAAGACCAGCGGCTGCGCCGACTGGAAGAAGACCGGTTGAGCCGGCACCGGGTGACGACCGGGCCCGCCACGGCCTCCGGCGGTTCCGCGTATCTTTTCGAAGTCGCCCCCGAGAAAACCAGCAGGAGGAGAGAACCCCATGGACTCGGCCGCAGCCGCCGTCTCGGCGCCGGGCCCTGATACGGCCGCCGCCCCGGCCGGGAGCCGGGCGTGGACCAGCACCCTGCGGGCACCGCGGCTCGACCCCTACTGGCTGGCCGGAGCCCTGTTCGTCCTCTACGCCGCCCTCTCGGTGACCCGGCACCGCCGGATGCTGACCATCTCCTGGGACCTCGGGATATTCGAGCAGGCCATCCGGACCTACGCCCACCTCCAGGCGCCCGTCGCCGACCTCAAGGGTCCCGGCGCCAACATCCTCGGCGACCACTTCAGCCCGATCACCGCCCTGGCCGCCCCCTTCTACCGGCTCTTCCCCGGCCCCGTGACCCTGCTCCTCCTCCAGGCCGCGCTCTTCGCGCTGTCCGCCGTCCCCGTCGTCCGGCTCGCCGCCGGAAAGCTGGGCCGGGCCCGCGGGCTGGCGATAGGCATCGCCTACGGCTTCTCCTGGGGCATACAGCGCGCAGTCGACTTCGACTTCCACGAGATCGCCTTCGCCATGCCGCTCCTGGCGTTCTCCCTGGAAGCCGCGGTCGGCCGGCGATGGCGTACGGCCCTGTGGTGGGCCCTGCCCCTGGTCCTGGTCAAGGAAGACCTGGGCGTCACGGTCGCCGCGATCGGTGCGGCGATCCTCCTGCTGGAGCGCCGGGACCGGCGCCACGGCCCGGACGGGGCCGGGCGCGACACCACGGCGACGACGGTCGGCGGCATCCTCGTCGTCTTCGGCCTCGCGGCCAGTGTCCTGGCCCTCGGCGTGGCGATCCCGTCCTTCAACAACACCGGCACCTACGGCTACTGGAACAAGATCGACGGCGGTTCCTCCGCGACCATCCCGCCACTGACGGCACTCCGCACCCTGCTGTGGATACTGCTGCCGACCACTGGCCTGCTGGCTCTCCGGTCACCGGTCGCGGTCGTCGCCCTGCCGACGCTCGCCTGGCGGTTCGTCTCCCACGACGACCACTACTGGGGGACGGACTGGCACTACAACGCCGTCCTGATGCCCGTCGTCCTCATCGCGCTGACCGATGCCCTCGCCACCGCCCACCGCAGCCCGCGGGCCTGGCTGCGCCGGTACGCCCGTCAGCTCCCCGCCGCCGTGGCCGGGGCGGCCCTGGCCTTCAGCGCCTCCCTCCCCCTCTACAGCCTGACCGAGCCCGCCACCTACGAGATACCCGCGAGCGTCAGGGCCACCGAGCGGCTGCTGGCGCGCATACCGGACGACGCCACCGTCGAAGCGTCGGATGTCGCCGCCATAAGCCGACTGACCAGCCGTTGCCGCGTCTTCTGGTGGGGGGACACCCAAGGGATAACGCCCGCCTACATAGCCGAGCGCGCCGACGGCGGCAGGCCGGTCAAGGATCTCGTCGCCGACGCGGCGCGGATGCATCCGGGGGCCCGGTACGCCCTGGTGGGCGTCGAAGGCACGACCGTGGTGCTCAAGCGCGTCGCCTGACACCCCTCGTCTGACGCTCCCCGCCTAGCCCCCCTCGCCTGACCCTCCCCGCCCAGCCCCCCTCGTCTGACGCTCCCCCCCCTGGCCCCCCGCCTGCTACCGGCCGCCGCGCACCCGCCGCCCGGTGCGGGCCGGGCGGCGGGTGTGAAGGCGGCGCCCGGTCCCGGGTTCACCAGGGGGCGGCGGGAACGCCGGCCACGCGGCCCGGCCGGTCAGCCGAGGATGGTCGTGAGGAACTCGCCGGTCCAGGCCAGCAGTTCCCGACCGACCAGCGGCTTGCCGCCGATGGGGCGGGTGGCGGGCCGGGGTACGAGGATCTGCCGGTTGGCGGGCTTCATGACGGTGCGCGGGTAGAGCCGCTTGAGCCGCAGCTCCTGCGACTCGCGCAGTTCGACCGGGCCGAAGCGGACGTTGGAGCCCTGCAGGGTGATGTCCGTGACCCCGCAGGCCCGGGCGAGCATGCGCAGGCCCGCGACGAGCAGCAGGTTCTCCACCGGCTCGGGGAGCTTGCCGTAGCGGTCGGTGAGCTCCTCGCGGACGGCCTTGATGTCCTCCTCGCTGTTGGCGGAGGCGATGGCCCGGTACGCCTGGAGGCGCAGCCGCTCGCCCGGCGCGTAGTCGTGCGGGACGTGCGCGTCCACCGGCAGTTCGATCTTGACCTCGAGTGGCGGCGGCTCCTCCGCGCCGCCGGCCTCCAGGGAGGCGCGGTAGTCCGCGACCGCCTCGCCGACCATGCGGATGTAGAGGTCGAAACCGACGCCGGCGATGTGCCCGGACTGCTCGCCGCCCAGCAGGTTGCCGGCGCCGCGGATCTCCAGGTCCTTCATCGCCACGTACATGCCGGCGCCCATCTCGGTGTGCTGGGCGATGGTGGCCAGCCGCTCGTGGGCGGTCTCGGTGAGCGGCTTCTCCGGCGGATACAGGAAGTAGGCGTACCCCCGCTCGCGGCTGCGGCCGACGCGGCCGCGGAGCTGGTGGAGCTGGGAGAGGCCGAAGTTGTCGCCGCGCTCGACGATGAGGGTGTTGGCGTTGGAGATGTCGATGCCGGATTCCACGATCGTCGTGGAGACCAGCACGTCGAACTTCTTCTCCCAGAAGTCGACCACGACCTGCTCCAGCGCGGACTCCGACATCTGTCCGTGCGCGGTGGCGATCCGGGCCTCCGGCACGATCTCGCGCAGCCGGGCGGCGGCCCGGTCGATGGACTCGACGCGGTTGTGGATGTAGAAGACCTGCCCCTCGCGGAGCAGTTCGCGCCGGATGGCGGCGCCGATCTGCTTGGGGTCGTAGGGGCCGACGAAGGTGAGGACCGGGTGGCGCTCCTCGGGCGGAGTGGTGATCGTGGACATCTCTCGGATGCCGGTGACGGCCATCTCCAGCGTCCGCGGGATCGGCGTCGCGGACATGGTGAGGACGTCCACGTTGGCGCGCAGCTTCTTCAGTTGCTCCTTGTGCTCGACGCCGAAGCGCTGCTCCTCGTCGACGATGACCAGGCCCAGGTCCTTGAACTTGGTCTCGGAGGAGAACAGCCGGTGGGTGCCGATGACGATGTCCACGGACCCCTCGCGCAGCCCCTCCAGCACCGCCTTCGCCTCGGTGTCCGTCTGGAACCGGGAGAGCGCCTTCACCACCACGGGGAACTGGGCGTACCGCTCGGAGAAGGTGCCGAAGTGCTGCTGCACGAGCAGCGTGGTGGGCACCAGCACCGCCACCTGCTTGCCGTCCTGTACCGCCTTGAAGGCGGCGCGCACGGCGATCTCCGTCTTGCCGTAGCCGACGTCGCCGCAGACCAGGCGGTCCATGGGGACGGACTTCTCCATGTCCTCCTTGACCTCGGCGATGGTGGTGAGCTGGTCCGGGGTCTCGGCGTAGGGGAAGGCGTCCTCCAGCTCCCGCTGCCAGGGGGTGTCCGGGCCGAAGGAGTGGCCGGGGGCGGCCATTCGCGCCGAGTAGAGCTTGATCAGGTCGGCGGCGATCTCCTTGACGGCCTTCTTGGCGCGCGCCTTGGTCTTGGTCCAGTCGGCGCCGCCGAGCCGGTGCAGCGTCGGCGCCTCGCCGCCCACGTACTTGGTGACCTGCTCCAGTTGGTCGGTGGGGATGTAGAGGCGGTCGCCGGGCTGGCCGCGCTTGGCGGGGGCGTACTCGACGAGCAGGTACTCGCGGGTGGCGCCCTGGACGGTGCGCTGGACCATCTCGATGTAGCGGCCGACGCCGTGCTGCTCGTGGACGATGTAGTCGCCCGCCTGGAGGGTCAGCGGGTCGATGGTCTTGCGGCGGCGGGCCGGCATCCGGCCCATGTCCTTGCTCGCGGACTTCTGGCCGGACAGGTCGGTCTCGGTGAGGACGGCGATCTTCAGGTCCGGGTGGACGAAGCCGCTGTCGAGGCTGCCGCAGGAGACGTGCACCAGGGCCGGGGAGAAGTCGTCGAGTTCGGGGTCGAGCCGGGCCGGGATGCCTTCGCCGCCCAGCACCTCCACCGTGCGCGCGGCCGGCCCGTGCCCCTCGGTGAGGAACAGCGTCCGCCAGCCGTCGGCCAGCCAGCCCTTGGTGTCGGCCAGGGCGCGGGCGGTGTCGCCGCGGTAGGTCTCGGGGGCGTGCATGCCCAGGGTGAGGGTATCGCCGTCCGGGTCCTCGTCGGCGGCGAAGGGGCTGACGGACCACCACATCATGCCCAGTTCGCGGGCCCGGTCGCGGACGTCGGCGATGCTCCACAGCGAGGCGGCGTCCACATCGATGGGCGCCTTGCCGCCGCCCGCGGTGGCGGCCCACGACGCCTGGAGGAACTCCTGGGAGGTGGCGACGAGGTCCGCGGCGCGGGTCCGCACCCGCTCCGGGTCGCAGACGACGGCCATGCTGCCGGCCGGGAGGACGTCGAGCAGCAGCTCCATGTCGTCCACCAGTACCGGGGCGAGGGACTCCATGCCCTCGACCGCGATGCCCTCGGCGATCTTCCCGAGCAGCTCGCCGAGCTCCGGGTGGTCCTCGGCGAGCGCGGCGGCCCGCTCCCGTACGGCGTCGGTGAGCAGCAGCTCGCGGCAGGGCGGCGCCCACAGTCCGTGCTCGGCGACCTCCAGGGACCGCTGGTCGGCCACCTTGAAGTAGCGGATCTCCTCCACGTCGTCGCCCCAGAACTCCACCCGCAGCGGGTGCTCCTCGGTGGGCGGGAAGACGTCGAGGATGCCACCGCGGACGGCGAACTCGCCGCGCTTCTCGACCAGTTCGACCCGGGCGTACGCGGCGGCGGCCAGCGCCTCCGTGATCTCGCCGAGGTCGGCGCTCTGCCCGCTGCGCAGGCTGACGGGCTCCAGGTCGCCGAGCCCCTTGACCTGCGGCTGGAGGACGGAACGGACGGGCGCGACGACGACGCTGACCGGCCCGGCGGCCGGGTCGTCGGGGCTGGGGTGGGCGAGCCGGCGGAGCACGGCCAGCCGGCGGCCGACGGTGTCCGAGCGCGGGGAGAGGCGCTCATGCGGCAGCGTCTCCCAGGACGGGTACTCCACGACGCCGTCCGGCGGCAGGATCGAGCGCAGCGCCGCGGCCAGGTCCTCGGCCTCCCGCCCGGTGGCGGTGACGGCCAGGACGGGACGGCCCGTGCGGGCCAGGGCGGCGATGGTGAAGGGCCGGGCGGCGGGCGGTCCGACGAGGTCGATGTGCGGCCGGTTGCCGTCGCCCGCGGCCTTCACCGCTTCGGCGAGCGCCGGATCGTTGACGACGGCGTCGAGCAGACCGTGCAGGCTCATGAGGGGCTTCCGTCCCGGGAGGGTGACAACACGAATCGCCCGACGCGTGAGGGACGAGCCGGGTGTGTCTCCAGCGTACGACGCGGCGGTGGGGTCGGTGCGGCCGTCGGGGTCCGGGCGGGTGGGCGGCGCGGGTGGCCCGCGCGGCGGCGGTCGGTGGGCGCCCCCCGGGTGCCCCGGACGGGCTTCCGAGGCGGCCCCGGACGGCCCGAACAGCCCGGACGGCCCGGATGGCCCGGATGGCCCGGACAGCCCGGACGGCTTCGGGGCCGGTGCCCCCAGGGAGAGCTTGCCCCTGTCCCGCCCCTTCCCGTTTCTTGCGGGGGCGAGCCCCCCCGCACCCCCGGAACCGCGCTCCGCGCGGTTGTCCTCAAGCGCCGGACGGGCTGGGTGGTGGGCGGGGGTGCGGGGGTGCGTCCGGGGACAGCAAGGGCCCGGCCGCGCACCCCCGTCGCGCGGTCGGACCCCGGGCGGTCCCCAGTGGGGTCAGTCGGTGGCGATGGCGTTGAGGACGTTCATCCGGCCGGCCCGGAAGGCCGGGACCAGGGCCGCGAGGAGGCCGACCACCGCGGAGCCGAGGAAGACGGCGGTGATCGTCGGCCAGGGGATGTCGAGGACGCCGAGGCCTTCCAGGGCCAGGAGCTTCTGGGCGGTCGTGCCCCAGCCCATGCCGAGGCCGAGGCCCAGCAGGGCGCCGAAGAGGGCGATGACCACCGACTCCAGGCGGATCATGCGGCGCAACTGGCGGCGGGAGAGGCCGATGGCGCGCATCAGGCCGATCTCGCGGGTCCGCTCGACGACCGAGAGGGCGAGGGTGTTCACGACACCGAGGATCGCGACGATGATCGCCAGGGCCAGCAGCCCGTAGATGATGTTGAGGAGCTGGCCGACCTGGTCCTTGATCATGGCCTTGTAGTCGGCCTGGTCACGGACCTTGACCTGCGGGTAGTCGGCGACGGCGGCCTTGAGGGAGGCGGCCGCCTCCGTGGCCCTGCCGTCCTCCGCCTTGGCGAGGATCATGCCGGTCAGCGGCATCGTGCCGGCCGGCATGTACTGCCGGACGGTGGCGATGTCCACGTACATCGCGCCCTTGTCGAGGGCGGTGTCGTCCGAGGTGAGGGCGTTGACCCGGAGCCGGGCGGTCCGGCCGTCGATCATGGCGACGGTCAGCCGGTCGCCACGCCGGATGCCGTGGTCCTTGGCGAAGCCCTCGGGCACGGACATGGCGTCCTTGGTGTAGACGTCCTTCAGCCGGCCCTGGACGGTCTCGGACCGGACGTCGTCGGCGTAGGTGGGGTCGGTGGCGGAGAGCCGCTGGGTGGCGGTCTTGCCGTCGGGGGTGGTGATTTTGGCCATGACGCTGGCGTAGCGGCTGAAGTGCCGGATGTCGTGGGCCGACAGGACGGCCTTCTCCACGGCCGGGCTCAGCGCCTTGTCGCCGCCGTCCTGGATGATGAAGTCCGCTCCGACGGACTTGTCCAATTGGTCGGTGGCGGAGGCGACCATCGAGGAGCCCACCACCGACAGGGCGGCGACCAGCGCGAGGCCGATCATCAGGGCGGAGCCTGTGGCTCCGGTGCGCCGGGGGTTGCGCAGCGCGTTGCGCTCCGCGAGCCGTCCGACGGGGCCGAAGACGCGGAGCACCACGGCGCCGAGGGCGCGGACGAGGAAGCCGGCGAGCAGCGGTCCCACGACGACGAACCCGACGAGGGACAGCAGGACGCCGAGGCCGAGGTACCCCGAACCGGCGGCGGCCTCGTCGGCGTTCCCGGCGGCGAGCAGCGCGGCGGCGCCGGCGGCGGTGAGTGCCAGCCCGATACCGGCCCGGACCCGTCCGGCGCGGCCGTCGGCGGGGGTGCCGGCGTCGCGCAGGGCGGCCATCGGGGAGATCTTCCCGGCCCGGCGGGCGGGCAGGTAGGCGGCGAGCACGGTGACGAGCACGCCGATGGCCAGGCCGACGAGCGGCGTGGTGGCCTTGACGGTCAGTTCGCCGGTGTCCAGGTTCATGCCGAGGGACCGCATGATCTGCATCAGGCCGACGGCCAGGCCGATGCCGCCGCCGATGCCCAGCACCGAGCCGATGACGCCGAGCATCAGCGCCTCGACGAGCACGGACCGGTTGACCTGGCGGCGGCCGGCGCCGATGGCCCGCATCAGGCCGATCTCGCGGGTGCGCTGGGCGACCAGCATGGAGAAGGTGTTGACGATCAGGAAGACGCCCACGAGGACGGCGATGCCGGCGAAGCCCAGCAGCGCGTACTTCATGACGTCGAGGACGGATCCGAAGTCCTTCTTGTTCTCCTTCTTCGTCTCGGCGGCGGTGTGCACGGTCAGGTGCGGGCCGACGGCCGCGGTGACGCGCTCCTTGAGCTGCTCGTGGCTGACGCCGGGGGCGGCGGTCAGCCCGAAGCCGCTGTACGCGCCGCTGGTGCCGAGCAGCCGGGTCTGGGCGGTGCGGGTGTCGAGGTAGACGATCGCGGCGCCCGGGTTGGTGGTCTTGTAGGTGGCGAGGCCGACGACGCGGACGCGGAAGTCGCCCGGGGCCGCGATGACGCGGAGCGTGTCGCCGATCCGCACGCCGCGCTTGTCGGCGGTGTCGGAGTCGAGGACGGCCTCGGCCGCCCCACGCGGCTCGTGGCCGCTGGTGATCTCGACGGACTTCTTCTGCCGCTCGCTCCAGTTGGTGCCCACCGTGGGGGCGCCGGAGTCGGGGCCGATGTCCTTGTTCCGGGCGTCGGCGACGGTGATCTGCTGGTTGCTCGCCTCGGGCTCGACCCGGGCGACGCCGGGCACGGCGGCCAGCTTCCCCTGGAGGGAGGCGGGTACGGTCTGCGGCGTGCCGGTCTGCTGGACGTCGTCCTTCTTCTCGGGCGTGACCGAGACGTCGGACGAGGTGGCCGCGAAGAGCTTGTCGAACGTCGCGTTCATGGTGTCGGTGAACACCAGCGTGCCGCAGACGAACGCCACTGACAGCAGCACGGCCACGGCGGACAGCGCCATCCGGCCCTTGTGGGCCAGGAGGTTGCGCAGGGAGGTCTTGAGGACGGTCACGACACCCGCCCGCGGGCGTCGAAGTGCTTCATGCGCTCGAGGACCATGTCGGCGGTCGGCTGGTGCATCTCGTCGACGATCCGCCCGTCCGCCAGGTAGAGCACGCGATCGGCGTAGGAGGCGGCGACGGCGTCGTGGGTGACCATCACGATGGTCTGGCCGAGTTCGTCCACCGAGCGGCGGAGGAAGCCCAGGACCTCGGCACCGGCGCGGGAGTCGAGGTTGCCGGTCGGCTCGTCACCGAAGATGATCTCGGGCCGGGCGGCGAGCGCGCGGGCCACGGCGACGCGCTGCTGCTGACCGCCGGAGAGCTGGTTGGGCCGGTGCTTGAGGCGTCCCGCCAGGCCGACGGTCTCCACCACCCGGTCCAGCCACGCCCGGTCGGGCTTGCGGCCGGCGATGTCCATGGGGAGCGTGATGTTCTCGAGGGCGTTGAGGGTCGGCAGGAGGTTGAACGCCTGGAAGATGAAGCCGATCCGGTCGCGGCGCAACTGGGTGAGCTTCTTGTCCTTGAGCCGGGTTATCTCCGTCTCGTCGATCCAGATCTCGCCCGAGGTGACCGTGTCGAGTCCGGCGAGGCAGTGCATCAGGGTCGACTTGCCGGAGCCGGACGGGCCCATGATGGCCGTGAACCGCCCGCGGGCGATGTCCACGTCCACGTGGTCCAGCGCGGTGACGCGGGTCTCCCCCGAGCCGTACGCCTTGAGGACCTGACGTGCCCTCGCCGCCACGGCCGTCCGCCCTCCGCCGGTCCCGGTCACGGGAATCGATACAGCCGTCTTCACGGTGAGGTCTCCTGTTTCTGCTTCGCCCGGGGGTTCCGTCCGGGGTGCGTCCGGCGGGCCTCTCCGGCCCTGCTCCAGCCTGCTGTTCCGCGGCGAGCACCGCGATGGGGCCCGGCGGTGTACCGGGGGTGGGGCTGTCCCCACCCCCGGTGCCCCGACGGGCCACAGAACGAGCGTAGGGAGCGGTGGGGCCGTCCCTCCTCCTGCTGGGGGACGAGCGCCACCGGTGGGGACGTAGGGGCCGACCCCTAGGGGACGCACCCCTCCACGCGGGTGCCTTCTCAGGGTCGTGCAGAATCGGAATGCCCTCTTCCGGGCGCCGTGCGCCAAGGGCGAACGGGCGAAACGGCCGAACCGCCGTCCCTTCCGGGGGAACGCGTCGCGAAGAAACCGTGAAGCCCGTCCCGGGGCAAGACAATTGGGGCTTGAGGGAATTAGTGTTCGGGTCTATGGCCGAGGGGGGCGTCCGACAGCCTCCCCTGCGCCCGGCCGCCGGTCTCCCAAGGAAGCAGCCTCAGTGAAGATACTTCGTACGCGCGCTGCCAGCGTCTCCCGACAGGGACTGTGCACTGCTCTGCTCGTCGCCAGCCTCACCACCGCGGCGGTGGGCGCCAGTCCGCCGCACAACGCGGCGGACGCCGGCGACCCCGCCCCCGGGCCCGGCAACCCGCAGAGACTGCCGCATGGCTCCCCCAACCTCGCCCTGCCCGACCTCGTCCCCCCGCCGGGTACACCGGGAGCGCCGGGCAGCGGCACTTCCGACACCGGGCCGGACAAGGCCACCGGCATCCCCGCGACCGCCCTGGCCGCCTACAAGAACGCCGAGAAGCTCGCCAAGGAACAGTGGCCGGACTGCCACGTGCCCTGGGAACTCATCGCGGGCATCGGCAAGGTGGAGTCCGACCACGGCGGCATGGGCGGCGGCCTCCGCCCCGACGGATCCAGCGCGAAGCCCATCGTCGGTCCGCCGCTGACGGGCGAGAAGTTCGCCCTCGTCCGCGACACGGACGGCGGCCGGTACGACGGCGACGGGCAGTTCGACCACGCCGTCGGGCCGATGCAGTTCATCCCGTCCACCTGGCAGGCCTACGCCGCCGACGGGCGCGGAATCGGCAAGAAGGACCCCAACAACATCTTCGACGCGGCGGCCGGCACGGCTCGTTACCTGTGCGCCGGCGGCGTCGATCTGACCAGGCAGGCGGACGTCGAGAAAGCCGTCCTCCGCTACAACTCCTCCCGCGACTACCTCAACACGGTGCTCGCGTGGATGCGGACGTACCAGAACGGCGGCGGGGGTGCCGTGTCCGATCTGCCCGTCGGGTCGCCGTCGGGCGGCACCACCCTGCCGACGATCCCGACGATTCCGACGGTGCCGTCGGTCCCGACCGTCCCCCCGGTTCCCGGCACGACCGGCACCACACCGCCCCGGCCGACGCCCGGGAACACGACGCCGAGCACGCCGAAGCCCACGCCGAAGCCCGACCGGAACAAGCCGGGCGGTGGCGACAAGGACAAGCCCGGCAAGGACAAGCCGGGGGACCACAAGCCGAAGCCGCCGGCCACGGCGGCCCGCTTGGTGCTCGCGAGCAAGCCGAAGCTGGAGATGATCGTCGGCCAGACCTACGGGAACCAGCTCAAGGCGCGCGCGCTCACCGCCGGGGGGAAGGGCGTCAAGGGCACCCAGGTCGAGTTCAAGGTCCTGGAGGAGGGCGGACCGCACTTCGCGGGCGGAGCCACGACAGCCACCGGCTTCACCGACGACAACGGCTACGTCAGCGTTCCCGAGCTCACCGCAGGCGGGAAGACCGACGAGTACACGATTCAGGCGACCATCGCCGGGCGCGAGGACGCGAAGGTCACGTTCACCGCGGTGGTCAAGGCGGCCCCCCATGCCGTCGAGATCTCACAGGTCGACGACACCCCCCTGAAAGCCAAGCCCGGTGGGACCTTCCGGGACATCACCGTCCAGGCGAACTCCGATGGCGCACCCCTGGCCGGAGTGAAGATCACGGCGAGCATCCTCGGCAAGAACGGCGAGAAGATCGAGGCCGGGCCCTACTTCAAGGGTGACGGCTCCAAGGAGCCCCGCACGGTGACGCTCAAGGACCTGACCGACAAGAACGGACAGGTGCGGCTGCCGGAACTGGCAGCCGGCAACCGGACAGGAACCTTCAAGCTCCGCCTCAGTGCCGGCAAGGGCACGTCATTGGACTTGGTTCTGACCGTCGGCAGCAAGCCGGCCGACCCCACCGAGCCCGGCGACAAGGGCAAGGGCAAGGACCAAGGCACCCCCGACAAGGGCGACAAGGGCGGCCGGAGCACGAAGGGAACGCCGAAGAAGGGCACGGCGACCCCGAGCTCCAGCCCCAGCGCCACCCCCAAGGCAGGCCGCACCACCGACTGACCCACAGCCACCACCCCGTACGTCCCGTCCGCCCCACCAGGCGGACGGGACGTGCGGCGTCTCAGTCCTCCAGCGCCGGGTCCTCCGCGACCGGCTTGCCCGTCAGGGCGGCGAGGCTGTGCCGCACATGGGCCATGTGCGATCGCAACTCCTCGCGCCGCTCCTCGTGCTCGCGGAGCACCCGCTCGGTCTCGCGGGCGATCCGCTCCTCGCGCACCCGGGCCTGGGCGATCAGCGACGCGGCCTGGGCCTCCGCGTCCTCCTGGCCGTGCCGGGCCGCCTCCTCGGCGTCCGCGTACCGGCGCTGGGCCTCGTTGAGCGTCGACCGCGCGTACTCCTCCATCGCGGCGACGCGCGCGTCCATGGCGGCCTCACGCTCGGCGTCCTCGCGGCCCGCCGCGTCCCAGCGTTCGGCGTGGTCCTTCTCCTGGTCGGCGAGCATGGCGGCGGTGCGCTCGCGCATCTCCTGGAGGGCCGCCTCGGCGTCGGCGCGCCACTGCTTGGCGTCCTGCCGGGCCGTCGCACGGAGCTCGTCGGCGACCGTCTGGGCCGCCAGTTGCGCCTGCCGGGCCCACTCCTCGGCCTCGGCCCGGACCTCGACCTGGTACTCGTGGGCGGCGTCGCGGACCTTGCGGGCGTAGGCACCGGCCGCGTCGTGCAGCTCCGCGGCCTCGGCCTCGGTGCGCTCCTTCAGGCCGAGCGCCTCCGCCTCGGCGGTGGCGATCAGGCCCTGGGCGCGTGGCCCCAGCGTCTCGTAGGTCTGCGGGGGCAACTGCGCCACCGTCTGGTGGAGGCGCTGGGCCTCGTCCTCCATCTCGCGGGCGAGGACGGTCAGCCGCGCCGCGCGCTCCCAGGCGGTGTCGCGCTGCCGCGCGAACTCGGCGAGGGCGCGCTCAACCTGGTCAGGCCGGTAGCCGCGGCCTCGTACGACAGTGAAACCGTCAGGTGACACCGATGCACTCATGCTTGTAGCCCCTTATATCCGGAAACCCGGTCTGCGACGCGGTCAGGCGCACATCATTCCCGCACGAGGGAAGTGCCCAAAACACGACACTCCGCCTGGTTGTTCTGTCAAGGATGCGCCGACCGACAGGGCAGAGCGCCCGGCTCCCCGTGCGCGGGGCCGAGCGCCCTGCCGCCGTCGTCTCCCGGCCGGCCGCTAGAAGAGACCGTCCCACATCTGCTCCAGCAGCACCGCCCACCAGTTCTCCGGCGAGGAGAAGGCCGCCGGGTCCAGTGCGGCGATCTGGTCCTGGAAATCCACGGTCCAGCGCCCCGCCTGCTCGGGCGTCAGACCGTAGCGCCAGCGCCACATGCGCCCGAGCAACGCCAAAGAGCGTACGAACTGAGGAAGGCTCGTGTTGACGAACTGCGGCACCGCCGGACGGCCGTCGGGGGCCGCTTCCAGCGGCACGGCGACGATGTGCGCCGTCCCGTACTGGACGCACAACTGCCGCCCGAAGTCGCTGCCCATCACCAGGTACGAGCCGGCGTCCGACGCCGGCTGGATCCCCCGTTCGACCGCCAGTTCCGCGAGCGTCGGCACCGGGCGTCCCGGCTGGGCCTGGGCCCAGAAGAACGGTCCGAAGTCGGCCGGCAGACCGGCCCACACCAGCGTCTGGGCCACCACCTCCGGCACGCCCTGCCGGGAGACGGCCCGCTGGTCGAAGCGGAAGACGCCCTGCGGACCGAACGAGTCCAGCAGTTCGCGCGCGATCGCGTCGGCCGCGAGCGGCGGGGCCGGGCGCACCTGGTGCGGCTGCGGCAGCGGCACCCGGTTCGGGGCCGGACGGGCGGGGGCGCCGGCGACCTGGTGCAGCTCGCCCTGGTGCTCCAGCAGGTGACGTACGCCCTGCTGGCGGCCGGCGTGGTCGCTGCCGTACGCCGCGGTGTGGCTGACCCGCACCTGCGGCCAGGTCTCGCGGATCATCCGGGCACAATAACCGCCCGGCAGATCACAGGACTCCAGCTCGGTGTGGAGCTCCAGCACCTGCTGCGGCGGGATGTTCATCGCCCGCAGTTCGTGCAGGATCTGCCACTCCGGATGCGGGGTGCCCGGCGCGCTGCGGCGGATGACCTGCTGCTCCGAGCCGTCCTGGGCGCGGTAGCGGAGGACGGCCATGTAGCCGGGGCCGACGGTCGGGACGCCGGCCGGCGCCTGCGGGTAACCGTAACCGCCGGGCGGCTGCGGGGCGTTGGGCGCCGGCGGGACGCCCGGCGTACCGGGACCCGCGAGCATGGTGGCCGCGGCGTGCACGCCCCCCGGCGGGGTGCCCGGGGCGCCGGGCGCGCCGGGGGCGTGCGGGCCGGGCGCACCGGTGCCGGACGCGGCGCCCGGGATGCCGGGGGCGGCCGGCGGGTGCACGCCGGGGCTCCCCGGAGTGCCCGGCGGCGTGGAACCGCCCGGGGCGCCGGGGGTGTTCGGGACACCCGGGACGCCCGGTGCGGCGGGGGCGTTCGGGACTCCCGGCCCGTTCGGCCCGGCGAGCATCGTCGCGGCGGCGTGCACACCGCCCGGCGGGGTTCCGGGCGGTGTTCCGGGCGGCGCGGGCGGTACGGGGGCGGCACCGGGGGCCATGGGCGCGCCGGGTACGGGCGGGACGCCCGGGGCGGACGGGCCGCCCGAGGGCCCGCCCGACGGGCCGCCACCGGCACCGACCGGGGCGCCGGGAGCGCCGGGCATCCCGGGCGCGGCGGGTGCACCGGGCACACCAGGCGTCGCGAGCATCGTCGCCGCGTAGGCGGCCGACCCGCCCGCGGGGGTCTGCCGACCCGAACCGGCCGGGCCCTCCGGGGCGTTGGGAGTCACCGGCGGCGCGGCCGGCGGTGCGGCCGGCCCCGTGGGCGGCGCCGCGGGCGGCGGGACGGCCGCGCCGGGCGCGGCGGGCGGCACGGCCGGAGCGCCCGGCGCGGACCGCCGGGCCTCCGGGTCCTCCAGCGCGGGGGCCAGTCGCGTTCGCGGCAGCGAACTGCCCCCGGGCATCAGCTCGGTCTTGGCATCCGGCCGTACGCCCGGCGCGGGCGTGTCGTCGTCGTCGGAACCGGACAGCGCCGGCGCGAGGACGGTCGCGGGCAGGTTCCCGGTGTCGTCACCGTCGGCACCGGCCGACACGTCGGCACCGGCCCAGACGGGCTCGGGGGCCGGCGGCGGTGACGCGGCGGGAGCGGAAGAGGCGGAGGCGGAGGAGGCGGCCGGACCGGCCGCGGCGGAAGACGGCGACGAGGGCGACGAGGGCGAGGACGGGCTCGGCTCCTCGCCCGCGCCCGGGGTGCCAGGCGCGCCGGGGGTGCCGGACGGCGCGGATGCGCCGGTCTCACCGGTCGCCCCGGAAGCACGCGCGGCCCCAGCGGCACCAGCAGCACCAGCCGCACCCGACGTACCGCTCGACGACGAAGCGGCGGCAGGCGAAGCGGAGGCAGCGGACCCGGACGTCCCGTTCCCCGGAGCGCCCGGCGCCCGGCCGGCCTCTCCCGCGCCACCGGCGGTGCCGCTGCCCGCCGCCCCGTCCGAGGCGCCCGCCGGCGCCCCACCCGACGCACCCCCGTGGGGCACGCCACCGGACGTACCGCCACCGGTCGTACCGCCACCCGACGTCTCACCCGACCCGCCGGACGCGGACGCGGGCGTCCCGCCCGTACCGGACGACGACGCCACCCCCTCCCGCTCGCGGTCGCGCTTGCGGTCGGGGATGCCCATCGCGTCCGCCGCGTCCTGGAGCCACTGCGGCGGGCTCAGCAGGAACGACGTCGCGTTCAGGTCCACCCGCTGCGGCGGGTCGTCCGCCACCGGCGCCGGCTCGGCCGTGGTGCCGTACTCCTCCTCGTACCGCCGGATCACCTCGCCCACCGGCAGACCGGGCCACAGCGTGGTCTCACCGCTGTCGCGCGCGATGACCAGCCGCGACCGGGCGGTGTCCGTGGAGGCCACGCCCTCGCGGTCCTCGGCCCAGGCGACGAAGCCCAGGTCGAACTCCCGCACCTTCACCTCGCGGTGCAGATACGCCGGAACGTCTCCGTTGACCCAGCGCTCCGCGCGCTCCTGAGCCTGCGCGAAGGTCACCACCGCGCTCATCCCTCCACCGGGACGGCGTACGCGAAGCCGCCGTCGACCATCAGGTTCGCCACCGTCTCCAGCTCGGGCGGCCCGCCCGCGAGCCGGGTGAGGAAGGCGTCGAAGTCCTCACCGCAGGGCAGCAGCAGTCGCTCCACCCGCTCCCGCACCGTCCAGCCGTCCTGGTCCCGGGCGTCGTCGTAGGGGCAGAACCAGACCGAACCGGTCGCCTCGCCCTTCACCTTGACCGCCAGCACACCGCCCTGCACGAAGGCCACCCCGAGGTAGTCCTTGGTGAAGTGGTCGCGCAGGCACTTGTTGACGTAGACGAGGTCGTTGACCGCCGCCTCGTCGCGGACCGTGAAGAACGGCTGGTCCAGCAGCAGCCCCAGCTCGGCGTCGAGCGCGACGCCCACCGGGGCGCAGCCGCCGGCCGCCTTGAGGAACGCCCGGTAGGCGCCGGGCAGCCGGTAGCCGAGGTCCTCCTCGACGCCCTGGACCTGCTCCTCCGTCACCGCCAGTTCCCGCTGCGGGAGCGCGAAGTGCACCGGGCGGGTCTCCTGGAGCGGCCGGGTGCCGCGCTTCTCCTGGTCCACGGCGGCCGTCGCCAGGCCGCCGTGGTGCCGCAGCAGCGCCTTCACCTCGGCCGGCACCAGCTCCAGCCGGCGCGTTCCGGCCACGTGGTGCCAGGTCCAGCCGTGCGGGGTGGCCACCGGGTGCAGGCTCGCCCAGAGTTCGTGGCCCTCCGCGTGCAGCGCGGCGTTGGCCGAGACGTAGTCGGTCAGGCGCAGCTCGTCCACGCCGAAGCCCTCCGGCGGGTCCGCGATCTCGGCGGCGGCCCGGGCGTAGGGGGAGAAGTCGGGGTACCCGTCCTCGTCCACCCGTACGCCCTGGGGGTAACGGCCGTGCCGGACGGGGTCCGGGAAGTGCACGACCTGCCCGGCGTAGGCCGTGTTCGGTGGCGCGGCCTGCTGCCCGAGCCGACCTGTCGTCATGGCGGATGCCCCCTGCTTGACTGGCGTGTTCGGCGACGTTCGCGGCCCCGGCGGCGGGTGACGGAGCCCATGGCCGGGACGGCTTCGTGACGGACAGCCTATGCGGTGGCGCAAGACGGGCTCCCGCCCGTGTGGGGGACGGCGCCGGCGGTACCTCGGGCACCGCGGGCCGGATGCCGGACGGCGAAAGCGGTCTTCGGCGGCCCGGCGGACTCCGGCCGCCTCCGGCGTACCGGAGAACGGCCGCCGCGATCACCGGACGAACCCCCCTGAAACACCCCCCGTAAAGCGGCGGAGTCCCCGGAAGCCGGGAGAACCGCAGAAACCCCTCACGTCCCGGCAAACCCCCGCACCGCGGCCGCCTCACCCCCGTGCCACGACTCGGTCCCCTCTCACCTATTCCGGCACACCAGGCACACGCAACACCGCCCTGCCTTCCACTCCCACCACCCCGTTTGGCAGGCTGATCCCCGCAACAGGGGGATTGCAGGGAGGGAAGAACCACCATGCACACGACGCAGGACCGCCAACCCCTGACCGGGAACGCCGACGGACGCGGCGCGACGCCCGGCGACCCCCGGCTCAGTTGGAGCACGACCGAGGACGCCGAACGTCCACCCGTACTGCTCCACCGCCGCGACGGCATCCTGCCCGCCGTCGCCGCCGCGCTCTCCGTCCGCGGCACCACGCTGACCTGCACCGCGGGCAAGGCCGAACAGCCGCCCGCCCTGCACCCCCTGGTCCAGGACTTCCTGGACACGCTCACCAGCGACCGCCGCGAGCGCTTCACCGGGCGCTGCCCCGAGGCGCTGCTCCTCACCCGCTTCCTCACCACCCACGAGGCGGGCCGCAGCAAACGCGCCTCCCGCAAACCCCTCACCCACGGCGAGGCCCGTCGCGCGCTCAAGCAGTCGAAGATCACCGCCCGGCACATCCGCGAGGACGGCGATCCCCGGCACGGCGCCTACGCCCCGCCCTGCCGGTCCTGTACCGCGCTCCTCGCCCACTTCGGCGTCCGCGCCATCGACCCCACCCCCACGGAACGAGGCAGGCCCTGACCTCCATGCGCGCTTTCGACCGCACCGCAGCCACCCGGTTCCCCGTCGCCGTCGACGCCGCCCTGCGCGAGGCGGGCTGGCAGCCCGGCCGCTGGGACATCAAGGCCGCCGAGAAGTGGGCCGACGCCCTGCGCGCCCACGTGTCGCCCGCCGGGCACCGGCACACCGTCTTCCCCGCCGCCGTCGAGGCCTGGGCGGAGTTCGGCGGTCTGCGCATCGCCGGGCCCGGGTCGGGCAAGCACATCGCGCCGACGCCGTTCCACATCGACCCACTGCACGGGCTGCACCTCGCCCGGACCGTCGCCGACCTCGGCCGGGCGCTCGGCACCGAGGTGTGCCCGCTCGGGCAGGAGCTCGACGGTCAGGCGGTGCTCACGATCGACGCGCACGGGCGGGTGTACAGCCTGGACCACACCGGCGACTGGTACCTCGGCTCCGACATCGACCACGCGATCGGAGCGCTGGTCACGGGGACGCGGCCGGCCCGGCTCTCGTTCGCCGGCTGAGGCGGCGCGCGGGGTGGGCTCGCGGGCGGCTGCCCCAACCCCGTCCCTTCGCCGTTTCCCGGCGGCGGAGCCCCGGCCCCCGGCATCGCGGCCGTGCCGCGAAGTTCTCAACCGCCGGTCGGGCCGTTCACGCCTCAATCGCCGGACGGGCCGTTCACGCCGCGTCCGCCGCCTCCGCCGCGTCCGGGATCACGGCCGAGACCCGGAACCCGCCGCGCTCGGTGGGCCCGGAGACGAACACGCCGCCCAGCGCCGTGACCCGCTCCCGCATGCCGACCAGGCCGTTGCCGCCGCTCGGCAGCCCGGCGTCCGTCCCGCCCTCCGAGGGCCCGTTCTCCACCTGGAGGGCCACCTCGCCCTCCCGGTGCGCCACACGCACCCGGGCCGCCGCCCCCGGGGCGTGCTTGTGGACGTTGGTCAAAGCTTCCTGCACCACCCGGTAGGCGGTGCTCTCCACCCGCGCGGTGTACGTCCGCTGCTCGCCCTCGACGGAGAGCTCGACGGCCATTCCCGCCTGCCGCGACTGTCCCACCAGGTCGGCCAACCGCCCGAGGCACGGGCCGTCCGGGGCGCCGGTGGCCAGGGCGTCGGCAGACCGGCGGACCCGCGCCGAGGCCGCCGCGGCCACCGCCGCCAGCCGCTCCGGTTCCCGGGCCGCCGCCGGCCGGGCCGCGTCGTCGGGTTTCGCCCGCAGTACGCCGAGCATCTCCCGCAGCTCGGTCAGCGCCTGCCGGCCCATGTCCCCGACCAGTTCCGCGTTGCGCGACGCCTTCTCGGGGTCCTTCAGGGCCACGGCCTGGAGCGCCGCCGCGTGCACCACCATCAGGGACACCCGGTGCGCCACCACGTCGTGCATCTCGCGGGCGATCCGCGTGCGCTCCTCGCTCCGGGCCCACTCGGCCCGTTCCTCGGCCCGTTCGGCCAGCAGCGACAGCTCCCGCTCCAGCCCGTCGGCCCGCTCCCGCAGGCTCTCCACCAGCCTCCGGCGGGCGCCCACGTACAGGCCGAGGAGCAGCGGCGGCGCCGTCAGCCCGAGGGCCATCACCGAGGAGAAGAGCAGGGACGCCCCGAGGCCGGGCTGGTAGCCCGACTGCGCGGTGTCGCGGTGGAACCGCGCGGCGGCGACGACCAGCGTGCCGGCCAGGGACGCGACCGCGAGGACGACGATGATGCGCCGCGGCACGTCCGACGCGGCGAGTGTGTACAGCCCGACGACCCCGAGCAGGAACCCCATCTCGGCCGGGGTGACGGCGATCGACACCAGCACCACCGCCACCGGCCACCTCCGGCGCACCAGCAGCGCGCCGCCGACCGGTATCCCCGTCAGCGCTCCGAGCGCCCCGGGCACCCCCACCTCGTGTGCGAACGAGAGCCCCTCGAAGACGCACTCGATCACCGACACCAGCGCCAGTACGACGTCCAGCACCATGCTCCGCCGCCTGGCCCACCACCACGGCCCCGCGGGCGCGCCCCGGGCGCCCGCCTCCGTGATTGCCCCCGTTGTGGTCATACCAACCAGACTACGGGGGCGGGCCAACGGTTTTGGAGAAACTGACAGCGGCACGCAAACGGCAGGAACGGAAGCGAAGCAGGCCCGGACGCGCCCCCGCGCCGTCCGGGACGACCGCACCCGAGCCGTCCGGCACCGTCGCGTCGAGGCCGGGCGGTACGGCATAGTGGTGTCTGCACGTTCGCCCGATCAAGCAATCCGGGCACAACAGGCGAACCATCCCGGGTCGTCTAATGGCAGGACAAATGGTTTTGGTCCATTGAATGAGGGTTCGATTCCTTCCCCGGGAGCCTGCTTCGGGTCCTGACCGCCCTGGTCAGGACCCGTCCGCGTTCCGGCCCTTCTACGCACCGGTATCCTGCGGGTGTCACCCCCTCGTAACCCCGAAGCCGAAGGGCACACCCGTGAGCGCCAACCGCCCGGCAGCCGTCGTCGTTCTCGCAGCGGGTGAGGGCACCCGCATGAAGTCGGCGACCCCCAAGGTCCTGCACACGATCTGCGGCCGGTCCCTCGTCGGGCACGTCGTCGCCGCCGCGCGTGAACTGGAGCCGGAGCAGCTCGTCGTGATCGTCGGGCACGCCCGGGAGCAGGTGTCGGCGCACCTCGGGGAGATCGACGCCGGCGTCCGTACCGCCGTGCAGCTCGAGCAGAACGGCACCGGCCACGCGGTGCGCATGGGCCTGGAGGAGCTGTCCCGGGAGGGCATCCGCCCCGACGGCACGGTGATCGTCGTCTGCGGTGACACCCCCCTGCTCACCGGCGCCACCCTGAAGCGCCTGGCCGACACCCACGCCGCCGACGGCAACGCGGTCACGGTGCTGTCGGCCGAGGTGCCGGACTCCACGGGCTACGGGCGGATCGTCCGGGACGCGGCGACGGGCGCGGTGACGGAGATCGTCGAGCACAAGGACGCCACCGAGGAGCAGCGGGCGATCCGCGAGATCAACTCCGGGGTGTTCGCGTTCGACGGCCGGCTGCTGGCGGACGCGCTGGGCAAGGTGCGGACGGACAACAGCCAGGGCGAGGAGTACCTCACCGACGTGCTGGGGATCCTGCGCGAGGCCGGGCACCGGGTGGGCGCCGCGGTCGCCGGTGACCACCGCGAGATCCTGGGCATCAACAACCGCGTCCAGTTGGCGGAGGCCCGCCGGCTGCTCAACGAGCGGCTGCTGCACGACGCGATGACGAGCGGTGTGACGGTCGTGGACCCGGCGACGACGTGGGTGGACGTCACGGTGACGTTCGAGCCCGACGCGCTGGTGCACCCCGGCACCCAGTTGCTGGGCGCCACGCACGTGGCCGGAGGCGCCGAGGTCGGCCCCCACACCCGTTTGACGGACACGCGGGTCGAGGCCGGTGCCCGGGTGGACAACACGGTGGCCGAGGGCGCGTTCATCGGCGCCGGCGCCACCGTGGGCCCGTTCGCCTATCTGCGGCCCGGCACCCACCTCGGCCCCAAGTCGAAGGCCGGCGCGTACGTGGAGATGAAGAACGCCGAGATCGGCGAGGGCACCAAGGTGCCGCACCTCTCCTACGTGGGCGACGCCACCATCGGCGAGTACACCAACATCGGCGCCGCGAGCGTCTTCGTGAACTACGACGGCGTCAACAAGCACCACACGACGATCGGCTCGCACTGCCGCACCGGGTCGGACAACATGTTTGTGGCTCCGGTCACGATCGGGGACGGCGTGTACACCGCCGCCGGCTCCGTCATCACCAAGGATGTGCCCCCGGGTTCGCTCGCTGTCGCACGCGGCCAGCAGCGGAATATCGAGGGTTGGGTGGCTCGAAAGCGCCCGGGAAGCGCCGCCGCACAGGCCGCTTCCGCCGCTCTCCAGGAGCACGACGGGGAGCAGTGACCTGACACGGGACCGCCGAACGGGGCGTACCGTGATAAGCGCACACAAAGCGACATCCAAGGAGACTGTGCTGTGACCGGGATCAAGACGACCGGCGAGAAGAAGCTGATGCTCTTCTCCGGCCGCGCCCACCCCGAGCTTGCCGAGGAGGTCGCGCACCAGCTTGGCGTCGGCCTGGTCCCGACCAAGGCCTTCGACTTCGCCAACGGTGAGATCTACGTCCGCTTCCAGGAGTCGGCGCGCGGCGCCGACTGCTTCCTGATGCAGAGCCACACGGCCCCCATCAACAAGTGGGTCATGGAACAGCTCATCATGATCGACGCTCTGAAGCGGGCCTCCGCCCGGAGCATCACCGTGATCCTGCCGTTCTACGGCTACGCCCGTCAGGACAAGAAGCACCGCGGCCGCGAGCCCATCTCGGCCCGCCTGATCGCCGACCTGATGAAGACGGCCGGCGCCGACCGCATCCTCACGGTCGACCTGCACACCGACCAGATCCAGGGCTTCTTCGACGGCCCGGTCGACCACCTGTTCGCGCTGCCGATCCTGGCGGACTACGTGGGCGCCAAGGTCGACCGCGACAAGCTCACCGTCGTCTCCCCGGACGCCGGCCGCGTGCGCGTCGCCGACCGCTGGTGCGACCGGCTCGGCGCCCCGCTGGCCATCGTCCACAAGCGCCGCGACAAGGATGTCGCCAACCAGGTCACGGTGCACGAGGTCGTCGGTGACGTGAAGGATCGTGTCTGCGTGCTGGTGGACGACATGATCGACACCGGTGGCACCATCTGCGCCGCGGCGGACGCCCTGTTCGCCCACGGTGCCGCGGACGTCATCGTCACCGCCACCCACGGTGTGCTCTCCGGCCCGGCCGCCGACCGGCTGAAGAACTCCAAGGTCAGCGAGTTCGTGTTCACCAACACCCTGCCGACCCCGGGCGAGCTGGAGCTCGACAAGATCACGGTGCTGTCGATCGCCCCGACGATCGCCCGCGCGGTGCGCGAGGTCTTCGAGGACGGTTCGGTCACGAGCCTCTTCGACGAGCAGGCCTGACGGTCCTCGTGGACCGATCCTGACGGTCCTCGTAGATCGATTTCGGTGCGGCCTCCCGCGCCGGGTAGACTCCTGGAGTTGCTCGGCGAGGGAGGCCGCACCGTTTTCGTGCCGGTGTGGCGGTCCGTTATCGACGCGCTCTTCGTAGCAGGCCGTTCGTGGGCCGGGTGACCCTGTCCGCACACGACCTCCGAGGAGTGCACCATGGCCGAGATCAAGCTCGCCGCCGCCGTCCGCACCGAGTTCGGCAAGGGCTCCGCCCGCCGCATCCGCCGCGCCAACCAGGTTCCCGCCGTCATCTACGGTCACGGTGGCGAGCCGGTCCACGTGTCCCTCCCGGGCCACGACCTGATGATGGCGCTGAAGACCCCCAACGTCCTGCTCTCCCTGGACATCGAGGGCCGCTCCGAGCTCGTCATCCCCAAGCAGGTCCAGCGTGACGCCCTGAAGGGCTTCCTGGAGCACGTCGACCTGCTGGTCGTCGAGCGCGGCGAGAAGGTCACCGTCGAGATCCCGGTGCAGACCGAGGGCGACCTGGCCCCCGGCAACAACCTGCTCGAGCACACCCTGACCGCCCTGCCGGTCCAGGCCGAGGCCACCCACATCCCCGAGGCCGTCACCGTCTCCATCGCGGGCCTCGAGGCCGGTGCCTCCGTCCTCGCCAAGGACGTCGTCCTGCCGGCCGGCATCGAGCTGGCCGTGGACGCCGACGCGGTCGTCCTGCACGTCGTCGCCGGCCAGTCCGCCGCCGCGGACGAGGCCGCCGAGGGCGCCGAGGCCTGAGCCTCGCGCTGAGCCTCACTTTTCCTCCGGCCGCCGCCCCGCTCCTGACCCGGAGCGGGGCGGCGGTCGGCGTATGAAGGAGTTATGCGGATGACGACGACGGACGGCATGAGCACGAGCCCCTGGCTCATCATGGGCCTGGGCAACCCGGGCGCCGAGTACGCGGGCAACCGGCACAACGTGGGCTTCATGGTCGCCGACCTGCTCGCGGAGCGGATCGGCGCGAAGTTCAAGGCGCACAAGGCGGGCCGGGCCCAGGTGGCCGAGGGACGGCTGGGCGCGCCCGGCCCGTCGAGCCGCCGCGTCGTGATCGCCAAGCCGATGTCCTTCATGAACCTGTCCGGCGGGCCGACGGCCGCGCTGCGCGACTTCTACAAGGTCCCGGTCGAGCGGATCGTGGCCGTCCACGACGAGCTGGACATCGACTTCGGGCAGTTGCGGCTGAAGCTCGGAGGTGGGGACAACGGGCACAACGGTCTGAAGTCGATCACCAAGACGCTGGGGTCCGACTACTGCCGGGTGCGGTTCGGGATCGGGCGGCCGCCGGGGCGGATGCAGGTCGCCGACTTCGTGCTGAAGGATTTCTCCGCGGCGGAGCGGAAGGATCTCGCCTTCGAGGTGGACCGGGCCGCGGACGCGGTCGAGTCGCTGATCGTGGACGGGCTGGAGCGGGCGCAGGGGACGTACAACTCGTAGGGGTGCCCCTGTCCCGCCCCTTCCCGTTTCTTGCAGGGGCTGCGCCCCCGCACCCCCGAAACCGCGCTGCGCGCGGTTGTCCTCAAACGCCGGACGGGCTGGAGTGTGCCTGAGGTGGCACTTTCAGCCCGTCCGGCGTTTGAGGACGAGCGGCGAAGCCGCGACAAGCGGGGTCTGGGGCGCAGCCCCAGGAAACGGCGAAGGGGCGGGACCGGGGCGCCGCCCGCCGCAGGCGCCCCACCACGGCCTCACCCGGTGTTGCGCAACCCCGCCGCCACACCGTTCACCGTGAGCAGCAACGCCCGCGCCAGCAGCGGATCGGGCGTCTCCCCACGGGCCGCCGCCTCCCGCTGCCGATGCAGCAGCGTGACCTGGAGGTAGGAGATCGGGTCGAGGTAGGCGTCCCGGATGTGGAACGTCTGCCGCAACACCGGGTTGGAGTCGAGCAGTTCCCGCTCACCCGTGATGCGCAGCACCTCCTGGACGGTCAGCTCGTGCTCGGCCCGGATGGCCTCGAAGACGTGCTTGAGCTCGTCGGGCACGAGCGTGTCGACGTAGTGCCGCGCGATGCGCAGATCGGTCTTCGCGAGCGTCATCTCCACGTTGGAGAGGAAGTTGCGGAAGAAGTGCCAGTGCTCGTGCATCTCCTCCAGGACCGTGTCGAGGCCGGCCTCGCGGGCGGCCTTGAGGCCGGAGCCGACGCCGTACCAGCCGGGGACGATCTGCCGGGACTGGGTCCAGCCGAAGACCCACGGGATGGCCCGGAGTCCGTCGAGGCCGGCGCCGGAGTCGGGGCGGCGGGACGGGCGGGAGCCGAGGTGGAGTTCGGCGAGCTGGTCCACGGGGGTGGAGGCGAAGAAGTACGCGGGCAGGTCGGGGTCCTCGACGAGCCGCCGGTACGCGCCGTGGGCCGCGTCCGACACCGTGTCCATCGCCGCGTCCCAGCGGGCGAGCGCCTCGTCGGACTGGCGGGGCGCGGTGTGCAGGGCGGACGCCTGGAGGGTGGCGGCGACGGTCAGTTCGAGGTTCTCCCGGGCGAGGGCCGGGATCAGGTACTTGTCGGAGATGACCTCGCCCTGCTCGGTGACCTTGATCTCGCCGTCGAGCGTGCCCCAGGGCTGGGCGAGGATCGCGTCGTGGGTGGGGCCGCCGCCGCGGCCGACGGTGCCGCCGCGGCCGTGGAACAGCCGGAGCCGGACGCCGTAGCGGTGGGCGACGTCGCGCAGCCGGCGCTGGGCGCGGTGGATCTCCCACTGGCTGGTGGTGATGCCGCCGAACTTGGAGGAGTCCGAGTAGCCGAGCATGACCTCCTGGACGTCGCCGCGGAGGGCGACGAGCCGCCGGTAGGAGGGGTCGGCGAGCATGTCGTCGAGGATCCGGTCGGCTTCCCTGAGCTCGTCGGTGGTCTCCAGCAGCGGCACGATGCCGATCTTCGCCCAGCCGCCGTGCAGGTCCATCAGCCCGGCCTCGCGGGCGAGGACGGCGGCGGCGAAGACGTCGTCGGCGCCCTGGCACATGGAGATGATGTACGACTCGACGACCTCGGGGCCGAAGCGCTGCAGGGCCTCCCGGACGGTGTGGAAGACGCCGAGGGTCTTCTCGCCGGCCGCGTCGAGCGGGGCCGGGCTGGGGGCGAGCGGGCGGCGTGAGCGCAGCTCCTTGGCGAGCAGCTTGCGGCGGTACTCGCGCGGCATGTCGGCGTAGCGCCAGGACTCCTCGCCGAGCCGGTCGAAGAGCTGGCCGAGGGCGTGGTGGTGGGCGTCGGCGTGCTCGCGGACGTCCATGGTGGCCAGGTGGAGGCCGAACGCGGCGAGGGTGCGCAGGGCGCGCTCCAGCCGGCCGTCGGCGATGAGGCCGCCGCGGTGGGCGCGCAGCGAGTCCTGGATCAACTGGAGGTCGGCGAGCAGGTCGGCGGTGCCGAGGTAGTCGCGGCCCTCCTGGTGGGGGGTGTTGTGGGCCAGGCGCTCGCGGGTGTTGAGGAGCTTCTGGCGGATGCAGGTGGCCTTGAGCCGGTAGGGCTCTTCGGCGTTGAGCCGCTTGTAGCGAGGGCTGATCTCCGGGAGGAGCTCCAGGTCGCGCTGGAGGGAGGCGAGCAGCTCCTCGGTGGCGCCGCTGTTGCGGATGGAGTTGGAGAGGGCGACGCGCAGCTTGTCGACGAGCTCGACGGCGTCGGTGATGCCGTGCTCGTGCTGGAGGATCAGCACGTCCCAGGTGACCTGGGGGGTGACGTTGGGGTTGCCGTCGCGGTCGCCGCCGATCCAGGTGCCGAAGGTGAGCGGGCGGGTGGCGGCGGGCAGCGGGACGCCGACCCGGTCGAGCTCGGCGGCCAGGTCCTCCAGGACGTCGCCGACGGCACCGGCGTGCAGTTCGTCCAGGTAGTAGATGGCGTTGCGGGCCTCGTCGGTGGGCTCCGGGCGGGCGACGCGGAGCTCGTCGGTCTGCCAGAGCAGGTCGATGTTCTCGGCGAGGCGGAGGTCGGTGCGGCGCTTCTCGCCCTCGCCGGTGGCCTGGTGGCCGAGGAGCTCGGCGATGCGCAGGAGCTTGTTGAGGACGCTGCGGCGGGCGGCCTCGGTGGGGTGCGCGGTGAAGACGGGACGGACGCCGAGATGCGCGACGGCTTCCTTGAGGTGCTCGGGGTCGGCGTCCTTCAGCCGGTCCGCCGTACGGGCCAGGATCGAACCCTCGGCGTCGCGCCGGGCGCCGAGCTCCCGGGCGCGGTGCACCTGCTCGGTGACGTTGGCCAGGTGGAAGTAGGTGGAGAAGGCGCGCACCAGCTTGGCGGCGGTCTCCGGGTCGGTCTCCCCCAGCAGGCGAGCGGCGGCCTCGCCGTCGGTCCGGGTGAGCGCCCGGACGCGTTCGACCAGAGCGAGGAGTTCCTCACCTTCCTGGCGGACGAGGGTCGCGCCGAGGAGGTCGCCCAGGCGGCGGATGTCGGCGCGCAGTGCGGCGCTGCGCCGTGCTTCGAGGCTGGTGGGGTCGGCACTGCTCACAGGTGCTGCTCCTAGCGGTGTTTCCGAGCACGTCTGGAGGGGTGTGGCGGACCGCGCTGTCCGACGCCCACCAGCATAGGTCGCCACCCGACGCGCGGTCTCCGACAGCCCTCTTGCCCCCCGCCGGGGCCCTGCCATACTTACGTTGCCGTAGGTTACGGAACCGTAGCCAGCTCCCGACCCCCACGAGGAATCCATGACTGCAAGCCCCGACCTGATCGAGGACGTGCCGAAGGCCCGGGAAGAGACCCCGCTCCCCGTCGCCACGCTGGGTGGAGACAGCAAGCGCTCGATCGAACAGATCACCCTGCTGCTGTTCATCACCATCCCCTTCGTCGCCCTGCTCGCCGCGATCCCCCTGGCCTGGGGCTGGGGAGTCAGTTGGCTGGACCTGGGGCTGATGACGGCGATGTACTTCATCGGCTGCCACGGCATCACCATCGGTTACCACCGCTACTTCACCCACGGTTCGTTCAAGGCCAAACGCCCACTGCGCATCGCCCTGGCGATCATGGGCTCGCTGGCGGTGGAGGGGCCGGTGGTGCGCTGGGTGGCGGACCACCGCAGGCACCACAAGTTCTCCGACGCCGAGGGGGACCCGCACTCGCCGTGGCGTTACGGGGAGACCGTTCCGGCCCTGCTGAAGGGCCTGTGGTGGGCACACGTCGGCTGGATGTTCGACGAGGAGCGGACGCCGCAGCACAAGTACGCGCCGGACCTCATCAAGGACCCGGCGATCCGCTTCGTCTCCCGGACGTTCATCCTGTGGACGACGGTCTCGCTGCTGATCCCTCCGCTGGTCGGCGGGCTGGTGACGTGGTCCTGGCAGGGGGCGGCGACGGCGTTCTTCTGGGGTTCACTGGTCCGGGTGGCGCTGCTGCACCATGTGACCTGGTCGATCAACTCGATCTGCCACGCGGTCGGCAAGCGGCCGTTCAAGTCCCGCGACCGCTCCGGGAACGTCTGGTGGCTGGCGATCCTGTCCTGCGGCGAGTCCTGGCACAACCTGCACCACGCCGACCCGACCTCGGCGCGGCACGGGGTGCTGCGGGGCCAGATCGACTCCAGCGCCCGGCTCATCCGCTGGTTCGAGCTGGCCGGCTGGGCGTCCGACGTCCGCTGGCCGAACGCGGGCCGCATCGCGTCCCGCCGCAAGCCCCGGCCCGGCGAGGAGAGCCTGCCGGCGGCCGACGGCGAGAAGAAGGACGCCGCTCAGGCGGCATGATGGACGGCGTGGCGATCGACAGCAAAACCTCCGGTAAGAAGGACCTGACCCCCGCACAGGGGGCCAGACGCACCCGCCGGGTGCGGATGACCGGCGCGGAGCGCCGGGAGCAGTTGCTGGACATCGGTCGCACACTCTTCGCCGAGCGGGGTTTCGAGGGCACGTCGGTGGAGGAGATCGCGGCCAAGGCCGGGGTCTCCAAACCCGTGGTCTACGAACACTTCGGCGGCAAGGAGGGGCTGTACGCGGTGGTGGTCGACCGCGAGATGCGGCAGCTCCTCGACATGGTGACGGGCGCCCTCACCGCGGGCCACCCGCGCGAGCTCCTGGAACAGGCCGCGTTCGCCCTGCTCGACTACATCGAGACGTTCACGGACGGCTTCCGCATCCTCGTCCGCGACTCCCCCGTGGCCCAGTCGACGGGCACCTTCGCCTCGCTGATCAGCGACATCGCCACGCAGGTCGAGGACATCCTCGGCATGGAGTTCAAGGCCCGCGGCTTCGACCAGAAGCTGGCCCCCCTCTACGCCCAGGCCCTGGTCGGCATGGTGGCCCTGACCGGCCAGTGGTGGCTCGACGTCCGCAAGCCCAAGAAGGCGGAGGTGGCCGCCCACCTGGTCAACCTCGCCTGGCACGGGCTGGACGGCCTGGAACAGCGGCCCCGGCTGGTGGGCCACCGCAAGAGCTGAGCCGCCCCGGCGGGGCGGCAGGCGAGGGCGGCGGTCAGGACGCGGTGATCGCCGCGCCGATGGCGAAGCCTTTCGCCGGGCCGGCGGGGATCACGGCGTCAGTGCCGTAGGGGACGCGGTGCTCCTCCTCGTAGACGGCCTTGTCGGGGTTCGGCTGCGTCAACAGGACGACGGCCCCGTCGCCGTCGAAGTCGTCGACAAGGATGTAAAGCGGGATGCCGGCCCGGGCGTATTCGCGGCGCTTGCGGACGCGATCGCGCTCCAGATTGCGCCGCCCTGGCGAGACGACCTCGATGGCGGCTTCCACAGTGGCCACGGCGACGCCCAGCTCTTCCGGCCCCAGGTCCTCCACCGCGTCGGCCGATGCGATGAAGAGGTCGGGGATCCAGACCTTGCCCTGGTGAATGAGGTTGAGGTCGTGGTGAACCGCATGCTCACCGCCTTCGAGGTGGCTCTCAAGGCGACGTCGGAGACGGTTGATCAGAACGCCGTGACGGACACGGCCGGTGGGCGACACCTCGATGGACCCCTCGATGATCTCAGCGCGGTAGCCCTCGGGGAGATCCATGGCCTTCCACGTCTCCCACAGAAACGTGTCCAGATCGGCCACCGGTTCGTCATCCGCCACCGGGATCACCTCGTGCGCGAGTGCGGTCATCGTGAAGCACCTCCTCCTTCAGTCTGGGCGCGGGCGCCATTGCGGCACAAGCGACGCCACGGACGCTAGGAGCTCCCGAACGGCCCGCACGGCCGTTCCTCGCCTTCTTCACGCGAAAGGGTGATCGGATGATCACCCCTCACCCCCCGGTTTCCGCGCCACCACGAAGATCCGCCGGAACGGGAAGACCGTCCCGTGCGGGCCCGGCGGGTATGCCTCGCGGAGGAGCGTCGCGTACTCGGCGAGGAATGCGTCCCGTTCCTCCGGGTCGTCGGCGAGGGCGGTCAGGACGGGGCGGAGGCCGGTGCCCATGAGCCAGTCGAGGACGGGGTCGGGGCCCGGGAGGAGGTGGGTGTAGGTGGTTTCCCAGGCGTCGACGGTCAGGCCGAGGTCGGTGAGGAGGGTGAGGTAGGCGGCCGGGTCGAGGACGTGGACGGGGCCTCGGGCGGCGCCGGCGAGACGGTCGCGCCGGCGCGGGGTGTCGCAGAGGCGGCGCATCAGGGTGTGTGAGGGCGCGTCCTGGTTGCCGGGGACCTGGAAGGCGAGGACGCCACCGGGGGTGAGCGCCTCGGTCCAGGCGGGGAAGGACGCGGGGTGGTCGGGGACCCACTGGAGCAGGGCGTTGGCGATGAGGAGGTCGAGGGGGCCGTCCGGGGTCCAGTGGGACGCGTCGGCGGCGGCGAAGGCGATCCGGCCGCCGCCGCTGGTGGGGCCCGCATGCGCGGCGGCGGCGCGCAGCATCTCGGGGGAGTTGTCGAGCCCGGTGATCAGGGCGTCAGGCCAGCGTTCGGCGAGCAGGACGGTGGCGTTGCCGGGACCGCAGCCGAGGTCGGTGATCCGAGCCGGGCCGGCACCCGGCAGCTCGGGGACGCGGGCGAGGAGGTCGTGGAAGGGGCGGGCGCGGGGGCCGGAGTGGCGGAGGTACTGCCGCGGGTCCCAGGTCGGGGTGTGGGGCATGGGGGCCTCCCGGGGTGAGGAGGGCGGAGGGCTCTGCTGAACCCAGCACCCTCTGAGGGCTCTGCTGAACCCAGCGTCCTCCCCTAACTATCTTGACGTCAAGAGACTTCATGTCGACAGACCCACTACACTGATCCCATGGAGGACGAGGTCGATCGACTGGTCGCAGCGTGGCGCCGGGAGCGCCCGGACCTCGACGTGGAGCCGCTGGAGGTGCTGAGCCGGGTCAGCCGGCTCGCGCGGCACCTCGACCGGGCACGGCGGATCGCGTTCGCCGAGCACCAGCTCGAGCCCTGGGAGTTCGACGTCCTGACGTCGCTGCGCCGCGCGGGCGAGCCGTATCAACTGTCCCCCGGCCAGTTGCTGACGCAGACCCTGGTCACCTCCGGCACCATGACCAACCGTATCGACCGGCTCGCCAAGAAGGGCCTGGTCCGCCGGGAGCCCGACCCCAACGACCGGCGCGGTGTGCTGGTGCGGCTGACGGAGGAGGGGCGGGACCGCGCGGACGAGGCGCTCGCCGGGCTGCTCGCCCAGGAGCGGGCGATCCTCGCCGAGCTCTCCACCGCGCAGCGCGTGGAACTCGCGGCGCTGCTACGCCAGTTGACCGCCCCGTTCGACAACGTCCCCGGCTAGGTCGACCGGGCCCACCCCGGCCCGGCGGGCCAGCGCGACGGCGGCGAGCGTGGAGTGCACGCCCAGTTTGCCCAGCACGTTCTGCATGTGCGTCCGCACGGTGTGCGGAGAGAGGAACAGCCGTTCGGCCACGGCCTTCCGGCCGAGCCCGGCCACCATGCAGCGGAGCACCTCCCGCTCGCGCGGGGTGAGCGACTCCACCAGCCGCTCGCTCTCCGTACGGTGCTTGCGCGCGGCCGTCAGCTCCCGCAGGACGCCCGTCAGCAGGGCGGGCGGCAGATGCGTCTCGTCCCGCAGCACACCTCGTATCACCGCCAGCAGACGGGACAGCGAGCAGTCCTTCGCCACCCAGCCACCGGCTCCGGCCTGCAGCGCCGCCGCCGCGCGACGTGGATCGTCCCGCTCCGCGAGCACGACCGTGCGCACCCCCGGATGCCCGGAGCGCACCCCGGCCACCAGGGAGATCCCGTCCACCACACCCTCGGGCTGACCCGTCAACGGCCGCCCGGGAGGCCGGCGCTGCTCCGGGACACGGGCCGCTTCCACGGCCGCCGCGCCCAGGTCGGCGTCGATCAACAGGACGTCGAAACGCCGCCCTTCCGCCGCCGCACGCTCCAGGGCGCGCAGCGCCGCCGGCCCACTGCCGGCCGCCGAGACGTCCACGTCCTGCTCGGCCGCGAGGGCGGCGGCGAGCGACTCGGCGAAGATGCGGTGGTCGTCGACCACCAATACCCGAATACGTGCCACAACCACCCCCAAATTCGGGGAGGCGTGCAGTGCGGGTACGGCGCCCGGTACGGAGCCGTCGCACGCGCACGGCCGCCGCCGTGCCCTGACAACTACCCCACCCCGGGCGTCGTACCTGCCTGTCTCGCCCCCTGATCGGCGTCGGCCCCCACCGACGCTGTGCTCAGCGTACGGCCGGGGTCCGACAACGGAAGCCGAATCGCAAAACTGCTTGACTCGGATGTTTATCGTGAGCTTTATGTTCAGTATTGAGGTAGTGAACGACACGGAACGACGCGATGTGGTGAAGAAGCGCCTCATCGCTGACAACTCCGAACGGTCCGCTGTCCTCCGCTCCTTGCGCGGCACCCCCGTCGACGACTGCGTCCCCCTCGAGGTCTACGCCGTGGACGAGAACGGGGAGTTGGCGGGTGGCCTGGCCGGATACGTGCAGTACCGCTGGCTGCACATCGACCTCCTCTGGGTCGACGCGCGGCACCGCGGCACGGGACTCGGCGGCCGGCTCGTCGCCGACGCCGAGGAGAGCGCCCGCCGACGGCACGGCTGCGTCGGCAGCCGGGTGGAGACCTGGGACTTCCAGGCCCCGGACTTCTACCGCAAGCAGGGCTACCGTGTGGTGGCCACGGTGGAGGACTACCCGCCGGGCATCACCGAGTACACATTGATCAAGTCCCTGACCACTCAAGGGTGATCGGGCCGCCCCGGTCAGCCGTCCCGCCGCGCGCCCTCCCCCGCCGACACGGCGAAGACGGCCGGCGTCCCGAACCCGGCGGCGGCGAAGGCCGTGCCGACGGCCCGGGCCACCGCATCCGCCCGCTCCGCCGCCACCAGCGCGATCGCCGACCCGCCGAAGCCCCCGCCGGTCATCCGGGCGCCCAGCGCGCCGGCCGCGAGGGCGGTGTCGACCGCCAGGTCCAGCTCGGGGCAGGAGACGGCGAAGTCGTCGCGGAGCGAGGCGTGCCCGGCGGTGAGCAGCGGCCCGCACGCCCGGAGCTCCCCGGCCGCCAGCAGCGCGGCCACCCGCGCCACCCGCTCGTTCTCCGTGACGACGTGCCGGACCACCGGTCGCAGCTCGGCCGGTAACACACCGAGGGCGTGCGGAAGTTGCGCGGGCGTCACGCCCCGCAGGGCGCGTACGCCGAGCGCCCGCGCGCCCGCCTCGCACGCGGCGCGGCGCGCCGCGTAGGCGCCGTCCGCGAGTGCGTGCCGGACGCCGACGTCGACGACGAGCAGCCGCAGCCCGTGCGCGGCCGGGTCGAACGGCAGGTGGCGGACGGTGAGGTCCCGGGTGTCGAGGTGCAGCGCGTGCCCGGCGCGGCAGTGGGTGGCGGCGGTCTGGTCCATGATCCCGCAGGGGACGCCGACGAAGTCGTGCTCCGCCCGGCGCGCGAGGCGGGCCAGGTCCGCCGGGTCCGGCGCGAGGCCGTGGACGCCGGTGACGGCCAGCGCCGTGGCGACCTCCAGGGCGGCGGACGAGGAGAGGCCGGCCCCCCGCGGCACGTCGCTCTCGACGTGCAGGTCCGCCCCGCCCATGGCGTACCCCGCCGCGCGCAGCGCCCAGACGACGCCCGCCGGGTAGGCGGCCCAGCCCCGGACCCGCCCCGGCACGAGCGCGGCCGGTTCCAGGGTGACCACCCCGCCGGGCACCCGCTCCGAGTGCAGCCGCAGCAGCCCGTCCGGCCGCGCGGCCGCGGCCACCCGGGTGCGCCGCGACAGCGCCACCGGCAGGACCGCGCCCTCGTTGTAGTCGGTGTGTTCACCGATGAGGTTGACGCGGCCGGGTGCCGACCAGACGCCGTCCGGCGCGCGGCCGTAGACCGCCCGGAACCCCTCCGTGGGGTTCACCGCGGCTCCGCGCGGCGGGCGAACTCCCAGGCGTCCGCGACGATCCCGGCCAGTCCGGGGCGCTTGGGCTTCCAGCCGAGGACCTCGCGGGCGCGCTCGGCGGAGGCGACGAGGACGGCCGGGTCGCCGGGCCGGCGGGGGCCCGTACGGCACGGCAGCGGGTGTCCGGTCACCTCGCGGGCGGTCTCGACGACCTGGCGGACGGAGAAGCCGTTGCCGTTGCCGAGGTTGCAGATCAGGTGTTCACCGGGGCGGGCGGCCTCCAGGGCGAGGAGATGCGCCTCGGCCAGGTCGCTCACGTGCAGGTAGTCGCGGACGCAGGTGCCGTCCGGCGTGGGGTAGTCGTCCCCGTGCACGGTGATCTCCGGCCGTGTGCCGAGGGCCGCCTGGAGGACGAGCGGGATCAGGTGGGTCTCGGGGGCGTGCCGCTCGCCGTACCGGCCGTGGGCGCCCGCGACGTTGAAGTAGCGCAGCGAGACGGCGGCGAGTCCGTGGGCCGCGCACTCCCCCGCGATCATGTGGTCGACGGCGAGCTTGGTGGCGCCGTAGGGGTTGTTGGGGGCGGTGGTGTCGGTCTCGGTCAGCGGGACGGGGTCCCGCGGGTCGCCGTAGGTGGCGGCGGTGGAGGAGAAGACCAGGGTGCGGACGCCCGCGGCCCGCATGGCGTCGAGGAGGTCGAGGCTGCCGCCGACGTTGTTGCGCCAGTACTTCTCGGGGGCGGCCACGGACTCCCCCACCTGCGAGCAGGCGGCGAAGTGCAGCACGGCGTCGTACGAGCCGTCCAGCCAGCGCGCGGCGTCCTGCACACGCCCCTCGATGAAGCGCGCGCCGGTCGGGACGGCGTCGCGGTGTCCGGTGGACAGGTCGTCGAGCACGGTCACGGCGTGCCCGGCGGCCAGCAGATGGGCCGCGACGACGCTGCCGATGTACCCCGCGCCGCCCGTGACCAGGCACGTCCTCATGCTCGTGCTCGCGTTCATGGACTCGCCGCCTCTCGCAGTCGCTCCGCCGCGGTCTCCGGCGGCACATCGTTGACGAACACGCTCATGCCGGACTCGGAACCCGCGAGGAATTTGAGCTTGCCGGGAGCCCGTCGGACGGTGAAGAGCTCGGCGTGGAGCGCGAATTCACTCCTGAGGGGGTGGCGCACGGGCGCCTGGTGCCAGCCCGAGACGTACGGCGTGGGCGGCGCGTCCGGTCCGAAGAGGCGGTCGAAGCGGCGGAGCAGCTCCCGGTGGAGGCCCGGCAGCTCGGCACGGGCCGCCGGTCCGAGGGCGGGCAGGTCGGGCACCCGGCACCGCGGGTACAAGTGCACCTCGTACGGCCAGCGGGCGGCGTACGGGACGAAGGCCGTCCAGTGCTCCCCGGCGAGGACGACGCGGCATCCGTCGGCCTCCTCACGGGCCACGACGTCGTCGTACAGGTTCCGTCCGCCGGTGCGCTCGCGGTGGGCGGCGACGGAGGCGAGGGCGCGTTCCGTGCGCGGGGTGACGAAGGGGTAGGCGTAGATCTGGCCGTGCGGATGCGCGAGGGTGACGCCGATCTCCGCGCCGCGGTTCTCGAAGCAGTAGACCTGGGCGGTGCCGGGGCGGGCGGAGAGCTCGGCCGTGCGGTCAATCCAGGCGGCGAGGACGAGGGCGGCCCGTTCGTCGTCCAGTCCGGCGGCCGAGCCGTGGTGGTCGGCGGTGAAGCAGACCACCTCACAGCGGCCTCCCTCGGGACCGGCGAGGGCCGGGAAGCGGTTCTCGAAGACGACGACCTCGTAGTCGGCGTCCGGGATCTCGGTGGGCCGGCCGGGCCGGGAGGGGCAGAGCGGACAGGCGTCGGACGGCGGGTGGTGGGTGCGGCCCTGGCGGTGGGCGGCGACGACGACGGTGTCGCCGAGCAGCGGGTCGGTGCGCAGCTCGCTGCCACGGCCCCCGGCGGCAAGCGGCGGCGTGCCGTCCGCGGGACCGCACGGGGCGGCCGACGCCGGTGTACCCGGCGGGGCCGCACCGGCGGCATGGGCCGCGTCCGCGGCGTCCACCGCCTCGCGGTCCGGCTCAGGGCCGGCACCGGGCCCGCGTGGGCCGGCCGGTGCCGGGGGCCTGGCGCGGGTCCGGGCGGTCGGGCCGGTGACGGCCGGATCCGGCACGACGCCGTCCGGGCACGGGCCGGGCGGGCCCGCGCGCCGGGCGCCGTCCGAGGCGTCCGGCGAGGTGCCGGGCGCCGGCCCCGACGCGTCGGGTCCGTCGCGGCCCGGCCGGCGGCGGTCCACCGCGTCGCGGACCGTGCCGTCCCGGGCGTCGTAGTAGAGCAGCTCGCGGCCGTCGGCGAGCCGGGTGGCCGTTCTCTTCACGTCCGCACTCTGCCCGCTCGTCCCGTCCGGCACACCGGCCCCGCAGCCGGCCGCTCGCGCGCCCGTGAACCCCCGTACGCTCCGCCATCCGACCGGGAGCGGAAGCGTGCCTCCGGGGGACCGGCCCCGTCCCACCGTCGCGCCCGCTCGCCCGCACGCCACACCGCCCGGCCGGAAAGTGGCGGTCCGCCCCGGCGGACCGGCCAGGCCCCGCCGTCAGGGCGCCTGGCGGCCCACCGTGCCTCGCGCCACGGCGGGTGCGGGCATCGCGGCGGGCGGCCGGCCGCCTGCGGCCCGGTCGAGCAGGCCGGTGCGGGCCGCCAGGGCGGCGGCCTCCAGCCGGGAGCCCACGCCCAGCTTCATCAGCACCCGCTGCACATGCGTCCGGGCGGTGCTGGGCGCTATGCCCATGCCGGCCGCGATCAGCCGGGTGTCCTCGCCCTCGGCCACCCGGACCAGCACCTCGACCTCGCGCGGAGTCAGCAACTGGAGCAGCCGGGCGCCCTCGTCGTCCGGCTGGGCGGCCGGGTTGAGCAGCTCGGCGAAGGCTCCCTGGAGGAGCTGGGGCTCCACCGCGGCCTCGCCGGCGCGGGCCTTCATCATGGCGCGCTCGACGCCCTCGATGCGCTCGTTGTGCCGGACGTAGCCGGACGCGCCGGCGGCGAAGGCGGCGGCGATGCCGAGCGGGCTGGGCACCGGGCCGAGCACCACGACGGCGACCTGCGGACGCTCGCGTTTGATCCGGACCACCGGGTCGAAGGCCCCGGGCTCCGCCGGCGCGGCGGTGCCGAGCAGGCACACCTCGGGTGCCCGGCTCACCACCAGATCGGCCGCCCCCGCGCTCGGCGCCGCCGCGGCCAGCACCCGGTGCCCCCGCAACTTCAGCGCCGAGGCGAGCGCCTCGGCCAGCAGCCGGTGGTCGTCGACCACCATGAGCCGCACGCCCATGCGCTGCCCCCCTGTCGCCCGCGTACGTCTCTCGTCGCCCTCTGCCCCCGGAAGCTACACGCTTGTTCGACGTTCCGCGCCCCCTACTCGTGAGAAGTCCCCCGGAATGCCGAAATCCCTGTCAATCACGTGTACTTCGCGTCTGAAACGGATCGTTCAGGCATGTACGCGTGATGGACAGGGATACGGCGCGGAGCGCTCGCGAAATGATCAACTCCCGTAGCGGCAGTGATCGTTCCGTGCGTCGGGGCCGAGGACGCGCCCGGCCCCGGCTCCGTCAGCTCACTCGGCCCCCCAGACCATGGCGACGTACTCCTTGCCGCCCGCGAAAGCGCTGGGCTTGTGCAGGAACTTGCGGCCCAGGTACAGCCGGCCCTGCGCCCAGATCGCCTGCTCGAACAGGGGGGAAATCTGGTTCTCCGTCTGCTGGGTGGCGACCGGGTTCTTCAGCAGCTCTCTGGCGGCGAAGGTCTGCGGGTCGATGCGCAGGACCAGGCCGCCCGCACGCCAGCCGGCGGTCTGGTAGCCGATGACCGCGCCGTCCTTCTCCACGCCCAGGGGCACCAGGGTGGAGCCGAGGCGGCCGTCGGTCTTGCCCTTGGTCTGCCCGTTGGACAGGTCGAAGGCGACGATCTCGTTGATGTTGCCGATGTCGCCGGTCTTGCCGGTCTGGTGGTCGTCCGTGGGCAGGTAGAGGCTGTCCTTGCCGACGGCCAGCTTCGAGCAGGCCTCCACACCGCTCGACGAGCAGCGCGGCTGGTACTTGCCGTTCTCCGTGGAGATCTTGCTGCGCAGCTTGCCGTCGGGGCCGCTGTCGTCGATGGCCATGAAGTCGGAGACGCCGGTACCGCTGTGGTCGCCCACCTTGATGCCGACGACCAGCGGGTCGGTCGACACCACGTGCGCGCCGTCGACGCCGTTCGGCAGGGTGAACGTGGACTTGGTCCGGCCGGACGCCGGGTCGAGCGTCTGGATCTTCATCTGCGGGCGCTCGTAGTCGCCGCAGCGCCGGACCGCGACGAGCTTGCCGCCGCCGCCGTACCCGTCGTCCTTGCAGGTGTCCTCCGGCTTGGGCTTCCACAGCTCCTTGCCGTCCATCGTCCAGGCGGCGCCGCCCTGGAGGCTGCCCGCCGCGACGGTCCCGCCGCCGACGGTGACGTCATCGAACTGGATCGTCCGGTCACCGACCTTGACCGACTTCTGCCACAGCTTCTTCCCGTTGTTCAGGTCGAGGGCCACGACCTGATTGCACGGACCGCCGTAGCGGTTGCCGGAGGACGGCGGCGACTCCTCGACGACCACGGCCGTCCTGCCGTCCTCGGTGACGTGCTTCGGCGCCCAGCAGATGTCGCCCGAGAGCGGGATCTCCCACTGCTTTCCGCCCGCCAGGCCGTAGCCGACGACCTTGTCGAGGTCGCTCTTGGCGAAGACCTTGTCGGTGACCCACATGCCGGCGGCGGACCGGCTGTCCTCGACCACCGGCTGGTCGGCGCCGAAGAGGAGCTTGCCCTCCTTCGGCCGGAGGTCCTCCGTGCCGCCCTTGCCGCCGCCTCCCTTGTTCTGCTCCTGCTTCCCGTTCTTCGCGGCGGAGTTGGCGGGCTTGTCCTTCTTGCCGTCACCGCCCTGGGTGGCGAACCAGACGCCTCCGCCGACGGCGAGCACCAGTGCGGTGACCGCGCTGACGATCACCGTCATCCGCTTCTTGGAGCCCCCGCCGGACGGCGCGGGCGGGGCCGGGTAACCGCCGCCCCCGTACTGCGGGAACGGCTGGACGGGCGTGGGGGCGCCGGGGCCGGCCGGACCGGGGTAACCGTAACCGCCCGCCGGGAAGGGCGGGGTGTGCGGGGCGCCCGGCGGCGGGGCCAGAGGCGCGCCGGGGGGCGCGGGCGGAGCCTGGGGGGCACCCGGCGGCGGTGGGGGCGCCTGCGGATAGCCGTACACCGGCTGGGTCGGCTGCTGCGGTGCGGCCGGCTGCCCGGCCGGCGGCCGCGGCGGCATCGCCGGCGGGGCGCCGAACCCGGGCGCGGTGCCCTGCGGCGCGCCGAAGCCCGGGGCCCCGTCCTGCGGCGCGCCGGACGCGACGACCGTGGGCGTCGGGCCGGGCCGGTCCTGGGGCGCCGCCACCGTCGGGGTGGGGTCCTGGGGCGCGCCGAAGCCTCCGGCCGGCTGCTCCGGGGGCACCCCCTGCGGTGGCTGAGGCGGCTTGGGCGGCTGTGACATCGGCTTTCCTCTTTACGCGCGGGAAGCCGCGGCCCGACCGGCCTCCCCCGCGATCCCGGTGGCGGGCGGCCATCGGGAAGGAGCGCATCGGGTGCGGATCCCGCCAGTGAGCGGCAGGCGAGCGGGGGTTCTTTGTATCACTCCGCTCCGGCGCCGCAGGGAGGGCCGAGGGAGGTGCGGAGCCACCGATACCGGGCTGTGACGAGACCGTTGTGGCTTCGATGGAGGGGGCGCCGGGAACCCGTCGAAGGCCGGCGCGGGCGCGCGGCACTCGCCGCACGCCCGGGCGCGCGCCCCGGACCGAGACGCGTCGTCAGCCCAGGACCGCCACGCGTCATCCGCCCCGGACCGTCACGCGTCGTCGGCCAGCTCCAGCCAGCGCGTCTCCAGTTCCTCGCGCTCCGCGGCGAGTTCGCGCAGCTCGGCGTCGAGCTTGGCCACCGCCTCGAAATCGGTGGCCTGTTCGGCGATGCGCTCGTGCAGCTTCGCCTCCAGCTCGCTCACCTTGTCGAGCCGGCGCTCGATCTTCTGGAGCTCCTTCTTGGCGGCCCGGGCGTCGCCCGAGCTCTTCTGTCCGGCGCCCTTCTGCTTCGCCGGGGCCGCGGCGGCGGGGGCGGCGGGCACCGCCGCGTCGAGGACCGCCTGCCGCCGCTCCAGGTACTCGTCCAGGCCGCGCGGCAGCATCCGCAGGAAGCGGTCGCCGAGCAGGGCGAACACCCGGTCGGTGGTGCGCTCGACGAAGTACCGGTCGTGGCTGATGACGACCATCGAGCCGGGCCAGCCGTCGAGCAGGTCCTCCAACTGGGTCAGGGTCTCGATGTCGAGGTCGTTGGTGGGCTCGTCGAGGAAGAGGACGTTGGGCTCGTCCATCAGCAGCCGCAGGATCTGGAGCCGGCGCCGCTCACCGCCGGAGAGGTCGCCGACGGGCGTCCACTGCTTCTCCTTGGTGAAGCCGAACTTCTCGCAGAGCTGTCCCGCGGTCATCTCCCGGCCCTTGCCGAGGTCGACGCGGTCGCGCACCTGCTGGACGGCCTCCAGCACCCGCAGGGCGGGGTTGAGCTCGGCGACCTCCTGGGAAAGGTAGGCGAGCTTGACGGTCTTGCCCACCACGACCTTCCCCTTGGCGGGCTGCTTCTCGCCCTGGGTCCTGGCGGCCTCGGCGAGGGTGCGCAGCAGCGAGGTCTTGCCCGCGCCGTTGACGCCGACGAGGCCGACCCGGTCGCCGGGGCCGAGCTGCCAGGTCAGGTGCTCGATGAGGACCTTGGGGCCGGCCTGGACGGTCACGTCCTCCAGGTCGAAGACGGTCTTGCCCAGCCGGGAGCTCGCGAACTTCATCAGCTCGGAGCTGTCGCGCGGCGGCGGGACGTCCGCGATCAGCTCGTTGGCGGCCTCGATGCGGAAGCGCGGCTTACTGGTGCGGGCCGGGGCGCCGCGGCGCAGCCAGGCGAGCTCCTTGCGCATCAGGTTCTGCCGCTTGGTCTCCTCGGTGGCGGCGATCCGCTCGCGCTCGGCGCGGGCGAAGACGTAGTCGCTGTAGCCGCCCTCGTAGTCGTGGACGGTGCCGCGCTGGACGTCCCACATGCGGGTGCAGACCTGGTCGAGGAACCAGCGGTCGTGCGTGACGCAGACGAGCGCCGAGCGGCGGGCCCGCAGGTGGCCGGCGAGCCAGGAGATGCCCTCGACGTCCAGGTGGTTGGTGGGCTCGTCGAGGACGATGAGGTCCTGGTCGGCGATCAGCAGCTTGGCGAGCGCGATGCGGCGGCGCTCGCCGCCGGAGAGCGGGCCGATGACGGTGTCCAGGCCCTGCGGGAAACCGGGCAGGTCGAGGCCGCCGAAAAGACCGGTGAGCACGTCGCGGATCTTGGCGTTGCCCGCCCACTCGTGGTCGGCGAGGTCGCCGATGACCTCGTGCCGGACGGTGGCCCCGGGGTCGAGGGAGTCATGCTGGGTGAGCACGCCCAGACGCACGTGGCCCGCGTGGGTGACCCGGCCCTTGTCGGCCTCCTCCAGCTTGGCGAGGATGCGGATCAGAGTGGTCTTGCCGTCGCCGTTGCGGCCGACCACGCCGATCCGGTCGCCCTCGTTGACGCCGAGGGAGACGCCGTCGAGCAGCGCACGGGTGCCGTACACCTTGTCGACGGCTTCCAGATTGACCAGGTTGGCTGCCATTCCGCTCCTCGCTCCGCGGTCTCCCCTTCAGGAGCCCTGTCATCCTCCCTTCAGGATCCCACGCCCGCCGGAGGTCCCGGCCGCGGCGTCTCCCCCGTCACGCCTTCGCCGCCTCCACCGGCCGGGCGCGCAGCGCGGCCCAGGTGGGAACGAGCGTCGAGACGAGCGTCACGGCCACGGCGGCGGCCACCACGGCGAGGTAGATCGAGGCGGGCCCGGACGGCAGCGGGCTGTCCGAGACGGACAGGCAGAACGGGACGAGCGTCGTGGCCGCCGCGAGGGTGCCGAGGATCAGGCCGACCGCGGTCACGTACAGGCTCTCGATCGCCATCATCCGCATCACCTGCCCCTTGGTGGACCCGGTGAGCCGCTGGAGGGCGAACTCCCGGCGCCGGGCGCCGACCGCGACGACCGTCGAGTTGACGACGGCGAGGGTGGTGTAGGCCACGAGCATGCCCACGATGAGGTAGTTCGCCCACATCTGCGTGCGGGTGTTCTCCTTCCGCTGGGCGGTCACCTCGTCCCGGTCGCTGACCTTCAGCCCCGGGTGCCGCGCCGCGAACCGGCTCAGTTCGCCGGTGAGCCGCTCGGCGGGGATCCCGGGCGCGGCCTTGACCAGGATCTGCGCGGGCAGCCCGGCGGTGGTGTGCCGGGCGAGCAGCGAAGCGCTGGTCAGGGCCGTCTCGAAGCCCTCGCGGGCCGGGAAGACGGCCACGATCCGGACGTCGACCGAGGCGCCGTCGCCCATCTTCAGTCCGATGGTGTCGCCGACCCCGCGGTGCATGCGGCGGGCGGCGGCCTCGGGGAGCGCGACGGCGTTCCCCTTCAGGTCGGCCAGCCGGCCGGCCGTCGGCCGGGTCGCGAGGACCTGGCCGGCGCCCTCCGCGTCGATGCCCTGGAGGGCCGTGCCGTGCTTGTTCTCGTCACCGTCGTGCGGACGCACGGTGTACGCGAAGCCGGTGGCCGTCGCGCTCGCGGCGGCGACGCCGGGCAGTCGGCGCACGGCGGTCGCCAGCGCGGGGTCGACGCCGCCGGCCGCCGAGGTGAGCACCGCGTCGGCCCGCAGGTTCCCGGTGAACTCCCGGTCGGTGGCGGCGGCCACGCTGGTCTGGAGGTAGAGCATGCCGGTGGTGATCGCGGCCGCCAGCATCACGGGCGTGGCGACGGCGGCCGTACGGACCGCGCTCGCCCGGCAGTTGAGGGCCGCGAGCCGGCCGGACGCGCCGGTCAGCAGACGCACGGGCCAGTGCAGCAGGACGCTCACGGCCTTCGCGAACCACGGCCCCAGCAGCGCCAGGCCGATGACACAGCACATCACCGTCGGGCCGGCCGTGCTCGCCGCCACCGGGCCGCGCAGGACGAGCGCGGTGACCAGGGCGAGGGCGGTCGCGCCGGCGAGGAACAGCAGCGCGAGGCCCAGCCGCACCGGATGGAACCAGCGCTGCCGCGTGGCCGCCTCGCCCAGCGCCTCGACGGGCTTGGTGCGGACGGCCCGCAGGGTGCCGAAGAGGGTGCCGGCGACGGTCGTCAGCAGGAGGGAGCCGTACGCGGGCAGGGCGGGGATCCAGCCCTGGCTGAACTCGACGGTCTCCGCGACCATGCCGGTGTCCGTCATCCGCCCGAACAGCCACCGGCCGAGCGCGGGGCCCGCGGGCCAGGCGGCGGCCCCGGCGAGCACGGCGACCACCAGGCTCTCGCCGAGGAGCATCCGGCGCACCTGGGCCCTGGTGGTGCCGACCGCCCGCAGCAGGGCCAGCTCCCGGAACCGCTGCTGCGCGGAGAGCCCGACGGTCCCGGCGACGACGAACATCGCCACCGTGACGCCCAGGCCGCCGAAGACCCCGGAGATCGCCACCAGGTCCTCGCCGCCCGCGACCACCTCCGGGTGCTCGACGGCTCCCCGGTCGTCGCCGGTGAGCAGGGTGACGGGCTGTCCGTCGAGTGCCGCCTTGACGCCCTTCCGTACGGCACCGACGTCCGCGCCGGGCTCGGTGACGACCGCGATGTCGGCCACGGTGCCCGGATGGGCGGACAGCCGCTCGGCGTCCGCCGCGGAGAAGAACAGCGTCCGCTGCGGCACCTCCCGGCCCGCGGCGGGCCGGGCCACGCCGCTCACCCGGTACTCGGCAGAACCGCCGTGCGCCGCGACGAGGATCCGGTCGCCCGCCTCGGCCCGGGCCCGCCGGGCGAGGGCCGCGTCGAGAACGACCTCGCCGCGGCGGGGCGCGGCGCCTTCCGCGAGGGCGTACGGGGTGAGGGCCGCGGACTCCCAGGCGTGCGCCCGCGCCGTCCCGCCCCCGCCCGGCAGTGCCGCGTCGAACGTCCGCTCCCCGACGGCCTTGCGAACGCCGGGTACGGCCTCGACCTTGCCCACCAGTCCCGCCGGCAGCTCGACGCGCTCCGCGAGGACCCGCTGCTTCTTGTCTCCCGACTGGTGGTGGATCCGGTCACCCGTGACCAGGATCGGCGCCCCCGCGAGGCGCTGCGGCGGGACGTTGTTGCGGATGCCCGTCTCCATCAGCCCTCCGCAGGCCATCACGATGGTGGCGCCGATGAAGAGGGCGAGGAAAGTGGCGAGGAAGGCGCCGGCTCTGTGGCGGAGGGAGCGGAGGGCGAGTTTGCCGATCATTCCCGCAACGCTAGGTTCCGCGGCGGGGCGCGGCCCATGGGAGCAGCGGGTGGGTGGGGGGTGGGGTTTTCCCCAGTCCCTCCCCCAGAGGGGGCACCCCCACTTCACCGTTTCCTGGGGCTGCGCCCCAGACCCCGCTTTTCGCGGCTTCGCCGCTCGTCCTCAAACGCCGGACGGGCTGAAAGTGCCCGCTCAGGCACCGTTCAGCCCGTCCGGCGTTTGAGGACAAGCGCCGCAGGCGCTTTCACGAGACGCGGGCGCTCAATCCACCACGGTGGCCCCCGCCACCGGCCCCGACGCCACCCGCACCGCCCGGCACGTCCCCGACACCCGCAACGCCGCAGCCACCCGCTCCGCCTCCTCCGCGCTCTTCGCGAGGAAGGCAGTGGTCGGCCCCGACCCCGACACCATCGCCGCGAGCGCACCAGCCGAGGACCCGGCGGACAGCGTGTCCGCCAGCGACGGCCGCAGCGAAACGGCCGCGTCCTGAAGGTCGTTGGAAACGGCCGAAGCCAGCGCACCCGCGTCCCCCGCCGCGAGCGCCTCCAGAAGCGCCGCGGAAGCGGACGGCTGCCCCGGCCCCGGATCCGTCCCCGCCTCGGCCCGCAGCCGGTCGCACTCGGCGTACACGGCCGGTGTGGACAGCCCGCCGTCGGCGACGGCGAAGACCCAGTGGAACGTCCCGCCCGCCTCCAGCGGTGTGAGCCGTTCACCGCGCCCGACCCCGAGTGCCGCCCCGCCGAGCAGGCTGAAGGGCACGTCGCTGCCCAATTCGGCGCAGATGTCGAGGAGTTCCTCTCGCGACGCACCTGTCCCCCACAGCGCTTCGCACGCGAGCAGCGCACCCGCACCGTCCGCGCTGCCGCCGGCCATGCCGCCGGCGACGGGGATGTCCTTGTCGATGTGCAGGTGGACGCGCGCCTCGCGCCCGTACCGTTCGGCGAGGGCGAGGGCCGCGCGGGCGGCGAGGTTGGAGGTGTCGAGGGGCACCTGGCCGGCGTCGGGGCCGGAGCAGGTGACGCGCAGTTCGTCGGCCGGGGTGGCGGTGACGCGGTCGTACAGGGAAACGGCCAGGAAGACGTTGGCGAGGTTGTGGAAGCCGTCGGCGCGCGGGCCGGCGACGGCCAACTGGACGTTGACCTTGGCGGGGACGCGGACGGTGACGGACTGCGCGGTCACGGGGGACGGCTCCTCGGGTCGGGGGCGGCGGGCGGTCGGGCGGATCGTACGGCGGGCGCGACCGCGGGACGGTACGGCGGGCGCGGCCCGCGCGGGGCGGACCGGCACAGCCGCCGGGCCCGCCGCCGCTCAGCCCGCCTTGTGCTCGGCGATGGCCACGAACTCGTAGACCGTCAGCGACTCGCCGCGCGCCTGCGGCGAGATGCCCGCCGCGACCAGTGCGGCCTCCGCGGCGGCCGCGGAGCCCGCCCAGCCGGCGAGGGCCGCGCGCAGCGTCTTGCGGCGCTGGGCGAAGGCCGCGTCGACGACGGCGAAGACCTCTTCCCTCGTCGCCGTGGTGGCGATGGGCTCGGCGCGGCGCACGAGGGAGACGAGGCCGGAGTCGACGTTCGGGGCGGGCCAGAAGACGTTGCGGCCGATGGCGCCGGCCCGCTTGACCTCGGCGTACCAGGCGGCCTTCACCGACGGGACGCCGTACACCTTGGAGCCGGGCGGGGCGGCGAGCCGGTCGGCGACCTCGGCCTGGACCATGACGAGGGTGCGCTCGATGCTGGGGAACCGCTCCAGCATGTGCAGCAGCACGGGGACGGCGACGTTGTAGGGGAGGTTGGCGACCAGGGCGGTGGGCGGCGGGCCGGGCAGCTCGGTGACGCGCAGGGCGTCGCTGTGCACGAGTGCGAAGCGGTCGGCGCGGTCGGGGAGCCGGGCGGCGATGGTCGACGGCAGGGCCGCGGCCAGGACGTCGTCGATCTCGACGGCGGTGACCCGGTCGGCGGCCTCCAGCAGGGCGAGGGTCAGCGAGCCCAGGCCGGGGCCGACCTCGACGACCACGTCGTCGGGGCGCACGCCGGCGGTGCGGACGATGCGCCGGACCGTGTTGGCGTCGATCACGAAGTTCTGACCGCGCTGCTTGGTGGGGCGCACCCCGAGGGCGGCGGCCAGTTCGCGGATGTCGGCGGGGCCGAGCAGGGCGCCGGACTCGTCTGTGCTGGGGCTGGAGCTCACCCGTGAAGTTTACGGCCGCACACGGGCCACGGGCTCGCCCCCCGGCGGACGTAGAGCTTCTTGGCCCGCAGGGTCTGCTCCTCGGCGCTGGCGTCCTGCGGGCGCCCGCTGCCGCCGAGCGACTGCCAGGTGCCGACGTCGAACTGGTACAGGCCGCCGTACGTGCCCGACGGGTCCACCGCGTCCGGGCGTCCGCCGGCCTCGCACTGGGCGAGCCCGTGCCAGTTCAGCCCCTCCGCGCCCTGCACGGTGTCGGGCAACTTCTTGGTGCCCACCCGGATGATCTGGGTGCGGGGTTTGCGGACGATCTCCGAGGAGAGTTTCCGTGGCTTCTGGCGGACGCCGTTGACGGTCCGGAGCGCGTAGGTGATGCGTTCGACGCCCTTCTCGCCGCGCTGGGCGACGACCTCGGTGCCCTTGGCGAGGTGGGGGTCGTCGTGGCGCTCGGTGGGGAAGTCGATGGGCACCTCGCGGACCTCGCGGCCCCCCGTGATGCGCATGATCGAGACGGTCTGGCCGTCGCGCGGGAAGCTGTCGGGGTCGACGGAGGTGGTGTCCTCGCCGTGGAGGGCGATCCCGGCCTGTTCGATGGCCTCGCGGACGGTCGCGGCATTGGTGCGGATGGTGCGGGTGCGGCCGTCGGCCATGAAGGTGAGGGTCCGCTCGGTGCGGACGTCCAGGTCCAGGCCGTGCCGGCCGATGGGCGCCGAACGGGAGGCGGACAGGTAGGCGCCCTCGGCCCGGACGCCGAGCTGGCGCAGGGCGCCGTCCACGGTCCGGGCGGTGGTCCACACCTGGCGGCGCTCCCCGTCGAGGGTGAGGGTGACCGGGCGGCCGTAGCGCACGATGACCCGGTCGCCGGAGGCCAGGTCGTGGTGGCGGCCGGGGGCGACGAGGTCGTGGTCGCCGACGGCCATGCCCTCGTCGGCCAGCAGCTCCTCGACGTCGTCGGCGAAGGTGTGCAGGGTGCGCGGCGCGCCGTCGACGCTGAGCTGGACGGACTTGTCCCCGGCGACGAACGCGGAGGTGCCGCCGGCCAGGAAGGCGACCACCAGGGCCTGCGGGAGCAGCCGGCGCAGCGGGTCGCCGCCCTGCCGGGGCGCCGCCCGGGCCGCCCGCTTGCGGCGCCCGGCCCTGCGGGTGCCCGCCCGGCCGGGCGGCGGGGCCTCGCCGTAGTGCTCGTCGGGGGGCTCGCCGTCGGCTTCGTCGTCGAGGACGCTGAAGGGGCCGCTCCGGACGGCGTCCTCCGGTTCGCCCTCCTCCGAGGGCACGGCCACGGCGGGCGCGTACCCCTCGTACGGGTGACCGTCGTACGGGGTGTGGACGACGCCGGTGAGCACGGTGGCGGAGGGCGGCGCCGTGGCCGTGCCGGACGGCGCGGCGGACTGGCGGGGCACGTACGCCTCGTAGGCGGCGTGCGGTCCCGGGCCCCCTTGCCCGGGCCGGCCGCCCAGCCCGTGCCCGCCGAGGCCCCCGTGGGGTCCGTAGGGGTCGGACGGCTCGTGGCCGTCATGGGGCGGCGCGTACGGACCGTACGGCGGCGGCTCGGCCGCGCCGCGGCGCGCGGCGTGGGGGCTGCCCTGCGGATGGCTCACGACACTCCACTGGGTCCGGACTGACGGGACCGGGACTGTAGCGGAGCATCGGTGACTCTCCAAAGCCCGCCCGTCACCCTGTGTCGTCGGGATTCCGGGGTCAGTACCGGAACACGCGTGCGGTATTCGCCGCGACCGCCGTGGCCAGGGCGTCCTCGTCCACGCCCTTCACCGCCGCCATGGCCCGGAGAGTGACCGGAATGAGGTACGGCGCGTTGGGCCGTCCGCGATACGGGACGGGGGTGAGGAACGGCGCGTCGGTCTCGACGAGGATCCGGTCGAGCGGGGCGACCGCCAGGGCGTCGCGCAGCGGCTGGGCGTTCTTGAAGGTGACGTTCCCGGCGAAGGAGAGGTAGTACCCCGCCTCGGCGCAGACCTTGGCCATCGCCGCGTCACCGGAGAAGCAGTGGAAGACGACCGTCTCGGGCGCCCCCTCCTCCGCGAGTACCCGCAGGACGTCGTCGTGCGCGTCCCGGTCGTGGATGACGAGGGCCTTGCCGTGCCGCTTGGCGATGGCGATGTGCCGGCGGAACGAGCGCTCCTGCGCCGCGACGCCCTCCGGGCCGGTGCGGAAGAAGTCGAGGCCCGTCTCGCCCACGCCGCGCACGTGGTCCAGGGCGGCCAGGGCGTCGATCTCGTCCAGGGCCGCGTCGAGGGCGGCGTCGCCGCCGGGCTCCCGGGCACCCTGGCGGGACCAGCCGTCGGGATCGCCGAGCACGATCCGGGGCGCCTCGTTGGGGTGCAGGGCCACGGTGGCCCAGACGGCGTCGTGGGCCGCGGCCGTCTCGGCGGCCCAGCGGGAGCCGGCCAGGTCGCACCCCACCTGGATCACCGTCGTCACCCCGACCGCGGCGGCCTTGGCCAGGGCGTCGGCGACCGTGCCGCCCTGCATGTCCAGATGGGTGTGCGAGTCGGCCACCGGCACGTTCAGCGGCACCGGCGGGGGCGGAGGGACGTCCTTGTCGGTGTCGTTCTTCTTCCGCCCGCCGTCCGCCGTGCCGCTGTTCGTCGCTCTCGCCGCCATGTCCGGGATTCTAGGGACCGCTCCCGGGCCGTGCCCGGCCGGGCGGGGCCCCCGCCTCCCGGGACCCGCCTATTTGCGGTGGAAGGGGTGCAGCAGGTCGGACAGGTGCCACTGGCGGGGGGCCCGGGGAGCGCGGCGCTGTTCGTTGCCGACCGGGATGCCGCCGCTCATGAACGGTCCGGTGGGGGCGGCCGGCGACACGGTCGTCCGGGAGGCCAGGTGCAGGGCGTCCGCGATCTGGGAGACCTGCCCCGAGCGCATGATGCGGACGACGTGCTCCCCGCAGTTGGGGCAGGTGGGGCGGGTGAGCGGGGACGGGACGCGGTCGCCGTCCGTGTGGTACGTCACGAAGGGCCGGCCCTCCGGGTCCACGTGGTGCTCTATCGCGTACGACTGCTCCCAACTGTGGGCGCACCTCATGCAGGCGAAGGCGTACGACTCGTACACCGTGTCGTACCCGGTACGGACGGCGGTGCCGGTCTCCACGCCTCGTGCGGTCCCTGCGGTCTCGCTCATGGCAGCTCCTCTTGTCCTCCGGACAATTCCCGGTCCGTTCGGACGTTCATCGGGATCGGACGTCCCACACCCAGGGAACGCCCATTCCGGCGTCGACGCAGCAGCCCATTCCTCGAATTGGGGCAAACTTAACCGCTACATGCCCGAAGAGCCCGGGAGCGAGGCCTGGCCTTTGCCTTTCGCTCCAGCCCTTTACTTTACGGCGGGACGCGGCGTCCGGCATTTCGTGACGGACGCCACCGAGGGCAGTGGTCCAGGCCTTTCCGAAGCCGGTACCAGCGGTTCCGGCTCCTTCCGGCGGCGTCCGGCCGATTTCACGGTTCCGAAGGGGAGGCTTCCGGGTAACCGGATCGGGCCGCCCGGAAGAACACGTCCCGCGGTTACCGGCGAGCACCCTTCCGTTACCGCCCGGGAAGACCTTGCGGTACCCCCGGGGAAGACCCGGCGGCACCGCCCGGGAAGACCTTCCGCTACCGCGCGGAGATTTTGCCGTCACCCTCGGATTTCGCCGCCGTTTTCGCCGCCACGACCGCGTCGAACACCTCGCGCTTGGGCAGCCCGGCCTCGGCCGCGACCGCGGCGATGGCCTCCTTGCGGCGCTCGCCCGCCTCCTCGCGGACCCGTACCCGCCGCACCAGTTCGGCGGCGTCGACCTCGCCCGGGCCCTTCTCGGGGGCGCCCTCCACCACGACGGTGATCTCACCGCGGACGCCCTCGGCGGCCCAGGCGGCCAGCTCGGCCAGCGGGCCGCGCCGCACCTCCTCGTAGGTCTTGGTCAGTTCGCGGCAGACCGCGGCCCGCCGCTCGCCGCCGAACACCTCGGCCATCGCGGCCAGGGTGTCGTCCAGCCGGTGCGGCGCCTCGAAGTAGACGAGGGTGCGGCGCTCGTCCGCCACCTCGCGCAGCCGCCCGAGCCGCTCCCCCGCCTTGCGCGGCAGGAAGCCCTCGAAGCAGAACCGGTCCACCGGCAGCCCGGAGACGGCCAGCGCGGTCAGCACGGCGGACGGGCCGGGGACGGCGGTCACCTTGACGCCGCGCTCCACCGCGGCGGCCACCAGCCGGTAGCCGGGGTCGGAGACCGACGGCATCCCGGCGTCGGTCACCAGCAGCACCCGCGCCCCGCCGGTCAGCGCCTCCACCAGCTCGGGCGTGCGAGACGACTCGTTGCCCTCGAAGTAGGAGACGACCCGGCCCGTGGTGTGCACCCCCAGCGCCTGGGTGAGGCGGCGCAGCCGGCGGGTGTCCTCCGCGGCGATCACCTCGGCGGCGGCGAGCTCGGCGGCCAGCCGGGGCGGCGCGTCGGCGACGTCGCCGATGGGAGTTCCTGCGAGTACGAGCGTTCCAGTCACGCCCCCATCCTCGCAGGCGCCCCCCGCGGCCCCCGGGGCGCCGGGCCGCGACCGCGCGCTCCCCGGCGCCCGCGGCCACCCGTTCCCTACGATGGCGCGGTGACCAGTGACACCGCGACCCAGGGCCGGCCGAGCCGCGCGGCGGCCGGGCAGCCGCCTCCGTGGCAGAACCGGCTGCGCCGCTTCGGATACGCGGCCCCCGAGCGCCGGAGCGGCGTACGGGAGCGGCTCGTCCCGCCGTACCCGGAACCGGGCACCGGCGTGTGGACGGCGCTCGGCATCGGTCCGGGGCCCGCGCGGTTGCTCGCGCGCTCCCTGGGCTGGCTCGGGCCGCTGCTGGTCGCGCTGGTCGCGGGGCTGGCCCGGTTCCACAACCTGGGCAGCCCGCGGGCGGTGATATTCGACGAGACGTACTACGCCAAGGACGCCTGGGCGCTCTGGACGTACGGCTACGAGGCCAAGTGGCCCGACGACAAGGACCTCAACCAGCGCATCGTCGACGGGTACGACCACGTCGCCGACGTGCCGTCGTATGTGGTCCACCCGCCGGCCGGCAAGTGGGTCATCGGCCTCGGCGAGCAGTTCTTCGGTCTCACGCCCTTCGGCTGGCGCTTCATGCTCGCGCTGCTCGGCACGCTCTCCGTGCTGATGCTGTGCCGCATCGGCCGGCGGCTGTTCCGCTCCACGCTGCTGGGCTGCGTCGCGGGCGCCCTGATGGCCGTGGACGGCATGCACTTCGTCATGAGCCGCACCTCCCTGCTCGACCTGGTGCTGATGTTCTTCGTCCTGGCGGCCTTCGGCTGCGTGCTCGTCGACCGGGACACGACGCGCGCCCGGCTGGCCGCCGCGCTGCCCGAGGACGCGGCGACCGGCGACGTCCGGCCGGACGCGGAGACCGCCCGGACCCTGCGGCTCGGGTGGCGGCCGTGGCGGATCGCCGCCGGGGTGTTCCTCGGTCTCGCGGCGGCGACGAAGTGGAACGGCGCGGTCTACCTGGCCGCGTTCGGGATCCTCGTCGTGCTGTGGGACGTCGGCTCGCGCCGCCTGGCCGGCGCCCGCCGCCCGTGGCGCGCCGTGCTGCGGCGGGACGCGCCGTGGGCGTTCCTGTCCCTGGTGCCGGTCGCGATCGTGACCTATCTGACCACCTGGACCGGCTGGTTCCTCAACAGCGGCAGCTACAGCAAGACGCAGGGCTGGCAGCACAGCGGCTACTACCGGCACTGGGCGGAGACCGAGGGCGGGTACCGGACGGACGGCTTCCTGGCCGGCGTCCTCAACCCGCTGCGCAGCCTGTGGCACTACGAGGAGGAGGTGTGGAAGTTCAACACCACCCTCTCGTCGCCGCACACCTACCAGTCCAACCCGTGGAGCTGGCTGGTCCAGGGCAGGCCCGTCTCCTACTACTACGACTCGCCCGCCGCGGGCACGGACGGTTGTCCGGCCGACGCCGGGGGGAAGTGCGCGCGCGAGGTGCTGGCCCTGGGCACGCCCCTGCTGTGGTGGGCCGCCTGCTTCGCCCTCGTCTACCTGCTCTTCCGCTGGTTCTTCCGGCGCGACTGGCGGGCCGGCGCGATCCTCTGCGGAGTGGCCGCTGGTCTGCTGCCGTGGTTCAAGTGGCAGGAACGGACCATCTTCGACTTCTACACCGTCGTCTTCGTTCCGTTCCTGTGTCTCGCGGTGGCGATGATGATCGGGGCGATCAGCGGTCCACGGGGCTCGTCCGAACGGCGGCGGGTGACGGGGGTGGTCGGCGCGGGCGCGCTGTTCCTGCTCATCGTCTGGAACTTCATCTACTTCTTCCCCCTCTACACCGGGCAGCCGATCCCGCTCGACGACTGGCGGAACCGGATGTGGCTGGACACCTGGATTTAGCTGCGCAAAGAGACCACAAGCGTCCGCCAGCCGGGCGGGCGCTTGTGGTCGTTGTTGGTCGCTGGCGGGTGCCGGTGGTCGTCTTCAGACGGCCCGAAGACGGCCCGGACCACCGCGACAGGGTGGGCTTACCAGGTACGTGACCGGCAGCTATTGGGGCTGGTCGGGGGCGCGGCCGGCCATGAGTGCGTCTGCGACTACGCCCATGTCGAGTGTGATCGCGTCTGCCCCAGCACGTGACAAGACATCGTGCTTGTGCGGCTTGTTGGCGAACCCGACGACTCGGGTACCAGCGGCGCGCGCGGCTTCGACGTCGGTCACGGAATCGCCAATGAGCACGCAGCGGCGGACGTCCACACCGAGCGCACCAGCGGCGCGGAGGAGAGAGAACGGGTGCGGTTTCATCCGCTCGGGATGATGGAGAGGACGTCCGACGACCTTGTGCACCAAGTCGAGCAGGCCATGGCGCCCGAGGAAAGCCCGCACCGCCTCTTCCGAATTGTTGCTGACGATGGCTACGAGCCGGCCAGATGCAGCGGCCTCGCGGATCGCCTGCACAGCTCCCTTGGTTGGTTCTCCGGATAGCGCCACTGCCGTCAGCTCAGCATCGGTCAGCGCACGCTCAACGGCCGCTGAGAGACGACGGCTGCCCCTGGCGGACAGCTTGAGCACTTCGAGGGGATCCTCCGTTTGCTCATGCTCCGCCCAGAGTTCACCCACCTCCGCGACCACCAGCTTCCTCAACGCTTCGGCGACGTCCCGGGCGGGGTACCCGGCGAACACGTCACAGATCGGCCCGTCGAAGTCGAAGAAGACTCCCGACATGCCCTGAAACGCAGAGGCAAGCTTTGCATCAGCCGTCAAGGTCGAGGTCCCTCCCGATCGTGTCCCATACGCTGTTGAACCACATCTGGGCCTGTTCCACCTGCTGAGCTCCGCCCGACTGCTCGCTGTCGTTCCCGGAGTGGTGGAAGAGGACGGTGTCCACGCCGAGCAGGTCGTAGAACTCGACCACCTCGCCTTGGACGGAAACTTTGTTGGGGCGGACTGGGTAGTACCCGAAGAAAACGTCCTCTTCGTTGATGATGTACAGCTTGAAGAACTGGGTTCCGCCGTACACCCGCACGCGCACCTGAGCTTGCTGGACAAGCCCGAGGTGGGCCAGCTCGTGTATCGCGTTGGCGATACCGCGTGTATGACTGGCCACGATTTCGCGTGCTCGGTTCCGTAGCCGGGGGTCGTCGACCCCGTCTTCGCGCCGCACCGGCACCGGCTGCGGTACAGACATGTCCGGAACAAGGATCCGAACGTTGATGCTCGTCGGCGTGAGGCGCCCTACCCGGATCTTGTCCAAGGGCTCTTGGAGCGCGCCATGCAGGGTTTCGCTGGAAAACCCGGCGAAGTCGATCGACACCTCCTGACGCGCAAACGCCTGCTCAACGTACGGGCGTAGGCCAGACGGGCGCTCCGTCCGGTTCCGCACGAACACACCAGACCCTTTGCGAGAAACGATGAGTCCTTCGTCTTCGAGGTCTCGCAGGGCACGTTGGATCGTCGCGCGAGCGAAGCCGTAGTGCTCGGAAAGCTCCTTCTGAGAAGGGAGCTTCGCCCCGGGCGCCAGCTTCCGGGTACGAATCGCCGCTCCAAGGCTGCTGGCCACCTGTTCGTACGGCGGTCGGTCGTCATCTGGGTCAAGGGACTCCGGGGTGAAGGCCATGGGACCGATGCTACGCGGCGAACGGCCGGTTTGAGCAGGCAGGCTAGCCAGGTGTTGACGTGGCTAGCCAAGCTGGATACCTTCATCTCAATGGCGACCTGACTAGCCAAGCTAGGCAGGCACCGGAGGGCACCACTGTGCGCTCCTATGGCGCGCTGCGGGCCCGCGTTGACCGTTGCTTGAGAACTGAACAGTGATCATGCGGGACTGACGCGAGAGCGCAGGTCGCGGGAGGCGCCTAGGCCGAGGGGCCGGGGGCGAACCGCCGCGATGGACAGTGCTCTCCCCCTACGCACGGCAACGCCGCCCCGGCTATGGGGTGTGGGGATGGACCGGGAGCTGACCAGTGCGATGCACCACCGGCTGGATGGCGAGCGGCATAGACCAGCGGGGTCCCAACGCATGTGGCGAGATGAGACAGATCGCCCCCGCGACGACCGGGTGACGTCGTCCTGGCGGCACGCCAAAGGCCCACGTGAGGGCCGCTGCCTGCTGGCGTCAGAGCAGTGACGATGACGCACCCGACGTTTCCCGGCTCGGGGCCGGTACGCCTTCACCTCGGCGTTCCGGCGAAGCCGACGTGTTCCTGCGACTTGCGGGAGATCGACGTGAAACGACACATCCAGGTGCCGCCGGGCTGGACCGGCCGGCGGTGCCGTACGGCCATCCGGTCCGCTCCGGTCCCGCGGCGCTGACGCCGCGGCCGGCTGCCTCTCCTGCCCGTCCGTCCCGTGTACCGCGTGGGGACGTACGGGTGGGGGTGCGGGGAGCCGGATGTTCCGACCCCAACGGCGAGCACCCCCGGTGCATGAACACCGGGGGCGCGGTTCGGGCCGTTGCCACCTGCTAGGGAGAACACGACCCATGAACATCATCGTCACTGTTCAGGACGCCGTTACCGCGTTCGCCGACTTCATGGAGCCGACGGACGCGGAGCTGAAGGCGATCGAGCGGGAGATGCCCGTGATCCTCGCGCGCGTCGACCTGCTGGACGCCCAGATCACCACGATGGACCGCACACCCACGGAGCTGGACCGGCGCCGGATCCGCCGGGCCCACCGGCGGCTGCTGGCGGCCCGCCGGGCGCTGGCCAACAGCACGGCCGAGACGAGTGTCTCCGGGGGTGCGGCGTGAGCGCCAGCGACCGGGACCTGGTGGCCGCCCACGCCGAGGTGAAGGCGGAGATCGGGCGGACGGACTCCAAGACCGCGCTGTTGCTGGCGTTCGTCGGGGCGGTCCTCGCCGGCGCCTGGACGGTCGCCCGCGACCTGCCCCTGAACCTCCCCGCCCGCGCCGCCGGCGGTGCCGGTATCGCGCTGCTGGTGGTGGCGGCCGGTCTGCTGCTGCGGTCGGTCCGCCCGAACCTGTGCGGCCGGCACGGCTTCCCGCTGTGGGCCACGCTTACGGCCCGGGAAATCAGCGCCACCGTCTCCACGGAGCTGGCCACCGACATCGCCGGGCTCTCCCGCCTGGCGATGGCCAAGTTCACCTGCCTGCGCCGTGCGGTCGACCTGACCATGGCCGGCGGCGCCCTGCTCGTCCTCGCCGCCCTGCTCACCGCGGGAGGTGTGGCGTGAACGAGCCGACCGTAGACCTGTGTGACCTGCCGGAGGCGGCCGTGGCGCTGCTGCGCGCGGTGCACGACGCGCTGGACGTCCCGCTTCCGGGGCTGAGCGATGAGGACGAACGCGCCCATCGTGTGCTGTTGCAGCTCCGGGCCGGCGACGTGCGCGCGATCCTCACCTGCGTCTTGGGCATGGGCCACGACATCGGCCTCTCCGCCCGGACGCTGAGCGCGTGGACGTCCCAGGAACCGGTCACCTACACCCCCTGGGACGACGGCGGAGGCGCGCCGTGAAGGCCAGGACCGCTTTCCCGGCCGTGGTGATGACGGCCGTCTCCATGGTCTTGACCTTGGCCGTGGTGGTGATGTGGCTGCGCGGCTCGGTGCCGTTGCCTGTCGCTCTGACCGTCGGTCTCGGTATCGACGGGGGCTGGCTGGCCACTCTCGCCTACGAGCGCCGCCTGGCCGCGCAGGGTGACCACAGCCGCCCGGTGACGGTGCTGGGGTGGTGCTTCGGGGCGATGGCGACCGGCGTCCTGGTCGCCCATGCACTCGCCGAGCAGTCCCCCAGGGCGTGGTTGGCCGTCGCGTGGCTCCCGCTGGCCGCGAAGTCCATGTGGCTGGTACACGGATTGTGGGAGCGGACCGCGCTGACCCGAAACGCGCTGGACGTCATCCGTGACATCCAGCAAGAAGCCCGTGACGAAGCGGCCGTCGCCCGTGCCCGGCTGCGGGCGGAAGCGGCCACGCAGGAGACGCGGTTGACGGCCGTGACGGAGGCCGGGGCGCGCGTCGCACGCGTCCAGGCCGAGACCGCCAAGACCCTGTCCGAAGCCTGGTCAACGTTGGAGCGGACGCGGGCGGGTGAGGAGACCGGCAGGGCGCTGGCCAGTGTGACGAGGCCCGTCACACCCGACGGCACACCGGACGGCACGCCCCGCTGGGAACTGCCCGTGTGGGGACCGACAGACCCCGTAGCGCCCGCCCTGGACACCGGCCCGGCCCTGACGGACCAGGCACTGGATGAGCTGGTGGACGAGATCCGTCACAGCCAGACGCCGCCCCTGTCCTACCGCGAGATGGCCGCCCGCTTCCGGGCGGCCGGCCACTCCGCCTCCGAGGTCCGCCTACGGGCCGCATGGAAGCGCGTAGCCGCCTGACGAGCGGGACCCGCACCCACCCCGACGAACAGTGCACCGCCTGACCGACCACATCCAACCAGGAGATCCGCTGTGACCACCCAGAACACCACCCCTTCCAACCCGCCCCAGGGCAGCCACCACTGGATCATCACCCTGGAACTCCCCGGCCGCTCGTCCGTCACCGGCTCCGGAACGTGGACCCCGCCGGCCGGGGCGACCCGCCACGACGTGTTCACGGCCATCAGGCGCGACATCACGCGCCAGCATCCGGAGCTGACGACCGCGAACGTCGTGTTCTTCGCCCTGGAGCCCAACCAGCTCTGACCGCCCCGCACAACCTTTTCCGGTACGGGCCCCGCGCACTCGCCGCGCGGGGCCCGTACCTGTTTCGAACCGCCCGAGACCTTGAGGGGTATCCGACATGGGCAAGCCCGACACACGTCGGCTGGACCGCGCGATACAGCAGACCGACCGCAAGCTGGAGGCCGTCCGCGAGCGGGAGATGTGGCCGCTGGACGGCCGGGAGCGCCGGGCCGTCGCGAGGGCGATGACCAGCGGTTCCTACCGGGTCATCAAGGGCCGCAGCACCGATGACGCCGATCGGCGGCTTGAGTCGGTGTGGCGTGCGGCCGAGACCCGGCTGATCGCGGAGATCACCGCCCTGCACAGCGAGCGGCAGCGCGTGGTGACGGAGGCCGCCGCCGCCAAGGCCGCGAAGAAGTCCAAGGGGTGGTGGTGAGCATGTTCCAGGCCGGAGACAAGGTCACCATCGTGGCCTGCGAGGACGACCCGCGTGCGGTCGGCCGCACGGGCCGCATCGTCGACGGGGTGCCGCCGGGGCCGCTGACGAACGGCCGGTGGACCGTCAACGGCCTCGGGCTGCTGATCGCCCCCGTGCTGTGCCACAGCCACGAGCTGCGCAAGACCGGCTGACCGACGCGGCGCTGCCGTATCTGCCCGGGGTGGCCGTCCCTGCCACGGTCGCGGCCACCCCGGGCCCCTTTCCCAACTCCCGCCTCTGCTCCAGGTAGTCAGGAGTGTTTCCCATCATGGGTGACAACGTCGTTCCCCTGCACAAGAACCCCGCCCCTCCTACCAGCCCGCCCGCCGTGCCGCCGGTTGAGCCGGGCACCGTGACCACCCTGACCGTCGTTCCCGACCCGGCCCCGCAGCCGCCCGTGCCGCTGTGGGTGCGCTCCGGGCGGGCGGTGAAGCGGCTGGCTCGGGATGAGCGGACCGTGGCGGCCGCCCGCGCGGTGGCCTGCCACGGCCTCTACGTCGCCGGAGGCGCCCGGATCGTGGCCCGCCGTACCTGGGACGGCCGTACCGCCGCCCGCTACGAACGCATGCTGCGCGCCGCCGAAGCCGCGGGGAACTACGAGGTGGCGGCGGAGTGGGAGGAGCGCGGGCAGCGCTTCCGCGAGGCCCGGCACCGGCGCCGCATGGACCTGCTCCACTCGCCCGTGGACGCCGCCAAGGGCGCCCTCGTCGGTACCGGCATGGGCATCGGCACCCTGATCGCCCTTGGCGTCGTCCTCGCCATCGCCACCAAGGACCCCACCAAGGTCATCACCCCGATCATGGCCGTGATCAAGTTCATCGAACTGCTGGTCACGATCGTGACCGTGGTGTGGGGGCCGCTGGTCACCCTCGGTCCGTTTCTGGCCCTGCTCGCCCTGTGGGCCGTCGGCCGTCATCAGCAGGCCGCGCCCCAGTGGGCCCTGCCCGCCTCCGCCCGCACCGGGGAAGGGGAGATCATCACCCCGTCCATCGTGGTCAAGGCCCTGCGCGACCTGGGGATTTCCCCGCTGAAGAGCGCCATCAAGGAGATGGGCGACGCCGGTGCGTCCATGCTCAGCCCCATCCGCATCGCCGGGTGCGGCGTCGAAGTCGACGTCACGCTCCCCTCCGGCGTCGCCACCGACGAGATCCAAAAGCGCCGCCGCAAGCTCGCCGAGAACTTGACCAGGCATGAGCACGAAGTGTTCATCACCATCCCCGAAGCCGCACGGACAGTGCGGCTGTGGATCGCCGATTCCGGCGCCCTGGACGAGCCGATCGGCCCGTCCCCGCTGGTCACCGACGAGACGCTGACCGCGAACTACAAGACGGGCAAGGCACCGTGGGGTCAGGACCTGCGCGGGGACGCCGCAGCTCTCAGCCTCTACCAGCGGCACGTGCTGGTCACCGGGCTGTCCAACCAGGGCAAGACCGCCGCCCTGCGCGCGCTCGCCCTGTGGCTGGCCCTGGACCGGTCGGTGCAGTTCTGGATCGCGGACCTGAAGGGCATCGGCGACTGGGCCATGTTCCAGGGCATCGCACAGGTGCTGATCGAGGGCCCCTCCGACGATCACGTGATCCAGGCGACCGAGATGGTCGAGAACGCGGTGGAGGAGATGAACCGGCGGATCGAGGAACGCCGCAGCGATCCGACCACGGTGTTCAAGCCGCTGATCGTGCTGGTAGACGAAGCGCAGCTCGCGTTCATGTGCCCGGTCAAGGACAAGAAGAAGCGCCCCTACGGCGGCCAGGCCGCCAACTCCCGCTACTTCATGGCCGTCCGGAAGATCCACAACCAAGGTCGTGCGGTGGACGTGCTGATGTGGCAGGGCACACAGGACCCCACCGACCAGAACCTGCCCAAGCTGGTGCGCGAGGGCGCCCACACCCGGGCGTCGCTGGTGCTGGGGACCGAATCGCAGTCCCGGATGGCGCTGGGAGAAAAGGCCGTCGACGGCGGCGCCGCCCCGCACTTGCTGCGTCAGGGCCTGGACAAGGGCACCCTCGTGGTCGCCTCCGACGGCATCACCATCCCGGCCGGTCAGGCATCCATCACCGTGAGGACCCACTTCATCGACGACGAGCCGGCCGCCGAGGTCGCCGAGCGGGCGAAGGCCCTGCGCACCGGGGTGAACACCTTGACCGTGATCGACCACGGCGAGGAACGCGACGCGCTCGCCGACGTGGCCGCCGTCCTCGGCGAGGAACCCAAGCTGCGGACCAACGAGGTGCTCAAGCGGCTGCACGCCTTGGCCCCGAAGGTCTACGGCGATCAGTGGACCAACGACCGGTTGAAGCGGCTGTTGGAGGAGCACGGCGAGGAGCCGAAGAAGTCCCACGGGGTCATGGTCGTCCACCGCGATCACGTCCTGCGGGCGCTCGCCCACCGCGACGAAACCGGTTCCGCTTCCACTGCCGGATAGCGGGGAGCAACACCTCTTTGGCCCGGGGAGGCGGGGAGAACTCCCCAAACCCCTCCCCGGGCCCGTCTCCCCGCGCTGATCAGCGAAAACATCGTTTCGGGGAAGCGGGGAGCCGCCCTGCTCACACCCCCGGAACACCCCTCCACACGGCACCCCCAAGGGGGTGCCTCCGCCTCCCCGAGCGAGCGCCGGAAGGGATTCCGCATGCACCCCGACCACACCCACCACAGGCCCGCCGAGACGGCCCTGAACCTCCACCAGCCGGCCCCGCTCCCGCCCGCCGTCGCTGTGCCCGCGCCGCCGGCGGTGGTGCAGCCGACCGCCGTGCCGGCGGTGGCGAGCGTCGTCCTGCCCGACGGCCGCGTCATCACCGGCTACGCCATCGAACCCGCCCACCCCGCGCCGGTCGCGCCCAAGCCGGCCGTCTCCCGCACGGCCGTCAACGTCGCCCTCGGCGGCGCCGGCTTCCTCGCCGTCTGCGGCGGCCTGCTGCTCCTCACCACGTTCATCGCCGCTCTCACTGCGCTGATCACTCAGCTCATCGTGCTCGCCGCCGTCATCTTCGGCGGCTTCATCGCCATCCAAGTCCTCGGCCGCCGCAGCCACGACAGCGGCGTCAGTGGGACCACGGTCAACATCCGCAAAGCGATCTTCAAGCGCAACCACTTCCACGGCTGACCGGGAGGCGCACCCCATGACCGACTTCTTCGGGGACGAGTCGCAGTACTGCGACGACTGCTGTTCCTACAACTGCCCTGGGCACAGGGTCTGCGAGCAGTGCGACTGCGACTTCGACAGCGAGGACGACGGCTGCGACTGCCCCGGCTTCCTCTAGTCACGCCGAGGGCGGCCCCCCATCTCGCCAAGGATCCCGGGGCCGCCCTCGTCCAACCAGCCCGAACAGACCTGTTGGAGGTCTCAGCATGCCCCAAACCGTCCCCATCCTGCCGGAGGGCGGCAACATCAGCCTGTGCACCGGCTCCGGTGCGCTGGATCTGGCCGTGGAGGCCGTCACCGGCCTGCCGACGGCCGTGGTCGCCGAGAAGGACCCGGCCGCGTCCCGCCTGTTGGCCGCCCGGCTGCCCCGCACCCGCAACGTAGGCGACATCACGACCGTCGACTGGGCGGCGCTGGCCGCCACGCTGCCGCGCCCGGCGGCGGTGACCGCCGGCTTCCCCTGCCAGGACATCTCCAACGCCGGACCTCGGGGAGGGATCGCCGGTGACCGCTCGGGACTGTGGAAAACCGTCGCCGAAGCCGTTCGCCTGCTTCGACCCCGACTCGTCTTCCTGGAAAACGTCGCCGCCATCCGCAGCCGGGGACTCGACGTCGTCGCGGCCGACCTGGCCGCGTGCGGGTATGACGCACGATGGATGTGCCTACGCGCTTCAGATCCCGAAGTCGGGGCCTGCCACCGCCGCGACAGGTGGTTCGCCGTCGCCTATCCCGCTGCTGAAAACCCCCACCTCGCAGTTGGGGCGCAACGGCGGGCCGCAGCACCCGGACAAACGGCGGGCGGGCGGACACGGGCCGACGCTGGAGGACGAAGTGGTCTTCTTGCTGCCCCCGACGGGCACATGAGGCTGCTGCCCACCCCGGCCGCCGCCGACGGCACCGGCGGCCCCGGCACCTCCCCCAAGCGCAAGGGCGGCATGAACCTGCGCACCGCCGTCACGCTCCTGCCCACCCCCGCCTCACGCGACTGGAAGTCCGGCGCCTCCAATCTGCTGGAGCGCAACTCCCGCCCGCTGAATGAGGTGGTGGTGAACCTGCTACCGACCCCGAAGGCGTCGGACGGGCCGCACGGCGGGCCGAACCAGCGCGACCGGGCCGGGAACTACTACCTCCCCGGCCAAGCCGTCCGCCTGGACGGCCGGTGGGTGGCCACCAACGGCACCGACTACGGCCCCGCCATCCGCCGCTGGGAAACCGTCCTCGGGCGCCCGGCGCCGGAGCCGACCGAGCCGGGCACCAAGGGAAACCGCCGCCTGTCCCCGGTCTTCGTCGAGTGGATGATGGGCGCCGATCCCGGCTGGGTGACCGGCACCGACCTGGGCCTGTCCCGCTCCGACCAGCTCAAGATCCTCGGCAACGGTGTCGTCATCCACCAGGCCGTCCACGCCTACCGCGCCCTGCTCGCCACCCTCGCGCCCGTCCGCGCCGACGCGGACATCGCCTAAGAGCGCGTCCGGGGCGGCCCCGCCTCTCAGAAGACGGTGGCCGCCCCGGCCCTCAACGGACATCCCGTTGCCGGAGGTACCGCGTGAACGCCCCACAACAGAACCCCGAGACACCGCCCGCGGCCGGCTACCAGGCCGCCGACACCACCGTCTACGACGCGGCGCTGGACGGGGACGGCTACGTCTGGCTCGCCCGCCTGCTCCCGGACCCCGCCCCGCTGCCGTGCCCGCGCTGCCGCCGCCCGATGCGCCTGCCCGCGGTGCGGCTGCTGTGGCACTGCCCCGCCTGCGACACGTCCCTGTGAGACGAACAGGAGGAACACCTGTGCGCCCAGATCAGACAGCCCTGTACGTCGCCATGCGCCCCTACCGCGACACCCGCGAGCGGGACCGCGCCCTGACCCAGCACAACCGCCGCGTCACCGCCGCCCGCCGAACGGACCCGGACGGGGAGCTGGCCGCCCAGCCGCTTCTCACCACGTCGGGCGACACGATCATGGCCGTCGGAGAGGCGGAGTGCGGCATCGGGCCGCACGCGGCGTCCGTGGTCTTCTTCGCGGACTCTGAGACCCACCGCATCGAGCGGCGGGGCGGCGGGTGGTGCCGGACCGCCTTGTGCGTGCGGCACTGGAGCGCGCTGGCCCGGGACGACGAGGACGACACGCCCCTGGCCGAAGTGCGCTTCGGCCGCCCCTTGCCCAAGGCACGGCCGTGACGGCCTACACCCGCACCCACGCCGGGCACACCATGACCGTCCACGCCCCGCGCGACGCCGCCGAGTTCGACGCGGCGGCGTTCGCCGCGTTCGCCCGCTCCGACGTGGTGCTGGGCCTGGACGTGGAGACCCGGGCGATCGAAGACGGCGGCCCCGGGCACTTCGGCCCCGGCGCCGGCGTCCGCCTCGTGCAGTTCGGTACCCCCACCACCGCCTGGGTCCTCAACCCCCTCATCCCCGCCCAACGGGCGGCGATCGAGGAGGTGCTGGCGGATCCGGAGCGGCGGTTCGTCACCCACACCAACTACGACGTCCTCGCCCTCTGGTCCGCGTTCGGCATCGCCCTGGGCCAGCGGGTGGTGGACACCCACCTGCTGTCCAAGCTCATCAACCCCGACGAGCGGGCCGGGCACGGTTTGAAAGACCTCACCCTGCGGCATCTCGACGACGGGCTGGTCCAGGCCCGTGAGGCGCTGTACGGGCGGATGCGGGAGCTGGCCCCGGCCGGCTCCCGCGCCGGGAACACCCCGCTCACCTGGGGTTGGACCCACATCCCCGCCGACGATGAGACCTACGTCGTGTACGCCGGTCTCGACGCGGTCTATGTGCGTCGGTTGCTGCCGCTGCTGCTCGCCCGGTGCACGCCCGTTTCGCATCTGGTGGTCATGGAGCAGTGGCTGGCCGCGCAGTCCACCGGCATCACCGTCCGCGGCCTGCTCCTCGACCGCCCCTACACCCAGGCCCTCCTGGACGAGACCCGCGAGGATTTCGACCGGGCCGCCCAGCGGATCCGCGACGTCCTCGGTTTCCCCGGGGCGTCCCCGCGGTTCGCCGAGTGGCTGGCCGAGCAGGTTGAAGGGGTCGCGCTGCCGCGCACGGCGACGGGACGGCCCCAGGTCACCGCTGATGTCCTCGTCCAGCTCCACCAGGACATCGCCGCCGGCAACGCCCGCATCACCGGCCAGGGTCGTGAGCTGCTGGAGGCCCGGCGGGCGATGGCCGCCACCTCCAACACCATCACCAACCTCAAGTCCTTCCTTGCCGCAGCGGATGCCGACGGCCGGGTCCACCCGCAGATCAACACCCTGCGGGCCAAGACGGGCCGCATGTCGATCACGGCCCCGGCGCTTCAGACGCTGAAGAAGCATGACCCCAGGCTGAGGCACTGCTTCCGGGCCGAGGACGGGCACGCGCTGGTCGCCTGCGACTTCTCCCAGGTCGAAGTCCGGGTGGCCGCCGCGCTCTCCCGGGACCCGCGGCTGATGGACGTCATCGCCTCCGGAACCGACCTGCACGACGCCACCGCCACGCTGATGTACGGCACCGGCTTCACCAAGGAGCAACGGAGCATCTCCAAGCGGGCGACGTTCGGCACGATCTACGGCGGCGGCGCCAAGGCCCTGGCCGCACAGACCGGCGTCCCCGTCGCGACCGCCCGCGGCGTGATCCAGCGGTGGCAGCGCACCTACCCCGAAGTGATCCGCTTCGGCAAGGACATCGCCAACGCTCGCACCGTCATCACCGGCTCCGGCCGCCGAATCCCCGCCGACCCCGACCGCCCCTACGCCAACAGCAACTACATGATCCAGAGCACGGCGAGGGACCTGCTGGTGGCCGCCGTCTACGAACTCGCCACCGTCCACGGCCTGGCCGGCGCGCTGTGGCTGTTCGTCCACGACGAAGTGATCGTCCACGTCCCCGAACACGATGCGGAGCGCGTGCGCGACCTGCTCACCGCCGTGATGACCACCACCTTCCGCGGCGTCCCCATCGCAGCCGACGCCGAGATCCTCGGCACCCACTGGGGCCGCCTCCCCGAACCGCAGCGGGCGGCCCCCTCTTCCGTACCGGAGCACGCCGGAGCCTAGGAGGCCCGCACCATGCCCATCGGAGAAACCGTGATCACCCTGGTCGGCAACCTCACCGCCGACCCCGAACTCCGCCACACCGACGACGGCACCCCCTGGGTGTCCTTCAACGTCGCCTCCAACAGCAAGGCCTGGGACAAAAACCGCGCCGAATGGGGTGAAGGCCGCACCATCTACCTGCGCTGCACGGCCTGGCGCTGGCTCGCCCAGAACGCCGCCGACAGCCTCCGCAAGGGCACCCGCGTCATCATCACCGGCGCCCTGCGCCAGTACGACTACACCAGCGCCGACGGCGTCCAGCGCACCAGCTTCGGTCTGGACGTGGAGGACATCGCCGTCAGCCTCCGCTACGCCACCGCCACCGTCCACCGCACTACCAACACCGGCCCGACCGCAGGCAAGAGGCAGCCGACGGGCTGGGGCACCGCGCCGGCCGGGGACGACGCCTGGGCGACCGCCGGACCGGGCGACGACAAGCCGCCCTTCTGAGCCGTCCTCTTCCCGGCCAGCCCGGGTAACGGGCTGGCCGGTGGGCGCCCGCCCTCTCAGCAAAGACCGCGGGCGCCCTTCTCCCATCCAGCAGGAACAAGGAGGTCTCCATCATGACCCAACGCACGCCCGCCGCACAGCGGCCGGGCCCGTGGTGGGCCGCGGCCCGTGCACACGCCCTCACCGCCGCCACCCTGCACGGCCTGGCCGTCTTCCCTCTCTCCCGAAGCAAGCTCCCCGCCATCCCCAGCGCCCACCCGGAACCGACCGCCACCTGCACCGGGGAGTGCGGGCAGACGGGCCACGGTGTGCACGACGCCAGCGCCGAACCGGTCCGGGTCCGGGCGCTGTTCGCGGCGGCGCCGTGGGCGGCCGGCTACGGCATCGCCTGCGGCCGGGCGCCTCATCACCTGCTCGGCTTGGATCTGGACCGGAAGAACGGCGTGGACGGTGTAGCCGGGCTGCGGGCGCTCGTGGCCCGGCACGGGTTCCAGGTGCCGCGCACGGTCATGGTGGCCACCCCCTCCGGCGGCTGGCACCTGTGGCTCACCGCCCCCGCCGGCGTGACGATCCCTAACACCGCCGGTCTGCTCGCCCCCGGGATCGACACCCGGGGGACGGGTGGCTACCTGGTCGGCCCCGGATCCCTCGGACCGAACGGGCGCTACCGCTTCGCGGTAACTTTCAGCCAGTCCGCCATCTCCGAAGCTCCACCCGCGATCACCGACCTCCTGAAAGCCCGCCAGGCGGCCGTTCAGGGACCCCCTGGACCGAATGCCCCGGGACGGGGGTCCAGGCGCTCACGCGGCCATCTCGGGCCTCTGGTGCGGTTCGTGCGGGATTGCGGGCCCAACGATCTCAACAACCGGCTGTACTGGGCGGCCCGCACGGCGTTCGAGTCCGACGATATCGACCCCGACGCGGCCACGGCCGAGCTGCTGGCCGCCGCCATCGACCGCGGCCACCCCGAGACGCCGGCCCGCCGCACCATCGCCAGCGCGGCCAAGGGCGCCGCCCGCGCCCGGAAGGAGGCGTCTTCGTGAGCGAGAAGGGCCCCAGCCAGGCATCCCAGCTCGTCAGCATGGCCAAGGCGGGCTACAAGTTCGTGATGTCCACCGACGGCCGTCCCTACGGCGTACGCCGCAACGGCCCCAACATCGCCCGCCCCTTCAAGGGCCGCGGCGGCGTACGGGCCGCGCTCGCCAAGCAGTTCACCGAGGACAACGGCGGCCAAGTCCCCTCCGCCGGCGCCCTGGCCGACGCCATGACCGTCCTGGAAGGCATCGCGGATGCCACCGACCCCGTCCGGGTCCACCTGCGCGTCGCGCGCGCCGAGAACGGCATCGTGCTGGACCTGGGCACCGCCGACGGCAAAGCCGTCATCGTCGGCGCCGACGGCTGGAGCATCGCCGGCCGCTCTCCCGTCCTCTTCCGCCGCTCCGGCGCCATGGTCCCCCTGCCCGTGCCCCAGCAGGGCGCGGACGGGATCGCCCTGCTGCACGGCCTGGTCAACATGGACGACTCGGCCTTCCACCGCCTGGTCGCCTGGCTGGTCGCCGCCTGGATCCCGGACATCCCCCACCCGGTGCTCACCTTCAAGGGCGAGCAGGGCACCGGCAAGTCCTACACCGCCCAGATGATCGTCAACCTCGTCGACCCCTCCCCGGCGTCGAAGCGGTCCCAGCCGCGGGACATCAAGGCGTGGTCGGTCCAGGCGTTCAACTCCTGGGCCCTGTGCCTGGACAACGTGAGCGCGATCCCGCCCTGGCTGTCGGACACCCTGTGCCGGGCCGTCACCGGCGACGGCATCGTCGACCGCGCCCTGTACAGCGACGACGACGTGGTGGTCCTCACCTTCCGCCGGGTGCTGGCGATGACCACCATCGACGCCGGCGCCCTGGCCGGAGACCTGGCCGAACGGATGATGCTGCTGGACCTCCAGCCCATCACCACCCGCGCCCGCCGCGGCGAGGAAGAACTGGACGCCGCGTACACCACGGCTCGCCCGCACGTGATCGGCAGCCTCCTGGACCTGCTCGCCTCCGTCCTGCGGGAGCTCCCGGACGTGACGCTGGACAGCAAACCCCGGCTAGCGGACTTCGCCCGCGTGCTCGCCGCCGTCGACCGCGTCACCGGCTGGTCCACCCTCACCGACTACACCGACGCCGCCGAGAACATCAACGCCGATGCCCTGGAAGGCGACCCCTTCGGCTCCGCCGTGGTCGCCTGGCTGGACACCCACGGCCCCTGGTCGGGCACCGCCGCCCAGCTCATGGACGTCATCCCGCCCCCCGACGGCTACCACCCCCAGTGGCCCAAGGACGCCACCCGGGCCAGCGGCCGACTCAAGCGCATCGCACCCCTGCTGCGCTCCATCGGCATCGCCTACGACGACACCCAGCGCACCCCCGACCGCGCCCGCCAACGGCTCATCCACCTCGCCCCATCTGAAGTACGGTGCGAAACAGCGTCCGCAGTGCCCGCAGCGTCCACAACCCCCGCTGACCTGCACGAACCTGCGGACGCTAACGCGGACACTGCCCCAGACGCAGCGTCCGCACAGCGTCCGCACAACGATCATGCGGACGCTACGGGCGGCGCTGCGGACGCTAGGAACCCCTCAGCGACCGCAGCAGCGTCCGCACTCGGCACCGCCTCTGACCTGCGCCCTTGCAAGATTCCGGACGCTGCGACCGCTGCGGACACTGCCGCGCACCGCACTTCTAATCCGGGACTGCGCTGCCCCATCTGCGAACAGCCCATGACGCCGGCGCTGACCGCAGCGGGCCACCTCAAACACCCGGGTTGTTAACCACACCGCCCCGGCTCTGAGCCGCGCTGAGACGCGACTCAGAGCCGCGTGACCCCAACCCTCGGAGACGCCGTGACACTGTCCCGCCTCCTTGAGCAGACCGATCCCCGCGCCGCCCTCCGGGACGGTCTGCCGGACCGCTACCTCACCCCCGACGACATTGCCGAGATCTTCGACGTGCCGAAAGAGACCGTCTACCAGTGGCGCAAGAAGCGTCTTGGCCCGCCCGGCTTCCGCATCGGCAAGCACCTGCGCTACGACCCAGCCGACGTCCGTGCCTACGTCACCGAACGCAAGCACGCCGACCTGGACGCCGCCTGACCACGTCATCCAAAAGCCCCGGCGGGGAGAGCCGCTGTGGCAGCGGCCCCCCTGCCGCTTGTCGAGAGGAGACCACTGCCTCATGGCAGGCCACATCCAAGACCGCTGGTACAAGACCAAGCCCGGCCCCGACGGCAAACCCCACCGCCTCAAGACCGACCGCCACGGCACCGGCATGCGCTACCGCGCCCGCTACATCGGCCCCGACGGCCGCGAGAAGTCAAAGAGCTTCCGCGACGGACAAAAACGCCTCGCCGAAAAGTGGCTGAGCAAGACCGAGACCGACATGAGCACCGGCCAGTACGTCGACCCGAAGGCGGGCCGGACTACCTTCCAGCAGTACGCCGAGCGCTGGGTGTCCTCGCACGCCGGAGAGGTCAACAGCGGAGAGGGAGCCGAACGGCGGCTGCGGCTTCACGCCTACCCGAGCATCGGCAGCCGGCCGTTGGGCTCCTTCAAGCCGGAACACATCCGCACCTGGCTTGGCCAGTTGAAGAAGTCGATGCCGAACGAGGCACACCGCCGCGTGGTCGCCTCCACGGTGTCGGCCGTCTTCAACGCGGCCGTCGATGACGAGCTGCTGACGAGGAACCCCTTCAAAGCCAGCTCGGTGCAGATGCCGAAGATCGGCGATTCGGTGGTGAAGCCGTGGACCGCCGACCATGTGTTCGCCGTGCAGACCGGGCTCCCCGAGCGTTTCCGCGCAGCGGTGGACCTGGGCGCCGGGTGCGGGCTGCGGCAGGGGGAGATCTTCGGCATTTCCGAGGACGAAGTCGACTTCGAGGGCGGATGGATCACCGTGAGCCATCAGCTCAAGCGGCTCCGAGGGCAGTACGTCTTCGCTCCCCCGAAGGGTGGGAAGACGAGACAGGTGCCCCTCCCCGGGGCGGTCTCAGACGCGCTCAAGGCTCACGCCGATGCCTTCCCGACCATCACGGTCACCCTGCCGTGGCGCACTGTGGATGGCGAGCCTCGCACCAAGCGGCTGTACTTCAGCGGCGCGGCCGGCCTCCACGTGCGGGTGAGCCACTTCAACGACTTCATGTGGAAGCCCGCACTGGCCGCCGCTGGGCTCATCCCGGAGCCGGAGGAGGGTAAGCGGTACGCGTCCGCCCGAGAGCACGGCATGCACGCCCTAAGGCACTTCTACGCCTCCGTGCTCCTGGATGCCGGGGAGAGCATCAAAGCGTTGAGTCGGTACCTGGGGCACGCGGATGCGGGCTTCACGCTGCGCACGTACACGCACCTGATGCCGAGCAGCGAGCTTCGTACGCGCAAGGCGGTGGACGACCTCTACAGGGGACGTTCGAACGAAGATCACGGCCCGCAGACGGCCCGCGGGGAGTAACCATCCGCGATGGCAGCCTGTTCTGGCTGGTCACCATGCCTAAGGGGCGCGCGACGCGGAACTTCATCTACTTCTTCCCCCTCTACACCGGGCAGCCGATCCCACTGGACGACTGGCGGAACCGGATGTGGCTGGACACCTGGATCTGACGGGCCGAACTCTCCTGCTCCACCGGCACGTTGGGTGACACCTGCCACATTCGTCACTGTGGGTGCGTTGTCAGTGCCTTCCGCCGCCTGCCGGGACGACGTGGCCGCGGCGGCGACTCGGCGGGGCCGGTGGTGGCGGAGGTACTGCTGGCGGGCTGAACAACCGCTCCGGCGGCGGAGGTTTCCCGGTGGCGGAGGTTTCCCGGCGGCGGGGGTGACGGAGGTGACAGCAGACAGCGGCCGGCCCGCACTAGCGTCGCGGACATGCGCACAGCCGACTCCGCCCACGACTCCGTCCACGGGTCCGCCTCGTGACCCCGCTGGTCGTCGCCGCCGTCCTGGCCGCGGCGGTCACCCACGCCTGCTGGAACGCCATCGCCCACGGCATCCGCGACCAGTTGACGGCCTTCACCCTGGTCGGCGCAGGCAACTGCCTCGGCGGCCTGGCGGTACTGCCGCTCGCACCGGCGCCGGACCCGGCCTCCTGGCCGTACCTGGCCGTCTCCGGCGTCCTGCACGTGCTCTACATGACGCTGCTCATGCGGTCGTTCACTCTCGGCGACTTCGGCCAGGCGTACCCGATCGCCCGGGGCACCGCGCCTCTGGCGGTCACCGTGTTCGCGGCGGTCTTCGCCGGGGAGCTGCCCGACGGCTGGCAGCTCGCCGGCGTGGCCGTGGCCTCCGCCGGCCTGGTGGGCGTCGCCCTCTGGGGCATCAAGGGCTCGGGCGCTCCCCCACAGTGGCCCGCGATCGGCGCGGCCGCCGCCACCGGCCTGGCCATCGCCGGCTACACGGTCGTCGACGGCCTGGGCGTGCGCTCGTCCGGCTCCTCCCTGGGCTTCACCGCCTGGCTGATGATCCTGGAAGGCCTGCCCGTCCCGCTGTACGCCCTGGCGGTCCGGCGGCGGTCCGCCCTCGCCGCGGCGCGGCCGTACGCCGTGCGCGGCCTGCTCGGCGGCCTGATGTCGATGCTCGCCTACGGGCTGGTGTTGTGGGCGCAGACGCGCGGGCGGATGGCGCCGATCGCCGCGCTCCGGGAGTCGTCGATCATCGTCGGCGCGGCGCTCGGGACGCTCCTCTTCAAGGAGCGGTTCGGTGCGCCGCGGGTCGCGGCGGCGGTGCTGGTGGTGGCGGGGATAGGGCTGATGTTGCACGCCGGTTGAGGCCGGGTGTGCCCCGGTCCCTCTGCCCCCAACAGGCCGAAAATCAGCCTGTCCGGCGTTTGAGGACAACCGCGCGGAGCGCGGTTTCGGGAGTGCGGGGGCCGGCCCCCGCAGAAACGGTGAAAGGGCGGGACCGGGGCCCCACCCCCTCACCTCCCCCGAAGCGCCCCCCGCAGGCCGACGTTGGCCACAAGGATCCCGCCGTCGACGGGAAGGGTCACACCAGTGATCCACGACGCGTCACGGGACGCGAGGAAGGCGACCGCAGCGGCAACGTCCTCGGGCCGCCCCACCCGGCCCAGCGGGTAATGACCGGCGGCCCGCCGCAAAGCGTCCTCACGGCCGTCCCAGTTGGGCGTGTGCACCGTACCGGGCGCGATGAGGTTGACGCGGACGCCGCGCGCCGCCGCCTCGCCGGCGAGGGTGCGGGTGAGGCTCGCGAGGCCCGCCTTGGCCGCGCTGTAGGCGTGGTTGCCGAAGTCCTGCTCGCCGTTGACGGAACCGATGTTGACGATCGCGCCGCGCCCGCCGGCGGCGGCGAGGTGCGGCAGGGCCGCGCGGGCGCAGCGGAAGGCGCCGCCGAGCGTGACGTCGAGGTCGCGCTGCCAGAGGTCGTCGGAGTGGTCCTCGAAGCGCTCGGGGTCGCGGCCGCAGGAGAGGGCGTTGTTGACGAGGACGTCGAGTCCGCCGAAGCGGTCCACCGCGTGGGCCACGGCGGCTTCCACGGCCTGCCGGTCGGTGACGTCGCAGAGGTGGGCCTCGGCGGTGAGGCCGGCTTCCCGGATGGCGTGGGCGGTTTCCTCGGCCCGGTCGCCGTCCGCGTCCGTGACCAGGACGCGGGCGCCCTCGCCGGCGAGCCGCAGGGCGGTGGCGGCGCCGATGCCCCGTCCGGCGCCCGTGATCAGAACGGACCAGCCGTCGAACCGTCGCGTCATGGGAGCCCCTCTCACACCACCGGTCACACCCTCTGGGGGCGTTCCCTACCCCGCGAGGGCGCGGGCAACCGCCCGGACCAGGGCCTGCGCGCGCGGGTCGGCCGTCACGTTCTTCTGCATGCCGTTGGTGACGTAGCCGAAGGAGATGCCGGACTCGGGGTCGGCGAAGGCCAGCGAGCCGCCCCGGCCGGGGTGGCCGAAGGAGCCGGGCGCGAGCATCGGCGAGGCGGGGCCGTGCAGCATGTACCCCAGTCCGAAGCGGGTCCTGGCCATGAGGACACGGTCGGGCCCGGCCGACTCCTCACTGCGGGCCAAAGTGAGCGTGGCCGGGGCGAACAGTCTCCGCCCGCCGGCGCCGAGGTCGCCGATGAGCGCCGCGTAGAACCGCGACAGCGCCTCCGCCGTGGCGACGCCGGCCGAGGCGGGGAGCACGGCGGCCCGGTAGGCCGGGTCGTTCTCGTCGGGCAGCGGGTCGATGGCCGCGAAGGCGCGCCGGGTGAGCGACGCGGGGTCGCGGTAGGCGTCGGACACCGACTGCTTGGGGCGGACGCGCAGGCCGGGCGAGCCGGCCTGGGCGGGCGGCTCGACGTCGCCGATGCGCCCGGCGCGGTGCTGTTCGGCCTCCGGCAGTCCGAGCCACAGGTCGAGCCCCAGGGGTGCGGCGATCTCGTCGGCGATCCACGCGCCGATGTCCCGCCCGGTGACGCGCCGGACGAGTTCGCCGACGGTCCAACTGTAGGTCTGGGCGTGGTAGCCGTGGTCGGTGCCCGGCTCCCAGGCGGGCGCCTGGGCGGCGACCGCGCGGGGGCCGCTGACGCCGTCACGGGCCTGCTCGGGCGTGAGCGGGGTGTCGAGGACGGGCACGCCCGCGCGGTGCGCGAGGAGGTGCCGGACGAGGACGCGCTCCTTGCCGGCCGCCTTGAACTCGGGCCAGTAGGTGCCCACGGGCGCGTCGAGGTCCACCTGTCCGCGCTGGTGCAGCAGCAGCGGCACGGCCGCGGCGACGCCCTTGGTGGCAGAGCGCACGATCTGCGCGGTGTCCGGGGTCCACGGCGTGCCGCCGTCGACGTCCCGGGTGCCGCCCCACAGGTCGACGACCTTGCGGCCGTCCCGGTGGACGACCACGGCGGCGCCGCGCTCGCCGCGGCGCGCGAAGTTGTCGGCGAAGGCGTCCCGGACCGGTTCGAAACCGTCCGCCACCGTGCCCTGGACGTCCGTCACTGCTGTTCCGCTCCCACTAGGTCCCACCAGGCCCGTCAGCCCCACAGGTCTTGTCGACCCGATCGCCGTACATGTCCTCCCCATGGTGCATCGCGATCGGCGACCCCCGGCGACCGGGTCGCCCGCCGCCGCCGCGCGGCCGGCCGGGCGTCCCCGCTCCCCGGCGGCTTCCTGACGCCTTGCCGGGCCGGCCGCGCCCATCCCCGGGTGTGATGGGGATCACGGCACGGGCCGGTCCGGGACCGTGTGCGGGTCGAAGCCGAAGGGGAGTTCCAGCCGGTGCGCCCGGAGCAGTTCCGCGTCGCCGAGCAGCGTCCGCGTCGGCCCGTCGGCGACGATCGTCCCGCCGCCGAGCACGACGGACCGCTCGCAGAGCTCCAGTGCGTAGGGAAGGTCGTGGGTGACCATCAGCACGGTGACGTCCAGGCTCCGCAGGAGGTCGGCGAGTTCACGGCGGGAGGCGGGGTCGAGGTTGGAGGAGGGCTCGTCCAGGACGAGGATCTCGGGCTCCATGGCGAGGACGGTGGCGACCGCGACGCGCCGCCGCTGTCCGAAGGAGAGGTGGTGCGGGGGCCGGTCGGCGAAGTCGGCCATGCCGACCCGGTCCAGGGCGCGGCGCACTCGGGTCTCGAGCGCGGCGCCGCGCGTCCCGGCCGTGGCCGGGCCGAAGGCGACGTCCTCCCGGACGGTGGGCATGAACAACTGGTCGTCCGGGTCCTGGAAGACGATGCCGACCCGCCGCCGGATCTCGGCGAGGTGCGGCGCGGCGACCGGCAGCCCGGCCACCCGTACCGTCCCGGCGCCGCCGCCGAGGATGCCGTTGAGGTGCAGGACGAGGGTGGTCTTGCCGGCGCCGTTGGGTCCGAGCAGGGCCACCCGCTCGCCCTGACGGATCGTCAGGTCGATGCCGTGGAGCGCATGGTGACCGTCCGGATAGGCGAAGGCCAGCCCCACGACCTCCAGCGAGGGCGGAACCGTCACAGCGCTACCCCTTCCGTCGTCAGGCGGACCGCCAGCGCGGCCAGCGGCAGGGCGGCGGCGCCCGCCCACTGCGCGCGGCTCGCGCCGGCCGCGCCCGTCATGCCCCCGGTCTCGGGAAGGGTGCCGGTGTAGCCGCGGCTGACCATCGCGAGGTGGACGCGTTCGCCGCGCTCGTAGGCACGGATGAACAGCGCACCGGCGGACGCGGCCAGCACCCGCCAGTGGCGCGCACCGCGCGCGGTGTGCCCCCGGGACTCCCGGGCGACGCGCATGCGCCGCATCTCGTCGCTGACCACGTCCAGGTACCGGAGCATGAACGCGGCGATCTGCACCAGCGTGGCGGGTACCCGCAGCCGCCGCAGGCCCAGCAACAGGTCCCGCAGGCCGGTGGTCGAGGCGAGCAGGACGGAGGCGGCCACGCCCAGGGTGCCCTTGGCCAGCAGTGTCCCGGCGTCCCACAGCCCGGGCTCGCTCAGCGGCAGCCCCAGGACGTCCACCCGCGGCCCGCGCGCCACGAACGGCAGCAGCAGCGCGAACGCCACGAACGGCAGCTCGACCGTCAGCCGGCGCAGGACCACGCCGGCGGGCAGCCGGGCGACCGCCGTGACGGCGGCGAGCAGCGCCGCGTGACAGGCGAACGCCCACGGCGGGGTGGCCGGGGTGGCGGCCACCACGAGCATGAAGCCGCACGCAGAAACGATCTTGCACTGCGCGGGCAGCGTGTGCACCGGCGAACCGCCCGGCCGGTACAGCGCTCCGTGGACGGCCGCGGCGTGCCCGGCCCCCATGTCAGACGGCCTCGGTCCGCCGGGCCTCCTCCGCCCGTGGCGCCGGCGGCCGGGCCCGGCGGCGGCGCAGCACCACGAGGACGCCCGTACCGGCCGCCAGGGTGACGCCGGCACCGACGACCCCGGCGAGGGCGCCGGACGCGCGGTCGTCGCCGACGTCCTTCACCCGGTAGCCGGACAGCGGCGAGTCCTCGACGGCGTGGGCCCGCTCCTCGCGGTCGAGGCCCTTGTCCCGGGCCACCTTCTCCAGGCCGTCCGGGGTGCTCGCCGCGTAATGGCTGACGAAGCCGGCGAGCACGGCGGTGACGGCCATGACGACGACGGCGAAGCGGCGGCGCGGACGCGGGACGCGCGGTGGCGCGGAGGGGTCGCGGGTCGCGGCGCGGGCGCCGTGGACGAGGTCGGGGCGGACGGCCATGACCGCGCCGACCGTCATCGCCGTGATCACCGCCTCGCCCACGCCGATCAGCGCGTGCACGCCCGTCATCGCCGCGAACACCGTCGTGACGGGCACGTCGGTCGTCCCGCCGAGGGCGTAGAACAGGGTGAAGGCGCAGGCCGCGGCCGGGACGGAGACCAGCGCCGCGCCGAACGACGCGAACGTCACCGCGCGCGGCCCGCGGGGCAGCACCGCCAGCAGCCCGCGGAACACCGCGTAGCCGACGAGCGTGGTCACCACCGCCATGTCGGTGACGTTGACGCCGAGCGCGGTGAGACCGCCGTCCGCGAAGAGGAACGCCTGGGCCGTCAAAACCACCGTTATGCAGAGGAGCCCGGTCCACGGCCCGGCCAGCACGGCGGCCAGGACGCCGCCCAGCAGGTGCCCGCTGGTGCCCGCCGCGACCGGGAAGTTCAGCATCTGCACGGCGAACACGAACGCCGCGACCAGGCCCGCGAGAGGGGCGGCACCCGTCTCCTGCTCCCGGCGCGCGCCGCGCAGCGCGAGCGCCACGGCGGTGAGGGCGGTGGCTCCGGCGGCGAGGGAGACGGGTGGGTCGATGTATCCGTCGGGTACGTGCATGGGGCGCCCGCTTTCGGTCCGTGCCGATCGTGCAGGGGTGAACCGCTCGCATGATGGGCGCATTGCGAAGCCCTCGCAAGAGCGTGCGGCGCGCGCTTGCGCGCCCCCGGCGGGGGGGGTGTGCCCCGGTCCCGCCCCTTCGCCGATTCCTGGGGGCGGCGCCCCCAGACCCCCCTGTCACGGCTTCGCCGCTCGTCCTCGCGGAGCGCGGTTTCGGGGGTGCGGGGGCGCAGCCCCCGCGAGAAACGGTGAAGGGGCGGGACCGGGGCACCCCGACCGACGGCCCCTACAGCGCCGCCCTGCTCCCCGTACTCACCGCCGCGGTCGCCGTCGCCCCCAACCGCGCGTCCTCCGCGACCTGCGCGGCAGTCAGCACGTACCCCGTCTCGGCATTGGCCGTCGACCGCGCGAAAACGACCCCGTACACCTTCCCCGAAGGAGTAAGCAGCGGCCCGCCCGAGTTGCCGGGCCGAACGGTCGAGCGCACGGAATACACCTGCCGGGTGGCCAGGCCGTCCCCGTAGATGTCCTGCCCCTTCGCCCGCAGTTCGTTGGCGACCGTCGCCGCGCGCAGGTCGAGGCCGCCGTTCTCCGGGAAGCCCGCGACGACCGCGGCGTCGCCCCGCTTGGCGGTCTTGTCGAAGGGCAGCACGGGCGCGTCCAGGCCGGGTACGTCGAGGACGGCCACGTCGGTCTCGGGGTCGAAGAGGACGACCTTGGCGCGGTGTGGTCGCCCGACGCCGCCGACTCGTATGGTCGGGTCGGTCACGCCGGCGACGACGTGCGCGTTGGTCATCACGTGCTCCGCGGCGTAGACGAAGCCGCTGCCCTCCTGGCCGCGGCGCCCGCCGTCGACGTCGGCTATGCCCTCGACCTTGACGACGGACGTCCGGGCGGCCCGGTTGGCGGCGACGGTGACGGCGTCGCCGGAGGGCTTGGCGACGCTGGTGGCGGGCTCGTTCTCGAAGGGGTTGAAGACCTGGGGGAAACCGGCGCCGGTGAGGGCGTCGGTGGTCCGGCTGAACCAGGTGGGGGCCTGTTCCGGCATGGCGTCCTGGACCGCGCCGAGCACCCGGGAGTCGCGGATCTGGCCGGTGAGCAGGGTGGAGTTGGCCGAGACGAGGACGCTGGCGGCGACCCAGGAGACCAGCAGCACGGCCAGCGAGTTGACGACCGCGCCGCCGGCGCCGTCCACCCCGCGTACCGGGGCCCAGGTCAGCCGCCTCCGCAGGCTCCAGGCGAGCCGCCCGGCCAGGGCGTGCCCGAGCACGGCCGGGACGAGGACGACGAGGACCGCCACCACGGCGGCCGACGACGAGCCGGGTTCGAAGTGGCCGACGACGGACGGGAGCGCCCAGACGCCGAGCACCGCGCCGCCGAGGAAGCCGGCGAGCAGGACGGCGCTCGCGACGAGGCCGCGCCGGAAGCCGGAGACGGCGTAGCCGAGGACGACCAGGAGCAGAAGCACATCGAGCAGGTTCACCAGTGGAGCCCTTTCCCTTCACCCGCGCCCCCGACCGCGGCCACGGTCGCATGCCCCCGTGGACTAGGGAAAACGCGCGTTCCCGTACGGACGGTTCCCCGAGGTGGGCTTCGCCACGTCGAGGGCGACGGAACGGGCCCGTCCCCCGCCGTGGCGGGAGGACGGGCCCGAGGCACGTCACGCGAACGTCAGACGCGGGTGAGACGCGGGTCGGCGTCCGGGTCCGGGTCGCCGGCCCGGTCCTCCGGGGCGTCGGAGGGAGCGGCGAGCCGCTTCCGCAGCCCCTCCCCTTCGACGTCCACGTTGGGCAGCACCTTGTCCAGCCAACCGGGCAGCCACCAGGCCGCCTTGCCGAGCAGCGCGAGGACCGCCGGGACGATGGCCATGCGGACGATGAAGGCGTCGAAGAACACGGCGATGGCGAGGCCGAAGCCGATCATCTTGATCATCGACTCGGAGGAGCCGATGAAGCCGGCGAAGACGCTGATCATGATGACGGCGGCGGCCGTGACCACCCGCGCGCCGTGCCGGAAGCCGGTCACCACGGCGTCGCCCGGGCTCTCGCCGTGGACGAACGCCTCGCGCATCCGGGTCACGAGGAAGACCTCGTAGTCCATGGCCAGGCCGAAGACCACGCCGACCATGAAGATCGGCATCATGCTCATGATCGGGCCGGTCTCCTCGACGCCGAACACCCCGCTGAGCCAGCCCCACTGGAAGACGGCCACGACCGCGCCGAGCGCCGCCACCACGGAGAGCAGGAAGCCCAGGGCCGCCTTGAGCGGCACGAGCACCGACCGGAAGACGACGATCAGCAGCAGGAAGGCGAGGCCGACGACCAGCGCCAGGTACGGCAGGAGCGCGTCGTTCAGCTTCTGCGAGACGTCGATGTTCATCGCCGTCGTACCGGTGACCAGCACGGTCGCGCCGGTCTCCGCCTTCAGTCCGGCGCGCTTGTCGCGGATGGCGTGGACGAGGTTCTCGGTCTCCTCGCCGCTCGGCTTGGACTTCGGGACGACGTTGAACATCGCCGTGTCGCCGTCCTTGTTGGGCATCGCCGGCGTGACCGCGGCCACGTCGTCGAGCCCGCCGACCGCCTTGGCGACGGTCTGGGTGGCCTGCTTCGGGTCCTTGGCGCCCTTGGCGTCCACCACGACCATCAGCGGCCCGTTGTAACCGGGGCCGAAGCCCTCGGCGATCATGTCGTACGCCTTGCGCTGCGTGGTCTTGACCGGCTGCGAACTGTCGTCCGGCAGGCCGAGCTGGAGCGACGCGGCGGGCGCGGCGAGCGCGCCGAGACCGACGATGCCGGCCACCAGCACCCACACCGGGCGGCGCAGGACGAAGCGGGCCCAGCGGGTGCCCATGTTGGGCTTCTCCGCGGCCGGGGCCGCGTCCCCGTCCCCGGTCGTGGCCTTGCGGACCTTGCGGGCCAGTACCTGGCGGCCGGCGAAGCCCAGCAGCGCGGGGATGAGGGTGAGCGCGACGAGGACGGCGACGACCACCGTGCCGGCCGCGGCCATGCCCATCTTGGTGAGCATGGGAATGTTGACGACCGCGAGGCCGACCAGGGCGATGACGACGGTGAGACCGGCGAAGACCACCGCGGAACCGGCGGTTCCGACCGCGCGGCCCGCGGCCTCCTCCCGTTCCCGGCCCTCGGCGAGCTCGGCCCGGTACCGGGAGACGATGAACAGCGCGTAGTCGATGCCGACCGCGAGGCCGATCATCATCGCGAGCGTCGAGGTGTTCCCGGAGAGGTTCAGCGTGGACGCGAGCGCGGCGATGGACGAGACGCCGATGCCGACGCCGATCAGCGCGGTGAGCAGCGGCAGTCCCGCCGCGATCAGCGACCCGAAGGTGATCACCAGGACGACCGCGGAGACGATGATGCCGATGATCTCGGTGGACCCGGTCTCCGGCATCTTCTGCAGGGCGCTGCCGCCCATCTCGACGGTGAGCCCGCTCTCCCGGCCGTGCTTCTGCGCCGCGTCGAGGGTGTCGCGGGAGGCGTCGGTGAGCTTGTTGGAGGCTTCCTTGTAGGTCACCAGCACATAGGCCGTGCTGCCGTCCTTGCTCACGGTGTGCGCCTGGAACGGGCTGGGCGCCGACGCGACCTGGGGGCCGGCCAGCTCGCCGACGACCTTCTCGACGGCCGCCTTGTTCTTCGGCTCGGTGATCTTCCGGCCGTCGGGGGCCTGGAAGACGACGCGCGCGGAGGCGGCGTCGGCCTTCTTGCCGGGGTAACGCTCGGCCAGCAGGTCGAAGGCGCTCTGCGCCTCCGTGCCGGGTATGGAGAAGCTGTCGTCGGTGGCTTTGGACGCGGTGGCGGCGCCGGCGCCGGCGAGGCCGAGCAGCAGCACCCATGTGAGGGCGACGTACCAGCGGCGCCGGAAGGCGACTCTGCCGAGTCGGTACAGGAAGGTGGCCACGAGGAGTTCTGCTCCCGTCGGGTCGGAGAAACGAGCAACTGGCAGTGGGGAACCAGCCCGACGACGAGAGCGGCGCGTCAGGTGGATCGGTGGGGAGGTATGGGGTTGTTCGCGGTGGGGACCGCGGGCGTGGGGGGATACGAGCCGGAGCTCAGCGGCCGAGGGCGGGGAGCACCACGGCGTCGATGAAGCGGGCGAGGTAGGCGGCGTCCGCCGGCCGGTCCTCGATCAGCGGGCGGGTGACGAAGGCGCCGAGCACGGTGTGCGCGACGAACTCCGTCGCGGGGGCGTCCGGGGAGATCTCACCGCGTTCCACGGCCCGGTCCAGCAGCCGCCGGAGGGCCGCCTTCTCGGGTTCGACCAGCAGTTCCCGCAGGGCGCGGTGGAGGTCGGGGTTGCTGTGGGCGGCGTGTCCGAGGCCCCGCATGAGGGCCGCGTCCCGCTCCATCCGCGCGGGGTCGGCGCAGGCCGTCAGGGCCAGCAGATCACCGCGCAGGGTCCCGGTGTCGATGTCGTCGACCCTGAGCGGCTTGGTGTGCCGCAGCGCGCTCGCGACCAGCTCCGGCTTGCCCTTCCACTGGCGGTAGAGGGTGGCCTTGCTTGACCGGGTGCGGGCCGCCACGGCGTCCATGGTCAGGGCTTCGTAACCGACCTCGCGCAGGATCGCGAGCACGGCCTCGTAGAGCTCCGCCTCGCGCTCCGGCGTGAGCCGGGTGCGGCGGGCCGGCGGCGCCGCGGGTTCCTCGGGCATGCCGCACCTCCTCTCATCGGGTCTCGACCGAACATCCCAACGGAACGGCTCAACTGAACGAAACCGTTTCGTACCGTACGAGCGTACGACCGCCCTTAGCGAAACGACGCCGTTTCGACAGTGGTATGCGTCACGCGTGGCGCGTGTCACGGCCCGGGTTGCCGGTGGGCCGAACGGTGGAAACCATGAAGTGGTGAGCGATGCCTACCTGAGGTACCCCCATCTCCACGGCGATCTGCTCTGCTTCGTCGCGGAGGACGACCTGTGGCTGTCCCCGCTGCCGGGGGCGGACGGCGGCAAGGACCGCGCGTGGCGGCTGACCGTCGACCGCACACGGCTGGGCCACCCGCGGTTCTCCCCCGACGGCACCCGGATCGCCTTCACCAGTTGGCGCAGCCTCGACCCGGAGGTCCACCTCGTCCCGGTCGACGGCGGCCCGGCCCGCCGGCTGACCTACTGGGGCAGTACCGACGCCCGGGTCTGCGGCTGGACGCCGCCGCACCGGGACGGCACCAGCGACATCCTCGCCGTCTCCTCCCACGGCCAGCCCTTCTCCTACTTCTCCTGGGCCTACCGGCTGCCCACCGACGGCAGCCCGGGCCTGCGCCTGCCGTGGGGCCCGGTGTCCGACATCGCGATGCGCGGCGGACACGGTCCCGGTGCCGCGCCCGGCGAGACCCTGCTGCTCACCGGCAAGCCGCCACACGAGCCGGCCTCCTGGAAGCGCTACCGCGGCGGCGCCACGGGACGCCTGTGGCTGATGGACAAGCGGCTGGTGCCGGACCTGAACGGGCATCTGGACGCGGTGATGTTCGTCGGTGACCGGATCGCGTTCCTCTCCGACCACGAGGGCGTCGGCAACCTCTACTCCTGCCGCCCCGACGGCACCGGCCTCCACCGCCACACCGACCACGCCGACTTCTACGCCCGGCACGCCTCCACCGACGGCAGCCGGGTCGTCTACCAGTGCGGGGGCGACCTGTGGCTGGTGGACGACCTCGCTCCGGACGCCGTCCCCCGCCGGCTGGACCTCCGGCTCGGCGGGCCGCGCGCCGGGCGGCGCACGTACCAGGTGCAGGCCGCCTCGCACGTCGACGGGCTGGCCGTCGACACCACGGGCCGGGCCAGCGCCGTCCAGGTACGCGGCAGCCTCTACTGGCTCACCCACCGCGACGGCCCGGCGCGGGCCATCGCCGACACCCCGGGCGTCCGCGTCCGGCTGCCCGAGATGCTGGGCTCGACGGGCCGGGTCGCGTACATCACCGACGCGGAGGGCGAGGACGCCGTCGAGATCGCCCGGCTGCCCGGCGCGGCGGGCTCGGCGGAGCACCGGCGGCTGGCGGCGGGACGGATCGGGCGGGTGCACGAGACGCTGGCGTCACCGGACGGCTCGCGGCTGGCGATCGCCGCGCACGACGGGCGGCTGCTGCTGGTGGACACGTCAGCGGAGGGGGAAGAGGGCTCTTCGGAGGTCAGCGAGCTCGTCCGCTCCGACAACGGCCCGGTCCGCGACCTGGCGTTCTCCCCCGACTCCGACTGGCTGGCCTGGTCGCATCCGGGCGTCGGCCGCTCCCTGCGCCAAATCAGGATCGCCCGCCTCTCCGACCGGATGGTCGTGGACGTCACCAACGGCCGCTTCGAGGACGAGCAGCCGGTCTTCACCAGCGACGGCCGCTACCTCGCCTTCCTCTCCTGGCGCGGCTTCGACCCGGTGTACGACGTGCACACCGGCGACCTGTCGTTCCCGCTGGGCTGCCGCCCCTACCTCGTCCCGCTCTCCTCGGCGACCCCCTCACCGTTCGCCCTGACGGCGGAGGGCCGGCCGGCCGGGGGCGGGCTGGACACGGAAGCCACCGACGGCGGGGGCACGGTGACCGTGGAGACGGAGGGGCTGGAAAGCCGGGTGACACCGTTCCCCGTCGCCGCCTCCAAGTACTCACACCTCCGCCCGGTCTACGGCGGGGGCCTGGTGTGGCTGCGCTGGCCCATCTCCGGCGCGCTCGGCGAGACCTTCGCCAACCCCGCCGACACCTCGGGCCGCCCCACGCTCGAACACTTCGACCTGTGCAAGGCCAAGCGCACCGAACTCACCGCGTCCCTGGACTGGTTCGAGGTCAGCGGCGACGGCACCCGGCTCGTCGTCAACGACGAGGGCGAGCTGCGGGCGGCACCCGCGACGGAAGGCGGCGACGCCGACTCCGTCGTCCACATCGACATGCGCCGCATCCTGCACGAGGTGGACCCGGCCGCCGAGTGGCGGCAGGCGTACGCGGAGGCCGGCCGGATCGTCCGGGCCTACTTCTGGGAGCCCGGCATGGGCGGCGTCGACTGGGACGCGATCCTGGAGCAGTACCGCCCGCTGGTCGAACGCGTCGCCTCCCCCGACGACTTCGCCGACCTCCTCCGCGAGGTCATGGGCGAACTCGGCACCTCCCACGCCTACGTCATCGGCTCCCGCCGCAACGAGGGCCCGCCGCACTACCAGCGCGCCATCGGCCTGCTCGGCGCCAACCTCGCCCGCCTCAAGGACGGCCGCTGGGCCGTGCGCCGCATCCTGCCCGGCGACTCGTCGGACTCCAAGGCCCGTTCGCCGCTGGCCGGTTCCGGCATCCGGGAGGGCGCCGTCCTCACCCATGTGGACGGCCGCCCGGTCGATCCGGTCGCCGGCCCGTACCCGCTGCTGGCCGCCGCCGGCGGGACCACCGTCGAGCTCACCTTCGTCCCCGCGGAAGGCGAAGGACCGGCCCGTCGGGTGGCCGTGGTCCCCCTGGTCGACGAACGCCCGCTGCGCTACCAGGACTGGGTGGCCAAGCGCCGCGCGGTCGTCCGCGAGCTGAGCGGCGGCAAGTGCGGCTACCTGCACATCCCCGACATGGGCGGCTCCGGCTGGGCCCAGTTCAACCGGGACCTGCGGATGGAGATGTCCCGGCCCGCCCTCATCGTGGACGTACGCGGCAACGCGGGCGGCAACATCAGCGAACTGGTGGTGGAGAAGCTCACCCGGACCATCATCGGCTGGGACCTCACCCGCGGCGCGCAGCCCGTGAGCTACGCCTCCAACGCGCCGCGCGGCCCGATCGTCGCCATCGCCGACGAGATGACGTCCTCCGACGGCGACATGATCACCGCCGCGTTCAAGCTCCAGGGCATCGGTCCGGTCGTGGGCCTGCGCACCTGGGGCGGCGTCATCGGCATGACCGGCCGGCACCGGCTCGGCGACGGGACGGCGATCACGGTGCCGATGAACGCGGCCTGGTTCGACGCGTACGGCTGGGGCGTCGAGAACCACGGCGTCGAACCGGACGTCGAGGTCGACCGCACCCCGCTGGACTGGGCCGAGGGCCGCCACAAGCAACTCGACGACGCCGTCCGCCTGGCCCTGGACCTCCTGGAACGCCACGGCGCGACGACCCCTCCGGACTACGGCAACGTCCCGGACCGCTCCCGCCCCGAACTCCCGCCACGGAGTTAGCCCGTCCGGCGTTTGAGGACACCGGCCCCCTTCAGCCCGTCCGGCGTTTGAGGGCAGCGCGCGAAGCGTGCTTCGGGGGTGCGGGGGCTCAGCCCCCGCAAGAAACGGGAAGGGGCGGGGCTGGGGAACACACCCGAAGGGCGCACCCTGACACCCAGGGCGCGCCCTCACACGAGCAAGGTCAGCTCAACCGACCCCGCCGTCAGCGGTCGTCGATCTCATCGCGGATGTCGTCGAGGGAAGCCTGCCGCCCCTGCTCCCCCTTCTCCCGCAGCCGGTCCTGCCCCTGCTGCCCCCGCTGCTGGGCCTGCTCCTTCGCCTGCTGCATCTTTTCCTTGGCCTTCTGGGCCTTGCCCTGCATCTCGTCCTTCATACCCATGCGAGTTCACTCCTCGGGGAGATCAAACCGATCGAACCGGGACCAGCCTCACACGACCCGACGAACCCCGCATTTCGATCAGTGACGCTCCGTACTCGCCGCCCCGCGTGCCCTCCCCCGGGCATCGGCGACCCCACCGGCCCCCAGCAACCCCGGCGCCTCCCCGGAGGTGAGCCGAGGTCCGAACCGCCGCATCTCCCGCCGCCCGCCGAGAGCGGTCAGCGCGGGCAGCAGCGCCCGTACGGGCTGGGCGGCCCGCAGCCATCCTTGGGCGTACACGTGCGCCGAGCGCCGCTCGATCCCCGCCACGAGCCGTTCCACGGCCGGTTCGAGGGGGTACGTCCGGTTCGCCGGCCACGGCAGCCGCTGTCGCATCTCCCGCATCACGTCGTTCTCGTCGGCACCCCGCACCATGTCGGTGTCCGTCCAGCTCAGATAACCCACGCCGACGCGGACGCCCCGGTGCCCGACCTCGGCGCGCAGCCCGTGCGCGTACGCCTCCACACCCGCCTTGGACGCGCAGTACGCGGTCATCATCGGTGCGGGCGCGAGGGCGGCGAACGAGGCGATCTGGAGCAGGTAGCCGCGGCTCTCGACGAGGGCGGGGAGGAAGGCGCGGCCGGTGACGGCGGAGCCGATCAGGTTGACCTCGACGATCCGCCGCCAGACGGCGAAGTCGCAGCGGTCCAGCGGACCGCCGCCGGCGACACCGGCGTTGGCGACCACGATGTCGGTGCGCCCGAAGCGTGCGCCGACCTCCTCGGCGACCTGTTCCATCGCCTCCTGGTCGGTGACGTCGGCGTGCCAGGAGGCGGCCTCCGTCCGCAAGGTGCGGGCGACCCGCCGGAGTTCGTCCGGCTCCAGCCCGACGAGAGCGAGCCGGACGCCGCGCGCCGACAGCTTGCGGGCCAGCAGCTCGCCCACACCACGGGCCGCGCCGGTGACGACGGCGACCCGCCCGGCGAGCCCCTTCCCACGGGCCGCGCTCATCGTGCCACCGCCTGGGCGACGGTGGGCGCCGCGCCGCCCGTACGGCGCCGTCGGGGTTCCCGCAGTACCTGGTACTCCTGGAGGTCCACCCGCCGTGTGGCCCGCCGGAACTCGGTCGTCGTCCCCGGCCAGGCGGTGGTGTTACGGCCCTGGGAGTCGAGGTACCAACTGTCGCACCCGCCGGTGTTCCACACGGTCCGTTCCATCCGCCGCCGGAGGCCGCGATTCCAGGCGTTGACGGCGGAGGGACGGGCGACGAGCGCGGTCCGCCCGCCGAGCACGTCGAGTTGACGCAGGTAGTCGGCCAGGTAGTTGAGCTGCGACTCGATGATGAGCACCATCGAGCTGTTCCCCAGGCCGGTGTTGGGGCCGATGATGAAGAGGAGGTTGGGGAATCCCGCGGTGGTGGTGCCGCGCAGCGCGGCCATGCCGTCCTTCCACTCCTCGGCGAGGGTCCTCCCGTCGGCGCCGGTGATCCGCCGGGCGATCGGCATGTCGGTCACCCGGAACCCGGTTCCGAAGACCAGGACGTCGGCCTCCGCCCGCGTCCCGTCGGCGGCGACCAGTTCCGAGCCGCGCACCTCGCTCAGTCCGGACGCCACGACGTCGACGTTCGGCCTGGTCAGCGCCGGGAGGTAGTCGTTGGACAGCAGGATGCGCTTGCAGCCGATGCGGTAGTCGGGGGTGAGCCGGGCGCGCAGCTCCGGGTCCTTCACGGAACGGCGCAGATGGGCCTTGGCCAGCGCCTCCACCACGCCGAGCCGCTCGGGCCGCTTGGTGAACGCCCCCACCTGCAACTCCCGCAGCCCCCACAGCAGTCCGCGCCGGACGGCACGCGTCACCGGCACCCGGCTGTGCAGCCAGCGCTCGGCCCCCGTGATGCGCCGGTCCGCGCGGGGCAGGACCCAGGCCGGAGTGCGCTGGAAGAGGGTGAGCCGGGAGACGTCCGGCTGTATCGCGGGGACGATCTGGGCGGCCGACGCCCCGGTACCGACGACCGCGACGCGCTTGCCGCGCAGGTCCACGCCGTGGTCCCAGCGGGCGGAGTGGAAGACGGGCCCGGGGAACGACTCCAGGCCGGGCACGCCGGGCAGTCGCGGGTCGGAGAGCGGCCCGGTGGCGGAGACGAGGACGTCGGCGGTGTACGGTCCTGAGCCGGTCTCCAGCTCCCAGCGCATCGCCTCGGCGTCCCACCGGGCCGCCGTCACCTCCGAGTTCAGCCGGAGGTGCGGCCGGAGCCCGAAGGTGTCGGTGAGCCGCTCCAGGTACGCCTGGATGTGCGGCCGGCCGGAGAAGTTGCGGGGCCACTCGGGGTTGGGCGCGAAGGAGAACGAGTAGAGGTGCGAGGGGACATCGCAGGCGCAGCCCGGATAGGTGTTGTCCCGCCACGTCCCGCCGATCGCCCCGGCCCGCTCCAGCACGACGAAGTCCGTCACGCCCTCCCGCCGAAGCCGTACGGCCGCCCCCAGCCCCCCGAACCCGGACCCGATCACCGCCACGCGCACATGCTCGGCCATGCCCTGCCTCCCGGATCACTCCGCATCGCGCCAGTGATTGCTGGCACGGTGCGAGCGTAGGGGCGGGGCGTACCGAGCGGTAGGGGTGCGGCGCAAGGAAGTTACCGCCGGTCGCACCCACCCGCCGACCGCCTGGCCGGCGCACTCCGCGGCGCGGCGCCTCGCCCCCGTCGGAGACCGCGAAAGGACGGCCGAGGGGCACCCCGCCCCCGGCCACCCCCTACGCTGCCCGCGTGACCACCGAAGAGCCCGACGAGCCGGGCACCCCGGACGGCCCGGCGAGCACCACCGGCAAGCGCGAGTACCGCATGGCGGAACTGGCCCGGGAAGCCGGCGTCCCCGTCCGGACCCTCCGCTTCTACCGGGAACGCAAACTCCTCCCGCCCCCACGCCGCGAAGGCCGCCTGGCCTGGTACGACGACACCCACCTCGCCCGCCTCCGCACCATCGCCGCCCTCCTGGAGCGCGGCCACACCCTGGGCGGCATCGCGGACCTGCTGGCCGCCTTCGAGGGCGGCCGGGACGTGGCCGGGATCCTCGGTCTCGACGGCGTCCTGTCCACCCCGTGGTCACGGGAGACCCCGGTCCGCCTGGGCGCGGAACAACTGGCGGACACCTTCGCGGGCCAGGTCACGCCCGAGAACCTCGCCGCCGCCCTCGACATCGGGTATCTCGCCGTGGACGGCGAGGAGTTCGTCCACGTCAGCCGCCGCCTCCTGGAGGCGTCCACCGAACTCGTCCGCGCGGGCATCCCGTTGTCCGCCGTCCTGGAGGCGGCCCGCCACGTCCGCACCCACGCCGACGCGCTGGCCGGAATCTTCACGGCCCTCATCCGCACCCACGTCCTCGACCCCGCCCTCACCCACGCCGCCACCGGCACCCCGCTCCCGCACCCCGAGGCCGACCGCATCGCCCGCACCCTGGAACGACTGCGCCCGGTCGCGCAGTCGGTGGTCGACGCGGAGGTCTCCATGGCGATGGACCGCCACATAAGAGCGAACGCGGAAGCGTGGACCCAGGCGCCCCCGCCGGCAGCCGCCGCCGAGAAGAACGCGGCTCACCGCGACACGACATCCACCTGAACGTCCGCGGGAGCCGCACACCGCAGCGAAGCAGCCGCGCTCCGTCCCCTGCGAAGCCGACTCCCGGCCGAGCGAATTCCGAGAGAGGAGGTCACAGGAGCGCTTCAGCCGCGTACCGCCGCGTAGCCCCGGGGCGGGGCCGCACCGGCGGGCCGCGCTCCCTCCCCTGCTCGGGGCGGCCCCGTTCCTGCGCGGGGCGGCCCCGTTCCCGCTACTCCCCGTACACCACCGTCACCGGTGCATGATCGCTCCACCGCTCCGCGTGCGAAGCCGCCCGCTCGACGTGTGCCTTCAGGACGCGCTCCGCGAGCCCGGGCGTCGCGACGTGGTAGTCGATGCGCCAGCCGGAGTCGTTGTCGAAGGCACGGCCGCGGTAGGACCACCAGGAGTAGGGACCGGCGACGTCGGGGTGCTGGGCGCGGACGACGTCGACGTACTCCTCGAAGACCTTGGTGAGCCAGGCGCGCTCCTCGGGGAGGAAGCCGGCGCTCTTCCGGTTGGCCTTCCAGTTCTTGAGGTCGGCCTCCTGGTGGGCGATGTTCCAGTCGCCGCAGACGAGGACCTCGCGGCCGTCCGCCGCCGCGCGGCCCTTCAGGGACACCAGGTAGGGGAGGAACGCGTCCATGAAGCGCTCCTTCTCGTCCTGGCGCTCGGTACCGACCTCGCCCGAGGGCAGGTAGAGGCTGGCGACGGTGACGCCGGGCAGGTCGATCTCCAGGTAGCGCCCGCTGCCGTCGAACTCGGCGGAGCCGAACCCGACCCGTACCGCGTCGGGCGCGCGCCGGGAGTAGACGGAGACGCCGGCCCGGCCCTTGGCCGCCGCGGGGGCGTGGAAGGCGTGCCAGCCCTCGGGGCCGCGGACCTCGTCCGGAAGCTGCTGCGGCTCGGCGCGGACCTCCTGGAGGCACACGACGTCGGCGTCGGTCGCCGCCAGCCACTCCACGAAGCCCTTCTTGGCGGCGGCCCGCAGACCGTTCACGTTTACGGAAGTCACAGTGAGCATTCCGGAACGATACCGACTTTGCGGGCGCCCCTGTCGCGTCCGGTCAGGTGATCGTACGATCGCGGGATGCGGATTCTGCCTGTGTCCTTCGACCATCCGGACGCCGTGAGACTCAGCGACGAAGTGCAGCTCGAGTACCAGGCGCGCTACGGCGACGAGGGCGACCTCACCCCGCTGGAGCCCGCGCACTTCGCCCCGCCGCGTGGCCTTTATCTCATCGCGTACGAGGACGACGGGACGCCCGTGGCCTCCGGCGGCTGGCGCGCACAGGACCGCAACGCGGAGGGGTACGCGGACGGCGACGCCGAGCTCAAGCGGATGTACGTGGTGCCGGCCGCGCGGGGGCGCGGGCTGGCGCGGCGGATCCTCGCGCTGCTGGAGGAGGACGCGCGGGCGGCGGGCCGGACGCGGATGGTCCTGGAGACCGGCACCGCGCAGCCGGAGGCGATCGCGCTCTACGCGTCGAGCGGGTACGTGCCGGCGGAGCGGAAGTTCGGGATCTACCGGGAATACGAGCAGAGCCGCTGCCTGACCAAGCCGCTCTCGCAGGGGCCCCTGCCCTCGCCCGTCGGGGTCGCCGGGGCCGAGGCCTGATCCCCGGGCCTGATCTCCGCGGTCTGATCCCCGGGGCCTGATCCCCCGGGCGTGGATCCCCGACCCCAAGGGCGACCACCGCTCACCGCCACCGCCGTAAGCCTCGGAGCGCGAAAACGCCGAAACACCGAAGCGCCTAAGCACCGACCCGCCGACCCGCCGACCCGCCGACCCGCCGACCCGCCGAAGCGTCAGTCCGGCGGCCCGGACTCCGGTCCCCGCCCCCGCTCCGAAGGTTCCGCTTCCGGTTCCGGCGGTACGGCCCCCCGCACCGCCCCCCGCAGGTCGAGCACCGCCTCCGCCCCGCCCCCCGGCGGGTTCGCGAAGGTCAGCGGAGCGCCCAGCACCCGCGCCTGCCCCGCCGCGATCGTCAGCCCGAGGCCGAGCCCCGCGCCGGAGTCCGTGCGGAACCGCTGCGGCCCGTGGGCCAGCAGCGGCTCGGGGAAACCGGGGCCGGCGTCGCGGACGCGGATGACGCCGCCGTCCACTTCGGCGACGACGGGCTCGGCGCCGTGCCGGTAGGCGTTGGTGACGAGGTTGGTCAGTATCCGTTCGACGCGCCGCGCGTCCGTCTCCACCAGGCAGTCGCGCACCACCCGCACCTCGGCCGCCGTACCGCCCGGCCCGGCCGCCGCGCCGGCCGCGCGCCGGGTGAGGTCGCCGAGGGCGCGGACGTCGGTCTCCACCCGTTCGGTGTCCGCGTCCAGCCGGGCCACCTCCAGGACGTCCTCCATGAGGGTGTGCACCCGCCGCGCCCGCTCCCGGACCATCTCGGCGGGCCGGCCGGGCGGCAGCAGGGCCGCCGCGGCGACCAGACCGGCGACCGGGGTGCGCAGTTCGTGCGCGATGTTGGCGGTCACCTCACGCTCGGCCTGGAGGCGGGCGGCGAGCGCGTCGGCCATGGTGTTGACGGCGATGGTCAGCCGGGCGATCTCGTCCTTGCCGCCGCGGGGCCGGAGCCGGGCCGTGAGGTCGCCTTCGGCGATGCGCTCCGCGATGCGGGCCGAGGCGTTCAGCCGGCGTCCGGCGAACGTCGCCAGGCCGACGCCGACGATCCCGGAGAACGCGGTGCCCAGCCCGCCGGCCGCCCAGAGGACGTCGTCGAGGTCCTCCAGGTTGCGGGTCTCACGGCGGTAGGGCCGCTTCAGGACGATCATGTCGTCGCCGAGCCGGGTGGCCGCCCACAGCATCGGTTCCCGGCCGCTCCGGTCCAGGTAGGTGGCGCGTTCGCCGTTCTCCGCCGCCTCGCGCAGGGGGGCCGGGACGCCGTCGGGATTGACGAGCGTGTGCGGCCGGTCGAGGCCCGCGGCGTGGTCCTCGACGGCCGAGGTCAGCCGGGCCTCGATCGTCTCGCGGGCCGTCGCCAGTTGGTTGACGCCGGTGCGGTGGTGCACGACGAACCCGATGAGGACGGCGACGAGCGCGGCGGTGACGGTGATCGCCGCGCCGATCTTCGTTCGCAGTCCCATGGTCCAGGCTCCTCGACGGCCGACGCCGGCGGCTAACGCCCCGGCACGAAGAGCCGCAGATCACGCAGCTCGCTGTGCTGCCCGCCCGGGAGCCCGTCGACGAGGACGGAGACCCGGCTGTAGTAGGAGTGACGATCCTGCCCTACGCGCCCGGAGAACCGGACGCGGGCCCCGCGCGGCCGGTCCCCGCAGGCCGGCGCGCACCACGGACCGGTGACCGTGCCCGCCGCCTCGGCGACCGGCCCGCCCCAGGACCGCCAGCGCAGTCGGGCGAGCCGTACGACCCCCGCGACCTCGAACGTCGCCGGACGGCTCACTCCCGGCCGGCCGGGCCCCTCGCTGACGTGCACGGGCAGCGCGACCGGGACCGGCGTCCGCGCCGGACCGCTCACCTCCAGCCCGCCGGGCTCGGCGCAGCCGGTGAGCAGCCCGCCGGACAGGCCCGTGGCGAGGAGGGTGAGGATGCCGGGGACGGCACCGGGTCGTCGCACGGCATTCCTCGGGTACGGGAGGGGGCCCGGGGACGGAAGGGCCCTCGGGGACGGCGGTGGAGGCGATGGCTGAAGGGGCGGCGGGAGGGGTGGCAGAAGGGACGGCGGAACAGACCGACCGGACGGTATGGACCGCTCCTGCGCAACGGAGGTCACAGGCATAACAGAGGTCACAGACCCAACGGATGCCACGGAGGAAGCCGCCGAGACGGGCGAAACCGTCGACATACCCAGGCCGACCGGGGCCGCGAGGGCAACCGAGGCGACCGGAAGACGCCGAACGGGCGATGCACCACCGACCCGAAAGAGGTTGTTCGAGGTAAATGTTACCGGTGTGACCGATTCGCCCAGGGCACTCTTGACGTTCGGCAGTCGTGGGCTCATAGGATCTCGGCGCTCAAGTGGTCCAGGCCGGTAGCCGCTGCTGCCTCGGAGGTCACTCATGCACATCGCCCGTCGCTCGGTCCTCGGCGCCCTGGCCGGCTCCGCCGCGCTCGGCGCCTTCGGCGCCTCCCCGGCGGACGCCGCGGCATCCGCCCAGCCACCCCCCGGCGCCCCGGGAGCCCCCCACGTCCCGCCCGTTCCGGAGAGACCGGACGCGTCGGCCGCCGCCGGTGCGGACGCCGACCGGAGCGCCGGTACGGGCGGCGACGGCGCCGCCGCCGCGGCCCTGGCCCGGCTGCTCCCCCGCCACCACCGCCAGGTCGCCTTCCGCACGGTCCCCCGCCACGCCGGCAAGGACGTCTACCGGGTCACCGGCCGGGCCGGGCACATCCTCGTCGAGGGCAGCACGCCGGCCGTCCAGCTCACGGGCTTCCACCGCTACCTGCGGGACGTCGCCCACGCGCACGTCTCCTGGGCCGGCGAGCGGACGGCCCTGCCCGCCACGCTCCCCGCGGTCCGGGGCGGCGTCGCCGCCGAGGCGAACGTCCGCCACCGCTTCGCCCTCAACGATACGAACGACGGGTACACCGGCCCCTACCGGGACTGGGCCTACTGGGAACGCGAAATCGACGTCCTCGCGCTGCACGGCTACAACGAGGTGCTGGTCTACGCGGGCGCCGACGAGGTCTACCGTCGAACGTTCATCGAACACGGTTACACCGACGCGGAATGCCGGAATTGGGTTCCCGGCCCCGCCCACCAGCCCTGGTGGCTCATGCAGAACATGAGCGCCTTCGGGGGCCCGCTCTCCCGCGCCCTGCTCGACCGCCGGACCGCCCTGGCGCAGCGGATCGTCCGCCGGCTGCGCGAGCTCGGCATCACCCCCGTCCTCCCGGGGTACGCCGGCACCGTCCCGCCCGGCTTCACCCGCCGCAACAAGGGCGCCCGCACCGTCCCGCAGGGCGACTGGGCCGGTTTCCCCCGGCCCGACTGGCTCGACCCGCGCACCGCCCACTTCGCCCGCGTCGCCCGCACGTACTACCGGGTGCAGCAGGACCTCTACGGCGCCTCCTCGATGTACAAGATCGACCTGCTGCACGAGGGCGGCACCCCGGGGCCCGTCCCCGTCGGCGCCGCGGCGAAGGCCGTCGAGAAGGCGCTGCGCACCGCGCACCCCGGCGCCACCTGGGCCATCCTCGGCTGGCAGACCAACCCCCGGCGGGAGATCCTCGACGCGGTCGACCGCTCCCGGATGCTCGTCCTCGACGGCATCCCGGACCACTACCCGCGCGTCACCGACCGCGAGAAGGACTGGGGCGGCACGCCGTACGCGTTCGGCACCATCTGGAACTTCGGCGGCCACACGGCGATGGGCGCCAACACCCAGGACTGGGTCTCCCTCTTCCACCACTGGCGCACCAAGAAGGGCAGCGCGCTGCGCGGCATCGCGCTGATGCCGGAGGCGGCCGACAACAACCCCGCCGCGTTCGCCCTCTTCTCCGACCTGGCCTGGACCGAGGGCCGCGTGGACCTGAAGGACTGGTTCGCCCGCTGGCCCGTCCAGCGGTACGGCGCCGCCGACGCGAACGCCCGCCGCGCCTGGGACGTCCTGCGCCGCACCGCCTACGGCACCACGCGCGGCGACGGCTGGAGCGAGGCGGCCGACGGCCTCTTCGGTGCCCGCCCGGACCTGGCCGTCAACCGTGCCGCCGCCTGGTCCCCGCGGCAGTTGCGCTACGACGCCGCCGCCTTCGACGAGGCCCTGCCCGCGCTGCTCGCCGTCGCCCCCGCGCTGCGCGGCAGCTCCGCGTACCGGTACGACCTGATGGACGTCGCCCGGCAGTGCGTCAGCAACCGCAGCCGGCTGCTGCTCCCCCGGATCAAGGCCGCCTACGACGCCGGCGACCGGGCCCGCTTCCGGTCCCTGACCCGGCAGTGGCTGGACTGGATGACGCTCCTGGAGGAGATCGTCACCACCAGCGAACGCCACCTGCTGGGCCGCTGGATCGCCGAGGCCCGCGCCTGGGGCGCCACGGCCGCCGAACGCGACCGGCTGGAGCACGACGCCGTCTCCCTGCTCACCGTCTGGGGACCGCGCGCCTCGGCGGACGGCGGCAAGCTGCACGACTACGCCAACCGTGAGTGGGCGGGACTGGTCGGCGGCCTGTACCAACTGCGCTGGACGACGTACTTCACGGAGCTGGAGGCGGCGCTCACGGCGCGGCGGAAGCCCAAGCCGATCGACTGGTACGCCCTGGAGGACGGCTGGACGCGCAAGCGGCCCGCGTCCCCGGCGAAACCGTCGGGCGACGTGGTCGCGGTGGCCAGGAAGGTGGCGGCGCGGCTGGCATAGCCCGCCGGGAGTGCCCCCTGGGGGTGGGGCTGGGGCCGGGGGCACACCCCCCGGCCCCACCCGGGTCAGCCCTTCGACCCGGCGAGCTTCCACTCCCGGTGCAGCCCCGGCAACGGCAGCTTCCGCTCGAACACCGGCGTGCCGAAGATCCTCAACTGAAGCTGGAGCGCGCCGTTGAGGTCGACGCCGCCGAACGCCCCCCACTTGCCCTTCAGCGACTTCTTCCCGTCGCTCGACGCCTTGGCGGCGACCTCGCCCTCGGCCCGCAGGTACGGCGACAGGTCGCCCGTCACGCCGACGGTGCCGTACAGCCCGACGGACGCCTCCGCGCCCAGCGCGGCGCGCACCCGGCCCCCGGCCGCGACCGTGGCGCGCACCGGCGAACCCTTCATGGCCGTCTTGCTGACGGGTGCCCAGCCCTTGGCCCGGCTGTACGAGCCGCCGACCCGGAAGTCGCCCTTGACGTCCTGCTTCACATCGACGGTGATCTTCCCGTCGGCGTCCACCTGGAGGTAGCAGGTGAGGTCGGCGTTGACGACGACCGGGACGGGCCCGACCTGGACGACGGGGGCGGCGTGCAGCTTGGCGAACGGCAGGCGCAGCGGCTTGCCCTCCGTCGACGCGGCGGCCCGGCCCTTCAGCTCCCACTGCGCCGACCAGTCACCGGCCAGGGCGAGGGACGCCGTACCGGGCGCGCGGCCGTCGGTGCCCCGGCCGTCGTAGGAGAAGTCGACCTCGGGGGCCAGTTGCACGAAGCCGTCGACCGACGCCTTGGCCGAGGCGGGGGCACCCTTGGCGGTGGCGACGGCGGTGGACACGTCCACGCGCAGGTTGCCGAGGGGCAGCTTCGCGCCCTGCGGCCCGAAGCGGAGGTTGCCGCGCTTGGCCCAGGACACCTTGACGCCCGGCACCAGCGGCTTCACCTGGACGGCGGACGGGTCGACGGCCACGGTGCCGTTCGCCTTGGCGTCGCCGAGGAGCGCGGGGAGGGTGGCGGGCGCGGTGCGCACCTCCAGGCCCTTGTCCGTGGTCCCGACCACCTTCGTCACCTTGGCGAGGACGCCGTTCGGGGCGCCCGGCGTGGGCGCGCTGGCGAAGACGTCGCCGACGGCGACGGTCTTCGCGGGGGCCGCCGGGCCGTTACCGGGCTTCCCGGGCTTGTCACTCGGCCGCGCGCCCGGCTTGCCACCGGGCTTGGTGGCCGTGACGCCGGAGATGACGGCGCGGCCGGTCGTCCGGTCGTAGGAGGCCACCTTGAGCGTCGACGTCCGCGCCCGCTCCTGCCGGGGGGCCGCCGACGGACGGTCCGTCGGAGTGCCGGGCGCGACCGCGGCGGCGCGCGCCCCCAGGGGAGCCGCGGCGACCGCGAGTTCCTGCGGTGCGGCCGGTGCGGCGGCGGCCGGCGCCGCGGCCCGGTCGTCCGGCTTGTCGGCGGCCTCCGGGCCGGACGACGAACACCCGGCGACGGCCAGGGACATGGCGGTCAGGGCGGGGAACAGCACACTCTTGTGGCGCTTGCGCAATTCGGATCCTCGGGGGCGTGCCGCGCGACAGGCGGGACAAACTGCGATTACTCACTGGTAAGGAACCGCATGATCCTGTCATGCACGCCACGACCCGGGGATCCGTCGGGTGGCGATCACCGGATGATCTACGCCACAGCGGCACCGTGGCGGCATCCGCCCGCGCGGACAACGCGCCGCACGCGTGAGTGCCCTTCGGTCACCCGGCCCGGTACACCGACACCAGACAGGAGACGGTGACCGGCACCGGCAACGTCAACTCGGCGACGCGGTCGCGTAGTTCGCCGGGCTCCACATGCCGCGCACTGGGGCCCATCAGCACCAGGTTCATCACGTCCTCCGCCGACAGGGTGACGGTGTGCTCGTGCGTCTCCGTGCTCTCGGCCCGGAACCGGTCGCCGAGCGTCCGCCGCAGCCGGTCCTCCTTGTCCGCGTCCACCGTGAGCAGCCCCAGGCTCTCCCGTAGCCCGGCCAGGTGACGGGCGGTCGGCGTGACGACGACGAGCGCGCCACCGGGCCGCAGCACACGGTGGAACTCTTCGCCGTTGCGTGGCGCGAAGACGTTCAGCACGACGTCCACGGACCCGCCGCGCACCGGCAGCGGGCGCCAGACGTCCCAGGTCGCCGCCCACGCCCGGGTGTGTGCCCGGGCCGCCTGCCGCAGCGCGTACTTCGAGGCGTCGAGTCCCAGTCCGACGGCGCCCGGCAGCGCGTCCAGGGCGGCGGCGAGGTAGTACCCGGTGCCGGCGCCGGCGTCGAGCAGGGTGCCGTCGTCCGGACAGAGCGGCGCCACGGCCCGGGCCAGGGCCGCCGCCAGCGGGGCGTAGTGCCCCGACCCGAGGAACGCCGTCCGGGCGCGCACCATGTCGGCCGTGTCGGCGCTGCCCGCCCGCATGTTGCCGGTCAGCAGGCCGACGTAACCCTGCCGGGCGACGTCGAACGCGTGACGGCCCGCGCAGCGTACGGATCCGTCGGCCTGGACGAGCCGCTCACCGCAGTGCGGGCACATCAGGACGTCGAGAAGGCGGAGCCGCGCCTCGGGCGCGACGTGAAGGGCGGGCATGCGTGGTCCTCCGCAGCGGTGGGCCGCGTGTCAGCAGGGAACGGTCGGGACCGTCGGCGGCCCGGGCCGACGCCTCGGGCGTGATCCCGCCTCGGCGCGAAGCGTGCGGAAGACTGGAGAACGCCTGGTCACGAGGCTAACACGGGGCCCTCCGGCCCCTGGTGGCCCACGCGCGGCGACCCGCGGGCCGCCTCGGTCCCCGTCCCCGCCCCTCAGGCTCTTCTCTCCCTCACCCTCCCGACCGTCCGGCTCCACCGCCCCTCAGCAGCACTGCCACGTGAACAGCGCCCGGTCGAACCGCCGCTCCGCCAGGTCCCGCGGACGTATCAGCCAGTACAGCGCGCCCGTGTCCCCCCACATCATGTCGGCGGCGGAGTCACTGTCGAACTGGGCGAGCAGCATCCACTCCCGGGCCTCCTCCACCACCCGCGGGTCGTTCCACTTCACACCCAGCGCACCGCAGGCCACCTCCGTCTCGACCGGGCCCTGTATCGCGTCGGCCCAGCCGCCGACCCGGTGCGCGGTGCCGGTGCCGAGGCGCCACAAGGCGTCGCAGAAGGCCCGGTCGTGGACCGGGTGCTCGAAGTACGGCTCCCCGGAGCTGAGGTCCCCCGCGAACTCCGCCTCGACCACGGGGTGGCCGGGGTCGACGGGGGCCGTCACCTCGGGCCGTACGGCCAGCGGCACGCGCGGGTACGCCTCCGCGCCGTCGGGCGCCTCCCGCGGGGCCGCGGGCGTACCGGCCGGCACGTACACCACGCGGGCGCCCGGCCGGGACTCCGGGTCGCCCGGGTCGACGAACTCCTCGCCGTCGTCGACCCGTCCGTCGAAGTAGAAGAAGTTCAGCGTGCCGTCGGAGGGGAAGGCCACGTCCAGCGCCGCGACGGTCAGGGCCGCGCAGTCCACGGAGGCGACGAACGCCAGCGGCCCGCGCCCCTCCCACTCGGGCCACTCCACGTCGTCCGGGAGCCGGGGCAGCCCGCCGAGCGCCCCACCCGGCTCCTCCCCGTCGGCCGCCGGGACCAGCCGGGCACTCGGCCGCAGCAGCGCCGACCAACGCTCGGCGACGTCGGACGGAAGGTGGGCGCGGGCGATGGCCCGCAGCGAGTCTGCGGTGGGCTGCGTCATGCTCCGATGATGCCGGGCACCACTGACAACGCCCCTCCTGCCACCACGGCCCCACGCGTTCTTCCAACGCCGTAACCCGCCAGGGCACTTCGCGCACCGGTCGGGGCCCGGCGGGACGGCTCCCACCGGGCCCTGACCGCCCCTGGACTCACGCCTTCGTCAGAGCCTCGATCGTCGTGCCCCGCTGCTCGGCCCAGGCCTCCAGGACCGTGCGGCACGCGTGGTCGAGGTGGCGCAGTTGCGACAGGTCGAGTTCGACCGGGCGGTCCACCGGGAGCGCCTCCAGCGTCTCCAGCATCCGGGGCAGCCGGAGGAACGTCGCGTTGCCGCCGGCCGTGACGGTCAGCCGCCCCTCCGCCGACTCCCGCACGTCGAGGTGGATCTGCGACGTCTCCCAGGCGGACTTGACGACCGCCAGCAGCAGGCCGACGAGGACGCCCTCGAACATGTTGGTGACGATGATGCCGATCGCGGTGACCGCCAGCACCACCGCCTCGCCCCGGTGCTTCCGCCAGAGCGGCAGGATCTGCCGCGCCGGGACGAGCTTGCAGCCGGCGTGCACGAGGACGCCCGCCAGGGCGGCCAGCGGAATGATCCCGACCGCGGCCGGCAGGAGCGCGGAGAACAACAGCAGCCAGGCACCGTGCAGGACGCGCGCGTTCCTGGTGCGGGCACCCGCCTGGACGTTGGCCGAACTGCGCACGATCACGGCCGTCATGGGCAGGGCTCCCAGGATGCCGCAGACCGTGTTCCCCACACCCTGCGCCATCAGCTCCTTGTCGTACTCGGTGCGCGGACCGTCGTGCATCCGGTCCACCGCCGCCGCGCTGAACAGGCTCTCCGCCGAGGCGATCAGGGCGAAGGCGAGGACGGTGCCCAGCGCGGCCGGGCTGCCGAGGGCCCCGAAGCCGTCGGCGCCGGGCGGCCGGACCGCCTGGACGATGCCCTCGAACTCGACGTGGGCCACGGACAGCCCGGCCAGGGCGCTGACGGCCGTGGCGAGGGCCACTGCCACGAGAGGCGCGGGCACCATCCGCGCCCTGGCCGGGAGCTTCTGCCAGAGGACGAGGACGGCGATCGTGCCCGCGCCCAGCAGGAACGGGGTGAGGGCATCGGCGTCCGTCGCCACGGTGCCGAGCAGCCCCGGCAACCCGGTGATCTTGTCGACACCGGACCGGGGCTGCTTGGCCCCGGCCATGGTGTAGAGCTGGCCGAAGAGCAGGACGAGCCCGATACCGGCGAGCATGCCCTGCACGACGGCCACCGACACGGCCCGGAAGAGCCGACCGAAGTGCAGGGCGCCCAGAACGATCTGCACCAGACCGGTGGCCAGGACGATGGCACCCAGCGCTCCCAGGCCGAACGCGTGGACCGCCTCGAAGACCAGCACGGTGAGCCCGGCCGCGGGGCCGCTCACCTGAAGCGAACTGCCGGGCAGGCAGCCGACCACCAGGCCGCCCACGATGCCGGTGATCAGACCGAGTTCGGCGGGCACCCCGGAGGCCACGGCCACGCCCACGCACAGCGGGAGGGCCACCAGGAAGACGACGAGCGAGGCCAGGACGTCCTGCCTCAGGGTGACGGGATCTTTGAGGTGCTTGAGGATCGAGAGCATGACCGCGGCTTCCTCGCGCTGTGAGGGGACGGGGACGGTGGCCGCCCGAGCGGCGGGCGAACGCGTCACAGCAGGTGGAACCGCCCGTCGGGCCGGTGCTCCCTGACCGCACCGGTGTGCACCTCGTAGTACCAGGCGTGCAGTCCGACCCTCCCGTCGGCGAGGCGCTCGGCGACGCACGGGTGCGTGCGCAACCGCTCCAGTTGCTCGACCGCGTGCCGCTGCACCGGTTCGGCCAGGTCGGGCGTACCGGCCTCCACCGGCTCGTTCCACGGCCACGCGACCGTCCGCTCCAGCCAGCCCCGCACGGCCGGCACGGCGGACAGGTCGTCCCCGCCGACGAGCGCCCGCACGGCGCCGCAGTGGGAGTGGCCGCAGACCACGATGTCGCGTACGCCCAGCACGCGGACCGCGTACTCGACGGTCGCCGTCTCACCGGTGGGGTGCTCGCCGTCGTACGAGGGAACGACGTTTCCGGCGGTGCGCAGCTCGAAAAGCTCGCCGGGGCGGGCGCCGGTGATCAGTGACGGCACCACACGCGAGTCGGAACAGGTGATGAAGAGGGCATCCGGGCGTTGACCGGCCTCCAGGGCACGGAACTCGTCTGCTCGCTCCGCCACATGGGCGGCGAAGGACCGGGCGTTGGCTGTCAAGGACCTCATGGTGGCCTTTCTCCCGCGTCCCGCCGTTTCCGGGCAGGGCGCGGTGTGTTCAAGGTCAGCACTGGGGTGTCGGACGCCGGCGGACCCGTCGGGGGCACGCCGGAAGAGGCCGTGCCGTCGCCGGCGCGGAAAGCGAAGACGCGCCGGGGGTGACGGCACACGCCCCGGGCGGTGAGAGGGCCGGGCTACCGCCCGGAGAACGCCACCGTGGCGAGGTGGACGGACCGGAGGCCGACGGGGTCGGGCAGCCGTTCCGGTCGGCCGGCGGTCCTGTCCGGAATCCGTCGTTCCATCAGCACATACTCCCCCGAGTACCGTGGCTCATCGGTCGTGTGGTCACCGCGCCGTGTGCGCGGAGGCGCCTACGGCGGCCGGCCGGCCGTTCCGGCGGCTGTAGCAGCCGTTGGCCACTACGCTACCCGCAGCGTCCGGTCAAAAGATAGCCAAATCCTGTTCTCACAAAGGCAATTGGCGCTCGGCGCCGACCCGCGCGACGGGGGCGCACAACCGCGGCGGACGAGATGACCACACACCCCTCCGCCCCGCTTCGCGGCACCCCTCAACCATGCGGCGAAAAGGCGATCAGGCCAGCCCGGTACCGGGCTGGCCTGATCGCGATGACCCACGACAACCGCCGACGGATGCCCCCGCCCCGGCCGCTGCCGCTACCGCTTGCGGACGTACTTCCTCACGAGCACGCCATTGCCGAAGACGCGCACCGACTCCAGCGTGAAGTCCGTCGCCCGGAAGCCCGAGCCGAACATCGGCATCCCGGAACCGTAGACCTGCGGATAGGTCTTGATGACCAGTTCGTCCACCTCGTCCACGAGTTCACCGGCGATCCGCGACCCGCCGCAGAGCCAGATGCCCTTCTCGCCCTCCTCCGCCTTGAGTTCACGGACGGCGGCGACGACATCCCCGGTCAGCAGCTTCACGTTCGGGTCGGGCGATTCCGTCAGCGTCCGAGACGCCACGTACTCCCGCAAGTGCCCGTAAGGGCTGGTGAACCCGGCGTCCAGGCCGATCTGATAGCTGCCCCTCCCCTGGACGACGGTGTCGAAATGCCGGTTCTCCAGCCCCTCCAGCCCGAGGAGGTCACGCCCCTCGGCGGAAACGGTCTCGGGGTACTCGGCCGTGAGGTACTCCAGGAACTCCTCGTCGACGAAGGCCATCATGGAGGACGCGTCACCCTCCGGGTCGCCGATGAACCCGTCGATCGAGCAGGCGACGAAGTAGGTGAGCTTGCGCAAGAGGGAGCCTCGTTTCACTGGGTGACGTATACCGGCATCCGATCCGACATCCGATGGCCGACCCGGCGGCCGAGGCGGCGGCCGGGGCGGCGTCTCGACACGGGTCACTGACCACTCCGCACATAGTGCTTCATCCGTAGTGGTTTCACAAGAGGTCCGGCCGGCCGAACCGGCAGGCGTGCCCGAACACCTCCTCGGGCACCCCTCGGACCGGGCCCGGAAACGCCGAGATCCCGCCCGACGTCTCCGTCGGACGGGATCTCGTTCTCCGCTTTCGTGACGGCAGGGCGTCACCCGGCACCAGCGGGGCGGGCGGTCACAGCCTGAAGAGCACTCCGCGCCAGACCCACCCGGCACCGGTGACCGTGTCGCGCAGCGGGTTCTTCATCTCCCGCGAGTCGTAAGCGAACGTCTCGACCCTGCGCCGCCGGCCGTCAGGCCCGCGCTCGTACGTCCACTGTTTGGAGACCGTGGTCGTCGCTCCGCGGCTGTACTCCGCCGACGTGGCGATCCGGGGTGTGTCGCCGACCCATGTCACCTCCCATTGCTCGTCGAGCGTGCGCACCTCATGCTTCTCCGGTACCAGTCGCATCCGGATGCGGTGCTGCCGGTCCAGTCGGCTCCGGGCGAAGAAGGTGTGCCACGCGGGCTCCTCCACCCGCAACTGCGCCACCAGGTCCGCCTTCTCCTTGGGAAGGGCGTCCCGTACGACGTACGGAACATCGGGACCATTGAGCGCGAGCAACGCCGCCCGAAGCTTGGCGGCGGGCAGCGGCACGGTACCGCCGACCGGATACCGGGTTCCGGTGAACCCGTCCCACAGCGGGGCCATCCCTACGCCCCCGCCCTGGTGTCCGGGCGAATCGAGCGCAGGAACTCCTCGAAGTCGCCTGCCACACCACCCTCCTGGGCCGCGGTGGACGTCAGGACGAACCGGATCACCGCGCGCTGGTGCGGGCTGCCGGGATCCACCATGGCCAGGTAGACCTGGTTCTGCACGAGATCACGGCGCGCACCACCGGCGTCGGCCGACAGAGTCAGCCGCTGGGCCAGACCGGGCGCGGCCTCGGCACCGAACTCGTCCCGCCTGGTGACCACCACCGACTCGCCGACCTCCCGGAGACGCAGCACCGCCTCGTCGGCCATGTCGGCCAAGGTCGCCGCGTCCGGACGGAAGTCGCCGTCGACGGTGATGTTGGCCGTGAACCCGGCGTCCGGTCGCGGATGAAGCGCGACGAAGGCCACGCCGGGTGCGCCGGCCTCGTCCGGAGGCGCCGGAGTCCAGCCTTCCGGCAGGCTGAATTCGATCGGCACCGGCAATGTTGTGGGCATGTCGGCCCTCCTTTCACACGTGTACATCACTTGACCAGGCCGACGATGCCGTTCTTCAGGCTGACGGCACCGTCCTTGACGTCACCGGCCGTGTCGACCACGAAGTCCGCCGCCTTGCCGACGGCGTGGGTCACCTTCTTCGGATCGACCGTGAACTCCACGCCCACGGCGCCGCCGATACCGGGGGAGATGCCGACCTTGCCTCCGAAGTGGAACTTGCCGTCTTCCCCTTTCTCATAAGTCCATTTGGCCTCCACGCCCGAACCGGCCCAGGCCTCGGCAGTACCACCGACGCCGATACCACCGACCTCCGCGCCTCCGGCGCCGGAAGCCTTGGCGCCTTCGAACGCCTTGAAGCCGCCGCTGAGACCTTTCCGGTTGGCGCTGACGCTCGCGGAAGCCTCCTCACCGGCGAAAGCCTCGGTGCGTCCATAGAGACCGAATTGCTCGCGTTCCAGACGCGCCTCGGCCAGGCCTCTGGTGCCTATGGACCCCTCGAACTTCCCGTTCACTCCCGAGTTGCTGAATCCCCAGTTCGCGGTGGACCTGGCTCCCGCGTAGGCGTCGGCGACTCCGGAGAGCCGCCATTCCCCGTCGGTCGTCGACCCCTTGGCCGTCACATGCCCGAGATCGGCGTACGCCTTGGCCGAACCCTCCTTGCCGTACTTGACGCCGCCGAGGGTGAACCCGGTGTCGGGTCCGGTCGCCGACGCCGTGCCCTCGCGCCTCCACTCACGGGTGTCCGCTGATGTCTCCGCCCAGCGCTTCTGGAAAAGTTTGAGATCACCCATCGCATCGTTGTTGAAGTTGTGCCCTCCCATGGAGTAGTTGCCCGTGGGGTCGATGCCGGAGGCCGCTTGCAGGGCGCGTCGGACATCCTTGTCCACTTCGTCCACCTGCCGGACGGCCTTCTTGATCGCCTGAGTCCACGCGGTCTCGGCCTCTCGTGTCCTCTGGCAGAAACCCTCGTAATCCGGATCCTTCCTCGCGTACGCGTCGACCCTGCCCCAGTCGTATGTGGCCTTGCCTTGGGAGTCGATGAGGAAGTGCTTCTTCCGAGCATCGACCACCAGATCCTTCACCGCCTTGACCAGCACGGTGAATTGCGTATGGGCGCCTCGCAGCAGCGACGCGATCGCCTTCGCCTGTTTCTGCGCCGCGACGAGCTGTTCCTGTGTCGCCTTGAACCGAGCGGACGCCGCCACAGCGGCCAGGCCCACCCAACGGCCGTCTTCCGCTACCGAACGCACCTTGCTCTTGTAGTGGGTCTCGACGCTCTTGAACGCCTCGGCCATGGCGTCCCACTTGGCGGCCGCCGTGTTCAGAGGCTCCAGTTTCGTGGTGACGACTTCTTGATAGGTCAGCATGGTGTTCGTCGTCCCCTAGTCGCCCTTCGCCTGTGGCGCGCCGTAGAACCGGCGAAGAAGGTCGCTCCTCGGCTGGTTTTCGAGCTTCTGTCCGGTTTGGCGGTCGAACTCGGAGAAACCCTCCGCCGTCTTGGTGAGCGCCACCTCATCGGCGGCGAGCCGCGACTGGAGGCCCTTCACCTGCCGGTCCCACTCCTCGTGGACCGTCTTGAGAGCCGTCGCTGTGGACCATCCATGCAATGCGGTCCTGGCGTGGGCGGTCCCCTCGTCCGCCTTCGTGCCGGCTGTGCGGACATCCGGCCGGATGTCGTTCCGGAGCGCTTTCGCAGCCGCCGCCTTGCCCGCTTCGTTCGTCTTGAGTCTGTCCGAGCCTCCTGGGCCACTCTCATGCGCCATATGGCCACCCCCTGTCTCTGTCACAGCGCTCGATCGCGCTGACACGGCAAGTTGGTGGGGCGATCATATGTACGGCTGGTTTCGAGCGACGCTCCAACTACGCGGCCTGTCCGATACGTTCCCTGCCGTCACACCGCCGTCCCAGGCCCCGCCCACTCACGGGACAGAGCCGGACCAGGAACAAAAAAAAGATCCCGCCCGATCAAAATGATCGGACGGGATCTTCGATGACTGCTCCGGAACAGTCGTGTTGTGGACCTGAGGGGATTTGAACCCCTGACCCCCTCGATGCGAACGAGGTGCGCTACCGGACTGCGCCACAGGCCCTTGCAACGAGTGAAACTCTAGCACCCCGACCGGCCGGGAAGAAAATCGCCCTTCGCGGCCCCCTGTGGCTGACCAGCGCGGGGGCGCCCGAAGGGCGGTGGTGGTGGGCCGGCGGCGGTGGTCACTCGTTGGCGGCGCGGGGGCGCTCGTCGTCCGCGTACTGGTCGAACAGCGGGGTGCGGCCGCGCTCGCGCGGGCGGCGGCGGGGGCGGGCGCCGCGGCGGTCGTCGGCCGGCTTGCGGTCGAGGGCGGGGCCGGCGGTGCTGGAGCGGGCGGCGCTCCAGGTGTCGGGGGTGCCCAGGTCGGCGGAGTCGCCGGCGCGGGGGGCGACGGGGGCGGTGACGTAGGTGGGCAGCGGGACGGGCACCGGCTCCCAGCCGTCGCCCTCGGTGCCGCGGTCGCGCTGCTGGTCCACCCACTCCGCGTGGTCGGTCTGCTCGACCAGGGCGCGGCGGCCCGCGCTGGGCGAGGGGGTCGGCGGGGCGGCCGGGGCGCTCGCGGGCTCAGCCACGACGGCGGGGGCCGGACGGCGGACGGTGTCCGCGGGGGCGGGGGCGGCGACGGTCGTGGGGTCCGCCGCCTGCTGAGGGCGCGGGCGGCCCTCACGGAGCCGCTGGGCGGCCAGTTCGGCCCGGCGCTGGTCCATGACGAAGGCGAACCGCCGTCGCTCCTGGACGCGCAGGTAGCAGATGTAGGCGCTGAGAAGCACCGCGGGGAAGCCCGGGGCCCACAGGAAGGCGATGCCGCCGACGCCCGCGACGATCGCGCCGACGGTGAAGGCGAGGAAGAGCAGCACGGTGGTGCGGCGGCGGCGCGCGAGGACCTTGGAGCGGCGGGCGCGTTCGGCCTGGGTGGGGGGAGTCTGGCCGTTCGCGGGCGGGGCGGCGGACAGGCCGGAAGAGGCGCCGGAGGATCCGGCGGAAGGCATGCCGGCGGGCCGGGCGGCGACCTTCTCGGTCGCGGCGTCCGGCTCCTCGGGGCGCACCGTCGGGGCGTCCGTCTCGGCGTCCGGTGCCGGCGCGTCGGCGGAGGCGCCGGCGCGTTCGAGCTCCTTGGCGTAACGGCGCTCCATCCCCGCCCGTCCGGACAGCAGCCGGATGGCGGTGCTGAAGCGTTCCGTCGGACGGGCTTCGTTGAGCTCGTCCTGCCTACGGAGCCACATCGGCACCAAGTAGGCGGCCCAGGCCCCGACGATGACTGCGTAGATCAGGCCGCTGCTGCTCACACTGCACACGGTAGAGGGGTCCGCTCGGCGGATTCCGCCAATTGGCGCGGTGTGTCGCACGAACCGGCTGATATCTCGAACTTTTTTTGTGATTGTTGGGTCTGAAACCGAACATCGACCGTCATTCGACAGTGAAAATCGAACGTTTATTTTATTTTGCGGTGCCGGTGCCGGTGCCGCTGCCGCTGCCGGCGGCCCGGGACCGGTGCCAGCGGCTCACCAACCCGTCCACCGCCTCCTCCGCGGTGAGCGCGTAGACCAGGTGGTCCCGCCAGGCACCGTCGATGTGCAGGTATCGCGGACGCAGCCCCTCCTCGCGGAAGCCGAGCTTCTCCACCACCCGGCGGCTCGGTGTGTTCTCCGGGCGGATGCACACCTCGACACGGTGCAGGCCGAGGGTGCGGAAGCAGTGGTCGGTGACGAGGGCGACGGCGGTCGGCATGACGCCCCGGCCGGCCACGGCCTCGTCCACCCAGTACCCGACGTGCGCCGAGCACATCGAGCCCCAGGTGATGCCCGCGATCGTCAACTGCCCCGCCAGCCGCCCCTGGTACTCGATGACGAAGGGCAGCATGCGGCCCGCGTGCGCCTCGGACCGCAGGTGACGGACCATCTGCCGGTAGGTGGGACGCCGGGCGGGCGGGCCGCCGGGCGGGGGTGGCGGGACGGTGGCCTCCCAGGGGCGCAGCCAGTCGCGGTTGCGCCGGTTGACCTCGCGCCAGGCCCGGTGGTCGCGCATCCGGATGGGGCGGAGAAGGACGTCCCCGTCCCTGAGCGCCACCGGCCACATGGTCATGCGGGGTTCCGGGGCGCGGCGCCGGGGTGGTCACCGCCGTGCAGTTGGTCCACGGCGTGCGCCAGCAGCCGGCCGAGGACGGCCAGGCCGTCCCGCACCCCGCCCGTCGAACCGGGGAGGTTGACGATCAGCGTGCGCCCGGCGACGCCGGCCAGGCCGCGGGAGAGCGCGGCCGTCGGCACCTTGGCCAGCCCCTCGGCACGGACGGCCTCGGCGATGCCGGGCACCTCGTAGTCCAGGACGGCCCGGGTGGCCTCGGGGGTGCGGTCGGTGGGCGAGATGCCCGTTCCGCCGGTGGTGACCACCACGTCGTACCCCTCGGCAACGGCCGTCCGCAGCGCGGCCTCGACCGGGTCGCCGTCGGGCACCACCAGGGGGCCCTCGACCGCGCAGCCGAGCTCGGTCAGCCCGGCGACCAGCAACGGACCGCCCCGGTCCGGGTAGACGCCGGCGGCGGCGCGGTTGGAGGCGGTGACGACCAGGGCCCTCACGGGGGCCGCCGGGACACCCCTGGGGACGTCGGGGACGCTCGTGGGGACGTCCGGGGTGCTCACGGGCGCCGCCAGTCGCCGGACTTGCCGCCGGACTTCTCCTCGACCCGGACGTCGGTGATGACCGCGCCCTTGTCGACCGCCTTGACCATGTCGACGACGGTGAGGGCGGCGGTGGTGACGGCGGTCAGGGCCTCCATCTCGACTCCGGTGCGGCCGGTGGTCCGGACGGTGACGGCGATCTCGACCGCGTCGTCGGCCACCGCGAGGTCGACGGTGACACCCGAGAGGGCCAGCGGGTGGCAGAGCGGGATGATCTCCGGCGTGCGCTTGGCCCCCATGATCCCGGCGATCCGGGCGGTGGCCAGGACGTCCCCCTTGGGCAGGCCCTCGCCGCGCAGCAGTTCCACCACGCGCGGCGCGACCAGCACCCGCCCGCTCGCCCGCGCGGTGCGGGCGGTGACCTCCTTGGCTGTGATGTCGACCATGCGCGCCGCGCCCGCGTCGTCGAGGTGGGTCAGCCGGGCGGGTGGGGGCTGGGTGCTGCTCATCGTTCTCCCGGTCCAAGGCCAAGGCCGTCGCTGCTCTGGGTGGAGTGGGGTGCCACCGTACCCGGAGACGGGAGCGGTCAGTCGAGAAGGATCACGTCGACCTCGTCCCCGGCCGGGACGGAGGTGACGTCCTCGGGGACGACGATCAGCGCGTCGGCCCGCGCGAGCGCCCCCACCAGGTGGGATCCGGCGCCGCCGACGGGGGTGACCCGGCCGTCCGCGTAGCGGCCGCGCAGGTACTGGCGGCGGCCCTCGGGCGACGGGCCTACGGCCTCGGCGCACTCGGCGCGGACGACGGGGCGGTGGACCGGTTCGAGGCCCATCATGGCGCGGACGGCGGGCCGGACGAAGAGCTCGAAGGAGACGTAGGCGCTCACCGGGTTGCCCGGGAGGGCGAAGAGGGGGACGCCGCCGGGCCCGAGCCGGCCGTAGCCCTGCGGTTTGCCCGGCTGCATGGCCAGCCTGCGGAACTCGACGCGGCCCTCGTCGCCGGTCAGCCCGGTGAGCGCCGCCTTGACGACGTCGTAGGCGCCGACGCTGACGCCGCCGCTGGTGACGATGGCGTCGGCACGGACGATCTGGTCCTCCAGGGTGGCGCGCAGCGTCGCGGCGTCGTCCTCGACCGCGCCGACGCGGTAGGCGAGGGCCCCGGCGTCGCGGGCACAGGCTGCGAGGAGGTAGCTGTTCGAGTCGTGGATGCGGCCGGGGGCGAGCTCCGCGCCGGGCGGGACGAGCTCGCTGCCGGTGGAGAGGACGACGACGCGGGGGCGCGGGCGGACGGTCACGGTGGCGCGCCCGATCGCGGCCAGCAGACCGAGCTGCGCGGGGCCGAGGACGGTGCCGGCGGGCAGGGCGAGGTCGCCCGCGGCGACGTCGCTGCCACGGGCGCGGACGTGGGCGCGGTCGGCGGCGGGGCGGTGCACGCGCACCTCACCCAGCCCGCCCTCCGCCCCGGGGCCGAGGCCGCCAGCGGACATCGTCGTGGCGGGCCCGCCGCCGAGCCCGCCGTCGGTCCACTCGACGGGGACGACCGCCTCGGCACCGGGCGGCAGCGGCGCCCCGGTCATGATCCGTGCGGCCTGGCCGGGCCCCACGGTCAGGAGCGTCCCGTCGCCGCCCGCCGCGACGTCGCCGACGACCGTGAGCACCGCAGGGAACTTCTCGCTCGCGTCCCGGACGTCGGCGACCCGGACCGCGTAGCCGTCCATGGAGCTGTTGTCGAAGGGCGGCAGGGCGGCGGGAACCGTGACGTCCTCGACCAGCACGCAGCTCTGGGCGTCGAGCAGTTGGAGCTCGATGGGCTCCAACGGACGGACCGTGCGCAGGATGTCGGCGAGGTGCTCGTCCACGGACCAGAGGCGGCCCGTGCCCGGCGGGGCCACGGCGGTGTCGCTCACAGGGCTACATCTCCTCGGTGACGTACCTTCGAAGCCAGGCCCGGAAGTCCGGCCCCAGGTCTTCACGTTCGCATGCCAGTCTGACAATGGCACGCAGGTAGTCACCACGGTCACCGGTGTCATACCGGCGCCCCTTGAACACCACGCCGTGCACCGGTCCGCCGAGGCCCGGCGCGGCGGCGAGGGCCTGGAGGGCGTCGGTGAGCTGGATCTCGCCGCCGCGGCCGGGCGGGGTCTCACGCAGCACGTCGAAGATCGCGGGGTCGAGGACATAGCGGCCGATCACGGCGTAATTGCTGGGCGCCTCGGCCGGGTCGGGCTTCTCGACGAGGCCGGTGACCTCGACGACGTCCTCGGCGTCGGTGGGCTTGACCGCCGCGCAGCCGTAGAGGTGGACCTGCGACGGGTCGACCTCCAGCAGGGCGATCACGCTGCCGCCGGAGCGCCGCTGGATGTCGACCATGCGGGAGAGCAGGGCGTCCCGCTCGTCGATCAGGTCGTCGCCGAGCAGGACGGCGAACGGCTCGTTGCCCACGTGCGGGGCCGCGCAGAGCACGGCGTGACCGAGGCCCTTGGGGTCGCCCTGACGGACGTAGTGCATCGTCCCGAGGTTGCTGGACTCCTGCACCCGGGCCAGCCGGGAGGCGTCGCCCTTGCGGCGCAGAGCCTCCTCCAGCTCGTAGTTCCGGTCGAAGTGATCTTCCAGGGGGCGCTTGTTACGACCGGTGATCATCAGGACGTCCGTGAGGCCCGCGGCGACCGCTTCCTCCACCACGTACTGGATCGCCGGCTTGTCGACGACCGGCAGCATTTCCTTGGGCGTGGCCTTCGTCGCCGGGAGAAACCGGGTTCCCAGGCCGGCGGCGGGAATGACAGCCTTGCTGATCCGAGGTCGCGCGTGAGTCATGGGGCGAACACTATCCGTTGCGAATGAGTGGAAGATGCGGCTCCACCGAGTATGAACCGAGAAAAGGAGTTTGTACTAACAATGGGCACGGCAGATGGCGGCAAGACCGACTTGCGGCGAATTCTCCTCGGCCGGCGAGCGGCCCTGAGCCCCGGGGCGGTCGAGGCGGCGCAGGAGGCACTGGGACGGCGCGCGCTCGGCCTGCCGGAGCTCGCGGACGCCGGGACGGTCGCCGCCTATGTCTCCGTCGGCCGCGAACCGGGCACCCGGGCCCTGCTGGAGACCCTGCGCGAACGCGGCGTCCGGGTGCTGCTGCCCGTCCTGCTGCCGGACAACGATCTCGACTGGGGTCTCTACCGCGGCCCCGCCGGGCTGGTCCGGGCCGGCCGCGGCCTGCTGGAACCGGACGGCCCCCGGCTCGGTCCCGGCGCCGTCACCGGGGCGGACGCCGTCCTGCTGCCCGGCCTCGCGGTGGACGGGCGGGGCATGCGCCTGGGGCGCGGGGGCGGCTCGTACGACCGCGTACTGGCGCGCTTGGAGCGCGCGGGCGCGACGCCCGCCCTGATCGTGCTCCTCTACGACGACGAGGTGGTCGCGCGGGTCCCGGAGGAACCGCACGACCACCCCGTGCACGCGGTGGTCACCCCTGGCGGGGTGCTCCGCTTCGCGCCGTCCTGACGGCGCCGGTCACCTGCCGGAGGGCGGGCGGCCGCCCTCCGGGCCTCACGGCCTCACGGCCTCACGGCCTCAGCGTGAGCGTGTTCTCCGACGCCTTCTTCACCGCCCCCGGCGAGAAGGCCCACGGCAGCAGCTCGCCCTTGGCCCACTTGTCCGTCTGGTCGTAGTAGTTGTCGTGATAGGCGTGGCCGGACGCGCCGGTGAGGTTGATCCACCGGGACTTGTCCAGGTCCTCCAGGTTGACGACCATCCGCATCGACGGCACCCAGACCACCTCGTAGCCGCCCGCCGCGTTCCAGCCGGCCGCGTTGACGGCGGCCTCGCCGCCGGCCAGGTTCCAGGGGCCGCGGTTGAGCATCCACCGGACGACGGCGGGGCCCTCCTTGCCCAGGGTCTGGTTCTTCAGGTTGAGCTGGTGCAGCCGGCCCCAGCTCCAGGACGAGACGTCCTTGCCGAGCTTGGAGGTGAGCTCGTAACGGGCGTCCTTCATGGCCCGAGCCAGCAGGTCGTCCCGGTTCTTCGCGCCGTTGCGCCCGCTGGTCTTCCACCAGCCGTTCTCCGGCTTGTCGAGGATGCCGCGGACGACCTCGATCCAGCGGTCGCCGCCGTCCGGCTGCGCAGCGTCCGGCTCGCGCTCGCCGCACTCGGTGACCAGGCGGGTCCTGCCGTTCAGGTCCTCCTTGGGACCGGAGTCGCGGGGCGGGCGCACCCGCAGGCACTGGCCCTTCACGCGCAGCTCCTTGGGGAGCTTGTTGCCGAAGGCGAGCTTGAGGGTGTTGCGCCAGACCGCGTTGAAGTAGGCCGCGGCGGCCGAGTCGGCGTCCTGCTTGTAGTCCCAGTCCTTCAGCAGGTCCTGGGCCTCGCGCAGGTACTTGGTCTCGCGCTCGTTGGGACCCTTGAGCTTGACCTTGAGCAGGTAGGGCGTCAGGAGCGCGCCGATCTCACTGGCGTTGTCCATCTGCATCTTCTGCATGTCCTCGGTCGAGATCTTCCCGCCGTCCTTGATCTTCGACTGGATGAGCTCGGTGATGCGGTGGCTGCGGGTGCCGTAGCCCCAGTCCGAGGTGAGCGCGATCGGGTACTTCTGGTCGACGACCGCCTGGTTGGCGGTCACGATGTAGCCGCGCTTGGGGTTGTAGTCCCAGGGCAGCGCCGCCGACGGGACGTACGACTTCCACTGGTAGGCCGGGTCCCAGCCGGGGGCCGGGAGACGGCCGTCGTGCTTCTTGTTGCGCAGCGGGATGCGGCCGGGGGCCTGGTAGCCGATGTTGCCCTTGGTGTCCGCGTAGATCAGGTTCTGCGAGGGGACGGCGAAGTCGAACGCGGCCTTGCGGAACGACTCCCAGTCCGTGGCCCGGTTCAGCTCGAAGACCGCGTCCATCGTCTTGCCCGGTTCGAGGGCGGTCCAGCGCAGCGCGACGGCGTACCCCTCGGCGCGGTCGGGGGCCGCGCCCTTCACGGGGGCGTCCTGGCCGACCTTGCCCAGTTCGTCGTTGCGGTCGGAGACGAGCGGACCGTTGTTGGTCTCACGGATCGTGAACTCGCGGTCCTTGCCGCCCGCGACCTTCACGGTCTCCTTGCGGGTGGCGAGGGGCAGCTCCTTGCCGCCGAACTGGTAGGTGCCGTTGACGTTGACCTTCTCCAGGTAGAAGTCGGCGACGTCGGCACCCAGGTTCGTCATGCCCCAGGCGATGTCCTTGTTGTGGCCGATGACGACGCCGGGCATGCCCGCGAAGGTGTAGCCCGCCACGTCGTACGGACACTGCTCGCTCGTCCGGGTGCAGTGCAGGCCCATCTGGTACCAGAGCGACGGCATCTGCGGCGCGAGGTGCGGGTCGTTGGCCAGCAGCGGCTTGCCCGTGGTCGTGTACTTGCCCGAGACCACCCAGGAGTTGGAGCCGATGCCGTTGCCGTTGGGACCGAGCAGGGCCGGCAGCTTGTCGAGCGTCTTCGACAGCGAGGACAGGCCGGTGCGCAGCCCGCCGGCCGCGGCGCCGCCCGTGCCCTTGGCGGGGCCGCCGTTGTCGGGAAGGCCCTGAGTGCCCTGAGTGCCCTGGCTTCCCTGCGTGCTCCGATTGCCCTGGGTGCCGGACGTGCCCTGAGTGCCCTGCGTGGCCTGACCGCCGGGCGTCCCCTGAGTTCCCTGAGTGCCCTGAGCACCCGGCTGCGACGAGGCGGACGGCGTGCCCTTCGGGTCGAAGGCCTTGCCCGCCGCGTCATAGGCGCCGCCCTCGACGATCGGCTTGTTCCGGTCGTACGGGTACGACGGGTAGAGCTGCTCGATCTGCCGCGCGTCCAGCCGGGTGGCGGCGAGCGAGCGGTCGATCTCGTCGCGCATGTTGGACCGCAGGTCCCAGGCCATCGCCTTCAGCCACGCGACGGAGTCGACCGGGGTCCACTTCTCCGGCTTGTAGTCGTTCTCGAACTCCAGGGCCGCGTACTCGACGGACAGCGACTTGCCCTGGTGGTCGGCGAGATAGGCGTTGACGCCGTCGGCGTACGCCTGGAGGTACTTCTTGGTCTCCGGCGACAGCTTGCTGTCGTACTCCTTCTGCGCGGTCCGGCGCCAGCCCATCGTGCGGACGAAGGCGTCGGTCTCCACCTGTCCGGAACCGAACATCTCGGAGAGCCGCCCGGCCGTCAGATGCCGCCGGACGTCCATCTCCCAGAACCGGTCCTGCGCCTGGACGAAGCCCTGGGCGCGGAAGAGGTCCTCGGCGGTGTCCGCGTAGACCTGGGGAATGCCGTTGCCGTCGCGCTCGACCTTGACCTGTCCCTTCAGGCCCTTCAGCGCGAGCGTTCCGGACATCTCCGGGAACGAGGCGCGGACGGTGCTGACGCCCCAGTACGTCCCGTATCCGACGCCTGCCACGAGCAACAGCACAAGGCTGATCACGATCAGGCGAGCGCGTCGTCCCTTCTTTTTCTTGCCGGAAGGGCCGGTGTTGTTGGGGGGCATCGCTGTCCTTCGCGGGGCCGGGTGGTCCTGGAGTGCTGGAAGCAACCATAGGCGCAGGGCACCCGGCGGCCCGACGCGAAGTGGTCGCGGGCCCCGGCGGTGACCGCCGGAACGGCTGCCGGACCGACCGCCGGCGGCGCTCCCGAAGGGGCCCGCGCGGAGGCCCGGAACGCCCTCGCTCCCCTTTGGCCCGACCGAACCGCGTTAAGAACCCGTAAAATATTAGGAGAGGCAATGAAGTTCCGGTCGCACGCGAGGAGACGTTCGCAGGAACGTTCCTGCGGACAGCGGCCGGAGTCCTAGTGATGGGAGCGGCCCCTGACTGTCCACCACCTCAACGAACTTCTGCTCGTCTGCTCGCTCGTCCTGCTCGTCGCGGTGGCGGCGGTACGGGTGTCCTCCCGGAGCGGGCTGCCCAGTCTGCTCATCTATCTCGGCATCGGCGTCGCCATAGGACAGGACGGCATCGGCGTCTCCTTCGACGACGTCGGGCTGACCCAGGTCATCGGTTACGCGGCACTCGTGGTGATCCTGGCCGAGGGCGGTCTCGGCACCAAGTGGCACGAGATCAAACCGGCGCTGCCCGCCGCCGCCGTCCTCTCCACCTTCGGTGTCGCGGTGAGCGTGGGGGTCACCGCGGCCGCCGCCCACTACCTCGCCGGGGTGGACTGGCGGCAAAGCCTGATCATCGGCGCGGTGGTGTCGTCGACGGACGCCGCGGCCGTCTTCTCCGTCCTGCGGAACGTTCCCCTCCCCGCCCGGCTCACCGGCGTCCTGGAAGCGGAGTCCGGCTTCAACGACGCTCCCGTCGTCATCCTCGTCGTCGCCTTCTCGGCCGCGGGACCCGTCGAGCACTGGTACCTGCTGCTCGGCAAGATCGCTCTCGAACTGGCCATCGGCGCGGCCGTCGGCCTCGCCATCGGCTTCCTCGGCGCCTACGGCATGCGGCACGTGGCCCTGCCCGCCTCCGGCCTCTACCCCATCGCCGTGATGGCCATCGCCACCGTCGCGTACGCGGGCGGCGCGCTGGCCCACGGCTCCGGCTTCCTCGCCGTCTACCTGGCCGCGCTGATACTGGGGAACGCCAAACTGCCCCACTGGGCCGCCACGCGGGGCTTCGCGGAAGGGCTCGGCTGGATCGCCCAGATCGGGATGTTCGTCCTGCTCGGTCTGCTGGTCACGCCGCATGAACTCGGCGACGACATCGTTCCCGCGCTCGTCGTCGGCCTGGTCCTGACGATGATCGCGCGACCGGTCTCCGTCTTCCTGAGTACGGCGCCGTTCGGCACCCCCTGGCGGGAGAAGGCACTCCTCTCCTGGGCCGGGCTGCGCGGTGCGGTACCGATCGTGCTGGCCACGATCCCCATGGTGGCGGCGGTTCCCGACAGCCGGCGGATCTTCAACATCGTCTTCGTGCTGGTCATCGTCTACACCCTGGTCCAGGGGCCGACGCTGCCCTGGCTGGCCCGCCGCCTCGGCCTGGGCGACACCGAGGCCATGGACCTCGGGATCGAATCCGCGCCTCTGGAACGGCTGCGCGGCCACCTGCTGTCGGTGGCCGTCCCCGAGGGCTCGAAGATGCACGGCGTCGAGGTCTCGGAGCTGCGGCTGCCGGCCGGCTCGGCCGTCACGCTCGTGGTGCGGGACGGGAAAAGCTTCGTGCCGGCCCCGTCGACCGTCCTGCGGTACGGGGACGAGCTGCTGGTCGTGGCCACGGATCCGGTGCGCGACGCGGCCGAGAAGCGGCTGCGCGCGGTCGGCGAGGGCGGCAAGCTGGCCGGATGGCTGGGGACGGGATCCGCTGCCACGTCCGAGGCCGGCAAGGGGAAGCGGAGACCGGAACCCGGCGGTGCGGGCGCCCGGCGGGGTGGCACGTCGAGCAACACCGGCGGCTCCGGCGGCTCCGGCGGCTCCGGCGGCTCCGGCGGCTCCGGCGGCTCCGGCGGCTCCGGCGGCTCCGGCGGCTCCGGCGGCTCCGGCGGAAGAAACGATGCCTCGGGGAAGCCCGGAGCCTCGGGCACGACCGGGACCTCTACGACCGGGACCTCCACGGCCGGGACCTCGGGGAAGGCCGATTCCCCGGGGAAAAGCGTGTGGAGGCGAGCGCCAGGTATGGTAGGGAGAAAGTAGGTTCTTCGTACGATCCTCCGGCTGATGCCGGAGGCCCTGGCGGGGGTGTCCCCGCGGGCCGGAGAGCCTGCTCTTTTCCGTACGTATCACTACCGAAACACTGAACACACCGAACCATCTCTGCCTGATGCAGAGCTGGCGCGACCGCACGGCGGCCGTGGCCGCGATAGACGAGGCGGCCGGATCGGCATCTACCACGGTCCTGCGCGAGAGGACAGCTCTCGGCGCGCTCCGTGACGGCTTTCCCCGTACGGGGCGTGCTACCAGGCGGCGGAAAGGCAAGGGCCGTGGAGACCACGGTCAATGACTCCGCCGGGGCCCGTCCCGGGTACGGCCGGCTGCTGCGCACACGCGGCGCCTGGACGTTCCTGCTCCCCGGCTTCCTGGCCCGGCAGCCGTTCGCGATGCTGACCATCGGCATCCTGCTGCTGGTCCAGAACACCACCGGCTCGTACACCACGGCGGGTGCCGTCTCGGCGACGGCCGGCGTCTCGATGGCGCTGTTCGCCCCGCAGAGCGGCAAGCTCGCGGACCGCTTCGGGCAGGCCGCGGTACTGCTCCCCGGCATCGTGGTGCACGCCGCGGCGATCTCGCTGCTCATCACGCTGGCGCTGTCACACGCGCCGCTGTGGGCGCTGTTCGTGGCGGCCGTGCCCGCCGGTGCGTCCACCCCGCAGATCGGCCCGATGGTGCGGGCCCGCTGGGCGGCCAAGCTGGAGGGCTCGCCGCTGATGGCGACCTCGGCGGCCTTCGAGTCCGTGACGGACGAGTTCACGTTCGTGATCGGTCCGGTGCTGGCCACCGCGCTGTGCACCGGCGTCCACCCGTCGGCCGGTCTGATCGCCGAGGCGGCCCTCACGGTCGTCGGCGGCGTGCTGTTCGCCACCCAGCGGCGCACCCAGCCGGAGCCCGACCGCGGCGCGGCGGGCAGCCGGCCGAAGGGTTCCTCCGCACTGTCGATACCGGGCGTCCGCGTGCTGATCTTCGCCTTCCTGGGCATCGGCTCGGTCTTCGGCGGCATGCAGATGTCGCTGACCGCCTTCACCAAGGAGATCGGCGAGCCTGGCATCAACGGTCTGCTCTACGGCGCGTTCGCGGCCGGGAACATGATCGCGGGCATCATCTGCGGCACCGTCGTCTGGCGCAGCACCCCGCAGCGCCGGCTGCTCGCCGCGTACCCGCTGCTGGCCCTGGCCACCACTCCCCTGTGGGCGGTGCACGCGGTACCGCTGCTCGGCGGGCTCGGCCTGATCGTCGGCCTGTGCATCGCCCCGGCGCTGATCACCGGCTACACGCTGGTCGAGTCCCTGGTCCCGGCGGGCTCCCGGACGGAGGCCTTCACCTGGCTGACCGGCGCCGTGGGCCTGGGGCAGGCCGCCGGTTCCACCGTGGCGGGCCGTCTGGTGGACGCGCACAGCGCGAACACCGGCTTCCTGGTGCCGCTGGGCGGCACCATGGTGGCACTGGTGTTGCTGCTGATTCTGCGCGGCCGGCTCACCCCGGAGGCCACCGCGTCGCGGATCGTCGGGCGTGGGGTCGGTCACCGCGAGCCCGTCTCGGTGGACTGACGGGCAGGAATACTGCACTATGGAGCATCGTTAGCACTCATTGAGTGAGAGTGCCAGGAGGAGAAGTGCCGACTTACCAGTACCAGTGCACCGAGTGCGGCGAGGGCCTTGAGGCGGTGCAGAAGTTCACCGATGACGCGTTGACCGTCTGCCCGAGCTGCGACGGACGCCTGAAGAAGGTGTTCTCGGCCGTCGGCATCGTGTTCAAGGGCTCCGGCTTCTACCGGAACGACAGCCGCGGCTCGTCGTCCAGCAGCACGCCGGCGTCGTCCTCGTCCGCGAAGTCGTCCACGTCGTCCACGTCGACGTCGTCCTCCTCGTCCTCGGCGAGCGGCTCGTCCTCGTCGGGCAGCGGTTCCACGACCACCGCGTCGTCGGCCGCCTGAGGCACTCACTCAACCGAACAGCTCCCACGGAGTCCGTCGTTCCCTTGCGGGACGGCGGACTCCGTGCTGCTTTCCGGCGGGCTCCTCGCCGTGTCCGGGCGGCTTCCGTGCGCTTTCCGGCGGGCCCCGTGCCGCTTTTCCAAGCGGCCGGTTGGCGCGCGGGGTGCGCGGCTAGGGTGACGGCATGGTCAACACGAGCATGGCCGAGACGGCCGAAACCACCGGTACGGCCCCCGCTCCCACGCCCGGCACGGCCCCCGCTCCCGCTCCCACGCCCGGCCCGGAGGCCGGCGTGCGGACCGAGCCGCGGGTGGAGCCGCGCGGCGAACCGCAGACCGCGCGGCGCGTACCGGAGCAGGCAGGGGCGCAGGCGGAAATAGGCGTCATCGGGGGCTCAGGGTTCTACTCCTTCCTCGACGACGTGACCGAGCTCACCGTCGAGACGCCCTACGGCCCGCCGAGCGACTCCCTGTTCCTCGGCGAGGTGGCGGGCCGCCGGGTCGCCTTCCTCCCCCGGCACGGACGGGGCCATCACCTGCCGCCGCACCGCATCAACTACCGGGCCAACCTGTGGGCCCTGCGGTCGGTGGGCGTGCGCCAGGTCCTGGGCCCGTGCGCGGTGGGCGGGCTGCGACCGGAGTACGGGCCGGGCACCCTGCTGGTCCCCGACCAGCTCGTCGACCGGACGAAATCCCGCACCCAGACCTACTTCGACGGGGAGCCCCTCCCCGACGGCACCGTTCCCGAGGTCGTCCACCTCACCTTCGCCGACCCCTACTGCCCCACCGGACGCGCGGTGGCGCTCGCGGCGGCGCGCGGCCGGGACTGGGAGCCGGTGGACGGCGGGACCATGGTCGTGATCGAGGGCCCGCGCTTCTCCACCCGCGCGGAGTCGCGCTGGCACGCGGCGCAGGGCTGGTCGGTGGTCGGCATGACCGGGCACCCGGAGGCGGTCCTCGCCCGCGAGCTGGGGCTTTGCTACACGTCGATGGCGCTGGTCACAGACCTGGACGCGGGGGCGGAGACGGGCGACGGCGTCACCCACGAGGAAGTACTGCGGGTCTTCGCGGCGAACGTGGAGCGGCTGCGCGGCGTGCTCTTCGACGCGGTCGGGGCGCTGCCGGTGGACGCGGAGCGGTCCTGCCTGTGCGTGCGGGCGCACGACGGGTGGGATCTGGGGATCACGCTGCCCTGACGGGTGGGGCGGGGGCGGGGCGGAGCGGGGTGAGCCGGAGCCGGGTGCCGCGTGGGGACGTCCGGGGCGTCCGGGCATCCGGTGCGTCCGGGGTGTCCGGAGCGTCCACCGGGATGGGGTGTTCCCCCACAGGTGTGGCGAAGTTTTCCACAGTCGCGAAGTCTGTCCACAGGCCCCAGCGGGACTTGCGGAAACCCGGGATCGTAGAGGGCGTCGGTGGTCGGAACTCCCCACGCTAGGCGGTGTTTGCCATGCCTTCTTCGGCGCGCGTCCTCCCGCAGGTCCCCTCGCCCGCTCCTCCCTTCGCGGTCCCTTCCCCCTCCTCCGGTTCCTCCCCGTCCTCCTCGCACCCGTCGATGTGCTCCTCGCCGCCGACGCCGTCCTGGTCGTCCCCAGCGGTCTCGGAGGACGTGCCGCGGCCCAGGCCGTCCTGGGCGCCGCCGCCCGCCTGTGAGGTGCCGCACTTCGCTCCCGTGCGGGTGGCGGCGCGACGGATGCGGGGGAAGGTCTTGGGGCGGGCGGTCCTCACGGTCGCCGTGGTCGTGCTGTGCTGGGCGTTGCTCGCGTACGGGGGGTCCCGATGAGGCCCGCACGGGTCCTCGCGCCAGCACGTCCGCGAGCGCCTCAGCGGAGACTTCCGGCGCCGGCGGCCGCGTCAGCGGATTGGACAGAACGGCCGGATGGTCTCGTATGTTATGGAACCCACCATTCCGGTACAGGGGCGCACAAAGAAGGGCTGTTCGGTGAGCGAGAAGAAGACAGGGATCCTTGGAGGCTTCAAGGCGTTCCTGATGCGGGGCAACGTGATCGACCTGGCGGTCGCCGTTGTCATCGGCGCGGCGTTCACCAACATCGTGAACTCGGTCGTCAAGGGCGTGATCAACCCCATCGTCGGCGCGTTCGGCACCAAGGACCTGGACCATTACGCGGCCTGCATCAAGGGCCCGTGCGCCCGGAAGGCGTCCGGCGAGGTGACCAAGGGCGTCTTCATCCAGTGGGGCTCGGTGCTCAGCGCCTCGCTCACCTTCCTGATCACCGCCGCGGTGGTCTACTTCCTGATGCTGCTGCCGATGAAGCGCTGGCAGGAACGCCAGGCGGCCCGCCGCCCGGAGGACAACGGCCCGGCCGAGCCGACGGAGATCGAACTGCTCGCCCAGATCAGGGACACCCTCGTCGAGCAGCGGCGCGGTCCCGGCTCGGATTCCGTACCGGCACAGCGGTAGGCCTCGGCCCCGATGCGGGGGCAGCCGTCCGCGCCGGCGCGGCGACAGGCGGGCGCCGGCCGGTGGGGAGGCGGGGCGCCGCTCGCCTCGCCGACGCGGTACGGCCGAGACGGCAGCCCCGGCCGGAACCGTGGACGCGGATCCCAGCGCGGGGATCAGACGTGGTGCGGCGGCTTCTCGTCCAGGAAACGGGCGAGGTCGGCGGCCGAGTCGTGGCCCGTGGGGCGCTCGCCCCAGCCCCGGTCGGTGTCGTCCGCCGACTGCCGGTCCAGCGGGTCGTCGAAGATCAGGGCCGCGGGCTTCGGTTCGGGGGCGGTGCTGCTCATGACACCAGGGTACGGGCGTCTCGGGTCGCGACCCCCGCGGCGAGCGGTGACAATCGCCGCATGAGCGATACGCCGCGTCGGCGGCTCGCGGGCGGCTCGGGCGTACTGCGCCGGATGGTCACCCGCGGCCGGGACGAGGAGCACCGCGCCGCCACTCCCCTGGAGCTGTTCTTCGACCTCTGTTTCGTGGTCGCGGTGGCCCAGGCGGGCGGACAACTGGTGCACGCGCTGGCCGAGGCGCACACGGGCCACGGTGTCCAGGGCTACCTGATGATGTTCTTCGCCATCTGGTGGGCCTGGATGAACTTCACCTGGTTCGCCTCCGCCTACGACACGGACGACGTGCTGTTCCGCGGCATGACGCTGATCCAGATCGCGGGAGTGCTGGTGTTCGCGGCGGGCATTCCCCGCGCCTTCGACTCCGGCGACTTCAGGGTCATCTGGTTCGGCTATCTCGTGATGCGGCTGGCCATGGTGGCCCAGTGGCTGCGTGCCGCGTTCTCCACGGCCGGCCGCGAACGCCGGACCGCGCTCCGGTACGCGGCGGGCGTGTCCGTCTGCCAAGTCGGCTGGCTGGGCCTGCTGTTCCTGCCCGACGGCGCCAAACCGTGGCTTTTCCTGGGGATGGCGGTGTGCGAGATGGCCGTTCCGGTCTGGGCCGAGCGCGGCTACCAGACCGGCTGGCACCCCCACCACATCGCGGAACGCTACGGCCTGTTCACCATCATCGTGCTCGGCGAGACAGTGTCGGCCGCCACCGTGGCCGTCCAGTCGGCCGTCGACGAACACCGGGCGCTGGGCGTCCTGTTGCCCATGGCCGGGGGCGGGCTCCTGCTCATCTTCGCCGCCTACTGGATCTACTTCGCCGTTCCCATCCACCTCCATCTGGTCTCCAACCGCCAGGCTTTCCTCTGGGGTTACGGGCACTACCTCGTCTTCGGTTCGGCCGCGGCGATCGGTGCCGGCATCGAGGTGGCGATCGAGCAGGCCGTCGGCAAGGCCCACGTCTCCACCTTCGCGGCCTCCGGGGCGGTAACGCTGGCCACGGCGCTGTTCATGTTCACGGTGTGGCTGATCCACTCCCGGCACCAGAAACGCGGCTGGATACAGCAGGCGGTGCTCCCCGTCTCGGCGGTGCTGGTCCTGGCCTGCACGTTCGCGGCACGCTGGGCGGTCCTGCTGGCCGGCGCGGTCTCCACCGCCACCGTGGCCGTCGGCGTCACCCTGACGGCGCGAGGCGGAACGGCCTTGCGAGAGGAGACAGAAGAGGGCCGGCAAGGAGGCAGAGAAGGGCAGGGAGAGGAAGGCGAGGGGGGTGGGAGCGAAGCGGTCAGGCGGTAGCGGGGGGCAGGCGGTCGCGGAGGGGTCAGGCGGTAGCAGCGGGGTCAGGTGGTAGCGAAGAGGGAGGCCGGAAACGAGCCCGCCCCGGGAAGAGCGCGGTACGCCGGGCACAGGACCGTGGTACGCAAGGCACATGACTGACACCGACAGCGCGCGGAGCGGCGTACGACAAGGTCCGCTGGACGCGCTCACCGACGTGGCGGGGCTACTGGTCGGACACGCGGAACTGGCCGGCCCCGGCGCGCTCACCGGCACGACGGTGGTGCTCACGGAGCCGGGCGGCGCGGTCGCGGCCGTCGATGTCCGGGGCGGCGGGCCGGGCACCAAGGAGACCGACGCGCTCGATCCGCGGAACCTCGTACAGCGGGTGGAGGCCGTCGTGCTCACCGGTGGCAGCGCCTTCGGCCTGGACGCCGCGTCCGGGGCGATGAGCTGGCTGGAGGAGGCCGGCCGGGGCGTACCGGTCGGTCCCGGCCCGGAGCACGTCGTGCCCGTCGTCCCCGCCGCGGCCCTCTTCGACCTCGGCCGCGGAGGCGCCTGGCGGGCCCGTCCCGACGCCGCCCTCGGCCGGGCGGCGATCGAGGCCGCGGCGGCGACCGGGCCCGGCGCACCCGTGGCCCAGGGCAACGTCGGCGCGGGAACGGGCGCTGTCGCCGGAGGCGTCAAGGGAGGCATCGGCACCGCGAGCCTCGTCCTGCCGTCGGGGGTCACCGTCGCCGCGCTCGCGGCCGTCAACGCGGCGGGCTCTGCTGTCGACCCGGTGACGGGGGTCCTGTACGGGATGCTGTTCGCCGGCGAATGGGTCGGCCACCCCGACCCCGCCCGCCACGAAGCGGCGCGGCGCGCCCTGGCCACCGCCCGGGAGGAGACGGCCCGGCGGACGGCGGGATCGGTCGGGCAGCCGTTGAACACGACGCTCGCCGTCGTCGCCACCGACGCCACCCTCACCCGCGCCCAGGCCCAGAAGCTCGCAGGCACGGCCCACGACGGCCTCTCCCGCGCCATCCGCCCCGCCCATCTCCTGACCGACGGCGACACCGTCTTCACCTTGGCGACGGGCACCCACTCCCTGTCCACACACGTCACGCCCGATGCCACCGACCTCCCGCTCGGCACCGTCAACGAGATCCTCGCGGCCGGCGCCGACGTACTCACCCGAGCCGTGGTCAAAGCGCTGCTCGCGGCGGAGAGCGTGGACGGTCCGGGTGGGGTGTTCCCGTCGTACCGGGAGTTGTACGGAGGGTAGGACGGTCGGCTGGAAGGCCGGTAGGGCGGCCGGGCGGGGTGGGTGGCGGAGGGCCCCGGTACGCGGGTGGCGTTTCACCCGGCGCGGGTGGTCCGCCAACCCGCCCGCCCCCTCACACACAACGCCCTAGTACGAAAGCCTCTTGCCTCTAGTGCGATATGCGCCTACGTTCCTGAGTCATGATCACCAGGCTGCCCGCGCGCACCACCGTCCTGACCGGTCGGCACGTCCGCCTCGAACCGCTTGAGGACGCCCACCTCGCCGACCTGTTCCGGGCCGCGGGCGGTGACGACGAGGTGTGGCGCTGGACGCTCTCCCCCACCCCGCGCACCGAGGACGAACTCGGCGTCATCCTCAAGGAACGACTCGCCGACCCCGCCTGCGTCCCGTTCGCCGTCGTGCATCTGGCGAGCGGGCGGGCCGTCGGCGTCACCTGCTTCTTCGACGCGAGCGCTCGGGAGGAGCAGGTGGAGATCGGCGGCACGTGGTACGGGCGCGCTCACTGGCGCACCGCCGTCAACACCGAAAGCAAGCTTCTGTTGCTCACGCACGCCTTCGACGACTTGGGCCTGGGCCGCGTCTTCTGGAAGGTCGACCACTTGAACGAGCGGTCGCAGGCGGCGGTGCGGCGGATCGGGGCCGTGCACGAGGGGACACTCCGGCGGCATCGGCAGCGGCCGGACGGGAGTTGGCGAGACAGCGTGTACTTCTCGATGCTGCGGGAGGAGTGGCCTCCCGCGCGGGAGCGGCTTTCCGGCCGCCTTGAGCGGGGCTGACCCCATGCCCGAGCGGTGAGCGGGAACGGACGCGGTGGGCGGGCGGGGGGCGAACGCGTCGGCCCCTGCCCGTACCGCCACCCTCGTGGTGACGCGGGCAGGGGCCGGCCCCGCTCGTTCCGGCGGTGTCCGACGCCGACTTGGCGGTCCGCCGCCGCTACGCGGCTATCGGCTCGCCCTTCTCCTGGGGCGCCGCGTCCGTCACCGGAGTCTCGGTGCGGGAGTGGCGCGGGAGCGCGAAGATGAGCAGGAGGACGACGACGAGCAGGCCGGTGACCCACCACAGGGCGTTGCTGTAGGCGTCGCCGAAGGCGGCGGCCGCCCGGCCCTTGGCCACCGCGTCCTCGTCCAGGACGCCGAAGAAGACCACCGACACGAGGCCGAGCCCGATCGCGTTGCCGAGCTGCTGGGTGGTGTTGATCAGCCCGGACGCGGAACCCGCGTGCTCGCGGGGCACCTCGCAGAGGACGGCGTCGGTGAGCGGGGCGACGATGAAGCCCATGCCCGCGCCCATGACGATCAGCGGCAGGGCCATCTGCCAGGACGTGATGTCCGCGCCGTAGTGGCCGGTCTCCCAGATGTAGAGCAGTACGCCGGCGGCCATGACCGCCGCACCGGCCTGGAGTACCTTGCGGCCGAAGCGCGGGACGAGCTTCTGGACGGACATGCCGGCCGTGATCGACACGGCGATGGAGAACGGGATGCCGGTCAGGCCCGACCGCAGCGCGCTCCAGCCGAGGCCGAGCTGCATGTAGAGGGTCCAGCAGAGGAAGTAGATGCCGGAGACGATGCCGAAGGCGAGCTGGACGCCGATGCCGGCGGCGAAGCTCTTCACGGAGAAGAGGGAGAGCTCGACCAGCGGGGAGCCGTCCTTCCGCTTCTTGTGGCGTTCGTAGACGACGAACAGCGCGAGCACCACGGCGCTGCCGCCCATCAGGAGGAAGCCCCAGAGCGGCCAGCCCAGCTCCCGGCCCTGGGTGAGCGGGTAGAGGAACATGACGATGCCCAGGGTGGCGAGGGCCACGCCGGCGAGGTCCAGCTTCAGCGCGTTCTCGGCCTTCGACTCGGCGATGAAGCGGCGGCCGAGGAGCAGTCCGGCGATGCCGACGGGCAGGTTGACGAGGAAGATCGGCCGCCATTCCAGGCCGAGGATGTTCCACTCGGTGAGCAGTGCGCCCAGGATCGGTCCGGAGACGGCGCCCAGCCCCACGATGGCGCCGAACATGCCGAAGACCTTGCCGCGCTCGTGCGCCGGGAAGGTGGAGTGCACGATGGCCAGCACCTGGGGCACCATCAGCGCCGCGGTGCCGCCCTGGAGGACGCGGGCGGCGACGAGCAGGTGCGGGTCGCCGGCGACGCCGCAGAGCATCGAGGCCAGCGTGAAACCGCCCATGCCGAGCAGGAAGACCCGTCGGCGGCCGTATATGTCCCCGAGCCGGCCGCCGGTGATCAGACCGGCGGCGAAGGCGAGGGCGTAACCCTCGGTGATCCACTGGAGGACGCTGAACGACGCGCCGAGGTCATGGCTGATGCTGGGCATCGCGATGTTGACGATCGTCACGTCGACGAGGTCCATGAAGGACGCGGTCAGCACGACGGCCAGCGCGATCCAGCGGCGGCGGTCGAGGGGCGGATCGGTGCTCAGGGAGCTCACGGGGTATGGCCTTCCACTTCGTGTTCCGGGTGTCCCACGCTAGAACCCGTCTAGGTCAAGCTGTGTCCTAGATGCCTGGCACGCTGGCGTTATGACCGACACACCCGTACGGCTTCTGAATCTGCTCTCCCTTCTGCAGACCCCACGCGAATGGCCGGGCAGCGAACTCGCCGAGCGGCTCGGTGTGAGCCCGCGGACGATCCGGCGGGACATCGAGCGACTGCGCGACCTCGGCTACCCCGTACAGGCAACGATGGGAGCCGTCGGTGGGTACCGGCTGGCCGCCGGGGCGGCGATGCCGCCGCTGGTGCTGGACGACGAGGAGGCGGTGGCCATCGCGGTGGGTCTGCGGGCCGGGGCCGGGCACGCCGTGGAGGGCATCGAGGAGGCGTCCGTGCGGGCGCTCGCCAAGCTCGAGCAGGTGCTGCCGTCCCGGCTCCGCCACCGGGTGACCGCTCTGCAGGCCGCCACGGTGCCGCTCACCTGGGGCGACGGGGCGACCGTCGACCCGCGGACGCTCACCGTCATGGCCGCCGCCACGACCGGTCACGAGCGGCTGCGGTTCTCGTACCGCACCGGCGAGGGTGTGGAGACCAAGCGGCTGGTGGAGCCGAACCGGCTGGTCAGCACCGGTCGTCGCTGGTATCTGGTCGCCTACGACAACGACCGCGAGGACTGGCGCACCTTCCGCGTGGACCGGGTCAGCGACCCCTTCCCGACGGGCGCGCGCTTCGAGCCGCGCGAGCTGCCGGCGGAGAACGCGGCGGAGTTCATCAGCGGCTCCACGGCCCGGCGGCAGCCGGAGCTGCGGATGGTGGTGACGCTGCACGCACCCGCGTCGGCCGTCGCGGCCCGGCTGCCGCACTGGATGGGGGCGCCCGAGGCGGTCGACGACGCGACGTGCCGACTGGACACGGAGTGCGCCGACTCCGTCGAGTGGGCGGCCCTGCACCTGGCGATGCTCGGCTGCGAGTTCGAGGTGCACGAGCCGGAGAAACTGATCGCGTACACCCGGCAACTCGGGGAACGGATCACCCGGGCGGCGGGTGGGGCGACCGGAGAACCCGGGAGCCGAGCGGCCGCGGACGCCGACGGCTGAGGCCGGCCGCAGGGGCGGCGGACCCGGGGAACCAAGGGCGAAAGACCCGGAAACCCCCGGGAAAGAGAAGGACCCCGGCGCAGGGGGGGGAGGCGCCGGGGTCCGATCTATAAGGATATGCCCTTTTATGCCGCTACGTCGAACCGGGTCACGCCGCCGCGTCGAAACCGGTGTCGTGAGCCATCTTCTTCAGCTCCAGAAGCGCGTGCTTCTCGATCTGCCGGATCCGCTCCCGGGTGAGCCCGTGCTGCTTGCCGACCTCCGTCAGCGTGCGCTCCCGCCCGTCCTCGATCCCGTAGCGCGCCTTGATGATCGACGCGGTCCGGTGGTCGAGCCGGCCGATGAGGCTCTCCAGTTCCTCGCTGCGCAGCAGCGCGATGACCGACTGCTCAGGCGACACGGCGGAAGTGTCCTCCAGCAGGTCGCCGAACTGGGTCTCGCCCTCGTCGTCCACCGACATGTTCAGGCTGACCGGGTCCCGGGCCCAGTCGAGGACGTCACCGACGCGCTCGGGCGTGGTGCCCAGCTCGGCGGCGATCTCGGCGTGCTCGGGGTCGCGGCCGTTCTCCCGGTTGAACTCGCGCTGCACCCGGCGGATGCGGCCCAGTTCCTCCACGAGGTGGACGGGCAGCCGAATGGTGCGCGACTGGTCGGCGATCGAGCGGGTGATCGCCTGGCGGATCCACCAGGTCGCGTACGTGGAGAACTTGAATCCCTTGGTGTAGTCGAACTTCTCCACCGCGCGGACCAGGCCGGCGTTGCCCTCCTGGATCAGGTCGAGCAGCGGCAGCCCGCTGCGCGGGTACCGGCGGGCGACGGCGACCACGAGCCGCAGGTTCGACTTGATGAAGACGTCCTTGGCGCGGGCGCCCTCGGCGGCTATCGCCTCCAGCTCCTCGCGCGAGGCACCCCCGGCCTCGCCGGACTCCAGGCCGTCCAGGATCTGCCGGGCGTACACACCCGCCTCGATGGCCTGCGACAGCTCGACCTCCTTGGCGGCGTCGAGCAGGGGCGTCCGCGCGATCTCGTCCAGGTACATGCCGACCAGGTCGCGATCGGCGATCTCCCCGCTCGAGGCGCGAACACTGCTTGCCTCGTCGACACCCCTGGCTTCGGGCTGACGACGGGCGACGGCACGGGTTGCCATGCGTACTCCCTTGCGATGAGACGGTCGCGGGATCTTGCGTGAGACGGTCGCGGCTCGCACTGCGAACCCGTCCGAAGGAAAGAACGACTGCAATCCGGACAGAATTCCCAGGGGACGCCTTATTTTTTACGATCATGCAGTACCCTGTCCCGCCACACGCAGGGCACGCATGCCGGACGCACCGGCGGACGTCCTGGTCAGAGCCGGTGCACGGGGGGTCCCGGGCCCCTCGCCGTACACGGCGACCTTCGCGTCCTTGAGACGGCCGTCACTTCTGGCGCTTTCCCCGCGCGCTCGGAAGAACTCGGCGGAACGCCGCCGCCCGGCCACCGCGATCCTCCTCCCCCTTTCCCCGAAGGACGGCCTCCGGGGCCGGGAGGTTGCGCGGACGGGGGACGGGTGCGGTGCGGCACGGCGAGCCGGACGCGGCGCGGCTCGGCGGGGTGTGGCGAGGTGTGGACGGCGCGGCGCGCGGGGACGGAGCGAGCCCGTCCGCTGATCCACTTGCCGCCGGGCGGGCGCGGGTGTGCGCTGGTGTCCAGGGGGCCGGTTCCCCCGGACGGACCGCGGTGCTCCGACCGGCCACGGCGGCATCCCCGCCAGATGACCGCGACCGCGGCCCCCGCGTCCGGGGACGGACGAGAGGAGCCCTGCCATGCCGACGCACGCGATCCTGCCCCACCACACCCCGGAGGGTCCCGGCCCGGTGCCGAGGGGCGCCCGCCTCCCGGTGCGCGGGACGCGGGCGGGCCCGGTCCCCGACCGGAGCCGTCCCACCTGGGCCGTGCCCGTCGGCCTCGGGTTCGTCCTCTTCCTGTACACCGTCTTCCTCGCGCACGAGAACGGCTTCTCGGAGGCGGGTGGCTGGCTGCTGGGCCTGGCGACGGCGGCGGTCGCGACCGGCATCGGCCACCTGCTGGTCCGGGAGCGGAACGCGATGATCCCCGAGGTGCGCGCGGCGGCGTACGGCGCGCTCGCCGGCAGCACCCTCGGCTTCCTGCACAGCGTCGCCGGCGGCTCCTGGCTCCGCTCCCTGGGCATCGGGCTCGGCTTCGCCGCCCTCATCGGCCTGGCGTCCTACAACCTCTTCCACTGGAACGAACGGCACCGGCGCTGAAGGGCGCCCGGCGGACGGACGCGCCACGTGACGGGCGGATGCGCCGCATGACGGACGGACGCGCCGCATGACGGACGACGACCCGCATGACGGACGGCGACCCGCCGGTGGAGCCGAACTCCGGCCGCCCGCCGAGGAGCGGCCGAAGTCCGGAGGTCTACGTCCGAAGACCGTTTCCGGAGTGACGGGAGCGACCTAGCGTGGCGTCATGACCGACACCACCGGCACACTCGACGAGGCGCTCGAACGCCTCCACGCGAACGGACCGGAACGCGAGGGCTGGCTCACCAACCACGCTCCTATGACCGTCGAGGCGCTCGTCCGCAACGGACACGCGCCGCGCGTCCACCGCTGGCTCGACGGCTACCGGCACAAGCTGGAGGACCTGCCGCGCCCCACGGGTGTCCGGATCGCCGGAGACGAACGGGCGGGTACGGGCGGTACGCGCGACGTGCCGTGGCGTGCGGCACTCGGCGACCCCGCGCGGCTCGGGGACTGGATCGACCACTTCACCCGCGTCCTGGCCGAACGGCCGTGGCGCGACGTGTTCGCCGAGTGGTGGCCCCGGCTGCTGCCCGGCATCACCGGCGGCTCGACGCACCCCGTCATCCGCACCGGGCACGCCGTCCGGACGCTCCTCGACGGGGACGAGACCGCGCCGCGGCTGGCCGAGCTGGGGCATGCCCTGGGCTACTGGGCCGCCCGCTACCAGCCGCTCGTCGCGCCGGTGACGGCGTCGGGGACCGCGGCGGTCGGCACCGCGCTGACGGCCCTGCCGGGCATCACGGACCCCCCGCAGGGCATCCGCGCCCGCTTCGCGCGGCTGCCGGAGACCCCCGGCTGGCCGGCCGCCGCGAACGCCCTGCGCCCGCCCGCCGGTCCCGACGAGGTGCCCGGCCTGCTGGCGGAGCTCGTGCGGGAGACGGTCGTGCGCTACGGCGAGCGGGCGCACGGCGGACCGGTCATGCTCGTCCACTCGGCGACCGCGCCCAACGCCGTGCTGCGCGTGCTGCCCGCGCTCCCCCGCGAGCTGTGGCCGGCCGGTTTCCACGCGGCCTGGGAGGCCGCCGCCTCGGTGACGGCCGCCTACCCCGCGCCGGGGATACCGGAACCGGTCACCGGGGCGCCCACCACGGCAGGCGAAGCCTTCGCCCGCGCGGCGGCACACGGCGACGAGCACGCGATCAAGTTCACCGACACCGCGCTGGACGTCGCCGCCACCGACCCGGGCGCGGCGCCTCAGGCCCTGGCCGCCACGGCTCGCGCCGTCGAGCTGATCACACCGGGGAACGCGTGAGCGGCACGGCGCCCTCGGCGGCCCCCGCCCGGCGCCCGGTCTCCCGGGCGGCGGGCGGGTCCCCGGCCCGTCAGCCGAACTGCACCGACCGCTTGGCGAGTCCCAGCCAGAAGCCGTCGATCACACTGCGCTGGCTGCCGAGTTGCTCCTCGGCCGCTCCCAACGTGACGAAGAGCGGCGCGAAATGTTCCGTGCGCGGGTGCGCGAGGTGTGCCGCCGGTGACTTGTGGGCGAAGTCGAGCAGGGCGTCGACGTCCTGCGCCTCCAGCGCCTCCCGCCCCCAGTCGTCGAACTCGGCGGACCAGGACGGCGTACCGCCCTGGTGGCGCAGGGCCGCGAGATTGTGGGTGAAGAAACCGCTCCCGACGATCAGCACGCCCTCGTCGCGCAACGGCGCGAGCCGTCGGCCGATCTCCATGAGGCGCATCGGATCGAGCGACGGCATGGACATCTGGAGCACCGGAACATCAGCGTCCGGGTACATCTCGACCAGCGGCACGTACGCGCCGTGATCCAGGCCCCGGTCCGGCATGTCGTGTACGGGCAGGCCGGCGCCGCGCAGCGTCGAGCGGACCCGTTCCGCCAGGCCGGGGGCGCCCGGAGCGGCGTACCGGACGCGGTAGTAGTGCTCCGGGAAGCCCCAGAAGTCATAGACGAGCGGCACGGTCCGGGTGGCGCCCAGGGCGAGCGGCGCCTCCTCCCAGTGTGCCGAGACCATGAGGACGGCTCGCGGCCTGGGCAGCTCCGCCGACCAGGCGGCGAGCTGGCCCGGCCAGAGCGCGTCGTCGGCGAGGGGCGGGGCGCCATGGGAGAGGTAGAGGGCGGGCATCCGTCCGGTGACCGGAACGGGGGCCGGGGTGTCCTGCACGGTCACTCCTGAACTGTGCTTGAAGTTTCAAGCTTTACAGCTCCACTTTAGCTCTGACTTATTTAGACTTCAAGAATCCTGTCGGACCGCACCGCGGGCGCCGGCGCGCCAGCCCGATCCACCGGCGCACCAGCCGGCGCACCAGCCACCCCATCAGCCGTCCGACCTGCCGACCGACCAGCGGTCCGACCAGCCGACCGACGAGTGGAACAGTGGATGCCATGAGGAACGAACCCGCAACGGACCCGACGGAGCCCCGCTGGCTCTCCGCAGAGGAGCAGGCGACCTGGCAGGCGTACCTCCACGCCACCACGCTCCTGGAGGACCACCTCGACCGTCAGCTCCAGCGCGACGCGGGAATGCCGCACATCTACTACGCCCTGCTCGTCCAGTTGTCGGAGGCGCCCCGCCGCCGGATGCGGATGACCGAACTGGCCCAGCAGGTCAAGATCACCCGGTCCCGGCTGTCGCACGCCGTGGCGCGCCTGGAGAAGAACGGCTGGATGCGGCGCGAGGACTGCCCCTCCGACCGGCGCGGGCAGGTGGCGGTGCTCACGGAGGAGGGCTTCGAGGTGCTGCGGAAGACGGCGCCCGGCCATGTCGCGGCGGTACGGGCCGCGATCTTCGACCGCCTCACGCCCGAGCAGGTCGCGGAGTTCGGCGAGATCTGCGCGACCATCGCGAGCGGGCTCCAGCCGGCGGGCGCGGACCTGCCCTGGCTGCGCTGAGCCACCGCCGGCGTCGCTCACGCCCCCGCACCGCCGACGCCGCCGACGGGCGGTCGGTGTGCCACCGGACGGTCGCGGCTGCGAGCGGTTCGACAGGCGAGTCCGCCAGAGGAGTCCGTCCCCAGGCGCGGCGAAGCCCCCGCACGGAACATCCCGTGCGGGGGCTTCGGCTTCGGCCCGCCTGTCCCGGCGCCTGCGACCGCTCCCGGCCTCAGTGAGCCGTTCGACTGCGTGAGCCGCTCGACCGCGGGAAGCCACTCGGCGTGAGGAAGCTCCTCGGTCCGAGTGAGTCGCTCGGCGTGTGGAAACTCCTCGGTCTCAGTGAGCCGCTGGCCTCAATGAGCCGCTCGGCCTCAGTGAGCCATCACCGGAATGGCGTCCTCGACGGCGCCCTCTCCGTCGCCACCGCCGGCCTTGGCCGTGGCGGCGTTCGGACGGCCGGCGTTGACGAAGACCACGGCCACCAGGGCGGCCAGCGTCAGGATGCCCGTCGCCCAGGCGATGCCGACCTGGAAGCTGTGCACCGTCGCCTTGATGCCCAGCACCTGGATGGCCTCCTTCGAGGTGGCACCCGCCTGGTGGGACGTGAAGTAGTCGTCCTTGGCGCTGGTCGCGAGGGTGTTCAGCAGGGCGGTGCCGATCGCGCCACCGACCTGCTGCGAGGTGTTGACCATCGCGGAGGCGACACCGGCGTCACGGGCCTGGACGCCGTGCGTGGCGAGGCTCATGGCCGGCATGAACGCCGTACCCATACCGGCACCCATCAGCAGCAGGCCCGGCAGGATGCCCGTCACGTACGAGGTGTCGGTGTCGATCCGGGTGAGCAGCGCCATGCCGATGGCCGCGACCAGGAAGCCGGGGCCCATCAGCCAGCGGGCCGGGACCCGGGTCATCAGCCGCGCGCCGATCTGGGTCGATCCGGTGATCATGGTGGCGATCATCGGGAGGAAGGCCAGACCGTTGGTGATCGGGCTGTACTCCTTGATGCCCTGGAGGTAGAAGACCAGGAAGAGGAACAGTCCGAACATGCCGATGGAGGCGAGACCGAGCGCTCCGTAGACACCACCGCGGTTGCGGTCGGCGACGACACGCAGCGGCAGCAGCGGCGACTTGACCTTGCCCTCGACGAAGACGAAGGACACCAGCAGCACCACCGCGGCGGCGAACAGGGTCAGCGTCAGACCGGCGGTCCAGCCGTCGCTCTCGGCGCGGGTGAAGCCGTACACCAGCGAGACCAGGCCGAGGGTGGCCAGGATGACGCCGGGGACGTCGAGCTTCGACGGGTTGCGGCTGCCCTCGGGCTCGTGGATGACGGCCACGGCACCGGCGGCGGCCACGGCGGCGAAGGGGATGTTCACGAAGAACGTCCAGCGCCAGTTGAGGTACTCGGTGAACACGCCGCCCAGCAGCAGGCCGACGGCACCGCCACCACCGGCGATGGCCCCGAAGATGCCGAACGCCTTGGCGCGCTCCTTCGCCTCCGTGAAGCTGACGGCGAGCAGCGACAGCGCCGACGGCGCGAGCAGCGCGCCGAAGACGCCCTGGAGGGCGCGGGCGGCCAGCAGCATCCCGGTGTTGACGGCGACACCGCCCAGCGCGGAGGCCAGGGCGAAGCCGATGAGGCCGGTGATGAAGGTCTGCTTACGACCCCACAGGTCGGCTATTCGGCCGCCGAAGAGCAGCAGTCCGCCGAACGCGAGGGCGTAGGCGGTGATGACCCACTGCCGGTTGCCGTCCGAGATGCCGAGGTCGGCCTGGGCTGACGGCAGCGCGATGTTCACGATGGTCGCGTCGAGGACGACCATCAACTGGGCCAGGGCGATGAAGATCAGCGCTTTCCAGCGCCGGGGATCCGGGGTGGTGATATCGGGCATGGAAGGGCCTGCCTAGCGGTGGGAGAGGTGAGCGAGATCCAAAGGAATGACGGTGCGGCGCAAGCGAACGTGACGGGCGTTCACGTGACGTCGGATACACGGACGATGCGGCCGGCGGCCGACCGACGACGTGCGGGTCGGGCTGACGTTTCGGGCTGACGAAGGACGTACGAGTCGGGCTGGCGTTGCAGGCTGACGAAGGACGTGCGGGTCGGGCCGGCGTTTCGGGCCGGCGGTCGGGCTACGAAGGACGTACAGGTCGGACTATGGCAGGTGGGTCTGACAACGGGGCCGGACCTGCCGCCGGTTGTGGCGCAGTTCGTCGAGCGTGGCCGCGGAGCCGGGCAGTTCGGAGCGGGCCGGGGTCATCAGGCCGTCCAGGAACAACTGGAGGTGCCGGTGGACGAACCGGTCGAAGTCCAGGCAGCCCTTGCCCGGCAGCGGTCTGGTCAACTGGGTGAGGGCCACCATGAGGTCGCCCACGTCGATGTCGGCACGCAACTGCCCTGCCTCGCGGGCGGCGGCCATGAGCTCCCGGAGGTTCCGGTCGAGCCGGTCGCGCGCCTCGACGAGATCCGGATGATCGCGATCCACATCGGAGTCGAGCAACGGGCAGAGCGCGCCCACCCGTTCGTCTGCCGCGGCGTGAACAAACCGCCTCAGCGCACGGAAAGCATCGGGCTCCTCGGCTCGTGCTGTCTCGGCCCGGTCCGCGATGCGGTCCATCACCGAGAGGGTGACATGGTGGATCAACTCGCGGCGGTCCGCGAAGTGACGGTACAGCGTCGCATTGCCGACCCCGACACGTCGAGCGATTTTGTCGAAGGAGAACTCGGCCCCGTGCTCGACCAGTACCTCGCGGGCGGCGGCGATGATGCGCTCCCGATTGCGCTGGGCGTCGGCGCGCAACCGCGGCTGGGGTGTGGTCACGACGAGTCTCCCTTCTCTTCTCTCCGCTCGACCCTGGAACGATCAGGCCCCGCGGTCAAACGGGGAAGGACTCCCCGTTTGTGCGGGGACGAGAGCTAAAACGGGGAGAGACTCCCCGGATATTTCCCCTCCGCGACATTCTTCGACGTGGCCTGCGTCACGTTTGAAGCGACCCGCATCCCCCGCTTGCCGTAGCCCCGAGGGCGCACGGACGTACGACGGCCCAAGGTGTTAGTCACCCGGCAGGAGGTGACAGGCATGAGAACCCTGGCCATCCCCGTGGTGGCGGTCACGCTGGTCGCCCTCACCGCACCGGTGGCGGACCGCGCGGGCGCCCACGAGTCGGCGGCGGCGTCCGTCGCACCCGCCGGACCGGACCCCACCGGCCGTCCCCCGTCCGGCCCCTGCGCCCTGCACTCGGGCACCCGCTCGGTCTCGGAGAGCGCCCGCACACCACGCGGCTACGCCCGCTCCCGGGGGACCGTACGGGCGATCACCCTCTTCATCGACTTCCCCGACGCCCCGGGCAAGGGCAGTCCGCGCAAGCGGTACGCCGAGTTCTTCCCCGCCGTCCCCGACTTCTACCGGGCCAGCTCCTACGGGCGCCTCGACTACCGCTCCACACCCCTGCTGCGCTGGATCCGCATGGCACGCCCGTACGCCGCGTACGGCATCCGGCGCGGCACGCCGTTCGACACCCGGAGCGACAGCGGCTACCACGCGCTCGCCAAGGAGATCGTCGCCGCCATCGACGGCAGCGTGGACCTGCGCCGCTACGACCTCGTCAACGTCCTGGCCAGCCCGGACGCCGGCCCGCCGGCCACCGAGGACGTCCGCTCCGTGACCTTCGCCGGAGCCCCGACCGGCCTGCGCACCCGCCACGGCGCCACCCTGAAGAACATCTCGTTCATATGGAGCCGCCAGACGGGCGACAGCCCGTACCGCGTCCTGGTCCACGAGAACGCCCACAGTTTCGGCCTCCCCGACCTGTACGCCACCGGGCACGGCAACCGCGTCGTCTCGCCGGTCGGCCACTGGGACCCGATGGACGAGGACTGGGGACCGGCCAACGACTTCCTCGCCTGGCACAAGTGGAAGCTGGGCTGGCTCGCCCCTCGGCAGGTGCGCTGCGTCACCGTCGCGGGCAGCCACACCTACACCCTCACCCCCACCTCCGCCCCCGGCGGCACCAAGCTGATCGTCGTCCCCGTCTCCCGCCACCGCGCCCTCACCCTGGAAGCCCGCACCCGCGGCCCCCTCGACCACGCCGTCTGCCGCCCGGGCATCCTCGTCACCACCGTCACCACCGACCACCCCTCGGGCACCGGCCCCGTCCGCGCCATCGACGCCACCCCCCACGGCCGCGGCTGCTACACCACAGATCCCAACGTCACGGCAAGCCTGAGCGACGCCCCCTACCCGGCCGGAGGCCACGGCACCATCGACGGCGTCACCATCGACGTCCTCGGCCCGGACGCGCGAGGCAACTGGCGGGTCAAGGTCACGCGTTCACGGCGGTGAGGTCTTGGGGGGTGGCCGGGATGGCCGGGGCGGTGGAGGGGTTCGGCGGGGAGAGGCCGCGGCGGCCGGCGTGACGGCAGTAACGTGGCGGGCGGAGGCGGTGGGGAGTGCCGTCTGTGACGGGTGTGAGAGGGGGCCGGGGGTGTTGGACGGCGGGCTGGTGTGCGGGCAGGGGCGGGTGCGGGTTCCGGTGGGTGCGGATGCCGCGCGGTGGGTGACGCGCGGGCGGGTGAAGCGGGTGCTGTTCGTCGTCCACAACGTCACGTCCGCCACGCGCCTGCTCGACGTCAAGCCGTTGTTCGACGGGGACTTGCGGGTGCAGATGGCCGTGACGTGCACCGGGTCGTCGCCTTTTCTCGCGGGGGTGCCGGAGCTGCTGGCAGGGACGGGACTGCCGGTACTGCCGTGGGAACAGGCGAAGGAAGAGGCGCGGGCCTTCGACGTGGTGATCTCGGCCAGTTATGGGGGTGAACTGGAGGTTTTCGAGGGGAAGTTGGTCGTCCTCTCGCACGGGGTTGGATACAATAAGAGGCTGGCCGCACCGGGAGCCGGGAGCCGGGAGCCGGGAGCCGGGAGCCGGGAGCCGGGAGCCGGGAGCCGGGAGCCGGGAGCCTCGGGTGTGGGCCGTGGTGCTTGGCGGGGCGACGGCGCGGTGGGTCCGCAGCGCAGCGGCGGCCTCGCGGAGGGGAACGGGCGGGCCGGCGGTGTGGAAGTCCTCGCCGGGTCTCCGGCCGCACGCGGCGTCGGCCCGACTCCCCGCGTGCGACCGGCGCCGGTCTTCGGGCTCGGCCCGGAGTGGCTGCTCCACCAGGGACGCCCGCTGGCGACGGCGACCGTCCTCTCCCACCCCGAGCAGCTAAGACGCCTGCGCGCCGCCTGCCCGGAGGCGGCTCCCACGGCCGTACTCGCGGGCGACCCCTGTTTCGACCGCATCCTCGAAGCGCTCCCCCAGCGCGACCGCTTCCGCCGTGCGTTCGGCGTCACCGCCGGTCAGCGGCTCGTCGTCCTCAACTCCACCTGGGCGCCCCGCTCTCTCTTCGGGGACGGCGGATCCGACGGCCGAGCAGAGGACGGTCGAGCGGAGGGCAACGGCCGAGCAGAGGACGGTCGAGCGGAGCGCAAGGGCCGAGCCGACGACGGCGCCGGCGACCGGCTGTCCTGGCTGCTGTCCCGGCTGACCTCCGAGCTACCCGCCGACGAGTACCGGACGGTCGCCGTCCTGCACCCCAACATCTGGTACGGACACGGCCCAGGCCAGGTGGACGCCTGGCTGAAGCGGGCCCGGCAGGCGGGGCTGACGCCGGTGGACCCGCTGGAGGACTGGCGGCAGGCCCTGATCGCCGCCGACTGCGTGATCGGCGACCACGGCAGCGTCACCTACTACGCGGCGGCCATAGGCCGGCCCGTGCTCCTCGGCTCCTTCCCGGAGGCCGACCTCGACCCCGGTTCACCCGTCGCCGCGCTCGGCCGGACCGCGCCGCGCCTGCGCGAGTCGGACGACCTGCGGCAACGGATAGCCTCGGTGATCGAGTCCCACGATCCGCACGTCTACGCCGAGTTGGGGAAGCTGACGAGTTCGGCGCCCGGCCGCTCGGCGGCGCTGCTGCGGAACGTCCTCTACCGGATCATGGGCCTCCCCGAGCCGTCCGCGCGCCCCGCGCTCCTGGACCGGTTGCGCCTCCCCGCCCACCGGCCCGCCGTACGGACCGCTCCCGTCCGCGTCCTCACCCGGGTGCTGAGCACCGAACCGCCCGAGGTCGCCGTCGCCCGCTACACCGATCCCGCGTACGAGCCCGAGGACCCCGACGCGGACGCCGTCCACACAGCGGTCCACGAGGACACGCCCGACGCGTCCCACCTGGACACCGCCGACGTCATCCTCCGCACCGGCGCCCCCGACGACCCGCGGCTCGGCCCGCCTGCCGCCTGGGCCGCCGAGGTCGCCGGATCGCACCCGCACTGCGGGCTCGCCGCGTACCTCACCGGCCCCGACCAGGGAACCGTCCGCACCCGGTCCGGCTACCTGCTGCGTCTGACCGCCGCCCCGGGCACCGACGGCCGGCCGGACCTCTGCGATCCGGCCGCCTACGCGTCGGCCCTGTACGCCTGGCTGAACGACGGCCACGGCATTCCGGCCGAGCTGACGGTCGTCACGGGTGCGGTACGGCACCGGGTCTCCGTCGAACGCGTCTGAGGAGCCACACGCTGGTCGCCCGGCCGTCATAGCCGTAATACCTGACACGTAAGACCTGACACCTGTCGACGCCGCCGGGCCTCGGAGTACCCGTGGCACCGGCGGGCATCGGAATACCCGTGGCCCCGGCGAGCATCGGAGTACCCGTGGCCCCGACGGACGTCGGAACACCCGTGGCACCCACACACGGCGAAGTACCGGCGGCGCCGGCCCGCGGCGTCGCCCCGCGGCGCCGGAGCACCCGTCGGCACCGACGCGCGGCCGAAGTACCGGGGCCCCGGACGAGCCGCCCTCACCCCACGGCCCCTCCGTCACCGTCCTCCAGCCGCGCCCGTACGCGCGCCAGCCCGGCCGCGTCGCCGCCCCGCTCGTACAGGCGCTCCGCCCGGCGCAGGAAGTCGGTCCGTCGCTCGGCGTCCTCGGCGCAGCGGGCGCGCAGCTCGGCGGCGTCCGCCTGCTGGAGTTCGGCGCCTTCGCGGTCCATGACGGCGAGGGCCCGGTCGAGGCAGAGACGGGCGGCGGCGGGGTCGCCGTCGGCGAGATGGGTCTCGCCGAGGCTCATGTAGACGCGGCCCTCGTTGTAGGGGTCGGGGACGGGCAGGGCCCGGAACATGGCCAGGGCCGTGTGCAGCGTGCGGACGGCCTCCGCGTGCCGGCCGGCGCCGCGCAGGGCGCGGCCGATGTGGTCCTCGAGCAGGGCCAGCCCACGGGGAACGTCCGCCGCGCCGTCCTCTTCCGGCCCGATGCGTCGCAGCAGCCCCTGGGCCGTCGTGAAGCAGTCCTGTGCCTCCTGCCACCGCCATTGCCGCAGGCGCAGCAGCCCCAGGGATTCGACGGCGGTGGCCTGACCGCGGAGGTGACCGGCGGCCCGGTCGGCGTCGGCCGCCTCGAGCAGCGCCGTCTCGGCCTCGTCCCACCGGCCCCGGCCCAGGTGGGCGAAGGCGAGCTGGGCGAGCATGCGCCCCACGGCCCGCGCGTCGCCGAACTCCTCGGCGCGGCGGCGGGCGGCGGCCACACCGCGCCGGTGGGTGTCGACCCACTGGTCGTGGAAACCGAGCCGCAGGTGCAGCCCCCAGGCGGCCTCGCACAGTTGCCAGACGAGGTCGTCGTAGCCGAAGGCCTCGGCGGCCCGGACGGCCGCGGCGAGATTCTCGCGCTCGCGGCGCAGCTCGGCGAGGGCGGCCCGGCCGTCGTCGGGAGCGCGGTCGGCGGGCAGCCTCAGGTCGGCGTAGGCGGGGCCCAGCCGCCAGCGGCCGGGCAGCACCCGGAAGTCGGCCGCGGCGGCGTACCCCAGGTACCAGACGACCGCGCGCCGGACGGCGGCGGCGATCTCGGCGGGTCCGTCCTCGGCGCGGGCCCGCCGCTCGGCGTCGGCGCGGACGAGGTCGTGGAAGCGGTACCGCTCCTCTCCGACCTCGTGCAGGAGGTGGACGCCGGCCAGTTCCTCGAGCAGGACGCGGGCCGCGCCCTCGGTGGTGTTCGCCACCCGCGCGGCGGCGGCCACGCCGGTCTCCGGCCAGGGCCAGGCGCCCAACAGGCGGTAGAGCCGGGCCGCTTCGGGGCTCAGCTCGCGGTAGGTCACATCGTGGGTGCGGCGGACGGCGTCCGTCCCGTTCCGGTCGTCCATACCCTCCGAGTTCCCCGTGGAACCGGCGAGCCGCCGTTCCACCGTCTCCCAAGTGAGGTGTGCGCGAGCGGCGACCAGCGCGCCCGTCTCGCAGAGCGCCAGGGGCACCCTCCCGCAGCGCCGCGCGACCGCCGCCATGCGCGCCGCGTCGTGCGCCCCGGCGCGTCCGCCGCCTGCCACCCGTTCCAGCAGCAGGACGGCGTCGGCCTCCGGCAGCGGGTCCAGGGTAAGGAAACGCGCCCCCGGATCACCGGCGAGACCGCCCAGCCGGTACCGGCTGGTGACGATCACCAGCGAGCCGGGGGCGGCCGGGATCAGCGGTCTGACCTGGGCCTCGCTGGTCGCGTCGTCGAGAAGGACGAGCATCCGGCGCCCGGCGGTGAGGTCCCGGTAGAGGTTCTCCTGCCGCCGGGGGTCAGCCGGAATCCGGTCGGCCGGAACGCCCAGATCCCCCAGCAGCACGGCCAGCGCCTCCCCGGGCCGGACGGCGTCCCGCGCCGCGGGACCACCCAGCCGTACGAACAACTGCCCGTCCGGAAAACGGTCCTTGAGCCGGTGACCGCAGTGCACCGCGGTGGCGGTCTTCCCGATCCCGCCCTGCCCGTTGAGCACGGCGACGCAGGCCGCCGGCCCGTCCGCAACGGCACCGTCCAGCAACTCACCGAGCGCGAGGACCACCGGCTCGCGGTCGGTGAACACCCCGCTGGCGGGCGGCAGCACCCACGGCACATGCCGGCTCGCGGCCCCGGGCCGCGGCGCTCCGGTCTCCCGCACCCAGGCGAGCAGCTCCCGGGCGAAGTCCGGATGAGCCCGAGCGCGAGCACTCAGCGCCTCGGCGACGCGCCGCACATCGTCAAGACTGACGGGCGGCCCACCCGCGTCCGCGCCACTCACATTCCCCTCGGGCCCTCCCCTGCCAGGACTTCCGTTCCGGTTCCCCCCGGCCCCCACCCCACCAGGGCTTCCGCTCCCACCCTCGTCCTCCCCACCCCGCCGCTCCCGCCTTCGCAACCGCGCCAGCCCCTCGGCGGCGCGACGCCCCATTTCCCCCGCGGCCCCGCCCAACGCCCCTGACGCGGCCGTCTCCACGGCCCCGAGCACGGCCTCCACACTGATCGGATCCACAGCCCCTCCCCGACTCGACCTGGGGCAACACGCTATCGGTGCGCTCACCACCCCCACACGCCTTCCACACACCCCGCAGGCCCCCACCACCTTCGCCCCACCCTCCCCGCCGCCCCCGGAACCCGGTAGGCTAGCCCCGGACCCACCGACTGGACCGACCCGCCACCCCCACCGGCGGTCCCCGGTCCTCCCCGGTACCGTCCCCCCGCCTCCGTAGCTCAGGGGATAGAGCACCGCTCTCCTAAAGCGGGTGTCGGCAGTTCGAATCTGCCCGGGGGCACCGCGCGAAGGGGCACCCAGGAATGTTTCCGGGTGCCCCTTCGGCGTGTGTGCGGGCACATCGGCGGCGTCTCCGTCGTGGACGCCGCGAGGCCTCGCCGGACCGGTGGGGAACGAGACGGCCGGCCTCCCTCCCGCTCGGCGGGTCCGTGCGGGAGCGGGAGTGCCGGGGCGGTCGTTCTTGTATGTCCTGGTTCGTACGTCTCGGTCATACGTCCCGGCGGGTGTAGGCCACGCCGCCGGCGATGGCGAGGCATGCTGTGAATCCGCAGAAGATCACGAGCCCCAGGCCGGGGGAGACGCCGCTGCCGAGCAGGGCTTGGGTGAACGCCGCGTCTTCGTCGCCGCCTTGTCCGCGTACGCAGTACAGGGCGGCTCGTGCGCCCGCGAAGGGGAGGTGGTCGGAGATGCCGGCGAGCCCCGGGATCTTGCTCAGGAGGATGCCCGTGAGGCGTTCCAGGATCAGGGGCCAGAGCAGCAGGAACACGATCACCGGGACGCGACGCCGGAGGAGGGCGGTGAGGCCTGCGGCGATCGCGGGCCAGCAGAACATGACGGCAGCGAAGACGGTGAGTGGAGTGGCCAGTCCGGTCCAGTCGGGCTGGGGCCTGCCGCGGGCCGCGAGGAGGGTGCTGCCGATGAGCGCGCTGAGCAGCGAGGCCCCCAGCGACGCGGTCACGGCTGTGGCCGAGGTGACCGTGATCTTCGCGGTGTAGGCGGTGCGCCGGGAGGAGAGCGTGAGGAAGGTGGTGCGGGCCGCTCGGTGGGTGTACTCGGTGGAGATGGCCGTCGTACCGAGGATGAAGAGGAGCAGCCCGGACATCGGGGCCTGTGAGGCGAGCGGAGAAAACTGGAGGACGTCCGCCAGGGCGGAGAGGGAATAGTCGCTGAGCCCGATGTCGATTCCGTTTCCGACGCCGATGAGGCCGACGAGAGCGGAGAGGATCCACGGGGAGCGAAGCGACCACAGCCGCTTCCACTCGTAGCGGAGCGCTCGCCGGAAACACGAGGCGTGCGGGCCGGAGGGCCAGGGCGGGAGAAGGGTTGGCGTTGTCACCGGGCTTTGAACTCCTCTTCGGCGACCGACAGGTAGAAGTCCTCGACCGACGCGGCCTCCTCGCCCAGCCAGTACAGGGGAACACCCAGACGTGCCGCGAGGTGTCCCACCTCGCGCCGGTCGACGGCGATGACGCGGGCGCGTGTGGCGTCCACACGTTCCACACTCGCGCCGTTCTCGGTCAGGGCAGCCGTCAGTCGGTCCATTTCCGGGCTCTCGACCACAGCGTGCCGCCCGACCCGGGCGGCGATTTCCGATGCCGTGGCCTGGGCGACAAGGCGCCCCCGCGCCATGACAAGAACCCTGTCGGCCATCTGCTCTATTTCGCCGAGGAGATGGCTTGAGAGCAGGACCGTGCCCCCCTCTTCGGCGAAAGTCCGCAGGGTGCCGCGCAGCCAGGCGATGGAATGCGGATCCAGGCCGTTGAACGGTTCGTCGAGAATCAGGATGCGGGGATTGCCCAGCAGGGCCTGGGCCAGGCCCGCCCGTTGGGCCATACCGAGGGACAACTGCCCCAGTCGGTGGCCGGCCGCTTTCTCCAGGCCCACGCGCGTCAGCACGTCCACGACGTTCCGCCGGGGAACGTCCAGTCCGTACGCCACCATGGCGAGGTGGTCGCGGAGCAGGTGGCGGGGGTGACCGAACGTGCCGCCGAGTACGGCACCCACTATTTCCCCGGGACGGTGCCAGTCGGAGAGCGGGCGTCCGAAGAACACGGTCGTGCCCTCACCGCGGGCGAGTCCGAGAATGAGCCGGAGGGCTGTGGTCTTACCGGCGCCGTTCGCTCCCAGCAAGCCGGTCACCGAGCCCGCGGGGACGGAAAAGGACACCCCGTCGACCACTGCTTTTCTCTTGTAGGACTTGCCGAGGCCGGTGACCTCGAGCGGTGCGTGCGGGGGGCGGTGCGGTTCGGGCAAAGCAGCAGTGCCTTTCGACGGGCATGTACCGGAGCGAGCGGACCGGTCGGTGGCCGGTCCGCTCGCTTGACGGGTCACCGGTCCGCCGGCGTCATGTCCATCCGAGGAGCGTCCACAGGAACAGCCCCATGGCGGTGTGGACGGCAACCGGTATCACAGCGCCATTCCAGGGCTTGCGCCGTCTCGTCGCGCACCACGCGAGAGCGATGACGGGGCCCGCCCAGCCCAGCGCGTAGAGAACCACGGTGATGCCGTCGAACGCGTCCAGCAGCTCCGCTGTGCGCCCGAATCTGGACAGCAGACACAGACAGGAGAAGACGAGTGCCGAACTCCAGAGGTTCGCCTCCGGCGACTTCCTTCTGACGGTGGTGGGCTCAGTGCGGTGCATCACGGTGAAGGCTTCAGCCTGCCAACTGGCGGACGACCCAGTCGATCACGTCCGCACCGCTCGCGGTGAACGCTATGCGCACGGGGTGGTACCAAGGCAGGCCCTTAAACCAGTTGTTGAACGCCTTGGTCCCGTTCTTGGCAGCGGACTTGGCCGAGTTGAAGAACTTGGGTCCCTGCTTCTTGATGAGGTTGAGCAGAGCCTTACCGGCGCTGCCGGCCGCGCTGCTCCGCACTCCCTGCGAAGTCGCCCCGTCCGCGACGGCCCGCACCGAGGCGCGGCCCTCGTCCCCGAGTTCGGCGACGAACTCGGGGGACGTGAGCAACTGGCGGGCCTGGGCCGCGCTGAGCTGTGCCGGCAGGCCCGAAACGGACAGGGCGGTGGGAACACGGCGCGCCTCGGCGGCGTGAGCGGCGGGCGCCGCCACACCGAAGGCCAGGGCCGCCATGGCCGCGGCCGCGGAAACGCGCAGGGTCTTGTGGTTCACGTAAAATCGCTCCTTGTGGAAAGGGCATCCGCGTCCTGACGTGGCTCGCCAAAACCTGTTGAGGCGCGGACGCCCGACCGCGCGAGAGGGCAGTGATCCGGATTCCGGATCACTGCCCTCTCGTTGTATAACGAACGGACTCTCGGGAATATATCTTGATCAACATCTGACTGGTCAAGGGTTGACTTTTGGTCAACTGGTCCCTTAAGGAAGCGCGCGGCCGGGCTCCCCTCGTTCGGGTGAGGGGTTCGGCAGGGGTGGCCTGTGCTGGGGCGTCAACCTGGTGAGGTGGGGTGGCGAGCCGGGCACGAGGCGAGGTGGGGGCACGGCAGGGTGATCGGTTTCGGGGACTCTGTCGGGAGGGCGGGCGCTTGGGCGGGGATGGTGGTCGACGGTGGCTGAGTCGGCGGGGGTTGCTGCGGGCGGCTCTCCTGGGGGTCGGGGGCGGGATCGGAGCCGCGGTCGGGGTGGGCGGCAGTGGGGCGTGGGGTCAAGAGCGATTGCCCGGACGGCTGGTGGGGCGGGACTTCACCGTGGTGCCGACGAGTGAGCGGAAGGTTTCCCTGACGTTTGACTGCGGGAGCGGGGATGAGGGTGTGGACGCGGTGTTGGGAACCTTGGGGGAGTACGAGGTGCCTGCCACGTTCTTCATGACCGGGAGGTTTGCCTCGGCGCATACCGCCGCCGCGCGGCGGATCGCCCGGATTCACCCGGTGGGCAATCACTCGATGACCCATCCGGCGTTCCCCGGACTGACCCGAGAGCAGCGGAGGGAGGAGGTGCGGTCGGCCGCGCACGCCGTGGAGCGGGCGGTCGGGCGGCCTCCGGTACGGCTGTTCCGGTTCCCTTACGGGGAGGTGGACCGTGAGTGCGTCGCCGATGTGAACGCCCTGGGGTACACCTGCGTCCGCTGGACCGTCGACACGTTGGGGTGGAAGGGCGCCGCCGGCGGTGCCGGCACGGGGAGCGTCGTCGCTCGCGTGCTGAGCGCCCTGGTCCCCGGCGCCATCGTTCTGATGCACGTGGGCCGGACCAGCTCGGCCGATCCGTCGACCGTGGACGCCACCGCGCTGCCCGCGCTCATCAGCGCGATCAGTGCCCGCGGGTACGGGTTCATGTCACTCGAAAAGCTGCTTGCTTCCGGCCCCGGGACGAGCGTGGGCCGGTAGCGTCGTCAGGGCACGATTTCGTCGAGGACGATTTCGTCGAGGACGCGGAGAAATCGTCCGGAATCCGACCAAGCGTCAGGACACACCCAACACTTCCGCCACCCCTGTCCCGACCCGTACCCTGACGGCCGTCCTCCAGTTGCAGCTCGCCTCCCGGGAACCGCCTGATGATGCCGATAACGGAGGCCGTGTCCCTGGGTCTGGTCGCGGGCACGGCCACCGCCGCTGTGATCGCCGCACCGCTGCTGGTCCGCGCCCGGCGCGTGACGGCGCGGTTGCGCGAGGAGCTGGCGGCCGCCACGGAGTACGGGTCCCGGCTGGGCGACCGGCAGCGCGCCTGGCGGGAGGAGCTTGAGCATCTGACCGACGTCCGGTTGCCCGCGGCGCTGGAAGGCGCGCCGGACGCCGACGTTCCGGGACCGCTGTACGCCGTGCCCGAAGGCGACCCGGAGGCCGCCGCGCTCGCCGCCCGGCACGAGGAACTGCTGAAACGGACGGCGGAGGCCGTCCGGGCGTTGAGGGACCGTACGGAGTCCGGACGCGCCGCGTTCCTGGTCATGGCGGACCGCATCCAGGTGATGGCCCTCGCCCAGCAGCAGGGTCTCGACGTGCTGGAACAGAGTGCCGAGGACCCGGTGCTGATGGCCGGTCTGATGCGCGCCGACCACGCGGCGGCGCAACTGGCGCGGCAGGCGCAGACGATGAAGGTGCTGTGCGGCGCGTGGCCCGGGCGGCAGTGGCCGGAGGCGGTGTCACTGCTGGACGTGGTGCGCGGCGCGCAGTCGCGGATCCTCGAGTACCAGCGGGTCCGCGTCCAGGGCGCGCGGGACGCCGCCGTCGAACCGCGCGCGGTCGAAGCGCTGATCCACGCGGTCGCCGAGCTGCTCGACAACGCCACGCGGTACTCGCCCCCGACCGTGACCGTGCTGGTCGGCATCCGGCCGGTGCACAGCGGCGCCGTGATCGAGATCGACGACGGCGGACTGGGCATGACCGAACAGGACCTCGCCGAGGCCGAGCTGCGCCTCGGTGGCGAGTCGGCGGCGCAGGGCCGCGGGCTGGGCGCGAAGCCGCAGCTCGGCCTGGCCGCCGTGGGCCTCCTCGCGCGGCGGTACGGCTTCTCGGTGAAGCTGGACTCGCCCTCGGCGTACGGAGGCGTCCGCGCCGTCGTCCTCGTCCCGTCCGCCCTGCTGACCCAGGGACCGACGGCCCCCGCCACCCCCGCGCCCCCGCGCGCGCCGGGGCTGCGGGAACAGGCCGAACGGGAACGGGCCGAACGGCAGCGGGCCCGGCGGCGGTCGTACGGACACGCGTCGGCGGCGGGGGCGGCTCCGACGGATGGAGCCGTCGGGGCCGGTGGCGTACCGGGGTTCCCTGGTACGCCAAGGGGCGCCGTCCCGGCCGGCGACGTGCCGGGTGAGCAGCACGCCCGGCCGGTCGACGAGCTTCCGCAGCAGGTACGTGCCGAGCCGGCGGAGCACCCGGGCGGCACTCGGACCCGGGACGGTCAGGGCGGGCACGGCGGTCAGGGCGGGCACGGCGGGCACGGGGCCGGCGGTTCGGGAACCACCGGCACCGTCACCCCCGGCGGTCTCCCCCGCCGGCGCAGCCGCCGGGCTGCGGACCGGGCGTCGGCGGCCGTCCCACCCCCGGTGAGCCCGTCGGCAACGGCCACGCCGCGTCCGCACCCCATACGGTCACCGCAGCAGGCCGCCGCCTTCATGAGCAGCCTGCAGGCCGGGACCCGGCTCGGTCGCGAGGAGGCGGCGGCAACCGCCGCGACGTCCGAAGCGGAAGCAGCCTCGACGTCGCACGCGACCGCGGAAGCACCTGCGGAAGTGCCCGTGGAAGCGCCCGCGCGGGCCGGAACCGGCCGGGAAGCGGAGGCGGCAGCGGGCCTCCTGACGGCACAGGCCACAATGGCAGCGGAGGCCGAGGGTCCGGTCGGTCCGTCAGATGCCTGTGCAGCAGCGGAAGCAGGGGACTCTGCCGTACGGGCGGCGGGCTCAGCCGAGCACTCGGGCTCCGCCGTCCCGGCGGATGCCGACGGATCGGCGGTCGCCGGCGGTGCCGCCTCGGCCTTCGGCGGCCGGTCGGACTACGACGGCTCGTCGGACCACGTCGACCCGTCGGAGTCCGTCCGAACGACGGGCCCGGCGGACGCGGCAGACGCGGCGGACGCGGCGGACGCGGCAGACGCGGCAGACGCTGCGGTCGCCGAGGAAGCAGCGGAAACGGCAGCACCGGCGCGGCCCTGTGAGCCGAACGACAGCGAAAGGGAATCGCGTTGAGTACGAACGGGAATCTGGAGTGGCTGCTCGCCGACATCCTGCGGGTGCCCGCGGTGCGGCACGCGCTCGTGGTGTCCCGCGACGGGTTGCGGCTGGCCGGCTCGCCCGACATATCCACCGACGACGCCGACCGTCTGTCGGCGATCTGCTCCGGCCTGCTCTCGCTCGGCCACGAGGCCGCGGCGCAACTGGCGGGCGACGGGAGCACGCCGCGCCAGGTGATGGTGGAGTTCGACGGCGGTTTCCTGTTCCTGGTGGCCGCCGGGCCGGGTGCCTCGCTGGCCGTGGCCACCGCGGCGGACGTGGACGCCGGGCTGGTCGCGCGGGAGATGCAGCACATGGTGGTGCGCATAGGGCAGCACCTCAGCAGCCCGCCCCGCGCCCGCACCGCCACTCCGTGAGCGGCCCGACGGGCGCGGGGCCGGTACGCCCCTACGTGATCACCGGCGGCCGGGTCGCCCCCTCCCGCGACACCCTCGCGCTGGAGACCCTGGTGGTGGCCGCCGGAAGCGCCGGAGCCGGTGGCGACGACGGAGGCACAGGGGACACCGGAACCATGGGGGGCACGGGGATCACCGGGCTCACGGGGCTCACGGGAGACACGCGAGCCACCGGGACCGCCGTGTTCCCCGGGGAACACGCACCCGACCTGAGCCCGGAGTGCGCCGAAATCCTGGACCTGTGCGTCCGGTTGCTGTCCGTGGCGGAGGTCGCCGCCCATCTGCGCCAGCCGGTCGCGGTGATCAAAGTGCTGCTCGCCGACCTGCTCGACGCCGGCCTGGTCGTCGCCCGTCCCCCGGTCACGGCCGCCGACCGGCACGATCCCGCCCTGCTGAAAGAGGTACTCGATGGACTCCGCCAACTCTGACGGCGGTCGCTACCTTCCCCCCACCGTGCGCACGTCCGTGAAGATCGTGATCGCCGGCCCGCTGGGCGTCGGCAAGACGACCCTCATCGGCTCGCTCAGCGAGATCCCGCCACTGCGCACCGAGGAGACCATGACGCAGGCGGGGCAGGGCGTGGACGACGTGCTGCCCGGCAAGGCCACCACCACCGTGGCCATGGACTTCGGGCGGATCACCCTCAACCGGCGGCGTGTCCTCTACCTCTTCGGCACCCCCGGCCAGCCCCGCTTCTTCCCGCTGTGGCGGCATCTGACGCACGGTGCGCTGGGCGCGCTCGCGCTGATCGACACGCGCCGGCTGGAGGCCAGCTTCGACGTCCTCGGGCATCTCGAGGACCTGGGCGTCCCGTTCGCCGTCGCCGCCAACGCGTTCCCGGACGCGCCGGTGTACCCGGCGGAGGAGCTGCGGGAGGCACTGGACCTGCTGCCGGACACCCCGGTGATGCTCTGCGACGCCCGCGACCGGACGTCGAGCGCGCGGGCGCTGGTCACGCTCGTCGACCACCTCTACACGGCCGCCGCCGCGTCGCTGGAGGCACCGGCGTCATGACCGAACCGATACCGGACCCGCCGGGCGCCTCAAAGGGCGGCTCGCACACCCCGCCATACCGGCCGGACACTTCGGCGGACAGCACGCACACCTCGCCGCACCTGCCCGGCACCCCGACAGACTGCCCGCACGCCTCGCCATACCCACCGGGCGCATCGACGGACGGCACGCACACCCCGCCATACCCACCCGGCACTTCCACGAACAGCCCGCGCATCCCGGCGCACCTGCCTGACGTCTCACCGCGCGCCCCGCACACCCCCATCCCATCGCACCTACCTCATGCCGCAGGGACCCCGGCGCCCCCGAAAAGCCCACGGCACCCCGCGTCCCGGCAAGGCTCGGCCTACCCCGCGCCCCCGGCCTACCCCCCGGCCACCGTCCCGCCCCCGCCCCCGCCCCCGCCCCCGTCCTCCACCCACCGGACGTCTCCCGCCGTCCCGGCTCCCCCGCCCGGCTGCCCGGCCCACCGGACGGCGGCCGGGGACGCGGGGGTTCCGTCGGCGTCCTCCCGGCAGGCGGTGGCATCGCCTTCCCCCGCCGCCGCCCTCTACGGCGAGGTGCTCACCGGCGACACCCACGCCCTCTATCAGCGCCTCCGTCGCGAGCACGGTCCCGTCGTCCCCGTGGAGCTGGAGCCGGGCGTTCCGGCCTGGCTGGTCGTCGGCTACCGGGAGCTGCTGGAGGTCACCCGGAACGAGGAGTGTTTCTCCCATGACTCGCGCCGCTGGCGGGCGTTGCGCGAGGGGCTGGTCCGCCCCGACTCGCCGCTGTTGCCGATGATGGGCTACCGGCCGACCGTGTTGTTCGCCGACGGCCCCGAGCACCGCAGGCTCTACCGGGCCGTGAACGACGGCTTCGCCCGTCTCGACCAGCACCGGCTGCGCCGCAGCATCGCCCAGCTCTCGAACATGCTGCTCGACGCGATCGCCCCGCGCGGCGAGGCCGATCTCCTGACCGAGTACGCGCAGCAACTGCCGCTGTGGGCCGCTTCCCGCATGCTCGGTCTCCCCGACGAGGTCGCGCCCGAACTGATCACCGCTGTGCGCGGAATGGTGGACAGCGGCCCGGAGGCGACCGCCGCCAACCGGGCGCTCCAGGGAATCCTCGGCGACCTGGTACGCCGGAAGCTCGCCGAGCCGGGCGACGATCTCACGTCCTGGCTGCTCGGGCACCCCGAGAAGCTGTCGCCCGAGGAGGTCCTGCACCACCTGGCCGTCATCATCGTCGCGGGCAACGGGCCCGCCGCCAACTGGACGGCGGCGACGGTACGGCTGCTGCTCACCGACACCCGCTTCCGCACCCATGTCACCGGTGGCCGGCTCACCGTGGACGCGGCGCTGGACGAGGTGCTGTGGCGGGACGCGCCCGTGCAGAACTTCCCGGGCCGTTACGCCACCCGTGACCTGCGCTTCGGCGGTCAGGACGTGCGCGAGGGAGACGCGCTGCTGCTCGGGATCGCCGCCGCCAACCACGACCCCGCCGTGCTGCCGCCGGACGGGCAGATCGTCCCGGGCAACCGCTCCCATCTGGCGTTCGGCGCGGGCCCGCACACGTGCCCGGCCCGCGACCAAGCCCGGGTGATCGCGCACACCGCCGTCGACACCCTCGTCCACCGCCTGCCCGACATCCGGCTCGCCGTGCCCGCCGGGGAGCTGGCCTACCGGCCGTCCCCCTGGGCCCGCGCCCTGACCGCCCTGCCGGTGCGATTCACCCCCGTCCCTCACTCCTCCCACAGCGCATCCCTCCCCCGCAGCACCTCGATTCCATAGAGCGTCCGCACCGCCCACCCCCATCCCGACCCCCATCCGTCCCGCACCGCATCGCCGCCGCTGGAGGCCCGTCATGGAGCCCGTCATGGACACCCGCACCGACGCACCGCTCTTCCGCCTGGACGTGACCGGAGCCGACCTCCACGGGGAGATCCGGCGGCTGCGTGACACCGGGCCCGTCGTCCGCGTCGAGCTCCCGGACGGGATACCCGCCTGGGTGGTCACCCGGCACCGGCTCCTGCGCGACCTGCTCACCGACCCGCGCGTCGCCAAGGACCCGGCCAACTGGCCGCTTCTCAAGGACGGTTCGGTACCGGAGGGCTGGCCGCTGATCAACTTCGTGGCCCCGGCGGGGATGGTCACCGCCGACGGGGGCGACCACCGGCGGCTGCGCACCCTGGTCACGCAGGCGTTCACGCCCCGGCGCATCGCCGGGATGCGCGCGCCCGTCGAGGCCACCGTCCGGGAACTGCTGGACCGGCTCGCCGCGCAGCCGCCCGGCCCGGTGGACGTACGGGCGCTGTTCGCCTACCCGCTGGCCATGCGGACGATCGGCGTCCTGCTCGGTGTCCCGGAGGAGCGGTACGACGAGTTCCGGGCTCTCTCCGCCAGCGTGACCAGCAGCGCCACCGGGCCCGACGAGGTGGTCGTGACCCGCCGCCGGCTGCTCGCCCTGCTCGCCGCGCTGGTGGCCGAGAAGCGGGCGACGCCCGGCGAGGACATCGTCAGCGACCTGATCGCCGCCCGGGAGGACGCCGACCGGCTCTCCGAGGAGGAACTGATCGGCACCCTCCTTCTCATGCTCGTCGCGGGCCACGGCACCACCCTCAACCTCGTCACCAACGCGGTACGCGCCCTGCTCACCCACCCCGAGCAGCTCGCCCGTGTCCGTTCCGGCGAGACGCCCTGGTCGTCGGTGGTCGAGGAGACCCTGCGCTGGGACTCGCCCGTCGGCCACTTCCCGATGCGCTACGCCAAGGAGGACATCCCCCTGGAAGGGACGGTCATCCGGCGCGGCGACGCGATCCTCGCCTCCTACGTGGCGGCGGGCCGGGATCCGGAGCAGTACGGGCCGACGGCGGACGACTTCGACACCGGGCGCGAGAACAAGCGCCATCTCACCTTCGGGCACGGCGCCCACTTCTGCGTCGGCGCCGCCCTGGCCCGGTTGCAGGCGGAGGTCGCCCTTCCGGCCCTCTTCGACCGCTTCCCCGGCCTCTCCCCCGCCACCGCGCCGGAGGAGCTGCCTCCGCTCCCCTCGTTCGTCAGCAACAGCGTCCGCACGCTGCCGGTGCTGCTCGGCTGACGCCGACGGGCCGACGGCGGGGGCGCCCGCCCCACGGCCCGTCACCCATGACATTCGTCCTGCCCGATCCCCCACACCCGGCCCTGCCGCCGGACCTCCCCGCTCCGCGAAGCTGTGGTCAGCACCCCGGGACCACCCCGAGACCAGCCCAGGAGCAGCCCACATGTCGCAGGCAACGGCCCAGACCGCCACCGCCACCCCCACAGCGCCGGCGCGCGAGGAGCACCCGCTCCTCACCGCGTTCAAGCCGCTCCTGCTGGACGTGGCCGTGCCGCTGGGCAGCTACTACCTGCTGCACGCGGGCCTCGGGCTCGGTCTCGTCCTCTCCCTGGCCCTCAGCAGCGTGGTGCCCGCCGTCCGCACCGTCGTCAGTGTGGTGCGCGAGCGCACGGTGAACGGGCTGGCCGGCGTGATGCTGCTCGTCAACCTCCTGTCCATGGCCCTGAGCTTCGCCACCGGCGACGTCCGCCTGATGATCGCCAAGGACTCCGTCATCAGCAGCTTCATCGGTGGCGCCATCCTCTGGTCCGCCCTCCGGGGCACGCCCCTGATGACCGCCGGCCTCAAGCCCATGCTGGTCAAGGGCAGTTCGGCGAAGGCCGCCGCGTGGGAGCGCCTGGCGTCGGGGAACGCCCGCTTCCGGGGTCTGGAGCGGCGGTACAGCGCCGTCTGGGGCGTCTCCCTGCTCACCGAGTGCGTGGCCCGCGTGATCGGCGCCTACACGCTCCCCGTCGACGTGATGGCCTCGTGGGGCTCCACGGCGATGCTTCTGGGTGCCATCGTGGCGGGCATGGTGGTGGGCGGCGCGGTGGGCGTGGGCCCGATGGAGAAGCTGCTGGACGAGGAGGCGGCCGCGTCGGAGACCGGTGCGGCGACGGCGTAACCTCCCATCCCCGGCCATCCGAGGACCCGCGTCCTGCCCAAGGCGCGGTCCTCCCGCGTGTCCGGCCTGGAGGCCGGACCGCTTCGGGTCGTACCGGGCGTCACCCGCCGTCAACGCACCGTTGACGAACATCCGACCAGGCGTCAACTTCCACGTGCACGGCTATCCATGAGTGCCGAGCGGCGATACGCCCGGTGCGACCGGCGGGCGGAGGCCCGCCGTCAGCCCGGTCCCGCGCGACTAGAGTTGACGGGTCACCGCTGGTCATGGAGCCAGTACGTATCGCGGTACCGGGACGGATCGGTCTCGGGGGGAGGGCTGAATCCGCCATGACTCGTCGCTCCAACGGGCTGATAGGCATCTGGGCCGAGGCCCAGCGCGCGCAGAACCGGCAGCAGGAGCTCCGGCACCGGGCGGAGGTTCAGGAGCAGCGGGAGCGGGAGCGGGCGCAGCGGGCGGCCCAGCGGGAGGCCGCTCGGCTGGACCGGGAGCGGAGGGCGGCCTACCGGCAGGCGCGCGAGGCGGAGGCGCGGCGGCGGACGGAGGAGCTGGAGGCGCGGGTCGCGGAGCTGGAGGGGCTGCTGCGCACGGGGTGTGCGGCGCCGGCGTTCTCGGCGGCGCGGCTGACGGAGCCGGAGGCGCTGGAGCCCTTCAACCCGGGCCACCTGGGGGTGCCGACGCCGTTGCCCGACCCGGCGCGGTACGGGTTCGGGCGGCGGTCGCAGTACGAGCGCGACCTGCGGGCGGCCCAGGAGGCGGAGGCGCTGCGGCAGCGGCAGCTCGCCGGCTACCGGCAACAGTACGACCAGTGGGCGGCGGCCCGGCTGACGCAGGTCCGGCAGCACAACGCGGGCGTCGCGGAGCTGGTGGCGGCGCTGCGGGCCGGGGACCCGGACGCGGTGGTGGACTACTTCTCGGCGGCACTGTACGCGTCGTCCGCCTGGCCGGAGGAGTTCCCGCACCAGGTGTCCGCCGCCTACGACCCGGGGGCGCGGCAGCTCGTCCTGGAGTGGGAGCTGCCGGGGTTCGACGTGGTGCCCGAGGTGAAGTCGGTGCGCTACATGCCGACCGCCGACCAGGAGAAGGAGACGGCCCGCCCGGTGACCCAGCGCCGCGCGCTCTACCGGGACGTGGTGGCGCAGTGCGTACTGCTGGCGGTGCGGGAGCTGTTCGCCGCGGACGAGTTCGGGGCGCTGGAGTCCGTCGTCCTCAACGGTTTCGTCGACGACCACGATCCGGTGACGGGCCGGCGGGCGCGGCTGGTGCTGGCGGCGGTCACGGTGGACCGGGCGGCGTTCGGACGGCTGCACCTGGAGCAGGTGAGCGCGCCGGACTGCCTGGTGGACGGGCTGGGCGGCCGGCTGTCGGCGCGGCCCGACCAGCGCACGGCCGTCCGGGCCGAGCGGACGCCCGACGAGGTCGGCCGGGGCGTGGTGTCGCACGGTGGCGGGGACGACGGCGACCCGGACCTGTTCGAGATGGACCCGGTGGAGTTCGAGGCGCTGGTCGCGGAGCTGTTCCGGGCGCGCGGGATGCGGGCGGTGATGACGACCCGGTCGAACGACGGCGGGGTGGACGTCGAGGCGCTGGACCCCGACCCGATCAGCGGCGGCCGGATCATCGTCCAGGTGAAGCGGTACCGGAAGACGGTGCCCCCGACGGCCGTCCGGGATCTGTTCGGGACGGTGCAGGGGGCGGGGGCCAACAAGGGCGTCCTGGTGACGACGTCCCGCTTCGGCCCGGGCTCGTACGCGTTCGCGAACGGCAAGCCGCTGACGCTGGTGAACGGCGAGGAGCTGGTGGCGCTGCTGGCGCAGCACGGGCTGCGGGGGCGGCTGGGCCCGGCGGACGGGGCGGCCCCCGACGGCGGCGGGGCGTCCCGCACCCGTCCGGCGGCTCCCGGCCCCGAGGGCTCCCCCGAGCCCGCCGACCACAACGTGCTGGGCATGTCCTGGTCCGGTGGCGTCGCCCTGGACGTCTGCGCCCTGGTCTGCCGCGGCTCCCGCGTCCTCAGCGACGACCACTTCGTCTTCTACAACAATCCCCGCACGCCCGACGGCACCGTGCGGTCGGTCGAGCCGCTGCCCGGGGACAAGGCGGCACTGCGGGTGGCATTCGACGCGCTGCCCGAGCCGGCGGACCGGCTGGTGCTGGCGGCGGCCATAGACCCCGAGGTCAACCCCGACGCGGACCTCTCCCGCTTCACCGACGCCCGGATACGGCTCGCGGACGCGGCGGGAGCGGAGCTCGGGCAGTTGGAGGTCTCGGACGGCCGGCCGGGCGAGACGGCGCTGGTGCTGGGTTCGTTCCGGAAGCGGTCCGGCGGGAACTGGGACTTCGTGGTGGGGGGCAAGGGGTATCCGGGGGGCCTGGAGGCTCTGGTGCAGGAGTACGGGATAGAGGTCGCGTAGGGCGGGCGGGGCGGCATAGGACGGGCGGGGCGGCGGGAGCGCCCTCTGGGACGGGGTGACGGGAGCGCCTGGCAGGGCGGCGCGACGGGAGCACCTGACGGGACGGGGCGGCGGGGGCACCGGACAGGGCGGGATGGCGGGGGCACCTGACAGTGCGGCTCGGCGAGAGCGCCTGTCGGGACGCGGTGACGGGAGCACCTGCCAAGGCGAGGTGACGGGAGCGCCCGAGGGGATGCAGGTGGTCGGAGCGTTCGCCGGGACACCCGAGGGTGAGAGGCTTGTCCACAATCCATCCGCCGTCCACAGGCTTCCTTGATCACCCGCTCGGCCGCGCCATTCCTCGTAGACTGCCCGAATGGCCGACCTCACCGAGACCACCGCGACCCGTGAGCCCGGAGCGTCGAGCGAGGCGCTGGGCGTCCTGCGCCGCGTCTTCGGTTACGACGCCTTCCGCGGAGCGCAGGAAGAGATCATCGAGCACGTCGTCGCGGGTGGCGACGCGCTCGTCCTGATGCCCACAGGCGGCGGCAAGTCGCTGTGCTACCAAATCCCCGCCCTGGTCAGACCGGGTGTCGGGGTGGTCGTCTCGCCGCTGATCGCCCTGATGCAGGACCAGGTGGACGCCCTCCGGGCGCTCGGCGTCCGCGCGGGCTTCCTGAACTCGACGCAGGACCTCGACGAGCGCCGCATGGTCGAGGCCGAGTTCCTGTCGGGCGAGCTGGACGTGCTCTACCTCGCCCCCGAGCGACTGCGGCTCGAGTCGACGATGAGCCTGCTGGACCGGGGCAAGGTCTCGGTCTTCGCCATCGACGAGGCACACTGTGTCGCCCAGTGGGGCCACGACTTCCGGCCCGACTACCTGGCCTTGTCCGCGCTGCACGAGCGCTGGCCCGACGTGCCGCGCATCGCGCTGACCGCGACCGCCACGGACGCCACCCGCCGGGAGATCGCCGCGCGGCTGCGGCTCGGTGACGCCCGTCACTTCGTGGCGAGCTTCGACCGGCCCAACATCCAGTACCGCATCGTGCAGAAGAACGAGCCGCGCCGCCAGCTCCTGGAGCTGATCCGCGGCGAGCACGCGGGTGACGCGGGCGTCGTCTACTGCCTGTCCCGCAAGAGCGTGGAGGACACGGCCGCGTTCCTGGTCCGGGAGGGCGTCGAGGCGCTGCCGTACCACGCGGGTCTGGACGCTCGCGTGCGCGCCGCCAACCAGGCGCGCTTCCTCCGCGAGGACGGCCTGGTGATGGTCGCCACCATCGCCTTCGGCATGGGCATCGACAAGCCGGACGTCCGCTTCGTGGCCCACCTGGACCTGCCGAAGTCCGTCGAGGGCTACTACCAGGAGACCGGCCGCGCCGGGCGCGACGGCCTGCCGTCCACGGCCTGGCTGGCGTACGGCCTGCAGGACGTGGTCCAGCAGCGGAAGATGATCGACGGTTCGGAGGGCGACGAGGCGCATCGCCGGCGACTGGCCGCCCACCTGGAGGCGATGCTCGCCCTCTGCGAGACGGTGGAGTGCCGCCGGGTCCGGCTGCTGGCCTACTTCGGCCAGCACGGTGAGCCGTGCGGCAACTGCGACACCTGCCTGACACCGCCCGTCACCTGGGACGGCACCGTCGCCGCGCAGAAGTTCCTCTCGGCGGTCTTCCGGCTGGCGCGCGAGCGCGGCCAGAAGTTCGGCGCCGGCCAGATCATCGACATCCTGCTCGGCAAGCGGACGGCCAAGGTCATCCAGTTCGACCACGACCAGCTCACGGTCTTCGGTATCGGCACGGAGCTCAGTGCCGTCGAATGGCGGGGCGTGGTACGGCAGTTGCTGGCCGAGGGGCTGCTCACGGTGGAGGGCGAGTACGGCACGCTCGTCCTCACCGACACCAGCGGGGACGTGCTGGGCGGCCGGCGCCAGGTGCTGTTGCGCCGGGAGCCGGAGCGGAAGACGGCCCGGACGAAGTCCGCGTCCGGCGGTGGCGGCCGGTCGGGGAGCCGTGCGGCGGTGGCCGAGCTGCCGGCGGCCGCGGTACCCGTCTTCGAGGAGCTCCGCGCCTGGCGCGCCGCCACGGCGAAGGAGCAGGGCGTCCCCGCCTACGTGATCTTCCACGACGCGACGCTGCGGGAGATCGCGACGGCCCTGCCGGACTCACTGGACGGCCTGGCCGCGGTGAACGGCGTGGGTGAGAACAAGCTGGTGAAGTACGGGGAGCACATCCTGGAGGTATTGAAGGGGCTGGGCGCGCCGGAGGAGACGGCGCCGGCCTCGACGGACTGACGCCCCGCCCCGCCGCCACACCGGCCCCCGCCCCCTGCCCCCGCCGGCCGCCGCCTCTGGAGAGGAGCCGCGTGACCCCGTACTCCCTGGCGTTCTACGTGGACGTCGTCACCACCGGAACCGTCCTCGGCCTGCGCCCGACCGACTCCCCCGAGCGCGTCACCGAGGTGCTCGGCCCGGACTTCGGTGACAACGTCTTCGGGGAGCACGCCATGTGCCGCGACTACGGCCTGGCCGAGTTCCACTGGACGCGCGAGGCCGGGCACCTGCCCTGGGAGGGGCACCACTTCACGCTCCAGGTGCACCGACTGGCCTACCGGGGAAAGACGTTCAAGAGCTCACCGCTGCGTGAGCGGTACGGGCGCTTCACCCCGCGGCTCCGTTTCGACAAGCTCCGCCGCCTGCTGGAACGGCGCGGAGTGCCGCTGGTGGAGATACCGGAGGACCCGGCCAACGCGCCCTACTACCGCTCGTTCCGGCAGCCGGACTCCGGGGTGGAGCTCTCCGTCGTCGGCCTGTGCGACGAGTACAGCACTCCGGACCGGCTGCGGGTCGGTGACGTGTACGCCGTCCGCGCCCCGCTGACCGCGGACGCGGTGGCCGCGCGCCGGGAACGGGTCCTCGCCCGGCGGGGTTGACGACCTCGGCCGGGCGGGCACCCCCGGTGAGGTGAGTCCCCGGTCAGATGAGCTCCCCCCGATGAGGGGTTTCCCGGCGGGGGAACCCGGGGGTACCGGCGGAGGGGGGTACCGGCGGGGCGGCCTCCCGACGAGTGGTTACCGGTGGGTGGTTACCGGCGGCGGGGGCTGCCAGCGGAGGGGTTTACCGGCGGGGTGGTTACCGGCGGGGTGGTCTCCCGGCGCCGACGAGGCGCCCTCTGGCGACGTGGCCCCCCGGCGACATTGACGCCCTCGATCTCAACGGGCGCCGCTCGCGCGGGACTTGGACGGAGGCGGGGCGGCAGGCGAGTGAGGCCCGGGGGCGACGGTCCGGTGGTCACCGGCCTTCGGCGGTGCCGGCCGCACGGGAGCCGTGGACGCCCGCGGCCGGTCCGGGCGGGGCGGCGCGGCGGGCTTCCCCGCCGGCCCGGCCGGCCGCGACGACGAGTGCGCGGGCCCGGCCGTGGACACGGTGGCGGGCGCGGACGACGGCGCGGACGGGGGTACGGGCGAGGGCGCGTGGGGAGGCGCGGACGACGGGCCGGCGCCCGCGCGGCCGCGGCCGCCGCCCGGTTCGACGACCTTCGCGAGGTGCGCGTACACCACCACGTTCCCCAGGTACGCGTGGCGCTCCTCGGAGAATCCGCCCCCGCACGTGATCACCCGCAACTCGGCCCGCCCCGACGCCCCGTAGACCTTCCGGGACGGGAAGTCCCCCCGGTCGTACACCTCGATGGCGTCGATGGTGAAGACGGCCGTCCGGCCGTCGGCGCGGACGATCTCGACGACGTCCTGCTTCTTCAGGGCGCCGAGGTTGTAGAAGACGGCCGGGCCGGTGGGGGTGTCCACGTGGCCGGCGACGACCGCGGTGCCGATGGTGCCGGGCGCGGTGCCGGCCTCGTACCAGCCGGCGAGGTTCTTCTCGTCCCGCGGCGGGCTGGCGAGGCTGCCGTCCGACTGGAGCCGGAGCCCGCGCAGCGGCGCGTCGACCTTGATCTGGGGGATGCGCACCCGGACGGGGGTGACCGGCGGCAGCGGCCGTATCAGCGGGTCCCGGAGGTGCGGGGCCAAGGCGCCCGCGCCGCCCGCGGGGAACGCCTCGGCCCGGGAGGGCTGCGGCGGCGGGGCGGCCGCTCGGGACCCGCTGTCTATCAGCCAGCAGCCGGAGAACAGGCCGGCCGCGACGAGCGCGACGGCGGTTGTCGGGCGGGCGGTCAGCCATGTGGCGACCGCGGTGCGCAGCGTGGGCCACAGGGGGCGCGCGGGGCGCGTCGTCCGGCTCATCGAGGTGTCACCGTCCTCCACCGACGGGTGTACGGCGGTCTTCCCCCCTGCTCGGCCGGCCCGTCCTGGGCCCCGGCCTTCCCGCCGGTCCCCGGCCGGCCCGCGGGGGACCGGGGCCGGAACCGGGGACCGGCGGGCGGAACGGGCGCTCAGGCCCGGTCGGTGCCCGCGCGGCGGCGCAGGAACCAGGTACCGCCCACCGCGGCGGCGCCCAGCACGGCCGCGCCCGCGATGATCTCGGCCGTGCCCGAGCCCTCGCTGGTGCCGCCGGCGCCGGTCTGCATGCCGCCCTTCGGCGGGGCGGCCGGCTTGCCGGGCTTGGTGGGGGCGGAGGACGGCGAGCCGGTGGTGACGACCAGGTCGCCGGTGGCTTCCTTGCCGTTCTTGCACTTCACGCCGATGCCGTAGGTGCCCGCTTTGGCCGCCTCCGGCACGTTGAACTGGCCGACCACCAGCTCCTTGTGGGTGCCCGGCTTGAGCTCGAACGCCGAGGGCCCGCCGACGGCGCTCGCGTCACCGGAGCCCATGCCGTGCTTGCCGCAGGCGAGTGTGCTCACCGTGACCGTCGCGCCCGGCGACGCCGTACCCGGTTCGATCTCCAGCTTGTCGAAGTCCCCGGCGAAGGCGGGGGCGCAGGGCAGCCCGGCGACGGCTATGGTCAGGACGGCTCCGGCCAGCACTCGTGCAGTACGCATGCTCGTTCCTCCGTGCGCGGACGCGGCACACCGATGTGCCGCAGCAGGTGGGAGGTTCCGCGCACTTCCGAGCGAAACGGTCCGTGGCCGGTGCCGCACGCCGCGCGACGACGAACGGGTGATCTCCGGTGGGCGCGGGCGCGTACCGACGGACGGGTGACGGGTGTCCGCCGGACGGGGCACGCCACCGGCGGGGTGTGCGTCCCCGCCCGGCGACCGGTGGTACGGGCGGCGGGGCGTCAGGAAGCGGAGGCTTCGCGCGGGGCGGCAGGAAGCGGAGGCTTCGCCGCCGTCAAGGCGCCATGTCGTCGGGGCAGCCCGTCCCGCGCGGGAACTTGTACGGCGCGCCGATGCGGTACGTACCGGGGTGCGGCGCGTGCAGCACCGTCCAGTCGTCCTCGGGGTCGTCCTCGCCCGGCGGCTGTTCCACCTTCTTCGTGAGGCAGCCGCGCTCGTTCACCGCCGGCGCTCCGCCCGGCCCGGCCTTCGGCGGCTCGACGGGCTTGCCGGACTCGTCCACCAGCCCCAGCCAGGGCGTGTAGGGGATCCGGATGAGGACCGGTCCGGCGGACGGCACGGTGAGGGAGAGCTCGTCGGAGTCCGCGCGCAGGACCTCCGCCGGGGGCGCGGCCAGCGGCGTCGGGTTCTTGACCGCGAAGAGCCGCCAGTTCGCGTCCGACCACACCTCGTCGAGGTAGGGCTGGCCCTTGCCGACGAGCTCGGCCTCCTTCACGGCGGCGTGGTCGGGCTCGCCGATCGGTAGGACGACGTAGTGCACGGCCCAGCGGTCGAGCCAGGTGCGGTAGCTCTGCGGGTCGAGCAGCCCCTCCTTGTAGAAGACGGGGTTCCGCTTCATGTCGGCCTGCCGGTTCCAGCCGCGCGCCAGGTTGACGTACGGGGCGAGGGCCGACGCCTCACGGTGGCTGCGGGCGGGGACGACCTCGACCCGGCCGCGGTCGGCGTCGAGCTTCTGCAGCCGGTCCACCAGCGGCGCCATCTCGCGCGCCCAGGAGGCGGCGGGGGTGGTGTTGATGATGTCGGCGGTGGAGTTCACCACCTGCCAGACGGTCACCGTGACCAGCGCGAGGACGGTCGCCGTCCACATCCGGCCCTTGCGCAGCCACTCGGCCCGCGGGGGCACCTCGGCCTCCTGCAGGGCGGCGAGCAGCACCACACCGCCGAAGATCATGCCGAGCCGGGCGATGTTGGTACCGATCTGGGAGGGGATCAGCCACACCAGTATCACGCCGAGGATGTACAACCCGGCCGTCATCCGGACCGTCCGCCAGGAGCGCGGGGCGAAGGCGAGCGCGAAGGCGCCCGAGAGCAGCGGCAGGACCGTCGAGGGGACGTCCATCGGCTGCTGCCCGGAGAACGGGAAGAGCCACGCCGACAAGCCCACCACCACGGCCGGCGCCAGACCCAGCGAGTAGGAGGCGGCACGGCGCCTGCTCAGCCACAGCGCGGCGGCCACTATGCCCACGAAAAGGCCCGCCACCGGGCTGGACGCCGTCGCCAGGCCCGCCATCAGGGCGGCGAGCAGCGCCCGCGACCAGCGGTACCGGCGCTCGACACGCCAGCGCGTCGGCCAGGCGAATATCACCGCCACCGCCGCCAGGCCGAACATGGAACCCAGCGCGAACGTCACCCGCCCGGAGATCGCGTTGCAGACCAGCGCGAAGGCGCCGTACAGCGACGGCCACAGCGGCCGCCGGACGGCCTTGCTGCGCACCAGCAGCAGCGCGATCAGCCCGGACGCGACCGTGCCCGCGATCATCATCGTGGGACGCACACCGAGCTGCGCCATCAGGTACGGCGAGATCACGCTGTACGAGACGGGGTGCATGCCGCCGTACCAGGCGAGGTTGTACGCGGAGGTCGGGTGCTGGAGCGCGAACTCGGCCCAGGCGTCCTGCGCCGCGAGGTCACCCCCACTGTTGGCGAACACGAACCGCCACACCACGTGCAGCACCGCCGCCACGAGCACGGTGACCGGCACGGTCCCGGTGAGCACCGCACGGGCCCGCGGCCACACCCCGGGGCGCGCCGAAGCGACGCCCGCTCCTGCCGGTGCGGCGCCTGCCCTGCCCTGCTCTTCGGTTTTCCCGGCCCGCGCCGGACCCACGGTGCTCACTGCGGCTCTCCCCGTCCTCCCCGAGGTCTTCCCCCATTCTCCACGCTCCCCCGACCCATCCGGTCCGGTGCAGCGCGGTGACCGCGTGACGCTAACACGGCTCCGCGGGAGTCGAAGGATCACCGGAACGGCCCCGGACCAGGCGCCCCCGGCCCTTCACCGTCGCACAAGGCGGAGTCGACGGCCTGGGAGCACGGCCACCGCGTCGCGCTCCTCACACTCATCCGGTCCCCGGCTCGCACCACCGACCAGTGCGCCGGGGACGAGCGGTAGCGGCCTCGACTACGTCTCACAGCAGGGCGCGGCCCCGGCAGCCCGCGAACCCGCCGGAATACGGTCGCCGAATCCCTCTCCGGCGATCCAGGCAATTCGCAACTGAAAAGTAGGTCCGGAGGTACTCCATGTACCGCAGCCGCAGGGGACCCCACCTCCCCTCCGGTCGATGGCACCGGCGGGCCAGCTTTGGCGGGGACGGAAGTTCCCGCGCCGCCTTCCCGGCAACGTTCGCATCGCCCGTCGCTCTCGCAATGGTCGCTGCGCGGAGTTCCGGGAGTCCGAACTCCGGATACGCCTGTGGCCCGGGGCGCGAGGTGCGCGGCCGGGCCACAGGCGTTCGGATGGCCGGTCAGCCGAGGCGTGTGATCTTGTCGGTGAACGACGGTTCGGCGAGTGCCTTCTGGAGGTTCACCGGGACCTTGATCACACCGGTGCCGCCGCCGACGGTGAGGGTGCCGACCCTGGTGCCGGCCTTGGCCGAGTGCGGGATGGTCTTGCCGTCGGTGCCCAGCTTCAGGTCGACCTTGAGGCCGGGCCAGCCGACCACGGTCAGGTCCTTGGCGGCGACGACCGGGGTCTTGTTGCCGAGGCCGTCATCGACCTGGCCGACGACCTGTCCCTTCTTCACGACGGTGGTCGTGGTCAGCGCCTTGCCGGTCGCCAGGATGAGCTTCTTGCTGTAGTCGGTGGCGGTGTCGATGATCGGGCTCTTGTGCTGCCCGAAGACCGCTCCGATGATCATCTGCGTGGAGTTGCCGACCTTCTTCTCCGCCGCGAAGAGGAGGTTGCCGCCGGCCTTGGACGTGGAACCGGTCTTGATGCCGACCACGCCGAAGAGGGGGACGAGCTTGTTGAAGTTGCGCTGCGTCTTCTGGGTCTCGACGGCGGTGCCCGTGCCGGACGCGGTGGTGGAGTGGTACTCCGTGGCCCGGGAGATCTCCCGGAAGAGGGGGTCCTGCATCGCCTTCTTGGCCAGCTTCACCTGGTCCTCGGCCGTGCTGACCGTGCTCTCCACGAGACCGCTCGCGTCGGTGTAGGTGGTGTCCTTCATGCCGAGCTGCTTGGCCGTGTCGTTCATCTTCTTGATGAACGCCTGCTCACTGCCCGCGTCCCAGCGGGCGAGCAGGCGCGCGACGTTGTTCGCGGACGGCAGCATGACCGCCTGAAGAGCCTCCTTCTCGGAGATCTTCTGGCCCTTGCGGGCCTCCACGACCGACTCGTGCTCCTTGGCGCCGTTGACGTAGTCGCTCTCGGTCTTCTGATCGACGTCGATCATCGGCCCGGCCTCGCCCTTCTTCAGGCGGTGGTCGCGCAGCACGATGTACGTGGTCATCACCTTGGCGACGCTGCCGATGGGCAGCGGCTTCATCTGACCGTAGGAACCGACGCGGCCCAGGCCGTCCACGTCCACGACCGCCTGGCCTTCCACGGGCCAGGGCATGGGCGGGGTGCTGCCCTCGAAACTGACGGACGACTTGCCGGTGGCCTTCAGCGCGGGGTCCGGCAGCGGGCGGAAGGTCTGGACTACGCAGAAGACGATGAGCAGGAGCACCACTATGGGCGTCCAGATCTTCACCCGGCGCATGACCGTCCGCACCGGCGTCTCCGGCGGGGGCGGGGTGTTGGTCAGTTGGGCCAGGAGGTCGAGTGGGGCCTGCTTTTCGCCGTCCGGGCCTACGGGCAGGGGTGTCTGGGCGGTGCGCTCGGGGCCGCCGGGGCCCGTGGGGCCGGTCGCCGGGCGGGCGGCGGGGGCGGGCGGGGTGACCTTGACCGGCACGGCCGGGCGGTCCGGCGTCGCGGGGCGGGCGGATGCGGCGGCCGCGGCGGCCGCCGCCGTGGAGGCGGCGGGGGCGCCGGGGGTGGCCTTCTTGCCGAGCGCGGGCGCGTCGTCGTCCGACTTCAGCGGGACGAACCGGCTGTTCCGCCCCTGGTCGGCGGCGGGCTCGGCCGCGGACGGCACGGCGGGGGCCTTGAGCAGGGCGGTCGGCTGGTCGGCGGGCGTGGAGCCGGAGGGCTCGCGTCCGCTGTCGTCGCCGTCACCCTTCGGCCCGGCGTTTCCGGCGGACGCCGCGGAATCCGGGCGGACGACGCCGAAGGCGGCGGTCGGGCGGTCCACGGGCCGGGCATCCGCGTCGTCGCGTCCGGCGCCGTTCTTCGGCCGCGCGGCTGCGTCACGGGCATCGCGGGCGTCGCGACCATCGCGGGCATCACGGGCGGGCTCGCCGGCCGGCGCGGGGGTCGGCATCGGGGCCGGTGCCTTGATGAGCTGCGTCGGCTGGTCGGTGGGGGACGTGTCGGAGGACGACGCGTCGGAGAGGGAGTCCTTTCCTTCACGGCCGTCCGCGGTGGACCGGGACGCGGCCCCGGAGTCGCTCCGGGACTCACCCTGTGAGTCGTCGTCCGAGTTCGCCATCCAGGCGGCGACGGCGGCCTTGAGACGGGCGTCGCCCGGCGGCACCCGGCCCGCACCGGCGGCGCCGGACTTTGCGACCGCATCGGCTTCCGCGTCCGTCTCGGGGGCCGCGTCGGAAGCGGAGTCGGTGGCTGCCTCGTCGTCGGAAGCGTCGGGCTTCGCGCCGTTCCCGGACGCGCGCCCACCGTTCACCGCCGGCCGCCCGGCCGCGGAGGCCGAGGAACCGCCGGAGACCGAAGAACTGCCGGAGGCCGAAGAACCGCCGGAGGCCGAAGCCGACGAAGCGCCGGACGGCGTGGCGGCACGCGTCTCCCCCGCGGCCCCGCCGGCGTCCCCGCTGTCGTCGCCGTCGGCGTTGCCGTCGCGATCGTCCTGCTCCGCGCGGGGACGGGTGCCGCCGGCCACGGCCACGGCCGCTCCGGACTCCTTGTGCACCCCGAGCCTCGGGTCGCGCTCACCGCCGGCCGCCTCCCCCGACGGCTTCCCCTGCTCAGACTTGTCGGGGGACTCGCCCGCCACCGATGCCTCCTCGTTCCCACGCCGTACGCCGGGGCGGAGCGCCTCGCGCTCCGCCGTTCCGGACATTCTCAACGTCTACCAGTGTGCTCTGCCCTCGGCGTGCCACCGCGCGACCGCTCGACAAGCGGCTTCCCCGGCTTCACCCATGTGCAAGACGAGACGACATACCTACCGGTTCCCGCCCGAAGCCACCACGCACTCTCGACAGACCAATGTGAGAGGGGTCACCCTGTCACTCATCCACGCGGGGAGGCATGGATGGGCAGGAGCCGCAGAACAATTCCGGAGGAGCTTCTGCTGCTCGCCTTGGACCCGGCCACCGGGACCACGGCGCAGCCGCAGTCGCTCGACCTCGGTCTCGCCGGAGCCCAGCTAGTGGAGCTGGCTCTGGCCGGACGGATAGCCCCAGACGGGGATCGTATCGCCGTGGTGATGCCACGGCCCACAGGAGATCCGACCCTGGACACCGCGCTCGAACTGCTGCGCCGCCGCGGCAGTCCGGTCCGCGCGGTCCACTGGATCGGCGGGCCCCGGCTGGGGCTGCGTCAGACGTACCTCACCCATCTGGAGCGGTGCGGCATGGTGCACGCCGTCGCCGGCCAGATGTGCGGGGTGCTGCCGACCACCCGGTACCAGGCGACGGACACGGCCATCAGCCGGGAGATCAGGGCCCGGCTGGACAGCGCGATCCGCACCGGCGTGCCGCCGGACCCGCGGACCGCGGCGCTCGCCGCCCTGGCCCACGCGGTCGGCCTGGGCAAGCACCTCTATCCGGGCAACGAGGGCCGCTCGTCGCGCTCCAGGCTCCGGGACCTCATCCGGCACGACCCGATGGGCGGGCTGGTGGCGCACGCCGTGATGGACGTCCAGAACGGCGTCGGGGCACAGCCGCGCCGGGCCGCGGCCGTCGCCGGCGGCGGGAACGGCGGCTCGGGCCGCCGGACGGCAGCCGTCCGCAGCGGCGTCGCACCTGCTGAAACCGTTCCTCAGCAAGCGGGGCACCGTGGCGGGGTCATGGCACGCGCGGCGGCCTCGTGACGCCTCGGCAGGGAGCACCGGACGGGCGACGCGCCGCGCTCCGATGACACCCGGCACGGTGAACGCGGGGCGTCGGTGAACGGCGGGTGTCAGTGAGCGGCAAACGTCGGTGAGCGGCAAACGTCGTGAGTGGCGGGTGTCAGAGCGGTGGACGTCGGTGACCGCCGGGTCCGGCCGTTGGCGGACACGTACGACCCGACGGACACGTACGGCCTGTCGGACACGTACGGCCCGACGGACACGTACGGCCCGACGGACGCGTACGACCCGACGGTCACCGTGCTCCTTGTCGCCGCACGCCGCCGTCACCCCACCCGTCGTCCGTGTCACCCGGGCCACGACCCACGTGCCACGTGCCACGCATCACCGCCGCTTCACCGGCCGCCGTCGCCACGACGACGGTGGCGGCAACGACGCCGCGCCGCCGCACCACCGGGCGGCGCGGCACCGGCGCGGCACCGGTGCGAGGCCGACGCGACACCGGCACGGCCGGAGCGGTCAACTCCGGTCACTTGTGCGCCGCTCCGGTGAGGTGACGGGCGCGGCGAGGGGCTGACCGCGCGGGCGCGGGGAACGCCGAAACGGAATCGCGCCTTACGGCGGGACCGGGCACCCCCGCGCACCCCGGGGCACAGTGGGCGCCCCGCCGGGCGCATCCGGCGGGGATGTCGCCGTCGTGACCACGGTCACCGCGAGCGGATCCTGTGTCCGCGTTTTCCAGCGCCGCCCCGGCCGGTGGTGGCAGGCTGCGTGAGCAGGAGACAGCAGCATGACGGAGCCGGAGGTGCGTCCCGTGGCGTCCAGTGTCAATCCCACCGTAAGGCGGCGCCGCTTGGGGCAGGAGCTGCGCAAGCTCCGTGAGCTCAAGGGGATGACGGCCGAGGAGGTCGCCGAACGGCTGCTGGTGTCGCAGTCGAAGATCAGCCGGCTCGAGAACGGCCGCCGCAGCATCAGCCAGCGCGACGTCCGCGATCTCTGCGGGGTGTACGGGGTCGAGGACCACCGCATCGTCGATTCGCTGATGCAGATGGCCAAGGAGTCGCGCCAGCAGGGGTGGTGGCACGCGTTCGGCGACATCCCCTACAGCGTCTACATCGGCCTCGAGACGGACGCGGCCTCACTGCGCATCTACGAGGCGTCCCTCGTGCCCGGGCTGCTCCAGACTCCCGGGTACGCCGGGGCCGTCACCGAGGGCTCCTGGCCGGAGGCCACCGCGGCGGAGGTCGAGCGCCGGGTGCAGGTGCGGATGCGGCGGCAGGAACGCATCAGCGACCCGGACAACCCGCTGCGCCTGTGGGCGGTCATCGACGAGGCGGCGCTGCGCCGGGTGGTCGGCAGCCGGGCCGTGATGTGCGAACAGCTCGAGCACCTGGTGGAGTTCAGCCTCCAGCCGCACATCACCGTGCAGGTGCTGCCGTACGACGTGGGCGCGCACCCCGGCATGTACGGCAAGTTCTGCATCCTGGAGTTCCACGACCCGCAGGACGCCAGCACGGTGTACCTGGAGGGGATCACCAGCGACCTCTACCTGGAGAAGCCGAACGACGTCCAGGCGTACAGCGTGATGTACGAACATTTGCGGATGCAGGCACTCAACGCCGAGCACTCACGGCAGTTCATGCTCCGCGTGGCCGAGGAGTACCGGTCCGTCGACGGCACCCGTCCCTGACCCCTGCCGCCGCCCTCCTGCGACGCGGAGGCGGAACGGTACACCTGCCGCGGGCTCCGGGGAAGAGGTGCCTGGAATATGCCATCCGGTCGGGTGAACAGCCAGCTCAGCATCTGATGTTGGCGCGTACCGTCGGTTCCACCTCGGGAAACCGGCGTTTCTGACCACAGGCAGCACTCACAGGCAACGGAGCAACACCATGGCCATTCAGCAGGGCAAGTCCACCTGGCGGAAGTCCTCCTACTCGCTGGCGCACGGCGACTGCGTGGAGGTCGCCTCCCCCCTCCCCCGCGCCATCGCCGTCCGCGACTCCAAGGACCCCAAGAGCCCGGTGCTCGGTTTCACCCCCGAGGCGTGGAGCGCTTTCACGTCGACCGTCGTGGATGGCGAGTGACGCTGCGAGACGACGCTACCGGCGCGCGGCGCGGCCACGCGTGACGGAGCCGCGCCCGACGCGGTGACGCACGGTGGAGCGACGCGCGCTGTGGCGGCGCGGCGCCGCGCGCCGGCCACCGGCCCGGCGTATCACGGCGGTTCGGACGTGTCCGGGCGCGATGGGGCACGATCGGGCGATCGGTGCCACCCGGGTGTCGTCAAGCGCAGCCACACGCCACCAGGAGCCGCCAGCAGCCATCAGACGGGGATCCGGGATCGGGCGGGATCGGCCGGAATCGATGCCATCGGGCGCGGCACGGTGACGCGTCTGCCGCGGCCTCGAAAGCCGCGGCTCAGCCCGGTGCACGTCACCGGCGGCAGGTCACCGGCGGCAGGTCACCGGTGGCAGTTCACCGGCGGCAGTTCGGCAGGCTGCCACTCGGGACGGCTGCTGACCGAGAGCTCCCGTCCCGGGAAGGTGCCCGGCTTCCGGGTACGTCCGCCTGCGGAAAGCCTGCCCGCGGGGATTTCCGGCGGTGGCCCCGCCGGGCCCACGCGGCAGACCCGCGGCAGGACATGCGCGGCGGGCAGCGCGCGGCGGGAGTGCCGACGGTGACCGCCCCGGCGACGGCGGCCCGGCTCGCCTCGGCGACTCCCAAGGGCCACACCCCTCCGAGCCCCTCGGGTGCCACGCCGACTGCCGACCGCTGTTCCCGGACGCCGCCGTCAGGCAGCGGCACGGTCCGGCCACCCGAGGGGTGGCACATGAACGGCCCCACCCGATGTTCCCGGGCGTCGCTGTCAGGACAGCGGCGCCCTCCACGACCGCCGGGAAGGAATGCCCACTTCGGCACTCCCCACCCATCGACCCGCAGCTCCGGTCGGCCGGTCGCTCCGGTCGGCCGGTCGCTCGGTGACGCCGGACGCCTCGGTGGCGCCGGGCAACTCCGTGACGCCGGGCGGTCGGGTGGTCGGTCGGGCGGCCCGGCGGGCGGACGGACGGACGAGGTGACGTCCGAAGCACGGACCGTGGCGTCAGTGTGCGGCGGTCGGCCGGACCGTCTTCATGATCTCGTCGATCCGCGCCTCGGACAACGCGTTCGGGACGCCCTGGTCCGCGTAGATCACCCAGCCGTGGAACGTGCCGTCCGGCAGCTTCTGCGCGATGCTCTTCACGATCGCGGTGGGCGGTACGCAGGCGCTCGGCCGGTGGGTGACCGTGACCTTGGCGGTCGCGGTGTAGCCCTCGATGCCGTTGCGCTTCCACGGCGTCGCCTGCCCGACCTCGATCTTCGGTTTGTGCGCGCCGACGCCGCCGTAGGCCATGACGCCCCAGTTCCCGGCCCAGTTACGGGCGTTGGTCCGGAGGTCGCCGTCCTTGCCGCCGCCGGTGGTGCCGACGGTGGCGAGCTGGCCCTTGCCGGCCTCGCCGAAGGTGTCGGGGTTGGGGTTCGACGAGCAGCCGCCCTCGTGGAAGTCGGATGTGCCGGACATGGCGACGATCGGCTTGCCCTTGTCGGTGTACGAGATCATCGTGTCACCGGGCAGGACCTTCCACTTGTCCTCCTTGCCGGGGACGTCGTAGGCGAAGCCGTGCCGCTCGTAGACCTGCGTCTGCCAGCCGGCGGGCGCCTTGTAGCCGCCGTCCGCCGGCTTGTCGGCGCCCGGTCCGCCCGGCGCGGACGCCGAGGCCGACGCCTGCGGGCCGGAGGGGTCCTTGGGTGCGGCGGACGCCCCCTTGGCGTCCTCCTTCTTGTCGTCGTCCCCGGTTCCGCCCTTCAGCGCGAACGCGATGCCGCCGCCGATGACAGCGAGGGCGACGACGCCGCCGACGATGGCGAGCACCTTCTTGTTGCCGCGCTGCGGCGACGGAGGCGTGGGCCCGGGCATCGGCGCCACCCCCGGCCCCGCGCCGTACGGACCGGGGGCACCGCCCCCGTACGGACCGGGGGCACCACCGGGCACCGGGCCGGGCGGCGGCGGTACGGAGCCGCGCCCCGGCGGGGGCGGCACGGAGCCGTGGCCCGGCGGCGGGGGCGGCGGTGGGACGGCCGGCTGACCGCCGACCATCGTCGGCTGGGCGTGGCCCGTCCCCTCCGGGCCCCAGGTCGGCGGCGGGCCTCCGAAGCCGCTGCCCTGCGGGGCGTGCGGGGGCTGCGGCTGCTGGGGCTGGTGGGGGTTCTGGGGTGAAGACATGCGGGACACCTTATGCGGGAGAGTGTTGCCGTCCGATCGAGTGTGTGCGACAGGTCGGCAACACGCGGGGTGCCCCTGCGGGGGGCTGTGCCCCGGTCCCTCCCCCAGAGGGGGCACCCTCACCCCTCCGCCCCCAACACCGGCAGCAGCCGCGGCAGATGCCCGTCAGAAGCCGCCGCAGCCCGCAGCCGCTCCTCCGACACCTCCCCGTAAAGCGTCGTGCGCGCCCGCGCCGGCCGCCCCGCCGCCTCCGCGATGGCGACGAGGTCGCGCACCGAGCGGTAGGAGCCGTAGGAGGAGCCCGCCATCCGCGAGATGGTTTCCTCCATCAGCGTGCCGCCCAGGTCGTTGGCGCCCGACCGCAGCATTTCGGCGGCCCCCTCGGCGCCCAGTTTCACCCAGCTCGTCTGGATGTTGGTGATGTGCGGGTGGAGCAGTACCCGGGCCATCGCCGTCACGGCCCGGTTGTCACGCATGGTCGGACCGGGACGGGCGATGCCGGCGAGGTAGACGGGAGCGTTGGTGTGGATGAAGGGCAGGGTCACGAACTCGGTGAACCCGCCCGTCTCCTTCTGGATCTCCACCAGCTTCCGGAAGTGCCCGAGCCAGTGCCGGGGCTGGTCCACGTGCCCGTACATCATCGTGGACGAGCTGCGGATACCGAGCGAGTGCGCGGTGCTGACGACCTCCACCCAGTCCTTGGTGGGCAGCTTGCCCTTGGTGAGCACCCAGCGGACCTCGTCGTCGAGGATCTCGGCGGCCGTGCCGGGGATGCTGTCGAGCCCGGCCTCCTTCGCCGCGGACAGCCAGTCACGGATCGAAAGGCCGGTCCGCGAGGCGCCGTTGACGACCTCCATGGGCGAGAAGGCGTGCACGTGCATCCCCGGCACCCGCTCCTTCACCGCCCGCGCGATGTCGAAGTAGGCACTGCCGGGCAGGTCGGGGTGGATGCCGCCCTGCATGCACACCTCGACGGCGCCGACCTCCCACGCCTGCTGGGCCCGGTCGGCGACCTGGTCCAGCGAGAGGGTGTAGGCGTCGGCGTCCGTACGGCGTTGCGCGAAGGCGCAGAAGCGGCAGCCGGTGTAGCAGACGTTGGTGAAGTTGATGTTGCGGGTGACGATGTAGGTGACGTCGTCGCCGACCGTCGCCCGCCGCAGGTCGTCGGCGATGCCGCAGAGGGCGTCCAGGGCCGGTCCGTCGGCGTGCAGGAGCGCGAGCGCCTCGGCGTCCGTCAGGCGCGTCGGGTCGTCGGCGGCCTGCCGCAGCGCGGCCCGGACGTCACCGTCCAGCCGCTCGGGGGCCATGCCGGGGGCGGCGGCTTCGCGGAGCGCCTCCCAGTCGCCGTAGACCTCGTCGAAGTCGGCCCGCCGGTCGCCGGTGCGGCCCTCGCTGTCGATGGTGCGGTGGAGGTCGGTGCGACCGGTGGGGACGAAGACCTCCTCCGGCTCCTGCCAGGGACGGCCTTCCACCACCGCGTCCTCGCGCGCCAGCCCGGTCTCCGGGTCGGCCAGCGCGCGGACGTGCGGGAGGATCCGCGGGTCCAGCCACGGTTCTCCCCGCTGGATGAACTCCGGGTAGACGGCGAGACGTTCCTTCAGCTCGAAGCCCTCGGCGGCGGACCGCGCGGCGAGCTCGTCGATCTGCGGCCAGGGCCGCTCGGGGTTGACGTGGTCCGGGGTGAGCGGCGAGACGCCGCCCCAGTCGTCGACGCCCGCCCGGATGAGCCGGCCGAACTCCTCGTCCACCAGGTTCGGCGGCGCCTGGAGGCAGGCGGACGGGCCCATGATGTGCCGGGCGACGGCGACCGTGGCGACCAGGTCGTCCAGCTCGGCGTCGGGCATGCCGCGCATCGCCGTGTCCGGCTTGGCGCGGAAGTTCTGCAGGATGAGCTCCTGGATGCCGTGGTACGCCCGGGAGACGCGGCGCAGCGCGAACAGCGACTCCGCGCGCTCCTCCACCGTCTCGCCGATCCCCAGCAGCAGCCCGCTGGTCAGCGGCACGGAGCTGCGGCCCGCGTCCTCCAGGTGCCGCAGCCGGACGGCGGGCTCCTTGTCGGGCGAGCCGTGGTGCGGGCCGCCGGGCTCGCTCCACAGTCGCTGCGACGTCGTCTCCAGCATCAGGCCCATCGACGGGGAGACGGGCTTGAGTCGCTGGAAGTCGGTCCAGGACATGACGCCCGGGTTGAGGTGGGGCAGCAGCCCGGTCTCCTCCAGGATCCGGATGGAGATCGCCCGGACGTAGGCGAGCGTGTCGTCGTAGCCGTGCGCGTCCAGCCACTCCCGCGCCTCGGGCCAGCGGTCCTCGGGCTTGTCGCCCAGGGTGATCAGGGCTTCCTTGCAGCCCATCGCCGCACCCCGGCGGGCGACGGCCAGCACCTCGTCCGGGGACATGAACATCCCCTCGCCGGCCCGGCGGAGCTTGCCGGGGACGGTGGCGAAGGTGCAGTAGTGGCAGCGGTCGCGGCAGAGGCGGGTGAGGGGGATGAAGACGCTCTTGGAGTAGGTGATGACCCCGGGCCGGCCCGCGGCCTCCAGCCCCGCGTCGCGGACGCGGGCGGCCGAGGCGCAGAGGTCCTCCAGGTCGTCCCCGCGCGCCTGGAGCAGCACGGCCGCCTCGGCGACGTCCAGCGCGACGCCGTCCCGGGCCCGTTTGAGCGCGCGTCGCATCGCGTTCGCGGTCGGCGGTGGCGAGACGGGCCGTTGTGCGCTCGAAGTCATCCCCCGAGCATACGAGGGCCAAGCAAGGACGCCAGGGGGCATTCCGCCAGGGGTGATGTGCCGATCCTCACGTCTGACGGGGCGTAAACGGAGGTATCCTCCGGTGGATTTGGGGCACTCGGTTCCGGGTACTGACGGAAGCCCCCGCGGCCCGGCGGGCCGCACCCCTACGGGCGGTCCCCGCCGCTCACAGGAACTCCGCGTGCGCGTCCAGCGCCCGCAGCACCTCGCCCTCGCCCGCCGCCGGCAGCCCGACCACGACCTCCTCGATGCCCTGCTCGGCGAGGTGCGCCAGCTTCCCCGCCGACGGGTGGACGGCGTACGGCACGACGGCCGGCTCCCCCGGCCGGCCGGCGTCGGCCCAGGCCTGCCGCAGCCGGGGCAGCGCCTCGCGCAGCCCACCGCCGCCGACGGGCAGCCAGCCGTCCGCGTACTCCGCGACGGCCGCGAACAGCGCCGGGCCGGCGGCCCCGCCGATCAGCGTCCGGGGCCCGACGAGCGGCCGCGCGCCGACCCGCTGCCGCGGGGGCGTCACCGGCTTGGGATACGCCCAACTGGCCCGGACGGACGCGAACTCGCCGTCGTACGCCGTGGGTTCCTCCTCCCACAGCGCCCGCATCAGCGCCATCCGGTCCCGGACCAACCGGCGCCGCGTCCGCCACTCGACACCGTGGTCGGCGGCCTCCTCGACGTTCCACCCGTAGCCGATGCCGAGGGTGAACCGGCCCCCGCTGAGGTGGTCCAGGGTGGCGGCCTGCTTGGCGAGGACGACCGGGTCGTGCTGGGCGACGAGGGCGACCCCCGTTCCCAGGGTGATCCGGTGCGTGACGGCGGCGGCCTGGGCCAGCGCGACGAACGGGTCGAACGCCCGGCCGTACTCGCGGGGCAGCGGGTCGCCCACGGGGGCGGGCGTCTTCCGCTCGACCGGGATGTGGGTGTGCTGGGGCAGGTAGAGCCCCGAGAAGCCGCGTTGTTCGAGCTCTCGGGCGAGCCGGACCGGGGTGATCGTCTCGTCCGTGAGGAAGACCGTGGTCGCGATCCGCATGCGGGGAAACCTCCGTCTGTCGCCTGTACCCACGGTAATCCCTGCGGGGCCGCCCGTGACCCATGTCGAACGGGCGACACACGACCGTCATCCGCCGTCCTCCGCACCGCCCGTTCCGCGAGGCGCGCCGGTGGCGTAGAACGGTGGGATCCGGTCCGCGAGGCCGCGGGGCGGGGGGCGGGGCCGGGCTGGACGGGGGCCGGGCGGCGGTAGGGGCCGGGCGGCGGTGGGGGCTGAGGGCCGGGACGGGGAGGGACGGCACGGCGCGCACGGCACGGCACGCACGCCACGGCACGCACGGCGCGCCCACCCCGCACGCCAGGGCACGCACGGCACGTACAGCGCACACGGCACAGCCCGTACGGAACAGCACGGCACGCACTGCACAGCATGCACGGCACGTACAGCACACACGGCACAGCCCGTACAGAACAGCACGCACGGCACGCACGGCACAGCACGGCACGAGACGACGGCGCCGGAGGTCCGGGTGGAGCGGCAGGTGGCACGACGCGGTGTCCTGAAAATGGCGGCTGTCGCGGGAGCGGCGGGTGCCCTTACGCTCGAGGGCGTGACGTTCGCTCACGCCGCCGGCCCGCCGGGGCGCGGCGGTGCCGGCACGACGGAGACGCGCAAGGTGACCGGCAGGCTGCCGGCCGGCGCGCCCGACTTCGTCTTCCTCCCCGTGGAAGTGCCGCGTGGCGTCCGCGAGATCGCGGTCTCGTACACCTACGACCGGCCGCCCGTCCCGCCCGGTGTGCCGGGCAACTCCTGCGACATCGGGATCTTCGACGAGCGCGGCACCGGCCCCGACGGCTTCCGGGGCTGGTCGGGCGGCGCCCGCACGGAGTTCACGGTCGGCGCCGAGCGGGCCACTCCCGGCTATCTGCCCGGGCCGGTCCGGCCGGGTACCTGGCACGTCCTCCTCGGCCCGTACACGGTCGCACCGCAGGGGATGGCATACGAGGTGACCGTGACCCTCCGGTACGGTCCGCCGGGCACGCCGCCGAAGCCGGTGTACCCGCCACGGCGGGCGAAGGGCCGCGGCCGGGCCTGGTACCGGGGCGACGGCCACCTGCACAGCGTCCACTCGGACGGCCTCCGCGCCCCGGCCGACATCGCGGCGGCGGCGCGCGCCGCCGGGCTCGACTGGATCGTCACCACCGAGCACAACACCACCTCCGGCCACGCCGCCTGGCAGGGCCTGTGGGGCGACGACCTGCTGATCCTCACCGGCGAGGAGGTCACCACCCGCAACGGCCACGTCCTGGCCCTGGGCACCGAACCCGGCACCTTCGTCGACTGGCGCTACCGTGCCCGCGACGACGTCTTCGCCCGGCACGCCCGGGCGGTCCGGCGCGCCGGCGGTCTCGTCGTCCCGGCGCACCCGTACGGGACGTGCGTCGGCTGCTCCTGGAAGTTCGGTTACGAGCACGCCGACGCGGTGGAGGTGTGGAACGGCTCGTTCACGCCGGACGACGAGGCGGCCGTCGCCACCTGGGACGCCCTGCTCGTCACCGCCGCCCGGGAGGGCGGCCGGTGGCTGCCGGCCATGGGCAACAGCGACGCCCACCGCGAGCCGCAGCCCGTGGGCCTCCCCCAGACGGTCGTCCTGGCCGACGAACTGTCCCACGACGCCGTGCTGGCGGGCATCCGCGCGGGCCGGAGCTGGATCGCCGAGTCGAAGGCGATCGGCCTGTCCTTCGCCGCCACGACCGGTACCGGCGCCCACGCGGGCATCGGGGAGCGGCTGCCGGCCGACCCCGGCACCGAGGTGACGGTCCGGCTCACGGTCACCGGTGCGCCGACGGGTTGCACGGCGGCGCTCGTGACGGACCAGGGGACGCTGTTGTCCGTACCGCTCCCGCCGGACGGGCGGGTGGAGTGGCGTACGACGCCCGGGCGTTCGGCGTACGTACGGGCCGAGGTACGTCGCCCTGCCACGGCCGCCGGGTCGCCGGGGGCGATGGCGGCGATGACGAATCCGGTGTTTCTGGGTCGAGTTGAGCGTTGAGGGGCGTTGAGACAAACGTTGACAACACCCGAAGGGCGAACAACTCACGTGACACGCAAGGGACGCACGAGACGCGTGTTACTCGTGCGGCTTGCTCCCGCCCCCGACAAGCACCGGACCCCGCCCCACCGGCGGCGATGATCACAGCACGCCCGCCGCGCCCTCCCCGCACCCGGCCTCCGAGGCAAGCGGAACGCGTCGCGCGTCACTCGGCCGGGTGAGTGCAGCGTGTTAGCGTGCACGCCACGTCAAGCGGGCGGCGCCGTCCACCTTTTCCGGAAGAGGCGGCTCCGTGCCGTGCTACGAAGGGGGATCGGTGAACGGCGACCCGTTCGCGGACTTGCATCAGGTCCGGGACCATATTCTGGGCATCCAGCGGCTCATGTCGGACATGCGGGAGCGCATACCGAGCGAGGTGACCGGCAGCGACCCGCAAGGCGCCGTCACCGTACGGCTCTCGGCGGACGGCCTGCCGGAGCGGGTCGCGCTCGTCACCGACTGGCAACGGCGGCAGACGCCGGAGGCCCTGCCCGCCGCCGTCACCGCGGCCTACGAGGCCGCCCTGCGGCAACGGCTGGAGAGCTGGTCGCGGTCGCTGGAGGAGACCGGCTGGGAGCGGCGGGCCGAACAGCTCGACGCGGCCTCGCCGTTCACCGCCGAAGCCCCCAAGGCCGGAGCGGCGGCCGCGGGCGCGACCTTCGCCGGACCGGCGTCCACCGGACCGACGCCCGCGACCGCCCCTCCCGGGATGCCGGAACTCGACCTCCGGTACGTCCTCCCGCGCCCCCTCGACGAGGTGACGGAGGAACTGCTGTCCCTCTTCGACCTCGACGCGATCGCCGGCCCCGCCCCGGCCGAACCCGAGACGTTCACCGGGAAGTCGGCCGGCGGGCAGGTGGCCGTCACCGTGGCCCAAGGGTCGCTCGTCTCCTGCTCCGTCGACCCCGCGTGGGCGGACGGCCGGTCGGCCGTGCGGTTGAACGAGGCCCTCGCCCAGGCCCTGGCCGACGCCCGCGACCGGCTCGTCGCCGACTCCTCGCGCGGGCCGTCCGGGCCTCAGCTCGACGGCCTGTTCAAGGAAGCCATGGCGATCCTCGGCGACCCCGCGCGGTTCACCGGCTGAACACCGGCTCGCCGCAGACCCGCCCGCCGCACACCGGCCGGCCGCACACCAGCCGGCCCGCACACCACCGGAGGCAGCAGCCCATGGGCGACCCCGACCTCAAGGTCATCACCGACGGCATCCGCACCGACGCGCGGATGTGGGACCGGCAGAGCGCCGCGCTCGGCGGCATCCACAACACCGTGGAGGGCCTGCGCATGACCCGCCTGGAAGCCGGTCTGTTCCAAGTCCTCGTATCGGCCTACACGGACGCGGTGAACCAGATCTCCTCCCGGACCGCCGAGGGCCGGGACCGCACGAAGGAGGTCGCGGACGCGCTGGCGGTCAACGCCCGCTCGTACGACGACCACGAAGTGGACACCACGAAGAGCGTCTCCAAGGCGTACTGACCGACGGACCGACGCCGGGGACCACGGCCCGCGCAACGCACAGCACACACCACACAGCGCACACCACACAGCGCACAGGGCACAGGGCACAGGGCACACCACGGCACCACGCCACATCACGGCACCGCGCACCACCACCGCACGGCAGCACAGAGCGACACCACGGCACAGCGCACAGGGGGAATCGTGGCATTCAACGCCGCGCAGTACACGGCGACCATCGACAAGCTGAACTCCGGCCTGACCAGCCTGACGACGAAGCTCAACCAGGTCGGCCCGAAGGCGGAGTCGACCGCCAGCAAGTGGTACGTGCCCGAGTTCATCGGCAAGGCGCTGATCTGGTGCGCCAACAAGCTCGTCGAACTCGGCAAGTGGATCCTGAACAAGATCGGCGAGCTGCTCAAGGGGGCCGCCGTCCCCGTCACCGCGTTCAAGGACGCCTGGACCTGGCAGCACGACGTGCGCGGACACGCCACCGACGTGGCCGGCAACGTCGCCGCCGACGCGCTCCGGGCCCCCAAGCAGTGGAAGGGCGACGGCGCCACCGCCTACACCGCCGCCGTGAAGCTCCAGCCCACCGCGGCGACGCAGATCGCCACCAGCGCCGACAAGATCGCGACGGCGCTCACCCTCTGCGCCGTGGCGGGCCTCGCCTTCTATGTGGCCCTCGGCGTCATCCTGGTCAAGTTCATCGCCGCCATCGTCGCCGCCATCGCCGCGCTGGGCTCGGTGGTGTTCTCTTGGGCCGGCGCGGCCATCGTCGTGGAGGAGGCCGGCGTCAACACCGCCCTCGTCATCACCGCCGTCACCACGCTCGTCGCCGCGCTCGGCGCCCAGGCGCAGCAGATGACGGCCGTGGAGGGCGAGGCGAAGGACAACCGGGCGTTCCCCGGCGGGCAGTGGCCGGTCGCCACGGCCTGATCCGCCTGCGGGCCGTCGAACCGCCGCCGGTCCCGGCGGGCACGCCAAGAGGCCGCCGCCGGACCGGTACCGGACGCCGGACAGGCCACCGCCGGACCGGCACCGGACGTCGCACAGGCCACCGCCGGAGAGGCGCCGGACGTCGGAGAGACCACCGCCGCCGCCGCACGAGACCGGACATCGGAGAGACCACCGCCGCACAGGGCCGGACGCCGGAGAGACCACTTTGGAGAACCGGCTCCGCGCGTCGGTCAGCACAGGAGGCATGCCGCTCATGACCATCCCCCGCCTGGCCCTGTGGTGCGGCGCGGCCGTCGCCTTCGTCCTGGCCGTCCTGGCCTACGCCGGCCGGAACCTCTGGGCGCTCGCCCTCTGCGCCGCGCTCGGGACCGTCCTCGCCGGAGCGGCGGAGGTGTACGCGGACCGCAGGAGGAAGCGGGACTGGTACGCCCGGACCTTCGCCTCCTTCGACGAGCTGCGCGCCGCCGTGGACGTGCCCGCCCTGCGCCGGGTCCGCGACGAGCGGGGCGTGCCCGAGGCGGTGCGGGCGCTCCGGAGCACGTACCCGTCGCTGCCGCTTGCGGTGGCGGCGAAGCTGGTCAGAACGTTGTGAGCAGACCCCGGCCGGGGCTCAGGACGTCCGCCGGGCACGGGTGGCGCGCGGGAGGCGGAGGAAGCCGCGCAGCCACAGCACGGCCAGGGCCACCGGCAGGGCGACGGCGGGCACGGGCCAGGGCAGGGCGCCGAACGCCGCCAGGGCGCAGCAGGCGGGGAGGGCCGTGAGGAGGAGCGGGAGCAGCGGGGTCAGGGCGCGGGCGGCACGGGCGCGGGCGGTCATGTGCGAAGTCCTTTCTCTCGCGGTGGGGTTGACGTCCTCGTGGCGATGCGCGTTCAGCCGGCGCCCGCCCGGCGGGCCGCGTCCAGGTAGGCGGAGAGGTCGCGCCAGTCGTCCGCCGGGGCGTCGGGAGTGCCGGAGAGGGCGGCGGGGTCCTCGTCCCACGCCTTCCGCACCGCCGCCGAGGTCTTCCGGTCGCCGCCGGTGAACAGCGTGCCCAGTTCGTCCATCCGGGCCGCCAGCCGCCGTACCCGCGGGTCGCCGGGCGGCACGCCGTCCGTGCGCAGCCATTCCGCCCGGCGGTAGAGCTCGGGCCACTCGACCTCCAGGAGGTAGGGCGCGGCGGGACCGAGTGCGGCGCCGCGGGCGCGCAGCGCCCCGACGGCGTCGGCGTCCAGGTGGCGGCGCAGCTCGCGCTCGCCGTGGGCGGCGACACCGCCCGTCGCGCGCAGGGCGTCGAGCAGCGGGGCGATCGTGGAGGGGGCGGGGAGCGGGTTGGGTGCGGCCGGGGCGGGGCGGGGAGCGGGTTCGGGTGCGGCCGGGGTGGGGGCGGGCCGGGCGGCCGGTTCGGGCGCGGTCCCGGCCGCGTCCGAAGCAGCCTCATCGGGCGGCCCCGCATCCGTTCCACCGGCCGAGCGCCCACCCGCCCCAGCAGCCGAGCTCCCGCCCACCCCACCGGTCGAGCGCCCACCCGCCCCACCGGCGGAGCTCCCACTCGCCCCACCCGACGGCTCCGGCCCGTCCGCCCCGTCCAGCGCGTCCCGCAGCCGGACGAGCCGGTCCCGCAGGGTGCCGAGGCGGGTGAGCGACGCCTCCACCTCGGCCAAGTGGTCGCGGACGACGCGGGCGGGGTCGACGCCGGAGCCGAGGCAGAGTCCGATGGTCTCCAGGCCGAGTCCCAGCCCGCGCAGCGCGAGCACCTGGTACAGCCGGACGACGTCGGCCTCCGTGTACTCCCGGTGCCCGCCGGCGGTACGCCGGGACGGGCTGAGCAGCCCGATGTCGTCCCAGTGGTGCAGGGTGCGCACGGTCAGTCCGGCGGCCTCGGCCAGCGGGCCCACACGCCAGGTCGTGGAAGCGGTCATGGCACCACGGTGCATCCTCACGCGGCGTGAGGTTCAAGTCGGCCCCGTCCGGGAGACCTCCGCGGCCTCGCCGGCCGCCCTGCCGGAGCCTGACGGAACCTGCCTGGGCCTGTCAGGACCTGTCAGGACCTGTCAGGACCTGTCAGGACCTGTCGCGACTTTTGCGACCTGTTGCGACCAGCCGAGGCCTGTTGCGGCCGCCGGGGCCTGTTGCGACCTGCCGGGGCCTGCCGAACGGGAGAGCCGCGCGCCTCCCCGGCCTGGCGGATCCGCCGATCGGCAGATGGTGGCGCCGCCGCGCCGCCGGAAGAGTGGTGATCACCAGCGAGGGACCGGCCGGGCCGGGACGAGGGGAGTTCACCATGTGGGGCAGCAGAGGACGCGGGCACGGCGGGGGATCCCGGCACGGCGGTACCGCGGGCCGGCGGCGCGGGACGGTGGCGGCGGCGCTCGCGGTGGCCGCGGCCTGCGCCGCAGTCTCCGGCCTCGGCCCCACCGCCACGGCCACCGCGTCCGGCTCCCCGACGGCCGGGACCGCCGCCACGGCGGCCAAACCCTCCCCGACGGCCCGCGTGACCGGATCGGCGCGCATCGACTTCTCCTACGCGCCCCGGGACGTCATCCGCTTCTCGGTCGACGCGCGGGCCGTGCCGTTCAGCCGCCCGCTGCCCGGACCCGACCTGCGGCACGGCCTGCCGACCGACGCGCGCGGCACGGTCACCTGGTCGCACTGGCGTGCCGACAACCACGAGACCCGCCGGGCCGAGGCCTCCGTGGACTGCCTGGTCACGGGCGGGGACACGGCGACGTTCACCGCCGTCGTCACCAAGTCCGCCGACCGCTCGGAGATCGGCAAGCGGTACGGGTTCAGCGCCAGGACCGGAGGGCCCGGCAAGGGGCGGTTCGGCTTCCACTGGCCGGTGAGCAACGTGGACGTCGTCAAGGGCGTTCCCGTCGCGGCACGCGTCGGTACCTGCATGGCGCCCGCCCCGTTCACACCCGTGAAGTCGGGCGGCTTCACCGTCCGCCACACGGAACTGCCCCCGCTGCCCCCGCCGGACAACGGGCGGGAGCGGGGCTGAGACCACCGCCCGGTCCCGGATCCGCGCACCTGACGCGACGGACCGGCAGGACCGGTGGACCGGTGGGACCGGCAGGACCGGTGGGACCGGCAGGACCGGGCGGCCGGAGGGCGCGGGACCCGGGGCGCGGAGGGGGAGCCCCGGGCCCGGCGCCACCGCCTTCCACCGAGCCTGCCTGCCGGCAGAGGCAGTCCTGGGCGTCACCCGGCCTTCCGGCGCCACCGCTTCCGGCACCAACGCCCCCGCCGGCGCGGTGGACTGATAACGCGCTCCCGGACACCACCCCCCGCCGGCATCGTCCGGCGGCACGGACAGGTGACGGCGGCGATGCCACCCCTCCGCCCCCACTCGCGACGGTCGATGCCACCCCTCCGCCCCCCACTCGCGACGGTCGCTGTCCCCCGTCCCCCCTCACGCGCGGTCAACGTCTCCCGTCCACCCCCGCTCGCCGGCCGATGTCACCCCTCCGCCCCCGCCACCGCCCGCTCGCCGGTGTCACCCGTCCGGCCCCCACCGCTCGCCGCCCGCCCGCGCCCCGTCTACGGTCGAGACGGCCGGCGGCCCTCGCACGGCAGGCCGCCGCGCCCGCCCGTCCGCCCTCCGTCCGTCCCGTCCGTCTCCCCGGAGCGGCGAGGACGAAGACCCCGAAACCGGAGCCGGAACAGCAACCGGAGCATCAACCGGAATATCAATCGGAACCGGAAAACCCGCATCCGCGCACCAGGAGCCGGGAAGCCGGAACCCGGAAGCGGAAGCCCGAGGACGCGAGGAGAGCGCCATGGCCGGTCTGACGCGGAAGAGCTTCGACGCCCCGGAGGAGGTCCGGCCGTTCGAGGACGGCAAGGGGCGGCTGGAACTGGTCGACCTGACCACCGGACCGGTGGGCCGGGCGATCTTCGAGCCGGGGTGGCGGTGGTCCACCCACGTCGGCCCGATCGCCGGCACCGGCAGTTGCCAGGCGGCGCACACGTCGTACGTCGTGTCGGGCCGCCTCAAGGTCGTGATGGACGACGGGCAGGAGGAGGAGTTCGGCCCCGGCGACGTCATGTCCTGCCCGCCCGGGCACGACGCGTGGGTGGTGGGCGACGAGCCGTGCGTGATCGTCGACTGGCAGGGGTTCGCGGAGTACGCGAAGCGCTGAGGCCACTGCGACTCTCGTCACCCTCCGGCCCCGCCCCCTGGAGCATCCGACGGCGACATCCGGCCGTGTGGCGCACCCGGCGAACGCCCCCGGAACGGCCGGCACCCCCCGCCACGGCGCCCGCCGGCTCCCCGCGCCCCTCGTCCCGGCGGCCCGAGGAGCGCATCCCCCACCCGCGTGACACCCCTCCCCGCCAAGCGAGTTGAGGGCGGTCACCCGCCGCATCTCCCTGCTCACGTCGCTGCCGGCGCGCGTCCCGCCGCCCGTACCACCCCCCGCCGGAGCGGCCGTGGGGCGGACGCCGCACCTCCGCCGGGCCGCCGCGCCGGCCCTCCCGCGCCCCGGCGGCGGCCCGTTCACAGCCTTTGAAGGCCCTGTGGAGAGGGCCGGACCGGTGCTGACGCCGGGGCCCGGGACAGGGCAGACTGGCCGGTGCCACCGAGCAGGACGAGCAGGGGGTCACGATGGCCGGCGACACAGGGCACGGACAGCGACTGCGCTTCGCCGTGCTCGGGCCCGTCCGCGCCTGGCGCGGCGGCGAGGAACTGCGGACCGGTTCGCCCCAGCAACGGGCCCTGCTCGCCGCGCTGCTGCTGCGCGGCGGTCGCACGGCCACCGCCGCCGAGCTCGTGGACGCGCTGTGGGGCGACGATCCACCGCACGCGGCGCTCGCCGCGCTGCGCACGTACGCGTCCCGGCTGCGCAAGGCGTTCGGCCCGGACGCGGACGTCCTCGCCAGTGAGGCGGGCGGGTACGCGCTCCGGGCGGGCGTCGGCTGCCTGGACATCGACTCCGCCGAACGCCTCGCGGCCGAGGCGGAGAAGGCCCGCGCGGCGGGCAACGGCACCCGGGCCCGGGCCCTCATCAACGAGGCCCTGGCCGTCTGGGACGGCGAGCCGCTCGCCCACGTCCCCGGCCCGTACGCCGACACCCAGCGTGCCCGGCTCGAGGAGTGGCGGCTCGGCCTGCTGGAGACCCGCCTCGACCTCGACCTGGAGCTCGGCCACCACGCGGAGGCGGTCTCCGAGCTCACCGCGCTCACCGCCGCGCACCCGCTCCGCGAGCGGCTGCGCGAGCTGCTGATGCTCGCCCTCTACCGCAGCGGCCGGCAGGCCGAGGCACTGGCCGTGTACACCGACACCCGGCGGCTGCTCGACGACGAACTGGGCGTCGAGCCGTGCGCCGAGCTGTCCGACCTCCAGCAGCGCATCCTCCGCGGCGACGCCGACCTCGCGCCCCACCCGTCCGGCGACCGCGCCGGCGCGGGCCCGGCGTTCGTCCGCCCCGCCCAGTTGCCCGCGACCGTCCCTGACTTCACGGGGCGGGACGCGTTCGTCCAGGAGCTCAGCCACCAGTTGGCGACCGCCGAAGGCCGGGTGATGGCGGTGTCCGCGGTGGCCGGCATCGGCGGCGTCGGCAAGACGACGCTCGCCGTGCACGTCGCGCACGCGGCCCGCGACCTCTTCCCCGACGGCCAGTTGTACGTCGACCTGCAGGGCACCGGACCGGTCGTCGCCGAACCCGAGGCCGTACTCGGCGCGTTCCTGCGCGCCCTCGGCATCGCCGACTCCGCGATACCCGAGGGCCTCCAGGAGCGCTCCGCCCTCTTCCGCTCCACCCTCGACGGCCGCCGCGTCCTCACCCTCCTCGACAACGCCCGCGACGCCGCCCAGATCCGCCCGCTGCTCCCGGGCACGGAGGGCTGCGCGGCCCTGGTCACCAGCCGCACCCGCATGGTCGACCTGGCCGGCGCGCACCTGGTCGACCTGGACGTGATGAGCCCCGAGGAAGCCCTGGTCCTCTTCACCCGCATCGTCGGCGGCGAACGCGTCGCCGCCGAGCGCGACGCGGCCATGGACACCGTCGCCGCCTGCGGCTTCCTGCCGCTCGCCATCCGCATCGCGGCGTCCCGCCTCGCCGCCCGCCGCACCTGGACGGTGTCCGTCCTCGCCCGCAAACTCGGCGACGAACGCCGCCGCCTGGACGAACTCCGCGCCGGCGACCTCGCCGTCAAGGCCACCTTCGAACTCGGCTACGGCCAACTCGAACCGGCCCAGGCCCGCGCCTTCCGCCTGCTCGGCCTCCCCGACGGCCCGGACATCTCCCTCCCGGCCGCGGCGGCCGTCCTCGACCTCGACACCGACACCACGGAGGAACTCCTCGAAACCCTCGTCGACGCCTCCCTCCTCGAATCCGCCGCCCCCGGCCGCTACCGCTTCCACGACCTCCTCCGCCTCTACGCCCGCTCCTGCGCCGAACGCGACGAACAGCCCCCGGCGGAACGCGAGGCGGCGATGTCCCGGCTGCTGGACTTCTACCTGTCGACGGCGGCGGGGGTGTACGTCCTGGAGCGGCCGGGGGAGCAGTTACTGAAGCACATGACCCCCACTCGTCACCCGGGCCTGGTGTTCACCGACAGCGAGGCGGCCAGCGACTGGCTGTACGCCGAGGCGCCTTCCCTGCTGGCATGCGCATGGCAGCACGCCGACAGCAGCGGTGACGTGCTGCGCCGCGCGGTCGACCTCCTGCGCGCCGCCAAAGACCTAACCGAGTCGGGAGCGCACTCGCGGCAGTACCGGCAGGTCGCCACCGCCCTGCTGGCGGCGACACAGGCGGCCGGCGACACCCGGGCCGAGGGGCGGGCGCGGACCGTACTGGCCCACGTCCACAGCCTGGCCGGACAGTTCGACGCCGCGGAGGAACAAGCCCGGCACGCCGTCCGGCTGGGTCTCGCCAACGACGATCCGCTGCCCTGCTGCTACGCCTCGAACATCCGCGGCATCGCGGCCTTCTACCAGCATCGGCTGGAGGACGCCGAGCGGTACATCGAGCAGGCCTTGGAATGGTTCCGCAAGGACGGCAACCGGCCCGGTGAGGCCAGCGCCCTGAGCAACCTCTCACGGATACACGCCGACACGGGACGCACCCGCTCGGCCGTCGCGCTCGCCGAGCAGAGCCTGACCATCTACCGGGAGACCAACAGCACCTGGCGCGTCGCGAACTCGCTCTACACCTACGCCCTGATCCTCGCCACCGCGCGCGACCACACGCACGCCCTCCGCGTGTACGAGGAAGCGCTCAGGATCTTCCGCACCCACCGCCAGCGCATGTGGGAGGCCTGGACGCTGTACCGCGTGGCCGAGCTCTACTGCGAGATCGGGGAAGCCGCGCAGGGCGCGTCCCACGCCGAGCAGGCGCTGATCCAGGTGCGGGGCATCGGGGGCGAGTGGCGCCGGGGCAGCATCCTGACGGTGCTCGGCCGGTGCCTCGCCGCGCTGGGACAGCCGGAACGCGCCCGGGCATGCTGGACGGAAGCGCTGTCCGTCTTCAGGCAGCAAGGCGCCCGGACGGAAGCGTCGGAGGTCCATCGGCTGCTCGACTCCGTATCCGCCTGAGGCCCTCGCTTCCTCGGACAGCGGCTGCCGGCTCACCGGTCGAACGACCTTTGAGCTGGCCGTTCATCGATCGTTTATCCGGGTACGGCATGCTTCATTGCATCGATCCGTCGCGTCGGGGGGCAGGCGGGTCGGAGCAAGGCCTCATTCGGGAGACACCCGAAACCGCCCGTCCGGCAGCCCTCGGGGGAGTTGCCGGGCGGGCTGTTCAGTCCTCCGTCGCACCGTACGACTCGCATCCACAACGGAGTTGAGAACCATGAACGAACAGAACAACCTCGCGCCCGTCACGCCCGCCCCACAGGACGAGCAGGCAACCGGCCCGGCCGCCATGTCCGCGCCCGTCACCGCCAAGGGGGACAAGGGCAAGGTTGCGCCGGTCGTCGTGCAGGACGAGCACATCGGTTCCGAGCCCGTCTGAGTCCGGCCTGTGACACAGCGCCGGACCCGGGCATCCGGTCGGCCGGCACAGGGGTTCCCACTCCGAAGGGGACGGAACCCCCACTCCTGAAAGAAATCGGGTCTGCGGCTCCTCGGGGGACAAGGGGGAGCCGCGGCCACGGCCGAGGAGCCGGTGTCGACGGCGCGGAGGGGGCCCCGTCGGCGACCGGCTCCCGGTCCGGGCGGGTCGGCGACCTGACACCGCCCCCCCCCAGGCGACGCGGGCCCTGCCCGCTGTCGTAATTCCCACCACACCACAGGAGCCACGATGACCCGATCCCTACCGCACCGCCTCCGTGCGGCCGCGATCGTCCTCACGGTCGCGGGTGCCCTCAGCGCGATGGGGACGCTCACCGCCTCAGCCGACGAGCACATAGCCAGCACGACGAGCGTCGGATACGGGTGGATGGCGAAGTCCGGCGACGTCCCGCAGGGCGAGCAGCCGGGAAACAGCGGGGCCTGAACCGGCCCCGTCACTTCCGCCGGCCGGGTTGTCCGATGTCGTCGTGTACGCCCTGCGACCGCTGGTCCGACAGGGAAGCCGCCTCCGCGCGGCAGGCACGTGCCCGCCCGGGGTGCCCCATTCGGTCCAGGGCGTCGGCCAAGAGGAGAAGCAGTTCTTCTTCCGTCCGGTCGACGCCCAGGGACCTCACCAAGGACAGGGCCAGCTCCGCATCGCGCGCGGCCTGCGCGGGCAGCCCGTCGGCGAGGTGGACCTGGGCCAGGCGCCAAAGAGACCAGGCCTGCCAGCGGGTCTTCCGGCAGTCCCGGAAAATCTCCAGGGCATGGCTGTAGTCCCGGACGGCCTCTTGGTACCGGCCGAGCTCCGCCAGCGCACGGCCGCGCGTGTAAAAGCTGTTCGCCCGACGCCACGAGGGACTTCCCGGCTCACTGTGAATGGCCAGAGCCTGCTCGGCGAGGACCAACGCACGGGCACCGTCTCCGTATTTCGCATCGTTCATCGCGAGATTGTTGAGCACACTCGCCTCGCCGGGGCGGTCCCCCTCCGCCCGGAATGCCTCCAAGGCCGTCGAGAACCATCGCGTGGTCTCCTTCGGGTCCCCCTGGTAAAGGCTGATGATGCCGCGCACATTCGCCCCGCGGGACCGGGTCAGCATGTCGTTCTCCGACAGGGACAAGGCAATGGTCCGGTCCGCGTGTTCCACCGCGGCGACGAGGTCGCCCACCACGGCGAAATGCCCCGCCAGCACCAGGTGTGCCCGCCCCTCGGCGAAAACGTCCCGCTCCGCGAGGGCGGATTCCAGCGCCACCGTGGCCGTGTCCAGGTAATCGCGCTGCCCTGGCCCGGACTCGGATATGTCCCGCGCCGTGTACAACAGATCGACCGCTCTCCTCAGAGTGTCCCCCCGGGCCCGCGACCGGACGCAGGCCAGGACGCAGTCCGTCTCGGTGACGAGCCATTCGGCCGCGGTCGTCATGTCCGTGGGCGCGGAGTCGGGGACCGGAACCGCGGTCACGTGGTCCGCCAGGCGGTCGCCCGGCCGTCCCAGCAGGTACCCGTGCAGGACCATCCCCTGGTAGAAGTCCAGCAGGCGGGAGAGGGCCGCCTCGCGGTCGGCGGCCGTTTCGTCCTGCTCGGCGCGGGTCCGGGCGTAGAGCCGTACCAGGTCGTGGAAGTGGTACCGCCCGGCCTTGACGGACACCAGGAGGGAAGCGTCCACGAGGGACTCCAGCAAGCGTTCCACGACGTGTGGCCGTTCTCCCAGCAGGGCCGCGGCCGCGTCGAGGGAGATGTCCGGGCCCTCGGCCAGGGAGAGCAGGCGGAAGGCGCGGGCCTGGGCCGGGTCGAGGTGGCCGTATCCCATGTGGAAGGCGGCGGTCACCGTCAGCTCGCCCACGTGCAGTTCGTCCAGCCGGCGGTGTTCGTCGCGCAGGCGGCTGGCGAGGGTGCCGATGTCCCAGCCGGAGCGGGCCACCAGCCGGGAAGCGGCGATGCGCAGGGCGAGCGGCAGCCGGCCGCAGGCCGCGACCACCTCTCGCGCGGCGTCGCGCTCCGCCGCTGCCCGCTCCTCGCCGACGACGCGCGCGAAGAGGTCGAACGCCTCGTCACCCGGCATGAGGTCCAGGTCGACGAGGTGCGCGTCCTCCAGGTCGACGAGCCGGGCACGGCTGGTCACGAGCACCGCGCTCCCCTCGCCGGTCGGCAGCAGCGGCCGCACCTGGGCGGCGTCCCGGGCGTTGTCGAGGACGACCAGCACGCGCCGCCGGGCCAGCAGGGACCGGTAGAGGGCCGTCCGCTCCTCGGTGCCGCCGGGGACTGCCGCGTCAGGTGTCCCCAGGGCGCGGAGGAAGACCCCGAGCACCGTGTGGGGGTCCGCCGGCTCGTTCCCGGCGCCACGGAGATCGACGTGGAGCTGCCCGTCGGGAAAACGGTCCCGTACGCCCCGCGCGGCGTAGAGCGCCAACGTCGTCTTCCCGACGCCTCCGACGCCGGAGACGACACACACGCCGGTCCTGTCCGCGGCCGTCAGATGGGTCGTGATCTCGGCCGCCACCGCTTCACGGCCGGTGAAGTGGGCGGTGACGGACGGGAGCTGGCAGGGCCGGACATGCGGTACGCCGTCGGCGGTTTCCCTGGGTCCGGCAGTGGTCAGCCGGGGGTCGGCGGCCAGCACGCGGCGGTGCAGCTCCGCCAGCTCCGGCCCCGGCTCGACGCCGAGGTGCCCGACGAGGAAGCGCCGGGCGTCGGAGAAGACCGCCAACGCCTCGCCCCTGCGGCCGCTGCGGTGCAGGGCGAGCATCAGCAGCTCGCGGAGACGCTCGCGGTACGGGTGTTCCGCCACGAGGAGTGTCAGCTCGGGGACGGTGTCGGCGCACCGGTCCGAACCGACGTCCAGTTCCAGGCGGGCCTCCAGGAGACCGAGCCGCCACTCCTCCAGCCGGCCGCGCTGGGCCTCGGCGTACGGGCCGGGCACGCCCGCCAGCGTCTCGCCCGTCCATGCGGACAGGGCGGTGGCGTACAACTCGCGGGCCTCGGCGGGCGATCCGGCCCGGTACGCGCGCTGGGCGGCGGCGGCCGCCTCCTCGGCGCGGTGGAGGTCGACGAGTCCTCGGCGGACGGGGAGCGCGTAGCCGCCCGAGTCGCTCAGCAGCACGGATCTGCCGCCCAGGACCTTGCGGAGTCCCGACGCGTGGGTCCGCAGGGCCGCGATGGCGGACGGAGGCGGGTGCGCGCCCCAGAGATCCCCGACGAGCTGCGCCGGAGTGGCGCCGCGGCCGTCCCGCAGCAGGAGCGCGGCCAGCAGGGCGCACCGCTGCGGCGGGCCGACGGGCGCCCACTCGGCTCCCCGCCGGTAACGGACCGGGCCGAGCACCGTCAGCAGGGGCCCGTCCTCCGGCCTGTCCCTCCGGCAGTCCCCCCGGGCGTCCTTCGAGCCATACGCCGTGCCATCGGCCGCGAGCAGCGCCCGGGAATCGTGCGGCGCCGCGGACGAGGCGGTATCGCCCCCTCGTACGGCTCCGGCGTACAGTGCTCTCGCTCTCCGCCACAGTCTGTCCCTGGCCCGGGTATCGGGCACCATGTCGTCGAGCACCTTCCGCAGGAGCGGGAGGGGAATCGTCCGCGCCCCCGAACGGTACTCGCTCCACGCGGTCTTACCGGGCGCGTACCGGGCCGCTAATTGGCGGACGGTCAGGTTTGCCGTCACTGTCCTTAACAGTGCGGCGAGTTCATTGGCTTCCGCGCTCCTCCCCTTCGCACCTTCCTGCGGACGCCCGGGTTTTCCCACTTTCCGCCTCCCTTGGGGCGACTCTCCTGGGGCATGTGTGCATTGTCCGCCAATCAAGCCGCGCTGACGTGCGAACGAACGGAAACGCGGTGGCGGACAAACGCCGTTCGGGCGAGAGTCCTGCTCGTCCGTCCACCGAAGTGGAAAGGAGCTACGCCGTGCGGTACTCCACGGAGCACTTCCCGGCCGACGCCACGGTGTTCGCCATTCTGCTCACCCTCTGTTCCAGGGCGAGCGGAGGCCGGCGCCGTACCCTCAGGACGTTGCGCCGGGCCCCGCGATGGTTATGAACCGCACCGTACTACTGGCTTGTTGACGTTTCTCTCTCATTTTGCGGACGGTCCCGGACTCAGGCGCCCCGGGGCCACCGGTAACCGGCTCGGAGACATACCGAGCCACCCATTTGCTCGCCATCGCCCCATACGCGTACGGTCGCGCACCGCACCCGAGCGCTCCGGGCGGCACCTCCCGCCCGGAGCGCGCATCACGCGCCCGCTCGGACCCACCGCTTCCCCGCGGTCCGAGTGGCTCCCCGCCGACGGCCGTCGACGGGGGTTCCACCGGCCGCGCCGGACCGCCGCGCAGGCCGCGCCGGCGCGGCCCTCACCTCACCGCGGGATCACCGCCGGATCACCACGGACTCCGCCGCCTCACCGCGGGATCACCGCCGGATCACCACGGGATCACCGCCGCGCCTGTCCCGTCCCCTTCGCCGCGTCCAGGGCGTACACGCAGCGGTCCTTGCTGCACGCGTAGACCACGCCGCCGGACGCCAGCGGGGTGCCGGTGATCTCGCCGCCGGTGGCGAGTTTCCAGCGGAGTTGGCCGCCGGTGGCGTCGAGGGCGTAGAGGCAGTGGTCGGCGGAGCCGAAGTGGACGCGGCCGTCGGCGACGACGGGGGAGCCGACGATGTCGCCGCCGGCGGCGAAGCGCCAGCGGGGGGTGCCGGTGACGGCGTCGAGGGTGTAGAGGGCGCCGCCGCTGCCGAGGTGGACCAGGCCGTTGGAGACGAGCACGGGCTCGGTGGACTGGCGGGCCTCGGTGGCGATGCGCCAGCGCTCCTGTCCGCCGGCGGCGTCGAGGGCGTAGACGGTGCCGAGGTAGTCGGCCGCGTAGACGCCGCCGTTGCCGACGGCGGGCGGGCTGAGGAAGACCGCGGGGGCCTCGAAGCGCCAGCGGACGTCGCCGCGGGCGGTGTCGAGGGCGAGCAGGCGGGTGCCGGCGGCGACGTAGACGACGCCGTCGGGGGCGGCGTGCAGGCGGACGGGGACGCCGCCGCAGGAACCGGTGTCACCGACCGGGTAGGACCAGCGCTCGGTGCCGGAGCGGGCGTCGAGGGCGCGCAGCCGGGCGTCGGACCAGAGGAAGACCGTGCCGTCCTGGACGACCGGTCCGCAGTCGGGGGTCTCGAAGTCGGTCTGGAGGCCGGCGGTCTCCCAGAGGAGTTCGCCGGTGGCCGCCTCCCACGCCTGGGCGCCGCCGCCGCGGGTGCCGGTGACGACCGTGCCGCGGTCGACGCCGAGCGAGTACACCCAGCCGTCGGTGGACAGCCGCCAGCGCTCACCGCCGTCGGCGGCGTCGAGGGCGTAGAGGGTCGGGCCGTCGGAGGCGTGTATGCGTCCGTCGGCGAGGGCCATGGCCCAGGCGACGTCGCGGGTCTTGAACTGCCGCCGCCCGCTGGCCACGTCGAGCGCGTGGACCTCGAAGGAGGTGACGTAGACCAGGTCGCCGGCGACGACCGGCGTGCCCCAGACGTCGTTGGACATCCGGAACCGCCAGGGGCGCCAACGGGCCGGATCCACGGTCGAGTTGGGGGCCGGCTCGGGCACCACCGGAGCGACGGGCGCCACGGGGGCCGTCGTGCCGCCGGGCGGGCGGACCCAGCCGGTGGCGGGGCCGGCCGCCGAGGGCGCGTACGGCTCGCGGGCGTCGGCGACGCGCGGCCCGGGACCGATCGGCAACTGCGCGCCGGAGAGCCGTACCGAACCGTCGTCCGCGTAGGCGGGCGCGGGCGCGGCGGCGTGCCGGCCCTGCGCCGGTGCGGGGACGGGGGCCGGGGCGGAGGCCACGGCCGACGCCCCGCGCGGGTCGGGCGCGCCGGCGGACCGGGCGTGGTGCGGGCCGGCCGCCCGGGCGTCGCTCCAGCTCGGCGGCGGGGCGGCGCGGGAGGGGTCGTACGGGGGCTCGGCCGGGGGCCGCGCCGGCGGCGGGGCGGCCGAGCGGCCGGCGCGGCCCCGGGCGGGGGGCGCGGCGGGCCGCTGCCCGGCCCGGCGCCGCTCGATGAGCGAGACGGCGTCGGGCGGCAGCCAGGCCGAGGCCGTGCCGCTGTCGTCGCCGCCGGAGGCGAACAGGTGCGGGCCGAGCTGGGTCTGGAGGTCGGCCGGGCTGGGCCGGTGTTCGGCGGCCATCTGCATGCAGGAGTCGATGAGCGGGCGCAGCTCGTCGGGCAAACCGGACAGGTCCGGGCCCTCGCGCAGCAGCATGAAGACCGTCTCGACCGGGTTGGCGCCGTGGAAGGGCGCGTGGCCGGTGGCGGCGAAGACGAGGGTGGAGCCGAGCGAGAAGACGTCGCTGGCGCCGGTGACGCTGCGGGAGTCCCTGGCCTGCTCGGGGGACATGTAGGCGGGCGTGCCGACGGCCACGTTGGTCATGGTCAGCCGGGTGTTGGAGACGCCGGAGGCGATGCCGAAGTCGATGACGCGCGGCCCGTCCTCCACCACCAGCACGTTGGACGGCTTGAGGTCGCGGTGGACGAGGCCGGCGCCGTGGATCGACTGGAGCGCCTCGGCGATGCCGGCCGCCAGCCAGCGCACGGCCTGGGCGGGGAGCGGCCCGCACTCGTTGATGATCTCTTCGAGGGAGGGCGCGGGGACGTACGCGGTGGCCAGCCAGGGCACGGCGGCCCGCGGGTCGGCGTCCACGACGGCGGCCGTGTAGAAGCCGCTGACCGCCCGGGCCGCTTCCACCTCACGGGTGAAGCGGACACGGAAGAGCTGGTCCTCGGCCAGTTCCGTGCGGACCGTCTTGATCGCGACCCGTCGGCCCGACGCCGAGCGGGCGAGATAGACCAGGCCCATGCCGCCGGCCCCGAGCCGGCCGAGCACCTCGAACGGGCCGATCCGTCTCGGGTCGTGCTGTGTGAGCTGCTCCAACTGGCCTGCCACCTCCCCGTGGGGGCTCGAAAGGATTGTTCCGGCCCCGTGCAGCGTCTCACCGCGAATTATCCCGGGGTACGCCTTCTGATTCTCCCTGGCCGGGGCGGTGGTTGCGAACCCGGGTCGTGCTTCGGCGTGTCCATGCCGAAAGCGGAAGTTCCGCCCCCGCACCGGGGGACTTTCCCGGCCGTCACAGCAGGCTGTTCAGCCTCATCCCGCACAGAAGCAACAGACGTTCCGCCGGCCCGTTCGCGCGCGCCCCGGGCGGCCGGAGCCCCTGCTCAGCCCTCCCCCGCCCCCGCCCCCGCGGCCAGCGGGTCGACGACGGCGAAGTCCGCCCCTTGGTCGTCCGTCAGCACCGCGAACCGCCCGTACGGGGAGTCCCGCGCCTCCCGCCGAATCCGGCCGCCGAGCCGCCGGGCCGTACGGCACGCCTCGTCGCAGTCGGCGACGACGAAGTAGACGAGAAAGTGGGCGGGCATCGCCGCCGGGAAGGACGTCTCGTCCATGACGGCCCGTCCGCCGACCGCGTTCTCCGGTGCGAGCGGCTCCCCGGCGGGCGTCCATACGGCGTAGTCGAACCCGGCGCCCTCCCCTGACTCCCCCGGCTCCCCCGGTTCCCCCAGGTCGTGCGCCGTGAGCGCGAAGACCCGCTCGTAGAAGGCGTCGACGGCCTCCGGCCGCCGCGTGTACACCTCCGCCCAGCCGTACGCGCCGGGGGTTCCGCGCTTGCCGAACCCCCGGTGCGCGGCGGCCTGCCAGACCCCGAACACGGCCCCGCCCGGGTCGGCGGCGAGCAGCAGCGTCCCGTGTCCGTCCACCCGGGCGGGGCCGGTGACGATCTGTCCGCCCGCCGCCCGGATCCCGTCGGCGGTGGCCCCGGCGTCGGGCGAGGAGAAGTAGACGCACCAGGCCGTCGGCATCCGCCCGTCCGGCTTGGGCGCGAGGGCCGCGACCTCCGCGCCCTCGTGCAGGGCCCGGACGTACGTCCCCCGCTCGGCGTCGCCCTCCTCGAAGGTCCAGCCGAAGAGGCCACCGTAAAAGCGTTTGCCCGCCTCGACGTCGGGCAGGGCCGCGTCCGCCCAGCACGGCGTGGTCCGCGGGGCTCCGTCCGTCGCTGCGCCCATGGCGCCCGCTCCCTTCGTTCCGCACCGCACCGGTCCGGCCCGCGCGGGCCGGCCGACCGCGCGGGGTGTCGCACCGGCCACGGTAGCGACGGACGCCCGGTCCCGCGCGGTCGCCGGACGACCCCGGACGTCCCCGGGCACCCCCGGACGGACCAGCGGGCCAGCCCGGACCGCCGGCCCTGCCCGTCGGAACCGGCCGCTCCGGACGGGCCGCACCCCGGCCCGGCGCGGGCTCGGCGCGAGCCGGGAGCGGGTCCGGAGCGCACTCGTCACGGCCTCGCGAGCGGCTCGGCGGAAGATCCGCCGACGCGTCCGTCCGGGGTGCCGCGCCGTCCCCCGCCGGACCCGTCCCCACAGGTGGATCCGCGACTTGTCGATAAGACAATTCACCGGTACGGGCCAATCCGCGAACGTCCGGAAATTGCCCCCGGGAAACCCCTCTGACCTGCTTATCCACCCCTATTCGCACCCCCGCCCCCATTTGCATGCGACCGAATCGCGCTCCGATCACCCCTCGGTAAGCTGACGGCATGACAGGACAAGTACGCACCGTCGACGGCCGGGTGGCCGGCCGCCGAGGACAGGCGACGCGACAGAAGCTGCTCGACTGCCTCGGGGAAATGCTCAGCTCCCACCCCTATCGCGACGTCAAGGTCATCGACGTCGCCCGGCGGGCCGGCACCTCGCCCGCGACCTTCTACCAGTACTTCCCGGACGTCGAAGGCGCCGTTCTGGAACTCGCCGAGGAAGTGGCGAAGGAAGGGACGAGCCTGCGGGAACTCGTCGCCGGCCGTTCCTGGGTGGGCAAGGCGGGCCGCCAGGCAGCCGAGGAACTGGTGGACGGATTCCTCGTCTTCTGGCGGCGGAACGACGCGATCCTGCGCGTGATCGACCTGGGCGCGGCCGAGGGGGACAAGCGGTTCGCCAAGATCCGCATGCGGATCCTCAACGCCGTGACCGACTCCCTCACGGAATCCGTGAAGGAACTCCAGGCCAAGAACAAGGTGGACAAGGACGTCAGCGCCGCCGCCGTGGCCGGTTCGCTGGTCGTGATGCTGGCGGGCGTCGCCTCCCACCAGAAGGGCTTCCAGGGCTGGGGCGTCAAGCAGGCCGACCTCAAGCCGAACCTGGCGCTCCTGGTGCACCTGGGCATCACCGGCAAGAAGCCCGCGCGGTAGGCCGCGCGGCACACACCCGTCCTGTCAGCAACGGCGGCGGGTCACCGGGGGCACCGACAGCCCGCCCGGTGACCCGCCGTTCGCGCGTTCGGGGCCGGTCCGGTGAAAGCGCGGGTGAAGTCCGGTACGAGGCGGGCCCCGCCCGGCGACGGCCTCGGCCCTGCAAAGACCCCTGCCCGACGAAAACCCGACGAAGACCCCTGCCCGCCCGAAACCCCTGGGCCCCGGAGTCCCTGGAGCCCCCCCCCGGCACGTCAGCCCTTGGTTCCCGAGCCGCGCAGCTTCTTCAGCATGTAGCGCTTGCCCGACCCCTGCTTGCCGATCTCGTGGTAGATCCGCGGCTCCTTCGCCGTGCCGCCGACGCTCCAGTTCTTCTCGTACCGCCCGCAGGCGTCGAACCGCAGCCCGACGCCGACGACCCTGCCGCCTTCCTTGACCGGCGTCCAACTGCCGGACGCCTTGCAGTCCTGGATCCGGTCGTGCCCCATGCCGTCCCACTCGAACTTGTCGAGCCCGTCGGCGACCGCGCTGCCGTCCCGCTCCAGCCTGACCACGCCGCCCCGGCCGTCGTTCCAGACGCCCGCGATGTCGGAGCGGTGGAGTTTCGGCGGCTGGTAGACGGTGGCGAGCCCCGTCCCGTACGCGGTCGCGCCGACCGCGCCGACGAGCAGCCACGCCAGGGCGCCGTTCCTGACCACCCGCCGGGCCACGCTCCCGGGACGGTCCTCCCGCACCCGGCGCGCGGCGCGGCGCGCCGCGAGGACCGGCGGCAGCAGGACGACGGTGAGCGCGCCCCACCAGATCAGGTACGTGAGAGGGTGGGCCGGCGCGAGGGCGCCGAGCGCCGCCACCGCGCCGAAGACGAATACCAGTCCGGCGGCCACCGCCGGCACCGCGCCGACCGTCCACCAGCGGCCCTCGGGCCGGCCCGCGCGCGCGGCCGCGCGGCGGGAGAGCTCCAGTGCGGGCATCACGGCCGCGGCCGTGACGAATCCGCTGAGCAGCACGGTGAGCAGCAGCGCGCCGAGCGCCACGGCGACGGCCAGGGCGGGGGCGGTGGGCAGGCCCTGGTGCTCCCGCGACAGCAGGACGAGCACCCCGGCGCTGGCCGCGACGACGACCTCGGCGCAGAGCGTGGCCATCGAGGCGCAGAAGGCGGCGCCGAAGCCGTCCGGATGACGCGGCGCACGCGGCCGGTCCGCACCGTCCGTCCCGCCCGCCCCGCCCGTCGGAACCGTCCCGTCCGCCCCTGTGGAGTCGTCGGGTGCGGCCGTCGGCGCCTCGTCCGGTATCGAGCCCGGCTCAGCTTGCTGTGTCATATCCGCCCCTCTCTCCAAGAAAGATTCCCCCGGAGGCCGGGAGGTTCCGTGGCGAAAGGCCGGAGTGACGTGATCGACCAGGGAATCGTTCCGCCCGGAAGGACCGCACCGGGGTCCCTCCGGACGGCAATCCGCCCGAATCTGTGACGCACTTCACCGAGGGGGGTTTGGACGGGCGGTTACGGGCCATCCGTGGGACGAGCCGGCGGCGGCGCATCGATGCGCACCCCGAGCACGGCACCGCACGCCGCCGCCGCCCAGCTCCGGCGCCCGAGCCCTGCCGTCGCGCCGGACCGCGACCCGTACTCGCCAAGTCGTCCGGGGTCACCTGGACGTCTCGACGTCCCCTCGCAACGAATCGCTTCATCCAAGGGTGATCAGGTGAACACTTCCCGTCAACACCTGGTCTGGACTTTGCCTCCTACGCCCCATTTGTGATGGCGTGTTGTGGCTCGAAAACGCCGTTCCAACGCGTCAGCGTCCGCACCGGGACGGATGAGGCGGGAGGCGCGGGCGGGACGGCCCCGCTGTCGATCTCGCACCAGATGCGCTTGCCCGAGCCTTCCCGCTGCCAGCCCCAGCGGTCCGCCAGGCCGTCCACCAGCTCCAGGCCCCGGCCGCCCGTCTCGTCCCCCCTGGCGCACCGGCGGCGCGGCGGCCGGGCGCTGATGTCGGCGACCTCGACGCGGACCGTGCCGGTCCCGCCCCCCGCCGCCGGGCCCGCGGCGCCGGGGAAGAACATCCGCAGCACGGCCGGACAGCCCGTGTGCACCACGGCGTTGGTCACCAGCTCGGAGATCAGCAGGATCAGCGTCTCGGCCAGCGGCTCGTCGACCCCTATCCCGGACCCCGCCAGCCGCGACCGCGCCCATCTTCGGGCCCGCCCCACCTCCGCGGGGTCGACCCCGACCTCCATCTGCATTTGAAGCACCTGCACCGCTCACACCATCCGAACCGGCGGACACAACGCCTCGCGTCTCCAGGGTTTCACGCAGAGTGACTCCCTTCCCGCACAGCATGGTTGACCCACAGTTACCCCAACAACCACTTCAGGGATATTCCGACGCAAAGGAGTATCTGCGCCACAAGCTGTGCGAAGCACACTGCGTGGACTCGAACACGGGGGAATCGCGACCTCCATGCCGATACGAGCACCGGACATTCAAGGGAGAGTACCCGAGGCGAACCCTACTCCGATGCGTGACGACTTCCACGCAGAACACAACTCGATATCAACACAGCGTGATCATTCCAAACCCGTCACCCGGGTATTTCCGCTTCCCGATTACGGTACGCATTTCGGTCGCTCAGAATTTCGCCCGAGCGAATTTCCGGAGGGTTACCACCCGTGTTCGGCCCATGGCCCCTTCCGCGCGGATCCGCGCCTTCCGAGGACGGGTGGGCGACCTGGCCGACGTTCGATTCCCTCACCGCCGGAGCACCGCCGGGTCCGGCCCGGAACCGTCCCGCCGGCCGGTCGGCGGCCTTGGCTTTCGCCCACGCGAAATCCGCTGCGCGCTACGGGGTGTGACGCCAGGTCAGCTCGTACCCGCACGGTACGTGGCGGTCGCCTGGTCGAAGAAGCTGTCCACCGAGCGCTGCCCGTCCATCGGCCCCAGCACCTGGAGCACGTGGTAGCGCCCGTCGAGGATGACGGCCGAGTTGCGGACGTACACCTGACGCCCGCTGTCGTCGTTCCAGTTGAACGTGCCCTCGGCGCCGGCCCTCCGCCCCACGTCCACCCGCCGCAGCCCGGAGGAACCGGACCAGGAGGAGGACCGGAAGGCGGCCAGCTCGGGCTCTTTCTCCTGCTGGTAGGCCATCGGATCGGCGCCGAACTCGGACACCTTGTCCCGGCCCGGCACCACGATGAGCTCGAAGTCCCCGCCGGCGTAGACGACCTGGCCGCGCTCGTTGTCCCCCCGGCGCTGCCACTCCCGGGCCACGGCCACCGTGAAGCCCTTGGGGTCGCGGCGCAGCGTGAAGCCCTTGGCCACGCCGCCGGCCTCGGCGGTCGCCTCGTCCTCGCGGGGCCCGCCCGAGCGGCCGGCCGTGCCGCCGGCGCCGGGCCCCGCGCTCAGCGCGTCCGCCGTCCGCCGCGTCCCCTGCCCGGCGCCCGCGCTCTCCGAAGCGCGCGGCATGAACAGCAGCGCGTAGAGCACCGCGCCGACGAGCAGCAGCAGGACCGCGCCCAGCAGCAGCCGGCCCAGCCGGTGGGCGGGCTGGGCGCCGTAGACGTGCTGCTCCTGGAGGTGTCCCGTGGCGGCGACGCCGCCCGGCACCGGCGGCCGGACCGGCGACCCGCCGCCGGCCCTCTTGTGCCGGCCGTGCGCCACCGGCCCGGTGGCCGCCGCGGCCCCGCGTCCGCGGCGGCGGCGCACCAGTTCGCCGCGCCGGCGGACGATCGGCAGCCGGGCCGTGCCCTTGGCGGCCGGTGCCGCCGCCGGGTCGCCGGGCGCCGGCGGCGGGACGGTGACCGTACGGCTGCCGACGTCCGGCTCCGGGGCGGACCGGATCAGGGAGCGCAGCCAGCCGCGCAGTTCCTCGAAGTCCGGCCGCTCCTCGGGGTCCTTGCGCATCAGGGACTCGACCACCGGGCGCAGTGCGCCGCACTCCTCGGCGTAGGCCGGGGGTTCGGAGCAGACGAGCCGGACGAGTTCGGCGGCGCTCTCCTCGGGGTACGGCGCGTGGCCCTGCACGGCACGGAACAGCAGGGCGCCCAGCGCCCACAGGTCGGCGGCCGGACCCACGGGCGGGGCCAACTGCCAGTCCTCGCGCACCGGCCAGGCCTGTTCGGGCGCCCAGCGCTCGGTGACGGGGCCGACGACGAGCATCCTCGCCTGCCGGGCCCGCTCCGCGGCGAGCGCGCCGGCGGCGTCGGCGGGACGCCCCCAGGCGGCGTGGGCGTCGGAGCCCCTGGGGGCGTCCGAGCCCCCGGCGGCGGAGTCGGAGCTTCCGGTGGCGGGGTCGTCCGCCGCCGTTCCCGGCCGTTCCGGTGCCGGGCCGCCCACCAGCGCGTCGGCGCTCCAGGGCGCGGCGGTGCCGGGGGCCGGGGCGGTACCGCTGGCGGCGCTGCCGCCGCCCCAGGTCGAGGCGCTCGTCGGCGGGCGCCCGGCGCGGGCGGCGGCGAGGGTGCCGGCCCGGTACGCGGCGATGGCGTCGGCGCGCGGCCCCCGCCGGGGCCCGTGCGGGGCGGGGGCCCCACCGCCCGCGAGGCCGTCCCCGGGATGCCCGCCGCCCGCCGTACCGCCCCCGGGACGCCCGCCGCCGGCGAATCCGTCTCCCGGACGCCCGCCACCGGCGAACCCCCCACCGACGGGCCCGCCTCCCGGCCGCCCGCCCGTCGGCGCGCCTCCCGCCGGCCCGTTCGCACCTGGCCGGCCGCCGAGTTCCTCCCGCGGCCTCGCTCCGCCGGCCGTGCCCTCCGTCCCGTCTCCGGCCGGTGCCCCGGCGGCGTCCCGTCCGGCGTCCGCCGCCGGGACCGGGTCGTAGCCGCAGAGCGCCTCCTCCGCCGCGCCCGCCGCCAGGCCGGTCAGGACGGCCCGGCCGTCCTCGCAGATGAGCACCGTACGGGTGGTGATGTTCCGGTGGGTCCAGCCCTGGGCGTGCAGGGCGCGGAGGGCCGTGAGCACGTCGGCCGCGACCTCCGCCGCCCGGTGCGGGGAGAGGGTGCGCTCGGCGAGCACGGCGGCGAGCGGGCGGGCGGGGACCAGCTCGCTGACGATCCAGAGGCTGCCCGCCTCGGCGAAGACGTGGAAGACCTGGTCGAGGCGCGGGTGGTCGGGGATCCGGGCGGCGGCCGTCGCGGCGTCCAGCGCGCGGCGCACCGCCGGGTCCGAGGCCCCGGCGACCGTCCGTCCCGGCGGCCGGCCCCGGCCGGGCCCGCTCGCCCCGCCGGGCGCGGGGGCGCCGGGCCCGGTCTCGACGAGCTCGGCGTCGACCACCTCCGGCAGCGGGATCTGCCGGACCAGGACCTCCTGCCCGCTGTACGTGTCGAACGCCCGCGTCTCGACCAGCTCGAAGGCGTCGGACGGGGGCAACGGCAGGCGATACCGGTCGGCGAGCACCCGGCCCGCGTAGTCGTCCACGACGCCTCCCCTAAGCGCGCGATCCCTGCATCCGACGCCCGACCGACCGCCGTCGGCGGCCGGTTGGCGGGCCGTGCACGGCTGCGTTCCGTCCCCGACCCTTCACGATACGTGCCGAACGCGCCGCGGCGGGCGCGTACCGCTCAGATCGTCGGACCCGGTGGCCTCCCGACGACCGCGGCGCAACGACGGGTGCCCAACCGGCTGTTCGGGCTCCGTACACAACACCGTCCGCGGGTGCGAATCTTCCCGCCGCCGACGCCTCGTCAGCCCGGCGGCGGCAGCGGGCGCGGCCCGGCCGGCCGTCAGGCCGCCGGACCGGCGGGCACCTGCCCGGCGACCGTCCGCGTCACGGCCGTGCCGCCACCGGAACCGGGCCGTCCGAGGCTGCCGTCGTCCTTGTTCCCATTGGTGACGACGAGGGCGACGACCGTCCCGATCACCGCCAGGACGACCACGGCCACCACCAGGAGCAGCACACGCTTCTGCACCGGGGGACGCATCCGTACCAGCGTCTCGGTGTAGGCCCCGCCCAGCGGTTCCGGTTCGGTCCGCGCCGCGGCGGCGGATCCGGAGGGCATCGCGTCGCGCAGCGGCCGGAAGGCGCTGCCGGAGGTCTCGCCGCTCCCCTGCGACCCGCCGCCGCCCCGGGACCCGACGGCCCCGCCGGCACGTCCACCGCTCCCGCCGGGCCGCCCGGCGGCCGGGGCGGCGACGGGCTTCCGCGGCGTCTTCGCCTGCTCGGGGCGCGCGGTCCGTTCGGTCCGCTCACCGCCGGCCGCGCGGCCGTCGTTCTTCACGGGGCTTGAGAGGCCCTTGGGCACGGCGATGGCCTGCGTGGCGTCGGTGGCGGGCGTCCGGGCGGGCAGGCGCTCGTCGGGGGCGTTGACCGCCTCGGTCAGCAGCGCCCGCGCGCCCGCCTCGTCCAGCCGCTTCTGCGGGTCCTTGGCGAGCAGCCCGTACATGACACCCTCTAGCGGACCCGCGTTCTTCGGCGGACCCAGCGGTTCGGTCATCACGGCGGTGAGGGTGGCGATCGCCGATCCCTTGTCGTACGGCGGGGCGCCCTCGACGGCCGCGTAGAGCAGGCCGCCCAGCGACCACAGGTCGGCCGGCGGACCTGGCTTCTGCCCACGCGCCCGCTCCGGGGATATGTACGAGGGGGCGCCGACGAGCATGCCCGTCGAGGTGACGGAGGGGTCGCCCTCGACCTGGGCGATGCCGAAGTCGGTGAGGACGACGCGGCCGTCGTCGGCGATGAGCACGTTGGACGGCTTCACGTCGCGGTGCAGGATGCCCTGGAGGTGCGCCGCGCGCAGCACGTCGAGCACGGCGAGGCCGACCTCGGCGGCGCGCCGCCACTTCAGCGGGCCGTCCTCGCGGATGACGTCGGCGAGCGAACGGCCCTCGATGAGCTCCATGACGATCCAGGGGCGGTCGTCCTCGTGCACCACGTCGTAGACGGTGACGGCGCCGGCGCTGCGGATCCGGGCGATGGCCTTGGCCTCGCGGAGGGTGCGGGTGATGAGGCGGCGCTTCTCGTCCTCGTCGATGTTGGCGGGGAAACGCAGTTCCTTGACGGCGACGACGCGTCCCAGCGTCTCGTCGGTGGCCCGCCAGACCGTGCCCATGCCGCCCCGGCCGAGCACGTCGCCGAGGCGGTAGCGCCCGGCGAGGAGGCGCCCGGTCGTGCCCTGCGTCTGCTCCGCGTCCGACATGCGTCCCCTCTGGCATTCAGCTCTGCGACCAACCGACCCCGGCCGAGGGACCATTGTCTCTCATCCGCCGACCAGAGGAAGGCCAGGGTCCGGGCGACCATGGATGATGAGCGCATGCCGACGCGCAGTGCCTTCTCGCGCCTCACGGCGGCCATGACCGCGCTGTGCTGCACCGTCACGGCCCTGACGACGGCGTGCGATGGCGACCCTGCCCGCTCCCCTGTACAGGACATCGTTGCACGAGGACCGGTTCCCGGTGCCGCCGAGCTGTCACAAGATGCTCACGGTGTCTCCCGGTTCACCGCGGCCGGGGTGGCGGACCTGCGCACCGGGCGGCGCATCCGCCGCACGGACCGCTTCCGGGCCGGCAGCATCACCAAGACGGTCGTCGCGACGGTCGTCCTGCAACTGGCTGCGGAGGGCCGGCTGCGTCTCGACGAGCCGGCGGCCGGGCGGCTGCCCCGGCGGGCCGCGGCCTGGCTGCGCCGGGCGGAAAACCGGGCGGGAAACGGACGGAACGTCACGATCCGCCAACTCCTCACCCATACCAGCGGACTGTTCTCCTACACCGAGGACGCGGCGCTGCTCCGGTCCTCGTTCGGCGCGGGGTTCGCGGGTCACCGTTTCGAGACCCACCCGCCCGAGGCATTGGTACGGACCGCACTGGGCCACCGCCCGTACGCCCCGCCCGGCACCCGCTACCACTACTCGAACACGGACTACGTCCTGCTGGGCATGGCCATCCGTCAGGTGACGGGCCGTCCGTACGCCGCCGAGGTACGCCGTCGCGTCATCCGCCGCCTGGGCCTCACCGGCACCAGTTTCCCCGGCACCCGCGTCACCCTGCCCGAGCCGCACGGCCGCGCCTACTCCACGGCACCCGGGGGCGCGCCGGCCGACGTCACCGACCTCAACCCGTCGGTCGCGGGCGCGGCGGGCGAACTGGTCTCCACCCTCCCCGACCTCAACCGCTTCCTCTCCGCCCTGCTGCGCGGCGAGCTCCTCCCCGCGGGCGCCCTCCGCCTGATGCGCGACACGGGCGCCTCGCGCGGGCGCTACGGGATGGGCCTCTTCCCGGTGCGGCTGCCGTGCGGGGTCACGCTGTGGGGCCACAACGGCGAGATCAACGGCTCGTACGCGGGCACGCTGGGGACGGCGGACGGGCGGCACGTCCTGAGCTACCGGGCCAACTCGGACGCGGGCGTCGACGCGGCGGCGGAGGACCGGCTGCTGCGGGCGGAGTTCTGCTGACACACCCCCGCGTCCGCCGGTCCGCCCGCCCCCTCACGCCAGCGGCTGGATGTCGGGCGCCCCCAGCCGCGCCGCGTCCGCCGTCCGGTCGTCGGGCTGGAGCTGCGACTCCCGCTCCGCCTCCACCCGCTTCTCGTAGTGCGCGATCTCCTTCTCCACCTGCTCCTCGTCCCAGCCCAGCACCGGCGCCATCAGCCCGGCCGCCTCCCGGGCGCACCGCGTGCCCCGGTCGAAGGTCTCGATGGAGATGCGGGTACGGCGGGTGAGGACGTCGTCGAGGTGGCGCGCGCCCTCGTGGGAGGCGGCGTAGACGACCTCGGCCCGCAGATAGTCCTCGGCACCGCCGAGTGGCCGGCCGAGGGAGGGGTCGGCGGTCACCAGGTCCAGGACCTCGCCGACCAGCGAGCCGTACCGGTTGAGCAGGTGCTCGACCCGGGCGACGTGCAGACCCGTGCGCCGGGCGAGCTGCGCGCGGCCGTTCCACAGCGCCCGGTAGCCCTCGGCGCCGGCGAGCGGGACGTCCTCGGTGACGCAGTCCGCGACCTTCTGCGCGAGCCCGTGCACCGCCTCGTCCACGGCGTCCTTGGCCATCACCCGGTAGGTGGTGTACTTGCCGCCCGCCACGACCACCAGCCCCGGCACGGGATGCGCCACGGTGTGCTCGCGGGAGAGCTTGCTGGTCGCGTCCGACTCCCCGGCCAGCAGCGGGCGCAGCCCGGCGTAGACACCCTGCACGTCGTCCCGGGTCAGGGGGACGGCGAGCACCGAGTTGACGTGCTCCAGCAGGTAGTCGATGTCGGCGCTGGACGCGGCGGGGTGGGCCTTGTCGAGGTCCCAGTCGGTGTCCGTGGTGCCGATGATCCAGTGGCGTCCCCAGGGGATGACGAACAGGACGCTCTTCTCGGTGCGCAGGATGAGCCCGGTGGTGGAGTGGATGCGGTCCTTGGGGACGACGAGGTGGATGCCCTTGGACGCCCGGACGTGGAACTGCCCGCGCTCGGCGATCAACTGCTGCGTGTCGTCCGTCCACACCCCGGTCGCGTTGACGACCTGCCGGGCCCGCACCTCGTACTCGCCGCCCTGCTCCAGGTCGCGCACCCGCGCCCCGACGACCCGTTCGCCCTCGCGCAGGAAGCCGACCACCCGGGCCCGGTTGGCGACGGCGGCGCCGTACGCGGCGGCGGTGCGCACCAGGGTGGTGACGAACCGGGCGTCGTCCATCTGCGCGTCGTAGTACTGGAGGGCGCCGACGAGCGCGTCCTTGCGCAGGCAGGGCGCCACGCGCAGGGCGTGCTTGCGGGTGAGGTGCCGGTGGACGGGCAGCCCCCGCCCGTGGCCGGACGAGACGGACATCGCGTCGTACAGCGCCACGCCGGAGCCCGCGTAGAGCCGCTCCCAGGCACGGTGCTGGAGGGGATAGAGGAACGGCACGGGCTTGACGAGGTGCGGGGCCAGCCGCTGGAGCAGCAGGCCGCGCTCCTTGAGCGCCTCGCGGACGAGGGCGAAGTCGAGCATCTCCAGATAGCGCAGGCCGCCGTGGATGAGCTTGCTGGACCGGCTGGAGGTGCCGGCGGCCCAGTCCCGGGCCTCGACGAGGCCGGTGGACAGGCCGCGTGTGGCGGCGTCCAGCGCGGTGCCCGCGCCGACGACGCCGGCGCCGACCACCAGGATGTCGAGTTCCCGTTCGGCCATCCGGGCGAGTGCCTCGCCCCGTTCGGCCGGCCCGAGTGTCGCTGTCCTCACCGCTGCCTCCCGCTTGCCGCGTCCGCCGCGTGTCCTCCGCGCCCCGGGGCCGCCCTGGGCCTCCCGGGCGGGGTACGGCGTCTCCTCCGATGCTGCACCAGATCCGCCGCCCCGGCCGCGCCGGATCCCGGCGGACCCGGATCCCGACAGGCCGGAGGCGACTCCCGCCCCACACACCACGCCTGCCCGCTCCCACCGCGCCCATGACACGAATGGCGACGTCTGGGACGACAATGCCCGGAATATGTCGTATATCCCCTTAACCTGATCTACGACATTCGGGGATCGGTCCGGCGTCCCCGCCCGCAGGACCCCACGGCTCCTCACCGGGAAGGACCGCTCGCATATGCCCGCAGACCTCGCCGTCATCGGCCTGGGCCACCTCGGCCTCCCCCTCGCCCAGGCCGCCACCGCCGCCTCCCTGGTCACCGTCGGCTACGACCCCGACCCGCACACCGTCGCCGAGCTGCGCGCCGGCCGGCTGCCCACCGAGGACGGCGGCACCCTCACCGCCGCCGAGCTCCGGCGGATGCTCGCCTCGGGCTTCCGCGCCACGACGGAGGCCGCCGAGCTCGGCAGGGTCCGCACGGCCGTCATCTGCGCCCCCACCCGGCTCGGCGAGAACCGGGCCCTGGACCTCGGGGCCGTGGAGGACGCGGCCCGCACCCTCGCCCCCCGCCTCCGGCCGCACACCACCGTCCTCCTGGAGTCCGCCGTCCACCCCGGCGCCACCGAGGAGGTCCTGCGCCCCCTGCTGGAGGAGGGCTCCGGCCTGCGCGCCGGCCGCGACTTCCACCTCGCCTACTGCCCCGGCCGCGCCGACCCCGGCAACCGCGACCGGGGCGTCACCCGCGTCCCCAAGGTCGTCGGCGGCCTCACCCCCGCCTGCACCGAGGCCGCCGCCGCCTTCTACGGCCGCTTCTGCGAGAAGATCGTCCGCGCCCGGGGCCCCCGCGAGGCCGAGACCGTCCGCATGTGGGAGACCAACTACCGGCACGTCAACATCGCGTTCGCCAACGAGATGGCCGTCTTCTGCCACGACATCGGCGTCGACCTCTGGGACGTCGTCCGCTGCGCCGAGACCAAGCCCTTCGGCTTCCAGGCCTTCCGCCCCGGCCCCGGCGTCGGCGGCCACGGCACCCCCGTCGACCCCAACTACCTCTCCTACCAGGGCCGCAGCCTCGGCTACCCGCTCCGCATGGTCGAACTCGCCCAAGAGGTCAACGGCCGCATGCCCCGCTACATCACCCAGCGCTGCGCCGCCCTCCTCAACGAACACGGCAAGTCCGCCCGCGGCGCCCGCGTCCTCCTCCTCGGCGTCGGCTACAAGGCCGACATCGGCGACCAGGAGGGCTCCCCCGCCCGCGAGATCGCCTGCCGCCTGATGGAACTGGGCGCCCAGATCGGCTTCCACGACCCGTACGTCCCCCAGTGGCGCGTCCTCGGACGCCCGGTGCCGCGCGTGGACTGCCTGTACGAGGCGGCGGCCGTGGCGGACCTGACGGTGCTTCTGCAGCACCACCGCACGTACGACCTGCAGGGCCTGGCCGTGAAGGCACAGCTCCTGCTGGACACACGGGGGGCGAGCCCGGCGGGGGCGGCGCACCGGCTGTGAGGGTGCCCCGGGTCCCCCGGGGGGGTGCCCTCAACGGGCTCTAGCAGCCCGTCCGGCGTTTGAGGACAGCGCGCTTCGGGGGCGCGGAGGCGCGGCCCCCGCGAGAACCGGCGAAGGGGCGGGGCCGGGGCCTCCTACAGCCGGCCGCTGGCCGGCAGCCGCGGCTGCGCGTCGAGCAGCGTCCGCAGCTTGGCGAAGTCCTCGACACACCGCCCGGTCCCGACCGCGACGCAGTCGAGAGGCTCGTCCGCGACCAACACGGGAATGTCGAGCTCCCGGCTCAACCGCACATCCAGCCCCCGCAGCAACGCGCCCCCACCCGTCAGCACGATCCCCCGGTCCATGATGTCCCCGGACAGCTCCGGCGGCGTCTCGTCCAGCGTCTGCCGCACCGCCATCACGATCGCGTCCACCGGCTCCGTCAGAGCGTGCCGGATCTCGTCGGCCGTCAGCTCCAGCGTCTTCGGCAGGCCACTGACCTGGTCCCGTCCCCGGATGGTGAACCGGTCGGGCGGCAGCAGCCCCTGCGTCTCCTCGGGATCCCCACCCCCGTCGGCCTCGGGGTGCTTCTCCAACTGCCGTGCGACGGCGGCGAGTCCGGCGGCCGTCCACTTCCCCGTGGGCGCCGCCGAGCCGATGCTCAGCTTGATCTCCTCGGCGGTGCGCTCCCCGATGGCGAGGGCGTACTCCTTCTTCACGTAGGAGATGATCGCCGCGTCCATCGCGTCGCCGGCCGTCCGCACGGACCGCGCGGTGACGATGCCGCCCAGGGAGATCACGGCGACCTCCGTCGTGCCGCCGCCGATGTCGACGACCATGCAGCCGGTCGGCTCGCTGACCGGCAGCCCCGCGCCGATCGCCGCCGCCATCGGCTCCTCGACCAGGTGCACGGCGCGCGCCCCGGCCTGCGAGGCGGCCTCGATGACGGCTCGCCGCTCCACGCCGGTGATGCCCGAGGGCACGCACACCACGACCCGCGGCCGGGAGAACCGCCGGTTCCCGGTGACCTTCTTGATGAAGTGCCGCAGCATCCGCTCGGCTATCTCGAAGTCGGCTATGACGCCGTCGCGCATCGGGCGGATGGCCACGATGTTCGAGGGGGTGCGCCCGATGGTCTCCTTGGCCTCGGAACCCACGGACAGCACACTGCCGTCATCAGCGTTGACGGCCACGACCGAGGGCTCGTTGAGCACCACTCCCTTCCCCCGCACGTACACCAGCGTGTTGGCGGTGCCGAGGTCGATGCCCATGTCCCTGCCGCTGAACGACTTACTTTGCGCCATAAGTCGCCAGTATTCACCATCCCCGAACCTTTATACGGAGTTGACGACGCAGACCGGCCGCTCCCGACGACACCGGAAGGCGCCGGGAGGCACCGGAAGGCGCCCGAACACGCCGGAGGGCCCGGCCGCCGAAGCGATCCGGGCCCTCCCGCCACAGACGTGACGGCGAAGCGTCAGCGGTTGTCGTGCTGCGACGGCGCGACCGTCACCTCGACCCGCTGGAACTCCTTGAGCTCGCTGTAGCCCGTGGTCGCCATCGCCCGGCGCAGCGCGCCGAAGAAGTTCATCGACCCGTCGGGGGTGTGCGAGGGGCCGAGGAGGATCTCCTCGGTGGTGCCGACGGCACCCAGGTTCATGCGCTTGCCGCGCGGCACGTCCTCGTGGACGGCCTCCATGCCCCAGTGGTGGCCGCGGCCCGGCGCGTCGGTGGCGCGGGCGAGCGGGGAGCCCATCATCACGGCGTCGGCGCCGCAGGCGATGGCCTTGGGCAGGTCGCCGGACCAGCCCACGCCGCCGTCGGCGATGACGTGCACGTACCGGCCGCCGGACTCGTCCATGTAGTCGCGGCGGGCGGCGGCCACGTCGGCGACCGCGGTCGCCATCGGAACCTGGATGCCCAGCACGTTGCGGGTGGTGTGCGCGGCGCCGCCGCCGAAGCCGACGAGGACGCCCGCCGCGCCGGTGCGCATCAGGTGCAGGGCGGCGGTGTACGTGGCGCAGCCGCCGACGATCACCGGCACGTCGAGCTCGTAGATGAACTGCTTGAGGTTCAGCGGCTCGGCGGCGCCGGAGACGTGCTCGGCGGAGACGGTGGTGCCGCGGATGACGAAGATGTCGACACCGGCGTCGACGACGGCCTTGGAGAACTGCGCGGTGCGCTGCGGGGAGAGCGCGGCGGCGGTCACGACACCGGAGTCGCGGACCTCCTTGATGCGCTGCCCGATCAGCTCCTCCTTGATCGGAGCGGCGTAGATCTCCTGCATGCGCTTGGTCGCGGCGTGCTCGTCCAGCTCGGCGATCTCCGCGAGCAGCGGCTCCGGGTCCTCGTACCGGGTCCACAGGCCCTCGAGGTTGAGCACGCCGAGGCCGCCCAGCTCGCCGATGCGGATGGCCGTCTCGGGGGAGACGACGGAGTCCATCGGCGCGGCCAGGAACGGCAGCTCGAACCGGTAGGCGTCGATCTGCCAGGCGATCGAGACCTCCTTCGGGTCACGGGTCCGCCGGCTGGGGACGACGGCGATGTCGTCGAACGCGTACGCCCGGCGCCCGCGCTTGCCGCGCCCGATCTCGATCTCAGTCACGTGTGTGGCCTTTCCTTCTACGACTGCCGCACTCCAGTATCACCGACGCGGCGTGGCAGGGCGGCGTGCCCGGGGGTCGCGGGGTACTCCCCCGCGGAAACGGCGAAAGGGCGGGGCGGGGACAGAACCCCACCCCGCCCCCTACGAGATCACCGCCGCGAGTAGTTCGGCGCCTCGACCGTCATCTGGATGTCGTGCGGGTGGCTCTCCTTGAGCCCCGCCGAGGTGATTCGCACGAACGTGCCCTTGTCCTTGAGCTCCTGCACATTGGCGGATCCCACATAGCCCATGGACGCCCGGAGACCGCCGATGAGCTGGTGCGCCACCGACGCCAGCGGACCGCGGTAGGGCACCTGGCCCTCGATGCCCTCGGGTACGAGCTTGTCCTCGGAGAGGACGTTGTCCTGGAAGTAGCGGTCCTTGGAGAAGGAGCGCGCCTGGCCGCGGGACTGCATCGCGCCGAGCGAGCCCATGCCCCGGTAGGACTTGAACTGCTTGCCGTTGATGAAGACCATCTCGCCCGGCGACTCCTCGCAGCCCGCGAGCAGCGAGCCGAGCATCACCGTGTCGGCACCGGCCGCGATGGCCTTGGCGATGTCGCCGGAGTACTGGAGGCCGCCGTCGCCGATCAGCGGGACGCCCGCCGCGTGGCACGCCTGCGCGGCCTCGTAGATGGCGGTGACCTGCGGGACGCCGATGCCGGCGACCACGCGGGTGGTGCAGATGGAGCCGGGGCCGACGCCGACCTTGACGCCGTCCACACCGGCGTCGATCAGCGCCTGGGCGCCGTCGCGGGTGGCGACGTTGCCGCCGACGACGTCCACGTCGATGTTGGACTTCACCTTGGAGATCATGTCGAGGATGCCGCGACTGTGGCCGTGCGCGCTGTCCACGACGAGGAAGTCGGCACCGGCCTCGACGAGCGCCTGAGCCCGCTCGTACGCCTCGGCACCGACACCGACCGCCGCGCCGACGACCAGCCGGCCCTCGGCGTCCTTGGCGGCGTTGGGGTACTGCTCGGCCTTGACGAAGTCCTTGACGGTGATGAGGCCCTTGAGCACCCCGGCGTCGTCCACCAGCGGCAGCTTCTCGATCTTGTGACGGCGGAGCAACTGCATGGCGTCCTCGCCGGAGATGCCCACCTTGCCGGTGACCAGCGGCATCGGCGTCATGACCTCGCGCACGGCGCGGCTGCGGTCCGTCTCGAAGGCCATGTCGCGGTTGGTGACGATGCCGAGCAGCTTGCCCGCCGGGTCGGTGACCGGGACGCCGCTGATCCGGAAGCGGGCGCACAGCGCGTCGGCCTCGGCCAGCGTGGCGTCCGGGCGCACGGTGATCGGGTCGGTCACCATGCCGGACTCGGAGCGCTTGACCAGATCGACCTGGTTGGCCTGGTCCTCGATGGACAGGTTGCGGTGGAGCACGCCCGCACCGCCCTGGCGGGCCATGGCGATGGCCATCCGCGCCTCGGTGACCTTGTCCATGGCGGCGGAGAGCAGCGGGATGTTCACCCGGACGTTGCGGGAGACGCGGGAGGAGGTGTCGACGGCGTTCGGCAGCACCTCGGAGGCGCCCGGCAGCAGCAGGACGTCGTCGTAGGTCAGACCGAGCATCGCGAACTTCGCGGGCATCCCGGCGGCGTGGTCAGTCATGACACCTTCCCAAATACGGAGTTCTGCGGGCGGGGCCGGGCCGGGCCGTCACCACCGGCGGCTGCCGCCGCGGGACCCGGAACCCCCTTGCCTCAGCGAGGACTCCCATGCTAACGGCCGCCGCAGGTGTCCCATTCCACGATCGGTGAGGATCACGTCACTTGGACGTTCCTACGAGCCGTTCGGGAAGGTGCCCGCGCTCACTGTTCGGCGAGCGCCCGCAGTCTGCTCAGCGCCCGGTGCTGGGCGACCCGGACCGCGCCCGGCGACATGCCCAGCATCTGCCCGGTCTCCTCCGCCGTCAGCCCCACGGCCACCCGCAGCAGGACCAGCTCGCGCTGGTTCTCCGGGAGGTTGGCGAGCAGCTTCTTGGCCCACTCCGCGTCGCTGCTGAGCAGCGCCCGCTCCTCCGGGCCGAGGGAGTCGTCCGGCTGCTCGGGCATCTCGTCGGAGGGGACGGCCGTGCTGCCGGGGTGGCGCATGGCGGCCCGCTGGAGGTCGGCGACCTTGTGCGCGGCGATGGCCACGACGAACGCCTCGAAGGGCCGGCCGGTGTCCCGGTAGCGGGGCAGCGCGCAGAGCACGGCGAGGCAGACCTCCTGGGCGAGGTCGTCCACGAAGTGCCGGGCGTCGCCGGGCAGCCGCGACAGCCGGGTGCGGCAGTAGCGCAGCGCCAGCGGGTGCACCAGGGCGAGCAGGTCGTGGGTGGCGCGCCGGTCGCCCTCGACGGCCCGGGTGACGAGCGCGCCGATCTCCCCCGGGGCCGTCGTCACACCGGCGTTCGCGCCGGCGGGCGCTCCCGCGGGTGTGCCGGTGGCCGGGCCCGCGCCGGGGCCCGTCGCGGGGGCTGCGGCCGGACCCGTGGCGAGGAGCGGCCCCGGGGTCTCGTCGTCGCGCATCGGTCCATGGTGCCTCGGCGTCCGACGATCCACGGCACCACCTTCATAGTTGTGCGTCGAACCGTTACGCGTCGGTGTCCTCGCACTCACGTCTCGCGTCGCCCCCTTCCGGGTATACCCGCCCCGCGCCCACGACTCCCCCGATAGCTTGGGCCCGTGCCGTATGACGTCCGGCCGTACGACAACGAGCTGTGCCTGCCCGTCATGAGGTCTCTTCTGGCCGAGCGAGAAGGTTCGGCCTCTGCCGGGGAGGAGTCACACCTCAAGGATGCGGCATCCGTCGGGCTTTCGGCGCCGGGCGTCGGCGCGGCGGGGTCGCCGAGCGCGTCACCCGGCTCCGCGCCGGTCCCGGACCGCCCCCGCCCGCGCGGGGTCCGATGCCCGTCCGCCCGGTGCCGGCCCCTCCCGGCGACGACCCCGCCGACGGCGGCCGTCGACGCCCGAGGTGCGACCACGCGCCGCGACCGCGCGGCACCGCGTACCCGCTCCGCCGCTAGCGGACCAGGCCCCAGCGGAAGCCGAGCGCCACGGCGTGCGCCCGGTCGGAGGCGCCCAGCTTCTTGAACAGCCGCCGGGCGTGCGTCTTCACCGTGTCCTCGGAGAGGAAGAGCTCGCGGCCGATCTCGGCGTTGGACCGTCCGTGGCTCATGCCCTCCAGCACCTGGATCTCGCGCGCGGTGAGGGTGGGCGCCGCGCCCATCTCGGCCGAGCGCAGCCGGCGCGGGGCGAGCCGCCAGGTGGGGTCCGCGAGGGCCTGGGTCACCGTGGCCCGCAGCTCGGCGCGCGAGGCGTCCTTGTGCAGGTAGCCGCGGGCTCCGGCGGCGACCGCGAGCGCCACCCCGTCCAGGTCCTCGGCGACCGTGAGCATGATGATGCGGGCGCCGGGGTCGGCGGAGAGCAGCCGGCGCACCGTCTCGACGCCGCCCAGTCCGGGCATGCGTACGTCCATCAGAATGAGGTCCGAACGATCGGCGCCCCAGCGGCGGAGGACTTCCTCGCCGTTGGCCGCCGTCGTCACGCGCTCGACGCCGGGCACGGTCGCCACCGCACGCCGGAGCGCCTCTCGGGCAAGCGGGGAGTCGTCGCAGACGAGGACGGATGTCATGGCCGTCCTCCGCAGCTCTTGCGCGTCACCTTGAGCCTCCAGGCTGGTACTGATCGTCACCTGCGCGATTGGCGAGACACCTGCTGAGCAGACCGTCGCGGACCATCTCGGACACCTGCCCGACCGCTGCATTCGCCAACCGCCTCCGCACTCTCAACGACGGTCACCCGAAAGAGTTACGGGCTTGGTCGGCCGTGTTCGGCACTCTACGTGAGGGCCCGGATACGGAGCAGGGCGCACGGGGGGCGCTCGCCAGATCGTTCGAGTCGTGCCCCATTTGCCCGCTTGGAGCCGTTTTTCTTCACATTCGTGGACAACTGTGGCTAGATTCGCAATGAGTCATATTTTCATCTGCTCATAAGGATCCTGACGGGCCCGCCGGTTCCACCGCGGTCCCACCACCGTCGCATCGATGCGCTTCGATCCGTTTCGAGGGGACACGCAATGGCAGATTTCTCCCGGCTCCCCGGCCCCAACGCCGACCTGTGGGACTGGCAGCTCCTGGCCGCCTGCCGCGGCGTCGACAGCTCGCTGTTCTTCCACCCCGAGGGCGAGCGCGGCGCAGCCCGCAGTGCCCGCGAGGCCTCGGCGAAAGAGGTCTGCATGCGCTGCCCGGTCCGCGCGGAGTGCGCGGCGCACGCGCTGGCGGTCCGGGAGCCCTACGGCGTGTGGGGCGGACTCACCGAGGACGAACGCGAGGAACTCATGGGCCGCGCCCGGCAGCGCCCGGTACCCGCGGCCGGCTCGAGTCACCTGAGCGCCTGAGGCGGACGGCCGGCGTCCGCGCCCACCCTCCGGAACCCCCGGCGCCCCGGACGCCCCACCGCGCGGGGCCGGGCGCGCCCGCCACCGGTCACGCTCGGTGACCGCCTCGCGGCCGGGCAGGGCTCAGCGGCGCGCGGCCGTCGCCAGCCGGTCGAGCATCTCCGCGACGGCGGGCACCCGCGCCAGGTCCGGCAGCGTCAGCGCCACCACCTCGCGCTCCACGGCCGGCTCCACCGGCACCGTGCGCGCGCCCTTGTGGCGGACCGACTCCACCGCGAGCTCCGGCATCACGGCCACCCCGAGACCCGCCCCGACCAGGCCGAACACCGCCGGGTAGTCGTCCGTCGCGAAGTCGATGCGCGGCGTGAAGCCCGCGCTCTCACAGATGTCCACCAGATGCCGGCGGCAGCGCGGGCAGCCCGCGATCCACGGCTCGCCGGCCAGCTCGTCGATGCGGATCCGCTCCGCGCCCGCCAGCGGGTGCCCCTCGGGGACGACGCCGACGAGCCGGTCGGTCAGCAGCGGCCGGACGACGAGGTCGTCCTTGCCGCAGCGGCCGTCGCCCCACCCCCCGTCGGTCTGCGCCGCGTCCCCGCCGGACACCGGGCCGGAACCGCGCGCGTCGGGGTAGCGGAAGGCCAGCGCGATCTCGCAGTCACCGGCCCGCAGCATCTCCACCGAGCGCGGCGGCTCGGCCTCCTCCAGGGAGATCTGGATGCCCGGGTGGGCGGCGCGCATCCCGGCGAGCGCGGTGGGGACCAGCGTGGAGCTGCCGCTGGGGAAGGAGACCAGCCGGACCCGGCCGGCGCGCAGCCCGGCGATGGCGGCGATCTCCTCCTCGGCCGCGGTGAGCCCGGCGAGGATGCCGGCGGCGTGCCGGACGAGGGCCCGGCCCGCCTCGGTGAGCCGCGTCTCACGGCCGGTACGGACGAGCAGCGGGGTGCCCGCGGACTGCTCCAGCGCCTTCATCTGCTGGCTGACGGCGGGCTGGGTGCAGCCCAGCTCCCGGGCGGCGGCGGAGAACGAACCGGTGGTGGCCACGGCGCGCAGGACGCGCAGGTGGCGGGCCTCGATCATAGGGAAAGTATAAGCGACGCTTGGATACGGCCGGAAATACCGCCTCACGCCTTTGGGAAGGCCCACGCCCCGGGCGCCGTCCGCCCCGCCTTTCCCTGAACGACCGCTCCGCTTCCCCCTGACGGCCGCCCCGCCTCCCCCTAACCTCGTCGGATGCGCATCCTCTCCGTCAACGTGGGACGTCCCCGTACCGCCGCCGACCGCTCCCTGCCCGGCGGTCCCTTCACGGCCGGTCTCGCCTCCGGCATCGACAAACGGCCCGTGGCCGGGCCGGTGGCGGTGGCCGCGCCCGGGCCCAAGGGCGAGGCGGGCGGCGGGCTCGCCGGGGACGCGGTCGTCTCGTGGAAGCACCACGGCGGGAACGACCAGGCGGTCTACGCCTTCGCCCGCGAGGACCTCGACCGCTGGGAGCGGGTGCTGGGCCGGGCGCTGCCGGACGGCTCGTTCGGCGAGAACCTCACCACGTCCGGGGTGGACGTGAGCGGCGCCCGGATCGGGGAGCGCTGGCGGATCGGCGACCGGCTGCTGCTGGAGGTCACCTCGCCGCGCATCCCCTGCCGGACGTTCGCCGACTGGCTGGGCGAGCGGGGCTGGATACGGCGGTTCACCGAGGAGGCCGCCCCGGGCGCGTACCTGCGGGTGCTCGAACCGGGGGAGGTCCGTGCGGGTGATCCCGTCAGCGTCGTCCACCGCCCCGGCCACGAGGTCAGCGTCTCCTTCGCCTTCCGCGCGGAGACCACGGAACGGACCCTGCTGCCCCGCGTTCTGGCGGCCGGCGACGGGCTGCACCCCGAAGTACGGCGGAAGGCCGAGCGGTACGTGGCGTCGTCGCGGGCCGCCGAGGACGTACCGGCCTGACGGAAGGCAAGCCGCCACGCGGTGTCGCCGGGCACTAACGTTCCCGTATGACGACTGCACTGATCACGGGAGCGACGGCCGGCATCGGCGCGGCCTTCGCGCGACGGCTGGCCGCCGAGGGTCACCACCTGGTGCTCGTGGCCCGCGACGAGAAGCGGCTGGGCGAACAGGCGACCGAACTCCACGACCGGCACCGGGTGGAGGTGGAGGTACTGCGGGCCGACCTTTCGACGGAGGAGGGGATCGCCGCCGTCGAGGAACGGCTCTCGGACCGGAAGCAGCCCGTGGATCTGCTGGTCAACAACGCCGGCTTCGGCAACAAGGGCCGCTTCCTGGAGGTCACCGTCCAGGACGAGCTGACCATGCTCAAGGTGCACTGCGAGGCGGTGCTGCGGCTGACCATGGCCGCCACGCGCGGAATGCGGGAGCGGCGGCGGGGCGGCGTGGTCAACGTCGCGTCCGTCGCCGCGTTCGTGCCGCGCGGGACGTACGGGGCGAGCAAGGCGTGGGTGGTGCAGTTCACCCAGGGCGCGGCGCGGGACCTGGCGGGCAGTGGGGTGCGGCTGATGGCGCTGTGCCCGGGCTTCGTCCGGACCGAGTTCCACGCGCGGGCCGGGATGGGGACGGACAACATCCCGGGCTGGATGTGGCTGGACGCGGACCGGCTGGTCGACGCGGCACTGAAGGACCTGGCGCGCGGCAAGTCGCTGTCGGTGCCCGATCCCCGGTACAAGGCGCTGACGGGACTGTCGAAGCTGGTGCCGCGCGGGGCGATGGCCCGGGTGTCGTCCACGACGGGGCGCAAGTACGGCCCCAACTGACGCGCCGCCGACGAGACGCGCGTCCATGCCGGAGGCCCGGCACCCCCGCGGACGGGGGTGCCGGGCCTCGGCGGCTTCAGGGCCGGAGCTCCCCGGAAGCCATGACCTCAGGACGAGGTTCAGTGCGCGTGGCCGTGACCGTGGCCGTGGCCGGCGTCGGCCTCCTCTTCCTTCTTCTCGACGACCAGGGTCTCGGTCGTGAGCAGCAGGGAGGCGATGGAGGCGGCGTTCTCCAGGGCGGAGCGGGTGACCTTCACCGGGTCGATGACGCCGGCGGCGACCAGGTCGCCGTACTCGCCGGTCGCGGCGTTGAAGCCCTGGCCCTTGTCGAGCTCGGCGACCTTGGAGGTGATGACGTAGCCCTCGAGGCCGGCGTTCTCGGCGATCCAGCGCAGCGGCTCGACGGCGGCGCGGCGGACGACCGCGACACCGGTGGCCTCGTCGCCGGTCTTGCCCAGGTTGTCGTCCAGCACCTTGACGGCGTGGACCAGGGCGGAGCCACCACCGGAGACGATGCCCTCCTCGACCGCGGCGCGGGTCGCGGAGATGGCGTCCTCCAGACGGTGCTTCTTCTCCTTGAGCTCGACCTCGGTGGCCGCGCCGACGCGGATGACGCAGACGCCACCGGCGAGCTTGGCGAGGCGCTCCTGGAGCTTCTCGCGGTCCCAGTCCGAGTCGGTGGTCTCGATCTCGGCCTTGATCTGGGCCACGCGGCCGGCGACCTCGGAGGAGTCGCCCTTGCCGTCGACGATGGTGGTGTCGTCCTTGGTGACGGTCACGCGGCGGGCGGAACCGAGCACCTCGAGGCCGACCTGGTCGAGCTTGAGGCCGACCTCCTCGGCGACGACGGTGGCACCGGTGAGGGTGGCCATGTCGCCCAGCATCGCCTTGCGGCGGTCGCCGAAGCCGGGGGCCTTGACGGCGACGGCGTTGAACGTGCCGCGGATCTTGTTGACGACGAGGGTGGAGAGCGCCTCGCCCTCGACGTCCTCGGCGATGATCAGCAGCGGCTTGGAGCCACCGGCCTGGATGACCTTCTCCAGCAGCGGGAGCAGGTCGGCGATGGCGGAGATCTTGCCCTGGTGGATCAGGATGTACGGGTCGTCGAGGACGGCCTCCATACGCTCCTGGTCGGTGACCATGTACGGCGAGAGGTAGCCCTTGTCGAAGGCCATGCCCTCGGTGAAGTCGAGCTCCAGGCCGAAGGTGTTGGACTCCTCGACGGTGATGACACCGTCCTTGCCGACCTTGTCCATCGCCTCGGCGATGAGCTCGCCGACCTGCTTGTCCTGGGCGGACAGCGCGGCCACGGCGGCGATGTCGGACTTGGAGTCGATCGGGCGGGAGGTCGCGAGCAGCTCGTCGGAGACGGCCTTGACCGCGGCGTCGATGCCCTTCTTCAGGGCGGCCGGGGAGGCGCCGGCGGCGACGTTGCGCAGACCCTCGCGGACCAGGGCCTGGGCCAGCACGGTCGCGGTGGTGGTGCCGTCACCCGCGATGTCGTTGGTCTTGGTCGCCACCTCCTTGACGAGCTGGGCGCCCAGGTTCTCGTACGCGTCCTCCAGCTCGACCTCGCGCGCGATGGTGACGCCGTCGTTGGTGATGGTGGGGGCGCCGAACTTCTTGTCGATGACGACGTTGCGGCCCTTGGGGCCGATCGTCACCTTGACCGTGTCGGCAAGCTTGTTGACGCCGCGCTCGAGGGCGCGACGGGCGTCCTCGTCGAACTTCAGGGTCTTCGCCATGGGTTACGTATCCTTCGCCGTGTCTCTCAAACGAACTGCGCCCCCGGCGCCCGGTTGTTGGACGCGGGTACCAGGGGCACAGAACAAAAGCCTCGAGAATTCGAAAGCTTCGGGGTGAATTACTTCTCGATGATCGCGAGCACGTCGCGGGCCGAGAGGACGAGGTACTCGTCGCCGTTGTACTTCACCTCGGTGCCGCCGTACTTGCTGTAGAGCACGACGTCGCCGACCTTGACGTCGAGCGGCAGGCGCTCGCCGTTCTCGAATCGGCCCGGGCCCACGGCGAGGACGGCGCCCTCCTGGGGCTTCTCCTTCGCGGTGTCCGGGATGACCAGGCCAGAGGCCGTGGTCTGCTCGGCGTCCAGCGGCTGGACCACGATGCGGTCCTCGAGCGGCTTGATGGCAACCTTGGAGCTGGCGGTCGTCACGATCCGACCTCCCCCTTCGGAGATCTCACGGGGTCAATTGTCTGAGGTGGCGACCAGGTGGATCCGTCGTCGCGGGTGCCGGACCTGCCCGTCGCTGTGTTTGGCACTCACCGGTGGAGAGTGCCAACGGAGCCGAGACTATGACGCGCTTAGCACTCGGTCAAGCGGAGTGCCAATCTGCGGCCGCGCGCCGGGCGCTCCCGGCGCGTCGCGCGCCCCTCCGCCCGGCGCGCCGGTCAGACGTAGTCCTCCAGCCGCGCCACCGTGAAACCCTGCCGCTGGACGCTGCGCACCATGTTGGCGACCATCCGCGTCATGGTCGTGCCCTTGAGCTCGGCGGGACCGCGGAAGTGCGCGAGCACGATGTCACCGGGACGAAGCTTCCCCGCTTCCGCGTACCTCATGTCATTGATCTGCATCGTGGCCTGCCACAGCACGACGGCCTTCACCCCGCACGAGCCGGCCGCCGCCAGGGTGGCGTCGTTGTAGTTGCCGTACGGCGGACGGAACAGCTCCGGCCGCTTGCCGAACCGCTTCCTCAGCGTCTCCTGCTGCCCGCAGATCTCCCGCTTCTGGGCCTCGGCGGAGAGGGTGCGCAGGTTGGGGTGGGTGAGCGTGTGGTTGTGCACCCCGTTGCCGAGGGCGCGCAGCCTGTCGAAGTAGCCGTAGCCGCGCCCGGCGCGCGCGGCGCTGTCGGTGAGGAACATGCTGAACGGCAGCTTCAGGTCCTCGGCCATCCGGAGGAACGCCGGGTCCTTCTCGGCGCCGTCGTCGAAGGTCAGGAAGACGACCTTGTCCTTGGTCGGCACCCGGCGGACGATCTGCGGCACCGCGCCCTTGTGGTGCTCGGTGAGCCGGGAGGCGGGCGGGGCCGGGGGCGGGGCGAGCGGCTTGTCGAGCCCCCAGCGGCGGTACGCGGCGGGGTCGGCGGTGGTCCGCTTCTCCTTGGGCCGCTCCGTGGGCTTCGGCACCCCGGAGGCCGTACCGCCGCCTTCGTCCTTCTTGCCGTCCGATCCGGACGAGCACCCGGAGAGCAGCAGGGCGGCAGCGCAGAGCGGGACGAGGGCGAGACGGGCGGAGCCGCGTATTCGGCTTCGGAGGCGGTGTCGGCCGGTTCCAGACGGAGTCACAGGAACGATTCTTGTTCATCCGTTCGGTGGGCCGCACCGCGGAGGAGCCCGACGGGCGTGTGGTGCACGAGACCGCGGAGGAGCCCGACGGGTGTGCGGTGCACGAGAATGGAACCGTGCCCGCCCCGAACACCGACACCAGCGCCCCCGCCGCCGTCGACGCCTTCGCCGCGCTCCTCACCGACGAGGGCCGCCGGCTCCTGGAGGAGCTGCGCGACCACGACCCGGCCCGGGAGCTGGCCGTCGCGACGCGACTGCGCCGCGACCACCCCGCCGGACTGGTCTCCGCCGCCCTCGGGCAGGCGCGGCTGCGCCAGCGGGCGGTGGCGAAGTTCGGTACCGAGGACGCGTACCGCATGTACTTCACGCCCAACGGCGTCGAACAGGCCACCCGCACCTCCGTCGCCACGTACCGGGCCCGCCGCTTCGCGGACCTCGGCGTCCGCCGCCTGGCCGACCTCTGCTGCGGCGTCGGCGGCGACGCCATCGCCCTGGCCCGGGTCGGCATCGCCGTCCTCGCCGTCGACCGCGACCCGCTGACCTGCGCGGTGGCCCGGGCCAACGCGGCGGCCCTGGGCCTGTCGGACCTGATCGAGGTGCGCTGCGCGGACGTGACCGAGGTGGACGTCTCCGGGTACGACGCGGTCTTCGTCGACCCGGCGCGGCGGGGAGGCCGCGGCCGGATCTTCGATCCGGAGGCGTACTCCCCGCCCCTGTCCTGGGCGGTGGAGGCGGCCCGCACGGCCCCGCACGCCGCCCTGAAGATCGCTCCGGGCGTCCCGCACGAGGCGGTCCCCGAGGACGCCGAGGCGGAGTGGATCTCGGACGGCGGCGACGTGAAGGAAGCCGTCCTGTGGTTCGGCACCGCCCCGGGCGCCCGCCGCGCGACCCTCCTGCCGGCCGGCACCACCCTGACCGGCACCGGCCTCCCCGACCCCGCCGTCCGCCCGGTCGGCCGCTACCTCTACGAGCCGGACGGCGCGGTGATCCGCGCCCACCTCGTCGCGGACGTGGCGGACCGGCTCTCGGGCGGCCTGATCGACGAGACGATCGCCTACGTCACCTCCGACGAGCTCCGCCCCACCCCGTACGCGTCCGCCTACGAGATCACCGACGTCCTCCCCTTCAACCTCAAGAAGCTCAAGGCCCTCGTCCGGGAGCGCGGCGTCGGCGTGGCCGTCATCAAGAAGCGCGGCTCGGCGGTGGAGCCGGAGGAGCTCCGCAAGAAGCTGAAACTCGAGGGAGTGAACTCTTGTGTGATCGTCCTTACGCGGGTGGCGGGCGCCCCGACGATGCTGCTGGGGCAGCCGGTCCGGGCGTAGCCCCCGTGTGAGCGGCGAGCCGACGAAGGCGTAGGGGGCGCGATGGACGCCGATTCCCGCATCGAGCCGGTGGGCGAGTCGTGGGGGCAGGACCCCGTCGACCTGCTGATCGCGTTCGAGGAGGCGTCGGAGGCGCCGATCCGGCCGGAGTACGTCGAGGGGATGGTGATCGTGCCGCCTCGGCCGGACTACGCCCACGGCGTGGTGCGGCTCGGCATCTCCTGCCGGTTGCGCTCCGCGGGGGTTCGGTGGGCGGGGATGGGAATGGGCTTCCGCGCGGCCGCGGGCAAGGATGATGACGGCGGTACCCGCACCCTGGTCATCCCCGACTTCCACGTCCTCAAGCACCGGCCCACCGAGCGGGACGAGGCGTACTACGCGACCCACAAGGGCTGGTACCCGATGGGTCTGCTCGCCCTCGTCGGCGAGGTGACGTCCGACGGCCACGAGATGGACGCCGGCCCCAAGCACCGGGCCTACGCCGCCTCGGAGATCCCCGTCTACGTCCTCGTCAACCGGGAGGACGAGCGGGTGTACGTCCACTCGGAGCCCGGCGAGGACCCGCGGCGCCCGGGCCGGAGCCGCTACCGGACCACCACGAGCACCGAACTCGGCGGAAGGGTCGCCCTCCCGGACCCCTACCCCGTGCTGGACACCTCCGGCCTGCTTCCCTGACCTCAGCGGCCCCCGGCGCGGAAGCGGGCCCCGGTCACCCCAAACTCCCCCGCCTGCAAGCCGGTTGATGTGACGCCCACCCATCCCTAGAGTCGACCCGCTCGCCTGATACAGCAGAGGTGCCCGTATCCGTAGGGGGGTTCCGGGATGGGTGTCGTCCTGCCCGACAAGCTGGCGTTCGTCCTCGATCTGATCGGTGTCACCTGGCCGAACGTCGACGAGGACGACTACCGGGACATGGCCCGGTCGTTACGGAGCTTCGCCACCGACGTCGACACCGGGCGCGGGAACGCCCAAGTGGCGCTGAACCGCCTCCTGTCGACCAACAAGGGGCAGATGACGGAGGCGATCGACGCACACGTCCGCAAGCTCAACGGCAAGCACCTGCACAACCTCGCGGAGGCCGGACGGCTGCTGGCCGGTGGGCTGGACGCGGCGGCGGTGGTCGTGGCGGGCGCCAAGGGTGCGGCGATCGCGCAGTTGGTGGCGCTGGCGGCCGAGGTCGCCGCCGCGCAGGCGGCGGCACCGTTCACGCTCGGCTTCTCCGAACTCGGCGCGGTGAGCGGCGTGGCCGCCACCCGCACGGTGGTGAAGCGCCTGCTGAAGGAGGCCGCGGAAGCGGCGGCGCGGGAAGTCCTGTCGGTGGTCACCGGGCCGGTCTTCGCGGCGCTCGACGCGATGGCCACGGACCTCGTCGTCCAGGTGGTCTCCGACGGGCTGGGCGCGCGGGACGGCGTGGACCTCCGGCAGACCGCCCGGGCGGGCCGGGAGAACCTGCGCCTCGCGAGCGCCGACGGGCCCGGCGGCGGGCCCGGCGGCGGGCCCGGCGGCGGGCTCGTTCTGGCGAGCGCCGGGGGCGGCGCGGGCGGAGGCGGCGACCTTGTCTTCGACGAACACGAGCACAACACCTTCACCGGCAGCGTCCACGACCACTCCCGTCACCTGGGGGAGAAGGGCGGACACCACCTCGGCACCACCCGTCACCACTTCAACCGCACCCGGGGCCGCGGCTCTCTCGCCAAGGCGATCGAGGAGGCCGCCGAGAAGGCGCTGCGGTCCCTCGGCACGGCCCACGGCCAACTGCGGACGCACCTGGACGATGTCGGCAAGGGGCTGGCCGAGGCGGGACGGGCGCAGCGGAAGCAGGACCGGCACGTCCACGACACGTTCGCCCGGACGCACGGTCGTCCGGATGTCATCGGCTCGCCCACCGGGACCTCGGGGAGCACCGCCCGCACCCGCCCCACCGGCGCGGCCCGCGCCCAGACGGCGGAGCACCCGCGCCACAACTCCCGTTCCGAGCACGCCCGGTGCGTCAACGGCGACCCGGTCGACATGGCGACCGGCAGGATGGTGCTGCGTCAGACGGACGCCACGCTGCCCGCGTCCCCGCCGCTGGTCTTCCGGCGGACGACGGAGTCCGGTTACCGGGCGGGCCGGTGGTTCGGCCCGTCCTGGGCGAGCACGGTCGACCAGCGGCTGGAGACCGACGCCGCCGGGCTCGTCCTCGTCCTCGACGACGGTCTGCTGCTCGACTACCCGCACCCCGGCCCGGGCGGGCGCTCGCTGCCCGTCGAAGGCCCCCGGTGGCCGCTGGAGGAGCGGCCCGGGGAAGACGGCTACGTCGTCTCGGACCCGCTCACCGGCCGCACCTGGCACTTCACCCGCTTCGGCACCGGCCTCGCCCTGCTCCGCCGCCTCACCGACCGCAACGGCAACGGCGTCACCTTCGAGTACACGCAGGACGGCGCCCCGGCCGCGATCACCCACGACGGTGGCCCCCGTGTCCGCGTCACCGTCTCCGGCGGCCGCGTCACGGCTCTGCATCTGGGCGAGGCGGAACTCGTCCGCTACGGCTACCGCGACGGTGATCTCACGGAGGTGGTCAACTCCTCCGGCCTCCCCCTCCGGTTCGCCTACGACGACCGCGGGCGCGTCACCTCCTGGACCGACCGCAACGACCACGCCTACGCGTTCGCCTACGACGCTCACGACCGCTGCGTCCACCAGGCGGGGGCCGAGGGGCACATGGGGTTCTCGTTTACGTACGGCGCCCCGGATCCCGAGACGGGATCGCGTCTCACCACGGCGACCGACTCCCTCGGCGCCACCACGCGCTACCTGGTCGACGCCGCGTTACGGGTCGTCGAGGAGACCGGCCCCACCGGCGCGGTGACCCGCTCCTCCTGGGACCGGTACGACCGGCTGCTGTCCCGGACGGACCCGCTCGGCCGGACGACGTCCTTCCGCTACGACGCGCACGGCGATCTCGTCGGGGTCGTCCGCCCGGACGGCGGCGAGCTGACCGCCCGGTACGCGGCACCGGGGCTGCCGGAGACGATCACCCGGCCGGACGGCACGGTCGTACGGCAGGAGTACGACGCGTCCGGCAACCTCATCCGCCACACCGATCCCACGGGTGCCACGACTTCGTACACCTACGACACCGCGGGCCGGCTCACCTCCGTCACCGACCCGCTCGGTGCGGTGACACGCGTCCGCTGCGACGCGGCCGGGCTGCCGGCGGAGATCACCGATCCGCTGGGCGCCGTCACCCGGTACGAGCGGGACGCCTTCGGCCGGGTCACCGCCGTCACCGACCCGCTCGGCGCGACCACCCGCCTCACCTGGACCGTCGAGGGCCTCCTCGCCTCGCGCACGGCACCGGACGGAGCGCGGGAGAGCCGGGAGTACGACGGCGAGGGAAACCTCGTCGCCCTCACCGACCCGCTGGGCGCGGTGACCCGCTGGACGTACACGGCGTTCGACCGGCCGGCGAGCCGCACCGACCCCGACGGCACCCGCCACGAGCTCACCTGGGACACCGCCCTCCGCCTCCGCCGCGTCACCAACCCACAAGGTCTGACCTGGACGTACGACTACGACCCGGCCGGCCTGCTCGTCGCGGAGACCGACTTCGACGGCCGCGCGCTCCACTACGCGTACGACGCGGCGGGCCGGCTCGTCTCCCGCGTCAACGGCCTCGGCGAGACGATCGCCTACACCCACGACGTGCTCGACCGCGTCGTCGCGCGGGACGCGGCGGGGCGGGTCACGACGTACACCTACGACGCCGCGGACCGGCTGCTCACGGCGACGGGACCGGACACCGCCCTGACGTTCGCGTACGACGCGGCGGGCCGCGTGCTGGCCGAGACGGTGGACGGCCGCACGCTCCGCTCGGCGTACGACGCGGCGGGCCGGCGGACCGGCCGGACGACGCCGGCGGGCGCGGTCAGCACCTGGACCCACGACGCCGCGGGCCGCCCGACGGCCCTGACCGCCTCCGGCCACACCGTCACCCTCGACCACGACGCGGCGGGCCGCGAGACCGCCCGCCGCTTCGGCGCGGACGTCACCCTCGCCCGGGACTGGGACCCGGCCGGGCGCCTCCTCGCCCAGACCCTGACCGCCCCGCCCGCCCGGCTCCACCGCACGTCCTACACCTACCGCCCGGACGGCCACCTCACCGGCATCACGGACACCTCCGGTGGCTCCCGCACCTTCGACCTGGACGCGGCGGGCCGCGTGACCGCCGTCCACGCGGCCGACTGGACGGAGCGGTACGCGTACGACGCGGCGGGCAACCAGACGGAGGCGCACTGGCCCGACGGCCATCCCGGCGCGGAGGCCCGCGGCGACCGCGCTTACACCGGCACCCGCATCCGCCGCGCGGGCTCGGTCACATACGAACACGACGCCGCGGGCCGCGTCGTCCTCCGCCGCAAGAAGCGCCTCTCCCGCGGACCGGACACCTGGCGGTACGAGTGGGACGCCGAGGACCGCCTGACCGGGGTGACCACCCCCGACGGCACCCGCTGGCGCTACCTGTACGACCCCCTGGGACGCCGCACGGCGAAACAGCGCCTGGGCCCCTCGGGGGAGGTCAGCGAACAGGTGGACTTCACCTGGGACGGCCCCACCCTCGCCGAGCAGACCACCCGCTCCCCCGCCCTCCCCCACCCCGTCACCCTCACCTGGGACCACCGGGGCCTCCACCCCCTCACCCAGACCGAACGCGTCACCCCCTCCACCCCCCAGCCCGAGATCGACCACCGCTTCTTCGCCATCGTCACCGACCTCGTCGGCACCCCCACCGAACTCCTCGACGAAAACGGCACCACCACCTGGCACACCCGCACCACCCTCTGGGGCACCACGACCTGGTCGACAACCAGCACGACCTACACCCCCCTCCGCTTCCCGGGCCAATACTTCGACCCCGAATCCGGCCTCCACTACAACGTCCACCGCCACTACGACCCGGAAACGGCGCGGTACGTGTCCCCGGACCCACTGGGGCTGACGGCGGGGCCGAATCCGGTGGGGTACGTGGCGAACCCTCATCACTGGACCGACCCGCTGGGTCTCACGTCGTGCGAGAACGAAGACGGACCCACGCATCTGGACTTCGCCCATGGAACGTCCCTCAGACACGCTCAGAACATCCTCGCCAACGGATTGGACGAGGAGGCGGCCCGGACCGCCACGCATGGAGGCTCCATGAGCCGACCGGGTTCGTTCTTCACACACCAAGTGGACGGCCCTAGCCATCCCGGGATTCAGTCGGCCTACGAGTGGGGACTGCGTGTGGACCGGAACTCGCCGTCATCCGTTCTGGTGGGGCGACTCCCCGCCAAAACCTTCCAGAAGCTGAAGGACGCCGGCCTGGTCACCGTGCGAGAGGTGGGCGAGGGCGTGCCGGATGAAACCATCTTCCATCCGGGAGCGTTCAAGACACTGAATCAGGAGATGAAATGGTTTCCCCCGATAACTCCATGACGCCTGGGCTTCCCGAATACGATGCCTCGGCGATCCGCAAGACGAGATGGGGAACCGTCACAGAATTGGATGACGGGACGTGGGAAACGGTATGGACGATGTCGGTCTCGGCTCCGTCCGCGAAGGAACCCGTCACCGTCTTGCAGGACGCCGAGGCCGGTTTCCGGGCGATCCTCGATCTCACCGATCCCCGGGAGGCCCGCCTCCGGGTGGTCACCCGAGAACATGCCATGTCCGCGATCCACTACCCCCTGACCTATACGACGTTCCGTCTCGTCAACGATGAGGTAGGGGAAATCGGAGAGATCGAGGGTCTACCGAGGGACTGGTACGCCCCGTTCCGTGATCGGCGATGAGGTGGGCGAGCGCGATCGCGGGCAGGCACGGGCAGCTCTTCGCATTCAGTTCGTCGGGGACGTGCAAGGTGACGGGGTGATCTACACCGTCCGATGTGTCGACGGGGAGGTCTGGCCCGGAGCGCGCCTCCGCATTGTGATCGGCACCGAGGGCGACGCCGGCCGGACGCGGCCTTTACGGTGCGGTGGATCGAGCGCTTCGGCCAGCAGGTGGATGTGCTCGTCCCGCCGCACAGGGCGAGAGCCGGACCGGCCTCCGAGGGGCCGGCGAGCCAGCCGGAAGGCTCGATGCTCAGAGAGACCGACCGGCCGTACTGGTCACCGGACAGCGAGGTACCAGGTGACTGAATACCCGGATCGATCCCCCTATGCCGACGAGCAATACCCGTTGGCCATGAGGAACGTCGGCTGGTTGGGGCCGGAGAGAGAACTGCGAGGGACTCCCTCCGAACCGTCCGCGTCTCTCCTCGACGCCTTGCGTGGTGAAGTCCGCAAGGTGCGGAGCATGACGCTGGGCCTGCACGCATGCGAGCTCTGCGCGCCGGAGGAACCGGAGGTCGGGAACGGCGAGATTCACGTCTACGCCCGGACAGGGCTTACCTACGCGGCGCCTTCACTCCTGCTCCATTACGTCGAGCGTCACCATTACGCCCCGCCGGAGGAATTCGTCTCCGCTGTCACGGACGGACGGCCGCTTCCGTGGGATGAGCGCGCGCAGTTCCTGCACGACACTCTCGTGGACGCGGGGGCGGACCCCGTGTGGCGTGTCAACGCCCTGCTCGATCTTCCCCGGTGGGATGACGAGCGGGTCGAACGGGCCCTTGGGGAAGCGGCCCGTGACGAGGAACTGGGGCTGGTCGCGGATCAGGAGCTGGCCGTCGCGCTGGCCGGTTGCTGGCTGCGCTCGGGTTGCTTCGACAGGGAGTTGTTCGGGCTGGTCGGCCCCGCCGTGCGGGAGGGTGTCCGGGGCGAGTACCGCAGGCGTGGGGTTCCCTTCCCGCCGCGGTGAGCGGGGAGGGGACCCCACGTGAACCCCTACGCGTCGTACAGGTTCTGCTTGCTCAGCTCGTGTACGTGGTCGTGGTCGTGGCCATGCCCGTGGGAGTGGCCGTGGCCGTGGGAGTGGCCGGTGGGCTCCTCGGGTGTGCCCGGCACGTGTGGTTCCGTGACCGGGAGGGACGAGTCCGCCGGCAGGTCCCAGGAGGAGGCGGAGCGGCCACGGGCGACCATTTCGGCGCCGAGGGCCGCGACCATGGCGCCGTTGTCGGTGCAGAGCTTGGGGCGGGGGACGCGGAGGGTGATGCCGGCGTCCTCGCAGCGGCGTTCGGCCATGGCGCGGAGGCGGGTGTTGGCGGCGACGCCGCCGCCGATCATGAGGTGGTCGACGCCGTGGTCCTTACAGGCGCGGACGGCCTTGCGGGTGAGGACGTCCACGACCGCCTCCTGGAAGGAGGCCGCGACGTCGGCGACGGGCACCGTCTCGCCCGCGGCGCGCTTCGCCTCGATCCAGCGGGCGACGGCGGTCTTGAGGCCGGAGAAGGAGAAGTCGTAGATGGGGTCGCGGGGACCGGTGAGGCCGCGGGGGAAGCGGATGGCCTCGGGGTCGCCCTCGCGGGCGTAGCGGTCGATGACCGGGCCGCCCGGGAAGCCCAGGTTGAGCACGCGGGCGACCTTGTCGAACGCCTCGCCCGCCGCGTCGTCGATGGTCGAGCCGAGCGGGCGGACGTCGGAGGTGATGTCCGGGGCGAGGAGCAGCGAGGAGTGGCCGCCGCTGACCAGGAGGGCCATGGTCGGCTCGGGCAGGGCGCCGTGCTCCAGTTGGTCGACGCAGATGTGCGAGGCGAGGTGGTTGACGCCGTAGAGCGGCTTGCCGAGTGCGTAGGCGTACGCCTTCGCCGCCGAGACTCCGACGAGCAGGGCGCCGGCGAGGCCGGGGCCGGCGGTGACGGCGATGCCGTCGAGGTCCTTGGCGGTGACGCCGGCTTCCTTCAGCGCCCGCTGGATGGTGGGGACCATCGCCTCGAGGTGGGCGCGGGAGGCGACCTCGGGGACGACGCCGCCGAAGCGGGCGTGCTCGTCGACGCTGGAGGCGACCGCGTCGGCGAGCAGGGTGTGGCCGCGGACGATCCCGACGCCCGTCTCGTCGCACGAGGTCTCGATGCCGAGGACGAGCGGTTCGTCAGTCAGTGGAGCCATGGGTCATTCCCTCTTGCACTGCGTTGATGTCCGCGGCGGGGCCGCTGTCGGATTCCGTGGGCAGGCGCATCACGAGCGCGTCGACGTTGCCCGGTTGGTAGTAGCCGCGCCGGATGCCGACGGGCTCGAAGCCGAAGCGCTCGTAGAGGCGCTGGGCGCGGGTGTTGTCCACCCGGACCTCCAGCAGCACCTCGCGGCACTCGAAGGCGGTGGCGGCGGCGAGCAGTTCGCGGAGCAGCCGGGAGCCGAGGCCGGTGCTCCAGTGGTCGGTGGCGACGGCGATGGTCTGTACGTCGCCCGTGCCGTCGACGGCGGCGAGGCCCGCGTAGCCGACGACGCGCCGGTCACGGGTCTCGGCGACGACGTAGCGGCGGTTGGCGCCGGCGCCGCGCGCGTGTGCCAGCTCGGACCAGAACAGGCCCTTGGACCAGGCGTCGTGCGGGAACAGCGCGCGCTCCAGCTCCAGCACGGCCGGGATGTCCCACCAGCGCATCTCCCGGACGCGCACGGTCTCCGCCCCGGGTTCCGAGGGGCCTGCCGACGGGCTCGCTGAAGGACTCACTTCGGTGTGACCACCTTGTAGTTGGCCGGTACCTGGGCGTCCGGGCGGCGCAGGTACAGCGGCTGGACGGGCAGGAAGCCCGCGTCGGCACCTGCCGCGCCCCCCAGGCCTTCCGCGTCCCCCGCGGCCCCCGCGCGCAGCTTCTCCGCGGCGAGCGCGGCGAGCGCCGCCGCCGACTGGTGCTGCGGCAGGTCGGACCGGACGTCCGTGAAGGCGTCGGCGTACAGGACGGCGCCCGCGCCGACGGCCGTCAGCCCGGCCAGCGGCTCGGTCAGCTCTGCGGGCCGGTCGACGGCGGGCTCGGTGACGCGGGTCCGGGCGTCGGCGTAGCGCGCCCAGTAGACCTCCTTGCGGCGCGCGTCCGTGGCCACCACGAACTCGCCGGCCAGCCCGGCGGCGCCGGCCGCGTAGGCGATGCCGTCCAGCGTGCACAGGCCGTGCACGGGCACGGAGAGCGCCGCGCCGAAGGTCAGGGCGGTGACGATGCCGACGCGCAGACCGGTGTAGGGGCCGGGGCCGACGCCGACCACGATGCCGGTCAGCTCGTCCAGCGTGCGACCGGCCTCGGCGAGCACCCGGTCGACGGCCGGCAACAGGAGCTCGCCGTGCCGGCGGGCGTCCACCTGGTGGGACTCGGCGACGACGGAGTCACCGTCGTGGAGGGCTACGGTGACGGCGGGCGTGGCGGTATCAAGAGCGAGCAGCAGCACAATGACAAGCCTACGGCGCGCCGTGGGGCCGCCGGTGCCCGCGGGGGCCGGGTTCAGGGGTATCCCAGGGGCGCCCCGGAGGCGCCTCGGGGGCGCGTCGGTGGTGCGCCCGAGTGCTACGGTCGGGGCGGATGACCGTACGCCGCATGGCCGTACGGGGGACGAAAGGGTGCGCAGGGTGGCACGCAGCAGCTCCGGGGTCTTCGTGACCGGGCTCACCGCGGCGGCACTGGCCGTGGTGGGTTACCTCGCCTACGAGGCGTCGGCCGCGCCCCACCGCGTCCACCGTTCGTCCGCCGCCGCCTCCGCGACGCCCGGCGACGCCAAGGGCTCCGGCAAGGACGACAAGGGCAAGGGCGGCGGCGCGCACAAGGACGCCCCGCCGGCCGTGCCGGGCGGCTCGGGCACGGGCAAGCGGGTCGTCTACTCGGTGGGCCAGAAGCGGGTGTGGCTGGTGGGCGCCGACAACAAGGACCTCCGGTCCTTCGAGGTCACGCCCAGCACCGTGAACCCGCAGCCGGGAACGTACTCGGTGACCTCCCGCGACCTCAACGGCCCGGGGTCGGACGGCGTGCGCCTGGAGCACATCGTCCGGTTCCTCACCGACGCCAAGGGGGTCGTCTTCGGCTTCAGTGCCGCCGTGGACGGTTCCCCGCCGCAACCGGACCCGGCGAAGAAGACGGGCGGCATCCGCGAGAAGCCCGCGGACGGGCTGGCCCTGTGGGAGTTCGCGCCCAAGGGCAGCAAGGTGGTCGTGGTTCCGTAGGTTCCGCGGCGACGGCAGGTTCCGCGGCGACGGCGGCGGACGGCGGTCAGGCCGCGGCCCGGCGGTCCGGGCCGCCCGGCTCCTCCCCGTCGTCCGCCTCCGTGACGGGCGCGGGTGCCCGCGGCGGTGTGGAGACCGCGTCGGCGGCGGCGCAGGCGGCCAGCAGGTCGCGCACCGAAGGCGTGCGTTCGTCGGTGCCGCCCTCCGCGCGGGGCGTACCGGCCGAACGCGCACCATGGTCCACGGCTGCTGCGGGCTCTTGGGCCGACATGAACGCCTCCTAGGGCAGCCGGTCAAGGTCAGGCATGCCTAACCATGTCTCTCTCCCCATGTCACCACGCCCGGCGGCAACATCGCAACATCTTCCCGACACCTTGTCGGTTACTTCTCGCGGGAGGGCTTTGACGGGCGATGCGGAGGCGACAATTCCGGCTCGCGGGCGAGTGCGGGCACGGGCATCCGCCCTGCCGTCCCGGTGAACGGACCGTGGCCATCCGGCCGGGCGATGCGGGCCCGGCCGTCCCGGTGTGCGGCCGTGGGCGGGAGAAGGAGCGTGACGGGTACGGGCGCGATCAGCCCGCCGTCAGCGGGGACAGGTCCGCCGCCGCCCAGCGCTCGCCCACGCCGCTGACCGTCACCGTCCGGACGTCGTCCGCGGCCTCGTCGTCGCCCGGCGCCGGCGCCTCCGCGCCCACCGCGCGCTCGATGACGACGCGCAGCCGGTCCTCCGACAGGTCCTCGACCTTGCCGTCGCCCCACTCCACCACGGTCACCGACTCCGGCAGCGAGACGTCGAGGTCCAGGTCCTCCATCTCGTCGAGCCCGCCGGACAGCCGGTAGGCGTCGACGTGGACGAGGGCGGGGCCGCCGGACAGCGACGGGTGGACGCGGGCGATCACGAAGGTCGGGGACGTGACGGCGCCCCGGACCCCGAGCCCCTCGCCGAGCCCGCGCGTCAGCGTCGTCTTGCCCGCGCCCAGCTCGCCCGAGAGCAGCACCAGGTCACCGGCGCGCAGCAGCCGGGCGAGTCTGCGGCCCAGCTCCCGCATGTCCTCGGACGTCCGGACGGTGAGCTGCGCGGCGGCCGTGCGGGGGGCGTCGGAAGTACCGGGGACGGGCACGGCGGAGGAGTCGAGCGGGACGTTCATACCGCCCGATGGTACGGGGGGTGAGGCCGCGGGCCGAAGCGGCGGCGCGGGCCGGGCCGCGCCCCGGATACGGCGGGGCACCCCGCCCCCGCCCTCAGCCCTCCCCCCCCACCTGTCCCCCTCAGCTCTCGCCCCGCGCCCCCGCCGCGTCCCGGCGGACCGCGTCGCCCGCGCCCGCCGTCGTGAGGAGGTCGGCCAGGCGGGCGTCGACCGTCGCGGGCTGTTCGAGCATCACCAGGTGGCCCGCCCCGGGGACGAGGACCAGCTCGGCGTCGGGGAGGGCGGCGGCCATGGCCTCGCTGTGGGAGGCGGGGGTGATCAGGTCCTTCTCACCGGCGAGTACCAGTACCGGCAGGCCCCGGAAGACCTCGAGGGCCGCCGTCTTGTCGTGCTCGGCGAAGGCCGGGTAGAACTCGGCGACGACGTCGACCGGCGTGCTCTCCAGCAGCCGCTCGGCGAACCGGGCGACGGCGGGATCGACGTCCCTGGCGCCGAACGAGTAGCGCCGGTAGACCCCGGCGAGCAGGTCGGCGCTGAGCCGGCGGCCCTTCTCGATCAGGTCCGTCTGGGCGGCCATCAGCCGGAAGGCGCCCGGCAGTACGCGCCGCACCATGGTGATGCCCAGGGCGGGCAGCCCGAACGTCACCTCGGCGAGCCGGCCAGACGACGTACCGACGAAGGCCGCGCCGGTCACCCGGTCCCGGATCAGGCCCGGGTACTGGGCGGCCAGCGCCATCTGGGTCATCCCGCCCATCGAGTGCCCCACCAGCACCAGCGGCCCCTCGGGCGCCGCCGCGTCGATGACGGCCTTGAGGTCGCGGCCCAGCAGGTCGATGGAGACCGTCCCGGTGCCCTCGCGCTGGCCTCGGCCCCGCTCGGAGCGGCCGTGGCTGCGCTGGTCCCAGTAGACGGCCCGGACGGCGCCGCGCAGGGCGGCGCGCTGGAAGTGCCAGGAGTCCTGGTTGAGGCAGTAGCCGTGGCTGAAGACGACCGTGACGGGCGGACGCCCGGAGCGCGCGGCCGGGCCCGCCGCCTCCTCGACCTCGTAGTGGAGCTCGGTTCCGTCCTCCGCGACCGCCGTTCCCGCGGTGCCCCGCAGCGTCCCGTAGGGGCCCGTCGCGTCCAGCGCCAGCCGCGCCTTGCGGCGCATGCCGCGGCCGACGGTCAGCCGCTCGACGGCGACGCCCGCCGCCGCGCCGGCCGCGAGGACGCCCACGGCCGCACCGGCGACCCCCGCGCCGCGCAGCCAGCCCGACGCGCCGCTCCGGCCCGGGACACCGCCGCCGGCCTCGCTCATCCGGCGGCTCCCGGCTCGGCGCTTCCGGCGGCACGCGGCTCCGGCTTCTCCGGCGCCCCCGAGACCTCCGGCTCCCGCGAAATTCCCGGCTCCCCCGGCCGGTCCGGGTGGCTGCCGGGCCTTCCGCCGCCGCCACCGCCACCGTCGCCGGCCGGCACGGCGTCGCTGGGGGCCGCACCCAGGGCGGCGGCGGCCGCAGCCGCCTCCCCCACCCCGGCGACCCCGGCGACCTCGTCTTCGTATGCCCCCACGTACACCCGCGGCACCCGCTGCGTGATCCGTGTGATGACCTCGTACCCGATCGTCCCGGTCGCCTGTCCCCACTCCTCCGCCGTGGGCTCGCCCCGGTCGCCGGGGCCGAAGAGGACGGCCTCGTCACCGGTCTCGGCCGTGTCGTCGCCCAGGTCCACGACGAACTGGTCCATCGCGACGCGCCCCGCGATCCGCCGCCGCCGGCCGCCGATCAGCACCTCGCCGGTGCCGGAGGCGGCGCGCGGGATGCCGTCCGCGTAGCCGAGGGGGACGAGGGCGAGGGTCGTCTCGCCGGGTGTCGTGTACCGGTGCCCGTACGACACGCCCAGCCCGCCGGGCACCCGCTTCACCGACGCCAGGGAGGCGGTCAGGGTCATCACGGGACGCAGCCCGAAGTCCGCCGGGGTGCCGAGCTCCGGACTCGGGGATATCCCGTAGACGGCCACCCCGGTGCGCACCAGGTCGAAGTGGCTCTCGGGGAGGGTGAGGGTCGCGGGCGAGTTGGCGATGTGCCGGACCTCGGGGGCCAGGCCCTGGGCCTCGGCGTACGCCACCGCGTCCCGGAAGACGTCGAGCTGGGCCCGGATGGACGGGTGTCCCGGCTCGTCGGCGCACGCGAAGTGCGACCAGATCCCGGTGACGCCGAGGGCGCCGCCGGCCTCCGCCTCGCGGGCCGCCGCGACGAGCTTCTCCCAGTCGCCGGGGGTGCAGCCGTTGCGGCCGAGGCCCGTGTCGATCTTGAGCTGGATCCTGGCCGGGCGGCCGGCGGCGCGGACCGCCGTCAGCACCTCCTCCAGGGCCCACAGCCCGCTCACCGAGATGTCGACGTCCGCTTCGACGGCTTCCCGGAAGGGCCCGCCCGGCGTCCACAGCCAGCACAGCAGCCGGCCCCTGTCGCCCGCCGCGCGCAGCGCCAGCGCCTCCGAGGGCAGCGCGGTACCGATCCAGGCCGCCCCGGCCCGGCGGGCCGCCCGCGCGCAGGGCACCATGCCGTGCCCGTAGGCGTTCGCCTTGACCACTGCCATTAGCTGCGCCTTGGGGGCACGGGCCCGCAGAACGCGCACATTGGCCCGCAACGCGGCCAGGTCGACCACGGCACGGGCGCGCATCGGTGTCTCGTTCATCCCGGCCAGTGTCTCAGGCCACGGCCCCGGCGGGCGCGGTCCGGGGCGCGCGGGGCCGGGGACGGCAGCGGGCGGAACGCTTCCCACCGCTCCCCGCGTCACCGCGCGGCCGTCTCCGCAGCGGCCGGGAGGGGACCCCTCGCCGGTCCCTCGGGGCCTGCCCCGGATGGCCGGGGCAGGCCCCGGCCGAGGACACTGGACGGCATGAGAACCGGCTACCGCGTGGACACCGTACGGGCCGCCGAGCGCGCGCTCATGGCCGAACTTCCCGAGGGCGCGCTCATGCGGCGGGCCGCCGCCGGGCTCGCCGCCGCGTGCGCGGGGCTGCTGGGCCGGGTGTCAGGGGCACGCATCGCGCTGCTGGTGGGCAGCGGGGACAACGGGGGCGACGCCCTGTACGCCGGTGCCTCCCTCGCCCGGCGCGGGGCCGGGGTGACCGCCGTGCTCCTCGCGCCGGAGCGCGCGCACGCGGGCGGCATACGGGCGCTGCTCGCCGCCGGAGGACGTACGCGGGATGCCGGTCCGGCGGGCATCCGGGCCGTCGAGCGGGCCGACCTCGTCCTCGACGGCATCGTCGGCATCGGCGGCAAGGGCGGCCTCCGCCCGGACGCGCTGCCGCTGGTGCGCGCGGCGGAGGGCGCCCTCGTCGTCGCGGTCGACCTGCCCAGCGGGGTGGACGCGGACACCGGCGAGGTGCGCGGCGACGCGGTGCGGGCCGACGCGACGGTCACCTTCGGCACGTACAAGCCCGGCCTGCTCGTCGACCCCGCCCGCGAGCACGCGGGGGCGCTGCGCCTGGTCGACATCGGCCTCGGCCCCCACCTGCCCGCCGCCCCGGACGTCGAGGCGCTGCAGCACGCGGACGTCGCCCGACTGCTGCCGCGCCCCGCCGCGGAGAGCGACAAGTACCGGCGGGGTGTGGTGGGCGTGGTCGCCGGGTCGGCCCGCTACCCGGGTGCGGCGGTCATGTGTGTCGCGGGCGCGCTGCACGGCGGCGCGGGGGCGGTGCGCTACGCCGGTCCGGCGGCCGACGCGGTGATCGCCCGCTTCCCCGAGACGCTGGTCTCGTCCGGCCGGCCCGCCGACGCGGGCCGGGTCCAGGCGTGGGTCGTCGGCCCGGGCCTGGGCGACGGAGCGGAGGCCCGCCGGGCCCTCGACGACGTGCTGTCCTCCGACGTGCCGGTCCTGGTGGACGCGGACGGCCTGCACCTGCTCTCCCCCGACACGGTCCGCGCCCGCCGGGCCCCGACGGTCCTCACCCCGCACGCGGGCGAGGCGGCGGCGCTCCTCGGCACGGCCCGCGAGGAGGTCGAGGGCGCCCGCCTGTCCGCCGTCCGCGCCCTGGCCGAGCGCTATGGCGCGACGGCGCTCCTCAAGGGCTCGACCACCGTCATCGCCTCCCCTGACGCCTCGCGTGGCGGCGCCCCGGCCGTCGGCCCGGCCCGGGTCAATCCCACCGGTACTCCTTGGCTCGCCACCGCCGGCAGCGGCGACGTCCTCAGCGGCCTGACCGGCTCCCTCCTCGCCGCGGGGCTCCCCGGCCACGACGCGGCGGCGGTGGGCGCGTACCTCCACGGCCTGGCGGCCCGCGCCCTGGGCGAGGCGCCGATCACGGCGATGGGGGTGGCGGAGGCGCTGCGGGGGGTGTGGGAGGACGTGGCGTCGGGCTGAGGCGGCGCCCCGCTCCCTGTGGCCGGCCGCCACCGCCCCCGCCCGCCGGGCGGACAAGCCGGCCCGCCTGTACGACGTCAGTCGCCGAGCCGCCCGCCCCGCTCCTCACTCCCCCCGGTAGGTGAGGAACCGCCCCCGCATCGTCTCCTGGCATCCCGTCAGCAGATGCGCGTTCGTCACCGGCCCCGAGTGCTTGATGTACACCTCCACCCCGCGCAGGTCCCGCAGGAACGCCAGGTCCATGAGTTCGGCCGTGCCGTCGGGGGTGTGCAGGGTGAGCACCTTGAGGCGGGGATAGGCGGACGGCAGGTGGGAGAGGCCGGTGAGGGAGTCGAGGCCGAGGGAGAGGTGACGGACCCGGGGCAGGGGTTCGGCGCGTTCCAGGAACCGGGGGTCCTCGCCCATGATGCTCAGCGTGTGCAGCCCCGGCAGGGTGGCGAGGGCGGCGCGGGCGTCCGCCGGGAAGAGGGAGTGCTCGAAGGAGAGCCGGCGCAGGGCGGGGTGGCCTTCCAGCCGGATCGACTCCGGTTCCCAGGCGGAGGCCCAGCGGCCGAGGACCAGCTCCTCCAGGCCGTCCGGCAGCCGCAGGGCGGGCGGGTCGGTCACCGGCTGCATCCAGTCGAGGTGGAGGGAGCGCAGCCGCGTCATGGCGGGCAGCCGCTCCAGCCCGTCCGGGCGTCTGCGCAGGGAGAGCCGGAGGCGTTCGAGGGCGCCGCTGGGCACGGACGCCAGGCGCGCGACGCGCCGGGTGTCGGCGATCCGCAGGGACCGCAGCGGCGGGGCGTCGCGGAGGAAGCCGAGGTCGATCTCCTCGGGGCTCTCCCGGAGCGACAGGTCCCGCAGCACCGGCGTCACCGCCTCCCGCAGGTCCTCGTCCCGCCACACCCCGCGGCACCACACCTCGGGCCGCCCGCCGAGCCGGGCCAGCTCCCGCAGGTGCGCGACGCTCTTGGCGACGAACGCCAGCCCGTCGTCGTGGGAGAGCTCGCCAATCACCGCGTCGGCGTAGTGCCGGGTGTCGAAGTTGTCCCAGGACCAGGCGAGCTGGGCCCGCACCTGGCGGAACGGGTGCCGGGCGTAGCGGGCCAGCAGCGGGATGGCCCGGTCGTCGGCGACCGCCGTCGCGGTGACGACGACCGCGTGCGCCACCCGGTCGTCCAGCCCCGCCGGCCCGGGCAGCAGGTCGAGGACGACCTGGCCCGCCTCGGCGAGCGCCTTCGCCGCCTCGGTGTCGCGCGGCGGCACCAGTTCGGCGGCGGCCCGCTCGACGCGGTCCCGTACCTCCGGGGCGACCTCCGTCGCGTGCTCCAGGCAGGCGGCGGCGAGCAGCCGCAGCCGGTGCCGGTGGTGCTCCTCGCGTTCGCCGCGGTCCAGGAGCATGCGCAGCAGCTCGCCCCGGGCCCGGGGCGGTGCGTGGCCGACGGCCATCCGGAGGACGTCCTCCCACTGGTCGTCGTGGGCGTGGTTGACGAGCAGGTCGAAGTCCCAGTCGTCGACGGCGGCCTGGGCGCCCAGGAAGTCCTGGAAGGTGCGGTGGATGAAGTCCAGCGTCTCGGTGGTGGGCTGCCGCAGCAGGCCGCTGCGCAGCACCAGGTGGCGGAGGATCTGTTCGGCGCTGCCGCGCGCCGCGACGGCGGGCATGGCGGGCAGCGCCCGCTCCAGGATCTCGACGGCCTTGTGCCACTCGATCTGGGAACGGCCGTTGCGGATCAGCCAGTACGCGATCTTCTGGAGCAGCGCGGGCTGCGCCTGTTCCAGTTCGGGGCCCTCCAGCCCGACCGCGATCTCCCGCTCGCGGTCGCGGCGGATCAGCAGCAGATCCAGCGCGGCGCGGTACAACTCCATCCGCCCGTGCGGGAGGTAGCCGCGCCGGGACCGGTTGAGGGCGCAGATGAGGGCGCACATCAGGGGGTTGGTGGCCAGCCGGCCGAGATCGCGCTTGGCGACGACGGCGGCGGCCAGCGCGTCCCGGAAACCGCGCAGCCGCTCGTCGCGGTGCTGTCCGGCGGCCGTGTGCCAGCGGTCGATGAAGGCCAGGACGTCGGCGCGGCCCATGGGCAGCAGCTCCAGCTCGACGAAGCCGGCGTCGGCGAGCCATCCCTCGCGGACCGCCGACGGCCGCGTGGTGATCACGTAGCGGGCCTCGGGGTAAGCCGCGAGAAGGTCCTTCACCCAGGTCAGGGTGCGTCTGCGGTCCGCCTCCTGGACCTCGTCCACCCCGTCGATCAGCAGCAGCACCGTGCCCTCGGTGAGCCGGCGGGTCACCCAGCCCCGCGCGGCCGGCAGCCCGGCCAGCGGGCGGGCCGCGGCGGCCAGGAACTCCTCCGGCTGCGGCGGCTCGCCGCCGCGGACGAGGTTCCGCAACGGCAGCAGCAGCGGTAAGCAGCCGCTCAAATGCCCCAGGCCCGGCGGCAGATCACCGCGCGCGGTGACGGTCGCGAGCCACTGGAGCAGCGTCGTCTTGCCCGAACCGGCCGCGCCGCGCAGCAGCACCCGCCGGTGCCCGGCCAGCGCCTCCTCGGCGCGCCGGGGCGTCGGCTCCGCGCGGTCCGGCGGCTCGACGGCCGTCCGCAGCCCGAACCCGTCGTGGCGCGCGTCCCGCGCCCGGCCGACGAGCTCCAGGCTGAGGTACGCGGTGTCGAGCGGCCAGGTCTCGGCCTCGCCGTCGGACAGGGTCAGCCCGATGATCGTCAGTTCGCCGGACTTCTCGATCACGTAGTCGCGCAGCCGCCGCTCGAACTCCTCGGTCTCCAGTTGCCGCGGCGTGGCCAGCGACCGCGACTCCGGCTTGTGCCCGGCCAGCAGGCACTCGCTCAGGAACCGGAAGTCCGCCCACAGCGTCGCCGACGGCGTCACCGTCAGCCGCCCGTGCCGCCAGCCCGCCGGGTCCGCGCACACCACGCCCGCGAGCAGCCCGTCCACGAACACGGCCGCGCCGGACATGCCGGCCCACGGCGAACCGCCGCCGCCCGGCGGCTCGGGCGCGCCGTACGCGCAGTCCAGGACGTGCCGCCCGCTGAGCAGATTGCTGCCCGGCTTGAGCGTGCCGAGCAACTGCTCGGTGTCCAACTCGCCCTGCCCGTCCCGCTGGACCTGCGGAAACCCGATCGCCTGCGCACCCGCCCAGGCCCGCAGGTCGTACGCCCGCCCCCAGACCAGCGGCTCGAAGGCGACCGCCGCCTCCTCCGGGACGACGTCCCGCTCCGCGACGAGCAGCGCCGCGTCACACCGCCGGCTGTCGTCCCGCGCCCACACCACCCGGCAGGCCACCTGCCCGACGCCACCCGGCACGATCACCCGCGGCGCGTCGCAGTCACCGGCCACATGGGCGGCGGTGAGGACCACCCGGGGGGTCAGCAGGTATCCGCTGCCCTGGGTTTCCCCGAACACGGCCGCGATGCGTTCCTTTGCGGGATGCACGTCCGTCCCTTTCCCTGCCTGAGCGTCAAGGCCGACGATACGCGCGGGAGATGGGCGCGGGACGCGAACGCGCGGATCGGGTGGGGTGCCCCGGTCCCTCCCTCAGAGGGGGCACCCCCAATCCTCAAACGCCGGACGGGCCGGGGGTCGCGCCCGGGCGCACTTCAGCCCGTCTGGGGGTGCCCCCTCTGGGGGAGTTTGAGGACGAGCGGCGAAGCCGCGAAAAGGGTCTGGGGCGCAGCCCCAGGAAACGGTGAAAGGGAGGGACCGGGGCATCACCCCCCGACCACCGCGAACGCCTCCACCTCCACCAGCAACTCCGGCCGGAACAGGGCCACGACCTGCACGGCGGAACTCGCCGGCAACCGCCCCGCGTCCACGAACTCGTCCCGCACCTCCCGGATCACCGGCAGATGCCCCACGTCCGTCAGGAAATAAGTCAGCTTCACGACGTCGTCGAAGGAAGCCCCCGCCGCCCCCAGACACCGCCGCAGATTCTCGAACACCTGCCGCGTCTGGGCCCGGATGTCGCCCTCTCCGACGACGTGCCCGTCCTCGTCGAGGGCGACCTGCCCGGAGACGGCGACCAGCCGCCCGGTCGCGGTCACGACGTGGCTGTAGCCGCCGGCGGGCGCGACCCCTTCGGGGGCCGGGATGTGGGTCAGGTGAGCACCGGTACCGTCCGTCATGCGCCGCATCCTGCCCCGCCCCCGGCCGCCCCCGCCAGCGCCAAGATCACAGCAGCGGAATCACGCCTCCGCGATCACCACCGCCGACGCCACCCCCGCGTCATGGCTGAGCGACACGTGCCACGACCGCACCCCGAGCAGCTCCGCCCGCGCCGCGACCGTCCCGGTGACGGTGAGCCCCGGGCGGCCGTGCTCACCGGTGGTCACCTCAGCGTCCGTCCACAGCAGCCCGGGCGGCGCGCCCAGAGCCTTGGCAAGGGCTTCCTTGGCGGCGAACCGCGCTGCCAGGGAGGCGATGCCGCGCCGCTCGCCGCTCGGCAGGTACAGCTCGCGCTCGACGAAGAGGCGGCCGGCCATCCCGGGCGTGCGCCGCAGCGCCGCGTCGAAGCGGTCGATCTCGGCGACGTCGATGCCCACGCCCACGATCATTCGACGGTCACCGACTTCGCGAGGTTGCGCGGCTGGTCGACCTCGTTGCCGCGGGCGGTGGCCAGTTCGCAGGCGAAGACCTGCAGGGGCACGGTGGCGACGAGCGGCTGGAGGAGGACCGGGGTGGCGGGGATCTCGATCAGGTGGTCGGCGTACGGCCGGACCGCCTCGTCGCCGCGCTCGGCGATGACGATCGTCCGGGCGCCCCGGGCCCGGATCTCCTGGATGTTGGAGACGATCTTGTCGTGCAGGACGGACCGGCCGCGCGGCGACGGGACGACGACGACCACCGGCAGGTCGTCCTCGATCAGCGCGATCGGCCCGTGCTTGAGCTCGCCGGCCGCGAAGCCCTCGGCGTGCATGTAGGCGAGCTCCTTGAGCTTCAGCGCGCCCTCCAGGGCCACCGGGTAGCCGACGTGCCGGCCGAGGAAGAGGACGGTGTTCTTGCCGGCCAGCGAGCGCGCCAGCTCGCGCACCGGCTCCATGGTCTCCAGGACCTCCTCGACCTGCGTCCCGATGCCGTCCAGCTCCCGGATCACCGACTGGATCTCGTCGCCCCACTTCGTCCCGCGTACCTGGCCCAGGTACAGGGCGACCAGGTAGCAGGCCACCAACTGCGTGAGGAACGCCTTCGTGGACGCGACCGCGACCTCGGGACCGGCGTGCGTGTAGAGCACGGCGTCCGACTCCCGGGGGATCGTCGAGCCGTTGGTGTTGCAGATGGCGAGCACCTTCGCGCCCTGCTCGCGGGCGTGCCGCAGGGCCATCAGCGTGTCCATCGTCTCGCCGGACTGCGAGATGGCGATCACCAGCGTGCGCTGGTCGAGGATCGGGTCGCGGTAGCGGAACTCGCTGGCCAGCTCGGTCTCGCAGGGGATGCGGGTCCAGTGCTCGATCGCGTACTTGGCGATCATCCCCGCGTGGTACGCCGTCCCGCACGCGACGATGACGACCTTGTCGACCTCACGCAGCACGGACGCCGGGATGCGGACCTCGTCCAGCGTCAGCGACCCGGAGGCGTCGATGCGCCCCAGCAGGGTGTCGGCGACGGCCTTGGGCTGCTCGGCGATCTCCTTGAGCATGAAGTAGTCGTAGCCGCCCTTCTCGGCGGCGGACGCGTCCCAGTCCACGTGGTACGCCCGGACGTCCGCCGGCGCGCCGTCGAAGTCCGTCACGGTGACGGCGTCCCGGCGCAGCTCGACGACCTGGTCCTGGCCGAGCTCGACGGCCTCGCGGGTGTGGGCGATGAACGCGGCGACGTCGGAGGCGAGGAACGCCTCGCCGTCGCCGACCCCGACCACCAGCGGCGAGTTGCGGCGGGCGCCCACGACCACGTCGGGGTCGTCGGCGTGCACCGCGACGAGCGTGAACGCGCCCTCCAGACGGCGGCAGACCTGCCGCATGGCCTCGGCGAGGTCGCCGCAGGAGGAGAACGACTCGGACAGCAGGTGCGAGACGACCTCGGTGTCCGTCTCGGAGGCCAGCGCGTGCCCGCGCTCGGCGAGCTCGGCGCGCAGGGCGGCGAAGTTCTCGATGATGCCGTTGTGGACGACGGCGACCCGCCCGGGGTTGTCGAGGTGCGGGTGGGCGTTGGCGTCGGTGGGACCGCCGTGGGTGGCCCAGCGGGTGTGGCCGATGCCGGTGGTGCCGGAGGGCAGCGGCCGGTCGGCGAGCTCCTTCTCCAGGTTGGCGAGCTTGCCCGCCTTCTTGGCCGCGGCGAGCCCCCCGTCGGCGAGCACGGCGACCCCGGCCGAGTCGTAGCCGCGGTACTCCAGCCGGCGCAGCCCGGCCAAGACGACGTCGAGGGCGGACCGCCCTCCCACATAACCCACGATTCCGCACATGGAGTGCAGCGTACGGCCCCGGTGTCACCGCCCGCCGGTCAATGTCCGCGCCCGCCGGTCAACGTCCGCGCTCGATGCGGTCGATGGCCTCCTGGACGAGCTCCAGGTACTCGACCTCCTCGCAGCGCGGCTTGCTGCCGAAGTGGTACTGGTCGAGACAGTCCCCCAGGTCCTGCCCGAGGTCCTCGTCCGGCAGGTCGTCGCAGAGCTCGGCCCGCACCCGGTCGGCGAAGGCGTCACCCGTGTCACACGCCCCGGCGTACGTCCCGGCGTGTGCGACGGAGCGTGCGCCGGGGGCGCCGGCGCGCGGGTGTGCGAGGCGGTGGAGGGTCTTGCGGATGAGCCGGAGCACGAGCCGGAGAACGAACACGGGGGTCCCTCGCAGGAAGCCGGGGCGGCCGAAGGGTGGGACCGTATTCCCGACCCGTGAGTAGGTACAGAGCCCGCGCCGGAACTTCACTCCCCCGCGCCGCCAGGTCCCCTACGGATGCCCCGCAGACCACACTCGACGCCCCGAACCTCACACCCCGCAGTGATCGCCCCGCGCCACCCACGCACAATGGGCCCCGTGCCGACCACCCCAGAGCAGCCGCAGCAACGACGCCGCACGGCTCACCCGCCCACGCACCAGTCGTCGCTCTTCGTCGACCTGACCCGCGCCGAGTGGAGCGCGCTGCGCGAGAACACGCCCCTCCCGCTCACCGCGGAGGAGGTCGAGCGCCTGCGCGGACTCGGCGACGTCGTCGACCTGGACGAGGTCCGCGACGTCTACCTGCCGCTCTCCCGGCTGCTCAACCTCTACGTGGGCGCCAGCGGCAGCCTGCGCGGCGCGCTCAACACCTTCCTCGGCGAGAAGGGCGCCCAGCGCGGCACCCCGTTCGTCATCGGCGTCGCCGGCAGCGTCGCGGTCGGCAAGTCGACCACGGCCCGGCTGCTGCGCGCCCTGCTGGCCCGCTGGCCCGAGCACCCGCGCGTCGAGCTCGTCACCACGGACGGCTTCCTGCTGCCCAACGCGGAGCTCCAGCGACGCGGCCTGATGTCCCGTAAGGGTTTCCCGGAGTCGTACGACCGGCGCGCGCTGACGCGCTTCGTGGCGGACGTGAAGGCCGGGAAGGACGAGGTGTCCGCACCCGTCTACTCCCACCTGATCTACGACATCGTCCCCGGCGAGCGGCTCACCGTGCACCGCCCGGACATCCTGATCATCGAGGGACTCAACGTCCTCCAGCCCGCCCTGCCCGGCCGCGACGGCCGGACCCGGGTCGGGCTCGCGGACTTCTTCGACTTCAGCATCTACGTGGACGCGCGGGCCGAGGACATCGAGCGCTGGTACTACTCACGGTTCAAAAAGCTCCGCGAGACGGCCTTCCACGACCCCGACTCGTTCTTCCGCCGCTACACCCAGGTCTCGGAGGAGGAGGCCCTGGCCTTCGCCCGCCGCAACTGGCGCACCATCAACAAGCCCAACCTCATGGAGAACGTCGCCCCCACCCGCGGCCGCTCCAGCCTCATCCTCCGCAAGGGCCCCGATCACAAGGTCCAACGCCTCTCGCTGCGCAAGCTCTGACCCCGGGACGCCGCATGCTGCACGTACGGATGCTCACCCCCGCCGACCGCACCGAGGAGGTCGTCACCCTCGTCGAGAGCGTCACCGGAACCACCCACCTCGCCGTCCTCACCGGTGCCGCCCGCGATCCGCGCGGCGACGTCGTGCTGTGCGACGTGGCCCGGGAGGCGGCCGACGAGCTGCTGGAGGCGCTGCGCACGGCGGGCGTCCCCGAGTGGGGCGCCGTCTCCGTCGACGACGTCGGCCTCACCCTCTCCCGCCGCGCCGACGTGGCGGAGGAGGAGGCACCCGGCGAGGGCGCGGACGCGATCGTCTGGGAGTCGCTGGTCGAGGAGACCCACGAGGAGTCCACCCTGACCTTCACCTTCCTCGCCTTCCTCACCCTGGCCACGATGCTCGCCGCCTGCGGCGTGATCATCGACAGCGCCATCCTCATCGTGGGCGCGATGGCGGTGGGCCCGGAGTTCGGCCCCCTGGCCGGCCTCTGCACGGCGATCGTGCGCCGTGCCCCGCGCCTGGCCCGGCAGTCGCTCATGGCGCTGCTGGTGGGCTTCCCGGTGGCGATGGCGGTGACCGGCGGTTTCAGCCTGCTGATGGACTGGCTGGGCCTCTTCCACGAGGCGCGGTTCCTCGCGGACCGCCCGCAGACCTCGTTCATCTGGCAGCCGGACGCCTTCTCCTTCATCGTGGCGTTCCTCGCCGGCGCCGCCGGCATCCTCTCCCTGACCTCCGCCAAGTCCGGCGCCCTCATCGGCGTCGCGATCTCCGTCACCACGGTCCCGGCCGCCGCCAACGCGGCCGTGGCCCTCTCCTACGGCAACTGGACGGAAACCCGCGGCTCGGCGGTCCAGCTCGGCCTGAACCTGCTGGGCATCGTGGCGGCGGGCACGCTGACGCTGCTGGGCCAGAGGTGGTACTGGCGACGGCAACGCAGGAACAGCCCACCCACCAGCCCGTCCGGCGCCTGAGGACGGCGCGCGAAGCGCTCACCCACCCACCCCCGCCCCCACCAGCCCGTCCGGCGTTTGAGGACGAGCGGCGAAGCCGCGATCAGCGGGGTCTGGGGCGTCAGCCCCAGGAAACGGCGAAGTGGGGGTGCCCCCTCTGGGGGAGGGACAGGGGCACCCCCCATCCCGCCCCACCCGGCGCTACCCGAGCGCCGACTTCACCACATCGGCGAGCCGCTGAGCCACAGCCCGAGCCTGCTCGATGTCAGCGGCCTCCACCATCACCCGCACGAGCGGCTCCGTCCCGGAAGACCGCAGCAACACCCGCCCGGTGGCACCAAGCTCCCGCTCCGCGTCCGCCACAGCCTCGGCGAGCTCCTGCGAAGACCCCACCCGCGACTTGTCGACGTCCCGGACGTTGATGAGCACCTGCGGCAGCCGCTCCATGACCCCGGCCAGCTCCCGCAGCGGACGGCCGGTCGCCGCGACCCGAGCGGCCAGCATCAGCCCGGTCAGCGTCCCGTCACCGGTCGTCGCGTGGTCGAGGGCGATGACGTGCCCGGACTGCTCGCCGCCGAGGGCGAAGCCGTTGGCCTTCATCTCCTCCAGGACGTAGCGGTCGCCGACCGCGGTCTGGACGAGCCGGACGCCTTCCCGCTCCATGGCCAGCTTGAAGCCCAGGTTGGACATGACGGTGGCGACGACGGTGTTCTTCCGCAGCGAGCCCGCCTCCCGCATGGCGAGCGCGAGGACGGCGAGGATCTGGTCCCCGTCGACCTCGGCACCGGTCGCGTCCACGGCGAGGCACCGGTCGGCGTCACCGTCGTGGGCGACACCGAGGTCCGCGCCGTGCTCGACGACCGCGGCCCGCAGCTTGTCGAGGTGCGTGGAGCCGCACTCGTGGTTGATGTTCAGCCCGTCGGGGTCGGTGCCGATGGTGACGACCTCGGCGCCGGCCCGCGAGAACGCCTCGGGCGAGACGCGGGACGCCGCGCCGTGCGCGCCGTCGATGACGACCTTGAGGCCGTCGAGGCGGTTCGGCAGGACGCCGATCAGGTGGGCGACGTAGTTGTCGAAGCCCTGGTCGTAGTCGCGGACGCGGCCGACGCCGGCGCCGGTGGGCCGGTCCCAGGGCTCGCCGGTGGAGTGCGCCCGGTAGGTCCGCTCGATGCGGTCCTCCAGCTCGTCGGCGAGCTTGTGGCCGCCGCGGGCGAAGAACTTGATCCCGTTGTCGGGCATGGCGTTGTGGCTCGCGGAGAGCATGACGCCCAGGTCGGCGCCGAGGGCGCCGGTGAGGTACGCGACGGCGGGCGTCGGCAGCACGCCGACCCGCAGCACGTCCACGCCCGCGCTGGCCAGTCCGGCCACCACGGCGGCCTCCAGGAACTCCCCGGACGCCCGCGGATCACGACCCACCACCGCCACCGGGCGATGGCCCTCGAACGTCCCCGCCTCGGCGAGCACGTGCGCCGCGGCGACCGACAGGCCGAGCGCGAGCTCGGCCGTCAGATCGGCGTTCGCGACGCCGCGCACACCGTCCGTACCGAAGAGTCGTCCCACTGGTGTCCTCCGAAAAACGCGGGAGTGCGGGGCCCTGGAGGGAGCCCCTTGTACTTGAGCCTTGTACTTGAGGTGTCGAGCCCTGGGCCAAAGCGTTGCCGCCAGGTGACCGAAGTCTCCCAGGTATACGGGGTACCCGCCCCGAGTGGCCCGTACGAGTGACCCCTGACCCGTACGGGTGACGCATCACGGGGGTGCTGCATAGCCGAACGCCCCGGCAGCACGGATCGTGCCGCCGGGGCGTTCGAGCAGAAGCAGCGAACCGCCGGATTAGCGCTTGCTGTACTGCGGAGCCTTGCGGGCCTTCTTGAGACCGGCCTTCTTGCGCTCGACCGCACGGTCGTCGCGCTTGAGGAAGCCGGCCTTCTTCAGGGCGCCGCGGTTGTTGTCCACGTCGGCCTCGTTGAGCGCACGGGCCACGCCGAGGCGCAGGGCGCCGGCCTGGCCGGAGACGCCGCCACCCGAGATGCGGGCGATGACGTCGTAGCGGTCGTCGAGCTCGAGCACCTTGAAGGGCTCGTTGACTTCCTGCTGGTGCACCTTGTTGGGGAAGTAGTCCTCAAGGGTGCGACCGTTGATCTTCCACTTGCCGGAGCCCGGAACGATCCGGACACGGGCGATGGCGTTCTTGCGACGGCCCAGGCCGGCGGCCGGCTGCGGGTCGCCAAAGCGGGACGCGAGGGACTCGGAGGTGTACTCCGACTCCACGACCTCGGTCTCGGTGGTGTACTCCTCGACGCCCTCGACCGGCATCTCGGCGGTGGTCTCAGCCACGATTCTCCTCAGACTTTCTGGTTCGGCGGTGGCCGGGACTTAGCCCTGCTTGACCTGGGTGATCTCGAACGGCTGCGGCTGCTGGGCGGCGTGCGGGTGCTGGTCGCCCGAGTAGACCTTCAGCTTCGAGAGCATCTGACGGCCGAGGGAGTTCTTGGGCAGCATGCCCTTGATCGCCTTCTCGACGGCCTTCTCGGGGTTCTTGTCGAGCAGCTCGTCGTAACGGACGGAGCGCAGACCACCCGGGAAGCCAGAGTGGCGGTACGCCATCTTCTGGGTCTTCTTGTTGCCGGACAGGTGCACCTTGTCGGCGTTGATGATGACGACGAAGTCACCCATGTCCATGTGCGGGGCGTACACGGGCTTGTGCTTGCCGCGCAGCAGGGATGCGGCCTGGGAGGCCAGACGGCCCAGGACGACGTCCTGCGCGTCGATGATGTGCCACTGGCGCTGGACATCGCCGGGCTTGGGGCTGAACGTACGCACGGTCGTAGCCTTCGCTTCTTCAGTGAGTGTGGGTCCTGACACGGTCCGCATGGGACGATCGCGCGAGCTTGGCCGCACAACGGGGACGCAACCCGTGTGCCGACCGCCGGCGATCGGCCTGACGGACAAGCGTAAGGGCCCCTCGCGTGAGAACGACCAAGCCAATACGCATAACGAACTCGTAGAGTACCGGGCGCCCACCCACGGGGTCAAAACACATGGTCCCACCGGGGGCGGCCCCCAGGCCCCCCACCGTCCTCACCGCACCCGCGCGACCCGCCCCTCGTCCGCCGCGCCTTCCCGGGGACACCCCCCGGCCCTCCGGGCGAGCACCCCCGCCGCACCGGTCACCGCACCCGCGCGACTCGCCCCTCGTCCGCCGCGTCTTCCCGGGGACAACCCCCGGACCCCCGGCCGAGCACCCCCGCGCCGCACCGGTCACCGCACCCGCGCGACCCGCCCCTCGTCCCACACCGGCTCGGACGCCTCGCGCACCCGCCCGTCCGCCCCGAAGACCAGGTAGCGGTCGAACGAGCGAGCGAACCAGCGGTCGTGAGTGACGGCGAGCACCGTCCCCTCGTACGCCTCCAGCCCCTTCTGCAACGCCTCCGCGCTCTCCAGGTCCAGGTTGTCCGTGGGCTCGTCCAGCAGCAGCGCCGTCGTGCCCGCCAGCTCCAGCAGCAGGATCTGGAAGCGGGCCTGCTGCCCGCCGGAGAGCCGCTCGAACCGCTGGTCGCCCTGGCGCTCCAGCTCGTACCGGCGCAGCGCGGACATCGCCCCGCCCCGATCCTTGGCGTACTCCGTCCACAGGATGTCGACGAGGGTGCGGCCGAGCAGCTCGGGGTGGGCGTGGGTCTGGGCGAAGTGCCCGGGGACGACCCGCGCCCCCAGCTTCCACTCGCCCTGGTGCGCCACCGGCTCACCGGCCAGCAGCCGCAGGAAGTGGGACTTCCCGGAGCCGTTCGACCCGAGCACGGCGACCCGCTCCCCGTAGAAGACCTCCAGGTCGAACGGCTTCATCAGCCCGGTGAGCTCCAGCCGCTTGCAGGTGACGGCCCGCAGGCCGGTGCGCCCGCCGGCCAGCCGCATCCGGATGTCCTGCCGGCGCGGCGGCTCCGGCGGCGGCCCGGCCTCCTCGAACTTCCGCAGCCGGGTCTTGGCCGCCTGGTAGCGGGAGGCCATCTCGTCGCTGCGGGCCGCGTACTGCTGCATGTCCCGGACGAGCTTCTTCAACTGGGCGTGCTTCTCGTCCCAGCGCCTGCGCAGCTCCTCGAACCGCTCGAACCGCTCCGCGCGGGCCTCGTGGTACGTGGCGAAGCCGCCGCCGTGCACCCACACCTCGGACCCCGCGGGGCTGGGCTCGACACTGATGATCTTCTCGGCGGCGCGGGCGAGCAGCTCCCGGTCGTGGGAGACGAACAGCACGGTCTTCCGCGTCTCGCGGAGCCGCTCCTCCAGCCAGCGCTTGCCGGGGACGTCCAGGTAGTTGTCCGGCTCGTCCAGCAGCAGCACCTCGTCGGTGCCGCGCAGCAGCGACTCCAGCACCAGGCGCTTCTGCTCACCCCCGGAGAGCGTGCGCACCTGCCGCCACTGCGCCTTCTCGTAGGGGATGCCGAGCGCGGCCATCGTGCACATGTCCCAGACGGTCTCGGCCTCGTAGCCGCGCGCCTCGGCCCAGTCGGACAGCGCCTGCGCGTACGCCACCTGCGCGGCCTCGTCGTCCCGCTCCATGATCGCGAGCTCGGCCCGGTCCACGGCCGCGGCGGCCTCCCGGATACGCGGCGGCGCCACCGAGACCAGCAGGTCGCGCACGGTCCGCTCATCCCGTACGGACCCCACGAACTGCGGCATCACCCCCAGCCCGCCACCGACGGCGACCGTCCCCCCGTGCGGCCTGATCTCCCCCGAGATCAGCCGCAGCAACGTCGTCTTCCCGGCCCCGTTGGCCCCGACGAGCGCCACGGCGGCCCCTTCACCGACCCGGAAGGACACGTCCCCCAGCAACGGCCGCCCATCAGGCAGGAAGTACTCGACGTGCGCCACCTCGACGTGTCCCATGCGAGGCATTGTGTCGGCTTTCCGAAGCTCCACCAACCGTTTAACGCGGTGAGGCCTCAGGCGTCGAGGCGCCCCGTCCGCAGGCTCTCGGCCACGGACGCCAACCAGCTTCGGTAGGAGTGCGGTTCGGGGGGCTCGACCTCCATCCCGAGCTCCGCCAGCCCGAGAGCGCAGTCGTCCTCCGCCACCGGCAGCGTCAACAGTTCACTCACCTCCCCGACCAGACGCGCCGCCAGCGCACCGTCCGTGGTCGTGACGTAATCGGCGAGGGCGGCTTCGTGACTGCCGAACTCCTCGGGCATGTCCTGAGAGAACCAACCGCCAAGGAACTGCCCGAGTTCCGGGAACCGGGCATGCCATTCCCAATGAGTTTCCGGAATCCCGGGAGGTGGCGCGTCGCCCGTTTCCACGCTGTGGCGGAGCGAGTCGGCGATCAGCAGGAGCCAGGACTGGATGTCCTCCTCCGGGTGGCCCACGTCAGGGAGGGGAAAGGCCTCCCCGAGCCGTTGCCTCAGGTACCCCGGTAGGTTCTCCGCGTACTCGCGCAACTGCCGCTCGGCCACGGCAAGGGCCCACGGCCTGCTGTGCCAAGTGTGGCGTAGGTATGCATCGAGGGCCGTGCTGCGGATACCTTCCGCGTCATTGGCAGGCTGTCCGAGGTAGGCGCGTACGACGTGGTCCAGCTCACCATATTTACGGTCGTACTCGATGGGCGTCAGGGGCACAACGCTACCCGTCTTCACAGATAGATGGGAAAGGTGGACTGCACGCTAAAGCCGTTGGCATGCGAGGGGTCCCTTTTGAGGATGACGCGCGCAGCACGCACGTCCACCGCATCCCGCCCGGCGAGCATCATCGCGCGCAACATCACACGCCCGACCGGGTCGGGCCGGGAAGGCCATGCAGCCTCGATCGTGAGGCGCTGCCTGGTGTTCTGGGCCAGCCAGCGATGGATAATCTGTTCATTTCTGGTGACAACCTGCTGGGTGCACCATTGCGCCGTCGCCATGTCGGGGTAGGTGGCGGATCTGGTGAGCATGACCTTCCTTTCTGTCCGCAATAACTCAATCGGTTCTGTCGAAACCCCAGAACACACCCACTTCACTGTCGGAAACCGCCACCAGGCCGACATCGCAAATGAAATCCGTGAACCGTACTTCTGTCATATGAAAAGATGCCGGAGCGTAGCGAGAGAGCAGAACGTCAGCATCCTTCATCAGTTCACTTTTGCGTGACTCGTAGTTCGGGATTCGCTCTATGTCGAGATAGTCGTCCACCATCTGCACCAGAGCGCGCACGGCGGCATCGTGTTCCACTTCCCTGAAGTGACCGGTTGCCTCTTCAGGCTGCCGGAACGGGAAAAAATACGGCGATTCTCCCCGTTCGCCGGTCGGCTCAAACCAGTCGGCAGTGAGCCATGCACGAGGATCCTCCACCGTGCGCCCAAGAATCGCCATGAGGTCTTCTGTCCAGTCCCGGTGCCATCGCGGACCCGTCCGAACAAACGCGTCCTCGTAGAGCAGGCGCACCAGGGAGGCGTTCCAACGGTCGCGATTCGTCACACCGCCTTTCTCGGAAACCGGGTTGTAGGACCAGAACACTCCCACCTCGTCCTCCGAGACAGCGACCAGACCCGCGTCGCCCACACAAGAGGTCAATCCGTTGCTATAAAAGGAGCTGCCGCTCCAAAAATCGGGGGATTCATCCAAATAAGCAGCCGGAGAGGATGTGTACAGCTCGGCGTCGGGCCCGAACCGATGAAGTAGCGTGTAAGCATCCGCCAGCCACTGCTTCCAGTGCACGTCGAAGTCCGGGATCGCTTTTGCCGTGAACCACTCGTCTCGAATACTGACGAGAAACCGGGCAGCCGAGTCAGGAACAACCCTGTGCATATACCGGTCCAAGCGCTCCTTGGCCGGAAAAATGAAGGGAAATCTCCCATTCTGGGCCGCGAGCTCTTCCCCGGCATGCGCGGCAGCCCAGTCGACACTGCCCCATGACCGGGGGTCCGGGGATTTGCGCTCGAACGCCTTCTCGACATCTCTACGCCATTCTCCATGCTCTCGGGGCACCACCCTGACGAGAGCGTATGCGTTGCCGAAAAGACGCGTCAACGCCGCATTCCACTGACTACCGCACGGAATGAACACGGCTCCCCCTGGTCACGGTGCGTTGAAGTCGGGCATAGACGTCAGGACAACGAAAGGCGGCGTCAAACTCCTATCGTACTTCAGTACAGTTCTGATCCTTTGCACGGGAACGACGCGCGCGTTCATTCCATCTCTTTGCCAGGCCGACCCGGTTTGAGAATTCGGCTTTTTTGCAGCGCTGCGCCCGCTGTCCTCCCCGTTAGGGGCCATGCTGAAAAAGGGTTTGCTCGTGTCCCTCCCCGAAGGCTCGGGCGGCCCCAACCACGCCTTTATGTCGGCTGCATTCCTGTTGATATTGTATTGGGTGAGTCGCTGCGCGGTCTCCATGTCCTTGAACGTCGAGGCTGCCGAGGGTATCGGCTTACCATGGGGCCAGCCCGGCGGCGTCCTCCCGTCCTGCTGATCCCTCAAACGCTGCAATAGCTGCTCATCGGTCTTTCCCACATGCTTGTCCACCGAGTGCCCGCCATTGAGGTACTCATTGCTCGCCAGATCAATACGATAACGCCCCTGGCCCACGTCTGCCGGGTCCGCCCACTTGTGCTCGTGGCGGAAATCGTTCAGCGATCGCGCCCCGAATGCCTCGGCTCGAGCTTCTTCCGACTGGTACGTCGGGAGACTCATAAGCGCCTCGTCCAGAGGACCTTCATGCGCCTCGATCTTCGGCACCAGCTCCCGCAACGCCGCCTCGTATTTTTTCACCGCAGCGTTCAGGGCGGATTCATCGAGGTTGATCGTCATTTCTATACCCAATGCCCGCCCGGCCTTGCCCAGCCCCTTCGCCACGCCTTTGAAGCCACCCGTGAAACCACTGAGGTCCAGTTTCGGCAAAGCATCTCTCACTGCTTTATGGAATATGCTTCTAACTTCCTTGTGCATCTCCCAGGCCGCAACCGCGAACTTCTGCAGTGCGTCACTCATCGTGTCACATGTATCGAAAAGCACAGCCAAGGCCGGGTGACTGGACCCGCCAGCCGACGCACTGTCGTGTTTCCACTGGTAGTTCTCCCTGGAGTTACCCCAAGGAGATGTGCCCCAGATCGCGCTACAGAAGGAGCGCATAGCCCCGTACCATTCAGTATTCGACTGGACGGTGATACTGCTCATAAGTCCTGTAAGAGCGGAGTCGACGTTGGCGAGCGCCTTCCCCGGCTCGAGCCATGCCGCAGAGACCTTTTCCAGTTTCTCGGTGTCGGGCATCGGAAGCACGTCCGCCGCCTTACCCCAGCGCAGCGCGTGATGAGCTATCGGACGCAGTATGGCTTCTGCTACGTGGTCGATTCCGTCGAAGATGTCGGCCAGCAGCCCATCCGAGTCGTCGTCTACCACCCCGTCCCACTTCAGTACCGGAAGGCTTCCATAGTCAGGAACCTGACTGACCACCTGAGGGAGCGGCTTGGTCTGCGGACTTCCTTTGTGAGCGGGGTTCGAGGCGGCGTCCGCCACTGCGTAGTGATTTGCCGTGGCAGTGAAACCGACCGCGGCACCACCCACACTCACAACGCTTTTCGCCCAGACCTTGAGGACCTTTTCACCGATTTTCAGGTAGGCGGCGTTGAACTCGTCAACCGCCTTTCCCGCCCCTCCGACATTCGATTTTCCGTCCAACTCCCTCAGGAACAGCCCCAGTCCTTTCTCCAGTTGCCGTTGCTGGTGGGCCACCTGATCGGATACGCGATACAGATCGGAAGGCTTGACGTGAATTCCCCCGGTCGACGACGGCGAGGTCACCGAGCCCCCCAACCACGGAGAACAGAATGGTGAGCCGAGGAATAGTTAACGTGCCCGGATACGACCACGCCATGCAACCACTTCTGCCTGGCCTGCAAATCTCGCATTGAATCGCTCCATTTATCGAGAGCCTCCACGAAGGCCTCGCGCGTTTCTCCTTCCCAGTTCACGACTACCTTCTCCGTCCGGGCATACAGGGTCTCGAGCTTGCCGTTCATCTCCTTGAGCAAAGCTTCCAGCTCCGCCGATGCGGCGCTCAGGGAGGCGAAATCAACGGATATCGAGTCGTCTTTCACGATCGTCTCCCTCAAGAGAATCTTTTCAGTATGCTCTCACTCGACCGGGAATGCACGCCTTCTGCCATGTCGAGAATACTCCGCTCCCCTTCAGTGGATTTCTGCAGCCGATGCAGCCCACGCAGGGCAGTCAATTCCTGGGCGTTGAATCCGCCCCGGCTCATTTCAACAGCCTTCTCGATGAGGAACAACATCTCCCGAATGCGGTCGACGTCTTCGTTCAGATGCGTCTGGAGATTTTTGTAAGTGCTGCCCGCAGGGCTCCGCCAGCCGGTGCCCATCGAGTCGACCAGCTCATTGAGCCGGGCCCTCTTCTGCTTGAGATACCGCCCCATCTCGGCCAGGTCTGCGCCCAAGTCGGACAGCGCCTCGTCCGATACCGAAAGCCGATCACCACTCACGTCGCGTGCTTCCCTCCTGGCCTCGGATCGAGACCAACCCCTATTGCTGACGTGTACATCCTCATGCCGAGCCCAGAGTCGCTTCTACCACGCGCCGGCGCACCGGGCGACACCCGGCGGTCGCCGGTCTACGATGCGCCCCATGAGCTTTGGGCAGGGGGAGCCGGGCGGGCAGGGGTCCTGGGGGGCCGGGCCGGGTGGGGGGACGCCGGACTGGGCGGCGCTCGCCGCGGACACGGCGGCGCGCGACCGCCGGCGGAAGATGCTGATGATCGGTGGCGGGGTGCTGGCCGCCGGCGGGGTGGCGGCGATCGTGGCCACGGCGATCGTGCGGTCGGACGGCGACGGCGGGAGTGGCGGGGGCGGCCCGAAGAACGCCGCCGGGGCCTCCGCCCCGCCGAGTTCCCCGGGGACGCCCGAGCCCACCTTCGCCCCGGTCGCCCCGCCCCCGCCGCAGGACCCGCGGGCCTTCATCTCCAGTGCGGAGAAGGACAAGGCCCCGCTGACCACCGGCACGCTGTTCCCGGACGCGAAGGCCGTGCTGTCCGGCCGGACGTACCGGCGGACGGCCACCGCGGCCACCGCGGACTGTGCGTCCGTGACCCAGGGCGCCCTGGGGTCCGTCCTGTCGTCCAACGGCTGCCGCCAGGTGCTGCGCGCCACGTACGTGCGTGACGGCGTGGCCGTCACGGTCGGCGTCGCCGTGTTCGACACCAAGGCCGCGGCGGACAAGGCCAAGGCGCAGTCGGCGGGCAACGTCGCCGCGCTGCCGGGCGACGGCGCCGCCGCCTTCTGCCGGGCCACGGCCTGCCGGCTGACCGCCAACGCGGAGGGCCGGTACGCCTACTTCACGGTCGCGGGGAATGCCGACAACCGGCCGGTGTCCGGCGACGACACGGAGTCGCTGGCCGCCGGCCGGGACATCTCGACGTACGCCTTCGGGCGCATCCTGGCCCGGGGGCGGGCCGCGGCGGCCTCCGCGGCGGCTTCCGCCATCACGCACTGACGACGGCCGCCGCGCCATGGGGCCGCCCCGGCCCCTCACCCGGCAGGGGCCCCCGAACGACGGACGGGACCCCCGGCCGACCGCGGACGGAGGCCCGGTGCGTCACACCCGGCGCGTCACACCCGGCGCGTCACAGAAGGCGCGCCAGGGCCGCCTCGGACGGGCTCCCGGCCGGCGCCTGGTACACGATGATCACCTGTTGCCCGGTGCCGCCGACGGTGAGCGCCTGCCTGCGCAGGGCGAGTCCGCCGACGACCGGGTGCGTGAAGCGCTTGAGCTCGTCCCGCGCGGGCCGCGTCTCGTGCCGCGTCCACACACGGCGGAACTCCTCGTCCGCCTCCAGTTCGGCGACCAGGCGGACGGTCCTGGGGTCGCGCGGGTCGGCTTCGGCGCGCAGGGCCGCCGCGGTCTGCGCCGCCACCTCCGCCCAGTCGGGGAAGAGCCGCCGGGACGCCGGGTCGAGGAAGACCGCCCGGACCAGATTCCCACCGGGCTCGTACATCGGGGCGAGCGCGCGGGCCGGTTTGTTCGCCGCCAGCACGTCGAAGTACCGGTTCCGCACGTACGCGGGGCGGTCCGTCCACGCGTCGAGCAGCCGGTGCACGTCCGCCGAGACCTCGGAGGCCCCGGTCCGTGACGGCGGCACGGGAGCGGGAGCGGCGAGGGCGTGCAGGTGGGCGGAGGCGTCGGCGTCCAGCCTCAGCGCCCGCGCGAGGGCGTCCAGCACCTGGGGCGAGGGGTGCCGGTCGACGCCCTGTTCGAGCCGGACCAGGTACGGCTCGCTGATGCCGGCGAGCCGGGCCAGTTCCTCCCGGCGCAGTCCCGGCACCCGGCGTCGTCCGCCCCCGGACACCGCCGTGTCCGCCGGAGCGACCCGTCCGCGCCGGGCCTTGAGGAAATCTCCCAGAAGGTTGTCGGCCGCCATGCCGCGAGGGTAACCCTGTGGGGATGCTGGCTGCCGGGGCGCGGGCGGCGCAGGCTCGAGGTCATGAAGACCTGGTTCATCACCGGCGCGTCCCGCGGCTTCGGCCGTATCTGGGCCGAAGCCGCTCTCGACCGCGGCGACCGCGTCGCCGCCACCGCCCGTGACCCCGAGACCCTGCGGCCTCTCCTGGACGCCCACGGGGACGCTGTCCTCCCCATACGACTCGACGTGACCGACCGCACCGCCGTCACCGCCGCGGTGCGCCGGGCCGCCGGCGCCTTCGGCCGCCTGGACGTGGTCGTCAACAACGCGGGCTACGGCCTGTTCGGCATGGTCGAGGAGACCACCGAGGAGCAGGCCCGCGCCCAGCTCGACACCAACCTGTTCGGCCCGCTGTGGGTGACGCAGGCGGCCCTGCCGTACCTGCGGGCCCAGGGCGGCGGGCACATCCTGCAGGTCTCCAGCCTCGGCGGCCTCGCCGCCTTCCCCACGCTCGGGCTGTACAACGCCTCCAAGTGGGCCCTGGAGGGGATGAGCGAGGCCCTGGCCCAGGAGGTCGCCCCCTTCGGCATCCACGTGACCCTGGTCGAACCCGGCCCCTACGGCACCGACTGGTCGGGGGCCTCCGCGGTGCACACCGAGCCGCTCCCCGCGTACGAACCCGTCCGCGCCGCGCGCCGGGCCGGCGCGTCGGCCCGTACGCCGCAGGACGCGCGAGCCACCGCCGCCGTCGTCCTCGAACTCGTCGACACCGACGCCCCACCCCTGCGGCTCTTCCTCGGCACCTACCCCTATCCGGTCGTCGAGGCGGCCTACCGGAAGCGGCTCGACACGTGGAACGACTGGCGGCACCTCGCGTCCCGTGCGTGACCGGCACGGAGCACCCCGCGGCACCCCGCAGCACCCCGCGGCACCCCGCAGCACCCCGCAGCACCCGGAGTCTCCGCGTGGCACCCGCCGCACGCTGTCACCGGCGTCAGGAACCGCCGCAACGGCTGCAACCGCTGCAACGGCTGGTACAGGACGCCGTGACCACGTGTTCCCAACCCGTCCTTCGTGGACGGGCGGCGAAGCCACGGTCAGGGGGGCTGGGGACGCGATCCCCGGAAACCGGCGAGCGAAGCGAGGGCCGGCCCTCTGGGGGACAGGCCGGGGGCACCCCCTGTCCGGGCGGCCCGCCTACCCCTCGTCCCCCTGCGGCAGCACCCCGGGCCCCCCGCCCTTGTCGTCCCCGTCCCCCGGCCGATGCCCGGCCGCCTCGACCTTGCGCACCTGCGCGGCGACCAGTCGTTCCGGAATCTCCGCCCGTCCGGGGTCGCCCAAGCTGCCGGCGAAGAACATGGACAGCACTTCCCCCGACCGCACCACGGTCATCAGCGTGGGCGCCTCCTCCACCGCGTTGCTGAGCCGGTAGGCCACCGCCTCGTCACCCATCCGGGGCGCCCGTACGGTCTCGACCGCGTCGAACACCTGCCGTTCGCCCTCACCGGTCCGCATCGTGAAGCCGCCCGCGCAGGCCGCCGCCGCGTCCCGCAGCCCGTCGAGGGTGGCGGCCGCCTCGCCGGGCCGGTACTCGGCGACCCGGACGGTGCCGAGCAGGCCCTCGTCGGGGCCCTCCTGTTCGCCGGCGAACGTGGTCACCACCGAGCCGAGCGGCTGCGGCTGCGGGCGGGAGCCGAGGGCCGTGGCCAGCGGCCGGCAGGCGGCGTCGGTGGTGGTGGGTGTGCCGCGGCCGGCCGCCCCCGGCGGCGCCTGCTCGAGCACCAGCCCGGACACCTCGTCCTTCGCCAGCTCGACGCCCCGGAGCCGCTCCGGCCGCCGGTCGCCACCGGCCGTCGCCGGGCCCCCGGTCTCCTCCGTCTCGCCGGGGTCCCCCGGCGCGGGGCCCCGCGCGTCCGCGGACCCCACCGCGCGCTTCCCGTCGTTCCCGTGACCGGCTCCGCCCCCCGCGCAGCCGGTCACCGGCACCAGCATTCCCACCGTCACGACCGCACACAGCGCGGCCGCCGTTCTCGCCTTCACAACCCCCACCCTTCCAGTCGTCCGGGGCCCGGACCCGTCACGCCACACCGGCGTCCCCCCGGTCCGCCGCCCCGCACCCGGCCGCCGGCGGTCCTTCCGGCGTCGGGCCCCCGCGCGGGACGCCACGATCTCTTCGAGCTTCCAGGATGAGCGGACGCCGCCACGATTGACGCACGGGGACATCACAGCGCGAATACGAAATACGAACGGGCGTTCGCATGCGTGCGCCCCGAGGTCACCCCGCGCGCCCCCGGTTCACTCCCGGCACGGCTCCCGCCCGCCACCGCCCGCCGCGTGACAGAGGCCACAATGTAGGCTGCCCAGGCAACCGAACCCCCTGTCAGCGGTCTCAACCGATAGAGACCGGTCGCCCACGACCGGTCCGGCAGGGGACGGACCCCGAGTACCCAGGCCAGGGGGAAGGACGGACGCGACGCCGCCACAGCGCGCCGCGCACACACCGCCATGAAGATCTCTTTCCTGTTGCAGAACGCGTACGGCATCGGCGGCACCATCCGCTCCACGTTCAACGTCGCCAGTGCGCTCGCCGCCCGGCACGACGTGGAGATCGTGTCGACCCTGCGGACCGGCAAGGTCCCCCGGCTGCCGCTCCACCCCAAGGTCAAGCTGGTCAACCTCATCGACACCCGCGAGGACCACGGGGCCGACCGCGACGACCCGCTTCTGTCGCAGGACAGCGCCTACATCCCGCCCAAGGAGGCGAAGGGCGCCCACTTCAGCGCCCTCACCGACCGCCGGGTGGCCGACCACCTCGCCGAGACGGACGCCGACGTCGTCGTCGCCACCCGCCCCGGACTGGTGATGTACCTGGCCGGCTTCGGCCAGGACCGCTACCTGAAGATCGGCCAGGAGCACCGGATCTACGGCACCCACGAGCCGAACATCCGCGCCGCCCAGGACCGCGCCATCCCGCACCTGGACGCCCACACCACCGTCTCCGAGGCGGACGCCCGCACCCACCGCGAGCAGTTCCCCGACGTCAAGACGAAGATCATCTGCATTCCCAACGGCTGCCCGCCCTCCGAGGTCGAGCCCGCCGACCCGGCCACCAAGCTCGTCGTCGCCGCCGGCCGCCTCATCCCGGTCAAGCGCTACGACCTGCTGGTCGCCGCCTGGGCCACCGTGCACGCCAAGCGCCCCGACTGGAACCTGCGGATCTACGGCCGCGGTCCCGAACTGGCCAAGCTCCGTGCCCAGATCGAGCGCCTGGACCTCACGGAAACGATCACCTTGATGGGTGCCCACTCCCCCATCGAGACCGAGTGGGCCAAGGGCTCCATCGCCGCCGTCACCTCCCGCGAGGAGTCGTTCGGCATGACGATCGTGGAGGCCATGAACTGCGGCGTCCCCGTCGTCGCCACCGACTGCCCGCACGGCCCCGGCGAGATCATCACCGACGGCAAGGACGGCCTCCTCGTCCCCGTCGGCGACAGCGAGGGCATCGCCAAGGGCCTGCTCCGGCTGATCGAGGACGACGAGCTGCGCGCCACCATGGGCGCCGCGGCCAGGATTTCGGCCCAGCGCTACGCCCCCGAGCAGATCGCCGACGCCTACGAGAACCTGATCCGCAGCCTCGGCGGCGACACCAGCCCGCGCGCCGCCACCGCGGCCGCCGCGGACAAGAGCGCCCCGCTCGGCCAGAGCCTGCGCCGCACGATCGGCAAGGTCATCCGGCCGCTGCGGCACCGCCCGGTCGCCCAGCCGGCCCGCAAGCCGGTCTCCGAGGCGCTGAAGGAGATAGTCCGCCGACCCCTGAAGGCCACCGCCTCCACCCGCGTCGACGCCGACGGCAACATCGTCGTCTCCGTCGACGGCAAGGGCCTGGCCGGCGACGACCTCTCACTGACCGTCACCCGCCGCAAGGAGGGCAAGCCGGTCAGCGTCCCCCTCGCCACCCCCGCCACTCCGGGCGCGCCCTACACCGCCGTCCTGGACCGCGCCACGCTGCGGCTGGCCGAGGGCCGTTGGGACCTGCACGTCGTCCGCGACGAGGACAAGGCGCGCCGCCGCGTCGTCTCCCACCTCGCCGAGGGCAAGAATCTGCTCGGCCTGGAGCCGCTGCCCGGCTCCCCGTTCACCTGGATGATCGCCTACCCGACGGTCGACGGGTACCTGGCGCTGCGCGCCTGGCACCGCGACGCGCACGCCGAGGCGCTGTCGATCCGGCAGACCGAGACGTCGTTCACCGTCCAAGGCCGCCTGTACGGCACCTCGTTCACCGAGGACACCAAGCCGTTCGTCATCGGCACCCCGCGCTCCGAGTCCGCGGCCGACATCTCGGCCGAGGTCACCGTCCTGGACCCGACGTCCTTCCGCTTCACCCTGCGCCATTCGCAGCTCAAGGCGGCCCGCGGCGACGAGGGCGCGATCTGGGACCTGGCGCTGCGGCTGGCCGGCGACGCCGAGCCGGTGCGGATCGGGCGGATCGTCGGCGACATCGTCGACCGCAACAAGACCGACATCTACCCGACGGTCGGCGGCGTCCGCCCGTACCTCACCGTCAACAGCGACCTGGCCGTCAACTGCCCGGCCGCTGAAGCCAAGTGACGATCTGAAGGCAGCGACGGGCTAGCAGCAACCGGACGGCGAACCGGGGAGCGTGCGCTTGTTGCGCGCTTCCCGGTTGCGGGCCGCGAGCTCGGAGTCGGCCGGGTAGCCGACCTCCTCCAGGGTCAGCCCGTGCGGCTTGACGACGTGCACCGCCGAGTCCCGCACTCCGGCCGCCAGCACCTTCCCCGGCCAGTCCACCGGCCGGTGCCCGTCGCCGACGAACAGCAGCGCGCCGACCAGCGACCGCACCATGTTGTGGCAGAACGCGTCGGCCTTCACGGTCGCGGTGATGACGCCGGACGCGTCCCGCTCCCAGTCGAGCCGCTGGAGCGTACGGATGGTCGTGGCACCCTCGCGCTTCTTGCAGTACGCCGCGAAGTCGTGCTCCCCGACGAGCCGTTCGGCCGCCGCGTTCATCGCGTCGACGTCCAGCGGCCAGTCGTGCCACAGCACGTGCCCGCGCAGCAGCGGGTCCACCCCGGCCGGGTGGTCCACGACGCGGTAGGCGTACCGCCGCCAGATCGCGGAGAAGCGGGCGTTGAACCCGGCGGGCGCCTCCGCGACGCGCCACACCCGCACGTCGTGCGGCAGCCGGCCGGCCAGCCGGCGCAGCAGCTTGTCCTCGTGCTCGGCCCACACCTCGACGGGCACATCGACGTGCGCGACCTGGCCGCGGGCGTGCACCCCGGCGTCCGTGCGGCCGGCGACCGTCAGCTCGTACGTCTCCTTGGACCGCGTCACGGTCCGGATCGCGTCCTCCAGCTCGCCCTGCACCGTGCGCTGACCCTCACGCTGCTTGGCCCAGCCGGAGAAGTCCCTGCCGTCGTACGACAGGTCCAGCCGCACCCGGACACGGCCGGGCTCCACCTCGTCACTCACCGGGTGTTTCCTCTCAGAATGCGGGACGGGCCCGCCCCCGGAAAGGGGCGGGCCCGTCACTGACACGTCAGACGCGTCAGGCGTCCTTCGACTCCTCGGCCGGAGCCTCGGCGGCGGCCTCGGACTCCTTGACCGCACGCTTGGTGGCGGCCTCGGCCTCGGCGACGGTCGCCTTCTTGGCGATCTCGCCCTCGACCAGCTCGATCACGGCCATGGGCGCGTTGTCGCCACGGCGGTTACCGATCTTGGTGATCCGGGTGTAGCCACCCGGACGCTCGGCGTAGCGCGGAGCGATCTCGGTGAAGAGGGTGTGGACGATGCCCTTGTCGGTGATCGTCTGCAGCACCTGGCGACGGTTGTGGATGTCGCCCTTCTTCGCCTTGGTGATCAGGCGCTCCGCGACCGGGCGCAGACGGCGCGCCTTGGCCTCGGTGGTGGTGATGCGGCCGTGCTCGAAGAGCGAGCGGGCGAGGTTCGCCAGCATCAGCTTCTCGTGCGCGGCACCGCCGCCCAGACGGGCACCCTTGGTGGGACGCGGCATGGTGTTTCTCCTTGGTGTCTGCCCCGGCCGTATCAGGTACCGGGGTCAGTATCCGAGCGGGCGGATGCCCGTCGGAGATCCGGGACGCCTCGAAGAGGCGCCCGGAAGGGGCGCGGGGAACTGCGCGACAAGCCACAGCGCGCCCGCACCCAAGATCCGTCCGTCGGACCCGAGCTCTTAGTACTGCTCGGTCTCGACGAAACCCGCATCCGCGTCGTCATCGGCGCCAAAAGCGTCGGCGGCGGCGGTCGGGTCGAAGCCGGGAGGCGAGTCCTTCAGCGCGAGGCCCATACCGGCCAGCTTCGCCTTGACCTCGTCGATCGACTTCGCACCGAAGTTGCGGATGTCGAGCAGGTCGGCCTCGGAGCGGGCGACGAGCTCACCCACGGAGTGGATGCCCTCGCGCTTGAGGCAGTTGTACGACCGAACGGTGAGCTCCAGCTCCTCGATCGGCAGCGCCAGGTCGGCGGCCAGGGCGGCGTCCGTCGGGGACGGGCCCATGTCGATGCCCTCGGCGTCGATGTTGAGCTCGCGGGCCAGACCGAACAGCTCGACCAGGGTCTTGCCGGCGGACGCCATGGCGTCACGCGGGCGCATGGCCTGCTTGGTCTCGACGTCGACGATCAGCTTGTCGAAGTCGGTGCGCTGCTCGACTCGGGTCGCCTCGACCTTGTAGGTGACCTTCAGAACCGGCGAGTAGATGGAGTCGACCGGGATCCGGCCGATCTCCTGGCCCGCCTGCTTGTTCTGGACGGCGGAGACGTAGCCGCGACCGCGCTCGACGGTCAGCTCCATCTCCAGCTTGCCCTTGGCGTTCAGCGTCGCCAGGACCAGGTCGGGGTTGTGCACCTCGACACCGGCCGGCGGGGCGATGTCCGCGGCGGTGACCAGGCCGGGGCCCTGCTTGCGCAGGTACATCACGACCGGCTCGTCGTGCTCCGAGGAGACCACGAGCTGCTTGATGTTGAGGATGAGGTCGGTGACGTCCTCCTTGACGCCCGGCACGGTGGTGAACTCGTGCAGGACACCGTCGATGCGGATGGACGTGACCGCCGCACCCGGGATCGAGGAGAGGAGCGTACGGCGCAGGGAGTTGCCGAGGGTGTAGCCGAAGCCCGGCTCCAGCGGCTCGATCACGAACCGCGAGCGGAACTCGTCGACGACCTCTTCGGTCAGCGAGGGACGCTGAGCGATCAGCATGCGATGAATCCTTCAGTCATGGACACCCACTATTTGATGTCCTGAGGTACTGCAAGGGTACGGGCGGCACGGCCCCGAGGAGCCGTACCGCCCGAACGCCGTGTCAAGCGGCGCGATCACACCAGGGCCCGAAGGCCCCAGGATCAGACGCGGCGACGCTTGGGGGGACGGCAGCCGTTGTGCGGGGTCGGGGTGACGTCCTGGATGGAGCCCACCTCGAGACCGGTCGCCTGGAGCGAACGGATGGCGGTCTCACGGCCGGAGCCCGGACCCTTGACGAAGACGTCGACCTTGCGCATGCCGTGCTCCTGCGCGCGGCGAGCGGCCGACTCGGCGGCCATCTGCGCGGCGAACGGGGTGGACTTGCGCGAGCCCTTGAAGCCGACGTGGCCGGCGGAGGCCCAGGAGATCACGTTGCCGGTCGGGTCCGTGATGGACACGATCGTGTTGTTGAACGTGCTCTTGATGTGCGCGTGGCCGTGAGCGACGTTCTTCTTTTCCTTGCGGCGCACCTTCTTGGCAGCGCCCTGACGACCCTTGGGGGGCATCTCTTACTCCTACAGGGGGAGGTGGTCGGTCCTACAGCGAAGACCGCGTGGTCAAGCGTCCGCTGAGGACTACTTCTTGCCCGGCTTCTTCTTGCCGGCGATGGCGCGACGCGGGCCCTTGCGGGTACGAGCGTTCGTGCTGGTGCGCTGACCGTGGACCGGCAGGCCACGACGGTGACGCAGACCCTGGTAGCAGCCGATCTCGACCTTGCGGCGGATGTCGGCCTGGATCTCGCGACGGAGGTCACCCTCGGTCTTGAGGTTGGCGTCCACGTACTCGCGGATCTTGACCAGGTCCTCTTCGGCCAGGTCACGAACGCGGGTGTTCGGGTTCACACCGGTCGCGGCGAGGGTCGCCTTCGACTGGGTGCGGCCGATACCGAAGACGTAGGTGAGTGCGACCTCCACGCGCTTGTCACGCGGGATGTCGACACCGGAAACGCGTGCCATTGAATGGCTCCAGATGTTCGTCGGAGGTCTTCCACAGGACCGCTCCCAGCCGCCGTCCCCTCCGCCGTGGCGAAGAGTTGGTACGGACTGGGTCCCCGGCCTCCGAAACCGGGGGTGTCGCCCTCCTTGCAGAGAGGGACGGGCCCTGCGTATGTACGTTGCTCGCGTCGCGCGAAGAACTGCGGAGTGCGGTTCGGTGTGCGTCAGCCCTGGCGCTGCTTGTGGCGCAGGTTGTCGCAGATGACCATGACCCGGCCGTGGCGGCGGATCACCTTGCACTTGTCGCAGATCTTCTTGACGCTCGGCTTGACCTTCATGGGATGTGAGGTTCTCCGGGTCAGTGCCACCACCCCGCCGAGGCGGGATGCCGACAAGATCTACTTGTAGCGGTAGACGATCCGTCCGCGCGTCAGGTCGTACGGAGAGAGCTCCACTACGACCCGGTCGTCGGGAAGGATACGGATGTAGTGCATCCGCATCTTGCCGCTGATGTGCGCGAGGACCTTGTGACCGTTCTGGAGCTCCACCTTGAACATGGCGTTCGGCAGAGACTCGATCACGGTGCCCTCAATCTCGATGGCACCTTGCTTCTTGGCCACGCTTCGCCTTTCGAATCGGCTACCTTGATCGACTCCGTGATTCGTACCCCCGCGCGAACGCGGGCATGCGGATACACGAGAGCCGACGCATCAGTCTACGTCAGGGCAACCGGAAAGACTAATCCAGGGGTGCTTGCCCAGCCGCAGTGATCCTTAAGCGGCGGCTACCGCCCCGGAAGCCCCGCCACGGGCCGGGCCCCGGCCCGCCGGGCGGGGTTCCTCCCGACGCTGCGGACCCGACGCCGGCCGCCACCCCGCGGACCGCGCGGCGGCCGCCGCTCAGCCCAGCGGATCCGGCGCCGCCGTCACGCCCAGCTCCGCCAGCTTCGCCTTGCCGCCGTCCACGGCGGTGAGCACCAGCGGCCCGTCCTCCGTCAGGGCGACGGAGTGCTCCCAGTGCGAGGACCAGGTCAGGTCGTCGGTGAGGACCGTCCAGTCGTCCTCCAGGACGTGCGTCCGCGGCGTGCCGAGCGAGACCATCGGCTCGATCGCGATGCAGAAGCCGGGGACCAGCCTCGGCCCGCGGCCCCGCTTGCGGGAGACGTAGTTCAGCAGGTGGGGGTCCATGTGCATCTCGGAGCCGATGCCGTGCCCGCCGTAGTCCTCGATGATCCCGTACTTGCCGGTGGCCGGGCGGGGCTGGCGGCGGATGTACGTCTCGATGGCCCGGGAGACGTCCACCAGCCGGTTGCCGTTCCTCACGGCCGCGATGCCGGCCCACATGGACTCCTCGGTCACCCGGGAGAGCTCCACCAGCTCCGGGGCGTGCCCGGTGCCCACGAAGGCCGTGAAGGCCGCGTCGCCGTGCCAGCCGTCCACGATGGCGCCGGCGTCGATCGAGATGATGTCGCCGTCCTTCAGGACGGTGTCCGCGCTCGGGATGCCGTGCACGACGACCTCGTTCACCGAGGTGCAGATCGTCGCGGGGAAGCCGCCGTAACCGAGGAAGTTCGACTTGGCGCCGTGCTCGGCCAGCACCTTGCGGGCGACGTCGTCCAGGTCCTTGGTGGTCGCGCCGGGGACCGCCGCCTCCCGGGTGGCGGCGTGGATGGCGGCGACGACCAGCCCCGCCTCGCGCATCTTCGCGATCTGGTCCGGGGTCTTGATCTCTACCGCCATGGGGGCCTTCCTCGGCTCGACGACATGTCCTCGAAAACGCGCGGGGAGAGCCGCGCGGAAAAACTGGTCCGGACAACACTACGGCCGCGATACCCGGAGGGCATCGCGGCCGTGCGCCACGGGTGGGTCAGGCGACGTCCCGCGCGGGGAGCGCCTCCATGGCCCGCTGGGTCACCTCGGCGACCTTGCCGAGCGCGGAGATCGTCACCACCAGGCCCTGGGCCTTGTAGTAGTCGATGATCGGCTCGGTCTCGCTGTGGTAGACCTCCAGCCGCTTGCGGACCGTGTCCTCACGGTCGTCGTCGCGCTGGTAGAGCTCGCCGCCGCAGACGTCGCAGACGCCCTCGGTCTGCGAGCGGTTGTAGATCACGTGGAACACATGGCTGCTGTCCGCGCGGCAGATCCGGCGGCCGGCGATCCGCTTGACCACCTCGTCCTCGGGGACCTCCAGGTCCAGGACGGCGTCCAGCTTCAGGCCCTTGCCCTGCAGATACGCGTCCAGCGCCTCGGCCTGGCCGATGTTGCGCGGGAAGCCGTCCAGCAGGAAGCCGCCCGCCGCGTCGTCCTGGTCCATCCGGTCCTCGGCCATCCCGACGGTCACCGAGTCCGGGACCAACTGACCGGCACGCATGTACTCCTGGGCCTCGACACCCAGCGGGGTGCCCTGGCTGATGTTCGCCCGGAAAAGGTCGCCCGTCGAGATGTGCGGGATCGCGAGATTCTTGGCGAGGTACGCGGCCTGCGTACCCTTGCCGGCGCCGGGCGGCCCGACGAGGACGATTCGCATCAGCGGAGGAACCCTTCGTAGTTGCGCTGCTGAAGCTGGCTCTCGATCTGCTTCACCGTCTCCAGACCGACACCCACGATGATCAGGATGCTGGTTCCCCCGAATGGGAAGTTCTGGTTCGCGTTGAGTGTGACCAGCGCCACGGTGGGCACCAGGGCGATCAGGCCCAGGTAGAGAGAGCCCGGCCACGTGATGCGGTTCAGCACGTAGCTCAGGTACTCCGCGGTGGGACGTCCCGCCCGGATGCCCGGGATGAACCCACCATACTTCTTCATGTTGTCTGCAACTTCTTCGGGGTTGAAGGAGATCGCGACGTAGAAGAAGGCGAAGAAAACGATCAGCAGGAAGTAAGTGACCATGTAGATCGGGTGGTCGCCCTTGACCAGGTTCGCCTGGACCCACTGCGCCCAGCCCGAGTCCTTGGAGTCGGTGAACTGCACCAGCAGGGCCGGGATGTAGAGCAGGGACGAGGCGAAAATCACGGGGATGACGCCCGCCTGGTTCACCTTGAGCGGGATGTAGGTCGACGTCCCGCCGTAGGAGCGGCGGCCGATCATGCGCTTCGCGTACTGCACGGGCACGCGGCGCTGTGCCTGCTCGACGAAGACCACGAGGCCGACCATGGCCAGGCCGCAGAGGATGACCAGGCCGAACTCCAGCCAGCCGCCCATCAGCTTGCCCTGGAGCTTGATCGCCCACAGCGCGCTCGGGAACTGCGCGGCGATCGAGGTGAACATCAGGATCGACATGCCGTTGCCGATGCCGCGGTCGGTGACGAGCTCACCGAGCCACATGATCAGCGCGGTGCCGGCGGTCATGGTGATGACCATCGTGATGGTCGTGAAGATCGAGTGGTTGGGCACGATGTCGGACGCGACCGGGCAGTTGCCGAAGAGCGCGCCGTTGCGCGCGACGGCGACCAGGCCGGTGCCCTGGAGCACGGCGAGCGCGATGGTCAGGTAACGCGTGTACTGCGTGATCTTCGCCTGGCCGGACTGCCCTTCCTTCTTCAGGGCTTCCAGCCGGGGGATCACGACCGTGAGGAGCTGCAGGATGATGCTCGCCGTGATGTACGGCATGACCCCCAGCGCGAAGATCGTGATCTGCAGCAGCGCGCCACCACTGAACATGTTCACGAGGCCGAACAGACCCTGACCACTCTTGGCCTGGTCGACGCACGTCTGGACGTTCTGGTAATTGACCCCCGGGATCGGGACCTGCGACCCGAGCCGGTAGAGCACCATGATGCCCAGCGTGAACAGCAGCTTCTTGCGCAGGTCGGGCGTCTTGAACGCCCGGGCGAACGCGGTGAGCACGGTGCCTCCTGCGCCTCTCACGCACCCACGTGAGAGGTAACGGTCTTGAGGATCGACGAATACATATCAGTCATGGCCGTACGGGCACAGTCCGCACGACCCGGGGGTTGGTCGCCCCCATGGGTACAGCAACAGTCCACGCCACCTTACCGGCGACCGTGCCCGGCTAGGAACGACCAACCGGGGATGCCCCTGATGGGACATCCCCGGTTGTCGGATCAACGAACTCAGATGAGTTCGGTGACGGTGCCGCCGGCGGCGGCGATCTTCTCCTTGGCGGAACCGGAGACGGCGTCGACCGTCACCTGGATCGCCACGGAGATCTCGCCCTGGCCCAGGACCTTGACGAGCTCGTTCTTGCGCACCGCGCCCTTGGCGACCAGGTCGGCCACCGTGACCTCGCCACCCTGCGGGTAAAGCGCGGCCAGCTTGTCCAGGTTCACGACCTGGAACTGCTTGTGGGCGGGGTTCTTGAAGCCCTTCAGCTTCGGGAGGCGCATGTGGAGGGGCATCTGCCCGCCCTCGAAGCGCTCCGGAACCTGGTAACGGGCCTTGGTGCCCTTGGTACCACGGCCGGCCGTCTTACCCTTCGACGCCTCACCACGACCGACACGGGTCTTGGCGGTCTTGGCACCGGGGGCCGGACGGAGGTTGTGGACCTTCAGCGGGTTCTGCTCCGCCATGTCAGTCGACCTCCTCGACCGTGACGAGGTGGCGGACGGTCTGCACCATGCCGCGGATCTCGGGACGGTCTTCCTTGACAACCACGTCGTTGATCTTCTTCAGACCGAGCGAACGCAGGGTGTCGCGGTGGTTCTGCTTGCTGCCGATGTAGGACTTGGTCTGCGTGACCTTGAGACGAGCCATTACGCACCCGCCCCCGCACGCGCACGCAGCAGGGCGGCGGGCGCGACGTCCTCGAGCGGCAGACCACGACGGGCGGCGATCTCCTCGGGACGCTGCAGTCCCTTGAGGGCCTCCACCGTGGCGTGCACGATGTTGATCGGGTTCGACGAACCGAGCGACTTCGACAGGATGTCGTGGATGCCGGCGCACTCGAGCACCGCGCGCACCGGGCCACCGGCGATAACACCGGTACCGGGGGACGCGGGCTTGAGCAGGACGACACCGGCCGCCTTCTCGCCCGTGATCGGGTGCGGGACGGTGCCCTGGATCCGGGGGACCTTGAAGAAGTTCTTCTTGGCCTCTTCCACGCCCTTGGCGATGGCAGCCGGAACTTCCTTGGCCTTGCCGTAACCGACACCGACCGTGCCGTCACCGTCGCCCACCACGACCAGCGCGGTGAAGCTGAAGCGGCGACCACCCTTGACAACCTTGGCGACGCGGTTGATCGCGACTACGCGCTCAACGTACGCGGTCTTCTCGGCGGCAGCGCCACCGTCGCGACCCTTCCGGTCCCGCCGCTCGCCGCCACCGGCACCGCTTCCGCGGCGCTGGGGTCCAGCCATTGGAATTACCTCTCTCTGTTACGTCCGCTAGCTCCGGAACCGGGGCTTAGAACTTCAGCCCGGCTTCGCGGGCGGCGTCCGCCAGAGCGGCAATGCGCCCGGCGTACTGGTTGCCACCGCGGTCGAACACGACGGCCTCGACACCGGCGGCCTTGGCACGCTCGGCGACCAGGGCGCCAACCTTCTTGGCCTGGGCGCTCTTGTCACCCTCGCCACCGCGGATCGACGCGTCCAGGGTCGACGCCGACGCCAGGGTGTGACCCTTGATGTCGTCGATGACCTGGGCGGTGATGCCACGGTTGGAGCGCGTGACGACCAGGCGGGGGCGCTCGGCCGTACCGGAGATCCGCTTACGGATGCGGATGTGGCGGCGCTTCGCGGCGGCGCGCTTGTAGGCGTCGCCCTTCGCGATCTTCACACCGTATGCCATGGCTTACTTACCCGCCTTTCCGACCTTGCGGCGGATGACTTCGCCCTCGTACTTGACACCCTTGGCCTTGTACGGGTCGGGCTTCCGCAGCTTGCGGATGTTCGCGGCGACCTCGCCGACCTTCTGCTTGTCGATGCCCTCGACCGTCAGCTTGGTCGGGGACTCCACCTTGAAGGTGATGCCCTCGGGCGCCTCGATCAGGATCGGGTGGCTGTAGCCCAGGGCGAACTCCAGGTTGGAGCCCTTCGCCTGGACGCGGTAACCGACACCGCTGATCTCGAGCTTCTTGCTGTAGCCCTGGGTCACGCCGGTGATCATGTTCGCCACCAGCGTGCGCGACAGACCGTGCAGGGCCTTGTTCTGACGCTCGTCGTTGGGACGGGTGACGTTCAGAACGCCGTCCTCGCCCTTAGCGATCTCGATGGGCGCCGAGATGTCGAGGGAAAGGGAGCCCTTGGGGCCCTTCACCTGGACCGAGCGGCCATCGATGGTGACGTCCACACCAGCGGGAACCTGGATGGGCAGCTTGCCAATACGCGACATTAGCTATTCCTCCGTTCCCGGGTTACCAGACGTAGGCGAGGACTTCCCCACCCACGCCCTTCTTGCTGGCCTGCTGGCCGGTCAGGAGACCGTGGGACGTGGAGATGATCGCCACGCCCAGGCCGCCGAGGACCTTCGGCAGGTTGGTGGACTTTGCGTAGACCCGCAGGCCCGGCTTCGAAATCCGCTTGATGCCCGCGATGGAGCGCTCACGGTTCGGGCCGAACTTCAGCTCGAGGATCAGGGACTTGCCGACCTCGGCGTCCTCGACCTTCCAGCCGGTGATGTAGCCCTCCTGCTGCAGGATCTCGGCGATGTGCGCCTTGATCTTGCTGTGGGGCATGGCCACGGTGTCGTGGTAAGCCGAGTTCGCGTTCCGCAGACGGGTCAGCATGTCTGCGATCGGATCGGTCATGGTCATGTTTGGCCTTCGGCCTCTCTCGCCGGGGTTTCCTATCTGCGCCATCCCTCTCCCCGAGCTTGTCGGAGCGGGTGCGGTGCGGGGACCTACGGCGTAGTAAGCGACGTTATGCGGCCTGCACGTCAGGTGCAGGGCGCGTGCGGTCATGGGCGGCGGGCGCCCAACCCCTCAACTCTACGGGAGAGCCGGGGCGGGTGCCCGCCGTCCACAGGCTTACCGAGAGCCCTGGTTACCCAAGTGGGTAATTACCAGGAGCTCTTGGTCACGCCCGGCAGCTCGCCACGGTGAGCCATCTCACGAAGGCACACGCGGCAGAGGCCGAACTTGCGGTAAACGGAGTGCGGCCGGCCGCAGCGGTTGCAGCGGGTGTACGCGCGGACCGAGAACTTCGGCTTGCGTGCGGCCTTCGCGATCAGAGACTTCTTCGCCATCTCGGTCACGCCTCCTTGAAGGGGAAGCCGAGGTGACGAAGGAGGGCGCGGCCCTCGTCGTCGTTGGTCGCCGTGGTGACCACGGTGATGTCCATACCCCGGACGCGGTCGATCTTGTCCTGGTCGATCTCGTGGAACATGACCTGCTCCGTGAGACCGAAGGTGTAGTTGCCCCGGCCGTCGAACTGCTTCGGGGACAGACCACGGAAGTCGCGGATGCGCGGGAGCGCCAGCGACAGGGTGCGGTCCAGGAACTCCCACATGCGGTCGCCGCGGAGGGTGACGTGGGCACCGATCGGCTGGCCCTCACGCAGCTTGAACTGCGCGATGGACTTGCGGGCCTTGGTCACGGCGGGCTTCTGGCCGGTGATCGTGGTGAGGTCGCGGATGGCGCCCTCGATCAGCTTGGAGTCGCGGGCGGCGTCGCCCACACCCATGTTGACCACGATCTTGGTCAGACCCGGAACCTGCATGATGTTCTCGTACGAGAACTCCTCACGCAGCTTGCCGACGATCTCTTCGCGGTAGCGCTGCTTGAGGCGCGGTGCGTTGGTGGTGGCAGTCATCAGATGTCCTCACCGGTCCGCTTGGCAACGCGGATCTTGTTGCCGTCCTCGTCGAAGCGGTAGCCGACGCGGGTGACGACCTTCTTGCCGTCCTTCTCCACGACGAGCTGAACGTTGCTCACGTGGATGGGGGCCTCGGTCGTGACGATGCCGCCGGTCTTCGAACCACGGGCGGTCTGGCCGGCCTTGGTGTGCTTCTTGACCCGGTTGACACCCTCGACCAGGACGCGGTCCTCGGCGGGCATGGCCTGGATGACCTTGCCCGTCTTGCCCTTGTCCTTGCCGGTGATGACCTGTACCAGGTCGCCCTTCTTGATCTTCATGCTTACAGCACCTCCGGCGCGAGCGAGACGATCTTCATGAACTTCTTCTCGCGCAGCTCTCGGCCCACCGGGCCGAAGATACGGGTGCCGCGGGGGTCACCGTCGTTCTTGAGGATGACGGCCGCGTTCTCGTCGAAGCGGATGTACGAGCCGTCGGGACGGCGGCGCTCCTTGACGGTGCGAACGACGACGGCCTTGACGACGTCGCCCTTCTTCACGTTGCCACCGGGGATCGCGTCCTTGACGGTGGCGACGATGACGTCACCGATGCCCGCGTAGCGGCGACCCGAGCCACCGAGAACACGGATGCAAAGGATCTCCTTGGCACCAGTGTTGTCGGCGACGCGAAGTCGCGACTCCTGCTGGATCACGTCTATCTCCTGATCGTCTGCCGGTTCCCGGCGGGGGCCTCGTCTACGGGGTGCGTATCCGAGGCCCACCGCCGAGCCTGGCGGAACTTACCTGGGGGCTAATGCCCTCAGGTGATTACTTGGCCTTCTCGAGGATCTCGACGACGCGCCAGCGCTTCGTCGCGGACAGCGGCCGGGTCTCCATCAGGAGGACGCGGTCGCCGACACCCGCGGCGTTCTGCTCGTCGTGCGCCTTGAGCTTGTTGGTACGGCGGATGACCTTGCCGTACAGCGCGTGCTTGACGCGGTCCTCGACAGCGACGACGACGGTCTTGTCCATCTTGTCGCTGACGACGAGGCCCTCACGGGTCTTGCGGAAACCGCGCTCGTTCGTCTCAGTCATGTTCTTCTCGCTCATCAGGCGCTCTCCACCGTCTCGATGCCGAGCTCGCGCTCCCGCATCAGGGTGTAGATCCGGGCGATGTCCTTACGGACGGACTTGAGCCGACCGTGGTTCTCAAGCTGCCCGGTCGCCGCCTGGAAGCGGAGGTTGAACAGCTCTTCCTTGGCCTCACGGAGCTTCGCGACGAGGTCCTCGTCGTTCAGCTCACGCAGCTCGGTCGCCTTGATACCAGCGGCCATCACGACTCACCTGCCTCGCGCCGAACAATGCGGCACTTCATCGGAAGCTTGTGAGCGGCGCGGGTCAGCGCCTCACGAGCGACCTTTTCGTTCGGGAAGGACAGCTCGAACATCACCCGACCGGGCTTGACGTTCGCGATCCACCACTCCGGAGAACCCTTACCGGAACCCATGCGGGTCTCGGCCGGCTTCTTCGTCAGCGGACGGTCCGGGTAGATGTTGATCCACACCTTGCCGCCACGCTTGATGTGACGGGTCATGGCGATACGAGCGGACTCGATCTGCCGGTTCGTCACGTAGGCCGGGGTCAGGGCCTGGATGCCGTACTCACCGAACGCGAGCTCGGTGCCACCCTTGGCCATGCCGTTCCGCTTGGGGTGGTGCTGCTTGCGGTGCTTGACCCTGCGAGGGATCAGCATGTCGGTCAGGCCTCCGTTCCGGTGGACTCAGCCGGAGCAGCGGTGGCCTCGGCCTTGGGGGCCTCGGCAGCCTGCTGCGGCTTGCGGCCGCGGCCGCCACGCTCGCCGCCACGGCCACGGGCCGGGCGGTCGCCGGCGCCACGCGACGGGCGGTTGCCCGCACGGGCGGCGGCGTTCTCGGCGCGGACCTCGGCGATGTTCTTGACGTCGCCCTTGTAGATCCAGACCTTCACGCCGATGCGGCCGAAGGTGGTCTTGGCCTCGAAGAAGCCGTAGTCGACGTTCGCGCGGAGCGTGTGCAGGGGCACACGGCCCTCGCGGTAGAACTCCGAGCGGGACATCTCGGCGCCGCCGAGACGGCCACCGCACTGGATCTTGATGCCCTTGGCGCCGGCCTTCATCGTCGACTGCATGCTCTTGCGCATGGCGCGACGGAAGGAGACGCGGGAGGAGAGCTGCTCGGCGACGGCCTGGGCCACGAGCTGAGCGTCCACCTCGGGGTTCTTGACCTCGAGGATGTTGAGCTGGACCTGCTTGCCGGTCAGCTTCTCCAGCTCGCCGCGGATGCGGTCGGCCTCGGCGCCGCGGCGGCCGATGACGATGCCCGGACGAGCGGTGTGGATGTCGACGCGGACGCGGTCGCGGGTGCGCTCGATCTCGACCTTCGAGATACCGGCGCGCTCCATGCCCTTCGTCATCATGCGACGAATGGCGACGTCTTCCTTGACGTAGTCCTTGTACAGCTTGTCGGCGTACCAGCGGGACTTGAAGTCCGTGGTGATGCCGAGGCGGAACCCGTGCGGGTTAACCTTCTGGCCCATTACCGGGTTCCTTCCTTGCTGCTGACGACCACGGTGATGTGGCTGGTCCGCTTGCGGATCCGGTAGGCGCGGCCCTGGGCGCGCGGACGGAACCGCTTCAGGGTCGGGCCCTCGTCGACGTAGGCCTCGGAGATGTAGAGGCTGTCGACGTCAGAGTGGTCGTAGTTGTGCGCGGCGTTGGCAATGGCGCTGTCCAGCACCTTGCCGACCGGCACGCTCGCGGCCTGCGGGGCGAAACGCAGGACCGCCTGAGCCTCCGTGGCGTCCATGCCACGGATGAGGTCCACCACGCGGCGGGCCTTCATGGGCGTGACGCGGATGTACCGCGCCTGGGCCCTGGCTTCCATGGTTGTCCCTTCGGTGTCAGTCATAGTCGTTCACACCCCGCCTTAGCGGCGCTTCGACTTGCGGTCGTCCTTGACGTGGCCGCGGAAGGTGCGGGTCGGCGAGAACTCGCCGAGCTTGTGGCCGACCATCGACTCGGTGACGAACACCGGGACGTGCGTCTTGCCGTTGTGCACCGCGAGCGTGTGGCCGAGCATGGCCGGCACGATCATGGAGCGACGGGACCAGGTCTTGATGACGTTCTTGGTACCGGCTTCGTTCTGGGCGTCCACCTTCTTGATGAGGTGTCCGTCGACGAAGGGTCCCTTCTTGAGACTACGCGGCATCTAAACCCGCTCCCTAGCGCTTCTTGTTCGTCTTGCGGCGGCGGACGATGTACTTGTTGCTCGCCTTCTTGGGAGAACGAGTACGACCCTCCTTCTGACCCCACGGGGAGACCGGGTGGCGACCACCGGAGGTCTTGCCCTCACCACCACCGTGCGGGTGGTCGACCGGGTTCATCGCGACACCGCGGACGGTCGGGCGGACGCCCTTCCAGCGCATGCGGCCGGCCTTGCCCCAGTTGATGTTCGACTGCTCGGCGTTGCCGACCTCGCCGACGGTGGCGCGGCAGCGCACGTCGACCAGGCGGATCTCACCGGACGGCATACGAAGGTGGGCCATCGTGCCCTCCTTCGCCAGGAGCTGCACGGAGGAACCGGCGGAGCGGGCGATCTTCGCGCCGCCACCGGGACGCAGCTCGATGGCGTGGATGGTCGTACCGACCGGGATGTTGCGCAGCGGCAGGTTGTTGCCCGGCTTGATGTCGGCCCCGGGGCCATTCTCAATGCGGTCACCCTGGCCGAGGCCACGCGGCGCGATGATGTAGCGCTTCTCGCCGTCCACGTAGTGGAGCAGCGCGATGCGCGCGGTGCGGTTGGGGTCGTACTCGATGTGAGCGACCTTGGCCGGCACGCCGTCCTTGTCGTGACGACGGAAGTCGATCACGCGGTAGGCGCGCTTGTGGCCACCGCCCTGGTGGCGGACGGTCACACGACCGGCGTTGTTACGGCCGCCCTTGCTGTGCAGCGGGCGGACCAGCGACTTCTCCGGCGTGGACCGCGTGATCTCGACAAAGTCGGCGACGCTGGAGCCACGACGGCCCGGGGTCGTCGGCTTGTACTTGCGGATACCCATTTCTCAGTCCTCGTCCGATTCCGGACGACTCGGACTCCGTTAGGAGACCGGGCCGCCGAAGATGTCGATACGGTCGCCCTCGGCGAGGGTCACGATGGCGCGCTTGGTGTTGGCGCGCTTGCCGAAACCGGTCTTGGTGCGCTTGCGCTTACCCTGACGGTTGATCGTGTTGACCCCGGTGACCTTGACCGAGAAGACCGCCTCGACGGCCTGCTTGATCTGGGTCTTGTTGGCGCGCGGGTCGACGATGAACGTGTACTTGTTCTCGTCCAGCAGCGCGTAGCTCTTCTCGGAGACGACCGGCTTGACCAGGAGGTCGCGCGGGTCCGAGAACGTCTTGCTGGTGACGACGGCCTCAGTCATCAGGCTTCGCTCCCTTCAGCGGCCTTGGGGCCAGACACGAAGGACTCGAAAGCGGCCTGGGTGAAGACCACGTCGTCGGAGACGAGCACGTCATACGTGTTGAGCTGGCCCGGCTCCAGGATGTGCACCTGGGGCAGGTTGCGCGCGGAGAGCCACGCGGCCTCGTCGGAGCGCTCGGCGACCAGGAGCACGTTCTTGCGCTCGGAGATCTTGCCGAACAGGCTCTTGGCGGCCTTGGTGGACACCGCGCCGTCGACCACGCCGGAGACGACGTGGATACGGCTGTGGCGTGCCCGGTCGGAGAGGGCGCCACGCAGAGCGGCGACCTTCATCTTCTTCGGGGTCCGCTGCGAGTAGTCACGCGGCACGGGACCGTGCACGACGCCACCACCGGCGAACTGCGGCGCGCGGGTCGAACCCTGACGGGCGCGACCGGTGCCCTTCTGGCGGTACGGCTTCTTGCCACCGCCGCGGACCTCGCCACGAGTCTTGGTCTTGTGCGTGCCCTGGCGGGCAGCGGCCAGCTGCGCGACGACGACCTGGTGGATCAGCGGAACGCTGACCTTCGCGTCGAAGATCTCCGTGGGGAGCTCGACGGTCCCGGCCTTGTCGCCTGCCGGCGAAAGGATGTCAATGGTGCTCATCGGTTACCTCAGGCCCCCTTGGCCGCGGTACGGACCAGGACGAGGCCGCCGTTCGGACCAGGAACCGCGCCCTTGATGAGGAGCAGGCCCTTCTCCGCGTCAACGGCGTGGACGGTCAGGTTCTGGGTGGTGACCCGCTCGTTGCCCATGCGGCCCGCCATGCGGAGGCCCTTGAACACACGGCCCGGGGTGGCGCAGCCACCGATCGAACCGGGGGAGCGGTGCTTGCGCTGGGTGCCGTGCCCGGCGCCGAGGCCACGGAAGTTGTGGCGCTTCATGACACCGGCGAAGCCCTTGCCCTTGCTCTTGCCCGTGACGTCGACCTTGACGCCGGCCTCGAACACGTCCGCGGTGATCTCCTGGCCGAGCGTGTACTCGGCGGCGTCGGAGGTGCGGATCTCCACCATGTGGCGGCGGGGGGTCACGTCGGCCTTGGCGAAGTGGCCCTTGAGGGGCTTGTTCACCTTGCGCGGGTCGATCTCGCCGAAGGCGATCTGGACCGACTCGTAGCCGTCGGCGTCGTTGGTGCGGACCTGCGTGACAACGCAGGGACCGGCCTTGACAACGGTGACCGGGACGACACGGTTGTTCTCGTCCCAGACCTGCGTCATGCCGAGCTTCTCGCCCAGGACGCCCTTGATCTGCTTAGCCATCTCGCGCGTCACCTCAGAGCTTGATCTCGATGTCGACGCCCGCCGGCAGGTCGAGGCGCATGAGCGAGTCAACCGTCTTCGGCGTGGGGTCGAGGATGTCGATGAGGCGCTTGTGCGTGCGCATCTCGAAGTGCTCGCGCGAGTCCTTGTACTTGTGCGGCGACTTGATGACGCAGTACACGTTCTTCTCAGTGGGCAGCGGCACCGGGCCCGCGACCGACGCACCAGTGCGGGTCACCGTCTCGACGATCTTCTTCGCCGAGGAGTCGATGACCTCGTGGTCGTAGGCCTTGAGCCGGATGCGGATCTTCTGTCCCGCCATGGCTACTTCGTAGTCCTGTCTCTCGTAACGCTCTGGGACTCGGCGAGCTGTGCGATCACCTGCGGCGCAAGCCCGCGGGAAGACACGGCCCCTCCCCGCTCCACCTCCGACCCACGCGGTCGGGCGTGTCGCGCCCCTTCCAGCAGATCTCCCAAAGGGAGATCCCTGCTCAAGGGGTTCGTGGGGGAAGGACACCCACCGAGTGCCTGGCTGGCACCCCGCTGACACTTCCCGGAAGATTCCCGTACTTCCGCCCCTCATAAGGGGCGACGAGTACTGCGGGACTCGCTTCCAGTCCTCCCGGCGGGAGGCGCGCAGCATCGATACTCAACCGAGCAACCTGAACAGTGTGCCATACGGGACGGAAGCCGCGCCAATCGCAGCCGAAGAAGGTACCCCGACCGGCGCAGATGTCAAACCGCCCTGCCGCCCGAACGCGGGCATTCGGGGCAGAACGACCATCGACCCTCATGGCGTGATGGCGCAAAGGTGTCGTGCACGCCACAGTGACCGAAAACCGACGGCTTTCGTGAAGGGGAAATCAGGCTTTGTAGCAAGTTGGGCAACCCGCCGGGCCACTTCCCCGTCCCTTTTCACGCTGGGGGGCGCTGGACAACGAAGCGGAGTCAGGTAGTTGAACATCTCACAGCGCAGAACCGTTCCGTTCTCGAACGCCCGTCCGGTCGGGCGTCGGTCTGTGCTCGCCGGGATCGCGGCCGTCACGGCCGCCGTGGCGACGGGATGCAGCGACAGCGGTTCAGAGAAGTCCGCCCCCTCCGTCTCCCCCGTCCGCGCCGTGGACCCCCGCACCACCCAGTCCTTCGGCGACCCGCGCGGCCCCCTGCTGCTCCAGGTGCTCGCCCACCCGGACGACGACCTGTTCTTCATGAACCCGGACGCCCTGCACATGGTGCACGCCGGGGTGCCGGTGGTCTCCGTCTACGTGACGGCCGGCGAGGCCATAGGACAGAACTGGGTGGAGGGCATGCCGCGCAAGGAGCGGGAGCACCACGACAAGGCGGCCTACTCCTCCGCCCGTCACCAGGGCCTCCGCCAGGCGTACGCCCGCATGCTCGGCAAGCACCCGTTCGCCCCCTGGCAGAAGTCCGTCCTGCGGCTGCCCGGCGGAGTGCGGGCCGAGATCGACGAGCTCGTGGCCGGGGACCGGCGGGCCCGGCTGATCTTCCTCAACATCGCCATGCTCTCCGACCGCAACATCCGGATGCCGCAGTTGTGGGACGAGCCCGGGGCGGTCGCGCAGTCCCTGGTGGCCAAGGGCTCGCCCTGTACCGAGGTGAGCACCTACCGGCACAGCACACTGGTGGACGCCCTCGCAACGATCATGGACCGTTTCCGGCCGACCGTTGTCCACACCATGGACCCGGACCCCGACTACCAGGTCCACGACGCCACGCACCCCAAGGACAACGACTACGGCGCGTGCTCGGACCACCGCGACCACACCCCCACCGCCCTCTTCACCTGGAAGGCGCTCTCCCAGTGGTCCGCGGACGCGACGCGCCGCGACAAGCACCCGCCCCGCTTCCTCACGACCTCCTACCGCGGCTACTACAACCAGCGCTGGCCGCACAACCTCCCCCACGAGATCGTGGCCCAGAAGCACGAGCTGGTGGAGGCGTACGGCGGCGCCCCGGACTGGCAGTGCCACAACGACGGCGGCTGCGGCGACTACGGCCAGGGCGGCGACCGCCCCCTGAAGAACCGCAAGGGCTGGATCCGCTCCACCCACTACCGCCACCCGGGCGCCACACCCGCCGTGGACAGCGACCGCTCCGGCCGCCTGGAGGCGTACGGCGTCCTCGGCCTGCACGCCGTGCGCTGGCGCGAGACGTCGGCGGGCAGCGGCCGCTGGGGGGCGCCGCAGAACCTCGGCGGCGGCCCCCTGGCCCCCGCCCTGTCCACCGTCAAGGACGCCGAGGGCCGCCGCCTGGTCTTCGCGCTCCGGTTCTCCGCCCTGGAGGGCGAGGGCCGCGCCGACACCCGCGAGATCGTCGTCCTGGGCCAGCGCACCCCCGACGGCCCCTTCACCGGCTGGGCCGGCCTCGGCAACCCCGAGCACGACTCCGACCGGGGCCGCCGGGTCGGCATCCCGGCGGCGGTCACCGACGCCGACGGACGGGTCCACCTGTTCGTCCGCAACGCCGGCAAGGGCGTCTCCACCCGGGTGCGCGAGCGCAACGGCAAGTGGGGCAAGTGGCGCAACCTCGGCGGCCAGGACATCCAGGAAGGCCTGACCGTCGCGCTGGACGGGGAGCGCCGCATCCACGTCCTCGGCGTCGGCCGCGACACCGTCCACCACTGGAGCCAGGACGGCCCCGGCAAGCCGATGCGCTTCCTGCCCCTGGACGACCTGCCCAAGCCCGCGGGCGACCCGGTGGCCGCCCACCCGGGCGACGACGGCAAGCTCGTGATCGTCTACCGGCAACCGGCCCAGGGCCGCCCCCAGGCGTACCGCCTCACCGGCGGCGCGGGCACGGAGGAGCTCAAGGACTCCGCGGTCCGCGATCTCACCGGCTACGGCCCGCTCGCCGCCCACGCCCTGCCGCTGCGCGGCCACCGGGACGCCCTGATGGTCCTCGGCAAGGACCTCGAAGGCCGCGCCCAGGTCATCGACGCCGCCTCCGACGACACCCGCCCCACCGTCGCCGACCACCAGCCGATCCCCGTGGCCACCCCGGCCCTCCACACGGACGGCGCCCACCGCCTGTGCGTGGTGGGCCTCTCCCCGGACGCGAGCCCCTGGATCTGGCGCCCGGAAACGGGCTAGCCCGCCCGCCCCGGCCCCCTCCAGCCCGTCCGGCGCTTGAGGGCAGCGTGTGAAGCGCGCACCCCACCCACCCCCGCCCCCCTCCAGCCCGTCCGGCGCTTGAGGACGCGCACCGCAGGTGCGCTCGGGGGGTGCGGGGGCGCAGCCCCTGCGAGAAACGGCGAAAGGGAGGGACAGGGGCGGACTACACCGCGCGCGGCGCGGTGAGGGGGGACGCGGGGGCACCCCACCGCAGGAAACGGCGAAAGGGCGGGACAGGGGCACACCCCCACCCACCTTGCTATCGTGCTGCCCCGCCGTACCGGAGGCCGCCTCACCCGGGGGAAGGGCGCACCCAATGCTCGTCGACCGCGAAGCCGAACTGGCCACCCTCTCCGCGGCCCTGGCGGAAAGCGCCCGCGGCACCGGCGCCTTCGCGGTCGTCCACGGCGCCACGGCCCTCGGCAAGACGGAGCTGCTGCACGCTCTCCGCGTCCGGGCGGCCGAACACGGCTTCGCGGTCCGCACGGCCCTCGGCAGCCCCGCCGAACAGCCCTTCCCCTACGCGCTGATGGACCAGCTCCTCCCGGAACTCGACCTGCTCACATCGGAGTTGAGCCCGCCAGGAGCGGACGACCCTCCACTCCCCGTCCCCCCGCCCCTCCTCCGCCGTGTCCACCAAGCGGCCCTGGACCTGACGGCCGAGCAGCCCCTCCTCCTCTGTGTGGACGACCTCCACTACACGGATCACGCGTCCCAGCAGTGCCTCCTCTACCTCGTCCGAAGGCTGCGCACGGCCCGCGCCGCCCTCGTCGTCACCGAGGCGCCGCACGGCACGGCGCACCGCACCCTGCTGGGCGAACTCCAGTACCAGCCTCGAACGCGCCACCTGCACCTCGCACCACTCGGTCCGCGCGCCGTGGCCCGGATCGCCGCCCACCGCCTGGGCGAACCGGCGGCAGTCCGCCTCACCGCGCACCTCCACCGCCTGACGGGCGGCAACCCGCTCCTCCTCCACGCCCTGCTGGACGACACGGCCGCGGCCCCCGCCGCCGGATCCGCGCTCCCGGCCCCCGGCCCGGCGTACCGGGCCGCCGTCCTGGCCTGCGCCCACCGCAGCGGTGCCGACGCGCTGGCCGTGGCCCGGGCCATGGCGATCCTCGGCCCGCAAGCCACCGCAGGCACCACAGACGCCGCAATCACCACACGAACCACAAGCACTACCAGCACTCACCACACGACCACGCCTGCCGTCACCGACGCCCCCGTCACCGACACCCCCGCCGCCGGCCCCACCACTGGCACCCCCGAGACCACCACCCTCCTCGCCGGCACCGCGGCCCTCACCCCCCGCGCCGTCCGCCCCGCTCTGGAGGCCCTCACCGCGTCGGCCCTCTACGACGCCGGCTCCGGCCGCCCCCGCCACCCCGCCGTCGACGAGGCCCTGCTCGCCGACCTCTCCCCGGCCGCCCACACCGCCCTGCGCGCCCGTGCCGCCCGTGCGCTGCACGCCCAGGGCGCCCCGGCCGTCGCGGTCGCCGCCCAACTGCTGGCCGGTGCCCCGCTCGGCGAGAGCTGGGAGGCGCCGCTGTTGCGCGCGGCGGCGGAGGAACACCTGGCGGCCGGCGACGCCGACCTGGCCGCCCGCCACCTGCGCTGTGCCGTGCTCCGCGCGGACGACTCGCCGCAGGGCCTCGCGGACCGGCTGGCCGTGGTGGGGGTCGCCTGGCGGCTCGATCCGCAGGGGGTCGTCGCCCAGCTCCGGGCGCTCGTCGGACACGCCCGCACCGGCCTGCTGCCGCCCCGCGCGACCCTCCACCTGATCCAGGCCCTGCTCTGGCACGGCCGCGAGGACGAGGCGATCACGGCCGCGGAGGTCCTGCCGGCGGAGGACGACGACCCGCGGTACGCCACCGAACTGGCCGTGACCCGACTGCGGCTGGCCGTCACCTACCCGGGCGCCCTCCCCTGGCTGCCCGCGGTCCTCCACCTCGGCCCCGAGACCGCCCCGGCCCCGGACCCGACCCCCGAAGCCGACCACGGATCCGCCCCGTACCCGGACCCGACCCCCGAAACCGACCCGGCCCCCGGCCCCGCCCTCATATCGGCCCCCGCCTTCACTCCGACCACCGCGAACCACCCCACCCCGAGGTCCGGCGATCACCCCGCCCCCGCGCCCGGGGCACGCCCCCACCCCCCGGAAGTGATCGCGGCCCGGACTCTGCGCACCGCCCTGACCGGCGGCACCCCCGACGCCGTGGCCGCCGCCGCGGAACGCGTCCTGCGCTCCCCCGGCGTCTTCGAGCACCGGCCGGACGCCGTGGTCGTCGCCGTCCAGGCGCTGACGTTCGTCGACCGTCTCGACCCCGCGGACGCCTGGAGCGCCCGCTTCCTCGCCGGCCGCCCGAGCGCCCTGACCCCCGTCCGGGCCGCCTTGCTGCACCAGACCAGGGCGTTCGTCCTGCTGCGCAGGGGCGAGCTGGCCGCCGCCCGCGAGCACGGCGTCCGGGCTCTGGAGCTGATGCCCGAGCCGGGCTGGGGGACGGCGCTCGCCTTCCCGCTGGCCGTCCTCGCCGAGACGTACACCGCCCTCGGGGACCACGACACGGCCACGTCGGTCCTGGAGCGGCCGCTCCCCGACCCGACGCACCGGACGGTCTTCACCGTCCCCCACCAGTACGCCCGGGGGCTGAACCAGCTCGCCCTGGGCCGCCCGCGCGAGGCGCTGGCCTGCTTCGTCTCCTGTGGCGAGACGCTGCGCGGCTGGGGCCTGGACACTCCCGCCCTGGCACCCTGGCGGGCCGGTGCCGCCGAGGCCTGGCTGGCCCTGGGCCGCCCCGAACGGGCCGTCCGGCTGCTGGACGACCGCCACGCCGACCCCGTCCACCGCCGCCCCCGGGCCCGCGCCGGCGCGCTGCGCGTCCTGGCCGTCGCCGGGCCGCCGGAGCACCGCCCGGCGACGCTGGCTCGCGCCCTGGAGCTGTACCGGACCTGCGGCGACCGCTACGGCACGGCCCGCGTGCTCGCGGAGCTGGGCCGCGCCCACCGGGACCTGGGCGACGAGGCCACGGCGCGCCCCCTGCTGGACCAGGCCCGCGAGGCCGCCCTCGCCTGCGGCATAGAGGAACCCCCGGCGCCGCCTCCGCCCCCGGCCCCGGCCCCGGGCGACCGTGTCGTCCTCACCGGAGCCGAGCGGCGCGTGGCCACGCTCGCGGCCCGGGGCCTGTCCAACCGGGAGGTGGCGGCCGAGCTGTCCATCGCGGTGAGCACGGTCGAGCAGCACCTCACCCGCGTCTACCGCAAGTACCGCATCAAGCACCGCCGCGACCTGCGCACCCGCCTGACCGCGGGGACCTGAAGGCCTCCGGGCACAAAAAAGCGGGCCCGCACATCCGAAGATGTGCGGGCCCGCTCAGACCCGAAAGGTCTCAGACCTGCAAGTAAGAGGACTTACTTGACGATCTTGGTGACCTGGCCGGCGCCGACGGTGCGGCCGCCCTCACGGATGGTGAAGCGCAGGCCCTCCTCCATCGCGACGGGCTGGATCAGGGAGACGGACATCTCGGCGTTGTCGCCGGGCATGACCATCTCCGTGCCCTCCTTGAGGGTCACAACACCGGTCACGTCAGTCGTACGGAAGTAGAACTGCGGACGGTAGTTGTTGAAAAACGGGGTGTGACGGCCACCCTCGTCCTTCGACAGGATGTAGGCCGTGGCCTCGAACTCGGTGTGCGGGGTGACCGAACCCGGCTTGATGATGCACTGGCCGCGCTCGACGTCCTCGCGCTTGATGCCACGGAGGAGCAGACCGACGTTCTCACCGGCCTGGCCCTCGTCGAGCAGCTTGCGGAACATCTCGATACCGGTGACCGTGGTGGTGGTCTTCTCGGTCTTGATGCCGATGATGTCGACGGTCTCGTTGACCTTCAGGACACCGCGCTCGATACGACCGGTGACGACGGTGCCACGACCGGTGATCGTGAAGACGTCCTCGATCGGCATCAGGAACGGCTTGTCGACGTCACGCTCGGGCTGCGGGATGTGCTCGTCGACGGCGTTCATGAGGTTCATGACCGACTGGCCCCACTCGGCGTCGCCCTCGAGCGCCTTCAGCGCCGAGACCTTGACGACCGGAGCGTCGTCGCCCGGGAACTCGTACTCGTTGAGGAGCTCACGGACCTCGAGCTCGACGAGCTCCAGGATCTCCTCGTCGTCCACCATGTCGGCCTTGTTCAGGGCGACGACGATGTACGGAACGCCGGACTGGCGGGCCAGGAGCACGTGCTCCTTGGTCTGCGGCATCGGACCGTCGGTCGCGGCGACCACGAGGATCGCGCCGTCCATCTGGGCGGCACCGGTGATCATGTTCTTGATGTAGTCCGCGTGACCCGGGCAGTCGACGTGGGCGTAGTGACGCGACTCGGTCTGGTACTCGACGTGCGCGATGGAGATGGTGATACCGCGCTGCCGCTCCTCAGGCGCCTTGTCGATCTGGTCGAACGGCGTGAAGGGGTTCAGCTCCGGGTGCGCGTCGTGCAGCACCTTGGTGATCGCCGCGGTAAGAGTGGTCTTACCGTGGTCGACGTGACCGATGGTGCCGATGTTGACGTGCGGCTTAGTCCGCTCGAACTTCGCCTTCGCCACTGGGGTCCTCCTGGGAGTGGTTCTGTACGCCTTACGTTACGGCGCCAGGGATCTTTGCTGGGGTGCCGTCCGGCGGGGCACCCGCCGCGCGCCGAGAGGTACCGGTAGGACCGGGTTCCTCACGATTCGCGGCGGTATGCCCCGACGTTCGGTGTCAAGCCTAAGGCGTCAGCCCCGTCTGTGGAGACGGGAGCCGGTTACTCGCCCTTGGCCTTCGCGATGATCTCCTCGGCGACGTTCCGGGGAACCTCGGCGTAGGAGTCGAACTGCATCGAGTAGCTTGCGCGACCCGACGTCTTGCTGCGGAGGTCTCCGACGTAGCCGAACATCTCCGACAGCGGAACCAGGCCCTTGACGAGCTTGGCGCCGTGACGGTCCTCCATGGCCTGGATCTGGCCACGGCGGGAGTTGATGTCACCGATCACGTCACCCATGTAGTCCTCGGGGGTGGTGACCTCGACCGACATCATCGGCTCGAGCAGAGCCGGCGACGCCTTGCGGGCACCCTCCTTGAACGCCATGGAACCGGCGATCTTGAAGGCGAGCTCGGAGGAGTCGACATCGTGGTAGGCACCGTCGAGCAGCGTCACCTTGACGCCGGTCAGCGGGTAGCCGGCCAGCACGCCGAACTCCATGGCCTCCTGGCAGCCCGCGTCCACCGACGGGATGTACTCCCGCGGGATGCGGCCACCGGTGACCTTGTTCTCGAACTCGTAGCCGTCACCCTCAAGAGGCTCGATCGCGATCTGGACCTTCGCGAACTGACCGGAACCACCGGTCTGCTTCTTGTGGGTGTAGTCGATGCGCTCGACGGCCTTGCGGATCGTCTCGCGGTACGCGACCTGCGGCTTGCCGACGTTGGCCTCGACCTTGAACTCACGCTTCATACGGTCGACCAGCACGTCGAGGTGCAGCTCGCCCATACCCGCGATGATGGTCTGGCCCGTCTCCTCGTCCGTGTGGACCTGGAAGGACGGGTCCTCCTCGGCCAGGCGCTGGATGGCGACACCCAGCTTCTCCTGGTCGCCCTTGGACTTCGGCTCGATGGCGACCTGGATCACCGGAGCCGGGAAGTCCATGGACTCGAGGATGACCGGCTTCGCGGCGTCGCAGAGGGTCTCGCCGGTGGTGGTCTGCTTCAGACCCATGACGGCGACGATGTCGCCGGCACCCACCGAGTCGATCTCCTCACGCTTGTTCGCGTGCATCCGGTAGATCTTGCCGATGCGCTCCTTCTTGCCCTTCACGGAGTTCTGCACCTGAGTGCCGGCCTCCATGCGGCCCGAGTAAACCCGGACGAAGGTGAGCTTGCCGAGGTGCGGGTCGCTCATGATCTTGAAGGCAAGACCGGAGAACGGCTCGTCGTCGGAAGGCTTGCGCTTGACGACCTCGTCGGGGTCGTTGACCGCGTGGCCCTCGATCGCCTCGATGTCGAGCGGCGACGGCAGGTAGCGGACGACGGCGTCGAGCAGGGGCTGAACGCCCTTGTTCTTGAACGCGGTACCGCAGAACACCGGGGTGACGGTGGTGCTGCCACCCTTGCCGGAGTTGATGGTGATGCGGCGGATGGCCGCGTAAAGCTGCTCTTCGGTGGGCTCGGTGCCCTCCAGGAACAGCTCCATCATCTCTTCGTCGTTCTCGGCGACGGCCTCGAGGAGCTTGCCGCGCCACTCGTCGGCGGCCTCCACGTGGGTGTCCGGGATGTCGACGACGTCGTACATCTCGCCCTTGGCGGCTTCCGCGGACCAGACCAGGGCCTTCATGCGGACCAGGTCGATGACGCCCTTGAAGTCGGCCTCGGCACCGATCGGGAGCTGCATGACGATCGGGGTCGCGCCGAGGCGGTCCACGATCATGTCGACGCAGCGGTGGAACTCGGCACCGGTCCGGTCGAGCTTGTTGACGAAGCAGATGCGCGGCACGCCGTAACGGTCGGCCTGACGCCACACCGTCTCGGACTGCGGCTCGACACCGGCCACGCCGTCGAACACCGTCACGGCACCGTCGAGCACGCGCAGCGAGCGCTCCACCTCGACGGTGAAGTCGACGTGGCCCGGGGTGTCGATGATGTTGATCGTGTGATCGACGTTCTCGAGCGGCCAGTGGCAGGTCGTCGCGGCGGACGTGATGGTGATGCCGCGCTCCTGCTCCTGCTCCATCCAGTCCATCGTGGCAGCGCCGTCGTGGACCTCACCGATCTTGTACGAGACACCGGTGTAGAACAGGATCCGCTCGGTGGTGGTCGTCTTGCCCGCGTCGATGTGGGCCATGATCCCGATGTTGCGGACCTTGGCCAGGTCAAGCGAAGTGGTGGCCATATGGCTCAGTCTTCTCTCGGTTCTCGATGGGGGTAGCGACTACCAGCGGTAGTGCGCGAAGGCCTTGTTGGACTCGGCCATCTTGTGCGTGTCCTCACGCTTCTTGACCGAGGCGCCGAGACCGTTCGAAGCGTCCAGCAGCTCGTTCATGAGGCGCTCGGTCATGGTCTTCTCGCGACGGGCGCGGGAGTAACCGACCAGCCAGCGCAGCGCCAGGGTGGAGGCGCGGCCCGGACGGACCTCGACCGGAACCTGGTAGGTCGCGCCACCGACACGGCGGGACTTGACCTCGAGGGCGGGCTTGACGTTCTCAAGCGCGCGCTTCAGCGTGATGACCGGGTCGTTGCCGGTCTTCTCGCGGAGACCCTCCATGGCGCCGTACACAATGCGCTCGGCGGTGGAGCGCTTGCCGTGCAGCAGGATCTTGTTGATCAGGGACGTGACAAGAGGAGAACCGTAGACCGGGTCGATGATGACCGGGCGCTTCGGGGCGGGGCCCTTACGAGGCATTCTTACTTCTCCTTCTTGGCGCCGTAGCGGCTGCGAGCCTGCTTGCGGTTCTTGACGCCCTGGGTGTCGAGCGAGCCACGGATGATCTTGTAGCGAACGCCCGGCAGGTCCTTCACACGGCCGCCGCGCACGAGCACGATGGAGTGCTCCTGCAGGTTGTGGCCCTCACCCGGAATGTAAGCGGTGACCTCGATGCCGCTGGTCAGACGCACACGCGCGACCTTACGCAGGGCCGAGTTCGGCTTCTTCGGGGTGGTCGTGAAAACACGCGTGCAGACGCCACGACGCTGGGGCGAACCCTCGAGTGCGGGCGTCTTGTTCTTCTCGACCTTGTCCTGCCGGCCCTTTCGGACCAGCTGCTGGATCGTAGGCACCGTTTCTCCGGTTTCTGTGTGCCGATCACGATAAAACTAACCTGGGACTACCCCCGACCCACGCGGTCGGGTGTGTCGAGGCTGCATACCCCCGCCGATGGCGGTTCGGCGCAGATTTCGATGTCTTTGAACCGTCCGGGACCACGGAGGACCGTCCGGACCCGGCCTCTTGTGCGGTTCGAAGGCACGCACAAGAGCCCAGGGACACCCCAGGCACAAGGTCAGAGCGTACCTACCGCATGGGCTGCGGTCAAAACAAATGCACACGCGGAGGACGTACCGATGTGCGGCGTATGTCCAGTATGAACGATGTCCCGGTCCACCACGACCGGCGGGTGGGGGGTGCTCGGCGGGCGGTCGCGGCGCGACTGACAGGCGATCGGCAGACGATCGACAGGCGGTCGGCGGGTGGTCGGCAGGCAGTCGAGAGCGGCACGGGGGCGGCCCGAAACGGCCCGAGACGACCAGAGGCGACCCGAGACGACCCGAGGGGGCGGCGACCGGCCGCGGCGGCCGAGGTGACCGGCGACACCCCCGGCGGCCCGCCATCCCGGTCGCCCGGGATCCCGGCCGACCGCGCATCGGCCGGACGCGTCCCGGCCGGACGCGTCTCAGCCGGAAGCGTCCCGGTCAGCCACGCCCGGACGCCCCGGTGCCGCGCCGCCGCTGATCGCCCTCGGCCGCTCCGCTGACCGTGAGGATCATCTCCGTCATCTCCACGAACTGCCGCCGGTGACTGCCGGGGATGCCGAGCAGCGCGGCTGCCTCCTCGGGCGTCACCCGCCCTCGCCCGCCGGCCGTCGGCTCCTCCGGCCCGGAGCCCGGTAGCGGCAGCTCCGACTCGGAGGCCCGGCCGGACCGGATCAGCATGTCGCGCAGTCCGACACCGAGCACCCGGGCCAGGCCGCGCATCGTCTCCAGGTCCGGCATGCTCTGCCGCTGCAACAGCCGGGTGACCGCGGCGCGGTGCACTCCGGCGTCCTCGGCCAGCCGCGTACGGCCGCCGCCACGTGGGCTGTCGATGTCGTAACCGCGTTCCCGCATCAGGTCCTCGACCCAGGACGCGAACCGTTCGATCTCTGTACCCCTGTTGGCCATTCCACACACTCCCTCCGCGCTTCCGACCCTACCGGTCGTTCGCGCACGCAAGGACAGGGTGCGTAAGACGTCTCAAACTTTGGCGAACAACATGCGCAGGCAGCGCGAAGAAGATGTGTGTTGCGCGCTCGCACGCACGGTCGCTACGGTGGCGGTACGCGGAACACCTCAGGGGTGCGCTACAGCCCCTGGGGACTCGCCTTGCTCTTCCGTCCCTCACATTTCCTCCACATCTCGCGCTTCCCCACTTCCCCACTTCCCCGTTTCCCCTTCCCCGCTTCCCCCTCCGCACCCCGCACCCGCACCCGCACCCGCACCCGCAGGAGCAGTCATGACCGACAGCCCCAGCCGCCCCCGCAGCGCCGCTGTATGGCTGGGCGTCCTCCGACGCCAGTTCCCCGAGCTGAGCAAGGAGCTCGCCCCGAGTCGCGGTACCGCTCTCTCCCCCACCGGCCGCCGTACGCGCTCGGCTCCCGGCACGGTCGTCCGCCTCTTCGTCTCCGACACCATCCGCGACATCACCGACGGCGTGATCGAGCTGGAGGAAGCGGTCTGTGAACGGCTGCGGCTGCCTCGCCCGCCGCGGGGCACGGTGGACCAGCGGCTGGTCCGGATCACCGGCCTGCTGGACCGGGCCGCCGCCGACCCCCTCCTCGACGAGCACATCCGGAGCGAGGCACGCCGGATGGCCGGCCGTTGCTCGGTCGCGCTGGGCGAGGCGGACCCGCCGGTCCGGGTCGAGGGCCGCTGCCGGCACTGCGGTTCGGTGTCCCTCCGCGTCTTCCCCCAGCGCGAGGCCGTCCTGTGCGTCAACCCGGGCTGCCGGTGCGCCGACCCGGCGTGCGCCTGCCGCACGGACGCCTCCCACCGGCACCAGTGGACGCGGGCGGAGTGGCAGCTCGCGGCGGCCGACGGGGCGGACGAGACCGGGGAGAACGCCTGATGCTCAAGCACATCCCGGCGCTCCCGGCCGCCGCCACGCTCATCACCACCGCCATGGCGGCGCGCGAAGCGGGGGTGAGCCAGGACGCGGTACGGAAGTGGGTCCAGCTCGGCCACCTGACGCCGGCGGGCCGGCAGGGCCGCGCCAACCTCTTCCGCCTGGAGGACGTCTTCGCCGCCGAACGGGCCACCCGCCGGGCCCACACGCTCCGCCCGCCGGTCTGACGCCGGACGCGACGCGCCACGGAAGCGCCCTGCCCCGACGGGCAGGGCGCTTCCGCGCGTGTGCCGGGCGCCGCGTATGTGCCGGGCGCCGCGCATGTGCCGGGCGCCGCGCATGTGCCGGGCGCCGCGCATGTGCCGGGCGCCGCGCGTGTGCCGAACGCCGATGCGGACGGCGGCCCTCACTCCCCGGCCCCGGCGGAACCCTCAGTCCTCGGCCTGATGGATGCGGAACACCCGGGCCGGAGCGGCCCCGTCCTCCGCTTCCATCGTCTGCACCGCCTCCTGCCACCCGCTGACGAATCCGCTCAGCTCCGCGTCGTCCGCGACCCGGGCGGCGACCTTGCCCACGACCGCGGTGAGCGCCTGCGCCACCTCGTCGGTGAACGAACCCGCGTGCCCGGACTCGGCCGCCACCTCGACGGTCGCCGCCACGACATCGGCGAGACGGTCGCTGTGCGCGCTCACCGGATGATTCCCCCACGCATCACGAACCGCTCGCTCATGCCACCCCCAGGTGCTGTCCGTCTCGTTATTGGCTCGGCCCCCCGATACACGCCCTCCGCCCGATCCCGCCGCTGCCGCGACGGGCCGTCAAACGGGCGTGCGATTCCCCATAACCTAACCCGAGAGACTGACAGACCGTCCCGACCGGCCAACGGTCTGCGACGGTGCCGTCACAGGCGCGCCGGTCGGGGGAGCGGCGGTCGCGTGACGGAGGACCGACGAGGGTGGGGAGACCGGACGTGTGGGGGCGGAAACGACGGCTGGCGGACGCGGAGCGGCGGCTCGCCGTCGCGATGGAGGCGGCAGCGGACGCGCACCGGCGCATGGCCGAGACGGCCGAGCGCATCGACGGCCTCCACCGTGCGCTCCTGGCGATCTGTGGCCACGGTGACGGCATGCCCACCAGCTCGACGCGGGAGGCGCTCGCCGAGGTCGCGGGCACGCTGGAGAGCTGCCGGCAGTTGTTCGCCGACTACACGCGGACATGTGACGAGTGGGCGAACCACGAGGTCTCCGACCCGGACCACATCGACCTCGCCGTCCACTACTTCGAGTCCTGGGCCGAACAGACCGAGGATCCCGCGAGCCGGCTCGAGGAGACGCTCGCCGCCCTGACGGAGGTCCGGACGAAGCTCCACGAACTCCGGGTCGCCCTCCCGCCGGTCCGCGCCCGCGCCCACGCGGCGGTGACGGCGGCACGCAACGACCTCCTCTGGGCTAGGAGCTCGTTCCCCGGGCGGTTCGCACTGGAGGCCCGCCTCAACGCCCTCACGGACCGGCTGCGCGAGCTGGACGCCGGCCGCGTCGAAATCAACGACGACGAGGACGACGTCACCGACTGGTACCGCGAGGTGGAGACGGGCGCGGCGGAGGTCCGCGACGCGCTGTCGCGACCGCTCAGCTTTTGAGATCGCTGAGGAAGGCGGTCCAGGCCGGGGCGGGCATGAGAAGGCCGGGGACAACAAGACCGTTGTCGGCGGCGGTGCCGACGACTACCAGGCAGTTGTTGCTGCCTCCAACCTTGCCGTCCGCCGCTTTGTGGCGACTCTTCCGCCACGCCATGGTTCCCGGTTCAGGCGCAGCACTCATGTGCGTACTCCTCTGCGACCGACGTGATCAGCGACAAGGACGCGGCTGGTGACAACGCGACGGCTGTAGCGAAATCGTAGGAGCGCTCGCACTCCTCGACCGCGGAGGGATCGTCCAGGAGGTTTCCACTCAGGTGCCCTTCGCTGTACGCCACCGGCGGCGCGTCCTCGAACGCCATGAGCGTGAGCGCACCGTCCAGCAAGGGACTTCCCGCATCGAACGGCAACACCTGCAGCCCGACCTGGCGCTGGCGCGCCAATGCGGTGAGGTGCGTGAGCTGCTCATGCATAGCGGCAGCGCTCCCGACCTTGCGACGGATGACGCTCTCGTCGAGGAGAGCCCACAACAAGGGCTTTGTCGGGCCGCGAAGGATGTGCGCCCGCGCCAAGCGGCTCGTCACCCGGGACTCGATGTCCTCCTCGCTCGCGAAAGGGCGTCCCCCCAGGAAGACGGCGCGCGCATAGGCGGCCGTCTGCAAAAGGCCCGGCACGAAAATCGGGGCGTACTCCCTGATGCCGGTGGCCCGCTCTTGGAGGTAGGCCACCTCCGCGAAGCAGAAGGCGTTCGACGGGGCGTCGATGAGCTCTTCACACATCCGCGTGAACAACCCGTCGGTCCCCAGCACCGCGTCGAGCCGCACAGCGATCTCCAGTTGGGGCTTGCGAATCGCCTTCTCGAACTGGCCGATGTACGAGCCGGAGCAGATGACCTTCGCGCCCAGTTCGTCCTGTGACAGCTTCGCGGCCTCGCGCCGGCGCTTCAGCTCCCTGCCGAAGAAGCGCCAGCCGAACTTCGGCTGGCAGTGCCGCGCCTCGCCACCGGCCTTGGCCGTAGGTTAACTCCCCTTGCGTACAACGTCGTTGTGCGGATCGAGCCCCTTCCCGAGGCTAGCGGCGGCGCCCCACGCTGGGAGCCGCATCGGAATCGCACGACTCGAAGGGAACCCCCCATGACGTACCGCGAAGGCACCTACGTGGTGGACACGCGGAGCGCGAAGCTCGCACAGGTCATGGCGCAGGCGGGCGGCAGCGTCTACGTCAGACCGCCGGGCGGCGGCCGGGAGTGGGAGGCGCCGGTGGAGGCGCTGCGACTGGCGACGCGGGACGAGCGGGCGGCCGCGGGCCTGGCGCGGGGGCCGCGATGAGCGCGGGCACCGTGCGGGCGACGACGGGCCGGCTCGTCCGGAACTGCGCGCACGGCGAGGGCTGGGCGGCCGGCGCGGGCGGGATCCGCCGGTGCGTCGCGTGCGGCGTGGAGCGGTACGGCGCGTACGGGCCGCTGCGGCTGCCGGAGGAGCCGGTGAAGACCGGTACCGAGCGCGCGGTCGCGGCGGCGACGGCGATCGCGGTGCTGGGCACGCGGTTCCTGGAGGAGCGCGGCCGCCTCCTCCGCCGCCGGGTGGCGGTGGCCGCGTGAACGCCGTCATCAGGAGCGTCACGTACGCGGATGTGACGACCGTCCGACCCGGCGCGATACTCGTCGCGCCCTGGCGGACGCCGTTCAGCGCGCAGGAGGCACTCGTCACGCTGGTCGTGTCGGCCGACGGCGAGAGGGCGGAGGGCCGCTTCACGCCGTCGGCGCGGCACCAGGGACCACCTCGCGCACAGCCACCCCCGGCCGCGGATCCACCCCCGCTCATCGACGTGACCACGCTCGGGGACGTCTCCTCGACCCGCCTCGGGGAAGCGGAGTTCGACGCCGCGACGTTCGCCCTGGGCATCAGACTGCACGACGTGCGCCAACAGGCCGACACCAGACGGCGCTACGGCAGGGCGGTCTGGCTCCAGGGACTCGGCGACGGGGACCCGTCCTGGGCCTGCGTCCTCTTCCGGTCCGAGCCGGACCTGACGACGCTCGTCTGGCAGGGCGGTCCGCGCCGCCTCTGGGACGAGGCGGAGGCGGCGTACCGCTGGTGGGCGGCGCGGGGCCGGCCGGGACCGGAACGCTTCGGCCTCACGGTGGACCGCACGGGCGGGCGGGTGTGGCTGGACGAGCCGGGGAACGTCGTCCGGGAGCCGGAGCGGAGCCCGTAACGCGCGAGCGCGAAAGTTGTTGTTGCGCGTTCGCGCGAAGTGGTTCACAATAGATGCAGCGGCGGAGCTGTGCCCGGACCCCGGGCCACGGCATCCGCCGCTTCGCGTTGGGCGGGCGGCCGGCGAACCGGTGATGCGGCCACCCTTCCTCCCTCCGCACGGCACGCGCACGACGGTGCCGTCCGTCCGCTCGACGCGCCCGCGCCGAAAGGAGCACCCATGTAATGGAAGCCCCGATCTCGTTCCCCGACGTGGAACGCCTCATCATCGACCACCTCAGGCTCCGTTCGGAGCTGGCCGGGGTGGCCGTGGACAACCGGCCGCCGACCCCGTTCGACGGCACACAGAAGGCGGTGCTGGTCTCACGGACCGGCGGCGCCTGGGTGGACGACCTCCATCTCGACCAGCCACTGGTGGAGTTGGAGGTGTACGGCCCGGACAAGACGGCGGCGCACACGCTGTCCCTGCTGGTCCGCACCGCGCTGCTGCAGTTGCGCGGGACGGCGTACGGGACGGCGGTGGTGACCGACGTCGTCGAGACGGAGGCGGTCCGCTGGTTCCCGGACTACAACCGGCCGGGCGCGAACCGCTACCGCACGACGGTGTGGCTCTCACTCCGCCCCGCCTGAAGCCCGGCCGTTCCCCCTCGCACGACGTTTCCTCTCACGAAGCCCCGCCGGTCCCGGCGGGGCTTTCCCTTTCTCACACCCTCACCTCTCACTCCACACTCAAGGAGAAACCCATGCCCGGTATGAACCCGAGCGAGATCCGCGTCGCCGGCACCGGCCGCGTCCTCATCGCCAAGGTCGGCACGGACGCGCCGGCCGACATCGCCACCGACTGGGGCCCGGCCTGGCACGACCTGGGCTACACCAGCACGGACGGCGTGAAGTTCGGCCGCAAGGGCAAGACCGCCAACATCGACACCTGGCAGTCGCTGACCCCGGCGCGCACCATCTACACCGAGCGCGAGCTGACCCTGAAGTTCGGCATGCTCCAGCTCAACGAGGACACCCTGCCGTTCTTCTTCGGCGGCGGCGCGGTCGGCGAGACCGCCCCGAACTCCGGCGTCTACAAGTACGACGTGGACGGCGACCAGGGCGAGGACGAGCGCGCCCTGGCCCTGGAGTTCACCGACGGCAGCGAGATCCGCTACCGGTTCGTCGTGCCGCGCGGCCTGGTGACCACCAGCGACGACTTCGACCTCAACCGCAAGGGTGCGGTGAAGCTCGGCGTGACCTTCACGGCGCTGTCCACGAAGCCGGGGGCGCCGCTAGCGACCTGGCTGATGAAGGACAAGGCGTACGCGGCGGCCCCGGCGAAGTGACCCGCGGCCCCTCCGGGGCCCCGGCTTGAACGCGGGCGCCGCCGGCCACCGGCGGCGCCCGCCCCCTCTCTACCTCTCAAGGAGCGACCCCATGCCCTCGTTCGACGTCAACGCCGCCCGCGCCCAGCGCCTGGAGGCCCACGGCCGAGCCTGGTCCTTCACCCTCGACGGCGACACCTTCGAACTCCCCACGGAGATCAACCACCGCACGGCACGCGCACTGCGCGACCTCGACGACAACGACGTGGACGGCCTGCTGGCCCTGCTCATGGGCGAGAAGCAGTACGCCCGCTTCGCCGAGCACGACGTGACGATGCAGGACATCGCCGCGATCCTGGAGTCCTACGGCAAGGAGACCGGGCTCGGCCTGGGGGAAGACTGAGCCTCGACGCGTTCGTAGACGAACACGCCGAGGCTCTCGAAGCGGACCTGCTGCGGCACTACGGCGTGGACCTGCTCGACTGGCACCGCGGACGGCTCTCCTCCCGCCGCCTCACGGTGCTGGTCAAGCACCTCCCACGCGACAGCGCCGTCAACCGCGACCTCCATGGCGAAGCCATGGACTGGGGGCCGGCGGAACACTTGCTCGCGGCCGTAGTGGACCACCTAGCCGTCGCCAACTGGATGACCGGCACCCTCCACACCGACGAGGACGCGGATCCCCTGGACTACCCGGAACCGGTCCCGCGCCCGGGCGCCGACCACTCCATAACGGAGGAAGTTCCTCCGGAATCCGACCTCGACGCGTCCGGCGATCTGGACCGAAAAATGGCCGCATTTTTCGCATGACGCGGTTTCGGCTGCACGAGTCGGCCCATCACATCCCGGACGTCACAGCCAGACGGCCAAGAAGAAAGCGTTTATCAGCACGGCCAGGATGATCCCTCCCCACAGCGGAAAACCTGCCGGGGATTTCGTCGAGAGCTCCCGCACGGTGCGCGCCCTGCGATGCGGCGCCCTGGGGTCGTATACCAGATCCACGATCTCCCCGGTCTCGGATATCCGATGGCCGCGAAGGGGTGTGCGGTAGGACACTTGCCTGCCGCTCGCAACAGTGAAGACGAAACGCTCCGACACCCTGCTTTCCGACCAGTAATAGTCCACACATTCAGCCTTGGCAGCTACCCCTGATTTCCTCAGCACACGATCCACAAGCAGGGGCCTGATACCGAACGGCCAAATCAGGGCGCCGAACAAGATGGACATGATGAGCAGGTAAACGATCCACCCGATGTTCGCTCCGAACCAGCCCACGCAGACCTCCTTCTGAACCTCGAAGAAGCAGGAAGCCTCTCCGGCGGAAGCCTACACAATCCGTAGGGAGCCGCACAGACCCGATTTTGCACACGAAGTAGACAATAAAGGCAGGTGAGAGCGCGCCATGGGCACCAGCGAGTACACCGACAAGAACAACAGCGACCTTCTCCCCAACCAGCTGTGGTTCAAAGCCGACTACGACCATCTCAAGAAGAAGGTCAACGACATCTCGGTCACCGTCAACGGCTTCAGTGCCGGATGGGACACCGCAAAGGTGAGCGGGGGAATCTGGGGAGGCGGCGCGACCGCCGTCAAAACGGATTTCACCGGCCTCAAGGTGGACGAGAAAGGGGTGTCGTTCCTCGGGAACCAGCTGACCACCTGGCCGTGGGCTCGGGACGACAAGCTCAACTCCGCCCTGACGGAACGAAGGATCGAAAGGGTCGAAAGGCGCATCGAAGCCCTGTACGCCCCAGCGAGGGACGCCAAAAGCACCGCATTCAGGACGCGAGGCGACAAGAAGGCGGAGAAAATAGCCGCCACAAAGCTGTCCGACCTCAAAGAGGCCCAGGACCGGCTCATCAAGCTGTATGCAAAGCTCGAAAAGTTCGAGAACAACATCAAGAGCAAGAGTGATGCAACGAAAACCAACTTGAAGGATTCCGGCACCAAACTCAAGGAACTGGACACGCGAATCAAGGGGTTGGAGACTCCGATCCAAAAGGTGAGCAGTGCAATCGGGCAATAACAGGCCCACCTCCGAAGACAGGCACCCGGCCGAATGAGCTGAATCATGACACTGGTTCAATCTTTTCAAAGCGGCACACGAAATGCCCAGAATTTTAAGTCCGCCCTGGACGGAACCGGCAAATCCGCCCAAAAACTCAAGACCGAAGCCGGCGTTCTCAACACCGGCATGGGCAAGGTCAAGACCTCCACCCAGCAAGCCGGCCGTGAAGTCAAGAACATCAAGGGCGGCGCCGAGGCCACCGCCAAGGCGATGGGCAAGATCGGCAAGGAGTCCGGGAAGGCCGCGCCCGGGCTGGACAAGGCCGGGCGGAGTCTGAAGAAGACCGCGAAGAACACCGACGGTCTCAACCGGTCGATGAAGAAGAACTTCCTCGCCCAACTCGTCAGCCTCTTCCAGCCGTTGATCGAGAAGGTCGTCGAGATGGCGTCCAAGTCGACGACCATGCGGCGCATCATGAAGAAGGCGTTCGATGTCATCGGCAAGGCCGTCGACCAGGCATCGAAGATCATCGGCCCGCTGATGAGGGGGCTCGGCAGCCTGATGTCGCTCGTGTGGGGCGGGATCAAGAAGGCAGTGGCGCCCATCGCGCTGTGGTTCATGACCGACCTGCCCGAGGTGTTCAAGGCCGTGAAGACGGCACTGCACGCCGCCTGGGACGCGCTTCCCGAGTCCGTCAAGAGCATCTTCCGGGCGATCGGCTCGGCGGTGAAGGACCCGATCAATGGCCTTATCGGGATGATCAACTCCCTCATCACCTCGCTCAACGGCATCCACGTCACCGTCCCGAGCTGGATCCCGCACTTCGGCGGCAAGGGCTTCACCATCGACGTCTCGCCGATCCCGAAGCTCGCCGAGGGCGGCATCGTCACCCCGCGCAGCGGTGGTGTGCCGGCCATCGTCGCCGAGGCGGGCGAGGCCGAGGCCGTGCTGCCGCTGTCGAAGCTCGACCGGCTGCTGACCCGTACGGCCGTGGCGTCCCGCCTGTCGGCGGCCGGTGCCGGATCGGGCGGCGGCGGGTTCCACATCGAGAACTACTACGCGCGGGCCGACGACCCCCGGGACACCGCCATGGCGCTGATGTTCCTCGCCAAGGCCCGCGGATGAGGAGGCCCGCATGGCGGCAGCAGCACTCACCGGCCCGGCCGGCCCGGTCCGTAACCCGCTCGCCGGCACGGCCGGGCCGCTCGCCGGTTTCACGTCCGGCCTGACCCGCCTCACCGGCGCGGTACGCGGCACGCTCACCGGCGTCCGGGCGGCCACCCGGTTCCTCACCCGGCTGGCCGCCACCATGGGCCGGTCCGGAGCCGAGTCCAAGCGGTTCGGAGCCGCCGCGTCCGCCGCGGCCCCGGCCCTGGCGAAGGCCGGCAAGGAGGCGGCCGGCGCCGCGAAGGGCCTGGACCGGCAGCGGGACGCCCGCCGCCGGGTGGACCGCCAACTGTCGTCCATACCGGGCAAGTTGCGCGGCCTCGGCGGCGTCCTCGGCGGTTTCGGCGGCGCCGCGTCGAAAGCCGGCGGCGTCATCGACAAGGCGGGGACCTCGTTCGGGATCCTGGACAAGGTCATCCAGGCGGTCAACCTGGTGATGAAGGGCAATCCTTGGACCCTGTTGGCCGCCCTGCTCCTGCCGATCGCCACCGAACTGATCAACACCGCCCTGGAGTCGGAGACCGGGCAACGGATCATGGAGGAGGTGTTCTCCCACGCGGGAGAGGCGTTCGTGGCCGCCACGGCGGCGATCATCCCTCCGGTGCGCGAATACCTGACCGCCATCCAGAAGATCTGGAACGGGCTCAAGATGTTCGTCGAGCCGGTCCGCAAGTTCCTCAAGGGCGACTTCTCCGGCGGCTTCCGCAGCCTCGGCAAGGCCCTGCTGGCCACCCTCGGCGGCTTCGCCGATCTCATCCGGGCCGGTTTCCACCTGGTCGCCGGCGTGGTCGCGGCTCCGATCAACGCGTTGACCAGCTTCGTCAACATGATCATCGACGTACTCAACAAGATCCCCTTCGTCGACCTGCCGCACATCCCCCAGCTCGCCCGGGGCGGCATCGTCGCCCCGCGCAGCGGCGGTGTCCCCGTCGTCCTCGCGGAGGCCGGGGAGGCGGAGGCCGTCCTGCCGCTCTCGAAGCTCGAACGGCTGCTGGACGCGACCGCGCGGGCGGCCCGCGCCGGGGCCGACGGGGGTGCGGGTGCCGGTACCGGCCGGCGCACCGGCGGACCGGACCTCCGCGAGTACCACGAACCCGCGCACCGCACCGCGCACGGCATCGCCGAGGACCTGCTGTTCCTCGCCGGGACGCGCACCGCGACGCGGTGAGGTCCCAGGATCCGAGGACGTCCCAGGATCCGAGGACGCCCGGGATCTGAGGACGTCCTGGATCCGAGGGCGCCCCCGGGATCCGAAGACGCCCCGGAACTCAGGACGCCCCGGGATCCGGGGACGCCCCGGGTCCGGAGTGCCTTTCCGGTGCCCCACCAATCACCCCGGTCACATCCGGCACCCACCCAACCCATACGGAAGGTGAAGGCCGACCTCCATGCCCCCGACACTCACACCACCGACACCGACGTCCCCGGACACCACCGACCCCTCCCCCGGCTCACTGATCACCCTCGACGGGCAGATCCAGTGGGCCGGACTGCTGATGGGCCCCGGGACCGACTACCAGATCGCCGACTCCGGGCTCACCGGCTGGGCCGACCTCCCCGGTCTGGACAGCGGCGACGTCCTCCGCCCCGACCAGCACGGCGCCTGGCCCGGCGCCCAGTGGTCCCAGGCGCGTACGGTCACCGCGCCCGTCTGGCTGCTCCCGGACCAGACCGAACGCGCCGCGGCGGTCACCCGGGCGTTCAACGCCGCGACCGGCGTGCACAGCGGCGAGCAGTGGCTGGCCGTACGCCTCCACGGCGAGACGCTCGCCTGCCGGGCCCGGGTGACCCAGCGCGTCCTCCCGCACGACCGGATGTACGTCACCCGCGGCGCCGCCAAGGCGACCGTGCAGTGGATCTGCGCCGACCCGCGCCGGTACTCCGTCGACGAGCGGACCGCCGTCACCGGCCTCCCCACCCCCGACGGCGGCCTGTCCTGGGGACAGGACGGCAGCCGGACCGCCGGACAGGGACTCGCCTGGCCCCTCGACTGGGGCAAGCCCGGCGCCACCGGCCTGCTGACCCTGGTCAACGAGGGCGACGCGCCGACCAGCCCGGTCATCGAGTTCCGCGGGCAGGTGAGCCGGCCGTCCCTGACGCGGCTGAGCGACGGGCTGCGGCTCGAGTACGACATCACCCTCGCGCCGTCCGACGTCCTGACGGTCGACACCTTCGCGGGAACGGTCCTGCTGAACGGCAGCTCGTCCCGCGTGCACACGGCCACGCTGTCCTCCGACCCGGAGCAGCTCTTCCAACTGCCGCCCGGCGAGAGCACGTTCGCCTTCCGGGCCGACCCCGACATGCCGGGCGCGGGCGCCACCGCCACCGTCACCTGGCGCGGCGCCCACTGGTGAACCAGCGCCTCCCCCGCCTCTTCCACCACCACCCCAGGAGAACCCCATGAACCTCGGCAGCGCGTGGCTGCTCAACTCCACCAACGGCGAGGGCGGTCAGTCCCGCCTCGACACCCGGCTCGCCCCGCTGGGCGCGATGGCCCCGGCCGGCCCGCTGGCCTCCCGGCCCGGCGTGCTGCCCGGCTCGGCCGACGGCCGCGAGGTCATCACCGGGCTCGCCGTCTCCCCCGACGGCACCGGCATGAGCACCCGCGTCCTTCCCGGCCGCGCGGTCGTCCAGGGCGCCGCCGCCGCGGGCGCCTACCCGGTCTACCTCCCCGAGCCCACCAGCATCACCTTCAACGACGGTGACCCCGGCAACCCGCGCGTCGACCTCGTCGTCGTCCGGATCTACGACGACCAGCAGGACGCTTCCGGCAAGACCGGCGCGTTCATCGAGGTCCTGTCCGGCATCCCGGCGGCGAAGCCCGTCGCGCCCCCGGTCCCGCCGGCCTGCCTGGCCCTGGCCGAGGTGACGGTGAAGGCCGGTGCCTCGGCCGGTACCGGCGGCATCGACTGGCGGGGCGGCTCGGTGCGAGACCGCCGGCAGGCGACCGTCGCGGCCGGCGGCATCATCCCCGCCGACCGGGGCGCGGGCTTCGACGGCACGTACCCCGGCCAGTACCGCGACAACGGCACCGGCCTCCAGCGCTGGAACGGCAAGGACTGGCAGGACCTGCGGCCGACCTGGCAGTCGTACGCGCCCAAGTGGGGCGCGGAGATCGGCGATCAGCCCTCCATCGGCAACGGGCAGGTGACCGGCCGGTACCTCAAGGACGGGCCGCAGGTCCAGTTCTACGCCTCCCTCACCATCGACACCACGTCCAAGTTCGCCTCCGCGAACAGCAACTGGTACCTGACGCTGCCCTTCCCCCCGTCCCTCGCCATGCCCGGCAGCTTCCGCGCCCGCACCGGCTCGGGCCCCGGCGCCTACTACTTCGGCGGTTGTTACATCTTCAAGTCCACGCCCAAGGAGATGATCCGGGGGCTGCCCGCCGGCTCGGGTGTGGCCCGCGGCTGGACCTGCCCCGCTCCGGACGGCAAGGCCACCAGCGACTGGGTGGACGCCACCCACCCGGCCGTCCCCCAGCCCGGCTCCTGGTACGAGGTCTGGGGCACCTACGAGGTCGACGCATGACGGGCACGACACCCCAGGCGGACACCACCTACCGCGCCCTCTTCTGCGACCTCCTCACCGATCGCGTCATCGACGCGCTGCCGCTCACGGACGTCGAGTTCGACGACTTCATCGGCAAGTCGGGGCAGCTCCGCGCTACCGTCCCGCTGCCCGACGAGGCCCTCGCCCACCGGGCGCGCGCCGCGCTCCGGACCGGCCGCACCGCGGTCTGGCTGGAGCGCGGCTCCGAGATCTGGTGGGGCGGCATCCTGTGGACCTGCACGGCGGAGGGCGACGAGCGCGGCCGGCTCCGCGTGCAGATCCAGGCGGGCACCTTCGACTCGTACTTCGAGCACCGCATCCTGGCCTCCAGCTACGTCTTCAAGAAGCGCGACCAGTTCCGCATCGTCCGCGAGATCCTCCAGCACGCCCAGGCGCAGCCCGGCGGCGACATCGGGCTCACCTTCGACGACGAACCGTCCAAGGTGGTGCTGGACGAACGCGTCTTCGCCTACACCGACCTGGCGCGGATCCGGGAGATCATCGACGGGCTCGCCGCGCTGGAGAACGGCTTCGAGTGGCGCATCCAGTGCTACCGCCACCCGGAGAACGGTGAGCGCGTCAAACGGCTGCAACTGGGCCAGCCGAAGATCCTCACCGGTGCCGCCGACATCGTCCTCGACCGGCCCGGCCAGTTGCTCACCTACAGCCTGCCGGTCGACTCGACCGTCCAGGCCAACGTGTGGGTGGCCCGCGGCGAGTCCGCCAACCGCGACCAGGCCTCGGACTCCCTCCCCGAGGTGTCCGACCCCCAGGTCGCCGAGGAGCTCGCCGCCGGCTGGCCCCGGCTCGAAGGCACCTCGGACCACAGTGGCGTCTCCGACCGGAAGCTCCTCACCAGTGCGGCCGTCGCAGAGCTGAACCGGGCCCGGCAGCCGCAGGCCATCCCCGAGGCCACCTTCCGGCTGGACGGACGGATCACCCCCGCCCTGATCGGCGGCACGGTCCGGCTGCGCATCCGCGACGGCTGGCACGCGGAGACCCCCGACGAGCGGTACCGCGTCGTCGGGCTGACGGTGACGCCCCCGGACCGCGGCAAGGCCGAGACGGCCAAGCTCTACCTGGAGGCGATGTAAGTGGCAGCGATCCCCCTCGACCTGCTCGACCGCATCCGTTCCCTGGAACGCCAGGTGCGCGCCCTCATGGGCAGCGCCAACACCCGCCCGGCCATGGACCGCGTCAAGGGCGGCAACGTCGTGATCAGCGACGGCGGGCAACTGGCGGTCCGGGACAGCGAGGGCGAGAAGGGCGCCGAACTGCTCTACATCGGCAAAAGCCCCGAGGTGTTCCCCAACCGGCCCGACGGCACCGGCCAGAGCGGCTTCATGCTCCGCCGCGACGACGGCTCGGTGGCGATGGCGGTGCGCACCGACGCGCCCGACATCGAGCCGCGCCAGTCGGTGAAGATCTTCGACGGCCGGAGCAACGCCATCGTCGCGGACGACACCGCCGGCGAGGGCCTTGCCCGGCCCTACCTGGCCTACCCGCTGCCGATGCCGGTGAACACCGGGCGGTGGGAGACCACCGCGTCGACGGAGTGGACGACGCTGCACAGCAGCACCGGCATCGTCCAGCACCCCGCGCTGCGCTGCCTGATCCTCACCACGGAGGGCGGCGAGGCCCGACTGCTCGCGAACGGCGTCCCGGTGGGCCCCGCCGGCACGGGGCTGCTGGAGTTCACGGCGCCCATCGGGTTGCCCTTCGACACCCGCGTCACCTTCGAGGTCCAGGCCCGCGTCACCACGCCCGGCGCGACGGTCGGCTGCTCCCCCCGCGCCCTGTACGGCGTCAAGTCCTAACCCCTTCAGGAGGCACTCCCGTGTTGCCCAACGGCATCCCCACGGTGACCGTCACCGCCCGCTACCTCACCCCGGACGGCCAGCCGCTGAGCGGCACCCTCACCTTCCGGGCCCCGACCCTGCTCACCCACACGGGCAGCGACACCATCCTCGCCGGCCCGATCGTGGCCACCCTGGACGCGGACGGCCGCGCCAAGGCCGTCCTGCCCGCCACCGACACCCCCGGCATGAACCCGGCCAAGTGGACGTACACCGTCGTCGAGCAACTGGCCGGGATACCAGTCAACCGCACCTACGACATCGTCCTCCCGGCCGCGCAGAAGACCGTGGACCTCGCCGACCTCGCGCCCGTCGACCCGGAGGCGCCGCACTACGTCACCGTCCCGGGGCCGCCCGGTCCGGCCGGCGCCCCCGGACCCGCGGGTCCGGCCGGCGCGCCCGGCCTGATCCAGTCCGTCAACGGCAAGACCGCCGCGGCCGTCACCCTGAGCGCGGCCGACGTGCAGGCCGTACCCGCCGCGACGGTCGGGCAGGCGGGCGGGGTCGCCGCCCTGGACGCCTCCGGCAAGGTCCCCACCGCCCAACTGCCGCCGGGCGCGGTCGCGCCCGTCTCCTCGGTCAACGGCAAGAAGGGTCAGGTCGCCCTCGTCGCCTCCGACGTCGGCGCCCTCGACCAGGCGGCGGCGGACCTGCGGTACGTCCAGCAGTCGTCGGCGGTGCTGTCGGTGAACGGCCGGACGGGCGCGGTCAGCCTGGACGCGACGATGCTGGGCGCGGCGGCGGCCGGCGCGGTGGTCGCCCTCACCGGCGACCAGACGGTCTCCGGCACGAAGACGTTCACCAACGTGCCCATGGTGAAGGCGGACCCGACGTCCGCCGATCACCTGGTGCGCAAGAGCTACGTCGATGCTCTTGGGACGCCGGGGACGTGGGGGCCGACGGACCTCGGCTTCAAGGCGTGGACGTTCGACCCGGCGACGGCGTCAATGTCGACGACGATCCCCGCCGACAAGAACCTCGCCGGACCCCAGTACTGCCCGCCGGGCCAGGTGTACCTGATGGGCCTGGTGCTCCGCGCCACCACGGAGATCAACAACATCGCGTTCTACATCCACGGCTACGCCGGCAACACGCTCGGCGCCGCCTCGTACGCGGGCCTCTACGACGCGACGGGCAAGCGGGTGGCGGTGACCCCGTCGCTGAAGGACATCTTCCCGAGGGTCATGGAAGGCACCACCGTCCCGCTCCCGTTGACCGCGCCGTATGTCGCGCAGCCCGGCTGCTACTGGGTGGCATTCGTCCTGAACGGGCCCGACAAGGCGAACAGCGGCCCCGGCTTCGCCGTCGCGGCGAACTACGGCCTCCGCCCCTCCAGCGGCGCCCGCATGCCCGGCGCCTTCGTCCGCCACGCCCGTCTGCCGGTCACAGGCCAGACGTCACTGCCCACGTCGTTCAACCCGTCCACCGTCATCGACGACGCCAACGCCATCTGGGCCGCGGTCGCGTGACCCAGGTTCCCGGCAGACAGGAATCCCCATGACCACCCGTTCCCTTTTCATCGGTGCCATCAAGTCCATTGAGAGCGTCACACGGAACTTCACGTTCACGGCGATGGAGCACCCGCGGAAGTACGAGGTCGCCGTTCCCGAGGGCGGGCTGATCCTCAGCGGCTGGGCCCAGCTGGGAGCCACCGGCCCGGAGGGACAGACCGATCCGAAAGGGCCGGTGACTTCCTTTCTTTCCGCCTCCGGCAACGCGTGGCGATGCGAGATCAACGAAGCCTGGCACCCTGACTTCCCCGGTTTCGACTGGACCGCCGAAGTCACCATCACCGTCACCTACACCGTCCCCGCCTGACCCGCCCCACCCCCAACGCCCGCGCCCCGCACCGCTCTCCGCGGTGCGGGGCGCGGCCGTCCCCGAAGGAGCCCGACCCATGGCAACCCCCCTCACCGCGGACGATCTCCTCTCCGCCCTCCGCGCCGAAGGCGTGACCGTCGCCGAGGAACGCGACTGGCGCACCCACAACCGCAACCACAAAGGCGCCTGGGGCCCGGTCAACGGCATCGTCATCCACCACACCGCGTCCAGCGGCACCCGTGACTCCGTCGACCTCTGCTACGACGGCTACGACGAGCTGCCCGGCCCGCTCTGTCACGGTGTGATCGACAAGGAGGGCACCGTCCACCTCGTCGGCAACGGCCGTACCAACCACGCCGGCCTCGGCGACGGCAGGGTGCTGGACGCCGTCGTCCGGGAGTCCGCGCTGCCCCGCCCGACGGCGATGGACACCGACGGGAACGCCCGCTTCTACGGCTTCGAGTGCGTCAACGAAGGCGACGGCGCGGACCCGTGGCCGGCCGCCCAACTGGACGCCATAGAGCGGGCGGCGGCGGCACTCTGCCGGGCCCACGGCTGGACGGCCGCCTCGGTCATCGGCCACAAGGAGTGGACGAACCAGAAGATCGACCCGCTCGGCTTCACCATGGACGACCTCCGCGCCCGCATCGCGCGACGGCTCGCCGACACGTCCCGGGAGCCGGACCGGCTCGCCCCGTTCCCCGGCACGGACTTCTTCCGCGCGAACCCCGACTCCCCCCTCGTCACGGCCATGGGCCGCCGGCTCGCCGAGGAAGGCTGCTCGGCGTACACCGAGGGCCCCGGCCCCCGCTGGAGCGAGGCCGACCGCCGCTCGTACGCCCGCTGGCAGCGCAAGCTCGGCTACGCCGGCGAGGACGCCGACGGCCTGCCCGGCCCCGCGAGCTGGGCCGCCCTCCGGGTCCCCGCCGTCTGACCCTGCCCACCCCCGTCGAAGGAACGACCATGAGCAGCATCAAGGGCATCGACATCTCGTCCTACCAGTCGTCCGCCTACTCCACCTCCGACCTCGACTTCGTCCTGATCAAGGCCACCGAGGGCCGCTCGTACGTCAACCCGCGCATGCGCGACCAGGCGGCCCGCGCCCGTCGCGCCGGGCTCGTCGTCGGCTTCTACCACTTCCTCCGCCCGGGCGACCTGGACGAGCAGGCCGCGCACTTCGTCGAGGCCTGCGACTCCGTCGAGGGCGACATCCTCGCCGTCGACTGGGAGACGACGGACGGCGGCGTCGCGACCTGCGCCGAGAAGGACGCCTTCCTCCGCAAGGTGAAGGCGCTGCGCCCCGGCCACCGCGTGATCCTCTACTGCAACCGCGACTTCTGGCTGAACCGCGACACCAGCGGGTACGCCGGGGACGGGCTGTGGATCGCCGCCTACGGGACGGCGGCCGGGTCGCCCGGCATCCGGGCGGACTGGCTGATCCACCAGTACACCGACGATCCGGTGGACACGAACGTGGCCCGCTTCGCCTCACGCGACGCGATGCGGGCGTGGGCGGCGGGCGGCGGCACACCCCCGCCCCCGGACCGGCGGCCGGACCGGCAGCCGGCCTACGAACCGTTCCCCGGCGCGGACTTCTTCCGCTCCGGCCCCGACTCCCCCGTCGTCACCGCCATGGGCCGCCGCCTCGTCGCCGAGGGCTGCTCGGCATACGCCGAGGGCCCCGGCCCCCGCTGGAGCGAGGCCGACCGCCGCTCGTACGCCCGCTGGCAGCGCAAGCTCGGCTACGCCGGTGACGACGCGGACGGCTGGCCGGGCAAGGCGAGCTGGGACGCGCTGAAGGTGCCGCGCTCATGACCGACTCCACGAAGCGCACCCTGCGCACCATCCTCCAGACGGCGGTGGCCTTCGCCGTCGCACTCCCCGCGATCGTCGACGCGTCCGGGGTCCCGTCCACCCTCCCCTGGGTCGCCGGCGCACTCGCCGTGGCCGGCGGCCTGGCCCGGGTCATGGCCCTCCCCGCCGTCCAGGCCCTCCTCCCGCGCTGGCTGCGCACGGACGACCGGGGCGGCTCGTGAACCCACCCGCACCACACGCCGACATCGCCCTGGAGCTCGAACGCCTCCGCGGCACCATGGAGGCCGGCTTCGCCCGCGTCGACGGAGCCCTCGCATTGCTCGTCCAGCGCAGCGACCAGACGGACCGGCAGCTCGCCGACCACGAGACGCGGCTCGACGCCCTGGAGAGAAGCCGTTGGCCGCTCACCAGCGTCGCGGTGCTGACGGCGGTCGCCGGGGTGGCCGTCTCCCTCGCGCAGCTCCACTAATCGACAGTGTCGCCGAATCCAGGACGCGAACTGCGGATCTGTCTGACAATCAGTTCGAGATCAGGCGTCCCCCCACACCCACGCGCCGCACCGATCGCATGAAAGGAATCATCATGTTCCGAAGCCAGGGGAGACCCCGCCTGCCGAGCCGCGCCGCGATAGGCACGGCCATGGCACTCGTCACCACCGCCGCCCTCGCCTGCTCTGCGACAGCCGCCGAGAACGACCCCACCGCGGCACCCGTCAACGTCCAGGCCACCTCGTACAACGGCCGGGTATTCCTCTACTGGGACCAGCCGGCGGCCCCCAACCCGGCCGACCACTGGATGGTGTACCGATCCACGAGTGCCGCCCCTCTGGAGCACCCGGGCAGCGAAGCCACACTCGTCCATGAGACCGGTGGCCGGTACTCCGGTGACCTCCCCCCGGAAGCCTCCACCCCCTACTACTACTCGATCTGCACGGTCGCCCTCCGGCACTCCTCCGGCGCCACCTGCTCCGCACCCCTCACGCCCACCGAGGTCAAGCGCAAGCCCGCACAGCCCGACATCCCGTACAACTTCTGGTGCGACGTCGTGGAGGAAGGGATCACCCTGCGCTGGGAGAAGCCTGAGAACGACGACGTGCCCCTCGCCGGCTACGTCGTCTACCGCTGGGACACGGACTCCGCAGCGCACGGCGGCAAGGAGTCCGCGACGCGGCTCAACAGCACGCCGCAAACCGGCCTGGAGTTCACCGACCGCACCGTCTCCAGCACCAAGCCCTACACCTACGCCGTGGCAGCGGTCAGCAAGGACGGCGTCGAGTCGGAGCTGCTGGATTTCGCCCGCACCTGGGCCTGGTAGTACCCGCTGAACGCCGCGAGGCGGCCACCCAAAGGGTGACCGCCTCGCGCGAACCGCAAACCGCTTACTGGTTGTACGGCCCGTAGTCGTAGTCCTCCAGCGGAACCGCCTGACCCGACCCCGTCCCGAAGGGCGAGTAGTCGATGTCGTCGTACCCGACGGCCGAGTACATGGCGGCCTTCGCCTCCTCGGTCGGCTCGACCCGGATGTTCCGGTAGCGGGACAGACCCGTACCGGCCGGGATGAGCTTACCGATGATCACGTTCTCCTTGAGGCCGATGAGCGAGTCGGACTTGGCGTTGATCGCCGCGTCCGTCAGCACTCGGGTCGTCTCCTGGAAGGAGGCGGCCGACAGCCAGGACTCCGTGGCCAGCGAGGCCTTGGTGATACCCATGAGCTGCGGACGGCCGGAGGCCGGGTGGCCGCCTTCCTGGACCACGCGACGGTTCTCCGCCTCGAAGCGCGAGCGCTCCACGAGCTCGCCCGGCAGCAGCTCCGCGTCGCCGGACTCGATGATCGTCACGCGGCGCAGCATCTGCCGGATGATGATCTCGATGTGCTTGTCGTGGATCGACACACCCTGCGAGTTGTAGACCTTCTGGACCTCGCCGACCAGGTGGACCTGGACGGCACGCTGACCCAGAATGCGCAGCACGTCGTGCGGGTTGGTGGCACCCACGGTGAGCTTCTGGCCCACCTCGACGTGGTCGCCCTCGCCGACCAGCAGACGGGCACGCTTCGAGATCGCGTACGCCGTCTCGTCGCTGCCGTCGTCCGGGGTGACGACGATCTTCTTGGTCTTCTCGGTCTCCTCGATCCGCACGCGGCCGGCGGCCTCGGAGATCGGGGCGACACCCTTCGGCGTACGGGCTTCGAAGAGCTCGACGACTCGGGGCAGACCCTGGGTGATGTCGTCACCGGCCACACCACCGGTGTGGAAGGTACGCATCGTCAACTGGGTACCGGGCTCACCGATCGACTGGGCGGCGATGATGCCCGCCGCCTCGCCGATGTCCACCAGCTTGCCGGTCGCCAGCGAGCGGCCGTAGCAGTAGGCACAGGTGCCGACCGCGGACTCACAGGTGAGGACCGAGCGGGTCTTGACCGTCTCGACGCCGTGGGCGACGAGCTGGTCGATGAGCACGTCACCGAGGTCGACGTTGGCCGGCGCGATGACCTTGCCGTCGACGACGACGTCCTCGGCCAGCATGCGGGCGTACACCGAGGTCTCGACGTCGTCGGCCTTGCGCAGCACGCCGTTGGCGTCCTTGGTCGCGATCGTCAGCTTGAGGCCGCGGTCGGTGCCACAGTCCTCCTCGCGGATGATCACGTCCTGGGAGACGTCCACGAGACGACGGGTCAGGTAACCCGAGTCGGCGGTACGGAGGGCGGTGTCCGCGAGACCCTTACGGGCACCGTGGGTGGAGATGAAGTACTCCAGAACCGACAGACCCTCGCGGAAGGACGCCTTGATCGGACGCGGGATGGTCTCGTTCTTCGCGTTCGACACCAGACCACGCATACCGGCGATCTGCCGCATCTGCATCATGTTTCCTCGGGCACCCGAGTCAACCATCATGAAGATGGGGTTCGTCTTGGGGAAGTTCGCGTTCATCGCCTCGGCGACCTCGTTGGTCGCCTTGGTCCAGATCGCGATGAGCTCCTGCGTGCGCTCGTCCTTGGTGATCAGACCGCGCTCGTACTGCTTCTGAACCTTCTCGTCCTGGGCCTCGTAGCCCGCGACGATCTCCTTCTTGGCCTCGGGGACCACGACGTCGGAGATGGCCACGGTGACGCCGGAACGGGTCGCCCAGTGGAAGCCGGCCGCCTTCAGGTTGTCGAGCGTCGCCGCCACGATGACCTTGGGGTAGCGCTCGGCCAGGTCGTTGACGATCTCGGAGAGCTGCTTCTTGCCCACCGAGTAGTCGACGAACGGGTAGTCCTCGGGCAGCAGCTCGTTGAAGAGCGCGCGGCCCAGGGTGGTGCGCAGACGGAACGAGTCCCCCTGCTGCCACTCCGGCTCGCCCTCTTCCGCCACCGGCGGGGTCCAGCCACGCGGCGGGACGGTGCCGATCGGGAAGCGGATGTCGACCTTCGCCTGGAGCGAGAGCTCCCGGGCGTCGAACGCCATGATCGCCTCGGCGACGGACGCGAACGAGCGGCCCTCACCCTTGACCTCGCGCTCCTCTTCGTCCGTGGTGAGGAAGAAGAGGCCGAGCACCATGTCCTGGGTGGGCATGGTGACCGGACGGCCGTCGGCCGGCTTGAGGATGTTGTTCGAGGACAGCATCAGGATGCGGGCCTCGGCCTGCGCCTCCGCGGAGAGCGGCAGGTGGACGGCCATCTGGTCACCGTCGAAGTCCGCGTTGAACGCGGTGCAGACGAGCGGGTGGATCTGGATGGCCTTGCCCTCGACCAACTGCGGCTCGAAGGCCTGGATGCCGAGGCGGTGCAGGGTGGGCGCACGGTTCAGCAGAACCGGGTGCTCGGCGATGACCTCTTCGAGGACGTCGTACACGACCGTGCGGCCGCGCTCGACCATGCGCTTGGCGCTCTTGATGTTCTGCGCGTGGTTCAGGTCGACCAGGCGCTTCATCACGAACGGCTTGAAGAGCTCCAGCGCCATGGCCTTGGGCAGACCACACTGGTGCAGCTTGAGCTGCGGGCCGACGACGATGACGGAACGCGCCGAGTAGTCGACTCGCTTGCCGAGCAGGTTCTGACGGAAGCGACCCTGCTTGCCCTTGAGCATGTCGGACAGCGACTTCAGCGGACGGTTGCCCGGGCCCGTGACCGGGCGACCACGACGGCCGTTGTCGAAGAGCGCGTCGACGGCCTCCTGAAGCATGCGCTTCTCGTTGTTCACGATGATCTCGGGAGCACCGAGGTCAAGGAGTCGCTTGAGGCGGTTGTTGCGGTTGATGACGCGGCGGTACAGGTCGTTCAGGTCGGAGGTCGCGAAGCGGCCACCGTCGAGCTGCACCATCGGACGCAGGTCCGGCGGGATCACCGGGATGCAGTCCAGCACCATGCCGCTGGGGCTGTTGCGGGTCTGCAGGAAGGCGGAGACGACCTTGAGGCGCTTGAGCGCACGGGTCTTCTTCTGGCCCTTGCCGGTACGGATGATCTCGCGGAGGCGCTCGGCCTCCTCGTCCAGGTCGAAGGACTCCAGGCGCTTCTGCAGCGCCGCGGCGCCCATCGCACCCGAGAAGTAGGTGCCGAAGCGGTCGCGCAGCTCGCGGTAGAGCAGCTCGTCGCCCTCGAGGTCCTGGACCTTGAGGTTCTTGAAGCGGTTCCAGACCTCGTCGAGACGGTCGATCTCGCGCTGCGCACGGTCGCGCAACTGCTTCATCTCACGCTCGGCACCCTCGCGCACCTTGCGGCGCACGTCGGCCTTGGCACCCTCGGCCTCGAGCTCGGCCAGGTCGGACTCGAGCTTCTTGGCGCGGGCCTCCAGGTCGGCGTCGCGGCGCTGCTCGATCTGCTGACGCTCGACGGAGACGTGGGCCTCCAGCGAGGGCAGGTCGCGCGTCCGGCGCTCCTCGTCCACCCACGTGATCATGTAGGCGGCGAAGTAGATGACCTTCTCGAGGTCCTTCGGGGCGAGGTCGAGCAGGTAGCCCAGCCGCGACGGAACGCCCTTGAAGTACCAGATGTGGGTGACGGGGGCGGCGAGCTCGATGTGGCCCATCCGCTCACGGCGCACCTTGGCGCGGGTGACCTCGACGCCACAGCGCTCACAGATGATGCCCTTGAAGCGGACACGCTTGTACTTGCCGCAGTAGCACTCCCAGTCCCGGGTGGGGCCGAAGATCTTCTCGCAGAAGAGCCCGTCCTTTTCCGGCTTCAGGGTGCGGTAGTTGATGGTCTCCGGCTTCTTGACCTCGCCGTGGGACCAGGTTCGGATGTCGTCCGCGGTCGCCAGGCCGATCCGCAGCTCGTCGAAGAAGTTGACGTCGAGCACTTTGTCGTCAATCCCTCTTTCAGGGTTCGTGCCCTCTCGCACTAGCGAGGTGTGGGCTCTACATCAGTGGTCTGGGGGTCCAGGGACGACCGGGGCCTCACAGGGAGGCCCCGGTCAGACCCGTCAGACCTCTTCGACGCTGCTCGGCTCGCGCCGGGACAGGTCGATACCGAGCTCCTCCGCCGCGCGGAAGACGTCCTCGTCGGTGTCCCGCATCTCGATGGACATGCCGTCCGAGGACAGCACCTCCACGTTGAGGCAGAGGGACTGCATCTCCTTGATGAGCACCTTGAAGGACTCGGGGATGCCGGGCTCGGGGATGTTCTCGCCCTTGACGATCGCCTCGTAGACCTTCACGCGGCCGGTGACGTCGTCGGACTTGATGGTCAGCAGCTCCTGGAGGGCGTACGCGGCGCCGTATGCCTCCAGCGCCCACACCTCCATCTCACCGAAGCGCTGGCCACCGAACTGAGCCTTACCACCCAGCGGCTGCTGGGTGATCATGGAGTACGGACCGGTCGAACGGGCGTGCAGCTTGTCGTCGACCAGGTGGTGGAGCTTGAGGATGTACATGTACCCGACCGAGATCGGGTCCGGGAACGGCTCGCCGGAGCGGCCGTCGAACAGCCGGGCCTTGCCGGACGGGAGCACCATGCGCTCGCCGTCGCGGTTGGGCACGGTGTGCTCGAACAGGCCGGCCAGCTCGTCCTCGCGGGCACCGTCGAAGACCGGGGTCGCGACGTTGGTGCCCGGAGCGACCTCGTCGGCGCCGATGGCCTTGAGGCGCTCCATCCACTCCTCGCTGCCCTCGACGTTCCAGCCCTGGCTGGCGAGCCAGCCGAGGTGGATCTCGAGGACCTGTCCCGGGTTCATTCGGGACGGGACACCCAGCGGGTTGAGGATGATGTCGACCGGGGTGCCGTCCTCCATGAACGGCATGTCCTCGACCGGCAGGATCTTGGAGATGACGCCCTTGTTGCCGTGACGGCCGGCGAGCTTGTCACCGTCGGTGATCTTGCGCTTCTGGGCGACGTAGACGCGGACCAACTGGTTCACGCCCGGCGGGAGCTCGTCGCCCTCCTCGCGGTCGAAGACGCGGACGCCGATGACCTTGCCGATCTCGCCGTGCGGGACCTTCAGCGAGGTGTCACGGACCTCACGCGCCTTCTCACCGAAGATCGCGCGGAGCAGACGCTCCTCGGGGGTCAGCTCGGTCTCACCCTTCGGGGTGACCTTGCCGACGAGGATGTCGCCGCCGATGACCTCGGCACCGATACGGATGATGCCGCGCTCGTCGAGGTCCGAGAGGACCTCCTCGGAGACGTTCGGGATGTCCCGGGTGATCTCCTCCGGGCCGAGCTTGGTGTCACGGGCGTCGACCTCGTGCTCCTCGATGTGGATCGAGGAGAGGACGTCGTCCTGCACGAGGCGCTGCGACAGGATGATCGCGTCCTCGTAGTTGTGACCCTCCCACGGCATGAACGCCACGAGCAGGTTCTTGCCGAGCGCCATCTCACCGTTCTCGGTGGACGGACCGTCGGCGAGCACCTGGCCGGCGACGACGCGGGCGCCCTCGTCGACGACGACCTTCTGGTTGAAGGACGTGCCCTGGTTCGAGCGGGAGAACTTGGCGACGCGGTACGTGTTGTACGTGCCGTCGTCGTTGGCGACCGTGACGTAGTCCGCGGAGATCTCCTGGACCACGCCGTCCTTCTCGGCCTTGATGACGTCGCCGGCGTCGACCGCGCAGCGGTACTCCATGCCGGTGCCGACCAGCGGCGCCTCCGCCTTGATCAGCGGAACGGCCTGGCGCATCATGTTCGATCCCATGAGCGCGCGGTTGGCGTCGTCGTGCTCGAGGAACGGGATCATCGCGGTCGCGACCGACACCATCTGGCGCGGGGAGACGTCCATGTAGTCGACGTCGTCGCCGGCGATGTAGTCGATCTCGCCGCCACGGCGGCGGACCAGGACTCGGGCCTCGGCGTAGCGCATGTCCTCGGTGAGGGGCGCGTTCGCCTGGGCGATGACGAAGCGGTCCTCTTCGTCGGCGGTCAGGTAGTCGACCTCGTCGGTGACGACACCGTTGACGACCTTGCGGTACGGGGTCTCGACGAAACCGAACGCGTTGACGCGGCCGTAGGACGCGAGCGAGCCGATCAGACCGATGTTCGGGCCTTCGGGCGTCTCGATCGGGCACATGCGGCCGTAGTGCGACGGGTGGACGTCTCGGACCTCGAAGCCGGCCCGCTCACGGGAGAGACCGCCCGGACCCAGCGCCGACAGACGGCGCTTGTGGGTCAGACCCGACAGCGGGTTGGTCTGGTCCATGAACTGCGACAACTGGCTGGTGCCGAAGAACTCCTTGATGGAGGCGACGACCGGCCGGATGTTGATCAGGGTCTGCGGCGTGATCGCCTCGACGTCCTGGGTGGTCATCCGCTCGCGGACGACGCGCTCCATACGAGCCAGGCCGGTACGCACCTGGTTCTGGATGAGCTCGCCGACGTTGCGCAGACGACGGTTGCCGAAGTGGTCGATGTCGTCGGTCTCGACGACGATCGAGGTGCCGTTCTCACCGACGGTCTCGGTCTCACCGGCGTGCAGCTTGACCAGGTACTTGATCGTCGCGATGACGTCGTCGACAGTCAGCACACCAGCGTCGAGCGGGGCGTCGGCGCCCAGCTTCTTGTTGACCTTGTAGCGGCCGACCTTGGCCAGGTCGTAGCGCTTCGGGTTGAAGTAGAGGTTCTCGAGCAGCGTCTGCGCGGCCTCACGCGTGGGCGGCTCGCCCGGGCGCAGCTTGCGGTAGATGTCGAGCAGCGCGTCGTCCTGGCCCTGGGTGTGGTCCTTCTCCAGGGTGGCGCGCATGGACTCGTACTCGCCGAACTCCTCGAGGATCTGCTCGGTGGTCCAGCCGAGAGCCTTGAGCAGCACGGTGACGGACTGCTTGCGCTTGCGGTCGATGCGGACGCCGACCATGTCGCGCTTGTCGACCTCCATCTCCAGCCAGGCACCCCGGGACGGGATGATCTTGGCGGTGAAGATGTCCTTGTCGGACGTCTTGTCGATGGAGGAGTCGAAGTAGACACCGGGGGAACGGACCAACTGCGAGACGACGACACGCTCGGTGCCGTTGATGCAGAAGGTGCCCTTGGGCGTCATGAGCGGGAAGTCGCCCATGAAGACCGTCTGGGACTTGATCTCGCCGGTCTCGTTGTTGGTGAACTCGGCCGTGACGAAGAGCGGGGCCGCGTACGTGAAGTCGCGCTCCTTGCACTCGTCGATCGAGTTCTTCGGGGGCTCGAAACGGTGGTCACGGAACGTCAGCGACATCGACCCGGAGAAGTCCTCGATCGGGGAGATCTCCTCGAAGATCTCCTCCAGACCGGACTTCGTGGGGACGTCCTGACCAGACTCCAGCGCAGCCTCGACGCGAGCCTTCCAGGCGGCGTTGCCGAGCAGCCAGTCGAAGCTCTCGGTCTGCAGCGCAAGGAGGTTCGGAACCTCGAGAGGCTCCTTGATCTTCGCAAATGAGATGCGCAGCGGGGCAGTGCTGGCGCCGTTGTTCGTATTGGCGGTCGAGGCGTTGCGCGAGGCGGCCAAGAGGGGGTCCTTCCGAGGGCTCGGACTCACTACGCGCGTACCGGTCCCACCGCGTGCTTCGCCAGAAAATCCCAGGTCAGAGGGATCTATCGAGGATGCTCGGCAGTGGGCATGCCCCTGGTGACGGGCAGGGAGCAGCTAACAGGCAGCGCAAAGGGTCAGTGTAGCCACTTGGCCCACTGATGTCCAGAGCGGATGTCGCGAGACCGGTGCGATACCAATCTCTCCCTCCGGGATCCTGTTGTCCTCGCCTGCCTGAACCCATCCGGGCCCATGGTGCCTGTCAGAGCCTGCCGAGCCCTTCCGGGCCCGTGGGCCCGCCTGAGCCCGTGCCCGACGCGCCCGGTGCGCCGGGGGCTCCGCCCGCCGGCCGCGCCCGGAAGCGCAGGACGATACTTCCCTGTCCGCCGGCGTTCCATGCCTCGGACGGTGCCTCGAATGGAACTTCGGTCCGAACCGGCCCCCGACCAGCGGCGAACCGGCGGGGTCCGAAAGTCACCGCGTCCCGAGAATTGCGCGCGGCGTCCCGTTCGTCAAGGCCCTTCGGCTCCCGGGCGGTCCCGAACGGCCCCTGAACGGCCGGGAACAGCCACCGCCGAGCCGCTCCCGCGGGGGCAACAAAGATCACCATACTCGCCTCCGGGACGCGGTGTCGCAGCCCTCCCGGGTACGCCGAAGGGCGACCACCCGCATGGGTGATCGCCCTTGGCGTCGAGAGGTACGTCAGACGTACGTCAGAACGGAGTCCAGAGGACCCCGTGAGGTCACTTGACCTCGACGGAGGCGCCGGCGCCCTTGAGGGACTCGGCGGCCTTCTCGGCGGTCTCCTTGTTGACCTTCTCCAGGACCGGCTTCGGGGTGCCGTCGACCAGGTCCTTGGCCTCCTTCAGGCCGAGGGAGGTCAGCTCGCGCACGACCTTGATGACCTGGATCTTCTTGTCGCCGGCACCGGTGAGGATGACGTCGAACTCGTCCTTCTCCTCGACGGCCTCGGCGGCACCGCCGGCGGCACCGCCGGCAACGACGACCGGCGCGGCGGCGGCGGCGGTGACGTCGAACTTCTCCTCGAAGGCGGAGACGAACTCGGCCAGCTCGATGAGGGTCATCTCCTCGAACTGCGCGAGCAGCTCGTCCTTGGTCAGCTTCGCCATGATGGCGGGTCCTTCCACTAAATCGGCAGGTGCCGGATGTACATGTCGGCGGGCGTACGGCCCGCTACGACCGGAGCCGGGTGGCTCCGGTCAATGCGCGAGCCGAATTACTCGGCACCGCCCTGCTCGGCCTGCTTGGCGCGCAGCGCGTCCACGGTGCGGACGAGCTTCGTCGGCAGCGCCTGGAAGAGCGAGGCAGCCTGCGACTGCTTGCCCTTCATGGCACCGGCCAGCTTGCTGAGCAGAACCTCGCGGGACTCGAGGTCCGCAAGCTTCTTGATCTCATCGGCGGTCATCGCCTTGCCATCAAGGACACCGCCCTTGATGATGAGATTCGGGTTTTCCTTGGCGAAGTCACGAAGACCCTTCGCCGACTCCACCGGGTCACCGGTGACGAAGGCGACAGCCGTCGGACCAGCGAAAAGCTCGTCCGCAAGCGTGATCCCGGCCTCTCCAGCCGCGATCTTGGTCAGCGTGTTCTTCACCACGGCGTACTGCGCGTTCTCACCGAGCGAACGGCGCAGCGTCTTGAGCTGCGCCACGGTGAGACCGCGGTACTCGGTCAGCACGGCGGCGTTGGAGCTGCGGAACTTGTCCGTCAGCTCGGCAACCGCGGCGGACTTGTCGGGCCTCGCCATGAGCCTCGGCCTCCTTCCGGGTGAATAGGACCGCATAGGCGCGAGAAGGGACCTGGGCAAAACGAAACGCCCCGGCGCGGGCGCACGGGGCGTGACTCGACCATTCGGACGGAAAGTCCTCGTGGGAGTTCAACCACAGTCACCTGCGCAGGTCGCCCGCAGCTAGCGGATCCTTCGGCCACCACACCTCCGGATGGAGGCGCAGCAACGACCAGCGGTCTTTGGCTTCTGGCCGAGAGTACGTGACCGGGCCACCGTCAAGCAAATCGCGCCAGCGGCGGCCCGGAATCCGGGCCGTGGGGTTCAGGCCCCGGAACCCTTCCCGGCCTCCGCCATCGGGTCCATGACCTCACCGGCCGGCGGCGCCTTGATCTCGACCGGCTTGTTGTAGTCGAGGAACGTGAGGGTCAGGTCCATCGGCCCCTTCCGCGTGGCGGACCGCATCCGGAACTGCTTGGTGTGGTCCTGGCCGTCGATCCACATGTCCATGGCGAACTTGTCGACGCCCAGCTTCTCGAAGCCCTTGAGCTTGGCTTCGCGGCGCTCCTTGGCCTTCGGGTCCTTTTCCTTGGCCAGGGCCTCACGCATCTGGGCCAGAGTGACGGTGCCCTTGTAGTGGGTCGCCCTGACCCCGTCTACGGTCTCCTCGCCGACCTTCTCCAGGTCCTTCGCCGCGCTCAGGGAGGCGGAGTCGTCCATGGGGTTCTGGTTCGCCTGGCCGCTGATGCCGAACGGGTTGTCCGCCCCGCCGGGAGCCTTTCCGGAGAGGCCCGCGGGGAACTTGATCCAGCTCTTGCCGTCCATTTCCGCGGCGGCCTTCGCGCCCCCGTTGAGGTACATCGCGTCGTCGACGAGGCGGAGTTCCATTTCCCCGCTCTCGCCCGGGGCGGCGCTCTTGGCCTTCATCTTCATCTGCATGGCCACCGGCTTCATGCTCATCGAGGCGGTGGCCTCGACGTGCCCGCTCTCGGGCATGTCGCCGCTCATGGTGTAACGCAGCGACGTGATGTCCTCGCCCTTCTTCGCCGCGCGGTCCACCGCCGCCGCGAAGGACGCGTCCACCGGCTTCTGCGCGGACTTTCCGGCCGCCTTGGAGCTGCTCTTGTCAGCATCCTTGGAATCCGAGTCACAGGCGGCCGTACCGCACAGCAGGGCGCCGGCGAGCAGGACGCCGGCGGCCTTCCGGTGCATGGAGTTCATGATCATTTCCTCAATGGGTATCGCGATTTTTTCGCGAAACTTTGCAAACAGCGGTGACACTACAGTCGGCCACCCGGAAAGAAAACGAAAATATGGCCCCCACCCCCTTCGAACGGGGGATGAGGGCCAATTCGTGATCTACGGAGGGCCGTCGGGCCTTACGCTCCGGCGCCACCGGCGCTCGCACCCGAGCGGTCCTTCAGACCCTTCATCATCTCCATGAGGTCGAGGGTCTCGCCGGCGGGCGGCGCCTGGACGTCGGCCTTGGCGCCGTAGTCCTTGTAGTCCGAGGTGATCTTCATCTTGCCCTGCGGGGTCTCCATGCCCACGAGCATCTTGACCGGCAGGTCCTCGTTGTTGAGCCAGAACTCCATGTCGTAGTTCTTGATGCCGGTCTTCTTGATGCTCTCCAGCATCCGCTCACGGTCCTTGGGGTCCATGAGCTTGGTGGACTCGTTGCCCTTCATCACCTCGTCGACGGTGAGGGTGCCCTTGTAGTGCTGGGCCTCGACACCGTTGACCTGCTCCGAACCCAGGTGCTTGAGGTTGGGCGAGTCGAGCAGGACGGCCATCTGCTTGGCCGGGTCCTGGTTCATGTTGTCGCCCATGCTGCCCGCGAGCTGCTTCTGCATGGCCGGGTTGCCCGACTCCTTGGCGGCCGCGGCGATGTCGATCTTCATCCACTTCTTGCCGCGCATTTCGGCGGGAGCGGATTCCATGGCCTTGGCCGGCATCTGCATGTACATCACGTTGTCCAGCATGATCATGCGGGTCGCGCCGGGGCCGTCCTTGCCCTGCATGGGGCCGCCGCTGACCGTCATGTCCATCAAGGCGGGGTTCCAGCCCTGCACGCCGTCCATCACCATGGGCCCGGACGGGGTGTCCGCGCCCTTCATCGCCGCGGTCGGCATTTCCATGGTCATGTGGACCTTGGCCGACTTCGCCGCGCTGGTCTTCTTGAAGGCCGCCTGAAGGGCCTGGACGGGGCTCCGGCCGTCGTTCTTCGCGGCGCTCTTCGACGAGCTCTGCGACGCGCTCTTGTCGTCCTTCTTGTCGTCCGAGTCACACGCGACGGCCCCGACGAGAATCGCCGCGGCGGAAAGCGAGATACCGACACGACGGACCGTGGAATTGGACATATCCCCCACCTTTTTTTGGAGACCTCTTGCACGTTCGTTCGCACGACGATAACGCAGCGGTCCGACAAGAGGACAACAGGAAAGAGGCCGGCCCCCGCACCCGGAACGGATGCGGGGGCCGGCCCCTGGAACACACGCGGTCACACGCGGTGCGAGAACGTCTCTCAGACGGTCTCGTCCTCGGCGAGGAGGTTGCGGGTGCGGTTCGGGTCCAGCGGGATGCCGGGGCCCATCGTGGTGGCCAGGGTCGCCTTCTTGACGTAGCGGCCCTTGGCGGCGGACGGCTTCAGACGGAGGATCTCCTCCAGCGCCGCGCTGTAGTTCTCGATCAGCGCCTTCTCGTCGAACGAGACCTTGCCGATGATGAAGTGCAGGTTCGAGTGCTTGTCGACGCGGAACTCGATCTTGCCGCCCTTGATGTCGGTCACGGCCTTGGCCGTGTCCGGGGTGACCGTGCCGGTCTTCGGGTTCGGCATCAGACCACGGGGACCGAGCACGCGGCCGAGGCGGCCGACCTTGCCCATGAGGTCCGGGGTGGCGACGACGGCGTCGAAGTCCAGACGGCCCTTGGCGACCTCGTCGATGAGCTCGTCGGCGCCGACGATGTCGGCGCCCGCGGCACGCGCGGCCTCGGCACGGTCGCCGGTCGCGAAGACCAGGACCCGGGCGGTCTTACCGGTGCCGTGCGGAAGGTTCACGGTGCCACGGACCATCTGGTCCGCCTTGCGCGGGTCGACGCCCAGACGCAGGGCGACCTCGACGGTGCCGTCGAACTTGGTGCCGGAGGTGGCCTTCGCCAGGCGGACGGCCTCGAGCGGGGCGTACAGACGCTCCCGGTCGATCTTCGCGTCCGCGTTGCGAAGAGTCTTGCTGCGCTTCACTGAAACTCCTCAGTGGTGATTGGAGTCGTGGTACGGGCCAGCGCTGGCCCTTCCACGGGTGCCTGAAGGGGCGGGACGATCAGCCCTCGACCGTGATGCCCATGGAACGGGCGGTGCCGGCGATGATCTTCTCGGCGGCGTCCAGGTCATTGGCGTTCAGGTCGGGCATCTTGGTGGTGGCGATGTCACGGACCTGGTCGCGCGTGATCTTGGCGACCTTGGTCTTGTGCGGCTCGCCGGAGCCCTTGTCCACGCCCGCGGCCTTGAGGATCAGCTTCGCGGCCGGCGGAGTCTTGGTCACGAAGGTGAAGGAACGGTCCTCGTAGACCGTGATCTCCACCGGCACGACCATGCCACGCTGCGACTCGGTCGCGGCGTTGTAGGCCTTGCAGAACTCCATGATGTTGACGCCGTGCTGACCCAGCGCCGGGCCGACCGGCGGAGCCGGGTTGGCGGCACCGGCCTGGATCTGGAGCTTGATAAGCCCCGTGACCTTCTTCTTCTTGGGAGGCATTGCTCTCTCCGGGTCCTAGTGAGAGTTTTCTGCCCACGACACACTGCGCGCAGGCATACCGCACCACGATAACGGGTAACGTGGCCGGCCCAAAAACCGAGAGGTCAGGACACCCCTCGCGGGGCGTCCCGACCTGTTCGGAAGCGTACGGTCAGAAGATCAGTTCTTCTGGATCTGGTCGAAGCTCAGCTCGACCGGGGTCTCGCGGCCGAAGATCTCGACGAGGCCCTTGACCTTCTTCGAGTCGGCGTTGATCTCGTTGATCGTCGCCTGGAGCGTCGCGAACGGACCGTCGGTGACGGTGACCGAGTCGCCGACCTCGAAGTCCAGCACCTGGACCTCGACCTTGCGGGACGGCGCCGGACGGCCCTCGGCCTCGGCGGCCTCCTTGGCTGCCTTCTCCTCGGCCTCGGGGGCGAGCATCTTGACGATCTCGTCCAGGGTCAGCGGGTACGGGTCGTAGGCGTTGCCCACGAAGCCGGTGACGCCCGGGGTGTTGCGGACGACGCCCCACGACTCGTTCGTCAGGTCCATGCGCACCAGCACGTAGCCGGGGAGCTTGTTCTGACGGACGGTGCGGCGGTCGCCGTTCTTGATCTGGACGACCTCTTCCTGCGGCACCTCGGCCTGGAAGATGTAGTCCTCGACGTTGAGCGAGACGGCGCGCTGCTCGAGGTTGGTCTTCACGCGGTTCTCGTAGCCCGCGTAGGTGTGGATGACGTACCACTCGCCGGGCAGCCCGCGCAGCTCCTCGCGGAGCGCGGTGACCGGGTCCACCGGAGCGGCCTCCTCGGCCTCCTCCGCCTCGACGTCGGCCTCGGCCTCGGTGGCCTCCGGCTCGGCGGCCTCCGGCTCCTCGGCCTCGGCGGACGCCGCGGCCTCCTCGGCGCCCTCGGCGTCCGCGGCGAGCTCGCGCCCGGTGTCGTCAGCGGTCGCCGCGTCACCCTCGACCTCGGCCGAGACAGCCGCGTCCACGTCGGCCTCTGCCGCCTCGACGGGCTCGGCGGCGTCGTTCAGGTTCGGGTCAGACACGTGGCTGCTTCTTCCTGGCTACAAGGGGTGGAACGTGCGAAAAGGCGGCTCTCCGGAACCCTCCCGGAGGCGACCGCCTTGGCGCGCGGGCGGGCTCAGCCGAAGACGTACTTGACGGCGTTGCTGAACCCATAGTCAATCACGGTCACGAGACCAATGACGATGACGACGAAGACGATCACCACGGAGGTGTACGTCGAAAGCTGGCCACGCGTGGGCCAGACGACCTTGCGGAGCTCCGCGACGACCTGGCGGTAGAACAGCGCCATGCGCCCGAGCGGGCCCTTCTTGCCGCGCTTGCCGCCGCGGCGCTTCTTGACGGCGACCTCGTCCTCGGGACGACCGCTCTCAGGCGTCGCGGTGGAGCCAAGGGCTTCCGTCACTACGTCCTCACCTGAATCCGGGTCGTGGCCGTGCCGCGCCCGGTGGAGCCGCACGGCGGTGCATCAGTGCGTACGCACGCACCTCGGTGACGATGCGTGTAGCAGGGCCGAAGGGACTTGAACCCCCAACCGCTGGTTTTGGAGACCAGTGCTCTACCAATTGAGCTACGACCCTTTGTGGTTCCCCCAACGTACAGCATCCGCTCGACCGCACGATGTGTCCGGTACGGATTCGCCTGTGAGGGGCCAACGACGCATGAGTGTACGTGGTTCGGGGCTCGCCGTCGAACAGATACCGCCGTGGTCTCCGGAAAAGTCCCCGGAATGCCTGATTCCATGGGGGGTCGCGGAGGGGATCGCACAGAGGACCACGCCGGGTTCCGGCCGGTTCGCGGACGGCCCGTACCGGTCCGTGGAACCTGCGCGCCCCACCCGTGCCGGTTCTGCGACGATGCCTGTATGACCGATGCCACCGCTCCCTTCCCCGCCGCTCAGGCACCCACCGACCGCCGGGTCTCCACCCGCATCGGATCGATCTCCGAGTCCGCGACGCTCGCCGTGGACGCCAAGGCCAAGGCCCTCAAGGCGGCCGGGCGCCCGGTGATCGGCTTCGGCGCGGGCGAGCCGGACTTCCCGACCCCGGACTACATCGTCGACGCCGCCGTCGAGGCGTGCCGCGACCCGAAGAACCACCGCTACACGCCGGCCGGCGGGCTCCCCGAGCTGAAGGCCGCCATCGCCGCCAAGACGCTGCGCGACTCGGGCTACGAGGTCGAGGCGTCCCAGGTGCTCGTCACCAACGGCGGCAAGCAGGCCATCTACGAGGCGTTCGCCGCGATCCTCGACCCGGGTGACGAGGTCATCGTCCCGGCGCCGTACTGGACCACCTACCCGGAGTCCATCCGCCTCGCGGGCGGCGTCCCGGTGCCGGTCGTGGCCGACGAGACGACCGGCTACCGGGTCTCGGTGGAGCAACTGGAGGCGGCCCGCACCGAGCACACCAAGGTGCTGCTGTTCGTCTCCCCGTCCAACCCGACCGGCGCGGTCTACTCGCGCGCCCAGGTCGAGGAGATCGGCCGCTGGGCGGCGGAGCACGGCCTGTGGGTCCTGACGGACGAGATCTACGAGCACCTCGTCTACGGCGACGCCGAGTTCTGCTCCCTGCCGGTGGTGGTGCCGGAGCTGCGCGACAAGTGCGTCGTCGTCAACGGCGTGGCCAAGACGTACGCCATGACGGGCTGGCGCGTGGGGTGGGTCATCGGCCCGCAGGACGTGGTCAAGGCCGCGACCAACCTCCACTCGCACGCCACCTCCAACGTGAGCAACGTCGCGCAGCGCGCCGCGCTGGCCGCCGTCGCCGGTGACCTGAAGGCCGTCGAGGAGATGCGGACCGCCTTCGACCGCCGCCGCCGGACGATGGTGCGGATGCTCAACGAGATCGACGGCGTCGTCTGCCCGGAGCCGGAGGGCGCGTTCTACGCCTACCCGTCGGTGAAGGCGCTGCTCGGCAAGGAGATCCGCGGCAAGCGGCCCGCCACCTCGGTGGAGCTCGCGGCGCTGATCCTGGAGGAGGCCGAGGTCGCGGTCGTCCCGGGCGAGGCCTTCGGCACGCCGGGCTACCTGCGGCTCTCGTACGCGCTGGGCGACGAGGACCTGGCGGAGGGCGTCTCCCGGATCCAGAAGCTGCTGGCCGAGGCGCGCGACTGACGCGACCACGCGAAGGGGGCCGCGCCGTGACGTTCCGGCGCGGCCCCTCCTCGTTCTCCCTTTCGGACGCTTCCCCGATCAGGGACGATCGGCGAAACGCCTTCCGGTTGCCGGGGTCGATGCGGCAGGATCCCGGAATGGAGAACGTTCGTGATGTCCGTCTGCTGCCGAAGGCCCACCTGCACCTGCACTTCACCGGTTCCATGCGCCCCTCGACGCTGCTGGAGCTGGCGGACAAGTACGGGGTGCACCTGCCGGAGGCCCTGAGCGGCGGCGCGCCCCCGAGCCTGCGGGCCACGGACGAGCGCGGCTGGTTCCGCTTCCAGCGGCTCTACGACATGGCGCGCTCCTGCCTGCGCTCCCCCGACGACATCCGGCGGCTGGTCCACGAGGCCGCCGAGGAGGACGTCAGGGACGGCTCGGGGTGGCTGGAGATCCAGGTCGACCCCACCTCGTACGCGCCCCGGCTGGGCGGGCTGATCCCCGCGATGGAGATCATCCTGGACGCGGTGGAGACGGCGTCCCGGGACACCGGCCTGGGGATACGGGTCCTGGTGGCCGCGAACCGGATGAAGCACCCCCTGGACGCCCGCACCCTGGCCCGGCTGGCGGTGCGGTACGCAGACAAGGGCGTGGTCGGCTTCGGCCTCTCCAACGACGAGCGGCGCGGCTTCGCGCGGGACTTCGACCGGGCCTTCCAGATCGCCCGGGAGGGCGGTCTGCTGGCCGCGCCGCACGGCGGCGAGCTGTCGGGCCCCGCGAGCGTCCGCGACTGTCTGGACGACCTGCACGCGGGCCGGGTGGGCCACGGCGTGCGGGCGGCCGAGGACCCGCGGCTGCTGCGCAAGCTGGCCGAACGAGGGGTGACGTGCGAGGTCTGCCCGTCGTCCAACGTCGCCCTCGGCGTCTACGAGAAGCCGGCGGACGTCCCGCTCCGCACCCTCTTCGACGCCGGCGTCCCCATGGCCCTGGGCGCCGACGACCCCCTCCTCTTCGGCTCCCGCCTCGCCGCCCAGTACCAGCTCGCCCGGGAACACCACGGCTTCACGGACGAGGAACTGGCGGAACTGGCCCGCCAGTCGATCCGCGGCTCGGTGGCGCCGGGGGATGTGAAGGGGCGGTTGCTGGCGGGTGTGGAGGCGTGGCTGACCAGCCCGTCCGGCGTTTGAGGACAACCGCGCGGAGCGCGGTTTGGGGGGTGCGGGGGCTAGCCCCCGCAAGAAACGGCGAATGGGGGTGCCCCCTCTGGGGGAGGGACAGGGGCACCCCCTCCCGCCCCCACGGGGCTAAAGGCTGACGCCGACCGTCACCGGCTCGTTCACCAGCGTCACCCCGAAAGCCTCCCGGACCCCGTCCCGCACCTCCCGGGCGAGCGCCAGCAGGTCCTCGGTGGTGGCCGACCCCCGGTTCGTCAGGGCCAGCGTGTGCTTGGTCGAGATCCGCGCGGGCCCGTCCCCGTAGCCCTTGGTGAAGCCCGCCTTGTCGATCAGCCAGGCGGCGGACGTCTTCATCAGCCCGTCCCCCGCCGGGTAGGCGGGCGGCGCGGTGTCCGGCCCGAGCCGCTCCGCCACCCGCGCCAGGAAGGCCGCGTGCTGTTCGGCCGTGAGCACGGGGTTGGTGAAGAACGACCCGGCGGACCAGGTGTCGTGGTCCTCGGGGTCGAGCACCATGCCCTTGCCGGCGCGCAGCCGCAGCACGGTCTCGCGGGCGACGGCGGCGGGGACGCGGTCCCCGGCCTCGACGCCGAGGGCGCGGGCGGTCTCGGGGTACTTGACGGGGGCGGAGAGGCCGCCCGCGTCCTCCAGGACGAAGCGGACGCGCAGCACGACGTAGCGGGAGGGGTCCTCCTTGAACCGGCTGTGCCGGTAGGAGAAGCCGCATGCGGCGTTCGGCAGGACGACGGTCTCACCGGCCCGGCGGTCGTAGGCGACGACCTCGGTGATGACGGAGGAGACGTCCTGGCCGTAGGCGCCCACGTTCTGGATGGGCGTGGCGCCGGCCGAGCCGGGGATGCCCGCCATGCACTCGACGCCGGCGAGCCCGGCCTCGACGGTGCGGGCGACGGCGTCCGACCAGTTCTCGCCGGCGGCGAGCTCCAGGTCGGTGCCCCGCAGCGTGAATCCGGCGGTGGCGATGCGCAGGGCGACGCCGTCGAAGCCCTTGTCGGAGATCACGAGGTTGCTGCCGCCGCCGATGATCAGCAGCGGTGTGCCGGAGGCGTCCGCCTCGCGCACGGTCGTGATCACTTCCTCGTCGGTGACGGCCGTGACCAGGCGGGTCGCGGGGCCGCCGAGACGGAAGGTGGTCAGGGGGGCGAGGGGGGTGTCGTGGAGTTCCTGCACGGCGACAAGGGTACGGGGCACGGGCCCGAGCCCGGTTGCGGCGGGCGTCCGGGCGTTCGTACCCCCTGCGCCGCATCACCTGCGGGACGGTCCCGGCCGGGCACCGGGGGGGTCCCCTAGGGGCGTTCGGGCAGGGGCGATCCCGTACGGACGATCCCGTAGGGAGGGCCCCGAGCCCGGTCCCTCAAGGGGCCGGGCTCGCCTGCCCCCTTCCCAGGAGGCGCTAGCGGCCGGTGCCCGCACCGGCGTGGGCGCCGGCGCCGCCGGGTGCCGCCGCGCGCCCGGTGGCCTCGGCGGCCACGCCCGGTCCGTCCGCCGTCTCCGCCGCCTTCAACGTGGCCGCCCCGACCGTCCCGGCCGCCACCGCCACCGCGCCCGCGTCCGCGGGACGCCGGTGCCGCGGGATGAGAGCGGCGGCGACCGCCGCGAGGGCGACGCCCGTGGCGCCGATCCACAGGGCGGGCGTGGTGCCGTCCACGATCGCCTGGGGCGACCCGAAGCCGCCGTTGGCGGAGAAGACGGACCCGAGGACGGCGACCCCGAACGCTCCGCCGACCTCGCGCAGCGCGCTGTTCGTCCCGGAGACGATGCCCTGTTCGGCGGGGCCGACCGAGGACATGGCGAGCGCCGAGGCCGGGGCGAAGAAGAGGGCCATGCCGGCGCCGTTGAGGACCAGGGCGGGCAGTTGGACCGCGTAGGAGAGGTCGGCGGCGAGGACCAGGGCGTAGTAGGCGAGTCCGGCCGCCTGGAGGGACAGGCCCCAGATGACCACGACGCGGCCGCCGACCCGGTCGGTGAGCCGGCCCGCGAACGGGGCGACGATCAGCGGCATCCCGGTCCAGGGCAGCATGCGCAGCCCCGCCTCGGTGGGCGAGTGGCCGCCGCCTTGCAGGAACTGGCTGAGCAGGAAGATCGAGCCGAACATGCCGAAGAACATCAGCAGCCCGGCCGCGTTGACCCCGGCGAAGGCGCGGTTGCGGAAGAGGCGCATGGGCAGCATGGGCTTCGGGTGGGTGATGCCGTGCCGGACGAAGGCGGCCAGCAGCACGGCTCCCAGGACGAGCCCGGTGAGCACCCGGCCGCCGGTCCAGCCGTACGTGTTGACGTTCACGACGGCGAAGACGACACCGAAGAGACCGCCGCTGACCAGGATCGTGCCCGGTATGTCGAGCCGGGCGTCCGGTGTGCGGGACTCGGCGACGCGGTAGCGGACGAGCGGGAGGAGGAGCAGCCCGATCGGGACGTTGAGCCAGAAGATCCAGTGCCAGGAGATGTGCTCGGTGAGCCCGCCGCCGATGAGCGGGCCGGTGGCGACAGCGAGGCCGTTGACCGCGCCCCAGATGCCGAACGCCGTGCCGCGCCGCTCGGGCGGGGTCGCCGCGGTGAGCAGGGTGAGGCTCAGCGGCGTCATGATCGCGGCACCGACGCCCTGGACGGCCCGGAAGGCGATCAGCGCGTCGATGCCGGACGACAGCGCGGCGCAGGCGGAGGCCGCGGTGAACAGCGCGATGCCGATGCCGAAGAACCTGCGGCGGCCGAACCGGTCGCCGAGTGCGGCGCCGAACATCAGCAGGACGGCGTAGGTGAGCGTGTAGGCGCTGACGGTCCATTCGAGGTCTTCGAGCGAGCCGCCGAGGTCCCGGCGGAGGGTCGGCAGCGCGGTGGTGACGACGAGGTTGTCCAGCGCGGCCATGAAGCCGGCGGCGCCCGAGACCGCGAGGGCCCAGGCGGCACGCCGTCGATCTTTCTGTTCCATTTCTCCCCCTACTTATTTATCGGTCACTAACTTTCGGCCGCAAAAGAAAACCGGCCCGGCGGGCCGGCGCCGGCCGGTGCGGTACGGCACACGGCACGTGATCGCGGGCGGCGCGGCGCCCGCCGCGCGCGGGTCAGTCGCACTCGCGCTCGGAGGGCAGCCCGTCCCAGACCCGGTGCTCGGGCGGGAAGCCGAGCGACACCAGGGAATTGATGAGCATCCCGTGCGCCATGAAGCGGGCGCCCCGCTCCGGGTCACCCCCGAGCGAGAGTCGCACCTGGTCGTTGAGCCGCTCCCAGCCCGCCCGGATCGGACGGCCGAACTCACTGTCCCCCGCGGCCTCGGCGGACGCCACGGCGACGCACATCTGCATGAGCATCAGCAGCGTCTCCTTGTCGCGGGCGATGAGGCGCTCGTACGCCAGGCCCATCGCCCGCACCACCCCCTCCGGCGGCACGCCGTCGGCGGCTTCCTCGAAGGTGCGGATGATCTTCTCCTGGCATGCCTCGACGGCCGCCAGGAAGATCGCCTGCTTGCCCGGGAAAAGACGGAAGAGGTACGGCTGGGACACGCCCACCCGACGGGCGATCACCTCCGTCGAGGTGCCGTGGTAACCACCCCGGGCGAACTCGGCGACCGCCGCGCGGACGACGCTCTCGCGCCGCTCCTCTGCGCTCATCCTGACCATGGGCGAGAGATTAGTGGTCACTAACTAACTTCGCAAGTCCCTGCCCGGGGCCCCCGCAAACCCTTGAGGCCCCCAGGGGTCCCTACGGGCAGGGCGCGTAGGGACCCCGGGGGCCCTGGCCGTCTCGGAAGCCCCGGCGCCCCTGGCGCCCCTGGCGCTTCAGGCGCTTCAGGGGCCGAGCGGACCCGCGATCCGAGCCCGCGGCAGAGCCGGGGGCCGCCGCTCAGGCCAGCCGTACGACGGCTCGCGGCATGCCGAGTACACGCTGGCCGGCACTGCGCACCAGGAGGTCCACGCGGACGGTGCGCGCCTCGTCGTCCAGCTTGGCGGCGACCTTGCCGCTGACCTCGATGACCGCGCCCTCGTCGTCGTCCGGCACGACGACCGGCTTGGTGAAGCGCACCCCGTACTCGGTGACCGCGCCCGGGTCGCCGGCCCAGTCGGTGACGACGCGGACCGCCTCGGCCATGGTGAACATGCCGTGCGCGATCACGTCAGGGAGGCCGACCTCCTTGGCGAACCGTTCGTTCCAGTGGATCGGGTTGAAGTCGCCGGAGGCGCCCGCGTAGCGCACGAGAGTGGCGCGGGTCACGGGGAACTCGCGGGTCGGCAGCTCGGTGCCGACCTCGACCTCGTCGTAGGAAACCTTCGCCGTCATCACGCCTCCTCGCCCTCGGCCGCCTCGGGGCCCCGGGCCACCAGCATCGTGTGGGCGGTCACCACGTGCTCGCCGTGCTCGTCGTGGACCTCGCCGCGGATCGTCAGCAGGTCGTTGCCCGCCATCGACTTGATCGACTCGATGGTGGACGTGACCGCCAGCCGGTCGCCGGCGCGGACCGGGCGGGTGTAGGTGAACTTCTGGTCGCCGTGGACGACGCGGCTGTAGTCCAGCCCGAGCTGCGGGTCCTCGATGACCTGGCCGGCCGCCCGGTAAGTGATAGCGAACACAAAGGTGGGCGGGGCGATCACATCCGGGTGACCGAGCGCCTTGGCGGCCTCGGCGTCGGTGTACGCCGGGTTCGCGTCGCCGATGGCCTCGGCGAATTCACGGATCTTCTCGCGGCCGACCTCGTAAGGGGCGGTGGCCGGATAGGTCCGTCCGACGAAGGACTGGTCGAGCGCCATCGGCTCGGCACCTCCTGGGTGTGGATACGCCATGAGGCCGCCCCCAGGAACCGGGGACGGCCTCATGAACGACTGTGCGTTATCGCGTTTCGCGGTGCGCGGTGTGCGCGTTGCAACGCGGGCAGTGCTTCTTCATCTCAAGTCGGTCCGGGTCATTACGCCGGTTCTTCTTGGTGATGTAGTTCCGCTCCTTGCACTCCACGCAGGCCAGCGTGATCTTCGGGCGGACGTCGGTGGCAGCCACGTGAGTGCTCCTTGACGGATGGACGGATGAACGCAGACAAGAGTAGCCGATCGGAGGACCGACCCCGCAATCGGCTACTGTGGGTAGCGGCGACCGGACTTGAACCGGTGACACAGCGATTATGAGCCGCTTGCTCTACCGACTGAGCTACGCCGCTGTGATGCGGGGGGCGCCTCCCCGTCCGAAGACGGGGAGACCCCTCACACCAGAGCCCCAAAACGGAATCGAACCGTTGACCTTCTCCTTACCATGGAGACGCTCTGCCGACTGAGCTATTGGGGCGAGCAGGGAAGACATTACACGCTCTGCGGCCGAACGTGAAATCCGTTCCGGACCGCCCTCGGACGGAGGGGTTCCGGCCCCTTCCCGGGCGGCCCCGGGCGCTCTTTCCGGCCAGGCCGGGCGTGACCCTCGGCGCCCCGCCCGGCCGTCGGGCCGCCCCCGGCCGCAAGCCGCCCGCCCCGGCGCCCGCCCCCTCCACCGGTACGACTATTCGCAGCGCGCCGTAGCCTGCTCGAACCCGCTCCCCGCGCGGCCTAGGCTCGGATCACGCTGCGCGAATGCCCCGGACCGTAGGGAGCGCGATGCCCGACAACCAGCAGCCGCAGCCCGCGAGAAACCCCGACGGCGACGCGAGCTCCCCGCCCGGCTCCCCGGGTGGCGGCGGGCCCGGTGAGATGCCCCTCGTGCTCTGCGGCGCCCACCTCGCCGACGGCCGTGTGGTGGACGTGCGGCTCAGCGGCGGGCGCGTCGAGGCCGTCGGCACGGCGGGCAGTCTCGCCCCCGGCGTCCGCTGCGATCTCGACGGCTACCTGCTGCTGCCGGCTCCGGCCGAGCCGCACGCGCACGGTGACACCGCGCTCACCGCCGATCTCTCGGGTCCGGTCCCTGACGGCGTGGAGGACGTCCAGCGGCGCGTCATCGAGGCCGCCCTGCTCCAGCTCGGGCACGGCGCGACCGCCGTCCGCTCGCACGTCCGCGTCGGCGACGTGCACGGCCTGCGGGCGCTGGAGGGCGTCCTGGCCGCCCGCCGCGTCCTGCGCGACCTCACCGACCTCACAGCCGTCGCCGTCCCCAGGCTGCTCACCGGCCTCGCGGGGGCCGACGGTCTGGCCGTGCTCCGGGACGCGGTCAAGATGGGCGCCACCGCCGTCGGCGGCTGCCCCGACCTGGACCCGGACCCGACCGGTTACGTGGAGGCCGTCCTCCGGATCGCCGCCGAGCACGGCTGTGCCGTGGACCTGCACACCGACGCCGACGACCCGCCCCGGCTGGCCAGGCTCGCCGCGATGGCCGGCGGGCTGCGCCCGTCCGTCACCCTCGGCCCCTGCGGCGGTCTGGCCCGGCTCCCCCGCGAGACCGCCGTCCGGGCCGCGGAGCAGTTGGCCGCCGCCGGGGTGACGGTGGTCTGCCTGCCGCAGGGCGACTGCGGGATCAGCGCCCGGAGCCGTTACCGGGTCTCGCACGCCGCGCCCGTACGGCTGCTGCGCGCCGCCGGCGTGCGCGTCGCGGCAGGCAGCGGGGCGGTCCGGGACGCGGCCAACCCGGTCGGGCGCGGCGACCCGCTGGAGGCCGCGTTCCTGCTGGCCTCGCGTGGCGAGCTGGCCCCGGAGCAGGCGTACGAGGCGGTGAGCGGGCGGGCTCGGGAGGCGATGGGGCTGCCGGAGGTCCGGGTCGAGGCCGGGTTCCCGGCCGAGCTGCTGGCGATCCGGGGGGACGGTGTGGCGGGTGTGCTGTCGCTGGGTTACAGCCGCCTGGTGGTGCACCGGGGGCGGGTGGTGTCGCGGACGAGCGCCGTCCGCGAGTACCGGCACTCGGCCGGGGCGCCGGCCCTGGAGCTGCCCCGCCAGGCGCCGCGCGGGGGCGAACCCTCCTCCTGATCCCCGTACCCCCCGAGGCGTACGGTCGGATCATGCGCATTGTCATCGCTGGTGGACATGGACAGATCGCGCTGCGGCTGGAGCGGCTGCTCGCCCGGCGCGGAGACGAGGTGGCCGGCGTGATCCGCCGGCCGGAACAGGCGGGCGACCTGCTCGCCGCGGGAGCGGAACCGGTCGTCTGCGACCTGGAGTCGGCGTCCGTCGGTGACGTCTCCCGGCACCTGGAGGGTGCCGACGCCGCCGTCTTCGCGGCCGGCGCGGGACCCGGCAGCGGCATCGAACGCAAGGACTCCGTGGACCGCGGCGCGGCCGCCCTCTTCGCCGACGCGGCGGAGGCGGCCGGAGTACGGCGTTTCGTCGTCGTCTCCAGCATGGGCGCCGACGGGGAGCCGCCCGAGGGCACCGACCCGGTCTTCGCGGCGTACCTGCGCGCCAAGGGCGCCGCCGACGCGGACGTCCGCTCCCGGACCGGCCTGGACTGGACGATCCTGCGGCCCGGCCGGCTCACGGACGACCCGGGCACCGGGCTGGTCACGCTGGACGATTCGACGGGACGCGGGGAGGTCACCCGGGACGACGTGGCGGCGGTCCTGCTGGCCCTGCTCGACGAGCCGGGGACGGCGGGCCGGACGCTGGAGCTGATCGGCGGCCGGACGCCGGTGGAGGAAGCGGTACGCGCCGTAGCGGGCTGAACTCGCCGGACCGGCCCGGCCGGGCGGAGCCGCCGCGGTGGCGGGCGCTCCGGCCGGAGCCGTCCCGGCGCACTCGCGCGGGACGGCGGCTTTCGTGCCGGTGGCCGACTCCGCCGGTCGCGCGATCGCCGTCCGGGCGGGCACGCCACGGCGTGCGAACGCCCGGTGATCAGCCCGGGCACGCGCACGTGGGCGATCAGACCCGGAAACACCAAAAAGGCCCCTGCTCTCGGAAGAGCAAGGGCCTCTCTCGGTGGCGGCGCCAGGATTCGAACCTGGGTAGGCTAAGCCGACGGATTTACAGTCCGCTCCCATTGGCCACTCGGGCACACCGCCATGGGTGCCGCCTCGGACGCTCTTTCGAGCGCTCCTTGGCAACGACGTAAACCATACCCGATGACCGGGGGTGCTCCGCCACTCGATTCGGAGCCAGCCGATCGCCGCCCGGATGACTAGGCTTGCGGGGCGGCCGTCCTCCGGGCCCGTCCGGCCCTTGCCGGGAGCCCGCCACCGAGGACGCCCCCACGCCGCGCCCCTGACGGAATCTACGCACGAGGAGCCAACTCAATATGGCCGACTCCAGTTTCGACATCGTCTCGAAGGTCGAGCGGCAGGAGGTCGACAACGCCCTCAACCAGGCCGCGAAGGAGATCTCGCAGCGCTACGACTTCAAGAACGTCGGCGCCTCGATCGCCTGGTCCGGCGAGAAGATCGAGATGCGGGCCAACTCCGAGGAGCGGGTGAAGGCGATTCTCGACGTCTTCCAGTCGAAGCTCATCAAGCGCGGCATCTCGCTGAAGGCCCTGGACGCGGGCGAGCCGCAGCCATCGGGCAAGGAGTACAAGATCTTCGCCTCGCTCGAGGAGGGCATCTCCCAGGAGAACGCCAAGAAGGTCGCCAAGATCATTCGCGACGAGGGCCCCAAGGGCGTCAAGGCCCAGGTCCAGGGTGACGAGCTGCGCGTCTCCTCCAAGAGCCGGGACGACCTCCAGGCCGTCATCGCCCTCCTGAAGGGCAAGGACCTGGACTTCGCCCTCCAGTTCGTCAACTACCGCTGACCCCAAGGGCTTGGCGGTGACCTGACGGGCGCGGCGGTGAGGTGACCGGCGTCCGGGCGAGGGCGCGCCGGGGAAGGTCCACGACCTTCCGCGGCGCGCCCTCGTTCCGTTTCCGCCGCCGGCGGTTCCGTTCCGAGCGGGTGACGCGACGGGCGGTGGGGTGGGGTGGGGCGGAATGGGGGGACGCGTTGGGGGATGCGGTGGCGGTGGGCCGGGCGGGTCAGAAGTCCACGTTCGCGGTCTCGTCCGCGCGCATCACCGACTCCTGGTGGAACTGTTTCTTGTAGGCGGCGCGGATCTCCTGGATGCCGGCACCCTTCGCCCGGGCCTCGGATTTCGGGTAATACAGAGTGAGTTCGTAGGAGCGCTCGCGGATCACGACACCCTTGGCGTCGCGCCACTGCCCGCGCGCGTCCTCGATGGTGAGGCCGTCGGGGAATCTCGGGGTGACGCGCCGGGTCACGAACTCGCGGAACTGGCGGTCGGTCACATCCGGCCGCCCGTCGGAGCGGGCGGTGCCGAAGTAGAGGTGGGTGCCGACGTACGGGGCGCCGCGCACGGCGGTCGTCCGGGCGGCCGGGGCCGGGTCGTCGGCGGTGTCCAGGGCGGCGTAGGCCGTGGGGGCGCCCACGGCGAGGACGGTCGCGGCGGCCAGGGCGGCGGTGCGCAGGCGGGAAGGGCGCTGGGGCACGGGTGTTGTCCTTTCGGCCGGTGGGGCCGGGCCGGCGTACTTCCGGCCGCGGGACCGGCCCGCGTCCTCTCGGGCGGGCCGGCGCACCCCTGCCGGCGGGGCGGGGCGCGCCGACCACTCTCCCGGCCGGCCCGCCGCCGTGCGGCCGATATGCGCTTCCCGACCGAAAAGTGCCGCCCCCGACGACGTGCTTGGCCGGGAGCGTCAGGAAAAGTACGACTCGAGCGTGCCGCGGCGCCGGACGTCGAGCGTCGCGCAGTGGAACGAGCCGCCGAACGGCGCGTAGTGCAGGAAGTCGCACGGGATCGGTTCGAAGCCCCATTTCTTGAGCGCGTTCACCATGCCGGTGTGGTGCCGTTCCACGATCACCCGCTTCTCGTCGACCATGAGGACGTTCATGCTGAGCCACTTGCCGCACAGCGACGTGAGCCTGAGCAGCCGGTCGTCCATCGGGTCGGGCTCGGGGGCGATCAGGACGTCCCACGAGCGCAGGATGTCGGGCAGGCGGTCGACGTCCACGTACTCCGGATTGATCATCACTTTGCCGGGGGCGAGCGGCATGAACGTCGTATCGATGTGCATGGGCGTCCGGCAGCGGCTCTCGATCTCGTGGACGCGGTAGCGCGGCCCGAGATGACGGCGCAGCCAGTCGACGCCCATGCGGTTGGTCACGTTGCCGCGCGTGACGAAGAGGTCGCGGCCCGCGCGGACGAAGTCCGCCGCGTCGAAGACCGGCTCGAACTCCGTGATGACGTGCCGCACCGGCTCCCCCGGCCCGGGCCTGCGGAAGTCCGCCCGGAACAGCTCGTCCGTGAGCTGCGGCCGCGGCGCGGCCGTCCAGCGCGCGCCGCGCCGGAAGTAGTCCTTGAGGAGCGTCCGGTAGGAGTGCGTCTCGAAGTACCGGCACGGCCACGCCATCGGGGCCTCGATGATCTCGTCGCCGATCACCAGCAGACTGTCGCGCGGGCAGGCGTTGCAGAAACCACGCGACGACCAGTGCGGGGTACGGAACCGCCGCCGGTGGTCGACCGGGTCGGGGCGGGCGACCGTGACGCCGAGGGAACGCAGGAGGGCGATGAACCCGTCCAGCTCGCGCTGCGCCCGCTCCACCAGCGGCCGCGGGTACCGGCGGCCGGCGGCGACGCCCTGCAGCCGGGCCGCCCACGGCGGGAGGTTGCAGGCCACGACGGGGTGGCGGGAGGGGATCGCGGCGCCGTCGAGACGCCCGACGACGACCTCCTCCAACGGGTCCCATTCGGTGTGCGAGGTGACCGGGGGGCCTGCGGGTTCCGCCGGGACGCCGTGCTCGGCCGACGGGCCCCTCACCGCGCGCCGCCCTCAGCCGACGCGGGGGAGACGTGGGAGGCAGGGGAGGCGTGGGAGGCGTGGGGTGGTGCGGCCGGGCGGATTGCGGGGCGTCCGGACTGCCCGCGTTTTCCGTGCTGCCCGACCTGCCCGAACCACCCGCGGTCGTCGGCTCGTTGGGCTCGTGTGAGTGGTTCGGACCGTCCGAGCCGTCCGGATCCTCCGGGTCGCCACATTACGTCCATGTGGGGCAAACGGCGTGGGCGGCCGGGAAGTTGCGGGCGCGCCGGGCACCCCCGCCCGGCCGGTCGTCGCCTCGTAAGCCCTGGCGTACTTGCTGTCGTACCTCTCGCCGTAGACCCCGCCGCACGCCCTGGCGTATGGCATGCCGTACGTCTTGGCGCACGTCCTACCGCGTGGCGAACGGCTGGTCCGTCGGGACGATCTCGCGGCCGAGCGGCATCAGCGAGACCGGGATGAGCTTGAAGTTCGCGATGCCCAGCGGGATGCCGATGATCGAGCAGCAGAGCGCGATGCCGGTGACGATGTGCCCCAGCGCCAGCCACCAGCCGGCGAAGACGATCCAGATGACGTTGCCGAGCAGCGAACCCGCGCCCGCGTCGCGGCGCTCCACGGTCGTCCGGCCGAACGGCCAGAGGGCGTAAGAGGCGATGCGGAACGACGCGATGCCGAACGGAATGGTCACGATCAGCACGCAGCAGATGATGCCGGCGAACACGTAGCCGAGAGCCATCCACAGCCCACAGAGGACCAGCCAGATGACATTTAGGATGAACCTCATGTAAGCAGCCTTTCACGCGACTGGTTCCCTGGTTACCGAGACGCCGGGAGGGGGCTGCCCGGTTGCCCTTCGCGCAGGTGGAGGCGGGTCCGTCGTCAGGCGGGTCCGGTGACGGGTTCCGTGGCGTAGCGGCTCATCGTCTCCAGGTGGGCCCGGGGGCTCGGGGCGCGGCCGCCGGCCGTCATGTCCCGCAGGTCGCGGAAGTACTGCACGTACAGGTCGGGTGTGAACACGCTGAGCATGACGGCCGGTTGGCCGGTCGTGTTGGCGAACGTGTGCGGGGCGCCGGGCGGGACGAGGACGAACGTGCCGGCGGGCGCGTCGTGGTCCCGGTCCCCGACCGTGAACCGCACGGTGCCGGAGAGGACGTAGAAGCCCTCGTCGTGCCGCGCGTGGCGGTGCTGCGGCGGCCCGGGCGTGTGCGGTGCCAGGACGGACTCGGTGACTCCGAGGCGGTGCGCGGTGTTGCCGCCGTCTTCGAGGACGCGCATGCGGGTGGTGCCGAGGAGGATCGTCTCCCCGTCGCCGGGGCCGACCACGGATACGGCGGGGTCGCCGAACGGTTCGCGGGTGTGGGTCTTCGGTTCTGCGGTCATGGCTCCATCTCACGGCCGGCCCCCGGCGGCTGTCCAAGACCCGTCCCGTAGGGCCGATACCGTACGGGTATCGTCCCCGCATGGAGCTACGCGCCCTGCGGTATTTCGTGGCGGTCGCCGAGGAACTCCACTTCGGCCGGGCCGCCGTGCGGCTGCACATGAGCCAGCCGCCGCTGAGCCGGGCGATCAAGCGGCTGGAGGCCGACGTCGGCGCCGCGCTGTTCGACCGGTCGCCCGCCGGCGTCGCGCTCACACCGGCGGGGGCCGTCCTGCTCGACGAGGCGCGCGCCCTGCTCGACCGGGCCGACCGCGTGCGCGCCCGCGTGGCCGCGGCGGCCGGGGCCGCCACCCTCACCGTCGGCATCCTGGAGGACGGCGGCGGCCCGGGCGCGACGCGGCTGGCCCGCGCCTTCCGCCGACGGCACCCGCACATCGAGGTCCGTGTCCGGGACACGGACCTGACCGACCCGACCTGCGGTCTGCACGCCGGAGCGGTCGACGTCGCCCTGACCCGCGGGCCGTTCGACGGGACCGGGCTCACCGTGCGCGAACTGCGGGCCGACCCGGTGGGCGTCCTGCTGCGCGCCGACGATCCGCTCGCCAGCCGCGACCGGCTGCGGCCGGCCGACCTGGCGGACCGCGGCTGGTTCCGCTTCCCCGCGGGCACCGACCCGCTCTGGCAGGCGTACTGGAACGGCGGGGAACCCCGCGAAGGCCCGGTGGTCCGCGCGGTCCGGGAGTGCCGGCAGGCCGTCCTCTGGAACGGCACGGTCGGCATGACGCTCCTGGGCCACGAGCCGGGCGAGGGGCTCGCCGTGGTGCCGCTGGACGGCCTGCCGCCGAGCCCGGTGGTGGTGGCGTGGCGGGCGGGGGACGCGGACCCGCTGGTCCGGTCGTTCGCGCGGCTCGCCGTCACCGCTTTCCGCGGTTGAGCGGGGCCTCGGGGTGGCGGGTGGCCTCGGGGTAGAGGGCGAGACGGACGGACATTTTTTGGAGACGGAAGGCCATTCAGACGCTCGCTCGGGGTTCGTACGGTGAGGGAGTCGAAACGGACGAACGACCTGAGCGAAGAAGGAGCGTCCCCATGCGCGCTGTGGTGCAGAAGACCTTCGGCGGCCCCGAGGTGCTGGAGCTGGTGGAGACGGAGCGCCCTGTTCCGCTCGCGGCCGAGGTGCTGGTGCGGGTGCGGGCGAGCGCGGTGAACCCGGTGGACGTGGCCGTCCGGTCCGGAGCGTTCCCGCTGCTCGGTGAGCCGCCGTTCGGGGTGGGCTGGGACGTCTCCGGGGTCGTCGAGGAGACCGGCGCCGGGTCCCGGTTCAAGGTCGGGGACGAGGTGTACGGGATGCCGTTCTTCCCGCGCGCTGCCAATGCCTACGCCGAGTACGTGGCCGTGCCCTCGCGGCAGGTCGCCCGGAAGCCCGCCTCGCTCGACCACGTGCACGCCGCCGCACTGCCGCTCGCGGCGCTCACCGCCTGGCAGGGGCTGGTGGACGCGGCCCGCGTCGGGGAGGGCGACCGGGTGCTGATCCACCGGGCGGCCGGCGGGGTCGGGCACCTGGCGGTGCAGATCGCGAAGGCCCGGGGCGCCGAGGTGATCGCGCTGGCGAGCGCGGGCAAGCACAAGTTCGTCCGCGGGCTGGGCGCCGACGAGGTGATCGACTACCAGGCGGTCGATTTCACGGAGGCGGTGAAGGACATCGACGTGGTCTTCGACTCCACGGCCCAGGGCGCCCGTTCGACGGCCGTCCTCCGTCCCGGCGGCACGCTCGTCAGCATCCTGGAACACGGCGACCGGGAGCTCGCGGGCCGGGTGGAGGCGGACGGCTTCCGCTTCGCCGGAATCTCGGTCGAGCCGGACTACGCGGCCCTGGAGACGATCGCGGACCTGGTGGACGCCGGCCGGATCCGCCCGCATGTCGGGGCCACCTTCCCGCTCGCGGAGGCGGGCAAGGCGCACGAACTGGTGGGCGCGGGGCGGGCGCTGGGGAAGGTTGTGCTGACAGTGGACTGAGGTGGGGGCCGGGGGCGGAGGCGAGCCGGTTGAGGACTGGCGCCCGGAGGGTGCCGGGTGCGGGGGCGAGGAGCTGAATGCGGGGCAGGGAGCTGGTGCGGGGGCAGGGGCCGGGCGCGGGGACAGGGCTGGGGCAGCCGCGGAACATCGGAGGGGGCCGTCGGCGCTGAGACCGGCGAGTCTGTGGAACTGGCGGGGCTGGTAAGACAGGTAGGTCGAGTGAGTCGAGTGGATCGGGTGGATCGGGTGGGGGGAAGCGCGTGGACATCCTGACGGAGGCGCTGGCCTCGATGCGGACCGGGAGTCCCGCCTCCGTCCGGACCGACGGGCGGGCGCCCTGGGGGCTGCGGCTGCCGCCCGTCGCGGGGGCCGGTTTCCACGTCGTGCTGCACGGCGGCTGCTGGGTGATGCCGCTGGAGGACGCGGTGTCGCACCGTGAGCCGATCCGGCTGGAGGAGGGTGACGTGATCTTCGTCCGGGACGGGCGCGGACACATCCTCGCCGATCACCCGGACACCCCGGCCCAGCCCGAGGACACCGCGGATTTCTGTCCGGGTTTCCCGATCGGGACGGTGTCGGTCGGCGGTGACGGCGCCCGGACCAGCCTGTTGTGCGGCAACTACCACCTGGACCAGGGCCGCCCCCACCCCCTCGTCGGCCGGCTCCCCGCGCTGATTCACCTCTCGACGCGGGACGGCCGGCACCCCGAACTGAGCGCCGCCGTGCGGTTGCTGGGCGCCGAGGTGGAGAATCCGCGCCCCGGCTCGGCCGGCATCGTGCCCTCGCTGATCGACTCTCTGCTTCTGTACATCCTGCGCGCCTGGCTGGCGGAGCGTCCGGCCGGGGACGGCACGGGATGGGCCGCCGCGCTGGCCGATCCCGTGGTGGCGCCGGCGCTCGCGGCGATCCACGAGGAGCCGTCGGCGCAGTGGACCGTCGAGTCGCTGGCCGGGCGTTCCGGGCTGTCCCGTGCGGCGTTCGCCCGCCGCTTCACGACGCTCGTCGGGGAGCCGCCCGTCGCTTACCTGACCCGCTGGCGCATGACGACGGCGGCCCGGCTGCTGCGCGAGTCCGATGCCCCGCTGGCGGCCGTGGCCGCACGGGCCGGTTACGGCTCCGAGTTCGCGTTCGCCAAGGCCTTCAAGCGCGAGTACGGGCAGGCGCCCGGCGGGTATCGGCGTACGGCGCGGGTTGCCCGGGTGGCGTGAGGCAAGCCCCCGGCGGGCGTGGTGCGCACACCCCTGACAGCGTCGGGGGTGGGAGTGTCGGGGGCGTCTGCCGGAAGGCGTTCCCGGCACGGGCCGTCAGTAGCGGGTCCGCGTCGCCGTCGGACGGCGCACGAGACCATGAACGCTCGGATCGGCCCGGCGGGGGCCTCCACGGCACCGCGATGACGCCCCGTCGCCGGCGTACTGCGGTGCGCTGCCCGTCGCCTTCCAGGAGTCCGGGGTTCCGCCGCCACCCGCCGTGACCGGTCACCCGCGCAGGGCGGTGGGACGCGAAGGTCTCCGCGAGCCGGGGTTCTTGGACTGCGTCTGGAAGGCTTCGCCGCCCCGTTCGTGCTCCTGGGTGCCTTCCAGAGGTCCGGGCCTCCGCCGCCGCACCGCCGTGACCGGTCACCCGCGTAGGGCGGTGGGACGCAAAGGTCTCCGCGAGCCGGGGCCCTTGGACTGCGTCTGGAAGGCTTCGCCGCCCCGTTCGTGCTCCTGGGCGCCTTCCAGAGGTCCGGGCCTCCGCCGCCGCACCGCCGTGACCGGTCACCCGCGTAGGGCGGTGGGACGCGAAGGTCTCCGCGAGCCGGGCTTCTTGGCTACTTCACCGGAGGCTTCGCCGCCCCGTTCGTACCCTTGGACGCGGCATTACGGCGGGCCGGGCCGGTTGTCCGACGGTGGCCCGGTGGTTACAGGGGGGTGGCGTCCGCGCAGCCGGCCGGCGGGTTCGGTTTTCGGCGCGGCGGCGGTCGGGGCGCCGGAGTGCTTCGGCGGCAGGGCACCGCCGGTGATCGGAGCGGCCGGCATGGCGCGGCGCGGCGCCTCTTCGTCCGTAGCCGTCGGCCGGCGGGCCGACGTGGGCGAGTCGGAGGAGGCCGCCCCTACGGGTCCCGTAGGGGGCGCAGGCGGCGGTAGTCCTCACGGCGTCCCCCTAATGGGTCAGCGCGGCGTGCCGTCGGGCGTTCCCGGTGGCCATGGTGGGCGTGCCGCCATCCGGCGGACGAAGCGTCCGGGAGGAACCATGCGCAGAGCCATCCTGTCGGCGGCCCTGGCCGCCGTGAGCGTGCTGGGCGTCACCACCGCCCAGGCCGAGCCCGCGGCCCCGGCCGACATCGATGTCTTCACCTGCCTCGACGGGGGCGGCATACCGGACTACGGCGACGCGGACCCGGGTGTGCTGACGGTCGAGATCAAGGCCGTCTGCAAGGGCGGTACGCACAACGGCGAGACGGTGTCCTGACCGTTCCGCCGGCCGCCGCCTGGAGCGGATGGCGGGCATCCGCCCGGCCGGGCCCCGGCCTCAGTCGTGGCCGCCGCCCGCCATCCGCTCCAGGCGGCCGATCCGTTCGGCCATCGGCGGGTGGGTGGAGAAGAGCTTGGAGAGGCCCTCGCCGGGCCGGAACGGGTTCGCGATCATCATGTGGCTCGCCGTCTCCAGGCGCGGTTCCGGCGGGAGCGGCAGTTGCCGGGTGCCCGTCTCCAGCTTGCGGAGGGCCGACGCCAGGGCCAGCGGGTCGCCGGTGAGGCGGGCGCCGGACGCGTCGGCCTCGTACTCCCGGGAACGGCTGACGGCGAGCTGGATCAGGGACGCCGCGATGGGCCCCAGCAGCATGATCATGATCATGCCGACGATTCCCGGGCCCTCGTCGTCGTCCGACCTGCCGATCGGGACCAGCCAGGCGAAGTTCACCAGGAACATCACCACCGAGGCGAGCGCGCCCGCCACGGACGAGATGAGGATGTCGCGGTTGTAGACGTGGCTGAGCTCGTGGCCGATCACCCCGCGCAGCTCGCGTTCGTCGAGGAGGCGCAGGATGCCGTCGGTGCAGCAGACGGCGGCGTTGCGCGGGTTGCGGCCGGTGGCGAAGGCGTTGGGGGCCTCGGTGGGCGAGATGTACAGCCGGGGCATGGGCTGGCGGGCGGCGGTCGAGAGCTCGCGCACCATGCGGTAGAGGTGCGGCGCCTCGAACTCGCTGACCGGGCGGGCACGCATCGCCCGCAGGGCGAGCTTGTCGCTGTTCCAGTACGCGTAGGCGTTGGTGCCCAGCGCCACCAGGACGGCGACGATCAGCCCCGTCCGGCCGAAGACGCTGCCGATGACGATGATGAGCGCGGACAGCCCGCCGAGGAGTACGGCGGTCCTGAGCCCGTTGTGCCGGCGGTGCACGGTACGCCCTCCAGGTGGTGCGGCAGGGGAACCCTTGAACCAGTGGAACCTTTCGTACTGGTCAACGCGAGGTGGAGGCCGCTAGTTCCCTTGTGCATGGGCCGCGGCGTGCGCCGGCCGGGTGACGCGGGCGGCCCCGAAGGTTCTCCGGGGGTTCTCCCTGGGGGTGCCCCCTACTGGTTCTCCCCAGGGCCCTGGGCCCTGGGCCCTGTCCCCTGTCCCCTACGGGTTGGCCCCCGGGGGTCGCCCTCTGAGGAAGGCCCTGACGGGGGTGTCCCCGGGAGCGCTTCGGGGGCGCTCCCGGACCGGGGCGCCCCGCGACCGCTACGACAGCGCCCCGACTACAACAGCGACCCCGCCGCGTACCGCAGCACCAGTTGCGGCGCGCCCGACAGTACGATGCCGGCCGCCGCCGCCAGGCCGATCGCCGCTCGCAGGGAGAGGGACGCGCGCGTGTTCACGACGCCGGGCGCCGCGCCGGTCGCCTCTTCCTCGTCCGCCGGGCGGAAGAGGAACGCCGTCCACTGGAGGTAGTAGTACAGCGCGATGACGACGTTGACGGCCATGACCGCCGCCAGCCAGCCCAGCCCGGCGTCGACCGCCGCCGAGAAGACGGTGACCTTGGCGAACAGCCCGATGACGCCCGGCGGCAGGCCGGCCAGGCAGAGCAGGAAGAAGGCGAGGGCGAGCGCCGCGAGCGGGCTCCGGGCGTACAGGCCGCGGTAGTCGGCGACCCGGTGGTGGGTCGCGGTGCGGCCGACGAGGACGGCGACGGCGAACGCGCCGAGGTTCACCGCCGCGTACATCAGGGCGTAGGCGACGGTCGCGCCGACGGCGTGCCCCGGGTCGCTTCCGTACCCGGCGGCGGCCAGCGGCACCAGCAGGTAGCCCGCCTGGCCGACCGAGGACCAGGCGAGCAGCCGGACCGCGCTGAGCCGCCGGTCCGGCCGCTGGCGCAGCGCGGCGACGTTGCCCACCGTCATGGTGAGCGCGGCGAGGACGGCCAGGGCCGGCCCCCAGACGTCGGAGTACGACGGGAACGCGACGACCGTCACGAGGGCGATACCCGTGAAGCCGACGGCCTTGCCGACGACGGAGAGGTAGCCGGCGACGGGCAGGGGCGCGCCGGCGTAGGCGTCCGGCACCCAGAAGTGGAAGGGGACGGCGGCGGTCTTGAAGGCGAAGCCGACGAGGGTGAGCACCACGCCGGTGCGGGCCAGCACGGCGAGCCGCGGGTCGACGGCGGTGAGGCTGTGGGCGACGTCGGTGAGGTGCAGGGTGCCGGTCGCCGCGTAGACGAAGCTGACGCCGAGGAGGGTGACGGCGGTGGCGGTGACCGAGGAGAGGAAGAACTTCAGCGCCGCTTCCGAGGACCGCCGGTCGCCGCGGCGCAGGCCGACGAGGGCGAACGCGGGCAGCGAGGCGACCTCCAGGGCGACGACGAGGGTGGCGAGGTCGCGGGAGGCGGGCAGCAGGGCGGCGCCGGCGGCGGAGGAGAGCAGCAGGAACCAGTACTCGCCGGCGGGGAGGTCCTGTTCGCGCACGGTGGTGACGGACAGCAGCGCGGTCAGCAGCGCGCCGCCGAGCACCAGGAACTGGAGGATCAGCGTGAAGTGGTCGGCTTCGTAACTACAGGTGTGGCTGCCGCCGGTGAGGCAGAAGGTGCTGCGGGTGCCGGCCCGCAGCGGGATCAGCGCCAGTCCGGCCAGCAGCAGGCCGCCGACGGTGACGCCGCCGAGTACGTGCTTCCGCCCGGCGGGCAGGAAGAGGTCGGCGACGAGGACGGCGAGCGCGGCCACGGCGGCGATCAGGGGCGGTGCGACGGCGAGCCAGTCGACGGACTGGACCAGGGAACCGGCCGCAGAGTCGGCGAGGAGCACCATCAGTTGCCTCCTCCGAGGAGCTGCTGGACGGCCGGGTCGGTGAGGCCCAGGAGGGCCGCGGGCCAGAGCCCGGCGAGGACGGTGAGGACGACGAGCGGCGTCCAGGCGGCGAACTCGTACGGGCGGACGTCCGTGAGCGCCGGGCCGGTCTCCGCCGCGACCGGCCGCTGTTCGCCGTTGCCGCCCATGCAGACGCGGCGGACGACGACCAGCAGGTAGGCGGCGGTCAGCAGGGTGCCGAGACCGGCCAGGGCCATGAAGGTGAGGTAGGCGGGGCGGCTGAGGCCGTCGGCGGGCCGGAAGGAGGCGAACATCGCGATCATCTCGCCCCAGAACCCGGCCAGTCCGGGCAGCCCCAGGGAGGCGACGGCGCCGAAGGCGAGGAGGCCGCCGAGGCGCGGCGCCCGGCCGTAGAGCGCGGCCCCGGTGGGGCCGGAGAGGCGGTCGAGGTCGGTGGTGCCGTAGCGGTCCTTGACGCCGCCGACCAGGAAGAAGAGGAGGCCGGTGATCAGGCCGTGGGCGACGTTGGCGAAGAGGGCCGCGTTGACGCCGGTGGGCGTGAGGGTGGAGATGCCCAGGAGGACGAAGCCCATGTGGCCGACGGAGCTGTAGGCGACGAGCCGCTTCAGGTCGCCCTTGGCGCCGCGCCGGGCCAGCGCGAGGCAGACCAGCGAACCGTAGACGATGCCGACGGCGGCGAACGCGGCCAGGTACGGCGCGAAGGTGTGGGCGCCGTCGGGGGCCACGGGAAGGACGATGCGGACGAGTCCGTAGGTGCCCATCTTCAGCAGCACGCCCGCCAGGAGCACCGAACCGACGGTCGGCGCGGCCGTGTGCGCGTCGGGCAGCCAACTGTGCAGCGGGAACATCGGCGCCTTCACGGCGAGCCCCACGCCGATCGCCAACACCGCGATGACCTGCGTCGAATGGCTCAGCCCCGACCCGTTGTCAGTGGCGAGTGCCACCATGTCGAAGGTGCCGCCCTTGATGCCGACGAGGAGGAGGCCGAGCAGCATGACCACGGACCCGAGCAGGGTGTAGAGGACGAAGCGCCAGGCGCCGCGCTCCCGTCCCTCGCCACCCCAGCGGGCGATGAGGAAGTACATCGGGACGAGCACCGTCTCGAACGCGAGGAAGAACAGCACGAGGTCGAGGACGGCGAACGAGGCGAGGGTGCCGGCCTCCAGGAGCAGCAGCAGCGCCACGAAGCCCTTGGGTGACGGGCCGTCGGGCACGCGGAAGTAGCTGTAGAGCGCGCAGAGGAAGGTGAGGAGCGAGGTCAGGACGAGGAGGGGGAGCGAGACGCCGTCCACGCCGAGGTGGAACCGGATGCCGAGGGCCGGGATCCAGCTCACGTCGGTGGTGGCCTGCATCGCGGCCGGGTCGTCGCGGTCGAAGCCGACGGCCAGCGCGACGGTGAGGGCGAGCACGGCGCCTGTGACGGTGACGCCGTGCCGCAGCACCGCCTGGTCGGGGCCGCGGCCCTTGAGCCCGGGCGGCGCCGGGAGGAGGGCGGCGACGGCTCCGGCAAGGGGCAGTCCGACGACCGCGAGGAGGAGGATCTGGAGAACGGTATGGCTCACGGTCAGGCTCCGGAGGCGACGAGGACGGCGGCGACGGCCAGGACGACGGAGCCCGCGAACAGGACGCTCAGGTAGGTCTGGGTGTTGCCGGTCTGGGCCCGGCGGACGGCCGCGCCCAGCAGGCCGGGGGCGGCCGCCGCGCCGCGCACGTAGGTCTCGACGACCTCGCGGTCGAGGAAGCGGGCGAGGCGGGCGGCCCCGCGCGCCGGGCGGACGGCGAGGGCGTGGGCGACGGCGTCCAGGTGGAAGCCGGCGGCGGCGTGCCGGTGCAGCGGGCCGAGGAGGAGCCGGCCGGGGTCGGCGGGGTCCCGGGCGCCGGCGACGCTGCCGTACGCGGCCTCGTGGGTGGCGATGGCCTCCTCCTCGGAGACGGCCGGTGCCTCGTCCGGGTCGGCGGCCACCGCGCCGAGCGGGGTCCGGGCGGCGAGCACGGCGGTGCGGCGCCAGGCCGCGGTGACGACGAGCACGCCGGCGAGGGCACAGCCGGTGGACAGGAGGGAGGTGGTGAGCGTGGGCGTCAGGGAGCCGCCGTCGAACCAGTCGGGGAGCTTCCAGGCGGCGAGCCCGAGCGCGACGGTGGGGACGAACAGCACCCACAGGACGGCCGTCATGGCGGCGGGCTGCCGGCCGTGGTCGGCGGCCTCCGGGCCACTGCCGCGGAAGGCGAGCAGCCAGAGGCGGGTGGCGTAGGCGGCGGTCAGCAGGGCGGTGAGCAGACCGGCGGCCAGCACCGTCCAGCCCACCGCGCCCGGGATGCCGTCCGCCTCGCCCCGGGCGGCGTGCTCGGCGGCGCCCAGCACGGCCTCCTTGGAGAAGAAGCCGCTGAAGGGCGGGATCGCGGCGAGCGCGAGGAGGGCGACGGTCATCGTCCAGAACGCGTCGGGGACGCGCTGGGCGAGGCCGCCCATGCGGGCCGTGGCGGCCAGCGAGTTGGTGCCGGCGGCGTGGATGACCACGCCCGCCCCGAGGAAGAGGAGGGCCTTGAACGCGCCGTGCGAGACGAGGTGGAAGACGGCGGCGCCGCGGTCGCCGACGGCCAGGGCGCCGGTCATGTAGCCGAGCTGGCCGACGGTCGAGTAGGCGAGGACGCGTTTGATGTCGTCCTGCGCGAGCGCGGCGAGCGCCGAGCCGACCATGGTGACCGCCGCCATCACGGCGAGCACCGCCAGGGCCGCGGTGGAGGCGGCGAACACGGGGAGGAGCCGGGCGACGAGGTAGACACCGGCCGCGACCATCGTCGCGGCGTGGATCAGCGCGGACACCGGCGTGGGGCCGGCCATCGCGTCGGGCAGCCACGTGTGCAGCGGGAACTGGGCGGACTTGCCCGCCACACCGGCGAGCAGCAGCAGCGCCGTGAGCGTGGGGTGGGAGAGGTCGCCGGAGGCGGCGGTGCGCACGATGCCGTCGATCCGGAACGTCCCGGCGTCGTCGGCGAGCGCGAACACGCCGATGAGGAAGGGGACGTCGCCGAGCTTGGTGACGAGGAACGCCTTGAGGGAGGCGGCGCGGGCGGCCTCGGTCTCCCAGTAGTGGCCGACGAGGAAGTAGGAGCAGATGCCCATGACCTCCCAGCCGACCAGCAGCACCATCAGGTCGCCCGAGTAGACGACGAGGAGCATCGCGGAGGTGAAGAGGGAGACGAGCGCGGCGTAGGACGGGTAGCGCGGGTCGTCGCGCAGGTAGGCCGTCGAATAGAGCTGGACGCAGGTGGCGACCACGCCGACGAGCACGGCGATCAGGACGGCGAAGCCGTCGAGGTGCAGGGCGAGGTCGACGGGGACGGAGCCGGTCGGGGTGAGCCGGGTCGACGCGTCGAGCGGCCGGCCGCCGCCCTGCCGCCAGGCGACGACGACGGCGAGCACGGCGGCGACGGCGGTCGGCAGGAGCGCGAGCGGCCGGACGAGTCCGGGCGCGCGGCGGCCCGCCAGGATGCCGCCGACGGCGCCGAGGAACGGCAGCAGCGGGACGAGTGCGGCGGTGGTCGTGGTCGTCACGAGGCGGCCTCGGCCTTCTGCTCGCGGTCGGTGGCGTCCGCTGTCCGGGGATCGGAGGCGTCCTCGCGCAGGTCGCGGAGCCGGTCGAGGTCGGCGGTGCCGCGGTTGCGGTGGACGAGCAGGACGATGGCCAGGCCGATGCCGATCTCGGCCGCGGCGATGGCGATGGTGAAGAGGGTGAGCGCCTGCCCGGCGTGCAGCTCGTCGCGCAGCCAGACGTCGAAGGCGACGAGGTTGAGGTTGACGGCGTTGAGCATCAGCTCGACGGACATCAGCACCAGGATGGCGTTGCGCCGGGCGAGGACGCCGTACAGGCCGGTGCAGAAGAGGAGGGCGGCGAGGACGGCGGGGTAGACGAGGTGCATCAGCGGGCCTCTTCCTCGCGCGGCTGCTCCGCGGGCCCGGTGTCCTCGCCGCGCCGGGACAGCACGATCGCGCCGACGAGCGCGGCGAGCAGCAGGACGGACAGCGCCTCGAAGGGCAGCACCCAGTAGCGGAAGAGCATCTCGCCGGAGACCTTGGTCGACCCCTGGACGGGCCCGTCGATGTCGATCCACGTCCTCCGGAAGGCGTCCACGACGACCCAGACCAGTGCGAGGGCGGCGGCCCCGGCGACGGCGAGCGCCACCGGCCGGTTGCCGGAGTCCGCGTCCGCCGAGCGGCCGATGGGCGCCTTGGTCAGCATCAGCCCGAACAGCAGCAGGACGACCACCGAACCGACGTAGATCAGCACCTGCACCCAGGCGACGAACTCGGCCGTCAGCAGCAGGTACTCCACGGCCAGCCCGCCGAGCGCCACGACCAGCCACAGGGCGGCGTGCACCAGTTGCCGGGTGGTGACGGTCAGCACGGCGGCGCCGAGGGTGACGAGGCCGACGAGGAGGAAGGCGACCTCGACGCCGGTGGGCGACAGGAAGCCGTGCGCGCCCGAGGCGAGTGCGACGCCGTGGGGGCTCATGCTCCGTCCTCCTTCGCTTCCCGTGCTGTCTCGTCCTGTTCCTTCGCCAGGGCCGCGGCCATCTTCTCCGCCGTCTTGCGGGCCGCCGCGACCTCCTTCGGTTCCTCGGCCGCCGGGTCGAGCGCGGGCGGCTCGGGGACCGTCCACATCCACTCGCGGAGCCGGTCCCGTTCGTGGGTGAGGTCGCGGATGTCCGTCTCGGCGTACTCGAACTCCGGCGACCAGAAGAGGGCGTCGAACGGACACACCTCGATACAGATGCCGCAGTACATGCACAGCGCGAAGTCGATCGCGAACCGGTCGAGGACGTTGCGGCTGCGCTCGCGCCCGCCCGGCGCGGCCGGGGGGACGGTCTCCTTGTGGGAGTCGATGTAGATGCACCAGTCGGGGCACTCACGGGCGCAGAGCATGCAGACCGTGCAGTTCTCCTCGAACAGGCCGATCACACCGCGGGTGCGGGGCGCCAGTTCGGGCTGCGCGTCCGGGTACTGGACTGTCTGCGTGCGCCGGGTGAGGGTCCGCAGGGTGACGGCCAGGCCCTTGGCCAGGCCGCTGCCGGGGATGTTCATGAGATCGCCACCTTGACGACGCCGGTCAGCGCGATCTGCGCGAGGGCGAGCGGGATGAGCACGGTCCAGGCGAGCTTCTGCAACTGGTCCTCGCGCAGCCGCGGGTAGCTCACCCGCAGCCAGATCACGACGAACGCGAGCACCGCCGTCTTGAGCAGCATCCACACCCAGCCGAGCCCGTCGGCCCCGAACGGGCCGTGCCAGCCGCCGAGGAACAGCACGGACGTCAGCCCGCAGAGGACGACGATGCCCGCGTACTCGGCCAGCAGGAACATCGCGAACCGCAGGCCGGTGTACTCGGTGTACGCGCCGAAGATGATCTCGGAGTCGGCCACCGGCATGTCGAACGGCGGCCGTTGCAGCTCGGCCAGGCCGGCGGTGAAGAACACCAGCCCGCCGACGATCTGCCAGGGCACCCACCACCAGTGGAACGCGTCCAGGATCCCGGGCAGCGAGACCGTGCCCGCCGCCATCGCCACCGAAGCGGCGGCGAGCAGCATCGGCAGCTCGTACGCCATGAGCTGCGCGGCCGTCCGCAGGCCGCCGAGCAGCGAGAACTTGTTCGCCGACGCCCAGCCGGCCATGAGCGAACCGAGCACGCCCACGCCCATCACCGCGAGGACGAAGAAGATGCCCGCGTCGATGTACCAGCCGACGGCCTTGCCCGGCCCGATCGGGATCGCGGCGAGAACCAGCAGGTACGGCAGGAGCGCGACGGCCGGCGCGAGCTGGAAGACCCGCCGGTCGGCGTCGGCCGGGACGATGTCCTCCTTCTGCGCGAACTTCACACCGTCGGCGACGAGCTGCGCCCAGCCGTGGAACCCGCCCGCGTACATCGGTCCGAGCCGGCCCTGCATATGGGCCATCACCTTGTGTTCCATCTGCCCCACGAGCAGCGGGAAAACGAGGAAGACCCCGAACAGGGCCAAGAGGCGCAGCACCACGTCAAGGGTGTCGCTGCTGCTCATGCTCGGTCGCCTCCGGCGGGGTCGGGGTCGTTCTCGGGGTCGCCGCCGTCGGGGGCGGGGGGCTTCGCGCCGGGGGCGGGAGGTTCGTCGGCGGGCTGGTCGGCGGCCGTGGCGGGGTTCGCGCCGGGAGCAGGGGGCTCGTCGGCGGGCACGCCCTGCCTCCCGCCCGGGGCAACGGACTCCTCGGCGGACACGCCCTGCCTCCCGCCCGGGGCAACGGACTCCTCGGCGGACACGCCCTGCCTCCCGCCCGGGGCAACGGACTCCTCGGCGGACACGCCCTGCCTCCCGCCCGGA
>NZ_JBVJJR010000005.1:475094-593028 GCF_055585605.1 Streptomyces sp. NPDC052910
GTCTCCTCGGCGGACACGCCCTGCCTCCCGCCCGGAGCAGCGGACTCCTCGGCGGACACGCCCTGCCTCCCGCCCGGAGCAGCGGACTCCTCGGCGGACACGCCCTGCCTCCCGCCCGGAGCAGCGGACTCCTCGGCGGGCACGCCCTGCCTCCCGCCCGAGGCAGCGGACTCCTCGGCGGGCACGCCCGGGGCCTGCGCCCCCTGCGGGGCGGAGGTACCCGCCTCGGCTTTCGTCTCTTCCGGCGCGCCGGACTCCGGGGCGGGTGTGGCCGGCGCATCGGCGGGGCGGTCCGTCACGGGCCTCGGCTTCCCGGCTTCCGCCGCTCCCGGTCCCAGGGGCTCTTCGGCCGGCTTTCCGGCAGGCGCGGCCGACGGGCCGACGGCCTCGCCGGCCGAGGGCCACGGCGTTTCGGGCGCGGCCGGCTCCGCCGGCTGCCCGACGGGCTCCTGCTTCCCGGCCCCCGCGGGCGTCGCCGCCTTCGGCGACACCGACTGCGCGGCGGGCCGGTCCGTCGGGGAGGCCGTCGCCCGGTCGGTGGCCTCAGGGGAGGCCGGTGTGCGCTCCGGGCGGTCGGACGATTCCGGGTTTTCGGGTGCGGCCGTCTCGGCGGGCTTCGCCGCCGACGGCTCGTCGAAGGCCGGGCGGGCGTGATGCCAGGGGGCGTCGGACGAGCGCGGAGCCGGACGGCGGGTGGGCGGGGTGGCCCGCGGGGTGCCCGCAGGCGTGCTCGCGGGGGCCGGGCCCGTACCCGAGTCCGTGCCCGCACCGGACTGGCTCACCGAGCCGTCGCCCGCCCCGCGCGTGCGCCGGGGCGCCGCGCCGGTGGTCTCCTGCCCACTCGCCGACCCGTCGGCCGCGTCTCGCGTACGGCGGGGAGCGGTGGGGCCGGCCTGGCTCGGGTCCTGGCTCGCCGAACCGTCCGCCGCGCTGCGGCTCCGCCGGGGAACGGCGGCATCCGCCTGGCTCTGGCTCTGGCTCGCGGAGCCCTCTGCCGCGCTGCGCGTACGACGCGGCGCCGGAGCAGCACCCTCCGAGTCCGCCGCCGGCTGGCTCACCGAACCGTCCGCCGCACTCCGCGACCGCCGGGGAGCGACGGCGTCGACCTCGCCCTGACTCGCCGAACCATCCGCCGCACTCCGCGTACGACGCGGCGCCGGAGCAGCACCCTCCGAGTCCGCCGCCGACTGGCTCGCCGACCCGTCCGCCGCACTCCGCGACCGCCGGGGAGCGGCGGCGTCGACCTCGCCCTGACTCGCCGAACCATCCGCCACGCTCCGCGTACGACGCGGCGCGGCAGGGCCGGTTGGGGTCTGGCTCGCGGAGCCCTCCGACGCGCTCCGCGCGCGGCGCGGCGGTGCCGGGTCCTGGCTTGCCGGGCCCTCGCCCGCGGTGCGCGCGCGCCGGACCGGGCGGTCGGCCGCGGCCGCCGCACCCGCCGCGCGGGCGCCGCGGGCCGGGCGGGCGGGGGCGGGCGGGAGCTGGCCCTTGAGGGGGCCCCACTCGTTGGGGTCGGGGACGCCGGGCGGGAGCATCTGCCGTCGCTTGGGGCCGCCGTGGTCGGATTCCCCCGGCTCCTTCGCGCCCGGCCACGCCTTGACGACCCGCGCCGCGAGGACGAAGTCCTTGCGCAGCGGGTGGCCTTCGAAGCCCTCGGGGAGCAGCAGGGGCGCCAGGTTCGGGTGGCCGGTGAAGTCGACGCCGAACATCTCGTGCGTCTCGCGCTCGTGCCAGCCCGCGCCGGCGTACACGCCGACCGCGGTCGGCAGCGCGGGCGCGTCGTGCGGCACGGTGGTGCGGACGACGAGGCGGCGGACGGACGGGTCGGCGGCGGTCGGCAGGGCGACGAGGTGTGCGCAGACGAGGAAGCCGGTGCCGGGCTCGTCGACGGCGCTCAGCCAGTCGAAGAAGGTGCAGTGGAGCGTGTCGCGGGCGGCGGTGAGGGCGGTGATCCAGGACGCGGCGGGCACGTCGACGGTGAGCAGGCCGTACGCCTCCTCGGCCGTGGCGTCCGCGCCGAAGACGTCGGTGACGGGTGCGGGCAGCCAGCCGGTCATCGGCCGTCCTCCCCCGGGCCGTTCACCGGGGCGGACCCGGAGCCGTTCACCGGGCCGGGCCCGGAGGCGCTCTCAGGGGCGGCCCCGGGACCGTCCCCCGAACCCTTCCCGGGACCGTCCCCCGGGCCCGCCGCCGGCGCCGGCGGCGCCACCGGCGCGCTGCGCAGCTCCGCGACGGACGCGGCCGGGACCGGAGCCGGGACCGAAGCCGGGGTCGGGACCGAGGCCGGCGCCGAGGCGCCGTACCGCTCCGCCGTCGACTCGGCCGCGATCTTCTCCTGAAGCTTGAGGATGCCCTGGAGCAGCGCCTCGGGCCGGGGCGGGCAGCCGGGGACGTAGACGTCCACGGGGATGATCTGGTCGACGCCCTTGGTGACGGAGTACGAGTCCCAGTAGGGGCCGCCGCAGTTGGAGCAGGCGCCGAACGAGATGACGTACTTCGGCTCGGGCATCTGCTCGTACAGCCGCTTCACGGCGGGCGCCATCTTGTCCGTCACCGTGCCGGAGACGATCATGAGGTCGGCCTGCCGGGGGCCGGGCGCGAACGGGATGACGCCGAGGCGGATGAAGTCGTGCCGGGCCATGGACGCGGCGATGAACTCGATCGCGCAGCAGGCGAGGCCGAAGTTGAACACCCAGAGGCTGTAGCGGCGCCCCCAGTTGAGGACCACCTTCATGGGCTCGGGGGCCAGCCGGGCCAGCGCGCCCAGGCGGCGGGGCTCGGGCAGGCCGACCGGCTCGGCGCGTGTCACGTCCACTCCAGGACGCCCTTCTTCCATGCGTACAACAGGCCAACGGCGAGGAAGCCGAGGAAGACGAACATCTCGACCAGGGTGGCGGCACCGTAGCCGGGCGCGGCGAAGACCGTCGCCCAGGGGAACAGGAAGACCGAGTCCACCGCGAAGATGACGTACAGGAAGGCGTAGACGTAGTAGCGCACCTGGGTGTGGGCCCAGCCCTCGCCGACGGGGTCGACGCCGCACTCGTACGTGAGCAGCTTCTCCGGCGTCGGCACGACGGGCCGCAGCAGCCGCCCGGCGCCGAACGCGACGGCGACGAAGAGCACGCCGAGGACGGCGAGCAGGGCCACCAGGCCGTAGCCGTCGAAGTAGGCGGCGGACTCCGCCGCGAGCCGGGCGTCGGCCGTCGCGATGCGCGCGGTTGCCTCCGGCACGTCCGGCCCCTCACTCCCTGTGTGCGGCTGTTCGTCCGCATTCGACGATCTGTACGCACAGGAGTCTAGGCGCTGCGGGCCCGGGACCGGGCAGCGCTGCCCGGCCGGTGGTGGGGTTCTCCCCACCGGGCCGGCTCCCGGGGCCCCCATGGCGGGGACCCGCCGGCTCCGGGCAGGCTTGGTCCGTGACCGCCCGTACCGTCTCCTCGCCGCCCGCCCGGCCCCGGACCGCCGCCCCCCACGGGGAGCCGTCCGGGGACGAGCCGCTGCCGCCCGCCCGGCTCGCCTTCGACTCGTGGACCTGGAAGGAGGTCCTGTACCTGCTGTGCAACCTGCTGACGGGACTCCTGGGGTTCACGTACGTCGCGCTGTGGCTGTTCGCGGGCGTGCTGCTGTCGTTCACCGTGGTGGGTCTGCCGCTGCTGGCGGCGGGCCTGGTGGGTGTGCGGTACGTGGGACGGATGGAGCGGGCCCGGGCGCGGGCGCTGCTCGGCGTCCGGATCGACGAACCGAGCCCGATGCCGCGCGGCGGGTCCCGCCGGGGAGCGGTCGGCTGGGTCTGGACGACCCTGAAGGACACGGTGGCCTGGCGCACCACGCTCTACGCGCTCGTCCGGCTGCCGTGGGGGGTGCTCACCTTCGCGGTGATCCTGTGCGCCCTCTTCGTCGCCTGGCCGGTGCTCGGTCATCTGGCGCGGGCCATGGCCGCGGTCGACCGGGCGATGGCGCGCGGACTGCTGTGCCCCTCCGACGAGCTGGAACGGCGCGTCGCGGAGCTGGAGCAGGACCGGGGGATCGTGGTGGACACGGCCGCCGCCGACCTGCGGCGCATCGAACGGGATCTGCACGACGGCGCGCAGGCCCGGCTCGTCGCCCTCGCCATGGGGCTGGGGCTGGCGAAGGAGAAGGTCCTGGAGGACCCGGAGGCCGCGGCGAAGATGGTGGGCGAGGCGCACGGCGAGGTGAAGCTCGCCCTCCAGGAGCTGCGCGACCTCGCCCGCGGCATCCATCCGGCGGTGCTGACGGACCGCGGCCTGGACGCCGCCCTGTCGTCGGTGGCCGGGCGCTGCACGGTGCCCGTCGCCGTCCATGTGGAGCTCGACGGCCGTCCGGCGCCCGCGATCGAGGGCATCGCCTACTTCACCGTCTCGGAGCTGCTGCAGAACGTCAGCAAGCACAGTCGGGCCCGGACCGCGGAGGTCGAGGTGTGGCGGACGGGCGACCGGCTGCTGCTCCAGGTGCGGGACGACGGGCGGGGCGGCGCGTCCACCGCGTCCGGCAGCGGGCTGGCCGGGCTCGCGGAACGGCTGGGGTCGGTGGACGGCCTGTTCGAGGTGGACTCGCCCGCCGGCGGGCCCACGGTGATCACGGCGGAACTGCCGTGGCGGTCCCGGAGCTGACGGAGCCGGAACGTTCCGCTTCCGTCCCCGCCCCCTTCCCCGTCCCCTGCCCGTACCCGCACCCCGCCCGTACCCCTGCCCCCCCCCGCGAAGCCCTGGGGGTAGGGAGAACCCCACCCCGAGGACACCCACCCGCCGCATGGTCCGGCCCTCCCCTGACGGGGGAACCTGGACTCATCCCGCACAGGGAAGCCCCGGAGGGGGCCCGCCCCCCAACGGATCCCATGGACCCCCCGGGTTCCGGCGGCTCCCGGCGGACGGACACAGAGGACAGAGGAACCCTGGAGATGGCCATCGACTACGGAGACCACGGATACCCGGCCGGCCCGGCGCACCGGCGCCACCGGCTGCCGGTCGCGCTGCGCGCGCCTCTGTCGGGACGCACCTGGCGCGCGTTCCTGTACCTCCAGCTCAGCCTGCCGATCTCGATCGCCGGTTTCACCTGGGCCGTCACCATGGTCTCGCTGGGCCTCGGCCTGATGATCACCTTCGTGGGCGTGCCCGTCCTCGCCCTCGGCCTCGCCGGGGCAAGGCTGCTGGGCGCGGTCGAACGGACCCGGGCCCGGGTGCTGCTGGACGCGGACGTCGAGGAGCCGCTGCCCGTCCAGGCGGAGAACCGCGACGGCGGGTTCATGGGCTGGGTGTGGGCCCTGCTGAAGAGCGGGGTGTCCTGGCGGCACATGGTCTACGCGGTGGTGCACATGCCGTGGGCGATCTGCGCGTTCACCGTGTCGTTGGTGCTCCAGCTCCTGGGCTGGTCCCTCTTCCTCTACCCGGCCTACCAGTGGATGTATCCGACGTGGTGGGGGCAGCCGGGCCTGCAGGTCTTCGGTGACGGCGACCGTCGCCTCTACCTCGACAACCCCTTCGAGGTCACCGCCACCTCGGCCGTCGGCCTGGCCGTCGTCCTGGTCACCCCGTGGCTGATCCACGGCATGGCCACCATGGACCGGATGCTGGTGAAGTCCCTGCTCGGCGCCTCCAGGCTGTCCGTCCGGGTCGCCGAGCTGGAGCAGGACCGGGGCGTCGTGGTGGACACGGCCGCCGCCGACCTGCGGCGCATCGAACGGGATCTGCACGACGGGGCACAGGCCCGGCTCGTCGCCCTCGCCATGGACCTCGGCCTGGCGAAGGAGAAGCTGACGGAGGACCCGGAGGCCGCGGCGAAGATGGTGGACGAGGCGCACGGCGAGGTGAAGCTCGCCCTCCAGGAGCTGCGCGACCTCGCCCGCGGCATCCACCCCGCCGTCCTCACCGACCGCGGCCTGGACGCCGCCCTGTCCTCCGTCGCCGGGCGCTGCACCGTCCCCGTCGAGGTGCACGTGGACCTCGACAGCCGCCCGGCGCCCGCGATCGAGGGCATCGCCTACTTCACCGTCTGCGAACTCCTCCAGAACGTCAGCAAGCACAGTCGGGCCCGGACCGCGCGGGTGGAGGTGTGGCGCTCCGGCAACCGCGTGATGCTCCAGGTGTGGGACGACGGGCGGGGCGGCGCGTCCACCACGTCCGGCAGCGGGCTCGCCGGGCTCGCGGAACGGCTGGGCTCGGTGGACGGTCTGCTGGTCGTCGACTCGCCCGCCGGCGGCCCCACCACCGTCACCGCGGAACTGCCCTGGCGCGACCGCTGACACCCCTCCGCCCCTCTCCGCGTGGTCTCCCCCGACCGTGTCACGGCCCCGGACCGCCCGTCCGGGGCCGTTCGTGCTGCCATGCTGTGGGGCGTCGTTGCTGCGATGCTGTGGGGCGTCGCAGTCATAGCGCGGACGTGAGCGTCCGCGGGGAAACCAGGGGGCCGGACGTCGTGGTCGAAAATGCCGCGGACAGGGTGCGGGTCGTCATCGCCGAGGATTCGGTGCTGCTCAGGGAGGGTCTGACCCGGCTGCTCACCGACCGCGGCCATGAGGTCGTGGCCGGGGTCGGGGACGCCGAGGCCCTGCTGAAGGCGGTACGGGAACTGGCCGACGAGGGGGCGCTGCCGGACGTGGTGGTGGCGGACGTCCGGATGCCGCCGACCCACACGGACGAGGGCGTCCGCGCCTCCGTCCAGCTCCGCCGGGACCACCCGGACCTGGGCGTCCTGGTCCTTTCGCAGTATGTCGAGGAGCAGTACGCGACCGAGCTGCTGGCCGGTAGCAGCCGCGGGGTCGGCTACCTGCTCAAGGACCGGGTGGCCGAGGTGCGGGAGTTCGTGGACGCCGTGGTCCGGGTCGCCCGGGGCGGCACCGCCCTGGACCCCGAGGTCGTCGCCCAGTTGCTGGGCCGCAGCCGCAAGCAGGACGTCCTGGCCGGGCTCACCCCGCGTGAGCGGGAAGTCCTGGGGCTGATGGCGGAGGGCCGGACGAACGGGGCGATCGCGCGGCAGCTCGTGGTGAGCGACGGGGCGGTGGAGAAGCACGTGAGCAACATCTTCATGAAGCTCGGTCTGTCGCCGAGCGACGGGGATCACCGGCGGGTGCTGGCGGTACTGACATACCTGCGGTCGTGAGGGTGCCCGGTCCCTCCCCCAGCGGGGGACCCCCACCTTCGCCGTCTCCTGGGGAAACGAGCCCCCGGACCCCCGGAAGCGGCTTCGCCGCCCGTCCTCACACGCCGGACGGGCCGGATGGTGCGCCTGATCTCTTGAACGTGTCCCGTCACCGCCCGGCGCCTCCGCTTCCGCCGCCTGACACCTCGCCGGCCTCATCAGGACAGTGAGCGGACGCCCGGCCTCCTCCTCCGGTCCTGGTCCCCGGGTCGCAGCCCCGCCCCCGGGGCCCCGGCGGAATCGAAGGCCACCCGAGGCGGACGTGCCAGGATGGGGGTGCTGCGGGGCCTCCCCATCCCCTGATCCGTCCCGGATGGCCGTGCCCCGCCCACGTACGATGGCGATGGGAACGCCGGTCGGCACCACCGTGTGCGGGGCCGCCGTCACGAGGGAGGTCCGAAGCAGTGACCAGCCAGGTCAGCAGCCCGGCCGAGCAGGCCGAACCAGCCGAACAGCAGCCAGGTTTCTCCCCGCCCGGGGACGGGGACGAGCCGTCGCGCCTCACCGGGCAGCGCGCCGTCGCACCGGACCCCGGCGGCAAGGAGGTCCGCCGCCTGGACCGGGTGATCATCCGGTTCGCCGGTGACTCCGGTGACGGCATGCAGCTCACGGGGGACCGTTTCACGTCCGAGACGGCCTCGTTCGGCAACGACCTGTCGACCCTGCCGAACTTCCCCGCCGAGATCCGGGCGCCCGCCGGCACCCTGCCGGGCGTCTCCTCGTTCCAGTTGCACTTCGCCGACCACGACATCCTCACCCCCGGCGACGCCCCGAACGTCCTGGTCGCGATGAACCCGGCCGCGCTCAAGGCCAACATCGCGGACGTGCCGCGCGGCGCCGAGATCATCGTCAACACCGACGAGTTCACCAAGCGCCCGATGGCCAAGGTCGGTTACGCGACCAACCCGCTGGAGGACGGCTCGCTGGACGCCTACCACGTCCACCCGGTGCCGCTCACCACGCTGACGCTGGAAGCGCTCAAGGAGTTCGGGCTCCCCCGCAAGGAGGCCGAGCGCAGCAAGAACATGTTCGCCCTCGGGCTGCTGTCGTGGATGTACCACCGGCCGACGGAGAACACCGAGCGGTTCCTGCGGAAGAAGTTCGCGAAGAAGCCGCAGATCGCCGAGGCGAACGTGGCCGCGTTCCGCGCCGGGTGGAACTTCGGGGAGACCACGGAGGACTTCGCGGTCTCCTACGAGGTCGCCCCGGCCGCCGCGGCCTTCCCGGCCGGCACCTACCGCAACATCTCCGGCAACCTCGCCCTCTCGTACGGGCTGATCGCCGCCTCCCGCCAGGCGGATCTGCCGCTCTACCTGGGCTCGTACCCGATCACCCCGGCCTCCGACATCCTGCACGAGCTGTCGAAGCACAAGAACTTCGGTGTGCGCACCTTCCAGGCCGAGGACGAGATCGCCGGCATCGGCGCCGCGCTGGGCGCCGCGTTCGGCGGGGCGCTGGCGGTGACGACGACGTCGGGGCCGGGGGTGGCGCTGAAGTCGGAGACGATCGGCCTGGCCGTCTCGCTCGAACTGCCGCTGCTGGTCGTGGACATCCAGCGCGGCGGGCCGTCGACAGGTCTGCCCACCAAGACCGAGCAGGCCGACCTGTTGCAGGCGATGTACGGGCGCAACGGCGAGGCGCCGGTGCCGATCGTCGCGCCGAAGACGCCGGCCGACTGCTTCGACGCGGCCCTGGACGCGGCGCGCATCGCGCTCACCTACCGCACGCCGGTCTTCCTGCTCTCCGACGGCTACCTGGCCAACGGCTCCGAGCCCTGGCGCATCCCGGAGCAGGACGAACTCCCCGACCTGCGCGTGCAGTTCACGACGACGCCCAACCACGAGCTGGCCGACGGCACCGAGGTCTTCTGGCCCTACAAGCGCGACCCGGAGACCCTGGCCCGCCCCTGGGCCGTACCCGGCACGCCGGGCCTGGAACACCGCATCGGCGGCATCGAGAAGCAGGACGGCACGGGCAACATCTCCTACGACCCGGCCAACCACGACTTCATGGTCCGCACCCGCCAGGCCAAGATCGACGGCATCACCGTCCCCGACATCGAGGTGGACGACCCCTCCGGGGAGGCCCGGACCCTGGTCCTGGGGTGGGGTTCCACCTACGGGCCGATCACGGCCGCGGTACGCCGCGTCCGGACCGGCGGCGCGCACGTCGCCCAGGCCCACCTGCGCCACCTCAACCCCTTCCCGCGCAACCTGGGCGAGGTGCTCAAGCGCTACGACACCGTCGTCGTGCCGGAGATGAACCTCGGCCAGCTCGCCACCCTGCTGCGCGCCCGGTACCTCGTGGACGTCCGCTCCCACACCCAGGTCAGCGGCATGCCGTTCAAGGCCGAGCAGCTCGCCACCGTGCTCAAGGAGGCCATCGATGTCTGAGGCGCTCAAGCTGGTGCCCAAGGCCGAAGCCAAGCAGTCCATGAAGGACTTCAAGTCCGACCAGGAAGTGCGCTGGTGTCCCGGCTGCGGCGACTACGCCATCCTCGCCGCCGTGCAGGGCTTCATGCCCGAACTCGGCGTCGCCCGCGAGAACATCGTCTTCGTCTCCGGCATCGGCTGCTCCTCCCGCTTCCCGTACTACATGAACACCTACGGGATGCACTCCATCCACGGCCGCGCCCCGGCCATCGCCACCGGCCTGGCCACCTCCCGCCGCGACCTGTCCGTGTGGGTCGTCACCGGTGACGGCGACGCCCTGTCCATCGGCGGCAACCACCTCATCCACGCGCTGCGGCGCAACGTCAACCTCAAGATCCTGCTGTTCAACAACCGGATCTACGGGCTGACCAAGGGCCAGTACAGCCCCACCTCCGAGGTCGGCAAGATCACCAAGTCGACGCCGATGGGCTCCCTGGACGCCCCCTTCAACCCCGTCTCCCTGGCGATCGGCGCCGAGGCGTCGTTCGTCGCCCGCACCATCGACTCCGACCGCAAGCACCTCACCGAGGTACTGCGCCAGGCCGCCGACCACCCGGGCACGGCGCTGGTGGAGATCTACCAGAACTGCAACATCTTCAACGACAACGCCTTCGAGGCGCTGAAGGACAAGGAGCAGGCGCAGGAGGCGGTCATCCGGCTGGAGCACGGGCAGCCGATCCGCTTCGGCGTGGACGGGGCCAAGGGTGTCGTGCGGAACCCGGCCACCGGTGACCTCGAAGTCGTCGAGGTGACACCCGAGAACGAGGCGCGGGTGCTCGTCCACGACGCCCACTCCGCGTCCCCGACGACGGCGTTCGCGCTGTCGCGGCTGGCCGACCCGGACACGCTGCACCACACGCCGATCGGCGTGCTGCGCAGTGTGGAACGGCCCGTGTACGACACGTTGATGGCCGATCAGCTCGAGACTGCTGTGGAGCAGCGGGGCAAGGGGGATCTCGCGGGGTTGCTCGCGGGGGGCGACACCTGGACGGTGGTCGGGTAAGGGGTCCCCGAGCCCGCCCTGTCACCGTTTTTCGCGGGGCACACCCCCGCACCCCCGAAACCGCGCTCCGCGCGGTTGTCCTCAAACGCCGGACGGGCTGATTCTTCAGCCCGTCCGGCGTTTGAGGATTTCGCGGCAAAGCCGCGATGCCGCAAGGGGGCCGGGGCACCACCAAACGAGTGCCCCCGCCGCGTCGGGCCCGCCCGCCCCCACGACGGCCCGCTCTCATAGGGACCATGGCCGACGCCGACGTCCCTCTCCCACCCGACCCCCTCCGCTACCGCGCGAAGCGCGCTCTCCTGGGCCCGCCCCTGGTCACGGAGCGTCTCGCACAGGAGAAGCTGTCGAACCCGACGGCACTGGGCGTCCTCGCCTCCGACTGCATCTCCTCCACCGCGTACGGCACGGAGGAGATACTCCGCATCCTCGTCCCGGTGGCCGGGATCGCCGCGTTCACGCTGCTCCTCCCGGTGACCGGGGCGATCCTCCTCGTCCTGCTGCTCGTGACGCTGGCCTACCGCGACGTCGTGTCCGTCTACACCCGGGCCGGCGGCTCGTACGTCGTCGCCCGCGAGAACCTCGGGCCGCGCGTCGCGCAGGTCGCGGCCGTGGCCCTGCTGGTCGACTACACGGTCACGGTCGCCGTGCAGACCGCCGCCGGCACGGACGCGCTGATCTCGCTCGCCCATCTGATCGGCCACGGTTACCACGGCATCGACCACCTCAAGCTGCCGCTCACCGTCGCGGTCGTGGTGCTGCTGATGTACGGGAATCTGCGCGGGATCCGTGAGGCGGGCCGGGCCTTCGCGCTGCCGGCGTACCTGTTCATCGCGGCGGTGGCACTGCTGCTGGCCACCGGGCTGGTCCGGGGCCTGGCCGGCGGCCTGCCGCACGCCGACACCACGGCGTCCGGCGCCGTCCCGCTGGGCGCCGGCGGGCACGGCGAGCTGTACGGCGCGTCGCTGTTCATCGTGTTGCGCGCGTTCGCGAACGGCGGTTCGTCGCTGACCGGCCTGGAGGCCATCTCCAACGGGGTGTCGGCCTTCCGGCCCCCGCAGGGCCGCAACGCGCGCCGCACGCTCACCGTGATGAGTGTGATCCTCGGGGTCATGGTGTTCGGCGTCTCGGCGCTGGCCCACTTCACCCACGCGATCCCCTACGAGGACGGCAATCCGACCGTCCTCGCCCAGGAGGCGCACCTGGTCTTCGGCGACGGCCGGGCGGGGACGGCGGGCCTGGTGTTCGTGCAGCTCGCCACCGCGCTGATCCTCTACACCGGTGCCAACACGCCCTTCACCGGCTTCCCCTTCCTCGCCAGCTTCGTCGCCGAGGATCGCTTCCTGCCCCGCCAGCTCACCCGGCGCGGCCACCGCCTCGCTTTCTCCAACGGCATCGTCTGCCTCACCGTCGTCTCACTCGCGCTGCTGCTCCTCACCAGCGGCAGTGTCGACAAACTGGTCGCGCTCTACGCGATCGGCGTCTTCACCGGCTTCACCATGGCCGCCGCCGGGATGACCGCCCACCACCTGCGCTCGCGCGGGCCCGGCCGCCGGGTGAAGGTCGCGGTGAACCTGGCCGCCGCCGTGGTCTCCGCACTGGTGGTGCTGATCTTCGCGATCACGAAGTTCACGGAGGGCGCGTGGCTGGTCGTGGTGGTGTTCCCGGTCGGGGTGTGGGCACTGATCCGCGTCAACCGCCACTACCGCGCGGAGGCGGCGGTGCTCGAGAACGTTCCCGCCTTCACCACCGGCCGCCCCCACTGGCGGCGGCACCTGGTGTACGTCCTGGTCGACACCCTCGACCTGGCCGCGGTCAAAGCCCTGCGGTACGCGCACGAGCTGCGGCCGGACGAGATCCGCGCCCTGCACTTCGTCATCGACGAGACCCGGGCGCGGCGGCTCGCCGCCCGCTGGGAGGCGACGCCCGGCACGAACGTCCCGCTGGAACTCGTCGACTGCCCGGACCGGCGGCTGCGGCACGCCGTCATCGCCCTCGCCGCCCGGACCACCGCCGACGGGTCGACCGCGCTCACCCTCCTCGTCCCCCGGCGGACGTACTCCACACCGCTGGGCCGGCTGGTGCACCGGGGCACGGGCGAGCAGATGGCACGGGCGCTGGAGCAGTTGCCTGACGTGGCCGTCACGATCCTGCCGTTCGACGTCTCACGGGTGGTGGAACGGCTGGCCTCTGCCCGGCCTCCGAACCCGTCATGACCGTCATGCGATACGGACATGACAGCCGCACCCGGGCGGCGTTACCTTCGCGAGGTCGTCGTCGCACCGCCGGGAGGGTTGATCCGTGAAGCCGGACACGCAGCAGAACGAGACGCGCACGGGGTTCCTGTGCGGGCTCGCCGCCTACGCGATCTGGGGGCTGTTCCCCCTGTACTGGCCACTCCTGGAGCCCTCCGGGGCGTTCGAGATCCTGGCGCACCGGATGGTGTGGTCCCTGGTGACCGTGGTGGCCGCGCTCGCCCTCACCCGGCGCTGGGCCTGGATACCCCCGCTGCTCCGGCAGCCGAAGCGGCTCGCGATGATCGCGCTGAGCGCCGCGACGATCTCGGTCAACTGGGGCATCTACATCTGGGCCGTCAACGCCGGCCACGTGGTCGAGACGTCGCTCGGCTACTTCATCAACCCGCTCGTCGTCATCGCCCTCGGCGTCCTCGTCCTGCGCGAACGGCTGCGGCCCGCGCAGTGGGCGGCCGTCGGCATCGGCGCGGCGGCCGTGATCGTCCTGGCGGTGGGCTACGGCAAACTGCCGTGGATCGCGCTGGGCATCTCGGCCTCGTTCGGCACCTACAGCCTCTTCAAGAAGCAGGTCGGACTGGGCGGCCTCGAGTCCATGGCCGCCGAGACGGCCATCCAGTTCCTGCCCGCGCTCGGCTTCCTGCTCTTCCTCGGCGCGGACGGCAAGAGCACGTTCGCGAGCGAGGGCACGGGCCATCTGCTGCTGCTCCTCGCCTCCGGCGCGATCACCGCGCTGCCGCTGGTGTCGTTCGGCATGGCGGCGGTCCGGCTGCCGCTGTCGGTGCTGGGCATGCTCCAGTACCTGGCCCCCGTCTTCCAGTTCGCCCTCGGCCTCGCCGTCTTCCACGAGTCGATGCCGCCCGAGCGGTGGGCGGGCTTCGCGCTGGTGTGGCTGGCGCTGGCGGTTCTGACGTGGGACGCGATGCGCTCGGCGCGGGCGACGCGGGTGAAACTGGCGGCGGCTCGCGAGCGGGCGGCGGCGGAGCCGCCGGGTTCCGACGGGCCGAGCGCCACGGCGGAGACGGCGCGGCCGGAGGCCGCCGTGGAGGCGGCGGCGGGTGTCGCGGGCGAGCCGGATGCGACGGCGGGGCGCGGCGGGGCGTGAACGGATGGGCGCGGGGCGGTGCCTGGCCCTACGATCTGGAGCCTGAGAACGCCGCCCATGCGCTCAACGCACAGCTCCGGAGGCCGGTTTGCTACCAAACAGCCCGAACGCCGGGATCTGCGAAAGTGAGTAAAAACCGGTCTTCCGCTCCTTAAACGCGCAGGTCACGCCCTGTGATCCCCGCGCACGCGGGGGTGGTCCCGCCTCGCACCCCGACGTCGTCGCCGCCCGGGCGTGATCCCCGCGCACGCGGGGGTGGTCCCGCGGCCACGCGCGATCGGACGACCGGGTCCTTGTGATCCCCGCGCACGCGGGGGTGGTCCCGGGGGAGAGGCGCGGGCCGGACCCCAGCGGGCGTGATCCCCGCGCACGCGGGGGTGGTCCTCAGGCGTCGGCTATGTACGAAGAGTGGGAGGAGTGATCCCCGCGCACGCGGGGGCCACGCCTTCCCGCCCGATATCCGGATACCGAACTCCCGTGTCCGAATTTCGCCCTTGACCGCGCTCCGAAAACCCCTTGAACATCATGGGCACGTCAAAAGGACGGGAGCCCCCCATGCTTGATGTCCAAGGTCCCACCCTGCCCACCAGCCCCCGAAGACGCCGCCGTTCCGCCACTCTGCTGGCGTGCACCGCGGTCGCGGCGGTGACGCTCATCGGCGCGTCTCCGTCCCTTGCGGGGGCGGCCTCGGCAGTGACAGTGACCACGCGGGCCGCCGACGCGCCCGAGATACCCGCCGCCAACGTCAAGGCGCACCTCAACCAGCTCCAGTCGATAGCCAACGCCAACGGTGGCAACCGGGCCCACGGTCGCGCGGGCTACAAAGCGTCGATCGACTACGTGAAGGGCAAGCTGGACGCGGCCGGTTACAAGACGACCGTGCAGCAGTTCAGCACCGGTGGCGCCACCGGCTACAACCTGGTCGCCGACTGGCCGGGCGGGGACGCGAACCACGTCGTGTTCGCCGGGTCGCACCTCGACTCTGTCAGCGCCGGTCCCGGCATCAACGACAACGGTTCCGGGTCCGCCGGCGTGCTGGAGGTCGCGCTCACCGTGGCCAGGTCCGGCTACAAGCCGGACAAGCACCTGCGGTTCGGCTGGTGGGGTGCGGAGGAGCTCGGAATGCGCGGCTCCTCGTACTACGTGAACCAGCTTCCCTCCACCGAGCGGTCGAAGATCGACGCGTACCTCAACTTCGACATGATCGGGTCGCCGAACCCCGGCTACTTCGTCTACGGGTACGACGCGTCGCTGAAGAGCCTCTTCGAGGACTGGTTCGCCGCCCGGCGGATCGCCACGGAGGTCGACACCGAGGGCGACGGGCGCTCGGACCACGCGCCGTTCCAGCAGGCCGGCATCCGCGTGGGCGGCCTGTTCAGCGGCGCGGACTACATCAAGACCGCCGCTCAGGCGCGTGACTGGGGCGGGACGGCGGGCAAGGCGTTCGACAGTTGCTACCACCGCTCCTGCGACACGATCTCGAACATCGACGACAAGGCGCTCGGCACCAACAGCACCGCCATCGCCGGCGCCGTCTGGAAGCTCAGCGGCGGCGGATCCACCCAGCCGCCCGGCGGCACCAGCTTCGAGAGCAAGGCGTCGGTCGCCATTCCCGACAACGGTCCCGCCGTCGAGTCCCCGATCACCGTCACGGGCCTCACCGGCAACGCCCCGGCCGCGCTCAAGGTGTCCGTGGACATCAAGCACAGCTACCGCGGCGACCTCACCGTCGACCTCGTCGGCCCGAGCGGCCGCTCCTACCGGCTGAAGGGGTCGAGCGCCGACGACTCGGCGTCCGACGTCGTCGCCACGTACACGGTCGACGCCTCGTCCGAGACGGCCGACGGCACCTGGAAGCTCCGCGTCCAGGACGTCGCCGCCCAGGACACCGGGACCGTCAACGGGTGGAAGATCACCTTCTGAGTCGAGTGACGAACGCGGGGCGGGTCGCGCGGCGGCCCGCCCCGCGCCGTCACGCCAGGACGTCCTTCGCCGTGAACCGCGCCCACGCCGCCGAGCCGAACACCGCCGCGTACAGCCCCTGGAGGCCCAGGTTCCGCCCGATCTGGTCCCAGTAGACGGGGTCCCGGAGCAGGTCGGAGAAGCTCAGCCAGTAGTGCGGGAACAGGTACGGCTGGATGGCGTGCAGTTGCGGGAACTGGTCCAGGATCTGCACCGTGATCAGCAGTCCCACCGTCGTCGCCATCGCCGCGATGCCGCTGCCGGTGAGCGTGGAGACGAAGAGGCCGAGGGCCGCGACGCCGATCAGGGACGCGGCCACCACCCCGGCGATGGCGACGCCGCGCAGCAGCCCCTCGCCGAAGGACACCGCCGTCCCACTGATCAGCGTGACGTCCCCCAGCGGGAAGAGGACCGCGCCCACCAGCAGCGCGGAACAGGCGACGACGAGGGTGGCCGCGACGCAGAACACGACCGTGCTGGTGAACTTGGCGAGCAGCAGCCGGGTGCGGCCGGCCGGGGCGACGAGCAGGTAGCGCAGGGTGCCGGCGCCCGCCTCGCCCGCGATCGAGTCCCCGGCGATCACGCCGATGGTCATGGGCAGGAAGAACGGCAGTGTCGCGGCGAGCGAGGCGAAGACGAGGAAGAGGCCGTTGTTGGTGACCTGGCTGACGAACGCCGGGCCCTCACCGCCGCTCCCGCCGCCGAACGAGCCGTCCCCGTCACTCGTCTCGATCTTGACCGCGATGCCGACCAGCACCGGCACGGCCGCGAGCACGCCGAGCAGCGCCAGCGTGCGCCAGCGCCGGAAGACGGTGGTGATCTCGTTGCGGAAGAGGGACAGCCGCCAGGCCGCGCGCGGCGGACGGGCGGCGACGGGCGCGGGGACCGCCCCGGGCTCAGCCCGCGACATCGAAGCCCTCCCCGGTGAGCGCGACGAACGCGTCCTCCAGCGAGACCCGTTCGGTGCCGAACGAGCGTACCCGGACGTCCGCCCGGACCAGGGCGGCGTTGAGGTCCGCGAGGTCGGGCGGCGGCGTGCCGGTGGGCAGTTCGCCGGTGACGCGGTCGTCGGCGACCGCCAGATCGTTCACGCCGTGCTCCTTGAGGATCCGGACCGCGTCCGCCGTGTCGGGGGTGGTGACGGCCAGCTTGCCGCGGGTGGACGAGGCCAGGTCGGCGACCGTGCCCTGGGTGAGCAGCCGGCCGCGCGCCATCACCGCGGCGTGCGAGCAGACCTGCTCGATCTCGTCGAGCAGGTGGGAGGAGAGGAAGACGGTGGTCCCCTCAGCGGCCAGCCCCCGCACCAGCGCCCGGATCTCGCGCATGCCCTGGGGGTCGAGCCCGTTGGTCGGCTCGTCCAGGACCAGCAGCTCGCGCGGCTGGAGCAGGGCGGCGGCCAGGCCGAGCCGCTGCTTCATGCCGAGCGAGTAGGCGCGGGCCTTCTTCCCGGCCGCGCCCGCGAGGCCGACGCGGTCCAGGGCGGACGCCACCCGGGCGGCCCGCGTCCGCGGGTCGGCCGTGGGGTCGGCGGCGTCGTACCGGACGAGGTTGTCGCGGCCGGAGAGGAACCCGTAGAGCGCCGGGCCCTCGATGAGCGCCCCCACCCGGGGCAGCACCCGGCCGCCGGCCCGGGGCATCGGCTCGCCGAGCACCCGGGCCTCCCCTGATGTGGGTTCGATCAGCCCCATGAGCATCCGGATCGTCGTCGTCTTGCCCGATCCGTTGGGGCCGAGGAAGCCGAACACGCTGCCGCGCGGCACGACGAGATCGAGGTCGGCCACCGCGAGCTGACCGCCGCGGTAGCGCTTGGTCAGTCCTCGCGTCTCGATGACCGGCTCCGGCCCGGGCACCGGCGTCGGCTCCCGCTCCCTACCCGCACTCGTACCCGTATCCGGCTCCGTCACAGGCCCCTTCCCTCTCCCCCGTACCGCTCGCCCCTCCCGTTCTACCGGGTGGCGGAGTCCGCGGCCTTCAGCAGCGCTTCCTTGGTGACCGCGCCCGCGTACACCTTGCCGTCGTCCGTCAGCAGCACGTTCACCAGACGGGTGCTGACGATCCGGCCCGAGCCGAACGAGCCCGTGACCTTGGAGCCGAAGCTGTCGAGCAGCTTCTCCATGCCCTTCGCGTCCCCCGCGCCCTTCGCGTGCGGGCCGCCCTTCGGGCCGACGCCCTTGCCGGCCCCCATGCCGCCCGCGCCCTTGCCGGCGTCGAGTTCGGCGACGGTCGCCCAGCCCGTGCCCGTCACCTTCGGTGCGGACGCGGTGTCCGTCCCGGGGGCGGCCGGGAGGCGGCCCTTGCCCATGCCGTGCCCGTCCTCACCCGGCCGCCCCTCGGTCACCTTCGCCCCCTTGGGCGGGGTGAACGCGAACGTGGAGGCGCTCGGCCGGTCGAAGGAGACCTTGGTGAAGGCCACGTCGACGGCCGCCTTCCCGCCGCCCTTCGGGGTGAGCGTGAACTTCAGCGGCACCCCGTTCTTCGCGTCCACGGCGATCCGGATCGAACCGACCGTCGACTCGCTCTGCTTGGGCGTGAGGGTCAGCCGGTAGGCGTCCCGGCCGGCCACCTTGGCCGTGCCGTCGACCGCCACGTCGGTGGTGCCCTCCGCCGCGGCGAGGACCTTCTTCGCCAACTCCTGCGGAGAGGCGTCGGCGAGCCCCTCGGGGACCTTGTGCTTCCGGTTCTCGCCCGCGGCGCCCTTGGGGGCGGTCGCGTGGTACGCCGCGTTGCTGCCGCTGTCGTACGCCCAGACCTGGTCGCCGTTGCGGACGAGGCTGTACTCAGCGGCGCGTTCGACGATGGAGACCCGCTGCTTGTCCGGACCGTCCGCCGCCACCCGCAGGGTGTGCGAGCCGGAGGCGAGCTCGGTCAGCTTGCCCGCGGGGTTCGCGTCGCCCCCCTTGCCCTTGCCTGCGCCGCCCATCGCACCGCCGAGCGAGACGCCCGACGGGAGGGAGGGCAGGCCCAGGTCCGTGGTGACGCGGACGGAGCCGGAAAGCCGCTGGACGTCCGAGGCGGCGACCTTGGCTATCAACTCCTGGGCGGTGATCTTCGGCAGATCGGGGTCGCCCGAGGTGGCGAGGGCCGAGCCGATGCCGATCGTGGCGGCGGCGACGCCGGCCACCGCGACGGGGACCGCGTAACGGACGGCCTTGCGGCGGCCGGCCCCCGAGGGCCCGGTGGCCCCGGACGGCTCCCCGCCGTCGGCGCCCGGTGTCGGTTGGATCCGTGCCATGTGCTCTACCTCCGTCGTCTGCGGCGGTCTCTCGCGTCGTGCACTCGCCCATCCCCAGGCTCATTGTGGCCCGACCGCTCGGTGGGGGCGTCGGAGTCGGGAGAATCGTCCTGAGTTCGCCTCAGGCCGCCCTCCCGCACGACTCCGTCCATTCCACCAAGGCGCGGCGCTGCGGTCATCAGCCGCCGGACTCAACTCACGGTACCTCTCGGGTATGACAACCCCTAGGGGACGAACCGCCGCGAGGATGAGTGGGGTTCCGCCCAGCCACGGGTGGGGTGATGCGGGTGGGAGTGCGGGGGCGGAACCGGACCGCCGGGGCCGTGGTCCCCAGCGGCGTTGCGGGACAGCCGAATTGGACGGACCGCACTCGTACCGGTCGGGCCCGGCCGGTACGCGCGCCCCGGGCCGGAGCCGCGCCTCGGCGCGGCCGGTTCGCGTGACCGGAAGGGACGTGGCCGGTTCGCGTGACCGGACGGATGTGGCCCGTTCGCGTGGCCGGACGGATGTGGCCGGTTCGTATAGCCGACAGGCGTGGCCGGTTCCCGCCGGTCGGGACCGCCGAATCAGCCTCGTTCACATCCGGACGCGTCACGCCCGGACTCGTTCATCCGGGCACTCGATTGCGGCAGGACTCGGTCACGGGCGCGCCGAGGGCCGCTCTCGCTCGCGGGGCCGCCCTTGATCACGGCCGGGGACGACGCTGCGGCGACCTGCGCGGCCCGGTCCGGTCCGGCGAGGTGCGAGTCCGACGCAGTCCGGTCCGACGCAGTCCCGGTCCGGCGCGAGTCCGACGCCTTCCGGGTCCCACGCGGCCGGCTCGCGGCCGTCCGCCCACCGCACGGAAACCACCGTTCCCGTCCTTGTTCCCGCCCTCATCCCGCCTTCACACCGCCCGTCCCGGCGGCGCGGAGACGGTCCGTGCCGGGACGGCCGCCTCCACCCCCGCCCCCGCGTGGGAGCGCCGGAGCCTCAGCCCGCGCGGTGCACGACCGCGTCGCAGAGCTCCTCCAGGGCGGCCCTGGCCGGGCCCACGGGCAGCGGCGCGAGCGTGGCGCGCGCCTCCTCCGCGTAACGGACGGTGTCGCGGCGGGCCTGCTCCAGGGCCGGGTGGGCGCGCAGCCGGCGCAGCACCTCGGCGAGCCGGTCGTCGTCGGCGAGGTCGCCGTCCAGCAGGGCGCACAGCTCCAAGTCGCCGGGGTCGCCGGTGGCCTCGGCGCGGGCCCGCAGGTGCAGGACGGGGAGGGTCGGGATGCCCTCGCGCAGGTCGGTGCCGGGGGTCTTGCCGGACTCGTGGGAGTCGCTGGCGATGTCGAGGACGTCGTCGGCGAGCTGGAAGGCGGTGCCGAGGCGCTCGCCGTAGTGGGTGAGGATCTCCACGACGCGCTCGTCCGCGCCGGACATCATGGCGCCGTACCGGCCGGCGACGGCGATCAGGGAGCCCGTCTTGCCGCCGATGACGTCGAGGTAGTGCTCGATCGGGTCGCGCCCGTCGCGCGGGCCCGCGGTCTCCAGGATCTGGCCGGTCACCAGGCGCTCGAACGCCTCGGCCTGGATCCGGACGGCCTCGGGGCCGAGGTCGGCGAGGACCCGGGAGGCGCGGGAGAAGAGGAAGTCGCCGGTGAGAACGGCCAGGGAGTTGCCCCAGCGGGCGTTGGCGCTGGGTGCGCCGCGGCGCATGTCCGCCTCGTCCATGACGTCGTCGTGGTAGAGGGTGGCGAGGTGGGTGAGCTCGACCACGACGGCCGAGGGCACGACGCCGGGCGCGTACGGGTCGCCGAACTGGGCGGCGAGCATCACCAGCAGCGGCCGGAAGCGCTTGCCGCCGGCGCGGACCAGGTGCTGCGCGGCTTCGGTGATGAAGGGCACACCGCTCTTGGTGGCCTCCAGGAGGCCCTCCTCGACAGCGGCCAACCCGGCCTGGACATCGGCTTCAAGAGCCTGGTCCCGCACGCTCAGCCCGAAGGGCCCGACGACGGTCACGAGGGGTACTCCTGTCTGCCTGCGATCACGGGGATTGTCGATGTGTCGCTGTCTTCACCAAAAGTCAGCGTATCCGGTCGGTTGTGGATCACCGTGGGCGGCTGCCCGAACAGCGGCCCGCCACCGACCCTCCCCGGGGCGTTTTGTCCCCTTCTTCGCGGCTTCCCCTCGACTGCTTCCCGGCCGTTTTCCCGCCCGCCTCCGCCCGGCCTCGGCGGCCCCCGCCCGTTGAATAGGGGCCGGACGGGCCGGAATCAGCCCGTCCGGCCACGGGACGGAGAGCGCGGGAGACGGCCGAACGCACACGGGGACCGACCAAAAACGGAAGAGTCGATTCCATCAATCCCGGCCCCGCAACCGGTCCCGGTCCCGATCCCCACCACCGTGGGAACGGTGTGCCGGGAAGCGCCCCCTGTGGGGGACACCGCCCGGCGGACACGGACCGTCAGAGCGCCGCCACCGCCCGTGCCAGCCGCGGCGACGCGTACGTCGTCCCGCAGACGAACCGCATCACCGGTCCGTAGCTCGCCGCCGCCGGCAGGCCGGTGAAGAACAGCCCGGGGACGGACGAGTGGTACCCCGCGCCGAGGCGGGGACCGCCGGCGCTCGCCACCAGGCGGGCGCGGACGCTGTCGCCGAGGAAGTCCAGGGCGGCCAGGTCCACGTGGTAGCCCGTGGCGGCGATCACGTGGTCGGCGGCGAGCTCGCTCTCCACCCCGTCGGCGGCCCCGGCGAGCGTGAGCACCGGGCGGCCCTCCACCAGCCGCGCCCGGACCACCCGCTTGCCCTCGGTGACCTGCACCCGGCCCACGAACCGCTCCCGCAGCCACCAGGCACCGAGCGGCCCGAGCACCCGGCGGACCAGGTACTCGCGGGAGCGCGGGGGCAGCCGGCGGAAGCCGTCCGCGTGGTACGAGAACGCGTACAGCGACCAGGCCCGCCCGAACGGCGTGTCCGGCTTGAGCGCCGACTGCCCGTCCGGCGCCGCCCCGAACCGGACCGCCCCGCGCCGCCGCGCCACGACCCGTACCGAGGCGGCACCGGCCTCCGCGAGCAGGACCGCCGTCTCCAGCGCCGACTGGCCGGCGCCGATCACGGCGACGTGCCGGCCGGCGAAGCCGCTCAGGTCGCGGTGGTGCGAGCTGTGCGAGAACGGGCCGCCCTCGGCCGGCCCGTCGGGCACCGCCGCGGTCAGCTCGGCGGGCACCCGCGCCAGCCCGCTCAGCCCGGTGGCCACCACGACCGCGCGGGCGGCGAACTGCTCGCCGGAGTCCAGCTTGAGCTCGAACCCGGGACCTCCCTGGCGCAGCTCCACGGACTTCACCCGCACCTGCTCCAGGCCCGGCACCAACCGCTGCTGGAACCACTGCCCGTACGCCGCGAAGGTCTCGACGGGGATGATGTCCCAGTCGGACTCGTAGCGCCGCTCCCCCGCCTCCAGGCAGTAGTCGAGCAGGGTGTGGCCGGGCTGCGGCGCGTCGATGTCCGAGGCCGAGGGCGTGGATTTCAACAGCATCCCGACGGGCATGTGCTCCCGCCAGCTCACCATCGGCGAGCCGAAGACGCGCGTCGGAACACCGCGCGCCTTCAGGTGGGCTGCGGTCGAGAGGCCGTAGGGCCCGGCCCCGATGACTGCTACCGGAAGTGTCACGTGTCCCCTCCCAGGGCGTTTCCCGGCCCGCGCCCGCGGGGCCGGTCTGCTGCGTCACCTCCGTGTACGCGGTGCGTACACGGGCCTTGCGGGGGTGGTGCGGAGCCGCGCCCGGGTGGGGCGGCGGCGGGCCCGGCGCGGCGGCGGAGCGTCCGGGCCGACGGGGAGCGGGCGGCGCGGGCCGGGCGGCCGGCGGCGGTCGGGTGAGGGCGGCCGGGCGAGCGGGGCGGTGGTGACGGACGTCCCGCCGGAAAACGGACGGGCCGCGCCTCCGCGCCGTCGGGCCGCTCGTGACACCCGCGGTGCGCCGGCTGCCCCGTACCGCCCGTGTACCGCCCGGGTCGGCGAGCCGCCGGCCCGGAGCACCGCCCGGTACGCCCGCTCCCCCTCCCCGCCCGCTCGTCCCACTCACCTGCCCGCCCCTGCCACCCGGGTTCCCCCTCGTCCCGGCGCCCCGCTCACTCCGTGCGCTCGGCCACCACGGCCGGAGCGGTCACGGCCCGGGCCGCGGCCGCGTGGGCGCGGCGCCGGGAGCGCCACATCTGCCACAGGTGTCTGGTGCCGGGCCGGACGAGCCGGGCGAGCATGGTCAGGAACGGCTTCATGTCGTCGCGCGCCGCCCACGCCAGCTCCGTGCCGTTGGCGCGGGCCGGTGCGTGCGGGGTGGTGTAGCCGCTGCGCCGGTAGGCGGCGAGGGCGGGCAGGTCGATGTTCTCGACGACGAACCGCCGTCCGGTCAGTTGCTCGCCCTCCGGCACCGGCCGCCCGGTGAGATCGAGGTGCTGCGCGCGGACGACGTCCACCCCGGCCTCGTTCTCGAAGAGCCGGAACTGGGCGCCCATCCGGGGGTTGAAGTCCAGCAGCTTGTACCGCCCGTCGCGGCGGTCGAACCGCCAGTCGAGGTCGACGATGCCGCAGAACCCGATCTGTTTGATGAACTGGGCGCTCATGGCGGCCAGTTCGGGGTTGTCGACGACGTAGGCGTTGGCGGTCATGCCGGCGTGCGGCGGCCAGGAGCGCACCTTGACCCCGGTGAACAGGGCGCGCGGTGCGCTGTCCGCGTCGAAGTAGGCGTGGACGATCCAGTCCTCGGCCTCCTCACGCGGCAGGTACTCCTGGAGGATCACGCCCGGGCTGGGCCCCCAGTCACGGGCCAGCTCCAGCAGCCGGCGGGCGTCGGCGATCCGCGTCGTCCCGGCCACGGCCGGCCGGCGGCGGCGCTCGAACGCCTCGCGGTTCTTGGCCACCAGCGGGAAGACGGCGGTCCCGGCGTACTTCTCGATCTCCTCGTAGGTGGCGGGGAACAGCGTCGCCGGGGCCGGGACCCCGTGCTCCACACACAGCTCGTACAGACCCTTCTTGCTCGCCAGCCGCCGCGGCAACTCCCGTTCCACGGGCGGGAAGAGGAAGGGCCCGGCCAGTCTGTCCGCGTGCTCGGCGATGAGCACGGCCGCCTCCTCGTCGGTGGGCAGCAGGACGGTCGGGCGGCCGATCCGCTCACCTATCCGGAGCAGGCCCGCCACCAGCTCCCCGGCCCGTTCGGTACCGGTCGTCGGCCAGACGAATCCGGCGCTCAGGTACCGCGAGACGGCCGCCGGAGTCCACCGGTCCTCGGTGATGGCGTACATCGGTACACCGAGTCTTCCGAGGCTGCGGATCGCACCGACACCGCCATGGTGCAGGGGATAGTCACCGAACTTCACGATCAACCCGGGCACTGACCGGTCCGCCGATACGGACGCGCTCCTGCTCGCCACCAGCTCCCCCCTCGGCCACCCCGCCTCAGCGGCCCCCCACTGTGTGTGACCCGACTTAGGACGCTACTTCGGAATCATCGGCTCCAGCAAGGAGTTACCGGACATTGCCCTACCTTTTCCCCGCTTTGGAACACCGTTTCATGGCACGGGAACACCCCTCGAACAGCTCTTGCCCGTCGGCCGTCAACCCGTAATGTGTGGCTCCCGTGCATCCGACGTGCATGGCGACGTGCATTCCGAGTGGAGAAGGCGAGGCCGCGAGACCCATGCCCCAGCACAGTGCCCACGAACTGCCCGAAGGAGACCCCTTCGGCGCGGAAGCACTCCCCTACGGCGTCTTCACCACCCCGGGCGCCCCCGACCACCCGCGGATCGGCGTGCGCTACGGCGCGTACGTACTCGACGCGGCCACCGCCGCCTCCGAGCGCGGGTCGGCGTACGCCGATCTGCTGGACCAGCCGGTGCTCAACCCCCTGATGGCCGCCGGCCGCCCGGTCTGGCAGGCGGTGCGCGCGGAGATCCGCGGCATGCTCGACGACGGCACCCTGCCCGGCGGCCACGCCCACCCGCTGGACGAGGTGACGCTGCACCTCCCGTTCGAGGTCGCGGACTACGTCGACTTCTACGCGAGCGAGCACCACGCCACCAACGCGGGCCGCATCTTCCGCCCCGACGGCCAGGCGCTGCCGGCCAACTGGAAGCACCTCCCGATCGGTTACCACGGGCGCGCGGGCACGGTCGTCGTCTCGGGCACGGACGTCGTACGGCCCCAGGGCCAGCGCAAAGCGCCCGACGAGGACCTGCCGTCGTTCGGCCCCTCCCGGCGGCTGGACATCGAGGCCGAGGTCGGCTTCGTGGTCGGCACCCCGGCGCCCGCCCGGACCCCCGTGCCGCTGGACGCCTTCCGCGACCACGTCTTCGGCGTCTGCCTCGTCAACGACTGGTCCGCGCGGGACATCCAGTCCTGGGAGTACGTGCCGCTCGGCCCGTTCCTCGGCAAGTCCTTCGCGACGTCGGTGTCCGCCTGGATCACCCCCCTGGAAGCCTTCGACGCGGCCCGCGTCTCGCCCCCGGCCCGGGACTTCCCGCTCCTGCCGTACCTCGACGACTCCTCGGCGCCCGAGCCCGGCGGCATCGACATCCGCCTGGAGGTCCGCGTCAACGGCGAGGTCGTCTCCCGGCCGCCCTTCTCCACCATGTACTGGACGGCGGCGCAGCAGCTCGCCCACATGACCGTGAACGGCGCGTCGCTGCGGACCGGCGACTTCTACGCGTCCGGGACGGTGAGCGGGCCGGAGCCGGATCAGCTCGGCTGTCTCTTGGAGATCACCAAGGGGAAGGGGCCGTTCCTCGCGGACGGGGACGAGGTCGTGATCACGGCTTGGGCGCCCGGGCGCGACGGGGCGCGCATCGGGCTGGGGGAGGTCGCGGGGCGCGTGCTTCCGGCCGGAGGCCGGTAGGAAGCCCCAGCCCCGCCCCTTCACCGTTTCTTGCGGGGCGGGCCCCCGCACCCCCGAAACCGCGCTCCGCGCGGTTGTCCTCAAACGCCGGACGGGCTGGCCTGCCCGCCCAGGCACTATCCAGCCCGTCCGGCGTTTGAGGACGAGCGGCGAAGCCGCGACAACGGGGTCCGGGGCGGAGCCCCGGGAAACGGCGAAGGGGCGGGACCGGGGCACCGCCCGCCGCAGGCGCCCCTACCGCACGAACACCCCCGCGTCCCCCGCCAGTTCCAGGAAGTACTGCGGCGCCACCCCCAGCACCAAGGTCACCGCGACCCCCACCCCGATCGTCACCGACGTCAGGGCACTCGGCACCGCCACCGTGGGCCCGTCCGCCCGCGGCTCGTTGAAGAACATCAACACGATCACCCGAATGTAGAAGAACGCGGCGATCGCCGACGACACCACACCCACGATCACCAGCGGAGCGCCCCCACTGGCGGCCGCCGCCTTGAAGACCGCGAACTTTCCGGCGAACCCACTGGTCAGCGGGATGCCCGCGAAGGCGAGCAGGAAGACCGCGAAGACGGCCGCGACGAGCGGTGAACGCCGCCCGAGTCCGGCCCACTTGGACAGTTGCGTCGCCTCGCCGCCGGCGTCCCGCACCAACGTCACGACGGCGAACGCCCCGAGCGTCACGAAGGAGTAGGCGGCGAGGTAGAAGAGGACGGAGGAGACGCCGTCGGGGCTGACGGCGATGACGCCGGCGAGGATGAAGCCGGCGTGGGCGATGGACGAGTAGGCGAGGAGCCGTTTCACGTCCGTCTGGGTGACGGCGACGATCGCGCCGACGAGCATGGTCAGGATGGCGACGCCCCACATGACCGGCCGCCAGTCCCAGCGCAGCCCGGGGAGGACGACGTAGAGCAGCCGCAGCAGGGCGCCGAAGGCGGCGACCTTGGTGGCGGCGGCCATGAAGCCGGTGACGGGCGTGGGGGCGCCCTGGTAGACGTCGGGCGTCCACATGTGGAACGGCGCCGCGCCGACCTTGAAGAGGAGGCCCATGAGGACCATCGCGCCGCCGATGAGGAGCAGCGCGTCGTTGCCCGTGGAGGAGGCGAGCGCCGGGGAGACGGTGCGGACGGTGCCGCTGATGACGTCGGCGATGCCGGAGTAGGTGACGGTACCGGCGTAGCCGTAGAGCAGGGCCACGCCGAACAGCAGGATCGCCGAGGAGAAGGCGCCGAGGAGGAAGTACTTGACGGCCGCCTCCTGGGAGAGCAGCCGCTTGCGGCGGGCCAGGGCGCACAGGATGTACAGCGGGAGGGAGAAGACCTCCAGCGCCACGAAGAGGGTCAGCAGGTCGTCGGCGGCGGGGAAGACGAGCATGCCGGCCACCGCGAACAGCAGCAGCGGGAAGACCTCGCTGGTGGTCCAGCCGGCCTTGACCGCTTCCTGTTCGGCGTCGCCGCCGGGGACGGCGGCGCCCTGGGCGGCGAAGGAGTCGACGGGGCGGCCGTGCGCGGCGGGGTCGAGCCGGCGCTCGGCGAAGCCGAGGGCGGCGACCAGGGCGACGAGGAGAATCGTCCCCTGGAGGAAGAGGGCCGGGCCGTCGACGGCGACCGCTCCCATCGCCGCCACGTGCGCCTTGCCGGTGGCGTAGCCCTTGGCGGCGAGCGCGACGACGGCGGCGAACGCGGCGGCGAGCCCGACGACGGTGATCGCGAGCTGGGCGAGGTGGCGGGACCGGCGCGGCAGGAACGCCTCGGCGAGGACGCCCGCCAGGGCGGCGCCGAGGACGATCAGCACCGGTGAGAGCTGGGCGTACTCGATGTGCGGGGCGGGGATCTTCCTGGGGGCGTCGGCGAGGACCGCCGACACGGACGATTCCGTCCACAGGCTGTGGACGGCGGCTGCTCGGCTCACTTCGCGCCCTCCGCGGTGCTCACCCGGACATCGGGCCGGGGGTCGGTCTCATGGACCTGGGACATGGTGTGTTCGACGGCGGGGTCGAGGATCCGCGTCACCGGCTTCGGGTAGACGCCCAGGACGAGGAGCAGGGCGATCAGCGGGGTGACGACGACCAGCTCCCGCGCCTTCAGGTCGGGCATGCCCCGGACCGGCTCCTTCACCGGGCCGGTCATGGTGCGCTGGTAGAGCACCAGGACGTAGAGGGCGGCGAGGACGATGCCGACGGTCGCGATGGCGCCCGCCACCGGGTAACGGGTGAACGTGCCGACCAGGACGAGGAATTCGGAGACGAACGGCGCCAGGCCGGGCAGCGACAGCGTGGCCAGACCGCCGACGAGGAAGGTGCCCGCGAGGACCGGGGCGACCTTCTGCACCCCGCCGTAGTCGGCGATGAGCCGGGAGCCGCGGCGGCTGATGAGGAAGCCGGCGACCAGCATCAGCGCGGCCGTGGAGATCCCGTGGTTGACCATGTAGAGCGTGGCGCCGCCCTGGCCCTGGGTGGTCATCGCGAAGACGCCCAGGATGATGAAGCCGAAGTGGGAGATCGACGCGTAGGCGATCAGCCGCTTGATGTCGCGCTGGGCGACGGCGAGCAGGGCGCCGTAGAGGATGCTGACCAGCGCCAGCCCGATGATCACGGGGGTGGCCCACTTCGACGCCCCAGGGAAGAGCTGGAGGCAGAAGCGCAGCATCGCGAAGGTGCCGACCTTGTCGACCACGGCGGTGATCAGGACGGCCACGGGCGCGGTGGCCTCGCTCATGGCGTTGGGCAGCCAGGTGTGCAGCGGCCAGAGCGGCGCCTTGACCGCGAAGGCGAAGAAGAAGCCCAGGAACAGGGCCCGTTCGGTGACGGTGGCGAACGTCAGGTCGCCGGCGGCGCGCGCCTGGACGATCTCCCGGAGCGAGAAGGTGCCGGTGCCGAGCTGGTCGGCGGTGACCGCGTACAGGCCGACCACCGCGGCCAGCATGACGAGCCCGCCGACGAGGTTGTAGAGGAGGAACTTCACGGCGGCCCGGGAGCGGCGGGCCGCCGCCTCGCCCGCGTCGGCGGACTCCCCGGTGCGGTCCCCGAAGCCGCCGATGAGGAAGTACATCGGGATGAGCATGGCTTCGAAGAAGACGTAGAAGAGGAAGACGTCGGTGGCCTCGAAGGAGATCACCACCATCGCCTCGACCATCAGCACCAGGGCGAACAGGCCCTGGGTGGGCCGCCAGCGCCGGTCGGCCGCCGCCGTCTCCAGCGGCGCGGCGTCATGCCAACCGGCCAGCAGGACGAACGGGACGAGCAGCGCCGTCAGGGCGACGAGGACCACGCCGATGCCGTCGACGCCCAGTTCGTAGCGGACCCCGAAGTCCGCGATCCAGGCGTGCGACTCGGTGAGCTGGAACGTCTTCCCGTCCGGGTCGAAGCGGACGAGCTGGATCGCGGCGAGGGCCAGGGTGGCCAGGGAGAAGAGGAGCGCGAGCCACTTGGCGGCCTCGCGCCGGGCGGCCGGGACGGCGGCGGTGAGGACCGCGCCCACGGCGGGGACCGCGGCCGTCGCGGTGAGCAGGGGAAATGACATGATCAAACCGCCCTCATCAGCAGGGTCGCGGCGATCAGCACCGCCGCGCCGCCGAACATCGAGACCGCGTACGACCGCGCGTAGCCGTTCTGCAGCCTGCGCATCCGGCCGGAGAGGCCGCCGACGGTGACGGCGGTCCCGTTGACGGCGCCGTCCACCACCGAGCGGTCGACGGCCGCCAGGCCACGGGTCAGTTGCTCGCCGCCGCGCACCAGGACGATGTGGTTGAAGTCGTCCTGGAGCAGGTCGCGGCGGGCCGCCCGGGTGAGCAGCGAGCCGCGCGGCGGGGTGACGGGGACGGGTTTGCGGCCGTACTGGAACCAGGCGAGCGCCACGCCGATCACCAGGACCACCATGGTCGCCCCGGTGACGGTCAGCGCGCCGACCGGGGAGTCGCCCTCCTCGTGCCCGGTGACGGGCTCCAGCCACTTCAGGAAGGAGTCGTTGAGGGTGAACAGACCGCCCGCGAAGACCGATCCGAAGGCCAGCAGGATCATGGGGATCGTCATCGACTTCGGCGACTCGTGCGGGTGCGGGAGGTCACCGGCGCCATGCGTCCCGTCGCCGTGCTTCTCGGCGGCGGGCTCCGCGCTGGGCGCGTCCGGCGAGGGGGCCGGGGCCCACCGCTTCTCCCCGAAGAAGGTCATGATCATCACGCGGGTCATGTAGTACGCGGTGATCGCCGCGCCGAGCAGGGCCGCGCCGCCGAGGATCCAGCCCTCGGTGCCGCCCTTGGCGAACGCCGCCTCGATGATCTTGTCCTTGGAGAAGAAGCCCGAGAGCCCGGGGAAGCCGATGATGGCGAGGTAGCCGAGGCCGAAGGTGACGAAGGTGACCGGCATGTACCGCCGGAGGCCGCCGTAACGGCGCATGTCCACCTCGTCGTTCATGCCGTGCATGACCGAGCCGGCGCCGAGGAAGAGCCCGGCCTTGAAGAAGCCGTGGGTCACCAGGTGCATGATCGCGAAGACGTAGCCGATCGGGCCGAGTCCGGCGGCGAGCACCATGTAGCCGATCTGCGACATCGTCGAACCGGCCAGCGCCTTCTTGATGTCGTCCTTCGCGCACCCGACGATCGCACCGAAGAGGAGGGTGACCGCCCCGACCGTGACCACGGCCAGTTGGGCGTCGGGCGCCCCCTCGAAGATCACGCCGGAGCGGGTGATCAGGTAGACGCCGGCGGTCACCATGGTGGCCGCGTGGATCAGCGCGGAGACCGGGGTCGGGCCCTCCATGGCGTCCCCGAGCCAGCTCTGCAGCGGCACCTGCGCCGACTTGCCGCACGCGGCGAGCAGCAGCATCAGGCCGATGGCGGTGAGCTTGCCCTCCCCCGCCCGGTCGGCCGCGGTGAACACCGGGTCGAAGGCGAAGGTGCCGAACGTGGTGAACATCAGCATGATCGCGATCGACAGGCCGACGTCGCCCACACGGTTGACGAGGAACGCCTTCTTGGCGGCGGTCGCCGCGCTCGGCTTGTGCTGCCAGAAGCCGATCAGCAGGTAGGACGCCAGGCCGACGCCCTCCCATCCGACGTACAGCAGCAGGTAGTTGTCGGCCACGACGAGCAGCAGCATCGCGGCGAGGAAGAGGTTCAGGTAGCCGAAGAAGCGACGGCGCCGCTCGTCGTGCTCCATGTACCCCACGGAGTAGAGGTGGATCAGCGTGCCCACGCCCGTGATCAGCAGGACGAAGGTCATGGACAACTGGTCGAGGTGGAAGCCGACGTCGGCGCGGAAACCGCCGACCGGCACCCACTGGAAGACGGTGACGTCGAGCGCGCGGTCCTCGGTGTCGCGGCCCAGCATGTCGGCGAAGAGCACCGCGCCCAGGCCGAAGGAGACGGCCGCGAACAGGGTGCCCAGCCAGTGTCCGGCCCGGTCCAGGGTCCGTCCGCCGCAGAGCAGGATCCCCGCCCCCAGCAGGGGCGCGAGGACGAGCAGTCCGATGAGGTTCTCCATTGGCGGCGTCCCCTTACAGCTTCAGCAGACTGGCGTCGTCGACCGAGGCCGAGTGGCGGGCGCGGTAGACCGACACGATGATCGCGAGACCGACGACGACCTCGGCCGCGGCCACGACCATCGTGAAGAAGGCGATGATCTGGCCGTCCAGGTTGCCGTGCATCCGGGAGAAGGTGACGAACGCCAGGTTGCAGGCGTTCAGCATCAGCTCGACGCACATGAAGACCACGATCGCGTTCCGCCGGATCAGGACCCCGACGCCCCCGATGGTGAGCAGCAGGGCGGAGAGGTAGAGATAGTTGACGGGGTTCATGTGACGGCTCCCTTCCGGTCCTCGCCGCCGTCGCGCTCCAGCCACTCGCGCGACCGCTGCTCCAGCGCCGCGAGGTCCGCGAGCGCCTCGCCGGAGACGTCCCGCACCTGGCCCCGGGCGCGCAGCGTGGGGCTGACGCTGAGGTCGGAGGGCGTGCCGTCCGGCAGCAGGGCGGGGATGTCGTTGGCGTTGTGGCGGGCGTAGGTGCCGGGGGCGGGCAGCGGCGCGAGGTGGGCGCCCTCGCGCACCCGCTGCCGCGACAGCTCCTTCTGGGTGGCGGCCCGGCGGATGCGCTCGCGGTGGGTGAGCACCATGGCGCCGACCGCGGCGGTGATCAGCAGGGCGCCGGTGATCTCGAAGGCGAAGACGTACTTGGTGAAGACCAGGGCGGCGAGCCCCTCGACGTTCCCGCCCGAGTTGGCCTGGCCGAGCCCGTCGAAGTGGTGCAGCGAGGCGTTGGCGATGCCGGCGACCAGCAGGACGCCGAAGCCCAGGCCGCACAGGGCGGCCAGCCACCGCTGGCCGCGGATGGTCTCGCGCAGCGAGTCGGCGGCGGTGACGCCGACGAGCATGACCACGAAGAGGAACAGCATCATGATCGCGCCGGTGTAGACGACGATCTGCACGATGCCGAGGAAGTAGGCGCCGTTGGCGAGGTAGAACACCGCCAGCACGATCATGGTCCCGGCGAGCGACAGTGCGCTGTGCACCGCCTTCCTCATCAGCACCGTGGCCAGCGCGCCGGCCGTGGCGACGACCGCGAGGATCCAGAACTGGACGGCCTCGCCGGTGGAGGTGACGGAGTCCGCGGCGAGATTCACGCCTCCACCCCCTCGGAGGCGGGCTTCTCGCCCTTGGTGAGGGCCACTTGGCGCTCGGTGCCGGGCGCCGCCTCGGTCACCAGCCCCCGGTAGTAGTCCTGTTCGGTCATACCGGGGAAGATCGCGTGCGGGGAGTCGACCATGCCGTCCTCCAGGCCGGCGAGCAGCTCCTCCTTGGTGTAGATGAGCGACTCCCGGCTCCTGTCGGCCAGTTCGTACTCGTTGGTCATGGTGAGTGCCCGGGTCGGGCACGCCTCGACGCAGAGCCCGCACAGGATGCAGCGCAGGTAGTTGATCTGGTAGACGCGCCCGTACCGCTCGCCCGGCGAGTAGCGCTCCTCGTCCGTGTTGTCCGCGCCCTCGACGTAGATGGCGTCGGCCGGGCAGGCCCAGGCGCACAGCTCGCAGCCGATGCACTTCTCCAGGCCGTCCGGGTGGCGGTTGAGCTGGTGGCGGCCGTGGAAGCGCGGCGCGGTGGGCTTCTTGTACTCGGGGTACTGCTCGGTCAGCCGCTTCTTGAAGACGTCCTTGAACGTCACCCCGAAGCCGGCCACGGGGTTCTTGCGGGGACGCGGGGCGTCCTCGCGGGGGGACTCAGGCACCGCCGCCCTCCTTTCCGTCACGAGATCCACCGGAGTCGTCACTCAGAGTATGCACCCCGCCACTGACAGAGACCTCGCTGAGCTCTCGTTGCTGCCGTGACCTGCGGCGCGGCACCGGCGGCAGCGTCTGGCCGGGCAGTGGCGGCACCGGGTAGCCGCCGGCCATGGGGTCGAACCCGCGGTCTCCGCCGGGGGCTTCCTCGTCCCGCTCGCCGCGTCCCCGGAAGAGGTCGGCGACGAAGGAGACCAGCAGGATCGCGACGACGGCGCCCGCGACGTAGAGGACGATCGACCGGAAGTCGTAGTCCTCGTTCCGCAGCGCCCGTACCGTCGCCACGAGCATCAGCCAGACCATCGACACCGGGATGAGGATCTTCCAGCCCAGCTTCATGAACTGGTCGTAGCGCAGCCGGGGCAGGGTCGCGCGGAGCCAGATGAAGAAGAACAGCAGGAGCTGGAGCTTGATGACGAACCACAGCATCGGCCACCAGCCGTGGTTCGCGCCCTCCCAGAACGCGGAGATCGGGTAGGGCGCCCGCCAGCCGCCCAGGAACAGCGTCACCGCGACCGACGAGACCGTCACCATGTTCACGTACTCGGCGAGCATGAACATCGCGAACTTGATGGACGAGTACTCGGTGTTGAAGCCGCCGACCAGGTCGCCCTCGGACTCCGGCAGGTCGAACGGCGCCCGGTTCGTCTCGCCGACCATGGCGACGATGTAGACGATGAACGAGACCGGCAGCAGCAGCACGTACCAGCGGTTCTGCTGCGCGTCCACGATCGCCGAGGTGGACATCGAGCCGGAGTAGAGGAAGACCGCGGCGAACGAGAGGCCCATCGCGATCTCGTAGGAGATCATCTGCGCGCAGGAGCGGAGGCCGCCGAGCAGCGGGTAGGTGGAGCCGGAGGACCAGCCGCCGAGCACGATCCCGTAGATGCCGACGGAGGCCGTGGCCAGGATGTAGAGGACGCCGATGGGCAGGTCGGTGAGCTGCATCGTGGTCCGGGTGCCGAAGACCGACACCTCGTCGCCGGCCGGGCCGAACGGGATCACCGCGATCGCCATGAAGGCCGGGATGGCCGCGACGATCGGCGCCAGGATGTACACCACCTTGTCGGCGCGCTTGACGACGATGTCTTCCTTGAGCATCAGCTTCACACCGTCGGCCAGGGATTGCAGCATTCCCCAGGGGCCATGCCGGTTGGGGCCGATGCGCCGCTGCATCCAGCCGATCAGCTTGCGTTCCATGACGATGGACAGCAGCACCGTCACCATCACGAACGCGAAGCAGAAGACCGCCTTGACGACCACCAGCCACCAGGGGTCGTGGCCGAACATCGACAGGTTGTCGACGGCCAGCGCGTGCGGGGAGCCGGGCTCCCCCGGCCGGGCCGCGTTCCAGTCGGGGATCACGACAGCACCTCCGGTCCCTCGGCGTCCGCGCCGGGCGCGATGCGCACGGCCTCCCCGGGGCGTGCCCCGATGTCGGAGGCGACGCCACCGCCCGCGGAGTTCAGCGGCAGCCAGACCACCCGGTCCGGCATGGGCGTGATCAGCAGCGGCAGCCGGACGGTGCCGGCCGGGCCGGTGACGGCCAGCGGCTCGCCGTCCACGACGCCCGTCTCGGCCGCCGTCGCCGGGGAGAGACGGGCGACGGCCGGGTGCCGGGTGGCGGCGAGGGCGTCGTCGCCGTCCTGGAGCCTGCCCTGGTCGAGCAGCAGCCGGTGGCCGGCCAGCACGGCCTCGCCCGGGCCTGCGGCGGGTGCCGGACGGGCGGGTTCGGCGGGATCGGCGGGGCGGGCGCCGGTCCAGCGGCCCAGGCGGGCCAGCTCGGTGCGGGCCGCCCGGACGTCGGGCAGCCGCAGCGGCAGCGGGCCGTGCGGTCCGACGGCCTCCGCGGCCATGGCGTCGGCGAGCATGTGCAGCACGCGCAGGTCCGGCAGGACGTGCCGGCGGACCATCTGGTCCGGCTTGAGCGCGGCCTCGAACGGACGCGCCCGGCCCTCCCAGTCGACGAAGGTGCCGGACCGCTCGACGACGGCCGAGACGGGGAAGACCACGTCCGCCCGGTCCGTCACCTCGCTCGGCCGCTGCTCCAGCGCGACCAGGAAGCCGACCGCGTCCAGCGCCTGCCGCGCCCGCGCCGGGTCCGGGAGGTCGGCGGGCTCCACCCCGGCGACGACCAGCGCGCCCAACGCGCCGTCGGCGGCGGCCTCGACGATCTGTCCGGTGTCCCGGCCCGCGCCGCGTGGCAGCTCGGGCAGGCCCCACACGGCGGCCGTCTCCTCGCGGGCGCGCGGGTCGGTGGCGGGCCGGCCGCCGGGCAGCAGCCCGGGCAGGGCGCCCGCCTCGACCGCGCCGCGCTCCCCGGCCCGGCGCGGGATCCACACCAGTTCCGCGCCGGTCGCGGCGGCCGTCGCCACGGCCGCGGTGAGCAGCCCCGGCACCCCGGCCGCCCGCTCACCGACGATGATCACGGCGCCCTCCGCGCGGAGCGCCTCGGCCGCCGCGCGCGCGTCCTGTGCGGTGCCGTCGGCGAGGGCGCGCAGCCACTCGGGCTCGGTGCCGGGGGCGGCGGGCAGCAGCGTCCCGCCCGCCTTCTCCAGCCCGCGGGTGGCGAACGGCGCGACGGAGAAGACCCGTTGGCCGTGCTTGCGCCACGCCTTGCGCAGCCGCAGGAAGACGCTCGGAGCCTCCTCCTCCGCCTCGAAGCCGACGAGCAGCACGGCCGGCGCCCGCTCCAGCGAGCGGTACGTCACCCCCTCGCCGTCGAGGTCCCGGCCGCGGCCGGCCACCCGGGCGGCCAGGAAGTCGGCCTCCTCGCCGCTGTGCACGCGGGCGCGGAAGTCGACGTCGTGCGTGCCGAGGGCGACGCGCGCGAACTTGGCGTACGCGTAGGCGTCCTCCAGCGTCAGCCGGCCGCCGGTCAGCACTCCGGCCCGGCCGTGCGCGGCGGTCAGCCCGCGGGCCGCCGCCTCCAGCGCCTCCGGCCAGCTCGCCGGCTCCAGGACGCCCTCGGCGGTACGGACCAGCGGCGTCTCCAGCCGCTCGGGGCGCTGCGCGTAGCGGAACGCGAAGCGTCCCTTGTCGCACAGCCACTCCTCGTTGACCTCGGGGTCCTCCTGCGCGAGCCGGCGCATCACCTTGCCGCGCCGGTGGTCGGTGCGGGTCGCGCAGCCGCCCGCGCAGTGCTCGCAGACGGTCGGCGACGACACCAGGTCGAACGGCCGGGCGCGGAACCGGTACGCCACCGAGGTCAGCGCGCCGACGGGACAGATCTGGATGGTGTTGCCCGAGTGGTACGAGAGGAACGGGTCGCCCTCGCCGGTGCCGACCTGCTCCAGCGCCCCGCGCTCCAGCAGCTCGATCATCGGGTCGCCGGCGATCTCGTCGGAGAACCGCGTGCAGCGGGCGCAGAGCACACACCGCTCACGGTCCAGCAGGATCTGCGGCGAGACCGGCACCGGCTTCTCGTAGGTGCGCTTGCGCCCCTCGAACCGGGTGTCGGCGCGGCCCGCGGTCATCGCCTGGTTCTGCAGCGGGCACTCGCCGCCCTTGTCGCACACCGGGCAGTCCAGCGGGTGGTTGATGAGCAGCAGCTCCATCACCCCGGTCTGCGCCTTCCCGGCGACCGGGGAGGTGAGCTGGGTCTTCACCACCATCCCGTCGGTGCACGTGATGGTGCAGGACGCCATGGGCTTGCGCTGGCCCTCGACCTCCACGATGCACTGCCGGCAGGCGCCCACCGGGTCGAGCAGCGGGTGGTCGCAGAACCGGGGGATCTCGATGCCCACCATTTCGGCGGCCCGGATGACGAGGGTGCCCTTGGGGACGGAGACCGGGATGCCGTCGATGGTGACGGACACCAGGTCGTCGGGGGGTACGGCCGCGTTCCCCCCGCCGGAGGGCGCGGACGTGGTGACGGTCATACGTGCACCTCCGGGTGCGACTGGTCGGCCCACACCGTGGACTTCGCCGGGTCGAAGGGGCAGCCACGGCCCTTGACGTGCTGCTCGTACTCGGCCCGGAAGTACTTCAGCGAGGAGAAGATCGGGCTCGCCGCGCCGTCGCCGAGGGCGCAGAACGACTTGCCGTTGATGTTGTCGGCGATGTCGTTGATCTTGTCGAGGTCGGTGAGCCGGCCGCGGCCCGCCTCGATGTCGCGCAGCAACTGCACGAGCCAGTACGTGCCTTCGCGGCAGGGTGTGCACTTGCCGCAGGACTCGTGGGCGTAGAACTCGGTCCACCGGGTGACCGCCCGGACGACGCAGGTGGTCTCGTCGAAGCACTGGAGCGCCTTGGTGCCCAGCATCGAACCGGCGGCGCCCACCGCCTCGTAGTCCAGCGGCACGTCCAGGTGCTCGTCGGTGAGCAGCGGCGTCGAGGAACCACCGGGCGTCCAGAACTTGAGCCGGTGGCCGGGGCGCATCCCGCCGCTCATGTCGAGCAGTTGGCGGAGGGTGATCCCGAGCGGCGCCTCGTACTGGCCCGGGCGGGCCACGTGGCCGCTCAGCGAGTACAGCGTGAAGCCCGGGGACTTCTCGCTGCCCATCGAACGGAACCATTCCTTGCCCCGGTTGAGGATCGCGGGAACCGAGGCGATGGACTCGACGTTGTTCACCACAGTGGGGCAGGCGTAGAGGCCCGCCACCGCGGGGAAGGGGGGCCGGAGCCGGGGCTGGCCGCGGCGTCCTTCGAGCGAGTCGAGGAGGGCCGTCTCCTCGCCGCAGATGTACGCGCCCGCGCCCGCGTGCACGGTGATGTCGAGGTGCACTCCGCTGCCGAGGATGTCCCGGCCGAGGTAGCCGGCCGCGTACGCCTCGCGCACCGCCTCGTGCAGCCGCCGCAGCACGGGGACGGTCTCCCCGCGCAGGTAGACGAAGGCGCGCTCGGAGCGGATCGCGTAGCAGGCGATGATCATTCCCTCGATGAGGGAGTGCGGGTTGGCGAAGAGGAGGGGGATGTCCTTGCAGGTGCCCGGCTCGGACTCGTCCGCGTTGACGACGAGGTAGTGCGGCTTGCCGTCGTTCTGCGGGATGAACTGCCACTTCATCCCGGTGGGGAAGCCCGCGCCGCCGCGGCCGCGCAGTCCGGAGTCCTTCACGTAGGCGATCACGTCGTCCGGTGGCATCGCCAGGGCCTTGCGCAGCCCCTGGTAGCCGTCGTGCCGGAGGTAGGTCTCCAGCGTCCAGGAGCGGGGCTCGTCCCAGAAGGCGCTGAGTACGGGCGCGAGCAGCTTCTCGGGGCCGTCGCCGCCCCCGGCGTCCGGCCGCGGGGTCGTTCCGCCGTAGTCGGTGGACACGGTCATTCCTCCCCCTCCTCGGTGGTCCCGGTGGCGGGTCCGTTCCCGGTGACCGGCCCGCTGGGGTGTGTGGGATCCGAGGCGGACGTGGGCTGGGGCGCGTCGTGAGAGCTCGGATGCTCCGGGGGGCGCTCGCCCAACGGCGGTGCGCCGCGCGGCGGACCGACGCGCGCCGGGCCGGTCTCGCCCTTCGCCAGCCGCAGCCCGGCCAGCGAGGCGTGCCCGGCGCCGCCACCTGCCTCCACCGCGCCCGGCCGCTCGTCCGGGAAGCCGGCCAGGATGCGAGCGGTCTCGCGGTACGTGCAGAGCGGCGCCCCGCGCGTGGGCTCCACCGTGCGCCCGGCGCGGAGGTCGTCCACCAGGCGCTTGGCGCTCTCGACGGTCTGGTTGTCGAAGAACTCCCAGTTGACCATCACCACGGGCGCGAAGTCACAGGCCGCGTTGCACTCGATGTGCTCCAGGGTGACCTTGCCGTCGCCGGTGGTCTCCCCGTTCTCCACGCCCAAGTGGGACTTGAGCGCGTCGAAGATGGCGTCGCCGCCGAGCACCGCGCACAGGGTGTTGGTGCACACCCCCACCTGGTAATCACCGCTCGGCTCGCGGCGGTACATGGTGTAGAACGTCGCGACCGCCGTCACCTCGGCGGTGGTCAGCCCCAGTTGCCCGGCACAGAAGCGGATGCCGGTGCGGGTGACGTACCCCTCCTCGGCCTGCACCAGGTGCAGCAGCGGCAGCAGCGCGCTGCGACTGTCGGGATACCGGCCGATCACCTCCCGCGCATCGGCCTCCAGCCGGGCGCGTACGTCGGCGGGGTAGTCGGGTGCGGGGAGCTGCGGCATCCCCAGATGCGTCTCCGTCGTCACCACGCCTCCTCGTTCGCTTCTCCGCCCGCGCGGCGCAGAGGCGCGGCCATCACGGTCGTCTGCGGCCCGGCGGCCGCGCGTGCGACGCTCACCGGTCGACGCCTCCCATCACGGGGTCGATGGACGCCACCGCGACGATGACGTCGGCGACCTGGCCGCCCTCGCACATCGCCGCCATGGACTGGAGGTTGTGGAAGGAGGGGTCGCGGAAGTGGACCCGGTACGGGCGGGTTCCGCCGTCGCTGACGACGTGGGCGCCGAGCTCGCCGCGCGGCGACTCCAGGGACGCGTACGCCTGCCCCGGCGGCACCCGGAACCCCTCCGTCACCAGCTTGAAGTGGTGGATCAGGGCCTCCATCGAAGTCCCCATGATCTTCTTGATGTGGTCGAGGGAGTTGCCGAGACCGTCCGGCCCCAGGGCGAGCTGCGCGGGCCAGGCGATCTTCCTGTCCGCGACCATGACCGGTCCCGGCTCCAGCCGGTCCAGACACTGCTCGATGATCCGCAGCGACTGCCGCATCTCCTCCAGCCGGACCAGGAAGCGGCCGTACGCGTCGCAGGTGTCCACCGTCGGTACGTCGAAGTCGTACGTCTCGTAGCCGCAGTACGGCTCGGACTTGCGCAGGTCGTGCGGGAGTCCGGCGGCGCGCAGCACCGGGCCCGTGACGCCCAGGGCCATGCAGCCGGTGAGGTCGAGGTACCCGACGTTCTGCAGGCGGGCCTTGTAGGCGGGGCTGCCGACCGCGAGCTTGTCGTACTCGGTCAGGTTCTTGCGCATCTTCTTCACGAACTCGCGCACCTGGTCCACCGCGCCGGGCGGCAGGTCCTGGGCGAGGCCGCCGGGGCGGACGTACGCGTGGTTCATCCGCAGGCCGGTGATGAGCTCGAAGATGTCGAGGATCATCTCCCGGTCCCGGAAGCCGAAGATGGCGACCGTGGTGGCACCGAGCTCCATGCCGCCGGTGGCCACGAACACCAGGTGCGAGGAGATGCGGTTGAGTTCCATGAGCAGCACGCGCAGCGTCGTCGCCCGCTCCGGGATCTGGTCCTCGATGCCGAGCAGCCGCTCCACGCCCAGGCAGTACACCGTCTCGTTGAACAGCGGCATGAGGTAGTCCATGCGCGTGACGAAGGTGGTGGCCTGGGTCCAGTTGCGGTACTCGAGGTTCTTCTCGATGCCGGTGTGGAGGTAGCCGATGCCCGCGCGGGCCTCGGTGACCGTCTCGCCGTCGATCTCCAGGATCAGGCGGAGCACGCCGTGGGTGGAGGGGTGCTGGGGGCCCATGTTGACGACGATGCGCTCGTCGTCGGTCTTCCGGGCCGCGGCGACGACTTCGTCCCAGTCCCCGCCGGTGACGGTGTAGACGGGCCCCTCGGTGGTCTCGCGGGGGCCTTCGGTGCTTCTGGGACCTCGGGCGCCCTGGGTGCCCTGGGGCTCCCCGGGATCCGCCGCCGTGCCGTTCGCGTTCGCGGAACCGTGCGGGCTCGTGGGGGATTCGCTGGTGGACATCAGGTGTACGACCTCCGCTGGTCCGGAGACGGGATCTGAGCGCCCTTGTACTCGACGGGGATGCCGCCGAGCGGGTAGTCCTTGCGCTGCGGGAAGCCCTGCCAGTCGTCCGGCATCATGATCCGGGTGAGCGCCGGATGGCCGTCGAAGACCAGGCCGAAGAAGTCGTAGACCTCGCGCTCGTGCCAGTTGTTGGCCGGGTAGACGTCGACGACGGACGGCACGTGCGGATCGGCGTCCGGGGCGGTGACCTCCAGCCGGATCAGCCGGGCGTGCGTCACCGAGCGCAGGTGGTAGACGGCGTGCAGCTCGCGGCCCTTGTCGCCGGGGTAGTGGACGCCGCTGACGCCGACGCAGAGTTCGAAGCGGAGCGCCGGGTCGTCGCGGAGCGTCCGGGCGACGCGCGGCAGGTGCTCGCGGGCGATGTGGAAGGTGATCTGCCCGCGGTCGACGACGGTCTTCTCGATGGCGTGCGACGGGACGACGCCCTGCTCCTCCAGCGCCCCCTCCAGCTCGTCGGCCACCTCGTCGAACCAGCCGCCGTAGGGCCGGGCGGTCTCGCCGGGCAGCCGGACGGTGCGCACCAGGCGGCCGTAGCCGGTGGTGTCACCGCCGTTGTTCGCGCCGAACATGCCCCTGCGGACGCCGATGACCTCGCCGGTGTCACCACGCTGGACGGGGACCCGCTCGTCCGGACGGTCCTGCTCGCTCACGGCAGCAGTCCCTTCATCTCGATGAGGGGCAGGGACTTCAGCGCCGCCCGCTCGGCCTCGCGGTCGGCCTCGGCCCGGTGCGGGCCGAGCTTCTCGCCCTGGATCTTCTTGTGCAGCTTGAGGATCGAGTCCATGAGCATCTCGGGGCGCGGCGGGCAGCCGGGCAGGTAGATGTCGACGGGGACGATGTGGTCGACGCCCTGGACGATCGCGTAGTTGTTGAACATGCCGCCGCTGGAGGCGCAGACGCCCATGGCGATGACCCACTTGGGGTTGGGCATCTGGTCGTAGACCTGGCGCAGCACCGGCGCCATCTTCTGGCTGACCCGGCCCGCCACGATCATCAGGTCGGCCTGGCGGGGGGAGCCGCGGAAGACTTCCATGCCGAAGCGGGCGAGGTCGTAGCGGCCGGCGCCGGTGGTCATCATCTCGATGGCGCAGCAGGCGAGGCCGAAGGTGGCGGGGAAGACCGACGCCTTGCGGACCCAGCCGGCGGCCTGTTCGACGGTGGTCAGCAGAAAGCCGCTGGGCAGCTTCTCCTCAAGACCCATGTGCGGTGGCCCCCTAGTCCCATTCCAGGCCGCCGCGCCGCCAGACGTAGGCGTAGGCGACGAAGACGGTGAGTACGAAGAGCAGCATTTCGACGAGGCCGAACAGCCCGAGGGAGTCGAAGGCGACGGCCCAGGGGTAGAGGAAGACGATCTCGATGTCGAAGACGATGAAGAGCATCGCCGTCAGGTAGTACTTGATCGGGAAGCGGCCGCCCCCGGAGGGCTGCGGCGTCGGCTCGATGCCGCATTCGTAGGCCTCGAGCTTGGCGCGGTTGTACCTCTTCGGCCCGATGAGCGATGCCATGACCACGGAGAAGATCGCGAAGCCGGCACCGAGGGCTCCCAGTACGAGGATGGGCGCGTAGGCGTTCACCGCTCCTCGCTCCTTCCAGTCGACGCTGACTGCTGGCTGACCGGACCTCCGCGCGGACCGCTCACCGGCGAACACCGCGGAAGGTTCTGCGAAGATCGCGGATATGTGAGGCAGTTCACAAGCCCGGGTCGAGGGCATCTTATGCCTGGTGGTCTGTGATCTGCGACACGGCGTACAGCACGGCGTTTGTGATCTCCACCACCTGACGAACGATCATCAAGTCGGATGAGCGGTGATCTTTTCACCTGAAGCATGCGAGTGATCACCAGTGGTCACATTCCGGCGGTTTTCCGCTGGTCGGAGCGGTCCACGGCGGATGAGGCACTATCAAGCCACGCGGCCATCACGCAAATTGGCATCTGCCAACGTCAACTGATATAGGAGCGCCACCCACTGGAGCCACCGTCCGACGGCCCACCGTCCGGTCCCCCCGGGGGTCCGCTGATCGTCGGTTCGTGCTTTCCTTCACCAGCCGCCGGCGATCGCGACCCGGCACCGCGACGGGAGCGGGCGCACGTGAAGTCCGCCACGTGAGCGCTCGCTTGGTGTCCGATTTGCCCGGCGATCTTCGACGGCCGATACCGGAACGTGATATGCCGGGCCGTCAAGCGCCCCTGGTGCCCAAATGCCATGCTTAACCGCATGATCACGATTGCGGGACCGGGCAGCGGAAAGCCCGCTTCCAGCGTGCCTGCCCCGAATTCGGGACCCTCGAACGCCGGTTGTGGTCCACGTCACTTATATTGAACTCCACCTACGGCGCCTGATAAGCCCTTGTCCCATGTCCCCCAACGCGCACATAACCAGCCACCGGAAGCCCCGTCGCCCCGCGACGCAGTCGTGGGCCATCCGCTCGGGTGTTGCCGGTGGCGTCCTCAGCACCCTGGCCGTCACGGGCGCCGCGCAGGCGACCGCCGCCGAGAAGCCCGCCGAGGCGACGATCGAGATGCCGGCCCTCAACGCCGCGCTCTCCGCCTCGGTCGCCGAGAGCGCCGCGGCCACGCAGCAGACCGCGAACGACTACCAGGTCCGTGCGCAGGTGGACAAGGCCGTCGACCACGCCCGCGTCGCCGCCAAGAAGGCCAAGCAGGAGGCCGACCGCAAGGCCGAGGCCGAGCGCAAGGCCGCCGAGGCCAAGGAGAAGCGCGAGGCCGAGCAGGCCCGCGCCTCCCGTGACGCCCAGCGCACCGCCCTCGGCACCAAGGCCACCGCCTCCTCCGACAGCGACGACGAGGGCACCGGCGCGCAGGGCTCCGGCTCCGGCACGAGCACCACGACGACCTCCACGAAGAGCACGGGTGCGACCGGCAACGCCGCCACCCTCATCGCCTTCCTCCGCGCGCAGGTCGGCAAGGCCTACGTGATGGGCTCCACCGGCCCGTCCTCCTACGACTGCTCCGGCCTCGTCATGGCCGCCTACCAGCAGATCGGCATCAGCCTCCCCCGCGTCTCCCAGGACCAGTCGACCGCCGGCACCCAGGTCTCCCTCTCCAACCTGCAGCCGGGCGACATCGTCTACTGGGGCGCCGCGGGCAGCGCCTACCACGTCGGCGTCTACATCGGCGGCGGCAAGTTCATCGGCGCCCAGAACCCCAGCACGGGCATCGTCGAGCGCGACATGAGCTACTCCCCGCCCACCGGCGCGGTCCGCGTCATGTGACGCGCTTTCGGACACGGCGAAGGGCCGCCACCTCGGACAGAGGTGGCGGCCCTTCGCCGTACCCCGACGACCGGAAACGCCTGCGCCGCCGGCACGCCGTCACTACGATCGGCTCATGGCCGAGTCGGAGACGACCTTCCGTTCGCTGGACGGAACCGCCCTCGCGGGCACCCTGACCGCACCGGAGGGACCGGCGAACGGCCTGGTGGTCCTGGTGCACGGGGCCGGAGTGACGCGCGAGGAGGGCGGCTTCTTCACCCGCCTCGCCGACTGCCTGGACGAGTAGTCCGTCCGGCCGGCCGGTGGCGTGGTGGAGGCGGAGCCCTCAGCCGTTGCTGACCTTGATGGACCCGCTGGAGGTCGTCAGGGTCAGGTGGTGGGGGGCCGAGGGGGCCTGGGGGATGGATATGTTCTTGGTGCCGCTGTCGGTGTCGGTGGTGACGCGGTAAGGGCCGTCGGGGGCGGTGACGGTGAGGGCGCCGCTGGTCGCCTTGGCCTCGACGTCCTGCGGGGACGCGAGGGCGAGGTCGAGGGTGCCGCTGGAGACATTCGCCTTGACGGGGCCGTTGAGGCCCCGGGCCTTCACGGCGCCGCTGGTCGCCCGGACGTCGACCGGGCCGGCGATGTCGGACAGGTGGACGGCGCCCGAGGTCGCCTTGACCTGGACCGCGCCGACGTCGGTGAGGTCGACGGAGCCGCTGGTGACCTTGCCGCTGACGGGGATTCCGGCGGGCACGGTGACCTCGTAACCGACGGAGCAGTCGTCCCCGCAGTCGCCGAGTACGAGGACGCCGTCCTCGACGCGGTGGGTGGGGCCGTCCGGGCGGTCGCCGCGGTACCGGACGGTCCGGTGGAGGTCCGTCCTGGTGATGCCGGACTTGCCGTGGAGGGTGACGGATCCGGAGTCGCCGTCGAAGCGGACCGCGGTGATCTTCTGCGAGACCGAGGCGTCGTCCTCGAACTTGTCCATCGGCCCCAGGTCGCACGCGCTGAGGGCGCCGATGGCGGCCGCGGCTGTCAGAAGGGCCGCGGTGATCGGACGAAGACGGGGGCGCATGGGAGATTCACGTTCCTCACGGATAAAAAAAAGTCGCCGGCCGACTGGCCGTGTGACGAGGTTATGCCCGCCCCGATCACGCTCGGTATGGGGAAAACCCCCGGTTCTCCCCGGGTGTCTCCGCCACCCGGTGTCAGGGTCGTCCCCGTCCCGGAGGCCCGGGGACTCGTTCGCGGACCTCCGGTCACCGGACCTCCGGTGGACGACATCAGGACGTTCTTCCGCGATCCGCGCGCCCCGGCCCCCCAAGGGCCACCCGGACGGACGGGCGGCCGGCCCGGCGGCGGCAGGCGCGAGGGGGCCGACCGGTTCCGGCCGCACTCCCGGGCGGCGGGCTTCCCCGTCCCGCTACGGTCTCCGGATGACCGAGACCGAGACCACCCTCCCCGCCACCCGCGAGGCCTACGACGCCGTCGCCGCCACCTACGCGCAGCTCTTCCGGGACCATCTGCGCGAACGCCCCCTGGAGCGCGCCCTGCTGAGTGCCTTCGCCGAGCTGGTGCGGGCCGAGGGCGACGGCGGGGTCGCGGACCTCGGCTGCGGGCCCGGGCACATCACGGCCCACCTCCGCGAACTCGGCCTGGACGCCTTCGGTGTCGACGCCTCCCCCGCGATGATCGAGCTCGCCTGCGAGGCCGGGCCCGGGCTGCGGTTCGAGGTCGGCTCGATGGCCGCGCTGGACATCGCGGACGGCACGCTCGGCGGAGTGCTCTCGCGGTGGTCCGTCATCCACACCCCGCCGCGGGAACTGCCCGCCATCCTGGCGGAGATCGCCCGGGTCCTGGCCCCCGGCGGACACCTGCTGATCGCCTTCCCCGCCACGGACGGCCCCCACGACGAGCCGCAGCCCTACGACCACACCGTGGCGACGGCCTACCGCTGGTCCCCCGACCGCCTCGCCGGGCTCCTCCGCGACCACGGGCTGACGGAGTCGGCCCGCCTGGTGATCGAGCCGGAGCCCACCGACCGGCGGCAGTTCCGGGAGGTTCAACTGCTCGCGCGGAAGGCGTAGGGACAACGCCGCCTCTCCCCTCGGCGGCGTTCCGGGGCGGCACCGTCATGGTGAGCCGGGAGGACGCCGGTGACCCGGTCCCTCTCCTGGCCCACAACACCCTGTTCGACAGGCCTGAGGTCACCGACTGGCACGCCTCGCCGCAGGGCGCCGTTCCCGGCGCCGGCGGCCGGTGGTCACCCCCTCGGAACCCTTAGGGGATCCGCCCCAGCGCCCGGTCCACCAGTTCCCCCGCGCTCCCCGTGTACCGCGCCGGATCGCACAGCTCCGCGCACTCCTCCGGCGTGAGGACGCCGCGGAGGCGGGGGTCGGTGGCCAGCATCTCGGCCAGGGGGCGGCCCGTACGGGTCGCCTCGCCGGTGAGTTCGGTCAGCAGCCGCTTGGCCGCCGCCTTCCCCAGGCGGGGGGCGAGGACGGCGGAGACGCGTTCCGACACCATCCGGCCGCCCGTCAACGCCAGGTTGAGCCCCATCCGTTCCGGCCGGACCTCCAGCCCCTCCGCGAGCTCGACGGCCGTATGGGCGGCGCCGCCCGTCAGCCGCAGGCACTCGCGCAACGGCAGCCACTCGGCGTGCCAGGCGCCTCCCGAGCGTTCGTCCTCGGCGAGGAGCTGCTGGGTGAGGACGGTCGCGAAGGCCGGCACCTGGAGGGCGGCGGTGCGGATCATCGTGGCGAGGACCGGATTCCGTTTGTGCGGCATCGCCGACGACGAACCGCGCCCGGCCGCCGCCGGTTCGGCCACCTCCCCGACCTCCGTGCGCGTCAGGTTCTGCACGTCCACGGCGAACGTGCCGAGCGCCCCCGCCGCCATCCCCAGGACCGCCCCCAGGTCGGCCATCGGGGTCCGCAGCGCGTGCCAGGGCAGCGCCGGCCGGCCCAGCCCGGTCTCCTCCGCGAACAGCGCCCCCAGCCGGCCGGCGTACGAGTCCGGGTCGGACTCCCCCGCCAGGCGCGCGTACTCGAGGTACCCCGCCGGCGTGCCCGCCGCGCCGCCCAGCGCGACGGGCAGGCCGCCGTCCAGCAGCCGGGCGATCCGCTCGGCGGCGTCCAGCACGAGTTGCCGCCACCCGGCCGCGCGCAGGCCGAAGGTGGTGGGGACGGCCTGGAGGGCGAGGGTCCGGGCGGCGGCCGGTGTGTCGCGGTGGGCGGCGGCCGGCCGGCCGAGCGCGTCGGCAGTCCGCAGCAGGTCCGCGTGGATCAGCCGCAGCGCCCGGGCCACGACCAGCAACGCGCCCGTGTCGAAGACGTCCTGGCTGGTGGACCCCCGGTGCACGTACTCGGCCGCCGCCGGGTCCCGTTCCGCGACCACCGCGGTGAACGCGGCGACCAGCCCCACCACCGGATTGGCCGTCTCGCGCGCCGCGAGGGCCAGCGCGCGGATGTCCATCCGCGCCGCGCCGGCGGCCTCGGTGATGGTCCGGGCCGCTTCCCGCGGCACGGTCCCCAGTTGGGCCTGCGCCCGGGCCGGCGCCGCCTCGGCGTCGAGCATGGCCCGCACCCAGGCCGCGTCGCCGGTGGCCTCCTCCACGGGGGTGCCGGCCCGTACGGGGGAGAGCAGGCCGGTGTCCTGGAGGGCGTCCCGGGCGTGGGCGGTTATCGGTACGCCTTGCGCGAGGGGTGGGGGCATGTGCCGGAACAAGCGAATCCGCCGACGGCCGGGGGACGTTCCGGCCGCTCCCCCACAGCCCGACGGCGGAGGTCACCGGCCCCCGTCGGAGCCGGGCCGGTGACCTCCGCCGCGCAACCCACCCGTCAGACGGGTACCCCGGCGAGCGCCGCCGACTCCTCCGGCACCGCGTGCACCGGTGTGAGGCCGAGCACTGCGCGGGCGACGGCGTCCGAGTCGGCGAGCGTCACCGAGTCGACGCCCGGCCGGATGCCGGCGGCCGTTACCCAGTGGACGGCCTCCGGCGGGACGCCGTAGGCGAAGCGGCGCGGGTGCGCGGTGCCGTCGGCGGCGACGACGCGGTACGGGCGGGCGGTGACGGCGAGTCCGCCCGTCTCGTACGCCGTTCCGTCCGCCGACGGGATGCGGTACGGCGCGCACTGGCCGGTGTCGAGCAGGTGCCGCGGCAGCGGGTCCCCGGTGCGCCGCAGGTCGGGTTCGGGCAGCCGGGCCTCGATCAGCGTCCGGGCCCGTACGGGCGGCCCCGGCACCCGCGGCGAGGAGCGGTGAAGGCACCGGCCGCCGGGTCGAGGCGTACGTCGGTGCCGGGTCCGGTCACCTCCAGCACCCCGGCCTCGACGAGCGCGGCCATCTCCTCGATGCGGGAGGCGGGCGGGCCGATGGACAGGAACGCGTTGAGCGGCGTGTACCAGCGCTCCAGTTCGTCGCGGTGGGAGGCGCCGTCGAGCCCGGCGTGGTCGACGGCGAGCCGGATCTCGTTGCGGAGGTCGCGCAGGACGTCCAGGGCGGCCTTGAGCGGGCCGTCCACGTTCCCCTCGCGGGCCGCGCGCACGTCGGCCCGCAGCCGGTCGAGCAGCCAGTGGCGGTACGCGGCGCGGTCGGTGAAGTCGCGGCCCTTGTGCGGCGTGGCGATCCGTTCCCGGTTCGCGCGCGCGTGCCGCCGGGCGCGGCGGCTCGCGTGGGCGCGCCCGGCGCGGTGGCCCGTCGGTCCGGTGGGGTTCCGCCGGTCGGGCGTCAGGCGGGGACCGCGAGAAGCTGGGCCCAGCTCTGGGTGTAATGCAGCCTGCCGTCGAGCGTGACGGCGCGCATCCCGGACACCGGGCCGCCGGCGAGCTCGTCGGTCAGTTCACGCTCGATGCGCGCCGCGGTCTCCGCCGGTGTGCGCGCCTGCTCCAGCCAGGGCGCCAACGGTCGCTGTACGTCGATGACCTCACTGGCGCGGACGTCCGCTCCGGCGGCGGTGAGCAGCTCGGTGATGCGGTCGGCCGTGAGCATCGTGCCGTGGGAGGGGTCGCGCAGCCGCTCGACCCGGTCGGGGTCGCCGCCCAGCTCGGGACGGCGGACCATGTCGGCGACGACGATGCGTCCGCCGGGCCGGCAGACCCGGACCAGCTCCCGGACGACGGCCTCCGGGGAGGCCACGTGGTGGAGCGAGAACCGGGTGACGACCAGGGAGAATGAGTCGTCCAGGAAGGGCAGCGCCGCGGCGTCGCCCCGCTGGTAGACGATCCGGTACAGCCCCTCGGCGTCGGCCTCCCGCTTGCCCGTGGCGAGCATCTCGGGCGTCGCGTCCAGGGCCGTGACGTGCCGGACGTGCCCGGCGAGCGCCCTCGACACGAGCCCCGTGCCGCAGGCGACCTCCAGACAGACGTCCTCGGGCCCGGGGCCGGCGAACTCGACGAGCTCCCGCAGCCTCATGGTGAACGCGGTGTTCAGCCGCGCGTCCTCGAACGTACTCGCCTGACGCGCGAACTCCTGCCGGTTCCGCGCCAACTGGTCCTCGCCACCGCTCCGGAGCGACATGAAGTCGAGCCTTTCCCTGTACGGAGAGCCACAACTGTTTCACCAAGCACGTATGAACCTACTGGTCCGTAGCGCGCAATTGCCAATACCTGTAGGGGAATAGCCGCATCCAGCGGGTTAACACCAAAGGAACGCGGCGTCCCGGACCCCGGCGCACAAAGCGCCCAAGGTCCGGAACGCCGCGCTCCGGAAGGGTGGTTCGCCGGGTCAGGCCTTGGGGGCGATCCGGCTCAGGCCGTTGATGACCCGGTCCATGGCGTCACCGTGCGTCGGATCCGTCAGGTTCGCCAGCAGCTTGAGTGTGAACTTCATCAACATCGGGTGCGTCAGGCCGCGTTCGGTCGCCAGCTTCATGATCTTCGGGTTGCCGATGAGCTTCACGAAGGCGCGTCCGAGCGTGTAGTAGCCGCCGTAGGTGTCCTTCAGCACCTTCGGGTAGCGGCGCAGGGCGAGTTCGCGCTGCTCGGGGGTGGCCCGGCCGAGTGCCTGGACGATGACCTCGGCGGCGATCTGGCCGGATTCCATCGCATAGGCGATGCCCTCGCCATTGAACGGGTTCACCAGCCCGCCCGCGTCGCCCACCAGCAGCAGGCCGCGCGTGTAGTGCGGCTGCCGGTTGAACGCCATGGGGAGCGCGGCGCCGCGGATCGGGCCGGTCATGTTCTCCGGCGTGTAGCCCCACTCCTCGGGCATGGAGGCGCACCACGCCTTGAGCACCTCACGCCAGTCCAGCTCCTTGAAGGACGAGGACGTGTTGAGGACGCCGAGGCCGACGTTGCTGGTGCCGTCGCCCATGCCGAAGATCCAGCCGTAGCCGGGCAGCAGCCGGTCCTCGGCGCCACGCCGGTCCCACAGCTCCAGCCACGACTCCAGGTAGTCGTCGTCGTGGCGCGGGGAGGTGAAGTACGTGCGGACGGCGACACCCATCGGACGGTCGTCGCGGCGGTGCAGGCCGAGCGCGACGGAGAGCCGCGTCGAGTTGCCGTCGGCGGCGACGACGAGCGGGGCGTGGAAGGTGACCGGCGCCTTCTCCTCGCCCAGCTTCGCCTCCACACCGATGACTCGGCCGGTGCGCTCGTCGAGGACCGGGGCGCCGACGTTGCACCGCTCGTACAGCCGGGCGCCCGCCTTGACCGCCTGCCGGGCCAACTGCTCGTCGAAGTCGTCGCGCTTGCGGACCAGCCCGTAGTCGGGGAACGAGGCGAGCTCCGGCCAGTCGAGCTGGAGCCGGTTGCCGCCCGCGATGATGCGCAGGCCCTTGTTGCGCAGCCAGCCGGCCTCTTCCGAGATGTCGATGCCCATGGCGATGAGCTGCTTGGTGGCGCGCGGGGTGAGGCCGTCGCCGCAGACCTTCTCGCGCGGGAAGGCCGTCTTCTCCAGGAGGAGGACGTCGAGGCCGGTCCTGGCCAGGTGGTACGCCGTGGCGGAGCCGGCGGGACCGGCCCCGACCACGATCACATCGGCGGTGTGTTCGGCAGGGGCGTCGGTCACGTCGGCTCTCCCGTTCGGGTGCGTGGAGGGGACTGCTCGGTCTGCGACGAGTCTATGAGCCGGACCCGGCCGGGTGGCCGGTGGGCCGGGCCCGGGGCGGGGGCGGACATCGGAGCGGGGCCGGGGGCGCGGCGGGCCCGAACGCGCGCCGGGGCGTGGGGACGGCCACCGTCCCCACGCCCCGGGATGCCCCTACGGGGGCCGCCTGCGCGGATCCGCCCAGGAGAACCGCTCAGTCCATACCGACCGTCCAGTGGTCGAGCGCGGTGTCGAACGTCCGGTGCCAGTCCTCTGGGCTGCCCATGCCCTCGCGGCCCTGGTAGAGGATGGCGTACTCGGTGCCGGTCGCGTCCACGTACGCCTGGTTGACGGCGTGCATGGTGCGGCCGTGGTCGTTCCAGGTCCACTCCCACAGGGCGCCGGGCCGGCCCTTGAAGGTGTTGCGGGTCAACTGGAGGCGCCGGTAGCCGTCCTCCTTGGCGACGGTCCGCTCCAGCTCGCCGAAGTGCTCGTACGCCGGCTGCTCCGCCTTCTTCACGATGCCGACGCGCAGGTGCTCCGGCCCGGTGGGACCGTGCCAGTCGATCTGCCCGCTGCCCTTGTCCTCGCGGCGCCAGCCCTCGGGGACGGCGAGCGCGAAGCCCTCGGGAGCGGCGGTCAGCTCATAGGACTTCGGCGCGTCACGGCTCGGGTCCGTCACGTGCTCGTGCGCGTCCGGGGCGGCGGTCCGGATCCCGGCGGGCCCGTCGGAGGCGTCGGGACCGGCCGACGGGGTGTTGCCCGTGGCCGGTCCGCCGGCCGACGGGGACGCCGGGCCGGCGGACGGGGAGTCCGCCGGCGCGGGCGACGCGGAGGCCGCGGCGCCGCCCGAGGCGACGGGCGCGGGCGCGGGGGCGTCCGGGCGGTGGTCGCGGCTCGTGGACGGCCGGGACGCCCGGTCGTCCTTCCCGCCGTCCTTGTTCACCAGCAGCACACCGGCCGCGGCCACCCCGCCGACCACGAACGCCGCGGCACCCACGGCGGCCCAGCGGAGGGCACGGCCGCGGGAGGACGCGGGGGCGGGCGCGGGGGCGAAACCGGGTGTCGCTCCGGGCGTGGCTCCGAGCACGGCTCCCGAGGCGTAGGGCGCTGCGCCGCCGGCGAGGGCCGGGGGCGGGGTGGCGTCGACGGCGGTGGGCGGCTCGGTCGCGGCGGGCGGGCCGGTCACGGTGGACGGGCCGGTCACGGTGGGGAGCTCGGGGGCGGTGGCCCCTTCCCCCGCCGGGGCCGCTTCCCCCGCCAGGGCCGGTTCCGCCGCCAGGGGCGACTTTCCGAGCGTGACCGACTCCGCGACCGCCTGCTGCGCCGGAGGCGCGGGCGGCCCGGCCGGAGGCGCGGGCGGCGCCGCCGGGGGCGCGCCGGGCGCCGGGGTCGGCGGCACGCCCGGCGTCGGGGGCGCGGGAGGCGTCACGGGGGCGCCCATCGGCGGAGCGTACGGCGCGTGGAACGGCGCCGGAGGCCCGGGCGGGGGCCCGTACGGACCCGCGAACGTCCCGCCGCCCTTCTGCCCGTGCGAGAGGAGCACCGCGAGCAGCACCGCCCCGGCCGTCCACAGCATCCCGAAGAGGAAGAGCTCGCCGCCGTTCACCCCGAGTTCGGTGTTGGCGAAGCCGCCGATGATGTCTCCGCCGGAATGCCCCTTCATCTCGGTCGAGATCCCCGCGGCAAGCCCCAGCGACCACAGGGCCAGCAGGAAGAAAGCGCCCGACAGCGCCTGCTCCTTGCGCCCCTCCCGTGCACGGCGCACCAGCATCAGCGTCAAGGAGAGGGCGCAGAGCACGCCCACGGCCACGATGCCGGCCTCGGCCCAGCCGCCCCAGACGTCACCGGCGTCGGAGAGGCCGAACTCGTGGCTACGGCCGAAGGAACCGGAGCGGGGTATGCGCTCGGAGCCCCCGAACCACACGTCGTCGTCGCCTCCGTAGCGGCCACCGGCCCCGAACCGGGCGGTCAGGTCGGCCCCCCAGGAGCCGCCGACGCACACGAGCGCCGCGTTGACCAGCAGGGCCAGAATGCCCACCAGCGCCCAACCGTTGAGCTCGTCGGCCTTGTCGAACTGATACAGGAGGACGACGAACAGGACGGCGGACCACAGGCCCACGGCCAGAGCGAGGGCGCGCAGGGCGGTGCCGAGGGCACGCAGGACCATCCGCGCGCCGGGGCCGAGCCGGGTGAGAACGGCGTCACGGGAGAGCACGGCACCGCTGAGCAGCGTGGTGAGCGCGAAGGTGAACAGCGCGGCGAGCACCGGCGTGGTCGAAACCTCGGTGTCGAGCGACTCCGGCTGCCCGTACAGGCCGAACACCAGCACCACCACACCGGCCACCAGCCCGACGCGCGGCGCGGCGTCGATGCCCGCACCGGCCGGCCGGGCCCGGCGCAGCCATCGGGCGCCGAGGATGACGGCGACCGCCCACAGGACCGTCATCGTCAGCAGCCAGAACGATATGGACCCGCTGACCCGCGACGACTCGTACGACGCCCCGTTCTTGAGGTCGGCGGTACCGCCGAGCCCCTGGATCAGGACGGCGATCACCACTTGGAACCGCTGGTTCCAGGGCACCCCGTCGTCACCCGAGTCGCCGGAACCGGAACCGGGCCAGCCGGACGAGTCCGAGGAGCCCGAGGAGTCGGAGCCCCAGGACGGCGCGGCGAAGCCGATCGCGAGGATCAGGAACAGGGCCACCGGCCACAGCGCCGCCAGCGACGAGCCCGCCCAGTCGCCGGTGAACACCCGGCGCAGGAACACGGCGGCGGGTCCCGGCGGGGCCGGCACACCCGGCGGGGCGGCCGGCGGCGGACCGTACGCCCCGGCGGACGCGGCGTACGGCGGCGCGGCCGGCGGGGGCGGTCCGAACGGCGGGGGCGCGGCGCCGGGCGGGGCCGGTGCGGCGGGTGGTGCGTGGGGTGGCGGCGGCGCGGCGGGCCGGGCCGGTGGCGGGGTGGCGTCCGCCGCCCCGCCACCGGCCGCCTGCGTCGCGGGCCGCTCCTTGCCGCACGTCATGCAGAAACGGGCGCCGGCCGTGAAGGCGGTCCCACAAGACGGGCAGAACGACGTCATAAACGCTCCGGTGACTCGGTGTCTCCCGGCCTGTACAGGAAAGCCGAGGCCGGAACCTTACCGAACGTCAGCCGACCGGAGAGGCCGCTTTCCTGCCTCGGTGCAGAGCGACGATCCCGCCCGCCAGGTTGCGCCACGCCACGTCCGTCCAGCCGGCCTCCAGCAGCCGTCCGGCGAGCGCCGGCTGGTCCGGCCAGGCGGGGATCGACTCGGCGAGGTAGACGTACGCGTCCGGGCTGCTGCTCACCGCGCGCGCGACCGTCGGCAGGGCCCGCATCAGGTATTCGGTGTAGACGGTGCGGAACGGCTTCCAGGTCGGGTGGCTGAACTCGCAGATCACCACCCGGCCCCCGGGCTTGGTCACCCGCAGCATCTCGCGCAGCGCGGCGTCCGTGTCCTGCACGTTGCGAAGCCCGTAGGAGATGGTGACGGCGTCGAACACCCCGTCCGCGAACGGCAGTCGGGTCGCGTCACCGGCGGTCAGCGGCATCCACGGGTGCCGCTTCTTGCCCTCGCGCAGCATGCCCAGCGAGAAGTCGCAGGGGACGACGTACGCGCCGTCGGCGCTGAACGGGATCGACGAGGTGCCCGTGCCGGCCGCGAGGTCCAGCACCTTCTCCCCCGGGCGCCCCGCGACGGCGGCCGCCACGTGCTTGCGCCACCGCCGGGCCTGGCCCAGCGAGATCACGTCGTTGGTCAGGTCGTACTTGGCCGCCACGTCGTCGAACATCGCGGCGACTTCGTGCGGCTGCTTGTCCAGGGAGGCTCGGGTCACGTCCCCCATTGTTCACCTCTGTCCCCCGCCTCCGGACACAGGGGCCTCTGGTCGGCCCGGCCGCTCCGCGACGACGTCACCTCCACGGCACGGTGAGCGCCCCTCCTGCGAGCCCCCGCGCCCCCAGGCCCACCGGCACATCCCCCGGAACCGACCACCGCTCGTCGACGGCCGCCGTCCCGCACCGATGGCACACGCTCTCACGGCCCGCCGCACACGGCAGGGCCCTCCATTCCGCACCGCGGACGACCGGAGCGGCCGGCCCGCGTCGATCACTCTGCCGAAGAAAGCGGAAGGGATGGTTCTCCTTGACGGACTGCTGACGCTTCCGCCGCCGCCCGCTACGCATCCTTGACGGCGGCGCCGCCCTCAGAGCTCGACCAGGCTCGCCAGGTCGATGACGACGGGGAACGGCCGGTCGGTCTCCAGCTTGCCGGTGTGCACCGGCCGATCGGGCGCGGAGACGTACTGCCCGGTCTCCTTGTGCAGCCAGAACTCGTGCACCTCCGGCATCCCGTCCTCGCCGCGCTCGACGCGCCAGTAGTTCTTCACCCCGGCGGAGGCGTAGAGGGCGGGTTTGCGAACGCGGTCGTCCTGGCGGGAGCCGGGGGAGACCACCTCGACGACGAGGACCGCCTTTTCCGCCGGCAGGTGCTTCGACTGAAAGACGTCCCACCCTCTCCTGTCGAACACGACTACGTCGGGAACCGGAGGGTTCTGCTCATCGATCAGGACACATTGCTCGTCCAAGGCCGCGTAGTGCCCGGTCACGCACCCTTTCAATTGCTGCTTGATGTTGGAACGAACCACGTTGTGCCATGCCGAGGGCCTCCCCCTGACCACGATCACTCCGTCCACGAGCTCCCAGTCGAACGGCAGCTCCAGGTCCTCCACCTGGTCCACCGTCCATCCGTTCTCCGGCGGGAACATCCAGTTCTCAGGAGTGGCCTTGTCCGGCTCGGCGGCCTGCTCCAGCCGTTCTGCGATCATCACTGCTCCCATGAACGCGAGTGTGGACGCGCGTGCGGACCGCGGTCCTGAATACGACGGTACCGTCACCCGATGTGATGAGCGGGGCGCACCGCGCCGCCCTCAGGCGCCCCGGTAGACCAGCCGGCCGCCCAGCACCGTCGCCACACACGTACCCGCCCCTGCCGCCACGAGACCCGCCTCGTCCGGGACGTCGAACGCGGCCAGGTCGGCGCGGCCGCCGACGGTCAGGGGGCCGGGGATCACCTCGGCCAGTGCGGACGCGGTGCGGAACGGGTCGAGGTCCGGCGGCGCGGCGGTGATGCCGGGGGCCAGGTTCGACGGGACCTCCCGCAGGCCGGAGCGGGCCACGGCCGTGCGGACCACCGTGTCGCGGAAGGGGCCGCCGACCGCCGTCGTGCCGTAGCGCAGCATGCGCTGGAGGCCCCGCCGGACACTGCCCGACCTGCGGGACTCCGGCATGTCCAGGGCCGTGAGGCGGTCGCCGGTCAGCGGGCGGTCGCCGAGTTCGTCGTACTCGCGCGGGTCCGGGTGGTAGGCGCGGGTCAGCAGCCACAGGCCGTGCCACTGCCGGAGGCCGGGCGTCAGGACGCCCGGCCAGCGGCGTACGCGCGCGCCCGGGTACGCCGCCGTCACCTCGTCGAGCGGGCCGAGGGCCGCGACGGCCCCGCCGTCGACGAGGACCGCGCCGCCGGGCACGGGCGCCGCCCCGGGGGCGCCGGTCAGCAGCAGCCCGGCCGCGTGGATCGTCAGCACCGGAAGGCCCCGCCTCAGTCGGCGGCGACGAGCTTGAGCTCCGGGTGGGCCGTGCCGCCCTCGATCGCCGTGGAGGAGAGGTGGGAGACGACGCGGTCGTCGACGGGGTCGTTCGCCGGGTCGTCGTGGACCACGATGTGCTCGTACGTCGTCGTCCGCTGCGCGGGGACGCGGCCCGCCTTGCGGATCAGGTCGATGATCTCCTGCCGGTTCGAGCGGTGCTTGGCGCCCGCCGACGAGACGACGTTCTCCTCCAGCATGATCGAGCCCAGGTCGTCCGCGCCGTAGTGCAGCGACAACTGGCCGACCTCCTTGCCCGTCGTCAGCCAGGAGCCCTGGATGTGGGCGACGTTGTCGAGGAACAGCCGCGCGATGGCGATCATGCGCAGGTACTCGAAGATCGTCGCCTGCGTCCGGCCCTTCAGGTGGTTGTTCTCGGGCTGGTAGGTGTACGGGATGAACGCGCGGAAGCCGCCCGTGCGGTCCTGCACGTCACGGATCATCCGCAGGTGCTCGATCCGCTCGGCGTTGGTCTCGCCGGTGCCCATCAGCATGGTGGAGGTCGACTCGACGCCCAGGTTGTGGGCGATCTCCATGATCTCCAGCCAGCGCTCGCCCGACTCCTTCAGCGGCGCGATGGCCTTCCGCGGCCGCTCGGGCAGCAGCTCGGCACCGGCGCCCGCGAACGAGTCCAGGCCGGCGGCGTGGATGCGGCGGATCGCCTCCTCGGCGGAGACGCCCGAGATCCGCGCCATGTGGTCGACCTCGGACGCGCCCAGCGAGTGGATGACGAGCTGCGGGAACGCCTTCTTGATCGCGGAGAAGTGCTCCTCGTAGTACTCCACCCCGTACTCCGGGTGGTGCCCGCCCTGGAACATGATCTGCGTGCCACCCAGTTCCACGGTCTCCGCGCAGCGGCGCAGGATGTCGTCGAGGGGCCGCGTCCAGACCTTGTCGCTCTTCGGCGGGGCGTAGAAGGCGCAGAACTTGCACGCGGTGACGCACGAGTTCGTGTAGTTGATGTTGCGCTCGATGATGTACGTCGCGATGTGCTCCGTACCCGCGTACCGACGGCGGCGCACGGCGTCGGCGGCAGCGCCCAGCGCGTGCAGCGGAGCGGACCGGTAGAGGACGAGCGCCTCCTCCGGAGTGATCCGGCCGCCGGCGGCGGCGCGGTCGAGGACGGCTGCGATCTCAGAGGGCGAGAGGTCGGCGTGCTCTGTCACCGTGCGTCCCTTCGGAGGGGGTTCATCAAGACCGAACCAGCCTACGCCAGGGGTCCGACAGGCCCGGGGGCGGCCGGGCTCACCCACCGGAGCGGGTGAGGGTGGCGGTGGGCGAGCCGCCCCTCGCGTCGTCGGAGGCGTAGGTGAGTTTGCCGTCCGGAGTGAGGGTGTAGACGAGGACCGTCCCCTTGGTCTTGGTGCACAGACCGCCGTTGACCCCGTCGTCCTCCTCCACGAGCGTGATCCTCGTGGCGCTGACGGACCTGAGTTTCGCCTTCCCGTGGCACTGCGCCAGTCCCACCAGGTCGTACGTGTTCCGGACCACGTAGTCGCCCTCGCCGCCCTGGCTGATGACGCTGACCAGCGAGCCGTTGGGGAATCCGTTGCTCTGCACGATCCCCCCGGTCCAGGTCCCCACGAACCCCCCGGGCACCAGCCCGTTCTTCCCGGACGCCGCGTGACCGTTTCCCTTCGCCCCGCCGCTGTGGGCCCGGTCCTTCCCGCCGTCCCCGTCGAACGGCCACGCGCCGAGCCCCAGCAGCACGGCGAGGACGATCACCACCGCCCCGACCGCCGGCAGCCCGAACAGCAGGGCCCGGCGCCGGGCGCTCCGCTTCGCCGGTGCCGCCTTCCCGCCCGGCGCGGCCCCCCGGTCCCCGTAGGGGCCCCGGTCGCTGTACGGGCCCGCGCCCGGCCCGCCGTAGGTCTTCGCCCCGGAGGGGTCGTACGGGACGGAGGCGTCGTACGGGCCGCCGCCGGGGCCGTACGCGCCCGGCCCCGCCCCGGTCCCCGTCGCCGGGCCCTCGCGGAAGCCGTAGGCCGTGCCCGGCCCGTTGCCGTCCCGTACGGGGATCGGGCCGCCGGGCCACTCCTCGTAGGAGCCGGGCCCGGACCCCGAGGAGGACGCGCCGGAGGGCCCGGCGAGGGGTCCGCCGGACGGGCCGGAGGACGGGCCGGACGGCGGGTCGGAGGCGCGGCCCCTGCCGCCCGAACCGTGTCCGTTCCCCGCCGGCGTCGCACCGCCGTCCCACTCCGTCGGCGCGTAGCCGAGCGCGGGCCCGAAGGCGCCGGTCGGAACGGACCCACCGGAGCCTCCCGCCCCACCGGATCCACTGGACGCACCGGAGCCACCTGACGAACCGGACCCACTGGACCCACCGGGTGCACCGAAACCACCGGGCTCCCCATCACCCCCAGCCGCCCGTGCCGCCCCCGCTTCCCCCTCCCACCCCTCCAGCCCCAACAGCTCCACCGCCTGCCGGCTCACCTGCTCCACCAGTGGTGCGGGCAGCCAGCCCGGCCCGACGAGGGCGCCCGCCGGGCGGCCGCCGGTGAGCCGGCGCAGGAGGTCCCCGGGGGCGGGACGGTCGCCCGGGTCCTTGGCGAGGCAGGCCGAGACCAGCTCGCGGAGCTCGCCGGCCGGCACCGCGGCGAGTTCCGGATCACCGTGGACCACCCGGTAGTTGATCGACGCGTGGTGCTCGCCGGGGAACGGCGGACCGCCCCCGGCGGCGAAGGCCAGGACCGCGCCGAGCGAGAAGACGTCGGCCGCCCCGGTCAGCGGCCGGCCCAGCACCTGCTCGGGCGCCATGTAACCGGACGAGCCGATCACGACACCGGTGGCGGTGAGCGAGGTCGTGCCGTCCATGGCCCGGGCGATGCCGAAGTCGATCAGCCGCGGACCGTCGAGCGGCAGCAGCACGTTGGAGGGTTTGACGTCCCGGTGGACGAGACCCAGCGCGTGCACGGCGGCCAGCGCCTCGGCCAGCCCGGCGCCCACCGCGCGGACGGCCGGTTCGGGCAGCGGCCCGACGTCGGCGACCGCCTGGGCCAGCGAGGGCCCGGCCACGTACCCGGTCACCACCCAGGGCACCGGCGCGTCCGGGTCCGCGTCCAGGACCGGCGCGGTCCAGGCGCCGCCGACCCGCCGCGCCGTCTCCACCTCGCGGCGGAACCGCGAGCGGAATTCCTCGTCGAGGGCGAGCCGCGGGTGTACGACCTTCACCGCCACCGTCCGCCCGCCGGCGGTGCGGCCCACGTAGACGCGGCCCATGCCGCCGGCGCCGAGCACCCCCAGCAGCCGGTACGGACCGACGACGCGCGGATCTTCCTCCAGCAACGGCCGCATCGGGACCTTCGCCTCCCCCCAGGAGGGGCCGTCCGCCCCTGATTTTCAGCCTATGACTCAATTCATGGCCTGTCCCAGGAACCCGCCTCCCGGGTTTGCCCATCCACTAGGTCGGAACAAACCGTCATGTCCTTCGGGGCAGCAGAATCGTCCGGAGCGACGCGATGACGCACTCGAACGGGCCCTACCGGGGCCAGAGCCGCCGGCGGGCCTCCGGCCGGAAACGCTGGATCATAGTGGTGGCTTCCATAGCCGTCCTCGGCCTGATAACCACCGGTGTCCTGAAATACATGGAGATCGGCCCCTTCTCCCGGAAGGGCGAGCCGGTCAGCTTCGGTCAGGACGTTCCGGGGGACGGCGGTCAGGCCGGGGGGAACGGCGGCGGGAAGCCCGCGGCCCAGCCGGCCGACTCCAAGGTCTCGATGGCGACGGGCCCGAAGGCCCCGTTCAAGAACGCCAACACCCTGAGCGACGGCACCGAGATCGGCGTGGTGACGTACCACGGCAAGAAGTCCGACTTCACCGGCAAGGTCTGGGTCTGGGCGCCGAAGCAGTACTTCGACAAGAAGTACAAGACCAGCGGCTTCCCGGTGCTGATCGCCCTCCCCGGCGGCCCCGGCTTCCCCATGAACTACTGGATGGGCACCGACCTCGGCCTGGAGTCGAGCGTCGCCAAGTGGTCCGCGGAGGGCACGGGCAAGCCCTTCATCATCGCGATGCCCGTCCTCAACCCCCGGAACGCCGACCCGCTCTACTGGGACGGCAGTGACATCCCCGGCCAGCCGAAGATGGGCACCTGGCTCACCGAGGACGTCCCGCAGTTGATCAAGGAGAACTTCCGGACGATCAAGTCCCGCGACGGCTGGGCGTTCATGGGCTCGTCCACCGGCGGTTTCGCGGGCCTGAAGGCCGTGCTGAAGCACCCGGACAAGTTCAAGGCCGTCATCGCGTCGGGCCCTGACATCGTCCCCGACTCGCAGCTCTGGAACGGCCACCAGAAGGAGAAGGACGCGAACAACCCCGAGCTCCTCTCCAAGAAGCTGATCGCCAAGGGCGGCCCGGACGTCTACCTCGCCTTCCAGTACGGCACCCTGGAAGGGACCGTGAAGGCGAAGGTCGACAAGTACATCGCCACCTACGGCAACAAGGGCCCCATCCACACCCGTCTCCAGGTCATCCAGGGCGGTTCCCACAACGCCAAGTCCTATGTGAAGGGGATGGACGAGGGCAGCATGAAGTGGATCAGCGAACACATCTCGGGACCGGTCGGGGCGACCTCCTGATCCACGCCGCGGGGCCCCCGGGCCCCGCGGCCACGCCGCGCCCGGCCCGTACGGAACAGACCGCCATGTCCTTCGGGACAGCAGAAACGTCCAGAGGGACCAGAGGGACAGGATGAGCAACTCAGCCAACGGCGCCTACCAGTCGCGGGGTCACCGCAGGGCCACGCGGGCGAAGCGCTGGTTCCTGGTCGCGGTGTGCATAGCCGTGCTCGGCGCGATCGCCTATCCGGTGCTCGACTACTTCGACGTCTTCTCCGACAAGGGCGACCCGATCTCCTTCGACGACGGGTCCGGAGGGAAGAACGGCGGGGGGAAGCCCGGCTCGAAGGCGCTGATGCCGACCGGCCCCAAGGCCGACTTCACGATCTCCGGCACCGTGCAGGACGGCAGCAAGATCGCCGTCACCACGTACCACGGGAAGAAGTCCGGGTTCACGGGCAAGGTCTGGGTCTGGGCACCCGAGGAGTACAAGGACCCGAAGTACCTGCACAGCGGCTTCCCGGTGCTGATCGCGCTGCCGGGCGGCGCGGGGTTCCCCAACAACTACTGGATGGGCGCCGACCTCAAGCTGGAGGACTCCGTTCAGAAGTGGGCGAAGGAGGGCAAGAGCCTGCCCTTCATCATCGCCATGCCGGTCCTCAACCCCGAGAACCACGACAAGCCCGGGGACAAGACGCCCGGCCGCTACTGGGACGGCAGTGACATCCCCGGCCAGCCGAAGATGGGCACCTGGCTCACCGAGGACGTCCCACAGTTGATCAAGGAGAACTTCCGGACGATCAAGTCCCGCGACGGCTGGGCGTTCATGGGCTCCTCCACCGGCGGCACCGCCGGCCTGAAGGCCGTCCTCCAGAAGCCGGACAAGTTCAAGGCCGTCATCGCGTCGGGACCGGACATCGTGCCCGACTCCCTCCTGTGGCGGGGCCACGAGAAGGAGCGCGCGGACAACAACTCCAAGGTCCTCGCCCAGCGGCTGATCGCCAAGGGCGGCCCGGACGTCTACCTGGGCCTCCAGGTCGGCGGGAACGAGCCGGTCAAGCCGCCGATCGACGCCTTCGTCGCCAAGTACGGCAACAAGGGGCCGGTGAAGACGAAGTACCACGTCATCCAGGGCGGCGAGCACAACGCCAAGACGTATGTGCCGAACATGGAGTCCGGCGGCCTGATCCAGTGGATCAGCGAGCACATGCAGGGACCCGTGGCCTGAGGGGCCGGGGCCGTACGGATCGAGGCCGTACGGATCGGGGGCCCGGCCGGGAGCGCGGCCGGGCCCCGGCTACGGCCCGCCGCCCCCCGAGAGCATGGAGCCCCGGACCCCTCCCCCAAGGGGTCAGGGCTCCAGCAGTTCCACCCGGACGTCGGCGGGGAAGCCGGTGGTCGGCCCGGTGCGGCGGGCGAACTCCGTGACGCCTTCCAGTTGCCGGGGGCCGAACCGGAAGTCGAGCGTGGTGAAGTAGCGTTCCAGCAGCTCCGCGTCGAACGCCTCCCAGCGCGCCGCCTGCTCCGCGACCTTGCCCACCTCCTCCAGGGACAGGTCCCGGGAGGCCAGGAACGCCCGGTGCACGTCGCGGACGGTCTCCGGCTCACGGGCCAGGTAGTCGCGGCGCACGGCCCACACCGCGAAGACGAACGGCAGGCCCGTCCACTCCTTCCACATCTGCCCCAGGTCGTGGACCTCCAGGCCCAGCTTGGGCGCGTAGTGCAGCGAGGCGCGCAGCGCGGGGTCGCCGATGAGCACGGCGGCGTCCGCCTCGCGCATCATCAGACTCAGGTCGGGCGGGCAGGTGAAGTACTCCGGCCGCACCCCGACCTGCTCGGCGAGCAGAAGCTGCGCGAGGCGCACGGAGGTGCGGGAGGTGGAGCCGAGGGCGACGCGCGCCCCGTCGAGCTCCTTCAGCGGCACCTGCGAGACGAGCATGCAGGACATCACCGGGCCGTCGCAGCCGACCGCTATCTCCGGCATCGCGACCAGCTCGTCCGCGTGGCGCAGGAACTCGACGAGGGTCACCGGGCCGATGTCGAGGTCCCCCCGGATGATCGCCTCGCTGAGCCGTTCGGGGGTGTCCTTGGTCAGGTCCAGGTCGAGCAGCGCCCCGGTCCGGGCGAGTCCCCAGTAGAGGGGCAGACAGTTCAGGAACTGGATGTGGCCGACGCGGGGGCGGACGCGCCGCTTCGGGACGGAGCAGGCGTCATCCGGAGGACAGGACTCCGGAGACCGCGGTTCCGGGGCTTCCGCTGCGGGTGCGCCGGCTGCCGGTGCGGGCGCGGCCGAGGCGTCGGGGGCTGGTGCGTCGGATGCTGAATTGTCCACATCCGGAGGCTAGCCCCGCGGCCTCCGGGCCACCCGCCCGGGGGTGCCGACGAGGTCGCGCCCGACGGACGAGCTTTTCCTCCTTTGGCGGACCGAAAACCCACCTTGAGCGTGATCTACAACTCTTCCGCGACAAGAAGGCTCCGTGCTACGCTCACCGCAAGTTGCAGTTTGGTTTCCCTTGCAGTACAGAGCCTGCGGAGCATGTAACCCGCAGGCTTTCGTCGTTTTAGGACTTCTCGCAGGTTCTGGAGCAGGGCAACCCTTTGGGCCCAAGGAGGGCTTTATGGCTACCGGAACCGTGAAGTGGTTCAACGCTGAAAAGGGCTTTGGCTTCATCGCCCAGGACGGCGGGGGCCCCGATGTCTTCGTCCACTACTCCGCGATCAACGCCTCCGGCTTCCGCTCCCTCGAGGAGAACCAGGCGGTGACCTTCGACGTCACCCAGGGCCCGAAGGGCCCGCAGGCCGAGAACGTCACCCCCGCGTAACACGGGGCCGGCCTCCGGGCCGGCGCGCGGTGACCGACCGGTCGCGGTCGATACACAGCACCACCAAGGAACCCTGCCCCGCCGTTTCGACGGCGGGGCGGGGTTCCTGCCTTTGCGCCCCCGCGCCGCACTTCACTCCCGGACCATGCGTCACCCGGGCCGCTCCCGCCCCGGGTGACGCCCGGTGATCGGGATTTCCGCATTTCCCCCGCCCGACGCGTCCGTCCCGCCACAAATCACCCTGGCGCCTCCCCCGGACGTCACCCATGGTGTTTGTTTAACGCTTTCTTAACTTCGTACATTCACACAGGCCTCGTACAGCGCGTCGATTTCACCGGCGTGCCGTTCGAGGATTACCGAACGGCGCAGTTTGAGGGTCGGCGTCAGCTCCCCGCTCTCCACCCCGAAATCGCCCGGCAGGATCGCGAACGCCCGGATCCTGGCGGGTCCGGCCGAGCGGGCGTTCACCGCGTCCACCGCCTCCTGGCACAGCCGCCGCACGGCCGGGTGCCGCTCCGGCCCGTCGGGGCCCAGGTCGACGCCCTCCCGGGCCGCCCAGCCCGCGATCTCGGCGGCGTCCAGGGTGAGCAGCGCGACGGGGTACGGGCGGCGGTCGCCGACCAGCACCGCGTGGGAGATCCAGCGGGACTCCCGCAGGGCGGCCTCGGGGAGGGCGGGCGTGATGTTCTTGCCGCTCGACGTGATGACGAGGTCCTTTTTCCGGCCGGTGACCGTGAGGAACCCGTCGGCGTCCAGCGCCCCGAGGTCCCCGGTGTGCAGCCGGCCGTCGGCGTCCAGCACCGCGGCGGTCGCGGCCGGGTCGCGGTGATAGCCGGCGAAGACCCCCGGCCCCCGGACGAGGATCTCGCCGTCCGGCGCGATCCTCACCTCACACCCGGGGACCGGCCGGCCGACCGAGCCCGGCCGGTACGCCCCCGGCCTGTTCAGCGAGACCACCCCGGCCGTCTCGGTCATCCCGTACCCCTCGTGCACCAGGACTCCGCAGGCGCGCAGGAAGTCCAGGGCGTCCGGGGCGATGGGCGCGGCACCGGTCAGCGCCCAGCGCAGTCGCCCGCCGAAGACCTCCCGCACCGGGGCGAACACCCGCTCCTCCGCGGCCTCCCAGGCGGCGCGCAGCGGCCCGCCCGGCTCTTCCCCGCGCTCGCGCAGGGCGGCGACCGCGAGGCCCGTCCGCACGGCCGCCGCGAGCCGCTCCCGCCCGTCGGGCCCCTCGGCGTCGGCGAGGCCCAGCGCCATGCCGTGCACCTTCTCGAACAGGCGCGGCACCGACGGCAGGTGCGTCGGCCGCGTCGCGGCCAGCCCGGCGACGATGTCCTCGTTCCGGCCGCCGTGGTAGCAGAGCGTCGCGCCCCGCAACAGCGTGCCGAACTGCACGAGCTGCGCCAGCAGGTGCGCCAGGGGGAGGTAGAGGAACGTGCTGTCGCCGGGCTCGTACACGATCATTTCGGCGGTCGCGTCGTGGGCCGCGACGAGGTTGCCGTGGGTGAGCCGGCAGCCCTTCGGGAGGCCGGTGGTGCCGGAGGTGTAGATGATGCCGCAGAGGTCGGAGGTGGTCACCCGTTCGGCACGGGTGAGCAGCTCGGCGACGGAAACGGTGGTGGCGGCGGCCGCGAGCCCGCCCAGCGAAACCCCGTCCCCCTCACTTGCCTCGCCGTCCTCCATGACGACGACGTGCCGCAACCCGGGCAGCCGCCCCCGGAGCGCGGCGATCCGGGCCGCCTGCGCCGCGTCCTCGGCGACGGCCACGCTCGCCCCGGAGTCGGACAGCACCCAGGTGAGCTCCTCGTCCCCGGCCGTCGGATAGACGGGCACCACCACGGCCCCTGCGGCGAGCGCCGCGAGCTGGACGTACGTCCACTCGGGCCGGGTACGGGCGAGGACGGCCACCCGGTCGCCGGGCCGTACGCCGAGGGCGAGCAGGGCGCACCCGACGGTCCGCACGGTCCCGCGCAGTTGCTCGTAGCCGACCTCCGTCCAGGCGCCGCCGTCCGGCGCGGCGAAGCGGAGGGCGGGGCGGCCGGCGTAGCGGTCCGCCGTCCACTCGGCGAACCGGGCCAGGGTGCTCGGTCGGTCGGGCATGGCACCTCCGCTGGTCGGGCTGGTGCTCGGACGACCGGGGAGCGGGCCGGGACGCCTCCCCGGCGCTCGTACGCCCGGTCGCTCCCCCACGCGCCGCCCGCACGCCCGGCGCTCGGGAACCCTACGCACGCCGGGACGCCCGGGGATTGACCGGAACGCTCGGCACCCCAGGCCGTACCGCTCGGCGCACCATGCCCTCATGCGTGAACTCCCGCCCCACACCACCCCGTTCCTCACTCCGTCGCTTCTCGCACCCCCTCCCCCGGCCGAGGCGCGGATCGTCGGCACGCACTTCGTCCGGGCCGCCCTCGGCGGCGCGGTCCGCCTCGGCCACGACCCCGTCCCGCTGCTCCAGGCCGCCCGCATCCCGCCGCTGCTGCCGGGCGACGACCGGGCCCGGGTGACGCCCGAGCAGTTCACTCAACTGGTCCGGGCGGTACGGCGGGCGACCCGGGACGAGTTCCTGGCCCTGGCGGCGGCGCCCAGCCGGCCCGGCACGTTCGCGATGATGTGCCACGCGTGCGTCGGCTGCCCCGACCTCGGCGCGGCCGTCGACCGGGCCGTCCGCTTCTACGGCCTCTTCCCCGCCGGCCCCGACCTGGCACTCGAACGGGGGACGGACGAAGCCGTGTTCACCCTCCGGGACGACGTCCGCCGTCTGCCGGAAGGGCACTTTCTCGCCGAATGCGCGCTGGTGATCTGGCACCGGCTGGCGAGCTGGCTCATCGGTCGGCGCATCGTCCTGCGGTGGGCGGAATTCGCCTATCCGGCGCCGCCGTACGCGGCGGAGTACGAGCGGATGTTCGGCTGCCCGGTGCGGTTCGGCGCCCGCGGCACCGGCGCCGGCTTCGCCCGGCACTGGCTGTCCGCGCCGGTCCTGCGCGACGAGGCCGCCCTGACCGGCCTCCTCCGCCGCGCCCCCGCCGACCTGCTGCTCCGCCGCGACTACGGCACGACCGTCGCCGAACAGGTCCGCCGCACCCTGACCGCGGCGCTCCGCGGCGGCCACCGCCGGCCCCGGCTCCCCGAGGCCTCCGAAACGGCGGCCCGCCTGGCGGTCAGCCCCGCCACCCTGCGCCGCCGCCTCGCCGCCGAGGGCACCTCGTACCGCCGGCTCAAGGACCAGGTACGCCGCGACGCGGCCCTGACCGCCCTCGCCACCGGCCACGAACCGGCCACGGAACTGGCGTCCCGCCTGGGCTTCTCCGAGGACACCGCCTTCCACCGCGCCTTCCGCCGCTGGACGGGCACGACACCGGGGGCGTACCGCAGGGGCACCTCTCCTCCCGATCACCACCCGCCACCCGGCCCGTCCGGCGTTTGAGGACGCGCGCCACAGGCGCGCTCGGGGGTGCGGGGGCGCGCCCGCCCAGGAAGGGGTGAAAGGGAGGGGGCAGGGGCAATCACCGCCGGCGAAGCCGGCACAAGCCCCCGCACGTCCGACCGCCACCAAAGGCCGGGAAACAGCCGCCGCCAGGCGGCCCGAGCACCCAAGCCCGCAAACCTGAGCACTCCGATCAGCCCCGTACTTACCAGTCGGTCACTACCGTGCGCCCAACCACCGCACACCACACGGCAGTTGGGAGCCCACTGTGCACCGCATACGCCACACACAACACCCACGCCACGTACGCCGACGCGCCCTGACCGCCCTCACCGCGGCAGCGGCCCTCACCGCGACCCTCACCCTCACAGGCCCGCCCGCCCAAGCCACACCCCCCACGCCCCCCACACCTCTCACGCAGACCGCACTCACCCAATCCGCCCCGGGCGACATCCTCACCTCCACCCCCACCACCTTCCACCCCCTCCCCGCCCAGCCGACCCCCACCCGCGCCTGGCGCATCACCTACCGCTCGACCACGGCCAAGGGCACCCCGAACACCGTCTCCGGCACGGTGATCGTCCCCCGTGACGGCAGAACCGGCCCCCGCCCCCTGATCACCTACGCGGTGGGCACCGTCGGCCTGGGCGACCAGTGCGCCCCCTCCGCCGGTTTCCCGCGCGGGACGACGGTCGAGGCCAACCTCATCCAGTTGCTGACCGCCCGCGGCTGGGCCGTCGCGGTGACCGACTACGAGGGCCTGGGCACCGAGGGCGACCACACCTACGTCGTCGGCCGCTCCGCGGGCCACGCCGTCCTCGACGCGGCACGCGCGGCCCTGCGCCTGCCCGAGGCGGGTCTGTCCGCGAACGCGCCCGTCGGCATCATGGGGTACTCACAGGGCGGCCAGGCCACGTCCTGGGCCGCGGAACTGCGCGCCGCCTACGCGCCCGAGCTGAACGTGAAGGGCACGGCCACCGGCGGCGTCCCCTCCGACCTCCTGCGGACGGCGGACTACAACAACGGCGGCATAGGCGCCGGCCTGATCCTCATGGCGGCGGCCGGCCAGAACGCCGCCTACCCCGAACTGCGCCTGGACGACTACCTCAACGACCGCGGCCGCGGCTACCTGCGCTTCCTCAAGGAGAACTGCGTCGCCGCGAACGTGGTCGCCGGCCTCTTCAAGAAGATCTCCGACGTCACCGTCCGCAACCCGCTCTACGAAGCGGACTGGCAGCGCGCCCTCCGCTCCTCCGACCTCGGCACGCGCGCCCCCGACCGCCCCGTGTACCTCTACCACGGGGCGATCGACGAGCTGATCCCCTACGACCTGGGACAGCGCCTGCGCGCCGACTGGTGCGCCCGCGGCGCCGACGTCCGCTGGACGTCCCTGCCCCTGACGGAACACGTCGGCGGCGCGGTCGTCCAGGCGATCCCGGCGGCGAACTGGCTGGCGGAACGTTTCGCCGACCACCCGGACCGGGGCAACTGCGCCTGACGCGACAGCATCAGACGGACGTCACCACCTCACCGACGCCCACCGCCCGCCACCGCCGCCCACTCACCAGGTTCTCCAGCCCCACCCACGCCACGTTCATGAGCGTCTCCGCCGCCTCCTTGGCCGAGGGGGCGGCGCCTGCGGGCCCGTTGGCCCACCCGGCGAGCGACTCGGCGGCGCCGACCAGGGCGTGCGCGAGACCGGTGACCTCCCGCCCGTTCAGCACCGCCCGGCCCGCCCCCGCCCCCGCGGCCTCCTCGGCAGCCCCCTCGGCGGCCTCCTCGATCAGCCGCGCGACGACCTCCACGATCTCCTCGCGCAACTCGGCCACCACCCGGTCGAACGGCTCCCCGTGCGTACGTGCCCGGCAACTGAGCACCGACCACCCCTCCGGGTGCGCGGCGGTGTGCGCGAAGAAGGCGCGCAGCCCGTCCCAGAGCCGGCGGTCCGCCGGGGTGTGCGGCACGACGGCGGACCGCACGGCACCGAGCAGCGCCTCCGCCTCACGCCGGATACAGGTCCCGAACAGCTCCTCCTTCGAGTTGAGGTACAGGTACACCAACGGCTTGGACGCACCGGCGAGTTCGGCGATCTCGTCCATCGACGCGGCGCTGTAGCCGCAGCGGGCGAACACCCGCACCGCGGCGTCGATCATCTGCCGCTCCCGCACCTCCCGGGGCATCCGCCGAACCCTCGGCTTCTCCCGCCGGCCCGCCCCGGGCGCCCGCGCGGCGGCCCGGCTCCTGGCAGCGTCAGCCTGTGCGGTGGTCGCACCGGTCGCACTGGTCGCAGTGGTCACATCAAGCATCCCTCCGCCTCCGTTACCGTACCGGCAGGTAATATCACGCGCCCGCACCCGTCAAGGGAGACCATCAGGCCGCACCGCCCACTCCCCCGCCCCACCCCGGCGCAACCCCGACACCTCCCGCCCCACCCGTGCGGACACCCTCCGCGCCCGCGCCACCGCGTCCAACTGCCGAAACATCCGACGGTGCGTCACGTTTCGCTCCCACCCGATCAGGCCCGCGCCCGTTCCGGCGCCAGGTCAAAGCGGCAGAACACGGTCTTCCCTCCCCCCTCCCGGGGCGTCCACCAGAGCGCGTCCGTCAGCCGTTGGACGATCAGCAACCCCCGTCCGCCGTCCGGAACCTCCGCTTCCGACAAGCCCTGAGCCCCGACCGTCGGGAAGACGTCCCCCACCGGAAGGAACGGCGGACTCGAGTCCCCGTCGCTGACGCCGACAAGCAGCCACCCCGGCCAGGCGAAGCAGGCGAGGCGCGCCCGCCGAGAGGCTCCGGACCGCGCGGAAGGCCCGTCCGGCGCCGCATGGTTCACCACGTTGCCGACCAGCTCGGACACGACCAGCGCCGCGTCGTCCGCCCAAGCCTCCAAGCCCCAGTCGGCCAGCGTGGCGGCCGTGATGACGCGGGCGGTCCGCACCGCGCCCGGAACGTCGACGTCGAGGGACACCTCTCGGAAGCGTTTGTCGGGTGCGACCGCGATCTCGCCGAGGTACGCGCGCTCTCGCGCGCCGTTCACCCCATGCCCTGCCCGCGTGTGTCCCATCGCTGACCTCCGACGTCACCGGCTTACGAGGCAGCGACGTTAGAGGGCGGTACGAAGGACGACCCGGAAGATAATTCCGAACCGGGGGGCGGCTTCGCGTCGGCCTGCGACCGCTAGCGCGCCACCCCCAACCGGACGGCCAGTTCCAGCGCGTCGCGCCGTCGCGTCCGTTTGCGCAACCGCCGTGCCAGGTCGCGGGCGAACTCGTGCACCCGCATCTGCTCCGGCGCGGTGCGGTAGGCGCGCTTGAGGTGGTCGACCGCCTCGTCGGTCCGGCCCGCCTCACCGTACGCACGCGCCACATCGAGGCGCATGCGTGCCCGCCGCTCGACCGGCAGTCCGAACGCCCGCACCTTGGGGGCCATCTCCAGTGCCGAGGAGACGTCCTGGAATTCCAAGGCCGTCGCCAGACGGTGGATGCCGACGTTGGCGGGCCCGAACGAGGTCCACATCTCGTTCCGGTCCCCGCCCAGCAGATCAGCGGCTTCCTGGGCCTTCGCCAGCATCTCGTCCGTGAGCGCGCGGTTCCGCATACGCGCCGCGGCCACGCCACCGTTCAGAAACAGCGTCCCGTAGACGGAAAGGGCCACCGGTGTGCCGCGCCACCAGCCGGGGTCGAGGTCCGCGGCGGCATCGAGCGTGACGCGCGCCGCCTCCTCGACAAGCCCGGCTCCCAACTGAACGTGGGCAACGCCCCGGCGCAGAGCGAGGACCACCGAAGGATCGTCCGTGCTGCTCGCAGCCACATCCCCCTGATCGACCGCGGTCCAGGCGAGATTGGTCTCGCCCAGTTTCCGCAGGTACACGGCTGCCACGTGGCACGCCAAGGCGAAGCCCCGCCGCGCCACCTCGCTCTCCCGCCCGGCCGGGCAGGCGTGCACGCCCAGTCGGGCATCGGCCAACAGACCCGGGAGAACGGCTCCCAGCCGGGCGTACTCCGACGCCTGGTACAGCTCCCAGGCGCGCGCCACCTCGGCCGCCACCCGTTCCGCGCGCGGGGGCTCGCGGTCGTCGAAGAGCGAGCCGGACAGCCGCCGCGACCGCATCAGGGCGGCCCGGATGGCCGGGACGCTCCCCCGGTGCCCGTCCCTGTCGTCCAGGAGGGCCGGCGAGCCGCCCAGGTCCTCCAGGTGGACGCGCAGCGCCTCGGCGAGATCCATCAACATCCTGACGTTGTTCACCGGGATGCGTCCGGACTCCACCCGGTAGACCCAGTCCTCGGACCGGCTGAGCAGTGCCCCCAACTCCCGCTGGGTGAGACGGCGTCGCTCGCGGTAGAAGCGCACCCGCGCGCCGAACGCCCTGTGATCCGTCATGCCCCGCATCGCCACCCCTCCCGGTGAGGCGCCCCCGGTCTCGGGCGCCTCCCTGTGCAACGACAGAGCACGGCGTACGGCGCGGGAGCCGGCCTGAGTAGTCTCGGCCGCATGCCCGAGCCGGAGAACGAGCACGAGAAGCGCATGGCGCACCCACGGATGGCCGCGGGAGCGCTCTTCTTCGACGACGAGGGCCGGGTGTTGCTGGTCCGCCCCTCGTACAAGCCCAAGTGGGAGATCCCGGGCGGCTACGTCGAGACCGGCGAGTCGCCCCTCGCCGCCTGCCGGCGCGAAGTGGCCGAGGAGTTGGGCATCGCCCCGCCCATCGGCCCTCTCCTCGTCGTGGACTGGGCTCCCGGCCCCGCGGAGGGCGACAAGGTGCTGTTCGTCTTCGACGGCGGGCTGCTGGACCGCCACCTGCGCGAGGCCGTCCGGCCCGCGTCCGGTGAGCTCCTGGAGGCCCGCTTCCAGCCGCGCGACGCGATCGACGGCCTGCTGATCCCGCGCCTGGCCCGCCGCGTCCGCCAGGCCGTCGCCGCGCACGATGAGGCGGAGTTCCGGTACCTGGAGCACGGAGCGACGCCGCCCGCGTCGTAGGGATCCGCGCCCCGGTCCGCCGGAGGCGGGCCTCCGTGCCTCGCCGTGCCTCGGCGTGCCTCGCCTCGGCCGGCAGCGCGCAAGCCCCCCGGTGGGCGCCGTACTCCCGGGAGGAGCGCCCCCGGACGCACCGGTGCCCCGGACCCCACGGGGGGTCCGGGGCACCACCGGAACGGTACGGGCGGAACGGTCGGGGTCAGGCCGCGGCCGGCACCGCCGTCAGCTCGCGCTCCGGCTCGTCCTCCAGCCTGGAGCCATCGGCCGTGGCGTAGGCCTCGCGGTCGAGGATGCCCTCGCGGGAGGCGACGATGATCGGGACGACGGACTGGCCGGCGACGTTGGTCGCGGTGCGGATCATGTCGACGATCGGGTCGATCGCGAGGAGCAGGCCCACGCCCGCCATCGGCAGGCCCAGCGTCGACAGGGTCAGGGTGAGCATCACCGTCGCACCGGTGAGACCGGCGGTCGCGGCCGAGCCGATGACCGAGACGAAGGCGATCAGCAGGTAGTCACGCACCTCCAGCGGCACGTCGAAAACCTGGGCCACGAAGATGGCGGCGATGGCCGGGTAGATGGAGGCGCAGCCGTCCATCTTCGTCGTGGAGCCGAACGGCACGGCGAACGACGTGTACTCCTTCGGCACGCCCAGCCGCTCGGTGACCCGCTGGGTGAGCGGCATGGTGCCGACCGAGGAGCGGGAGACGAAGGCGAGCTGGATCGCGGGCCAGGCGCCCTTGAAGAACTGCAGCGGGTTGACCTTGGCGACCGTGGCGAGCAGCAGCGGGTAGACGCCGAAGAGGACGATGGCGCAGCCGACGTAGATGTCCGCGGTGAAGGTCGCGTACTTGCCGATCAGGTCCCAGCCGTACTTGTAGACGGCCTTGCCGACGAGGCCGAGGCTGCCGAGCGGGGCGAGCCGGATGACCCACCACAGCACCTTCTGGAGGAGCTCCAGGACGGACTCGCTCAGGGTGAGCAGCGGCCGGGCCTTCTCGCCGACCTGGAGGACGGCGATACCGGCGACGGCGGCCATGAAGACGATCTGGAGCACGTTCAGTTGGGTGAACGGCGTGACGACGTCGGTGGGGACGATCCCGGTGAGGAAGTCGAGCCAGGAGCCCTTCTTCTTCGGGTCGCCGCCGTCGGCGGCCGTGAGGCCGGTGCCGGAGCCGGGGTCCGTGAGCAGGCCGATCGCCAGGCCGATGGAGACGGCGATCAGCGAGGTGATCATGAACCAGAGGAGGGTCCGGGTCGCCAGTCGCGCGGCGTTGGAGACGTTCCGCAGGTTGGTGATCGAGACCAGGATGGCGAAGAAGACCAGCGGGGCCACCACGACCATGAGCAACTGGACGAAGATGTCACCGATCTTGTCGAGCGTGGTCTGGAGCCAGCCGATGTCGCCGCTGCGGGCCGCCCAGCCGAGCAGGGCGCCGAGGGCGAGGCCGAGCAGGATCTGCGCCCAGAAGGGCACCTTGGGTATGCGGCCGCGGGCGGCGCGGACCCCGGTGGGCGGGGTCGCGGGGGACGGCGCGGACGAAGGGGGCGTCGATGACAACGGAAACTCCGGGGTCAGGCGGGGGTTGAGAAAAGGGCGCGAGGCGCCGGGAGGTCCGTACGTACGGGATCTCCGGCCGCGTCGGGTGATCAGCGTGCGGTGGTCGGCGTGACGGTGATCAGCGGCGGCGACAGGCCGCGGACAGACAGCGGCAAAGATCGACGTGCAGGCGCGCCACGAGCCGGGGGCCCGTGGGGATTCGGTGCGCTGCTGCTGTCTTCATGTCGACACGTTAACACTGGAACTTTGAGGAACCCAAAGGGAATCTTTGAGTTCTTGGTGCGGCAGGGTCCGGCGAGGCCCGGAGAGAGGCATGAAAAAGCGCCGCGCGTCCGGCGGCCGGGCGGTTGCCCGGCGGCGGAACGGCGGCGCCGTGTGACGAAAGCTACCTTTGGCGGTGGTAACCGCCCTTCACGTGGGTTGCCCGGATTACGCCCGGTCCTCCTGGCCCGCGTTGGCCTGCAGCCGCTCCCGCGTCCGCTCGACGCGCTCGGCCACCTGCACCGCCATGGCGTCCCGCTGCTTGCGCAGCAGCACCCAGCTCAGCGGCGCGGACAGGACGAGGGCCACCAGAACCATCCAGATGAAGTTGGAGCCCTTCACCACGATCGGGACGGCGTGGAAGTAACAGAGCACCCACACGACGGCGAAGCAGCCGACGAGCAGGCCGAATCGCAGCGCGGTGTAACGGAGCGAAGCGTACTTCTGGCTACTCACGGACGGACCTTCTTCTCATCGGCAGCCGAAAGGGTCCCTACCAGTCAAGCACGAGCGCGAGTGGATCAACCCAGAGGGAGCCACATCAGCCCACCACCAGCCCAACGCGCCACATGAGTCCGACGCCGAGCGCACCGGCACCGGCCACACCGGCCCGGTGTCGACACCGCGCTCACCCGGCACCCGGCGTCGACGCCGCACTACCCGGCAACGGCCGCGTCAGTCCAGCGCGATCCACATCAGGATGTCGTCGCGGTAGTCGTCGGCGGACAGCCGCAGACCGCCCGGCACCCGGCCGACCTCCTTGAACCCGAGCCGTCCGTAGAAGCCCTCCAGCCCCATGCCGCCGCGCACCTCCAGCCGCAGCGCTTCCAGGCCGGCGTCCCGGGCCATGTCGATCGTCTCCCGCATCAGCCGGAGCCCGTGCCCGCCGCGCTGCAGGCCGGGGTCGATCATGACCCCGAGGACCATGGACCAGTGCCGCATCTTGAAGTCGGTGTGGAGCCGCAGGAACGTGGTGCCGGACAGCCGCCCCTCGGCGTCGTACGCGCCGAGCATCCGGTACTCGCCGCTCGTCACCCGCCCGAGCTGCCGCTCGGTCGCCGCGCGCACCTCCTCCTCGGTCACGGAGGGCACGAAACCGACCGAGCCGCCGGCCCGCGAGACGTCGTACCAGAGCCGGGCGAGCTCCTCGTGCAGCTCGGGGGTCACCTGCGGATCGCGAACGAAGGTAAGAGACATGCTTGCGATGCAACCATTACCAAGTCGCCCGTGCAAGAGAAAAAGTCCTGGTGAGGCAGCCGCCTCACCAGGACTTTCGGAGCTTTCGGAGACCGGGAAAGGGGTCAGACCCGCATCGGCTGCGGCTCCTCGCGCCGCGCCGGGTCCGGACCGTCGTACTCCCGGATGACCTCGTACCGCGTGTTCCGCTCCGCCGGGCGGAAGCCCGCGTCGCGGATCAGCTCCAGCAGGTCGTCACGGGTCAGCTTGTTCGGCGTGCCGTAGTTGTCCGCGTCGTGCGTGATCTTGTACTCGACGACCGAGCCGTCCATGTCGTCGGCGCCGTGCTGGAGGGCGAGCTGCGCGGTCTGGAGACCGTGCATCACCCAGAAGACCTTCACGTGCGGGACGTTGTCGAAGAGCAGCCGGGAGACCGCGAAGGTCTTCAGCGCCTCGGCGCCGGTGGCCATGGAGGTCCGCGCCTGGAGCCGGTTGCGGATCTTGCCGTCCTTCATGTCCACGAAGTCGTGCTGGTAGCGCAGCGGGATGAAGACCTGGAAGCCGCCGGTCTCGTCCTGGAGCTCACGCAGCCGCAGCACGTGGTCCACGCGGTGGCGCGGCTCCTCGATGTGCCCGTAGAGCATCGTGCTCGGGCCCTTGAGGCCCTTCTCGTGCGCGAGCCGGTGGATGCGCGACCAGTCCTCCCAGTGGGTCTCGTGGTCGACGATGTGCTGCCGGACCTCCCAGTCGAAGATCTCCGCGCCGCCGCCGGTCAGCGACTCCAGACCGGCGTCGATCAGCTCGTCGAGGATCTCCGAGGCGGGCATGCCGGAGATCTTCTCGAAGTGGTGGATCTCGGTGGCGGTGAACGCCTTCAGGGAGACCTGCGGCAGCGCCTCCTTGAGCGCCTTCAGCGACCGCGGGTAGTACCGCCACGGGAGGGTGGGGTGCAGGCCGTTGACGATGTGCAGCTCGGTGAGGTGGTCGTTCTCCATCGCCTTGGCGAGGCGGACGGCCTCCTCGATGCGCATGGTGTACGCGTCCTTCTCGCCCGGCTTGCGCTGGAACGAGCAGTAGGCGCACGAGGCTGTGCACACGTTCGTCATGTTGAGGTGGCGGTTGACGTTGAAGAGGACCGTGTCGCCGTTCTTCCGCGTCCGCACCTCGTGGGCCAGGCCGCCGAGCCAGGCGAGGTCGTCGGACTCGTAGAGGGCGATGCCGTCCTCGCGGGTCAGCCGCTCACCGGCGCGCACCTTCTGCTCCAGCTCGCGCTTGAGTCCCGCGTCCATGCGATCGCCTCTCTGGTATGTCCGGAGTCGCGTCCGGTCTCCTCCGACTGGCCCGGTCGAGCCTACTCCCCCACCCGGGAAGGCCGTCAGACGGCCTCGGACCCCCGGTCGGCCTCGCCCCCCGGACGGCCATGAGGCCCCGGACGGCCATGGGACCCGGACGCCCTCGGACCCTCAGATGCCCTCGGGCAGTTCGCCCACCCGGTTCTCCCACTTGGTGGAGAGCACGATCGTGGTGCGGGTGCGGCTCACGCCCTTGGTCCCGGACAGCCGGCGGATGGTGCGCTCCAGGCCGTCCACGTCGCCGACACGCACCTTGAGCATGTACGAGTCGTCGCCGGCGATGAACCAGCAGTCCTCGATCTCCTCCAGGTCGCGCAGCCGCTGCGCCACGTCCTCGTGGTCGGCGGCGTCCGACAACTGGATGCCGATCAGCGCCGTGACGCCCAGGCCCAGGGACGCGGCGTTGACGGTCGCGCGGTAGCCGGTGATCACGCCGGCCGCCTCCAGGCGGTTGATGCGGTCCGTGACGCTCGGCCCGGACAGGCCGACGAGCCGGCCCAGTTCCGCGTACGAGGCCCGCCCGTTCTCCCGGAGGGCCTGGATGAGCTGCCTGTCCACCGCGTCCATGGCTGGAACCTTTCAATAATCAGCGAACTTGCCGTCTTGCATGTAGAATCTAAGGCATTGAAGGGCTGACGCCCCGAAAATCTTTCACCGAACGCTCACGGCACCAACGATCCTTCAGGAGAGAACGCGTGTACACGATCGAGATGGCCTACGCCCGCATGCGCGAGCTGCAGGACCTGGCCAACCGCTCGCGTGCCCATCAGTCCGTCGCCGCCGCCCGTCGCGCCGACGCCGCCGGGGCCCGCCCGGCGCGTGCCGGGAAGAAGCGCTAACCCCCTTCCGGGGCGCGGCCTCCGCCGAGCTCCCCCGTCCATCTGCGGTAGTACCGGTGCGGCACCCCCGCCGCGTCCAGTACCCGCCCGGCGACGAAGTCCACCAGATCCTGGATGTGCGTCGCCCCCGCGTAGAACGCCGGAGAGGCGGGCAGCACGATCGCGCCCGCCTCGTCGAGCGCCACCAACTGCCGCAGCGTCTGGCCGCTCAGCGGCGTCTCCCGCACCGCGACCACCAACGGCCGCCGCTCCTTGAGCGTCACGCTCGCGACCCGTTGCAGCAGGTCCTTCGACAGCCCCAGCGCCACACCCGCCACACAGGCCGTGCTCGCCGGGACGATCAGCATCCCCTTCACCGGGTACGAACCCGACGACGGCCCCGCCGCCAGGTCACCGGCCGGCCAGTGCCGCACCCGCGCCAGCTCCGCGTCGCCCACGGCGTACGCGTCCGGCTTCCCGTCGGCCCCGCGCGCCAGCCACTCGCGCAGGTCGTCCCGCCAGCGCGCGTCCCGGAAGGCGATTCCGGTCTCGTCCAGCAGCGTCAGCCGCGAGGCCCGGCTGACCACCAAGTCGACATCCTCCCCGGCGGCCAGCAGCCCGCGCACCACGGCCGCCGCGTACGGCGTCCCGGACGCACCGGAGACGCCGACCACCCAGGGCCGGCGCTCGTCTCGTAGCGTTGCGTGTTCGTACGGCTCCACGCCCCCGAGCCTAGTCGGCCGGAGGCCGGGGGCTCCGGCGGGCGGGGGTCAGCCGCCGAGGTCCACCGGAAGCCCGGAGGTATCGAAGCTCAGGGGGCCGACGGACGACTCGACCGTGACCGTCTTGCCATAAGAAACGGTGTCCCGGCCCAGGTAGCCATCCGGGCCGGGGTTCCAGAAGGTGACGCAGTGCCCCTGGTACGGGTCGAAGACGAGGTAGTCGGCGATACCCGCCCTGGCGTAGGCACGGTCCTTGACCCGGTAGCCGTTGCGAACGCTGGACGGGGAGACGACGTCGACGGCCAGTTCGATCAGATCCGCAGGGTAGGAACCGAGGTTCCGCGTCTCCTCCACCGCAGGGATGACTGCCAGGTCCGGGCAGAACTCATCGTCCTCCGAGAAGACGAAGGCGACATCCTCGACGACTTCCCATTCCGCCGCCAATTGGGACTCCAGCATGGGACCAAGGCGACGCATGGTCTTGCCGTGGATCGGCTTGACCGGGCCCATCATGATGGCGCCCCCGACAATCTCAGCCTTGTAGCCCTCCGTCTGGCTCTCCAGCTTGGCGAGCTTCGAGTGCAGGCGGTCGAGCTCCGAGCTGGCCACGGCTGTCTCCCTTCCCTGCACCGATAGCAGGAGGAACCGTAACTACACCCCCAGCCCCCGCACCGCCAGGTCCAGCAGCGCGCACACGAACAGGGCAATCCCGATGAAGCCGTTGACCGTGAAGAAGGCGCGGTTCAGGCGGGACAGGTCGTGCGGGCGGACGATCGAGTGCTCGTAGAGGAACGCGGCGATCACGATCAGCAGGCCGGTCCAGAAGAAGGCGCCCGCGTGGGTGGCCACGCCGTACCAGGCCAGCAGGGCCGTGGTGATCACGTGGCAGGCGCGGGCGCCGTACAGCGCGGCCGGGATGCCGAAGCGGGCAGGGGTCGATTTCACGCCATGTGCGCGGTCGGCGGCGACGTCCTGGCAGGCGAAGATCAGGTCGAAACCGCCGATCCAGACGCCGACCGCGAGACCGAGTATCACCGCGTCCCACGACCACTCACCGGTCACCGCCAGCCAGGCGCCGACCGGGCCCATGGCCTGGGCGAGGCCGAGGATCGCGTGCGGGAAGTCGGTGAACCGTTTCCCGTACGGGTAGACCACCATCGGGATGACCGCGATCGGGGCCAGCGCCAGGCACAGCATGTTCAGCAGGCCCGCCGCGCCCAGGAAGACGGCCACGGCCACCAGCGCACCCGTCCACGCCGAGCGGACGGAGACCGCGCCGGTGACGAGTTCGCGGTTGGCGGTCCGCGGGTTCCGGGCGTCGATCTCGCGGTCGATGATCCGGTTGCAGGCCATCGCGAAGGTGCGCAGCCCGACCATCGCCACGGTGACGAGGAAGAGCTTCCACCAGTGGACGCGCCCGTCCTCCTGGAACATCGCCGTGAACGAGGCGATGTACGCGAAGGGCAGCGCGAACACCGAGTGCTCTATCAGCACCAGACGCAGGAACGCCTTGGTGCGCCCCGGCTGCGGGACGGCGGCGGCGGAGGCACTCACAGCCCGTACTCCTTCCAGCGCTTCGTCACCCGGGCGGCGGTCTCCGGGTCCGACTCCACCATCGACGGCCAGCCGCCGTCCCGCGTGTAGCCCTCCTCGGGCCACTTCGCGGTGGCGTCGATGCCCGCCTTGCCGCCCCAGAACTGCTGGTACGAGGCGTGGTCCAGGTGGTCGACCGGGCCCTCGACGACGGTGAGGTCGCGCGCGTAGTCGACGTTGCCGAACGCGCGCCAGGACACCTCGTGCAGGTCGTGGACGTCACAGTCCTTGTCCACGACCACGATCAGCTTGGTCAGCGACATCATGTGCGCGCCCCAGACGGCGTGCATGACCTTCTGCGCGTGCTTCGGGTACTTCTTGTCGATCGAGACGATCGCGCAGTTGTGGAACCCGCCGGACTCCGGCAGGTGGTAGTCGACGATGTCCGGGATGATGATCTTGAGCAGGGGCAGGAAGAAACGCTCCGTCGCCCGCCCCAGCGGCCCGTCCTCCGTCGGCGGCCGGCCGACGACGATCGACTGGAGCAGCGGGCGCCGCCGCATGGTGACGCAGTCGATGGTCAGCGCGGGGAACGGCTCCTGCGGCGTGTAGAAGCCGGTGTGATCGCCGAACGGCCCCTCCGGGAGCATCTTCCCCGGCTCCAGCCAGCCCTCCAGCACCACCTCGGCCGCGGCCGGCACCTGGAGCGGGACGGTCTTGCAGTCGACCATGTCGATCCGCTTGCCCTGCACGAAGCCCGCGAACAGGTACTCGTCGATGTCCGCCGGCAACGGCGCGGTCGACGCGTACGTCACGGCGGGCGGGCAGCCGAAGGCGATGGCCACCGGCAGCCGCTCGCCGCGCCGGGCGGCGACCTGGTAGTGGTTCCGGCTGTCCTTGTGGATCTGCCAGTGCATCCCGATGGTGCGCTTGTCGTGGCGCTGGAGGCGGTAGAGGCCGAGGTTGCGGACGCCGGTCTCGGGGTCCTTGGTGTGGGTGAGCCCCAGGTTGAAGAAGGAGCCGCCGTCCTCGGGCCAGGTGAACAGCGCGGGGAGCGCGTCCAGGTCGACGTCGTCCCCGGTGAGCACCACTTCCTGGACCGGCGCGTCACCGGGCTTCACCTTGCGCGGCGGCACGTGCGCCATCGCGCCCAGCTTGCCGAACGCCTCCCGGATCCCGACGAAGCCCTGCGGCAGCTCGGGCTTGAGCAGCCCGCCGATCTTCTCGCCGATCTCGTCGTAGGACTTCAGGCCGAGCGACTTCAGCAGCCGCCGGTCAGTGCCGAAGACGTTCATCGCCAGGGGCATCGCCGAGCCCTTGACGTTCTCGAAGAGGAGGGCCGGGCCGCCGGCCTTGTTCACCCGGTCGACGATCTCCCCGACTTCCAGATGGGGGTCGACTTCGGCCTTGACGCGCTTGAGGTCGCCATCGCGTTCAAGCGCTCTGAGGAACGAGCGGAGATCGTCATAAGCCATGCGTTCCAGTATCGAGCACGGACTACCCTGGGCTTGTCACGGGGCCGCGGGACGGCCCCACCGCCACGTCCCGGGGGGCCTTCGGCCAATGCTCAGGTATCTGCCGTTCCTGCTGGTCCTGGCGCTGTGGATCTACACGTTCATCGACTGTCTGAACACGCCGGAAGAAGAGGTCCGCAAGCTGCCGAAGACCGCATGGGTGATCATCATCCTGCTCTTCGGCGAGGTGCTGCTGGGACCGATCGCCTGGCTGGCCGTGGGCCGGCCACGCGCGACGGCGGGCCCGGCCGGCCGGCGCGGCGGCGCGGGCGCCGGCGGACGCTGGGTGGCGCCGGACGACAACCCCGAGTTCCTCCGGTCCCTGGACGAGGACCGCCGGCCGCGCGGGGAGGGCGACGAGCGGGGCTGAGCGGCGAGCGGGGCTGAGCGGCACGGCCACGCCGGGATGGCCGGCGGCAGGCGCGCGGCCGGGACGGCAGGCGGCAGGCACACTGCGGGGACGGCAGGCGCGTGGCCGGGACGGCAGACGGCAGGCACCAAGCGCAAGGCCGGGGCGGCAGGCCCAAGCACACGGTGGGGACGGCAGGCGGCAGGCGCGTGGCCGGGGCGGCCGGGCCTTGGCGTGCGGTCATGGCCGGCGCCCGGGCCGAGCCCGCGCCGATCGCCCGCCGCGGACCCTCCCGGTCCGCTCACCCGCCCGCTCACCCGCCCGTTCGCCGCCCGTTCGGCGGGCGCCGCGTCCGCCCATCGGCCCAGCCCCCGATCCCCCGATCGGGTAATACGATCACCATCCCACTCCCCCCGCCACCCTCAACTCCCTCTCCTTTACGCCCAATTGCCGAGCATTTCACCCGCACTCCCCTATCCCCCCGCACTCCCGGGCCGGGAGAGTCGCAGCGGCCACACTGTGGCCTGACGCGACCTCAGGGAGGGTGCAATGCCCGGGATCATGAGCAGACGAAGACTCCTCGGCTCGGCCGCCGCCGGAGCCGGCGCCGCCGCGCTCGCGCTGCTGCCGCCGAGCGTGCAGCGCGCGGTGGCGGCCGGCCCGGCCCGGCGCGGCTCGCTGGACGACGTCGAGCACGTGGTCATGCTGATGCAGGAGAATCGTTCCTTCGACCACTACTTCGGCACCCTCAAGGGCGTCCGCGGCTTCGCCGACCCCAAGGCCCTGCGGCTCTCCACCGGCCGCAGCGTCTTCCACCAGCCGGACGCCGAGAACCCCAAGGGCTACCTGCTCCCCTTCCGGCTCGACACTCACAAGACCAGCGCCCAGGCCATCCCGTCCACCAGTCACGCCTGGTCCGTGCAGCACGACGCGTGGAACGGCGGCAAGATGGACCGCTGGCTGCCCGCGCACCGCAAGGCGGACGGCAAGAACGGCCCCTACGTGATGGGGTATCACACCCGCGAGGACATCCCGTTCCAGTTCGCCCTCGCCGAGTCGTTCACCATCTGCGACAACTACTTCTGCTCGGTCCTCGGCCCCACCTGGCCCAACCGCCTCTACTGGATGACGGGCACCATCGACCCCGGCGGCACCAAGGGCGGCCCGGTCATCAGCAACACCATGCCGTCCCCCTACCGCTGGACCACCTACGCCGAGCGCCTCCAGGCGGCCGGCGTGAGCTGGCGGGTCTACCAGCAGCAGGACAACTACGGCTGCAACATGCTGGAGTGGTTCCAGCGGTTCCGTGACGCGAAGCCCGGCGACCCGCTGTACGAGCGCGGGATGCGCCGGCAGCCCGAGGGGACGTTCGAGGAGGACGCGCGCAACGACCGGCTGCCGGCCGTGTCGTGGATCATCCCCACCGGCCCCCAGTCCGAGCACCCTCGCTTCATGCCGGCCGCCGGCGCCGACTTCGTCGCGAAGAAGATCGAGGCGATCGCGGACAATCCCAAGGTCTGGGCGAAGACCGTCTTCATCCTCAACTACGACGAGAACGACGGCCTGTTCGACCACGTGCCGCCGCCGGTGCCACCGAAGGGCACGAAGGACGAGTTCGTCAAGGGACTGCCCATCGGGGGCGGCTTCCGCGTGCCCTGCCTGATCGTCTCGCCGTGGACGGTGGGCGGCTGGGCGGCGGGCGAGGCGTTCGACCACACCTCGGCGCTCCGCTTCCTGGAGCGCTTCACCGGCGTCCGGGAACCCAACATCAGCGCTTGGCGCCGGAGCACGTTCGGCGACCTGACCTCGGCGTTCGGCTTCGACTCCCCCGCCTCGCGGGCCCCCCGGCTGCCGAGGGACACGGCGAAGGAGCTGGAGAAGGCGGAGTGGGAGGTCGCCCACCTGCCGAAGCCGACCCTGCCCGGGGCGACGCAGCAGGTCCCGACGCAGGAGAAGGGGACGCGTCCGCGCCGGTGAGAACGGCGGAACGCGCGGGGGCCGCATGACGGGGTCGACCGTGGTGCCGCTCGACGGGCGGCGGCACCACGTCGTCACGCCACCGGACCTGGACGCACGCCCGCGTCCACGCCACGCCGCGCCGTGCCCGCTAGGGAAGCTCCCGCTTCCCCTTCTCGTACTCGCCCCGCAGCTCCCGCCACCGGTCGAGCCGCCAGGCCGACCAGTCCGCCGGGTGTCCGGCGAGCGCTTGCAGCAGGAACTCGAAGTGGTGGTGCCACCCGGCCAGACAGTCCAGCCGCATGTCGTCCGTGCCGGGCATCTCGTTGGTGAAGTGCAGCAGCGTCCCGCCGACGCTCGCCGGTGCCTTCTCCAGCTCGAACCGGATCCGCCCGTGGATCTCGACGGTGTACTCGGCGAGGCTCTCCGGCTCCCAGGCGGTCACCCGGCCGGGCGCGACGGTGGCGTTGCCCTCCTGGTCGGTGTTCTGCCACCGGAGGGTGATCGCCCCGCCCTCCCGCCGCTCGAACGGCTCGGCGGCGGCCAGCCAGGTCGGCAGCCCCTCCGGCGTCGCGACGGCCTCCCACACCCGCTCCCGGGGGTACGGGAGCGACAGCTCGTAGCAGAGGGTGTGCACGTCACCGTGGGTCTCCGAGGCCCCGTAGGGGGACGGTATCTCCATACCTCCAGCACACCACAGCCGTGCCCAACCCGCGCGTCAGTCGCGCGGCCAGGCAGAGGTGTCGATCACGATGCCGGAGCCGGGGAGGGCGAACTTCTCACCGAAGGTGTGGCTCGTCTCGTCGGTGTACACGCCGTCGCGCGGCGAGTGGAAGACGTGGGCGACGCCCGTCTTCGGGTCGGCGATGAGGTACGTCGGAATGCCGGCCGCGGCGTAGACCTTCAGCTTGGCGTCGTAGTCGTCGCGCCGACTGCCCTTGGAGACGACCTCGGCGACGAACTCGATGTCGCGGTAGTCGTGGAGCCCGTTGTCGTCCTCCTCAGCACCGTCCTTCACCAAGGCGATGTCGGGGGCGTAGCCGTTGAGGGTCCCCGGAAAGTCGATGCGGACGTCCCAAAGGACGTTGGCATCCACTCCGAGAGCGGCTTCCAAGGCCCGGTTCACCCCTCGGATGATCGCTGCGTGCACCTTGCGCTGCGGATTCAGCACGATCTCCCCCTCGATGATCTCCGCCCGATACCCCGCAGGCACATTCATGGCCTCGATGAGGGCGAACATCTCATCCAGCTCGGCTGAGTCCTCAACGGTCACCATCGGCACCTCCCCGTCTGCATCCGAAGTCTAGGAACGCACTCCTCCCTCACCCTCGCACATGGGCCCGCTCCCCCCGAAAGGAGGAACGGGCCCATGTGGGTGACGCGTGACCGGGGTGCCGGTCAGACGCCCGAGTACGAGTGCTTGCCGCCGAAGAGGAAGTTCACTCCGTAGTAGTTGAAGATGTAGCAGGCGAACGCGGCCAGGCCCAGGTAGGCGGCCTTGCGGCCCTTCCAGCCGGCCGTGGCGCGGGCGTGCAGGTAGGACGCGTAGGCGACCCAGGTGATGAAGGACCAGACCTCCTTGGGGTCCCAGCCCCAGTAGCGGCCCCAGGCGGCCTCGGCCCAGATCGCGCCCGCGATGATCGTGAACGTCCACAGCGGGAAGACGGTGGCGTTGATCCGGTAGCCGAACTTGTCGAGCGTCGCCGCGGACGGCATGCGGCTCAGCATGTTGTCCCAGGCCATGTGGAGGCGGACGCCCAGGCGGAGGCTCAGGCCGGCGTCCTTCGGCAGGCCCTTGAGCTTCTTCTCCAGGACGCCCGGGCCCGTCTTGCCCGCCGCCAGGCGGAGCTCGTAGCCGTCGCGGAAGCGGTAGAAGAGGGTGGAGACGGCGCCGACGTACAGCGAGGCACCGGAGATGATCGCGCAGGAGACGTGGATCCACAGCCAGGGCGAGCGCAGCGCGGGCACCAACTGGGCGCTGGAGGTGTAGAGCACGCTGATGGCCAGACCCAGGTCGAGCAGGATCGTGGTGACCAGCGGCAGGCCCAGCCAGCGGATGTTCTTCTTGGCGAGGAGCAGCCCCAGGTAGACGGCGACGGCGACCATGCCGAAGGTCGTGGAGAACTCGTACATGTTGCCCCACGGCGCCCGCCGCACCGACAGGGCGCGGGTGAGCACCCCGCCCGCGTGCAGCGCGAACGCGAGCACGGTCAGCGAGATCGCGATGCGGCCGTACAGGTCGCCCTTCTCGCTGGTGCCTGCCGCGCCCGGGCCGTCGGGCACGTCGTCGCGGGTGCCGGGGGCCGACCGGGTGACGACCTTGGGCCGCTCCAGCACCGCCGTGCCGCCCGCCTTGCGGACGGTCACCGCGACGGCCGGACGGGCCTCGGCCGTGATCGCGGCGGCGGTACGGCCGACGGCGCTGCGGCTGCCGAAGACCCACTCGGTGATGTGGGCGAGGAAGGCGAGGGTGTAGACGGCCATCGCCGAGTAGATCAGCACATTGCTGGTATGGGCCATGTTCTCGTTGGCCGCGGCAGCGATGTTCACGCGCGCGCTCCTTCGGAGGAATCGCTGGGTTCAGCGGATCGGGTGGGGTCTTCGGCGGCCGTGTCGGCGTTCGCTCCGGCGGGCTTCTCCACGGCCCTGTCCCGGGCTGACGCCACCGCCTTGTCGCCGACCTCTCCATCGGCTGTCGCGCCGATCTCTCCGTCGGCCTGTGCGTCGGTCTTTCCGTCGGTCTTTCCGTCGGTCTTCTCTGAAGCGGTCTTGTCGGAGGCGGTCTTCTCCGCAGCGGCCTTCTCGGACGCGGCCTTGTCACCGGCGCCCGCCTCACCCTCGGCGGGCTCCGACCCGCCGACGGGCTCCGACTCGCCGGCGGACTCCTCCGCCACCGGCGGCGCCTCGCCCTGCAACGCGACCGCCAGTTCGTACAGCTCCTCCGGCACCTTGGCCGACTCGCTGCGGCCGAGGCCGGCCAGCTCCACGACAGTACGCCCGTCCGCCCCGCGCACGGCCCGCACCCACACCCGGCGGCGCTGGATGAACAGCGACCCGGCCACGCCGACGATCGCCGCGACGGCCCCGGCCAGCGCCGGCATGTCGCCGGGCTTGTGCGAGATCTGGAAGGTCGCCCAGGTGCTGATGCCGTCGAACTTCAGCGAGCCCGCGCCGTCGGGCAGCGTCATGGTGTCGCCGGGCTTGAGCGCCCGCGCGAAGTTCCGGCCGCCCTTCTCCTTGAACTGCTTCATGTTCCGCGTGTCGAGCTTGTAGACGCTCTGCGGCAGGCCCGAGTTGATACCCAGGTCACCGCGGTAGGCCGTCAGGACGAGGACCGGGTTGTCCAGCGCGGGGAACACGGACGCCATGCTGCCCGTGCGCAGGTCGAGCGTGGGGACGAAGTTGCCCCGGAAGCCGATCTGGTTCTTCTCACCGTTCTTGTCCCAGTAGTCGGGGACCTTGATGACGGTGGTCTCGGTGATGTTGTTGTCCAGCGGCAGCGAGGCCACCGCGCCGTGGTAGACCACGGTGCCCTGGCCGTCGCGGACGGTGACCTTGGGCGCGTAGCCGTGGCCTTGCAGGTACACCTTGGAACCGCCGACCTCCAGCGGTTCGTTCACCTTGATCGTGGTGTCGCGCGGCTCGCCGTCCGCGCCCTCCCAGTACCTGATGTGCGCCCGGTAGTCGCGGGGGGTGCCCTTCTGCGGGCCGGTGCGCTCGTAGGTGCCGGTGAAGCCCTTGAGCTCGAAGCCGAAGGCGGGCAGGTCGTCGGTCCGGAACAGCGCGCCGGACTTGAAGTCGTCGTACTGCGTGAGCGTGTTGGAGAACTTGTCACCCTCGACGACGAGCTTGCCGCCCTCGTACTTCCAGAGCTGCGCGGACGCGAACGCCACCAGCATCACGATCAGCGAGACGTGGAAGAGGAGGTTGCCCGCCTCGCGCAGGTAGCCCTTCTCGGAGGCCACCGAGTCGTCGAAGGCGACCGTGCGGAAGCGCTTGCGGCGCAGCGCTCGCCGGGCCGCCGCCAGCACCTCGTCCGGGTCGGCCTCGGTGCGCCAGGTGGCGTAGGCGGGCAGCCGGGTGAGGTGGCGCGGCGCCTTCGGCGGCCGGCCGCGCAACTGGCCGACGAACTGCCAGGTGCGCGGGACGATGCAGCCGATCAGCGAGACGAACAGCAGGATGTAGATCGCGGAGAACCACACCGAGCTGTAGACGTTGAACAACTGGAGCTTCTCGTAGAGCGGCGTCAGCGTCTTGTGGGCCTGCTTCCAGGTGTCGGTCTTCACCGAGTCGACACTGGTCTGCGGGATCAGCGAGCCGGGGATGGTCGCGAGGGAGAGCAGGAGCAGCAGGAGCAGCGCGACCCGCATGGAGGTCAGTTGCCGCCAGAACCAGCGCAGCCAGCCGATGATCTCCCGCCCGGTCCAGGCGAGCGCGCCGAGCACACCCGGCCGCCGGGATCCGCCGAACGAGCCGGGCACGGCCTGGCCCCGGTCCTCGGCCGGGGCCGTGGTCAGCCGGGCGCCCGCGGCGTCGTCCTCCTGCGCCTCGGTGGTGGGCGTGCTATCGGTCTTGGCCATGGTTCAGATCCCGGGTTGGTACTTGTTCGACCACGTCTGCAGGTCCTGGATGAGGTAGTCCCACACTCCCGTCACCAGGAGGACGCCGACCAGGACGAGCATGCCGCCGCCGATCCGCATGACCCATGCGTAGTGCTTCTTGATCCAGCCGAAGGCGCCGAGCGCCCGTCGGAAGGCGAGGGCGGTGAGTATGAACGGCAGGCCGAGCCCGACGCAGTAGGCGACGGTCAGCAGGGTGCCCCGGCCGGGGCTGGCCTCCTTGAACGCCAGGCTCTGGACGGCGGCCAGCGTGGGGCCGATGCAGGGGGTCCAGCCGACGCCGAATCCGATGCCCAGCAGCGGCGCCCCCAGCAGGCCCATCGTGGGCTTCATGTGGAAGCGGAACTCACGCTGACCGAATCGGTTCAGCAGGCCTGTGAAGAGCAGCCCGAGGACGATCATGACGACGCCCAGGACCTTCGAGATCGTGTCCTCGTACTCCTTCAGGGTGTTGCCGAAGAAGCCGAAGGCCGCCCCCATGGAGACGAGGACGGCGCTGAAGCCCAGGACGAAGAGCGAGGAGCCGGCCAGCATCCGGCCCCGGCGCGTCTCCGCGAGGTCCGCGCCGCCGACACCCGTGACATACGACAGGTAGCCCGGCACCAGCGGCAGCACGCAGGGCGAGAAGAACGACACCAGGCCGCCGAGCAGCGCCACGGGCAGGGCCAGCAGCAGCGCTCCGGAGAGGACGGTGTGGTTGACGTCGCCGGGGGCGGCGAGAACGAGGGAGGCGGCGCTCACGGCGTCACTTCTCCGCGACCATCTGGTCGAGCGTGTCGCGCAGTTCGGTCTCGGTCAGCGGCTTGATCGCGCGACCGGCGATCTTCCCGTTCCGGTCGATGAAGACGGTGGAGGGGATGGCCTGGGGGTTGAGGTTGCCCTTGGGGAAGCGCAGGATCAGCTTCCCGCCCGAGTCGTGGATGCTCGGGTACGGGACGTCGAAGGTCCTCTCGAAGGCGCGGGCGTTGGCCGGGTCGACGTCGCGGACGTTGAGGCCCACGAACTCGACACCCTTGCCCTTGTAGTCCCGGGCGGCCTTGACCAGATTCTTCGCCTCGGCCCGGCAGGGAGCGCACCACGAGCCCCAGACGTTAAAGACAATGATCTTGCCCTTGAACTTCTCGGAGGCGTTGAGCTCCTCGTTCTGCAGGGTCTTGCCCGACAGCTCCGGCGCGTCCTTCCGGGCGTCCTTGTCCTTGACGACGTCGACGCCGCCCGCGCCCTGGACGAACTGCGTCTCACCGCCCCCGCCGGACACCCCCCCGGACCCGCAGGCGCTCAGCGCCAGCGCCGCGAGGACGGCGCCGGCGGCCGAGACGGCGGTACGACGGCGGAACGGACGGAACCGGATGCGTCGATCGGCGCGGCAGGCACTCATGTGAAAAGTTTCGCATGGCGATTTACGGGATCTTCCGCGCCCCCCTTGCCCCACCCGGCCCAGGCGTCCGGCCCCTCCGGCCCTGGCGCCCGCCGGCCCGTGCCGCGCACGAACGGGCGGCGATCCGGATCCGGGAAAAGCAGCTCGAAAGAGTGACCAGGAAAGGGGCCAACCATGACGGAAGGCCCCAAACTCCCCGCGTGTCCCCGGCGTCCTCAGGCCCCGAACGCCTTGCCGCCGCCCTTGACCGGCTTGGCGCCCGCCCGCAGATGGGCCGGGACCAGGTCGCGGGCCGGCTCGCTGTAGCCCACCGAAACGATTTTGTCGCCGCGGTAGGTGAACGTCGTCAGGCTGGCCAGCGTGCACTGCCGCTTGCGCGGGTCGTGCCACAGCCGGCGCCGCTCCACGAAGCTGCGCACGATCCAGATCGGCAACTGGTGGCTGACGCACACCGCCTCGTGCCCCCGGGCCGCGTCCCGCGCCGCGTTCAGCGCGCCCATCATCCGCACCACCTGGTCCACGTAGGGCTCGCCCCACGACGGACGGAACGGGTTGGTCAGGTGCTTCCAGTTGCCCGGCTTGCGCAGCGCGCCGTCGCCGACGCCGAAGGTCTTGCCCTCGAAGACGTTCTCGGCCTCGATCAGCCGCCCGTCCGTCGCCAGGTCCAGGCCGTGCGCCTTGGCGATCGGCGTCGCCGTCTCCTGCGCCCGCTCCAGCGGCGAGGCCACCACGTACGTGACGTCCCGGTCCGCCAGGTGCTCGGCCACCCGGTCCGCCATCCGCCGGCCCAGGTCCGACAGGTGATAGCCCGGTCTGCGGCCGTACAGCACGCCGTCCGGGTTGTGCACCTCGCCGTGCCGCATCAGGTGCACGACGGTGATGTCGTTGCCGGCCTCGCTCACTTCTGCTCCTCCGTCGCCTCGGCCGCCGCCCGCGCCGCCGCGGGCAGGGCCGCCGCGATCCGCTCGATCGCGGCACTGTCGTGGGCCGTCGACACGAACCAGGACTCGAACGCCGACGGCGGCAGGTAGACGCCCTGCGCCAGCATCGAGTGAAAGAAGGCGGTGTAGCGGAACGCCTGCTGCCGCTTGGCCAGCTCGTAGTCCGTGACCTCCCGGTCCGTGAAGAAGACCGAGAACATGTTGCCCGCCGTCTGCAGCCGGTGCGCGACCCCCTCCTTCGTCAGCGCCGCCGTCACCAGCCCGCTCACCTCGGCCGAGACCGCGTCCACCCGCTCGTACGCCGCGTCGTCCAGCAGCCGCAACTGCGCCAGGCCCGCCGCCGTCGCCACCGGGTTCCCGGACAGGGTGCCCGCCTGGTAGACCGGGCCGGCCGGCGCCAGGTGCGCCATCACGTCGGCCCGGCCGCCGAAGGCCGCCGCCGGGAAGCCGCCGCCCATGACCTTGCCGAAGGTCATCAGGTCCGGCTTGACGCCGTCGATCCCGTACCAGCCGGCCTTCGAGACCCGGAAGCCGGTCATGACCTCGTCGGAGATGAACAGGGCACCGTTCTTGGCGCACGCCTGCTTCAGGCCCTCGTTGAAGCCCGGCCGCGGCGGTACCACGCCCATGTTGCCCGGCGACGCCTCGGTGATCACACAGGCGATCTCGCCGGGGTGGGCGTGGAACGCCTCGTGCACGGCCTCCAGGTCGTTGTACGGCAGCACGATCGTGTCGCCCGCCTGGGCACCCGTGACGCCCGGCGTGTCCGGCAGGCCGAACGTCGCCACACCCGAGCCGGCCGCGGCCAGCAGGGCGTCCACATGGCCGTGGTAGCAGCCCGCGAACTTGATGACCTTGGCCCGGCCGGTGAACCCGCGCGCCAGCCGGATCGCCGACATCGTCGCCTCGGTCCCGGACGACACCAGGCGCACCTGCTCCACCGGCTCCACCCGCGCCACGATCTCCTCGGCGAGGGCCACCTCGCCCTCGCCGGGCGTGCCGAACGACGTACCGCGGGCCACCGCGGCCTGCACCGGCGCGATCACCTCGGGATGCGCGTGGCCGAGAATCATCGGCCCCCACGAGCAGACCAGATCCACGTACTCCCGGCCGTCCGCGTCGGTGAGGTACGGACCGGTCGCGGACACCATGAACCGGGGCGTACCACCCACGGCACGGAACGCGCGCACCGGAGAGTTCACGCCACCGGGCGTCACGACCGCCGCGCGCTCGAAGAGCGTCTGGGACACTGGGGCTTCATATGAATAAGGCACTCTGTTCCTGCCTGCGACAGACGTAGGGAGGGACGGCGACGGCCGCCGCACGCCCCGGCTTGTGGGCCCTGCTGGGGTTCACTCGGGTTCGCTGGGTTTTCTCCCGCTTCCGACCGGGTGTCAGCCCCCGCGCATCTGGGACACTGGGGCCGGAGAGGGGTAGCTCACGCTAGCCATGGTCTCAGAGCCCCGTGGGCACGTGTGTCCGGGCGTTTCGCACGCTCTCGACGGGGGAGCGTGTCTGAGACGATGATCGGGTTGCGCGGCGGGGGCTGTGCTGCGTAAAAAAGCGATCGGGTGGAGATATGCATCGCGGTGGCGGACTGGGTGAGGGCACCGACGACCTGGGGCCCGAGCGAGCCCGGCCGCCCCGCAGGGGCCGGCACCGGCGGGACGACCGCTTCAGGGCCGGCGGGCCGGACGGCATCGGCGCGCCCGGCGGAACGGGCGGAGCCGGCGGGACCGACGACAACGACGGGGTCGACGGAGGACACAGCGCGATCAGGAGCGGCCGAGTGGGGGTGACCTACAAGTACTTCGGCGCACCCAACGGGGCCACCGCCGCGCGTGTGCCCATTTCCATGCGCCCCGAGGAGCTCGGCGGTGACGAGCTGGGCATGGGCGGCATGTTCACCCGGATCAAGCCGGAGACCGTCGCCGCCATGGTGCTCACCGGCATCCAGGGCATACCCCTGCACAAGGTCCCCCCGCTGGAACTGGTCGTGCTCCACCCCGACTACGCGGTCGTCAAGCTGCCCATGACGGTCGTCGACCCGCTGCGCGGCATCGGCGAGGAATCCGTGGGCGCCGCCGCCTTCATCTGGTCCACCGTCCCCGACCGGGGCGGCCCCCGCGACGCCTTCACCGTCTACCGGCTGCTCCACGAGTGGCAGGACTTCTCACACCGCCTCCACGAGGCCGGCCACCAGCCGTACTGCCTGGTCTGGCCCTGACGGCCCCGGGCGTCTCCGCGCCCGGCCCCTCCGGCCGGACCCGCGTCACGGCTCCCGTGACGGCCTCCGCCCCGGCCCGCGCGGCACCCGCAGGAGGCCCGCGCCGCGGTGCGCGTCACGGCCCGCGCCGCCGCCTTGAAACGGAACCACCCCCTCCTCCGGCCCCCCGCGATCATCACCGGCCCACCGTCATATCCTCGGCACCACTGCGCCCGTCCCTCACGCACGCCACCGCCCGAGGAGGCCCCATGACCACCCCCACCGCCGTGATCACCGGAGCGAGCAGCGGGATCGGCGCCGCCACGGCCCGCGCCCTGGCCGCCGCCGGCTACCGCGTCGTCCTCACCGCCCGCCGCAAGGACCGCATCGACGCCCTCGCCGCCGAGCTGACCGAGGCCGGCCACCAGGCCGTCTCCTACCAGCTCGACGTGACCGACCGGGACGCGGTCACCGTCTTCTCCGTCTTCCTCGACGACTTCGCCCCGGTCGAGGTCCTGGTCAACAACGCGGGCGGCGCCATCGGCACCGAGACCGTGGCCACCGCCGACCCCGCCGACTGGCGCACCATGTACGAGGTCAACGTCCTCGGCACGCTCCAGACCACCCAGGCCCTGCTGCCCCTGTGGAAGAACTCCCCCGGCACGGTCGTCGTCGTCTCCTCCACCGCCGGCCTCGCCACCTACGAGGGCGGCGGCGGCTACGTCGCCGCCAAGCACGGCGCCCACGTCATCGCCGAGACGCTCCGCCTGGAGCTCAACGGCCTGCCCGTCCGCGTCATCGAGATCGCCCCCGGCATGGTCCGCACCGAGGAGTTCGCCCTCAACCGCTACCGGGGCGACGAGGGCAAGGCGGACGCCGTCTACGACGGCGTCAGCGAACCGTTGACAGCCGAGGACGTGGCGGAGACGATCACCTGGGCGGTCACCCGGCCGCACCACGTGAACGTCGACCTGCTCGTGCTGCGCCCCCGCGCCCAGGCGTCCAACTACAAGGTGCACCGCGAGCCCCAGGAGAACTGACCATGCGCGTCACCGGCTTCGACCACCTCGTCCTCAACGTCACCGACGTCGAGCGCTCCCTGGCCTTCTACACCGGCCCGCTCGGTCTGGAGCCGGTCCGCGTGGACGAGTGGCGCGCCGGAGAGGTCCCCTTCCCGTCCGTGCGCGTCTCCTCCGGCACCATCATCGACCTGTTCCAGCGCGACCGCGGCGAGACCAACGTCGACCACTTCTGCCTGGTCGTCGAGCCCCTCGACTGGCAGCAGGTCATCGACGCCGGCACCTTCGACGTCGTCAGCGGCCCCTCGAACAACTTCGGCGCCCGCGGCCAGGCGGAGTCCCTCTACGTCCGCGACCCGGACGGCAACACGGTGGAACTCCGCTGGTACCCGCAGGACGCCGCCTGACGGATCCGGGTACGCACCCCCCGGCCCCGGCCCGCGCGCGGCGCGGCCGGGGGTCAGCCCTTGACGCAGACGATCTGCTTGAGCTTGGCCACCACCTCGACGAGGTCCCGCTGCTGGTCCATGACCTGCTCGATCGGCTTGTAGGCCGCCGGGATCTCGTCCACCACACCACGGTCCTTGCGGCACTCCACGCCCCGGGTCTGCTCCGCCAGATCCCGCTCGGTGAACCGCTTTTTCGCCTGGTTGCGGCTCATCCGGCGGCCGGCGCCGTGGGAGGCCGAGTTGAAGGAGGCCGCGTTGCCCAGGCCGCGCACGATGTACGAGCCCGTGCCCATCGAGCCGGGGATGATGCCGTACTCGCCGCCGCCCGCGCGGATCGCGCCCTTGCGGGTGACGAGCAGGTCCATGCCCTCGTAGGTCTCCTCCGCCACGTAGTTGTGGTGGCAGGAGATGACCGGCTCGAAGGCGACCTTGGCCTTCTTGAACTCCTTGCGGACGACGTCCTGGAGGAGGCCCATCATGATCTCGCGGTTGTGGCGCGCGTACTCCTGGGCCCAGAAGAGGTCGTTCCGGTAGGCCGCCATCTGGGGGGTGTCCGCGACGAAGACCGCGAGGTCGCGATCGACCAGGCCCTGGTTGTGCGGCAGCTTCCGGGCCTCGCCGATGTGGTACTCGGCGAGCTCCTTGCCGATGTTCCGGGAGCCGGAGTGGAGCATCAGCCAGACGGAACCGCTCTCGTCCAGACAGACTTCGACAAAGTGGTTTCCTCCGCCGAGCGAACCCATCTGCTTCAACGCCCGGTCCCGACGGAATTTGACCGCCTCCGCGATCCCGTCGAACCGCCGCCAGAAGTCCTCCCACGGCGCCGTCGGGAAGCCGTGCAGCCGCCGCGGGTCCACCGCCTCGTCGTGCATCGCGAAGCCCACCGGAATCGCCCGTTCGATGCGGGAGCGCAGGTGGGAGAGGTCGCCGGGGAGGTCGTTCGCCGTCAGGGACGTCTTCACGGCGGACATGCCGCAGCCGATGTCCACGCCCACGGCGGCCGGGCAGACGGCGCCGCGCATGGCGATCACGGAGCCGACGGTCGCGCCCTTGCCGTAGTGGACGTCCGGCATCACGGCCAGGCCCTCGATCCACGGCAGGGTGGCGACGTTCCGGAGCTGCTGCATGGCGCCGTCCTCGACCGTGGCCGGGTCCGCCCACATGCGGATCGGCACCCGGGCGCCGGGCAGCTCGGTGTACGGCATGTTTTCCTCATTCCCCCATGAACGGTAGATAACGCAAAAGCCGGATGAATCCGTGGATTCGCGACAGCGGACCAGCGGTGCGGCGGCGCGTGCGGTAGACATTGTGTCCAGCGGCCACCCAGCCGCGACAACCGGTTTTCGGCCCCCGCGCGGGCCGGGAGCGCGTGGACGAGCGGGCGAAGGGAGCCACGGACAGTGCAGCGAAAGGCGCACCGGCTGGTAGCTGCACCGGTGGCCGGGCTGGCCGCCGCCGTGCTCGCGGCCGGGCTGACCGGATGCAGCGGCGGCTCGGGCGGCATGGGCGGGGACGACGATCCCAAGCCCGGACCGGGCGAGTCCGCGGCGCCCGCGGGCGAACCGGGCAAGTACCACAGCCTCCCCGAGCCGTGCGGCTATGTGAGCCGTGACACGCTCCGTCGGATGCTGCCCGGCGGCGGCGAGGACGGCGACCAGGACGCCGAGAAGCTCTACCGGGGGCAGCCCACCCTCACCTACGACGCGGACCGCCGCGTCGGCTGCCGGTGGAACCAGGAGACCCCGGACGGCACCCGCCGGCTGTCGGTCGACTTCGAGCGGGTGGTGTCGTACCAGGCCGGGGTCAGCGACGAGGAACGGGCACGGCAGTTGTACGACAAGCTGGCCGACGCCGCGCACATCCCCGCGGCGTCCTCGGGCGCCACCCCGTCGGCCCCCTCGAAGGCACCGGTCACACCGTCCGGCAAGGCCACCCCGAAGACCGACAAGGACGCCAAGGCCAAGGGCGCGAAGAACCAGCCGAAGACCACCGACGCCTCCTCCCGCCCCGCCGCCACGACCACGCCCACGGCCCCGCCGGCCGGCGACGAGCCGGAGCTGGGGTCGAGGGCGCTGGACGACGTGGGCGACGACGCGTTCGTCAGCGACCGGCTGACGGCCGGCGGCGCCGACGTGCACCGGGACGTGACGGTGGTCTTCCGCGCCGCGAACATCCTGGTGACGATCGTCTACCACCAGCAGCCCACCGACCGGACCCGCGTCCCGGGCAGCCAGGATCTCCAGGGCAAGGCACACGGCCTGGCCCGTGAGATCGAGGCCGGGCACTTCAGCAACTAGCCCGGCGAGTACCCCTCCATTTCGGCCGCCGCCGCGGCCGGGCCGCGTACCGTGCCAGTAGCCCTGTCCGGCCCCGTACCGATTGAGCGAAGGACCCATGCACCGATCGACAGCCCCGCGACTCGCCCGACTCCTCGCCTGCGCCGCAGTACCGGTGATGCTCGTCGCCGGCTGCTCGGACTCGGACGGCGGTGAGAAGAAGAGCTCCGCCACCCCCTCGGCCTCCGCCCCGGCCAAGCCCAGCGCCACGCCGACGGTCAGCGCCGGGAAGTACGCCAAGATCCCCGACCTGTGCAAGGCCCTGTCGGCCAAGACGGTCGAGAAGCTGGTGCCGAAGGCGAAGAACAAGTCGGGCGAGCTGCTGACCGGCAGTTGCTTCTGGAACGGCCTGGACAGCGAGGACACCGAAGACCAGCAGTTCCGGTCGGTGAACCTGCACATCATGGCCCTGAGCGGTGACCCGAACCTGGGCTCCGCGGACAAGCGGGCCCAGGCCTACGCGGACCAGCAGGTCAAGAAGGCCGCCACCGAGGACGACCCGAAGGACGTCAAGACCACCAAGACCGACGGCATCGGCGACTGGGCGACGACGGTCACCACCAAGACCAAGAAGACCGTCGACTTCTCCAACGTCACGGTGGTCACCCGGACGGCCAACGTGGTCGTCGCGCTGAAGTACAGCGGCGCCGGTTACGAGGGCGCGAAGGCCCCCGACGCGGCCGACCTGACGAAGGACGCGCAGGCCGCCGCGAAGGAGGCGGTGGCCTCGGTGGCCGCCGCCAACAAGAAGTAGCGGGACGACGGCGAAGGGCCCGCCTCCCCGAGGGGAGGCGGGCCCTTCCGTGTGCGCGGGTCAGACGGCCAGCAGCTTGCGCACCCGGTCCGCGCCCACGGCGAGGAGCAGGGTGGGCAGTCGCGGCCCGGTGTCCCGGCCGACGAGCAACTGGTAGAGCAGCGCGAAGAAGGAGCGCTGGGCGACCTTCAGCTCGGGGGTCGGCTTGGCGTCCGGCTCCAGGCCCGCCTGGATCTTCGGCACGCCGTAGACCAGGGTGGTGAGCCCGTCGAGCGACCAGTGCTCGTCCAGCCCGGCGAGGAGCAGCCGCAGCGACTCGCGGCCCTGCTCGTCGAGGGCGGCGAGGGTCTCGGTGTCGGGCTCGTCGCGCACGACGGTCCGCTGGTCGGCCGGGACCTGGGTGTTGATCCAGTACTCGGCGCGGTCCAGCCGGGGCCGGGTCTCGTCGAGCGAGGTGACCGGGTTCTCCGGGTCGAGGTCGCTGAGGATGCGCAGCGTCTGCTCGTCGTGGCCGGCGGTGATGTCGACGACCGAGGCGAGCGTGCGGTACGGCAGCGGGCGCGGGGTGCGCGGCAGCTCACCGGCGGCGGTGCGGGCGGCGCGGCTGTACGCGGCGGCGTCGGCGGGCAGCACGGAGCCGTCGGCGACCTTGGCCTCCAGCTTGTCCCACTCGTCGTAGAGCCGCTGGATCTCCTGGTCGAAGGCGATCTTGAAGGACTGGTTGGGCTTGCGGCGGGCGTAGAGCCAGCGCAGCAGCGGCGCCTCCATGATCTTCAGCGCGTCGCCCGGGGTCGGGACCCCGCCCTTCGACGACGACATCTTGGCCATGCCGCTGATGCCGACGAAGGCGTACATCGGGCCGATCGGCTGCTCGCCGCCGAAGACCTTGCGGACGATCTGGCCGCCGACGACGAAGGAGGAGCCGGGCGAGGAGTGGTCGACGCCGGAGGGCTCGAAGATCACGCCCTCGAACGCCCAGCGCATCGGCCAGTCGACCTTCCAGACCAGCTTGCCGCGGTTGAACTCGCCGAGCAGGACGGTCTCCGAGTGGCCGCAGACGCAGGTGTAGGCGAGCTCGGTGGTCTCGTCGTCGTACGCGGTGACGGTGGTGAGGTCGCGCTCGCAGGCGCCGCAGTACGGCTTGTACGGGAAGTAGCCCGCGCCGCCGCCGCTGCCGTCGTCCTCGCTCGCCGCGCCGGAGCCCTCGGCGGCCTCCAGCTCGGCCTCCTCGACCTTCTTCTGCTGCTGCTTCGGCTTGCCGGTCGCCTTGTCCTTCGTCCGGTACTGGTCGAGGATCGCGTCGATGTCGGCGCGGTGCTTCATCGCGTGCAGGATCTGCTCGCGGTAGACACCGGAGGTGTACTGCTCGGTCTGGCTGATCGGGTCGTACTCGACGCCCAGCTCGGCCAGGGCCTCGACCATGGCGGCCTTGAAGTGCTCGGCCCAGTTCGGGTACGCCGAGCCGGCGGGGGCCGGGACCGAGGTCAGCGGCTTGCCGATGTGCTCGGCCCAGGACTCGTCGATGCCGGGGACACCGGCCGGGACCTTGCGGTAACGGTCGTAGTCGTCCCAGGACAGGACGTGGCGGACCTCGTGGCCGCGGCGGCGGATCTCGTCGGCGACCAGGTGCGGGGTCATGACCTCGCGCAGGTTGCCCAGGTGGATCGGGCCGGAGGGGCTGAGGCCGGACGCGACGACGATCGGTTTGCCGGGCGCGCGGCGCTCGCCCTCGGCGATGACCTCGTCGGCGAAACGGGAGACCCAGTCGGCCTCGGTGCTCTGAGCCTGAGCCACGGCACTTCCTTCCTTACGGTCTGGCATGACCATTGTCCCAGACGGCGCCGGGGGTCCGCCGGTTGCCCGGGGAGACGGGAAAAAGCACGCGGGGCCTGTGATATCGGCATGGGATACTCGGTGTGACGGCGCCGCTCTCCACACACGGCGCCTTCGGCACGCACGCCCCCTACACGGAATGGGCCCGCTTCCCATGGCTTTGGTTCCCTCCCTCGCTTCCACGCTCGACCGGCGCATCGCGGACGCGCTCTCGGCGGCCCTGCCGGAGGCCGGCACCGCCGACCCCTTGCTGCGACGGAGCGACCGGGCGGACTTCCAGGCCAACGGCATGCTGGCGCTGGCCAAGAAGCTCAAGGGGAACCCGCGCGAGCTGGCCGGCAAGGTCGTCGCGAACCTGTCGGCGGACGAGCTGATCGCGGACGTCGAGGTGTCGGGCCCGGGCTTCCTCAACGTCACCCTCACCGACGGCGCGATCCTGCGGACGCTGGCCGCGCGGTACGCGGACGACCGCCTGGGCGTGCCCTTCAAGGAGCACCCGGGCACCACGGTCATCGACTGGGCGCAGCCGAACGTGGCCAAGGAGATGCACGTCGGCCACCTGCGGAACTCGATGATCGGCAACTCGGTCGTCAAGACCCTGGAGTTCGTCGGCGAGAAGGTCGTCAGCCGCCACCACATCGGCGACTGGGGCACCCAGTTCGGCATGCTCATCCAGTACCTGATCGAGCACCCGCACGAGCTGGACCACGAGGGCGAGATCTCCGGCGAGGAGGCGATGTCCAACCTCAACCGGCTCTACAAGGCGTCCCGCACCCTGTTCGACTCCGACGACGCGTTCAAGGCCCGCGCCCGGCGCCGGGTGGTGGACCTCCAGGCGGGCGACGAGGAGACCCTCGCCCTCTGGCAGCGGTTCGTCGACGAGTCGAAGATCTACTTCTACTCGGTCTTCGACAAGCTGGACGTGGCGATCCGCGACGAGGACATCGTCGGCGAGTCCGGCTACAACGACATGCTCGCCGAGACCTGCCGCCTCCTGGAGGAGTCCGGCGTCGCGGTCCGCTCGGAGGGCGCGCTGTGCGTCTTCTTCGACGACGTGAAGGGCCCGGAGGGCAAGCCGGTCCCGCTGATCGTCCAGAAGTCCGACGGCGGCTTCGGCTACGCGGCGACGGACCTGTCGGCGATCCGCGACCGGGTGTTCAACCTCAAGGCCGACACCCTGCTGTACGTGGTGGACAGCCGCCAGTCGCTGCACTTCAAGATGGTCTTCGAGACGGCGCGCCGGGCGGGCTGGCTGACCGGCGACACCCAGGCCGTGATGCTCGGCTTCGGCACGGTGCTGGGCAAGGACGGCAAGCCGTTCAAGACCCGTGAGGGCGAGACGGTCCGGCTGGTGGACCTGCTGGACGAGGCGATCGACCGGGCCACGGCCGTGGTGCGCGACAAGGCCGAGAAGGTCGGTCTGTCGGAGCGGGAGATCGTGGAGAACGGCCGGCACGTGGGCATCGGCGCGGTGAAGTACGCCGACCTGTCCACCTCCGTCTCCCGTGACTACAAGTTCGACCTGGACCAGATGGTGTCGCTCAACGGCGACACCTCCGTCTACCTCCAGTACGCCTACGCGCGGATCCGCTCGATCCTCCGCAAGGCGGGCGAGGTCGCCCCGGCCGCCCACCCGGAGCTGCCGCTGGCCCCCGCCGAGCGGGCGCTGGGCCTGCACCTGGACCAGTTCGGCGAGATCGTCACCGAGGTCGCCACGTCGTACGAGCCGCACAAGCTGGCCGGCTACCTGTACCAGCTCGCCTCGCTGCTGACGACGTTCTACGACCAGTGCCAGGTGCTCAGCGACGAGAACGCGCGGGAGGTCGTGGAGAACCGCCTGTTCCTCGTCGACCTGACCGCCCGCACGCTGCGGCAGGGCATGGCGCTGCTGGGCATCCACACGCCCGAGCGCCTCTGACGGCTCACCTCCCGGGGGCCCCGAGCTCGAACCAGATCAACTTGCCGACCAGCCCCTGGGGTTGGTCCCGGAGCGCGAACCCGCCCCAACTGTCGGCACACCGCCGGACGATGCCGAGCCCCCGGCCCTGCTCGGCCTCGGCCCCGGCCGCGTCGGCGGCCCCGACGGCGTCCAGGGCGGGCATCCGCGGATTGGTGTCCCAGACGGCGACCCGCACCCGGTCGCCGTCCCGCCGCACCCGCACGGACGCGGGCCCGTCGGAGTACCGGTAGGCGTTGGTGACCAGCTCGGACGTCAGCAGCTCGGCGGTGTCGGCGAGTTCGAGAAAACCGTGCTCCTCCAAGATGGTGCGGAGGGTGCGGCGGGCGATGCATGGTGCCATCGGGTCGGAAGGGACCTGGAGCGTGTATTCCCAGTCGTCGGCGAGATCCGGCTCATGACTCATGCACGCCTCCACAGAGTGAGCGACCTGACACGCAGAGTAGTCATGTTCGGTTTGCGGACGCCAGGGGTGTCCGGATTCGCGGAGAGATGACCTGTGTGGGTGACACGGGAGGTTTGAAGCGGTGTCCCAAACACCGCAGGCGCGCTCGGGGGTGCGGGGGCTCGCCCCCCCCCCCGCAAGAAACGGTGAAAGGGCGGGGCCAGGGCACCCCCAAGGCGTCAGCCGAGCCGCCGAGCGACCTCCGTCGCCCAATACGTCAGGATCATGTCGGCACCCGCCCGCTTGATCCCGGTGAGCGTCTCCAGAATGGCCCGCTCCCGGTCGATCCACCCATTGGCGGCCGCCGCCTCGACCATCGCGTACTCCCCGGAGATCTGGTACGCCGCGACGGGGACGTCCACCGCCTCCGCGACCTTGGCGAGCACGTCGAGGTAGGGCATGGCCGGCTTGACCATGACCATGTCGGCGCCCTCGTCGAGGTCGAGCGCGAGCTCGCGCATCGACTCCCGCAGGTTCGCCGGATCCTGCTGGTACGTCTTCCGGTCCCCCTGCAACGAGGACCCGACGGCCTCCCGGAACGGCCCGTAGAACGCGGACGCGTACTTGGCGGTGTAGGCCAGGATGGACACGTCCTCGTGCCCGGTCTGGTCGAGCGCGTCCCGGATGACCCCGACCTGACCGTCCATCATCCCGCTGGGCCCGACCACGTGAACGCCCGCGTCGGCCTGCACCTGCGCCATCTCGGCGTACCGCTCGAGAGTGGCGTCGTTGTCGACCCGCCCGTCGGAGTCGAGCACACCGCAGTGCCCGTGATCCGTGAACTCGTCCAGACACAGGTCGGACATGATGACGAGCTCGTCACCGACCTCGGCCTTCACATCGCGGACGGCGACCTGGAGGATGCCGTCCGGATCGGTACCCGCGGTACCGACGGCGTCCTTCTTCTCCTCCTCGGGCACACCGAAGAGCATGATCCCGGAGACCCCCGCGGCCACCGCCTCGACGGCGGCCCGGCGGAGCGTGTCGCGGCTGTGCTGCACGACCCCGGGCATGGCCGAGATCGGCACCGGCTCGGTGACGCCCTCCCGCACGAAGGCGGGAAGGATCAGGTCGGACGGGTGCAGGCGGTACTCGGCGACCATCCGGCGCATGGCCGGGGTGGTGCGGAGCCGCCGGGGCCGGGCCCCCGGGAACGTGCCGTACGTGGTGCTCAACTCCGTGCCCTCCTACGCGATCCGGGCCGCCGCTCGCTCGGGCGCGTGACCGGGTCCCCGGCCTCGATCGCGGCGTCGCGCCGCGCGGCCCCGAACTCCGCGAGCGCCTCGGCGAGCTTGTGCACCGAGGGCTCGGGCGACAGCACGTCCACCCGCAGCCCGTGCTCCTCCGCGGTCTTCGCGGTGGCGGGGCCGATGCAGGCGATGACGGTGACATTGTGCGGCTTGCCGGCGATGCCGACCAGGTTCCGCACGGTGGACGAGGAGGTGAAGAGCACGGCGTCGAAGCCGCCGCCCTTGATCGCCTCGCGGGTCTCGGCCGGCGGCGGCGAGGCGCGCACCGTCCGGTAGGCGGTGACGTCGTCCACCTCCCAGCCGAGCTCGATCAGACCGGCCACCAGGGTCTCGGTGGCGATGTCGGCGCGCGGCAGGAAGACGCGGTCGATCGGGTCGAAGACCGGGTCGTAGGGCGGCCAGTCCTCCAGCAGCCCGGCGGCCGACTGCTCGCCGCTCGGCACCAGGTCCGGCTTGACGCCGAACTCGATCAGCGACTTCGCGGTCTGCTCGCCCACGGCGGCGACCTTGATGCCGGCGAAGGCACGGGCGTCGAGCCCGTACTCCTCGAACTTCTCGCGGACGGCCTTGACCGCGTTCACGGAGGTGAAGGCGATCCACTCGTAGCGGCCGGTGACCAGGCCCTTGACCGCGCGCTCCATCTGCTGCGGGGTGCGCGGCGGTTCCACGGCGATGGTCGGCACCTCGTGCGGCACGGCGCCGTACGAGCGGAGCTGGTCGGAGAGCGACGCGGCCTGCTCCTTGGTGCGCGGCACCAGGACGTTCCAGCCGAACAGCGGCTTGGACTCGAACCAGGACAGCGGCTCGCGCCGCTCGGCCGCGCTGCGCTCGCCGACCACGGCTATCACCGGCTGGCCGCCGTCGGGCGACGGCAGCACCTTGGCGGCCTTGAGCACCTGGGCGATGGTGCCCAGGGTGGCCGTCCAGGTGCGCTGGCGGGTGGTGGTGCCAGCGACGGTGACGCTCAGCGGGGTGTCCGGCTTGCGGCCGGCCGCGACCAGCTCCCCGGCCGCCGCGGTGACGGCGTCCAGGGTGGTGGTCACCACGACGGTGGCCTCGCTCGCGCCCACCTCGGACCAGCAGGTCTCGGAGGCGGTCCGGGCGTCGACGAACCGCACGTCGCCGCCCTTCGGGTCGCGCAGCGGGACGCCCGCGTAGGCGGGCACGCCGACGGCGGTGGCGATGCCGGGGACCACCTCGAAGGTGATGCCCTCGGTGGCGCAGGCGAGCATCTCGTCGGCGGCGTTCCCGTCGAGGCCCGGGTCGCCGAGCACCGCACGGACGACCCGCTTGCCGCCGCGCGCGGCCGTCATGACAAGATTGGCGGTGTCCCTGAGGACAGGGATGTCGGCGGCCTTTGACACCTCGTCAGGGACCGGCTGCGCGGGCATGTCCACATGCGCGCGCGCATGTGCGCGCACCACCTCCAGCACCTGTGGGTCGGCGATCAGGACGTCCGCGGACGCGAGCGCCTCGACGGCGCGGAGCGTCAGCAGTCCCGGGTCTCCGGGGCCCGCACCGAGGAAGGTGACGTGCCCGTGCGCGGGGTGGTTCGGGGCGGTGGGGTTCAATGTGCTCGCTCCCCCATAAGACCGGCCGCACCCTTGTCCAGCATGTCGGACGCGAGCTCGCGTCCGAGGGCCAGGGCGTCGCGGTGCGACGCGGGAACGGGACCGGTGGTGGACATCTGCACCAGCGTCGAGCCGTCGGTGGTGCCGACGACGCCGCGCAGGCGCATTTCGGGTACGTTCTGCTCGTCTCCGTTGGGGTATCCCCTGCTCGAGCGAAGTCGAGAGCTTGGGGAAAGGTCGGCCAGCGCACCGACAGGTGCGGAGCAGCCGGCCTCCAGGGCGGCGAGCAGGGAACGCTCGGCGGTCACGGCGGCCCGGGTGTACGGGTCGTCGAGCTCGGCGAGCACGGCGGCGAGCGGCGCGGCGGTGGCGGCGCACTCGATCGCCAGGGCCCCCTGGCCGGGGGCGGGCAAAACGGTGTCGGGCGACAGGAACTCGGTCGCCACGTCGATCCGGCCGAGGCGGGTCAGCCCGGCGGCGGCCAGCACGACCGCGTCGAGTTCCCCGCCGGTGACGAAGCCCAGCCGGGTGTCGACGTTGCCGCGGACCGGCACGGTCTCGATCTCCTTGCCGAGCGTCCGGGCCCAGGCGTTGAGCTGGGCCATGCGGCGCGGCGAGCCGGTGCCGATCCGGGCGCCGGCCGGCAGTTCCTCGAAGGACAGGCCGTCGCGGGCGATCAGTACGTCGCGCGGGTCCTCGCGGCGCGGTACGGCGGCCAGGACCAGGTCGTCGGGCTGCGCGGTCGGCAGGTCCTTGAGCGAGTGGACGGCGAAGTCCACCTCGCCCGCGAGCAGCGCGTCGCGCAGCGCGGAGACGAACACGCCGGTGCCGCCGATCTGCGCCAGGTGCTCGCGCGAGACGTCCCCGTAGGTGGTGATCTCGACCAGCTCGACCGGGCGGCCGGTCAGCCGTCGCACCGCCTCGGCGACCTGCCCCGACTGGGCCATCGCCAGCTTGCTGCGCCGGGTCCCCAGGCGCAGCGGGGCGGTGGTTGTGCCGTTCATGCCGACTCCCGTGCGTTGTTCTTGGTGTCGAGCCGCGCGTCGGCCCGGCTGACGGCGGCGACCGCCTGCGGGTCGAGGTCGAAGAGCTCCCGCAGGGCGTCGGCGTAGCCGGCGCCGCCGGGGGTCGCGGCCAGCTCCTTGACCCGCACGGTCGGTGCGTGCAGCAGCTTGTCGACGACGCGGCGGACGGTCTGGGTGATCTCGGCGCGCTGCTTGTCGTCCAGCCCGGGCAGCCGCCCGTCGAGCCGGGCGATCTCACCGGCGACCACGTCCGCGGCCATGGTGCGCAGGGCGACCACGGTCGGGGTGATGTGGGCTGCGCGCTGGGCGGCGCCGAACGCGGCGACCTCGTCGGAGACGATGGTCCGCACCCGGTCGACGTCGGCGGCCATCGGCGCGTCGACCGAGGCCTCGGCCAGCGCCTCGATGTCGACGAACCGCACACCGTCGATGCCGTGCGCGGCGGCGTCGATGTCGCGCGGCATGGCGAGGTCGAGCAGGGCGAGGCGGGTGCCGCCGGCGCAGTCGGCGTCGACCGCGCAGCCCGGCCGGCCGGCGAGCGCGGCGGTGACCGCGTCGGCCGTGAGGACCAGGCCGGTGGCACCGGTGCAGGAGACGACGATGTCGGCGAGCGCCAGCTCCTCCGGCAGGACGCTCATCTCCACGGCGCTCGCGGTGACCTTCCCGCCGGTACCGGGCTCGGTCAGGATCTCCGCCAGCCGCCGCGCCCGCTCCAGGGTCCGGTTGGCGACGGCCACGTGGGCCACGCCCGCGCGGGCCAGGGTGGCGGCGGCGAGGGAGGACATCGAGCCGGCGCCGATGACCAAGGCGCGCTTGCCCGCGGCCCACTCCTCGACGGACGGACCGTCGTGGAGCTGCTCCAGGCCGAAGGTGACGAGCGACTGCCCGGCCCGGTCGATGCCGGTCTCGCTGTGGGCGCGCTTGCCGACCCGCAGGGCCTGCTGGAACAGGTCGTTGAGCAGCCGGCCGGCGCTGTGCAGCTCCTGGGCCAGGGCGAGGGCGTCCTTGATCTGGCCGAGGATCTGGCCCTCGCCGACGACCATCGAGTCCAGGCCGCAGGCCACCGAGAAGAGGTGGTGGACGGCCCGGTCCTCGTAGTGGACGTAGAGGTGCGGGGTGAGCTCGTCCAGCGCCACGCCCGTGTGGCGGGCGAGCAGGGTGGACAGCTCGGCGACACCGGCGTGGAACTTGTCCACGTCGGCGTAGAGCTCGATGCGGTTGCAGGTGGCGAGGACGGCCGCCTCGGTGGCCGGCTCGGCCGCGAGGGTGTCGTGCACCAGCGCGGCCCGGGCCCCGGGGGTCAGGGAGGCCCGCTCCAGCACGCTCACCGGCGAGCTGCGGTGGCTGAGACCCACGACGAGCAGGCTCATGCCGGCATCACGGCGGGGACGTCCCCGTCCGGACCCTTCCTGCCGTCACGGGCCGCCGTGGCGGCGGCCGGACGGGTGCTTCCCGGTCGCGAAGGACCGGCCTTGGCGACCGGGCCGGGCCGGCTGTCGTCCTCGCCGGCCTTGCGCTGTTCGTGGAAGGCCAGGATCTGGAGTTCGATCGACAGGTCGACCTTGCGGACGTCGACGCCCTCCGGCACCGCGAGCACGGTCGGCGCGAAGTTGAGGATCGAGGTGACCCCGGCGGCCACCAGGCGGTCGCAGACCTGCTGGGCGGCGCCGGCCGGGGTGGCGATGACGCCGATGGAGACGCCGTTGTCGCTGATGATCGACTCGAGTTCGTCGGTGTGCCGCACGGGCAGGCCGGCCACCGGCTTGCCCGCCATCGCGGGGTCGGCGTCGATCAGGGCCGCGACGCGGAAGCCGCGGGAGGCGAAGCCGCCGTAGTTGGCGAGCGCGGCGCCGAGGTTGCCGATGCCGACGATGACGACCGGCCAGTCCTGGGTGAGGCCGAGCTCGCGGGAGATCTGGTAGACGAGGTACTCGACGTCGTAGCCCACGCCGCGGGTGCCGTACGAGCCGAGGTAGCTGAAGTCCTTGCGCAGCTTGGCGGAGTTGACTCCCGCAGCCGTCGCGAGCTCCTCCGAGGAGACCGTGGGGACCGAGCGCTCGGAGAGCGCGGTCAGCGCGCGCAGGTACAGCGGAAGCCGGGCGACGGTGGCCTCGGGAATCCCTCGGCTTCGGGTCGCCGGTCGGTGAGTTCGGCCAGTTGCCACGGTGCTCCTGCGGGTAGAGCGGGGCTGCGGGCGGCGCCCTGTCCCAGGACCGCCCCGTCGTATGCAGGCTATGTCTTTGTGAACGCGTGCACAAAGATGGTGTCCGCTTTGTCCGTGCAAAGTGACAGGCGTCACGCGGTCTTTCGGCCCGTTCGGGGAACCATTGACGGGATGGCGTCGACAACCACGCACGTCACGCCCGCACCAGGGGTCGGCTGACGGGGACACGGGCGATCACTCCTCACCGCTATACCCCCGGACACCTACAAATCGCCCATGATGGTAGTCGACTCAGGCACCCAATCGCCCCGCGCGGAAGCCGCCCGGAGCGACCGCCCGGCCCTCGCGTCCAGGGCCCGCCCGGCCCCCTCCCCGCCCGAACGGCCCCCTCCGGCCCCGGCACAATGACGTCATGAGTCTGCTGCGCCGCCGCAAGAACCCCGCGGACCACGTCGTCACCCTCGTCGGCAAGCCCGGCTGCCACCTCTGCGACGCCGCCGAGGCCGTGATCGCCGAGGTCTGCGACGCGCTGGGGACCCGCTGGGAGAAGAAGGACATCACTCAGGACGAGGAGCTGCACCGCAGGTACTGGGAGCAGATCCCGGTCGTCCTGATCGACGGCGAGCAGCACGACTTCTGGCGCGTGAACCCGGACCGGCTGCGCAAGGCCCTGGGCGGCTGAGCTCGGCCACGCGCGCGTGACTGTGTGACGCTACCGACACGTATCGTTCACGCCAGGGCTCCCGGGCCGTCCTGATCACTCCGAACAAACTGGCTATGCTCGCGGCATGGCCCACCCGTCGCCCGACCGCCGTCCCGGCAGGAGCCCCTTCGCCGGGCGCCTCGAGTTCCGCTGGCTGTCCTGGCTCACGTGGCTCTCGCCGCGCCGCTACGCCACCGCGCGCAGCGTCCGGGCGGGTGAGGCGGCGGCCGAGGCCGCCCGCAAGACGGTCCAGGAGCAGGAGGCCCGGGAGGCGGCCCCGGCCGGCGTCGAGGAGACGCCCGCCGCGACCGGCGAGACCCGCGCCACGACCGGGAAGAAGGGCGCGCGGGCCGCGGAGCCGGAGTTCCCCGTCGCGGGCGACGCCAAGGCCGCGGCCTTCTTCGACCTCGACAACACGGTGATGCAGGGCGCCGCCCTGTTCCACTTCGGCCGCGGCCTCTACAAGCGGCACTTCTTCCGCAAGCGCGAACTCGCCCGGTTCGCCTGGCAGCAGGCCTGGTTCCGGCTGGCCGGCAACGAGGACCCCGCCCACATCCAGGACGCGCGCGACAGCGCCCTGTCGATCGTCAAGGGCCACCGGGTCTCCGAGCTCATGGCCGTCGGCGAGGAGATCTACGACGAGTACATGGCCGAGCGCATCTGGCCCGGCACCCGCGCCCTCGCCCAGGCCCACCTGGACGCGGGCCAGAAGGTCTGGCTGGTGACGGCGGCCCCCGTGGAGACCGCGACGATCATCGCCCGCCGGCTCGGCCTGACCGGCGCCCTCGGCACCGTCGCCGAGTCCGTCGGCGGCGTCTACACCGGCAAGCTCGTCGGCGAGATGCTGCACGGCCCGGCCAAGGCGGAGGCCGTCCGCGCCCTGGTGGCGGCCGAGGGCCTGGACCTCTCCCGGTGCGCCGCGTACAGCGATTCCGCCAACGACATCCCGATGCTCTCGCTGGTCGGCCACCCCTGCGCGGTCAACCCGGACGCCCGGCTGCGGCGCCACGCCCGGGAGCACAACTGGAAGTTGCGCGATTACCGCACCGGCCGCAAGGCGGCCCGGATCGGCATCCCGGCCGCCGTCGGCCTGGGCGCCCTGGCGGGCGGCACCGCCGCGGCCGTCGCCCTGCACCGCCGCCGCCGCTGACGCGCCCCGGCCGTCTCCACGGATCCCCCGGCTCCCGAAGGCCCGCCGCCGTTTCCGGACCGTTCCGGCGCCTGTTTCCCCGAGCCGCCCGGACCCGGCCGTCCGGGCCGCCGTCACCGGATCGAGCGATCACCCAGGCGAGCCGCAGACGTCCCACGCGCCACGCTGCGTAACCGGCGTTCCCCCACAGGCAATCCGGTTGTCATACCCCCACACAGCCCCCGACAGTCCTGCCGTGTCCGGATTGCCACAACACGCTGCCCAATCGACCACACGCACAGCAAATACGGTCAACTTCCGCTGTCAGTTCGATATTTGAACGTGCAGCAATAGGTGGAAGTGCGAACGGAAACGATGATTTGAGCAACTCGGTGTAGTGCTGCCTGTACGAAGGGTTATTCTCCTCAGACGCAATCCGGTACCTCGCTTGTCCCTACGTCGAGTGAACGCACCGGCACTGCACGTGATGGAAGCTCTGCCTCTGGGAGTCCCGTGTACCCACACGTCGGGGTTGACGCCTCGGGCCTGGCTACGCTGCGCGCAGCGGTCGTCGACCGCCTGCGCGGCTTCGTCCCCACCGCGTACGCCGTCCCCGCCTTCGCCACACCCGTCCCCGCGGTAGCCGTTGGCGCTGCCGGGCAAAGGAGCCCCTGCTACGCCCTCGCCGAGGCCGGCGCCGCCGTCGGCAGACGCACCCGCCGCGGCGCCGCGGCCACCACGGCCACCACCACTACGACGCGCCGCCCCAGCGCCGACAGCGACAGCGCCCGCATGCTGGACCTCGTCGAGCGCGCCCAGGCCGGCGAGGCCGAGGCCTTCGGCCGGCTCTACGACCAGTACGCGGACACCGTCTACCGCTACATCTACTACCGCGTCGGCGGCCGGGCCACGGCCGAGGACCTGACCAGCGAGACGTTCCTGCGCGCCCTGCGCCGCATCGGCACCTTCACCTGGCAGGGCCGCGACTTCGGCGCCTGGCTGGTCACCATCGCCCGCAACCTGGTCGCCGACCACTTCAAGTCCTCCCGGTTCCGCCTGGAGGTCACCACCGGCGAGATGCTCGACGCCAACGAGGTCGAGCGCAGCCCCGAGGACTCCGTCCTCGAATCCCTGTCCAACGCCGCCCTGTTGGAGGCGGTGCGCAAGCTCAACCCCCAGCAGCAGGAGTGCGTCACCCTGCGCTTCCTCCAGGGCCTGTCGGTCGCCGAGACCGCCCGGGTCATGGGCAAGAACGAAGGCGCGATCAAGACCCTGCAGTACCGGGCCGTCCGCACCCTCGCCCGGCTCCTCCCCGACGACGCCCGCTGAGACGCCGCCGACTCCCGGTGAGACGCCGCCGGGACCCGCCGGCCGGCCGCCCCGACGGCCCGCCCGCGACGGCGGCGCGTAACCCGACTGCCACGCCGCTCGTTGTGCGGGATGCAGACTTCCCGCTGTCGCGCCATGCCCGCACACACTCACTCGTTCGAGTGGATGCACTCAAGGCGTGCAACCTCCAGGTGTCCGGGGGAGTCGATTCGTCATGACGAGAGGAGGTGCCGCCTGTGATCGCGAACGTTTCGGCGCACCGGCGGGCGAACGCCTTCGCCCAAGCCCTGGAGGAGCAGGAACTCCAGGGCGAGGCGGCCGTACGGACCGACCCACCGGTGGGCGAGGCCGAGCGGGAACGGCTGCTGAGCCTGGCGGGCGGACTCGCCGCGCTGCCCGCTCCGGAGCTCGATCCGGAGGTACGGACCGTGCAACGGGCGCAGTTGATCGCCGCCATGGAGGCCCAGTTCGCCGGGGGCACCGCGACGGTGCCGGAGCCCCGGAAGGCCTCGGCGGCGGCCGGGACCACCGGCCGGGGAGCCCACCGGGCCGGCCCGCTCGGCCGGCTCAAGCCGCGCTCCCGCTGGTCCAAGGGGCTGGCGGCCGGCGGGCTCACGGTGGGCGTCGCGGCCGGAGCGCTCGGCGGAGTCGCCGCCGCCAGCTCCAACGCCCTTCCGGGCGACACCCTTTACGGGCTCAAGCGCGGCATGGAGGACCTCAAGCTCGGCATGGCCGACAGCGACTCCGAGCGCGGCGGCATCCTCCTCGACCAGGCGTCCACCCGCCTCCAGGAGGCCCGCCGGCTGATGGAGCGGGACCGCTCCGGCCACCTCGACCACGAGGAGCTGAGCGAGATCCGCAGGACCCTCACGGGCATGCGCCAGGACGTCTCCGAGGGCCACCGCCTGCTCCGGGCCGCGTACGAGCACGACGGCTCCCTGGGCCCGCTGCGGCGGCTCTCCTCGTTCACCGCCTCGCACCGCGAGGGCTGGAGCCAGCTCCGCGACCGGCTGCCGCTCCCGCTCACCGACGTCCGGGACGACGTCAGCTCGGTCTTCAGAGCCATAGACGACGAGATCGAGCCGCTGCAGTCGCTGATCCACGACAAGGACCGGCACGAGAACGGCGGACGGCACGCCACCGCCACCCCGCACACCGACCACCGGGGCACCCCGGGCCACAGCGCCCCCGCGCCCCACACGTCGGCGAGCGGCGGCGGCAAGCACGCCTCACACCGCCCGGCGGCGCCCTCCCAGAGCGCCCAGGACGAGCAGGAAGGGCTGCTCGGTGGCACGGGCCTGCTCCACCCGCCCGCTCCGTCGGCGGAGAGCCCGACCGGTACCGCGCCGCACGGCAGGGACGGCAAGCCGTCCAAGCAGCCGGACGTCACCCTCCCGCCGCTGCTGCCGGACATCCTTCCCGGGCTCGGCATCCACGGCGAGGAGCAGAAGTAGCGGTCAGGGCCTGACGTGACGCGGCGGCCGGTGTTCCACGGGGAACACCGGCCGCCGTTCTCGTGCCCGTACGAGCGGGCCCGGTTCCCCGGGCGGGCGCGATCCCCGGGTGGGCGCGGGCAAGGGCAGGCCGCCGCGGACGGGGTCGGGAAGAACGCGGACGGGGTTCAGAAGAACACGGACCGCCGCTGCACCAGCAGCTTGTAGAGGGTGTGCTGGATCGTCTCCCGCACCTGATCGGTCAGGTTGAACATCAGCATCGGATCGTCCGCCGCCTCCGGCGGATACCCCTCGGTGGGCACCGGCTCCCCGAACTGGATCGTCCACTTCGTCGGCAGCGGCACCGCGCCCAGCGGCCCGAGCCAGGGGAACGTCGGCGTCAGCGGGAAGTACGGCAGCCCCAGCAGCCGCGCCAGCGTCTTGGCATTGCCGATCATCGGGTAGATCTCCTCGGCCCCGACGATCGAGCACGGGACGATCGGCGCGCCGGCCCGCAGCGCCGTCGAGACGAAGCCGCCCCGGCCGAAGCGCTGCAACCGGTACCGCTCCGAGAACGGCTTCCCGATCCCCTTGAAGCCCTCCGGCATCACGCCCACCACCTCGCCGCGCTCCAGCAGCCGCTGCGCGTCCTCGGCGCAGGCGAGGGTGTGACCGAGCTTGCGGGAGATCTCGTTGACCACCGGCAGCTTGAAGACCAGGTCCGCGGCGAGCATCCGGACGTGCCGCGCCGCCGGGTGGTGATCGTGCACGGCGACCTGGAGCATCAGCCCGTCGATCGGAAGCGTCCCGGAGTGGTTGGCGACGACCAGTGCCGCGCCCTTCTCCGGAATGTTCTCGATGCCCCGCACCTCCACCCGGAAGTACTTCTCGGCGAACGGGCGCAGGGCGGAGAGCACGACCTGGTCGGTGAGTTCTCGGTCGAAGCCGAACTCGTCCACCTCGTAGTCGCCGGTGATCCGGCGGCGCAGGAAGTTCAGCCCGTGGGCGAGCTTCCGCTCCCAGCCGTCCGCGGCCTCCCGTGCGGCTCCGGAGGCCTCCGGAGCGGCGTCCGCCGCGGCCGGCTCCTCCGGCTCCTCGCGCGGCGGCGGGACGGGCGCGAGGGGCGCCGCGGCGGCCCGCGGGGTACGGCCGCCCGTGGCGCCGCGCCGCGACCGCCGCCGGGACCGCGGCTCCTCGCCGAACGGGATGACCTTCGCGTCCGCCATGGTGCGTGCGCTCCTCACTTCAGGCCGCGGCCGGCAGGCACCGCGGCGGCGATCCGGTCGACGGTACGGGCGAGGGTGTGGGGCGGCAGCAGACCGGTGCCACGGCTCCGGGTGAAGTCGGCGAAGGCCCCCGCCGAGGTGTACCGGGGGTGGAAGCCGAGCGTCTCCCGCATCTGGGTGGTGTCCACGACACGGCCGTGGGTGAGGAGCCGGATCTGCTCCGGTGAGAAGTCCAGCATCCCGACGGCCCGCAGCGCGGAGCCGGCCCACGTGACGCTGGGGAGGAAGAACGGCAGGGTGGGGCGCCCGAGGCGTCTGGCGGCCTGTGAGAGCAGGACGACGCCGTCGCCCGCGATGTTGAACGTCCCGCTGTTGAGCGTGCCCCTGGCGGGCTCCGAGGCGGCGATCCGCAGCACCTCGACGGCGTCGTCCTCGTGCACGAACTGCAGCCGGGGATCGAAGCCGAACACCGTGGGCAGCACGGGCAGCGAGAAGTACTCGGCGAGCGGCGAGTCGGCGCGAGGGCCGAGCAGGTTGGCGAAGCGCAGCACGCACACCGCCACGTCGGGCCGCCGGCGGGCGAACCCGCGGACGTACCCCTCGACCTCGACGGCGTCCTTCGCGAAGCCGCCGCCGGGCAGCGACTTGGGCGGCGTCGCCTCGGTGAAGACCGCCGGGTCACGGGGCGCCGAGCCGTAGACGCTCGTGGTGGACTTCACGACCAGCCGCCGCACGGAGGGGGTCTTCTGGCAGGCACCCAGCAACTGCATGGTGCCGATGACGTTGGTCTCCTTGACCGTGCCCCGACTCCCCCGGCCACTGCCGCGCTTGCCGAGCGGGGTGCCGCTGACGTCCATGTGGACCACGGTGTCGACCGCGTACTCGGTCAGCACCCGGGCGATGGCGGGCTGCCGGATGTCGGCCCGGACGAACTCGGCCCCGCCCAGCCCGTGCTCGGGCGGCACCGCGTCCACCGCCACGACCCTCTCGACGCCGGGCTCCCGCAGGATCCGGCGGACGAACCGGCCGCCCAGCCGGCGTGCGACTCCGGTGACGAGCACCACCCTGCCCAAGGTCAGCGCCTTCCCTTCCGTGGGGATGTCTCCCACCCGCTCACGGGTGCCCCAGGTCCGGCCCCGGGCGCCCTGTGGCGGCCACCGTAGCGGCTCGCCGTCGCGCTGTGACGTGCGCTCGTCGCGGGGAGCGACATTTCCAGCCGCGTGGACCGCCGTACGCGGCGTGGGAGGCCCCGCCCGGCCCGACGGGCCCCATGGGCCCCGCGAGCCTCTCGGGGCGCCGTACACGCCGTACCCGCCATACGCCGTGCCGCGCCTCCCGGGACCGGATGCACCGCGGCCGGGTGAACTCTGCCCGGATGACCTGCGGCCGGGTGCACCGCAGCCCTCCCACCGCCGAGGCGGTGGGAGGGCTGCGGGACGAACACAGCGATGCTGCTTACTTCTTGTTGCGGCGCTGAACGCGAGTGCGCTTGAGCAGCTTGCGGTGCTTCTTCTTGGCCATCCGCTTGCGCCGCTTCTTGATAACAGAGCCCACGACTACCCTCGCTTACATCGATTCACTCGGTGCGGGGCGTCCGAGCCCACACGACCTACATCGGGCCAGCCTACCCGGCACCGGGCGAACAGCGTAATCCGAGGTCCTCGTCAGGCGGTTTCCACCCCCACAAATGACTCACGGAGGTACTCGTGCACCGCCTGCTCTGGGACCCGGAAGGACCTACCCACCCGGATCGCCGGCAGATGACCACTGTGCACCAAGCGGTACACGGTCATCTTGGACACGCGCATCACCGCGGCGACTTCCGCCACGGTCAGGAACACGACCTCGTTGAGAGGCCTTTCGCCAGCAGCCATGACACACCTGAACCTTCCGCACATGACGCGCACCGGCTTCCCCTCCGGTGACTCCTCGTCGCTGCGCGCTCACTCCCCAGATTAGGGGCGGGTGATGCGAGTGGGGAAGAGGAGCAGCCATCGGCCGCCTACCGTGACAGACACGCTCGATTGAGTACATAGCGAGTAAGCGGTCGGTAGTAATCAGACCGCACAGTGTCATCAAGCGGAACGGCCACGGACACCCTCCCCTCGGCCTCCCCGACGAAGACCGCGGGGTCGTCGGAGTCCGCCAGTCCGACGGCCTCAAAACCCAGTTGACCTGCCCCGCAGACCCACCCGTGGTCCCCGATGACCAGGGCCGGGAGGGGGCCCCCGGCATCCGCCGCGGCGGCCAGCGCGGTACGAAGCGGGAGGGGTGAATGCGTGTGTGCGCCCGGCTCGTTCGCGGTGGCGCGCGCGCCGGGTTCGCGCACCATCGCGACTCCCCGGACGTAGTCAAGGTTGTATGTGCGTACGCCAAACCGGGTCGTTATGTCGATACTTCGACCCTGCGCCGGGGTGAGGACAGCACATCCCGCCGACGACAAGCCTGCGGCCAAACCGGCGTAGAAACCCAGGAGCCGGTGGGGATGACCGGTACCGATCAACACCGGAGCGCCCGCCGCGGCGACCGTGGCGAGGCGTTCCGCGAAGGCACGCAGCGCCACCAGTGTTCGATCCGGATCGATCACATCATGCCCGGAAGTCTGTTCAGGATCGGCTGAAACTCCACACCTTTGGCCCATCAGCCGTAACAGTTCCTCGTAGCGCCAGTCACCTTCCGGCTCCAGCCCCATCAGCACCGCGGGATCCCCGGCCACGAACCTCCGGTACCGGTCGAGGCTCCGCTCCCGGGTGGTGGCCACGACCCCGGCGAGACCGGCGGCGAGCAGATGCGCGCGCAAGCGTTCCACGCACGGGTAACGGAGGTGGGCGGCGGCGGGGTACGGGAGGGCGGGGTGCGGGGTGCGGGCCCAGGCCGGGGGGTGGCGCGCTGGGGGCTCAGGGCCGGCTGGGGCGTCGGGGCACCGGTCTTAAGAGAGCAGGCCGAGCTCAGGGGAGCAGGCCGAACTCATGGGAGCAGGCCGTGGGCCGGGAAGACGGCCCGCCGGGTCGCCAGGATCGCCTGGTCCAGCCGGTCCGCCGGGTCGTAGCCGTGGGTCGTGAAGTCCCGCCATTCGGGCCGCGGTCCGTCGGTCATCCGCAGCGGCCCCCACTGGCGGGTGCGCCGGTAGACCTCGTGCCGCCAGTCCTCCGGGACGGCCGTTCCGGGCTCCAGGGGCCGGCCGGCGGCGACGGCGCACAGGTGGGTCCAGGACCGTGGCACGACGTCGACGACCGCGTATCCGCCGCCGCCGAGGGCCACCCAGCGCCCGTCGGCGTGTTCGTGGGCCAGGGCGTGGCAGGCCTCGGCGACGAGGCGCTGCGCGTCCAGGGAGACGGTCAGGTGCGCGAGGGGGTCCTCGAAGTGGGTGTCGGCGCCGTGCTGGGTCACCAGCACCTGCGGGCGGAAGGCGGCGAGCAGCTCGGGGACGACGGCGTGGAACGCCCGCAGCCATCCCGCGTCCCCCGTCCCGGCGGGCAGCGCCACGTTGACCGCGCTTCCCTCGGCCTCCGGGGCGCCGGTCTCCTCGGGCCACCCGGTCTGCGGGAAGAGGGTGCGGGGGTGTTCGTGCAGCGAGACGGTGAGGACCCGGGGGTCCTCCCAGAACGCGGCCTGGACGCCGTCCCCGTGGTGGACGTCCACGTCGACGTAGGCCACGCGCTCGGCGCCTAGTTCGAGGAGCCGGGCGACGGCGAGGGCGGCGTCGTTGTAGACGCAGAAGCCGGCGGCGGCCCCGGGCATCGCGTGGTGCAGCCCGCCGGTGAAGTTGACGGCGTGCAGGGCCTCGTCACTCCACACGGCCTCGGCGGCGGCGACGGACTGCCCGGCGATCAGTGCGGCGGCGTCGTGCATGCCGGCGAAGGCGGGGTCGTCGGCGGTGCCCAGCCCGTAGGCGGGGTCGGCAGCCCGCGGGTCGGCCGACGCGGCCCGGACGGCCTCGATGTAGTCCTGACGGTGTACCAACCGGAGAGTCGACTCCCCGGCCGGCTTGGCCGCCACCACGCGCATCGTCTCGTCCAGGCCGAACGCCTCGACGAGCCGCATGGTGAGGGCGAGCCGTACCGGATCCATGGGGTGCCCCGGTCCGAAGTCGTAACCGGTGACCGCTTCATCCCACATCAGTTGTGCGCGACCGCTCATGACGGTCATGCTATCGGGAAACGCAAAAAAGCCGTAGGCCCTGAATCGATATCATATCGATTCAGGGCCTACGGCTTTATCAAATTTAGTTCGGCGGCGTCCTACTCTCCCACACGGTCCCCCATGCAGTACCATCGGCGCTGAAAGGCTTAGCTTCCGGGTTCGGA
>NZ_JBVJJR010000006.1:0-5451 GCF_055585605.1 Streptomyces sp. NPDC052910
TCCGGTCCGGCAGCAGCGGCTCAATCCGCGCCCACTGCGCGTCTGTCAACGGCACACCGGATCAACGATCAGATGATCCGAAAGAAACGGCCTAGCGGGCCCCGCACGAACAGCCGGGTGAACGAAGGCCCCGTACACCGAGCCCCGTACACCGAGCATCGCCGGGCAACGGGAACCCGCGGGCGCCGCGCGGGGGGCAGGCCCCGCACTCCGGGCGTGCTGCAACCCCGTGCGCCGCGCGCGGCAAGGCCCTCGCACCCCGGGCGCCGCGCAGGGGAAGGCCCCGACGTCGGGCGAGCGAGAACCCCCCGCGCGTGGCAAGGCCCCGCACCCCCGGGGCGCCGCGCGTGCGAAGGTCCCGGACGCCGCGCGTGCGAAGGTCCCGGGCGCCGCGCGCCCGGGACCCCGGTGACGATCTCGCTGTGGTGGGGGCGGCCGTCCGCCGCGCCCCGGGTCACTTCTTCATGATGCGCCGTACGTCCTCCGCCGTCTCGCGTACGTCTCCCTTGGCCCGCTCGGTGCGGCCCTCCGCCTGTGTCCGGCGGTCGCCGGCCGCGCGTCCCGCGGCCTCCTTCAGCCGGCCCTCGGCCTGCTCGGCCTTGGCCTTGACCTTGTGTTTGGCGCTCATCGCGCGCCTTCCTTCCGAGGTGTGTGACACCCCCCTCACGGCCGAGTGTCGCGCGCCGGCGCGCCGCGCGCACCTCCCGTACGGCCGAACGGCTCGGGGCCGGCACGGCGGGTTTCCCCCGCGGCGCTCAGGGCACTCGGGGGTGCATGGTGCACATCGGCTACACAATGATGACCGAGCAGGCCGGGCCACGGGAACTGGTCGAGCACGTGGTGGGCGCCGAGAAGGCGGGCTTCGACTTCTCCGTCACTTCCGACCACTTCTTCCCCTGGCTCCCCTCTCAGGGGCACTCCCCGAACGCCTGGGCGCTGCTGGGCGCCGCGGCGCAGGCGACCTCGCGGATCCCGCTGATGACGTACGTGACCTGTCCGACGACGCGCTACCACCCGGTCGTGGTCGCCCAGCAGGCGGCGACCGTGCAGTTGCTGTCGGAGGGCCGGTTCCGGCTGGGGCTGGGCTCGGGCGAGAACCTCAACGAGCACGTGGTGGGCGGCGGCTGGCCGTCGCCGGACGTCCGGCTGGAGATGCTGGAGGAGGCGACCGAGATCATCCGGGCCCTCTTCGAGGGCCGCACCCTCACCCATCACGGCCCGCACTACGACGTCGAGCACGCCAAGCTGTGGGACCTGCCGGAGACCGCGCCGCCGATCGGCATCGCGGTGTCCGGCGAGCGGTCGTGCCGGCTGGCCGGGCACCTGGCCGACCTGGTCATCGCCACCGAGCCGAAGAAGGAGCTGCTGGACGCCTTCGACCGGCACGGCGGCACCGGGAAGCCCCGCGTCGGGCAACTGCCCGTCTGCTACGACACCGACCGGGACGCGGCGATCGAGCGGGCCCACGACCAGTTCCGCTGGTTCGGCCTGGGCTGGAAGGTCAACTCCGAGCTGCGGGACGACCGCGGGTTCACCGCCGCGACCCAGTTCGTGACCAAGGACGACATCGCGGAGAGCATTCCCTGCGGGTCGAAGGTGGAGGACTTCGTCGAGGCGGTCCGGCCGTACGCCGAGGCCGGGTTCGAGGAGATCGCGCTGGTCCAGATCGGCGGCGGACACCAGGAGTCGTATCTGAAATGGTCGACCGACGAACTGCTGCCCGCCCTGCGGGAACTGTGACGGCCTCGGAGACCCCGCCCGCCGTGCGCACCGCCCCGGGGTCGGCGACCGGAACCGCACGGGCCCACCGGCCGCGGCGGCTGGTCCGGCCGCCCGGGGTGTACGCGCCGCAGCACGACTCGTTCCTGCTGGCCGAGGCGCTCGAACGGGAGCCCCTGCCGGCCGGCGCGCGGGTGCTCGACGTGGGGACCGGGACCGGCGCCCTGGCCGTCGCGGCCGCCCGCCGGGGGTGCGGCGTGCGGGTGACGGCGGTCGACGCCTCGCTCCGGGCGGTGCTCACGGCGCGGCTGAACGCCCTGCTCGCCGGGTGCCGGATCGAGGTGCGGCGGGGTGATCTGCTCGCCCCGGTCGCCGGCCAGCGCTTCGATCTCGTCCTCGCCAATCCCCCGTACGTCCCCTCGCCCGACGGCACGTTCCCGGGGCGGGGGCCGGCGCGCGCCTGGGAGGCGGGTGACGACGGCCGGGCGGTCCTCGACCAGTTGTGCGCGGAGGCGCCGCCGCTGCTGCGGCCGGCCGGGGTGCTGCTGCTGGTGCAGTCGGCGCTGAGCGGGGAGGAGCGGACGCTGGAACTGCTGCGGTCGGCCGGTATGGAGGCCGAGGTGGTGGAGCGCAGGTGGGTGCCGTTCGGCCCGGTCCTGCGCGCCCGGGCGGGCTGGCTGCGGGAGCGCGGGCTGCTGGCGGCGGGGCAGGACAAGGAGGAGCTGGTGGTGATCCGTGGACGGCACACGCGCTGACCCGGGCCGGGCGTCCGGGGGCGAGTCGGCGAGCGGCGTCGGGTCCGGCCGCCTCTCGCACCGGGACCCTTCCTCGGCGCCGCGGCCCGCGGTGGTGCGGGACGCCGCCGGGCCCGCGGCGCCCGGCCCGCCCCGGCGGACGGAGCCGCCCTCCCCTCAGGGCGGCTCAACCCCCGCTCCGGCGCCGAAGGCCGCCCGCCGGGTCTCCCGCGAGCCGAACGGGCCGTTCCTGGTCGAGGGCCCGGTGGAGGTGGTCATGGACGACGGCTCGATCGTGCGCTCGGACCGTCCGGTGGTGGCTCTCTGCACCTGCCGGCGCAGCGAGGAGTTCCCCTGGTGCGACACCAGCCACCGCCGCCGGCGCAGGCCCCGGGCGTGACGGGACCGGCGCCGGGTAACCGTTCCTCCCGCGAACCTCGCGAACCCCGCGGACATCGGAGGCTCACGATGCACTGTCCGGCCGCGCGCGGCGAACTGTCCGGCGCGCTCCTGGAACTGTTCGGCCGCGACCCGGGCGACGGCCGGGACCCGCTGCCCGGCGCGCCCGCCGTGGCCGCGGCCGACCCCTATGGGGAGGACGTCCAACTGGCCCTCCACCTCTGCTACGAACTGCACTACCGCGGCCTGCCGGGCGTGTCCGACGCCTGGGAGTGGGACCCGCGCGTGCTGCGGCTGCGGGCGGTGCTGGAGAGCGCCTTCCTGGCGGCGCTGCGGGCCGACGCGCCGCCCGGGGAGGGCCTGGACGCGGCGCTGGCCGAGCTGGTCACGGAGCCGGCGGACGACGGCGACGACGCGGACGGCGCCTCGTACTTCCTGCGCGACCACGGCGAGTGGTGGCAGTTGCGGGAGTACGCGGCGCACCGCTCCGTCTACCAGTTGAAGGAGGCCGATCCGCACGCCTGGGCCATCCCCCGCCTCACGGGCCCGGCCAAGGCCGGCCTGGTGGCGGTGGAGTACGACGAGTTCGGCGCGGGGCGGGCCGACCGGGTGCACGCGCAGTTGTTCGCGGACCTGATGCGGGAGCTGGGCCTGGACGACACCTACGGCCGCTACGTGGACGCCGTGCCCGCGGTCACCCTGGCCACCGGCAACCTGATGTCGCTGTTCGGCCTGCACCGGGCGCTGCGCGGCTGTCTGGTCGGCCACTTCGCGACGCTGGAGTGCACGTCGCCGCCGGGGTCCCGGCGGCTGGTCCGGGCCATGGAGCGGCTGGGAGCGGGTCCCGCGGCCATCCGTTTCTACGCCGAGCACGTGGAGGCGGACGCGGTCCACGAGCAGGTGGTACGGCGTGACGTCGTCGGCGGGCTGCTGCGGGAGGAGCCCGGGCTGGCGGTGGACGTGGAGTTCGGCGTCACGGCCACGCAGTGGGTCGAGGGGCGGTTCGACCGTCACGTGGTGGAGGCGTGGCGGTCGGGCCGGTCTTCGCTGCGGCGCCCGCTGGGTGACGGGGAGGCCGGTTCCCCGGTCGGCGTCGGCGCGGGCGCGGCCGGGCGGGAGGGCGGCGGGGGCCTCTGACCCCGCGTCGGCGGGAGCGGGGCCGGGGCGCCCGCCGCTCCCGCTTTCCCTCATGCGACTATGCACCCCATCTAGACACTGCATGTATACACACTATGTATAGTCGCGTTCCATGTTCACTGCTCTCGCCCCGTCCGGGCGCTCGGCGGCGCGTGCGCGCGTCCGGCGGTGGGACCGGCCGCTCCTCGCGCTCTGCGCCGTCGCCTCACTGGTCGTCGGCCTGCTCTCCCCTGACGACACCTCACAGCGGATCTGGGGCCTCACCTCGGCCGCCGGCTACGGGTGCGCGGCCCTGCACGCGGCCTTCCTCCCCCGCCCGTGGGCGCGCGGCCCCGCGGTGACCGCCGTCGTCGGCGCGCTCGTCGTCCCCCTGCTCTGGCTCGTGGCGATCGGCAAGGCGCAGATGGAGGTGGGCGTCGTGGAGCGGGGCGCGGACCTGCTGCTGTCGTCCGGAACCCCGTACGGGCCGGACCCCCAGGCGGTCCGGGACTTCAACCCCTACCTGCCGGGCATGGCGCTGTTCGGCCTGCCGCACGCCCTGTTCGGCGACGGCGTCGTGACAAGCGCCCGGCTCTGGTTCCTGCTCGGGTTCCTCGCCGCCCTCACCGCCGCCGCCCGCGCGGCCGGTTCCCCCGCCCGGGCTTCGCGGCTCTGGTGGCTCACGGCCTGTCCGCTCGTCGCGCTGCCGCTCGCCATCGGCGGGGTGGACCCGCCGGTCGTCGGGCTGCTGTGCCTGTCCCTGACCCTCGCCCACCGGGACCGTCCGGTGGCGGCCGGGCTCGCCCTGGGCGCGGCGGCGGCCCTCAAGTGGACGGCCTGGCCCGCTCTCCCGGTGCTGGCCGCCCTCTTCGCCGCCCGCCACGGCGGACGCGCCGCCGCCCGGTGCGCCGCGTGGGCCGTCGGCCCGGCCCTGCTCGCCGTCGTGCCCGTCGCCCTGGCCGACGGCGCGGCGTTCCGGCGCAACGCGGTGCTGTACCCGCTGGGGCTGAGCGGCACGCCGTCCAGCGCCGAAAGTCCGCTGCTCGGGCATGCGATCACGGTGCTGGTGCCGCGCGGCGAGGCCGTCGCCGTGTCCCTGCTGCTACTCGGGGCCGCCGTCGTCGGGGCGTCACTTCTGTTCCGGCCGCCCGCCGACGCCGTCGCGGCGGCCGACCGGCTGGCGCTGGGGCTGACGGTGGCCATCCTGCTGGCCCCCGCCTCACGCGTGGGCTACGCCGTGTACCCGGTGGTGCTTCTCGTCTGGCCCCGGCTCGCACTCCGGCCGCGGCGGGCGCGGGACGTGGCGGGGGCGGCGGCCGGCGCGGAACGGGCCGAGGAGCGGGTGCCGTTGGCGCGGGCGGCGTGACGGACGGGGCGGCGTTCGCCTGGCTGTCGCCAGGCGTGAGATGCGCCCCGACCCCGCCCTTTCACCGTTTCCCGCGGGGGCAAGCCCCCGCACCCCCGAAACCGCGCGGCACGCGCA
>NZ_JBVJJR010000006.1:5549-582123 GCF_055585605.1 Streptomyces sp. NPDC052910
CAACGCGCGGCACGCGCAACGCGCGGCACGCGCAACGCGCGGCACGCGCAACGCGCGGCACGCGCAACGCGCGGCACGCGCAACGCGCGGCACGCGCAACGCGCGGCACGCGGCTTCGCCGCTCCCGCGCCCCGGTGTCCGCGGGCGGTGGGCCGCCCTCACTCCCCCGCGCGGCGCCGTACGTCGTCCGCCACCGCCTGGTCGAGTGCGGCGCGGACGAGGGCGGCGGCGAGGGCCGGGGTGTCCTCGGGGGCGACGAGCCGGGCGAGGGCGTCGGGCCGTCGGGGGAGGCCGAGCCGGTCGGCGCCCTGGAGGGCTTTGTCGTCGAGGTAAGGCAGGAGTTCCGGCCAGACGCCCTGGACCTCGCGGAGGAAGATGCTCGCACCGGCCGGGCCGAGGCCGGGGACCTCCTGGAGGATGTCCGGGAGGCGGCCGGGGTCGCCGTCGGCGGCGGCGCGCATCCGGCGGACGTCGCCGCCGTACCGGTCCAGCAGCAGCTCGGCGCCGTCGCCCAGTTGGGTCGCGGTGCGCTCGTCGTAGCGGCGGTAACCGCCCGCGCCGAGCGCGTCGACCCGCCGCTGCCACGTGGCCTCGGCCATGCGGCGCGGGTCCTTCAGGCCCGCCTCGGCGAGGCTGCGGGCGGTGGCCACGGCGACGGATGCCCGGATCCGGGCGCTGAGCAGGCAGGCCAGGACGAGGAGGCGGTACAGCGGCTGCGGGGTGTCCCGCAGCCGGATGCCCGCCTCCTCGGCGTAGGTGCGGCCGTGCGCGTCGAGCAGTGCCCGTACCGTGCGCCGGTCGCCGTCGGCGTTCACCGTGCGTTTCCCCGGGGTCAGTTGAGCAGGCCCGGGCGGCGCGGGAAGCGGTGCAGCGCGATCGCGGCGGCGAAGGCGTCGGCGACGTCCTCGACGGAGGCGGTGCCGTCGCCGGCGAACACGCCGTAGGAGGGCGCCGACTCGCCGAGGACGACGTCCTCGGGCAGCCGGGCCGCCGTCAGCAGGCGCGTACCGTCGCCGAAGACCGCGAGCGGCTTGCCGTGCCGGTACGCCTCCTCGACGAACCGTACGGCCGCGGGGTCGGCGGCCAGCACCGGCACCGCCTGGGCGCCGCCCGGCACGAGGACCGCGTCGTAGAGGACGGACGCCATGGTGGGCATCGCCCGGTCCACGTCGAGGACTTCGCCCCCGGCGCCCCGGACGGAGCCGTCGCGGGCGGCCAGCACCTCGACGATCGCGCCGTGCGCGGCGAGCCGGCCGCGGGCGGCGGCGACCTGCCCGGCGTCCGTCCCGTCCGCCACCAGCACGGCGATCTTGCGGGTGCGGATGCCCTCGCCCATCAGGTTCTCCTGGCTCAGGGCGGGGGACGCGGCGGCGGCCGTCTTCCCGGCACCGCCGGAGTCCGCGGCGGGCGCCGGCGCGGGCAGGCCCAGGCCCTCGGCCACCAGGGCGGCGAGCTCGCCGTCGACGTGGGCCAGGTTGCCCACCATGCGCTCGCGCACCTCGATGGACATGACCTTGCCCAGCTCGAAGCGGAACGCCTCGACGATGTGCCGCTTCTCCCAGTCCGCCATGCTGTGCCAGAACAGCGCCGCCTGGCTGTAGTGGTCCTGGAAGCTCTCGCTGCGCACCCGGATCTTCTCGCCGTCCACCCGTTCGGCGTAGTGCCGGAAGACGCCCGCGCCGCCGCCCGCGCCCGCGTGCGCCGGGCAGCCGCCGCCGAGGGAGTTGGGGAAGTAGTTGGTGCCGGGGTGGATGACCTGCTGGCCGAAGCCGTCGCGGTGGTTGTGGTGGACGTCCGCGATCGGCCGGTTGACCGGCAACTGGCTGAAGTTGGGGCCGCCGAGCCGGATGAGCTGGGTGTCCAGGTAGGAGAAGTTCCGGCCCTGGAGCAGCGGGTCGTTGGTGAAGTCGATGCCCGGGACGACGTTCGCCGTGTGGAAGGCGACCTGCTCGGTCTCGGCGAAGAAGTTCTGCGGGTTCCGGTTGAGGACCATGCGGCCGATCGGGCGGACCGGCACCTGCTCCTCGGGGATGATCTTCGTGGCGTCGAGGAGGTCGAAGTCGAAGTCGAACTCATACTCCTCGGGCACCAGTTGGACGCCGAGCTCCCACTCCGGGTACTCGCCGGCCTCGATGGACTCCCAGAGGTCCCGGCGGTTGAAGTCGGGGTCGCGGCCCGCGATGATCTGCGTCTCGTCCCACACCAGGGAGTGCACGCCCAGCTTGGGCTTCCAGTGGAACTTCACGAACGTGCCCCGTCCGTCCGCCGTGACGAAGCGGAAGGTGTGCACGCCGAAGCCCTGCATCATCCGGTAGCTGCGCGGGATGGCCCGGTCCGACATCAGCCACATCAGCATGTGGGTGGACTCGGGCTGGAGCGAGCAGAAGTCCCAGAACGTGTCGTGGGCCGACGCGCCGGTGGGGATCTCGTTGTGCGGCTCCATCTTCACCGCGTGCACGAAGTCCGGGAACTTGATGGCGTCCTGGATGAAGAAGACCGGCATGTTGTTGCCGACCAGGTCGTAGTTGCCCTCGCGGGTGTAGAACTTGGTGGCGAACCCGCGGACGTCGCGCACGGTGTCGGCGGAGCCACGCGGCCCCTGCACCGTCGAGAAGCGGACGAAGACGGGCGTCCGCCGGCCGGGCTCGGCGAGGAAGTCGGCGCAGGTGTACTCGCTCATCGACTGGTAGGGCTCGAAGTAGCCGTAGGCACCGGCACCCCGGGCGTGGACCACGCGTTCCGGGATCCGCTCATGGTCGAAATGGGTGAGCTTCTCCCGGTTGTGGAAGTCCTCCAGCAGCGTGGGGCCGCGGCGTCCGGCCCGCAGCGCGTTGTCGGTGTCGTCGACGCGCACGCCTTGGTCGGTGGTGAGCGCGTCATGCGCGGGAGCGGCGCGGAACCGTTCCAACTGCTGGTCCTTGGCGTCCTGCGCTGCCGGGTCGTTGGTCCGGCCTGACTCGGGTTGAGCGGGCACGCGCGTCCGTCCTTCCTGGTCGTTGCCTCGTCGCGGCGGCCGTCGGCCGTGGCGTCCCGCGTGCCGCGGTTCCCGCCGCCGACGCGACCGCCCGGAGGGCCGGCGTCCGTGCGGCGCCGATCACCTCCTCAGGCTCACCCGCCTGCCCCGGGCGGGCAAGCCGAAACGGGCGGGGCGGACTGGTGCCAACGGGTGCACACCCGCCCATGCCTGCCCCAAGTGGCCCAACCACCGGGGCTGTGCGACGCTTCTTGCCTGAACGCATTCGCTACGGCGGGTCACGACCGCGAGCCCCGGGTGAACCCCCGGGCCGGGTGACCGCCCCCGCGCCAGCCCTCCCGCGGCCGGTCGCAGAGCAGAAGCAGAACTCCATTCCGCGTCGTCCCCGGGCCCCGGTCACCGGACGGTCCGATGCCGCGGCAGCCCTCCGACGGGACGACGAGGACCGGTCCCGTACCGGTGGGCCGTACCGCACCGGGATCCGGTGCCCGTACGCGAAGGAGTGAGATCATGGACGAACGACGCTGGACCCGTGCGGTGATCACCGGAGGAGCGGGTTTCGTCGGATCCCACCTGTGCGAACGGCTGCTGGCCGAGGGCACCGAGGTGTGCTGCGTGGACAACCTCGCCACGGGATCGCGCGACAACATCGCTCATCTGGAAGGGGATCCACGGTTCTCCTTCGTCCGCGCCGACGTGTCGGACCCGGCCGCCCTGGCCGCCGTCCCCGGCCCGGTGGACCTGGTCCTGCACCTCGCGTGCCCGGCCTCGCCCGTCGACTACCTGCGGCTGCCGATCCAGACGATGGAGGTGGGCAGCAACGGCACCCGGGCGGCCCTGGAGCTGGCCCGCCGGAACGCCGCGCGTTTCCTGCTGACCTCCACCTCCGAGGTCTACGGCGATCCGCTCGAACACCCGCAGCGCGAGGACTACTGGGGCAACGTCAACCCGATCGGCCCGCGCAGCGTCTACGACGAGTCCAAGCGCTACGCCGAGGCCCTGGTCGCCGCCTACCGGCGCACCCACGGCACGGACACCGCCATCGTCCGCCTCTTCAACACCTACGGTCCCCGGATGCGGGCCGACGACGGGCGGGCGGTGCCCAACTTCATCCGGCAGGCGCTCGACGGCCAACCGCTGACGGTGGCCGGTGACGGCAGCCAGACGCGGTCCCTCACCTACATCGACGACACGGTGGACGGCATCCTGGCGCTCGCCGCCCGCGGCCACCCGGGCCCCGTCAACATCGGCGGGACGGACGAGACCACCGTCCTCGACCTGGCCCGGTTCATCGTGGACCTGACCGGCTCGGCCTCGGTGATCGAGTTCGTGGACCGGCCGGTCGACGACCCCGGCAAGCGCCGGCCCGACACCACGCTGGCCCGCCGCCTCCTCGGCTGGTCGCCCCGCGTGGACTGCGCGGAGGGGCTGAAGCGGACCGTCGAGTGGTTCGCGCGGACGGCCCCCTCCGCGTAACCCCCTCCCCCGGCCCCGCGAGTCCCGGCGTCCGACCCCCACCTGAGACGGAGCACGGCATGCGCATCCTCGGTATCAACGCCCTCTTCCACGACCCGGCCGCGGCGCTGGTCGCCGACGGGCGGATCGTCGCCGCCGCCGAGGAGGAGCGGTTCTCCCGGCGCAAGCACGGCAAGCGGCCGGTGCCGTTCGCGGCCTGGGAACTGCCGGCGCTCTCCGCCCGGTGGTGCCTGGAGCACGCCGGGCTCGACCCCGGCGACCTGGACGCCGTCGCCTACTCCTACGACCAGGCACTCGCCCTGCCCGCCGCCGAGATGGGGCTCGACGACCCGTGGGACCACCTGCGGCAGACCTACGCCCGCGAGGCGCCGGGCTTCCTCGCCGACGCCCTGCCGGGCCTGGACCCCGCGCGTGTCCGCTTCGTCCCCCACCACGTGGCGCACGCCGCGTCCGCGGGCCTCGCGGCCCCGCACGCCGACAGCGCGGTCCTCGTCCTGGACGGGCGCGGCGAGTGCGCCTCGCACCTGGCCGGCCGCTACACCGGCGGCGACCTGGAGGTGCTGGCCACCCAGCGGCTGCCGCAGTCCCTGGGCCTGGTCTACGAGGAGCTCACCGAGCATCTGGGCTTCCTGCGCAGCAGCGACGAGTACAAGGTGATGGCCCTCGCGGCGTACGGGAAGCCGCGCTTCCTGACCGAGGTGCGCAAGTATCTGCACGCCACGGAGGACGGCGGGTTCCGGGCGAGCGCGGTGCCGTGGGCGGCGCTCACCGAGCCGCGCGCCCCCGGCCAGGAGTGGACGCAGGACCACGCCGACCTCGCCGCCAGCACCCAGCAGTGCCTGGAGGAGCTGCTCCTGGACCTGGCCTGCTGGCTGCACGGCCGCACCGGCGCCGAGTCGCTGGCCATGGCCGGCGGGGTGGCCCTCAACTGCGTCGCCAACTCGCGTATCGCCGTGGAGGGTCCGTTCCGCCGGGTGTGGGTGCAGCCCGCCGCCGGTGACGCGGGCACGGCCCTGGGCGCCGCGCTCCAGCTCGCGGCGGACGGCGGGGCCCCCACCGCGCCGATGGACGGCGCCGACCTGGGCCGCGGCTGGTCCGACGAGGAGCTGCGCGGCTGGCTGGAACGGGCCCGGGTGCCGTACGAACGGCCGCCGGACATCGCGGCGGCCGTGGCCGAGACGCTGGCCGCGGACGGGATCGTCGCCTGGTTCCAGGGCCGGAGCGAGTACGGGCCCCGGGCGCTCGGCCACCGGTCGCTGATGGCCCATCCCGGGCGGGCGGAGAACCTGGAACGGCTCAACCACGTCAAGGGGCGCGAGGAGTTCCGGCCGGTCGCGCCGATGGTCCTCGCCGAGCGGGCGGCCGAGATCTTCGAAGGGCCGCTGCCCAGCCCGTACATGCTGTTCGTGCACGGTGTGGCCCGGCCGTGGCGGGACCGGATCCCGGCGGTCGTGCACGTGGACGGCACCGCCCGGATCCAGACCGTGGAGCCGCGGCGGGAGCCGCTGGTGGCCCGGATGCTCGCCGAGTTCGAACGACGTACCGGACTGCCCGTCGTCGTCAACACCAGCCTCAACACGGCCGGCCGGCCGATGGTCGACGACCCGCGCGACGCGCTGGAGTGCTTCGGCTCAGCGCCCGTGGACCTGCTGGCCATCGGGCCGTACGCGGTCCGGCGCGGCGGGGCGTACGCCGGAGGGAGGGCCTCGGCATGAACTCCTCGCCCGGCATGAACTCCGTTCCCGGAACAGCGGGTTCCTTCTCCTACGCGGTGGTGATCCCCACCGTGGGGCGGCCCTGCCTCGCCGACTGCCTCGACGCGCTGGCGTCATCGGCCGGCCCGGAACCCCGCGAGGTGGTCGTCGTCGACGACCGCCGGGGCCCCCGGCACGCCCGGCCACCCCTGCCCCTGGCGGCCCTGGGGACGCTGCGGCCCCGCGCGTCCGTGCTGAGCGCGGGCGGCCGGGGGCCGGCCGCGGCCCGCAACACCGGCTGGCGCGCGGTGGACAGCCCCTGGGTGGTCTTCCTCGACGACGACGTCCGGGTGGGGCCCGCCTGGCGCGACGACCTGGCGGGCGACCTGCTCCGGGCCGGCCCCGACGTGGCGGGCGTCCAGGGCGTCATCGAGGTGCCGCTGCCGTCCGGGCGGCGTCCCACCGACTGGGAGCGCAACACCGCCGGACTGGCGGACGCCCGGTGGGCCACGGCCGACATGGCGTACCGCACGGCCGTCCTGGAGGCGGTGGGCGGCTTCGACGAGCGCTTCCCACGCGCCTTCCGCGAGGACGCCGACCTGGCGCTGCGCGTCCTGGCGGCCGGCCGGCGGCTGGAGCGCGGCACCCGGACCACACGGCACCCCGTGCGGCCCGCGGGCCCGTGGGTGTCGGTGCGCACTCAGGCGGGCAACGCCGACGACGCGCTGATGCTGCGGCTGCACGGCTCCGACTGGTGGGAACGGGCGGGCGCGCCACGCGGGCGGCTGCGCGGCCACGCGGCGGTGACCGCGGCCGGGACGCTGGCGGTGGCCCTCGCGCTGTCCGGCCATCCAGGCGCGGGCGCGGCGGCGGCCGCCGGCTGGGCGCTGGGCACGGCCGAGTTCGCCTGGGCTCGGATCGCCCCGGGCCCGCGCACCGCGCCCGAGGTGGCGGCGATGCTCGCCACCAGCGCCGTCATCCCGCCGCTGGCCGTCTGCCACCGGCTCCACGGCACCTGGCGGCATCGCGGCGTCCGCCCGGTCCGGCCGGCGGCACGCGGCCCGCGCGTCGTCCCGGTGACCGTACGGACCGCCCCGCGCAAGGGAGTACGGCCGTGACGGCCCGCCGGCTCCCGGCCGCCGTGCTGTTCGACCGGGACGGCACGCTGGTCCGCGACGTGCCCTACAACGGCGACCCGGCCCGGGTCGTCCCGGCCCCCGGCGCCCGGCAGGCCGTGTCCCTGCTGCGGCGGCTGGGCGTGCCCCTCGGGGTGGTCAGCAACCAGTCGGGCGTGGCGCGCGGGCTGTTGACACCCGCCCAGGTGGAACGGGTGAACGCCCGGGTGGAGCGGCTGCTGGGCCGGTTCGACGTGTGGGCGGTGTGCCCGCACGGTCCGCACGACGGCTGCCCGTGCCGCAAGCCGGCCCCGGGCCTGATCCTGACGGCCGCCCGCACCCTGGGCGTCGACCCCGAGGACTGCCTGGTCATCGGCGACATCGGCAGCGACATGGAGGCCGCGGCGGCGGCCGGTGCCTCGGGCGTCCTCGTCCCGACCCGGGCGACGCGGTTGGAGGAGGTGGCACGGGCCGGGTGCTGGGCCCCGGACCTGCCGTCGGCGGTGCGGATCGCGCTCGCGCGCCGCGCGGGCGGGACGGACACCGCTGAGGGACCGGCGGGGGCTCCGGCCACCACCGGCGCGCCGGGCCCCGCCCGTACGGCGTCCGGCAGCGGCATCCCGCCCGGGGCGGGTGCCCGGGCCGCGGGCGGCGGTGCCGACGGCACGGGCGGGAGCGGGTCCGCCCGCGTCCGGGCCGTCCGCAAGGCGCTGCCGGCCACGGTGGGCCGTGAACGGCGCCGCGCCGCGAGCGTCCGTGAGCCGTCCGGAACCTCGCTCCGTCAAGACTTTTCCCCCGCCACGCCGGGCGCGGTCGGCGACGCTGACGCCGGAACGGCCGGCGCCGCGCTCCGCCACGGCGACGGGACCGGACCCGGGCGCGCGCCCGGCGAGGCCCCCGGCGCCTCGGGCCGGCCCGGACACCCGCACACCCGTCCGGCCACTCTCCGTCCGGAAGCGCCGACCGGCTCGCCCGCCGCCGCACCGACCGGCAAGAACGCCGGCGCCCCCGGCCCCCACGGACACCCGGCCGCCCACCCGGAGACCGGCCCCGCCACGCCCGCGCCGGGTGGCGGGCGGCCGGCCGGTGACGCGGCCGGCGCCGTCGCGCCCCGGCCGGCCGGCGGGTCGGCCGGGGCGGGCGGACCGGCCCAGGGCCCGTACGACGGCGGCCGTGCCGTCCGGCGGCCGGGAGCCGGGACCGGAGCGACGCCGCCGGTCCCGGAAGCGGGAAGGACCGCCGGTGCGGGTGCCCTCGCCCCGGATCCGGCGGAAGGGGGCCGGCCGTGAAAGCGCTCGTGGCCCGTCTCGACAGTTTCGGGGACGTCCTGCTCGCCGGTCCGGCGGTGCGGGCGGTCGCCGCGGGGGCCGGCCGGACGACGCTGCTGTGCGGGCCGCGCGGCGCGCCCGCCGCGCGGATGCTGCCCGGGGTGGACGAGGTGGTGGTGTGGGACGCGCCGTGGGCCGGTTTCGAGCCGCCCACGGTGGAGCGGGCGGACGTCGAGGCGTTCGTGGCGCGGATCGCCGCGGATCCGCCGGACGTGGGCCTGATCCTCACCTCGTTCCACCAGAGCCCGCTGCCCCTGGCGTTGCTGCTGCGCCTGGCCGGGGTGGAGCGCCTGGCGGCGGACTGCGTCGACTATCCGGGCGCCCTGCTGGACGTACGGCACCGCAGGGGCCCGCGCCGGCACGAGGTGGCCGCCGCGCTGGACCTCGCCGAGGCGGCCGGTTTCCCCCTGCCGGAGGGGGACGACGGGCGGCTCGCCGTCCGCGAACCGCCGGGCCCGCTGCCGGAGTTGCGTGACGCGTCCGGCTACATCGTCGTACATCCGGGCGCCGCCGTCCCCGCCCGCCGCTGGGGCGCCGACCGGTGCGCGGCGGCGGTCCGGGCGCTGGCCCGGGCCGGCTACCGGGTGGTGGTCACCGGCGGCGCCGGGGAGCGCGAGCTGACCTCGGCCGTCGCCGGCGGCTTCGCCCTCGATCTGGGCGGGCGTACGGGCCCGGCCGAGCTGGCCGGGGTGCTGGCGCGGGCCGCCGCCGTGGTCGTGGGCAATACCGGCCCGGCGCACCTGGCGGCGGCCGTGGGCACACCGGTGGTGTGCCTGTTCGCCCCCGTCGTGCCGGCCGAGCGCTGGGCGCCGTACGGGGTGCCGCACGTGCTGCTCGGGGACGAGCGGGCGCCCTGCGCGGGCAGCAGGGCCCGGGTCTGCCCGGTGCCCGGCCACCCGTGTCTGAACGGGGTGTCCCCCGAGGACGTGCTGGCCGCCGTGGAGAAGCTGACCGGGCGCACGCCCGGCCTGGAGCCCGGCCCCGCCATGACGGGCCGGCCGGAACGGACGGAGCGCACGCCATGAGGATCCTGCTGTGGCACGTGCACGGCTCGTGGACGACGGCGTTCGTCCAGGGCCCGCACACCTACCTGGTGCCGGTGACGCCGGACCGCGGCCCGGACGGGCTGGGCCGCGCGGCCACCTTCGACTGGCCGCGGTCGGTCGTCGAGGTCCCGCCGGAGGAGCTCCGGGACACCGACGTCGACCTGCTGGTCCTCCAGCGCCCGCACGAGATCGAGCTGGCCCGGGAGTGGCTGGGCCGCCGGCCGGGCATCGACGTCCCCACGGTCTATCTGGAGCACAACGCGCCGGGCGGACCCGTCCCGGACACCCGGCACCCGGCCGCGGACCGCCCGGAGCTGACGATCGTCCACGTCACGCATTTCAACCGGCTGATGTGGGACTGCGGGACGACGCCCACCGTCGTGATCGAACACGGCATCGTCGACCCCGGCCCGCTGTGGACGGGCCGGCTGGAGCGGGCCGCCGTGGTCGTCAACGAGCCGCTGCGGCGCGGCCGGACGACCGGCACGGACCTCCTCCCCTACTTCTCCGAGGCCGCGCCGCTGGACGTGTTCGGCATGGGCACGGAGGGGATCGCCGCCAGGCTGGGTGTCCCGGAGGACCGCTGCCGGGGCCGGGAGCTCGTCCAGAGCGCCCTGCACCACGCCCTGGCCGAGCGCCGGGTGTATCTGCACCCGGTGCGCTGGACCTCACTGGGCCTGTCGCTGCTGGAGGCGATGCACCTCGGCATGCCGGTGGTGGCGCTGGCCACCACGGAGGCGTGCGAGGCGGTACCGCCGGGCGCGGGGGTGCTGTCCAACCGGTTGGACGTGCTGCACGACGCCGTCCGCGGCTTCGTCGCCGAGCCGGAACTGGCCCGCGAGACGGGCCTGGCGGCCCGGAAGGCGGCCCTGGCCCGGTACGGGCTGCCCCGGTTCCTCGACGACTGGGACCGGTTGATCAAGGAGGTGACGCGATGAGGATCGCCATGGTGTCCGAGCACGCGAGCCCGCTCGCCGCGCTCGGCGGCCCCGACGCGGGAGGCCAGAACGTCTACGTGGCGCGGCTGGCGGACCTGCTGGCCGAACGCGGCCACGAGGTGACCGTCTACACGCGGCGGGACGACGCGGCGTCGCCGGACCGGGTGCCGCTGCCGTCCGGGGCGGTGGTGGAGCACGTCCGCGCCGGCCCCGACCGGTACGTGCCCAAGGACCGGCTGCTGGCCCACATGCCGCACTTCGGCGGGCACTTGGCCCGTGCGTGGCGGCACGACCGGCCGGACGTGGTGCACGCACACTTCTGGATGTCCGGCCTGGTGGCGCTGATGGGCACGCACGGGCTCGGGGTGCCGGTCGTCCAGACGTACCACGCGCTGGGCACGGTGAAGCGGCGGCACCAGGGCCAGGCGGACACCAGTCCGCCGGAGCGGCTCGAGGTGGAGCGGACCATCGGCGCGTCCTGCGCGCGGGTGCTGGCCACCTGCTCCGACGAGGTGGACGAGCTGGAGCTGATGGGCGTGGGCCGGGACCGCTGCTCGGTGGTGCCGTGCGGCGTGGACACCGAGCACTTCTCGGCGCGCGGCCGGATCTCCCTGACGCCGGCCCGCCGGGCCCGGCACCGGCTGCTGGTGGTCGGCCGGCTCGTTCCCCGCAAGGGCGTCGACCTGGCCCTGAAGGCACTCCAGCGCATCCCCGACGCCGAGTTGGTGGTGGCCGGCGGGCCGCCCGTCGACGGGCTGCTCAAGGACGCGGAGGCGGTCCGGCTGCTGGGTCTGGCCCGCCGGCTGCGGGTGGCCGACCGGTTCGTGCCGCTGGGCTGCGTACCGCACGAGGAGATGCCCGCGCTGATCCGCAGCGCCGACCTGGTGCTGTGCACGCCGGTGTACGAGCCGTTCGGCATCGTGCCGTTGGAGGCGATGGCCTGCGGCGTCCCGGTGGTGGCCACGGACGTCGGCGGCCACCGCGACACGGTGGCGCACGGCGAGACCGGGCTGCTGGTCCCGGCCGGGAACCATGTCGAACTGGCCGACGCCGTGAACGGGTTGCTCGCCTCCCCCGAGCGGCTGGCGGCGTTCGGCCGCGACGGGCGGGCGCGGGCGGTGGCCCGGTACGCCTGGGAGACGGTGGCCGAGGGCGTCGAGCAGGTCTACGAACAGGTCGTGGAACGGGTCGCGGAACCGGCCCCCGTCCCCTCGGGAGGTGTGCGATGACCGTCACCCGTACCGTACGGCCGCCGGACACCGCCGGCGGCGACCACTGCGGCCGGCTGCTGTCGGCCCTGGAGCTGTTCCGCGCGGAGCAGGCGGCCGTCGCCGAGCGCTGGGGCCGGCGGCTGGCCGGGGTGCTGTCCGCGGGCGGGCGGCTGCTGGCCGCCGGCAACGGCGGCAGCGCCGCCCAGGCACAGCACCTGACGGCCGAGCTGGTCGGCCGCTACCGCGACGACCGGCCGCCGTTCTCGGCCATCGCGCTGCACGCCGACACCTCCAGTTGCACGGCGATCGTCAACGACTACGGCCCGGACGAGCTGTTCGCCCGCCAGGTGCGGGCGCACGCGCGCCCCGGCGACGTGCTGATCCTGTTGTCGACGAGCGGGACCAGCCCCAACCTGCTGGCCGCCGCGGCGGCGGGCCGCGCCTCCGCGACGGAGGTGTGGTCACTGACCGGACCGGCACCCAACCCGCTGGCCGACGCCGGGCACGAGCGGCTGTGCGTGGCGGCGGGGACGACGGCGAACGTCCAGGAGCTGCACCTGGTCGCGGTGCACCTGCTGTGCGCCGCGTTCGACGCGGCGCTCGCGGCGGATCACCGGATCACCTGAGGAACGGCGACAGTAGGGAGCCCCCATGACGTCAAGGACCCCGACCCCCCTGCTGGTCGTCGGCGACGCGCTGCTCGACCGCGACCTGGCCGGCACCGCGGGCCGGCTCGCGCCGGACGCGCCCGTCCCGGTGCTCGACGACTGCGAGGAGCGGCTGCGGCCGGGCGGCGCCGCGCTGGCCGCCTACCTCGCGGCGCGGGCGGGCCGTCCCGTCACGCTGGTGACGCCCCTGGGCACCGACCCGGCCGCCCGTCAGGTGCGCGAACTCCTGGAACCCTGGCTCAGGTTGATACCACTGCCGGCCGACGGGCCGCTGCCGGAGAAGACCCGGGTGATGGCCGGCGGCCGGCCCGTGGTCCGGCTCGACCGGGGCGCCGGCCGGGCGGCCGGCACCACCGCGCGGGCGCTGGAGGCCGTCGCGGAGGCGCCCGCGATCCTCGTCGCCGACTACGCCCGGGGAACCGCCGACGTCCTGCGGGACGCCCTCGCCGCCCGGGCCCCGGCCACGGCCCTGGTCTGGGACCCGCACCCGCGTGGCCGGCCGCCGGTGCGCGGCGCGCGGCTGGTGACCCCGACCGGCGAGGAGGCGCGCCGGTTCGCGGCGGACGGCCCCCGCGGGGCGGACGCGGAGGACGACGCGCTGGGCGCGGTCGCCCGCACGGCGGCCGAACTGGTGCGCCGCTGGCACGCGGTGAGCGTCGCGATCACCCTCGGCGGGCGCGGCGCGCTGCTCTCGCAGGGCGACAGCCCGCTGCTCGTGCCGACCGCCGCCCGGCACAGCGGCGACGCGTGCGGCGCGGGCGACTGTTTCGCCGCCACGGCCGCCGGCCTGCTCGGCGACGGCGCCCTGCCCGCCGAGGCCGTCCAGGAGGCCGTCGCGGCGGCCACCCGGTACGTGGCGGAGGGCGGCCCCCGCGCGGTCTCGGGCGGCCCCAGCCCCGCCCCGCCCTTCACCGGCGGCACCGACACCGACGCCCTGCGCCTGGCCCGCCGGGTCCGCGCCGCGGGCGGCACGGTCGTGGCCGCCGGCGGCTGCTTCGACCTGCTGCACGCCGGCCACGTCAGCCTCCTGCAACAGGCCCGGGGCATCGGCGACTGCCTGATCGTCTGCCTCAACTCCGACGCCTCCGTCCGCCGCCGCAAGGGCGACGGCCGGCCGATCAACCCCCTCCACGACCGCGTCCGGGTGCTCCGCGCCCTCCAGTGCGTCGACGCGGTCGCGGTCTTCGACGAGGACACCCCGGAGGCCCTGCTCGCCGGACTCCGCCCGCACATCTGGGTCAAGGGCGGCGACTACGCCGTCGAACAGCTCCCGGAAGCCCCCCAACTTGCCTCCTGGGGAGGCCAGGCCGTCCTCCTCCCCTACCTCGACGGCCGCTCCAGCACCCTGCTGGCCACCCGGGCGGCCTCATGCGTGGAGCGCGCTGCCGACGGCGCCGAGGACGAACGGACGGCCGGCGCCGCCGGCACACCGGACCCGCCCCCGGCCGAAGACCCGAAGCCGGGCGTCCACCCCCCACCGGCCCGGACCACACCGGCCGCACCGGGTGCGGAACCGGCCACGAAGGCGAGCGGGGCGACCGTACGGGACACGGGCACCGCGACCGCCCCGGCCCGCGGCGCGCGGGCCGGCCGCATGGCCGGACGCGCGGGAACCGGCCCGGGCGTGGACCCGGCCGGCGCCGCCGACGGCGCGACGAGCGGCGCCACAGCCGCGAACCCGCCGCCCGACACCGGCCCCCCACCGGTCCGCGGCACACCGGTCGAACGTCCGGCCGCGAACGCGGAACCAGCCACCAAGGCGGCCGACGCGGCCACGGCGACCGCGCCGGGCAGGAGCCCCGGGCGGCGGGCACCGCGCTCCGCCCGTGCCTCGCGGGACGGGCAACGGTGAGCGACATGCCGGCCGAGGGCTCCCGGGGCGCGCCGCCGGGCCGCCCCCGGGTGCTGGTGCTCCGGGCCCTGGGGCTCGGGGATCTGCTGGCCGGGGTGCCCGCGCTGCGGGCGCTGCGCGGGGCCTGCCCGGAGCACGAGATCGTGCTCGCGGCGCCCCCGGACCTCGCGCCGGCCGCCGCCGCCACGGGCGCCGTCGACCGGCTGCTCCCGGCGTCCGCGCCCGGGCGGGCCGTCCCGCGCGCGCTGCCCTGGACCGGCCGCCCGCCGGAGGTGGCCGTGGACCTGCACGGCAACGGGCCGCCGAGCCACCGGCTGCTCTCCGCCCTGCGCCCCGGGCGGCTGCTCGCGTTCGCGCACCCCGACACTCCCGACATCGACGGGCCGCCCTGGCGCCCCGACGAACACGAGCGCGACCGCTGGTGCCGCCTGCTGCGCGCCTACGGCATCCCGGCGGACCCGGGTGACCTGGCGCTCCCCCGCCCCGACAGCCGGTCCCCCGCCCCCGGCGCGGTGCTCGTCCACCCTGGTGCCGCGTCGCCCTCCCGCCGCTGGCCGGCCGGCCGGTACGCGGCGGTGGTGCGTGCCCTCGTCGCGGCGGGCCGTCGGGTGGTGGTCACCGGGGGCCCGGGCGAGGACGGACTGGTGCGGGAGGTCGCGGTGGCCGGGGCACGCCCGCTGGCCGGCGGCCTGCCGTTCGCCGCCCTGTCGGCGCTCGTCGCCGAGGCGGGCGCGGTCGTCAGCGGCGACACGGGCATCGCCCACCTGGCCGTGGCGCACACCACCCCCAGCGTGACCCTCTTCGGCCCGGTGTCACCCGCCCTCTGGGGCCCCCCGCCCTCACCGCGCCACGCCGCCCTCTGGCATCCGGGCCCCCCGGGCGACCCCCACGGCCGCAGTCCGGATCCGCAACTGCTGCGGATCACGGTGGAGGAGGTCGTGGAGGCGGTTTCGGCTGTCGCGGACCGGCCCACGCTCCCGGGGAGCCCGAGAGCCGCCACGGCCTGACCGGGCCCGCTCGGATGCGATCAGGGAAGCGGCGCCTCGTTCCCGGTCGGTCTGCCGGGACCGTCGGGCCGCCGGGAGCCAGGGCCGGCGGCGAGACGGGCCCGGCGGAACCGGTGAGAAGGGAGGGGGACCCTGGCGCACGCCACCGGCCCGCGTGGCCCGCGTCGCCACCACGCGGCACCCTGGAAGGCGGGGCTCCTGCCCCACACCACCGACCACCGGGGGACGCGTCCAGCAGGAAGGCGAACCGCGATGACCGCCAGCAACCCCGATCCCGACCCGGCCCGCACACCCGGTCTTGAGCCCGGTGGCGGCGTACCGCCGGGCGAGACGCCGCCCGGCGAGGACAGCACGAGCGGCGCGGGCCCACGCGAGACCCACAATCCGACGCGCGGCTGGGCGAAGGGGCCCCTCATCGCGATCGGTGCCCTCGTTCTGGTCTTCGTCGTGACGATGATCGTCTGGGCGGCGCTGGTGTGAGCCGCCCTCGGGGAGGGGGGGGAATCCGCGTTCGGGTGGACCGGTCGGTCCGTCCTCATCGGCGAGCGACGGGACACGAGCCCGCCGGCCGCCGCCTCGTTCCCCCGTCCCGCCGTGCGGAGGCGCGCGGGCCCGCCGGAATCACGGCGGCCCGGCGGCGTCGTCCCGGGCCGGATCCGGGCGCGTACCGGAGCGGGCCGGCCCGGCAGGCCCAGTGGGCGGGGCGGCCCGGTCCCGGCCGCGCGGCGCCCGGGGGCGCGTTTCGGCCGCCCCCTGACCGTTCTCGGGTGACCGTCCTCAGGCGGCCGTCAGACCGCCCTCAGGCCGCCGCCAGACCGCCGTCGGACCGCCCTCAGGCCGCCGTCTGGAAGGCCGGTCCGGCCACCGGCGGCACCGGCGCCACCGCCGGACGGACGACCGGCGCGCCCCGCCGGCGGCGGAACAGCATGCCCGCGCCGATGACGGCCGTGATGACCACACCGCCGACGACGAGCGCGCCGCGCTCGCCCGCGCCCTGGACGAGGAGGCCCAGCAGCGGCGGCCCGGCGAGACCCCAGGCGGTGCTGACGCTGCGCCAGACGCCGAGGACGCGCCCGCGCATGTGCGGCGGCGGGTCGGTCTGCAGGACGGTCGTGGTGGCCGTGTCGGAGACGGACTCGACGATGGCCATCGGCACGACCATCACCAGCAGCATCATCAGCATGGGGCTGACGCCGGCCGCGATCTGGAGGACCGCGCCGGCCGCCGCCAGCAGCGCGACGAGCCGTACGGTCGGCTTCCGCAGCCGGCCGGCCACCACGGCGCCGACGATGCCGCCGACGGCGAGCAGCGCGGAGACCAGTCCGTAGGCGCCGGCGCCGCCGTGCAGCGGCCCGGTGACGAGGGTGGCGAGGGTGAGCTGGTAGTTGCGGCCGAGGACGGCGCTGACGGCCGCGATCACGGCGAGGGCGACCAGGGTGCGGCGGCTGAGGAAGAAGGCCAGGCCACCGCGGCCCTCCGAGGCCGCCTCGGCGGGTGCCGCCTCGGCCGCCGCCCGGGCGTCCGGGTGCAGTCGGAGGAAGGGGATGACCGCGGTCACGAACAGGAACGACACACCGTTCACGGCGTAGGCGCCCGCGGTGCCGATCGTCGCGATGCCGACGGCCGCGAGGGCGGTGCCGGCCAGCCGGCCGACGCTGTGCACGACCGAACCCAGGGCGATGGCCGAGGGCACGTCCTTCTCCGGGACGAGGTCGTTGCCGAGCAGCGAGGTCGCCGGTCCGTCGACGGTGGCGATCAGGCCGGTGACGGCGGCGAGGATCATCAGCACGGGCAGGGTGAGCATGCCGCAGCCCACCAGCACGGCGGTCGTGAAGGCCACGGCGGCCAGCAGCGCCTGGCTGACGGCGGCGGTGACCTTGCGCGGCAGGCGGTCCACGACGGCGCCGCCGAGCAGGCCGAAGAGCAGGCCGGGCGCGGCCTGGACGGACAGCGAGAGGCCGGTCGCGGCGGCGGAGCCGGTCAACTGGAGGACCAGCAGGTTCTGCACGGTGAGCTGCATCCAGGTGCCGAGGTTCGACACCAGGTTGGCCGCCGACCACCAGCGCATGCTGCCGCTGCGCAGGCAGCGCCAGGGCGACCGGTCGCCCTTGGCACCGGCCGGACGGCGGGTGAGCAGGGCGCGGACCGGGCGCACGCGGGCGGCGGGGTCGGTCGTGAGGGCGGCGGGCTGGGCGGGCGTGGGGCGCAAGGGTCCGTCCGTGGGTGGGTAGGGGCGGGCGGGCCGGCACGTTCGGGCCCCACGCGTCCGCGCGCCGCGATGGTCGCGTGCGGATCGGTCGTCCGGGCGTCGAAGACCCCGCCGCGATGCGCGACGGGGGCCGGGGACGCCGTGGACGGGCTCGCGCGGTGGGCGGCGCTCCTGGCGTCCCGGATATCGTCACAAGCGGTTCCCCGCCGGGAGAAGCGCAGGGGGTGTGCGGTGGGTCACCATGGGCGAATTCGCAGGTGGGGGGCTTGATCGCGGGTCAGTAGGCCCGGTCACAGGGTGAGGGTGCCCCGGTCCGCCCGTCCTTTCCCCGTTCCTGCCGCGGCAAGCCCCCTCGCCCTCACGCCGGCGTCGCGGCTCCGCACGCGCGCCCGAGCCGCCCGGGGGCCCGCGCCCGCCGCGCCACGCGGGCAGCCGCCGAGACGTGAAGCCGCGGCGCGCGGTCGCGGAGGGGCCCCCGATGCTGTGCTCTGCCCTACCGGGCCCCGCGGTCGGGGGGCGGGGTACGCGGTCGCAGGCGTTCTCCCTGGGGCCCGAACATGATCAGGTATTCGACCGGTCCGCCGGGTCCGGCGTTCGCGACCCCATGGGCGGTGCGGGTGTCGAACTCGGCCACCTCCCCGGCGCTCAGGACGAGATCCCGCTCGCCGAGCGCCAGCCACAGCCGCCCGTACAGGACGCAGAGCCATTCGTACCCGTCGTGGGCCACCTGCCGCGGCCGCGCCGGCGGCGCGTCGACGGCGGGCAGGACGTGCTTGTGGGCGTGCAGGCCCCCCACGTACCGGGTCAACGGCAGCACCCGCTTGTCGTCACCGGGACGCGGCGGCATCGGGAGGCGCGGTCCGGCCGCGGCGACGGGTACGGTGCCGGCCAGCTCGTCGAGGGAGATGCCGTACGCCTTCGCGAGGCGCAGCAGCGCCTCCAGGGTCGGCTTGCGCCGACCGGTCTCGATCCGCGACAGCGTGCTCGGCGAGATGCCGGTCGCGCGGCTGACGTCGGTGAGCGTGGCGCCGCGCTGTTCGCGCGCGGTACGCAGCCGAGGTCCCATGCCCGCCGGCGTGCCGGCTGTGCCGTCGTCCGTCACCATCGCCCCGCTCCCCCCGGCCGCGCACCGCCGCGCCGCGCCCTGCCAGTTTGCCAGGATGGCAAGGGTCCTCGCGTCGGGCGCCTGCCGCGCCGCAAGATCGGTGGGCAACCGCGGCCGCCCGTGAACACGAGGAGAAACCATGCACCAGTCCGCGCCGTCCGCCGACCCGCGCCACCGCGTCATCGAGGCACCCGCCGGGCGCCTGCATCTGGTCGAGCAGGGCACCGGCCCCCTGGTCCTGCTCGTCCACGGCTTCCCCGAGTCCTGGTACTCCTGGCGCCACCAGCTCCCGGCCCTCGCGGCGGCGGGGTACCGGGCCGTGGCGCTCGACGTGCGCGGCTACGGGCGCTCCTCCAAGCCGGCCGCGACCGATGCCTACCGGATGCTCGACCTGGTGGAGGACAACGTCGCCCTGGTGCGCGCCCTGGGCGAGGAGAAGGCGGTGATCGTCGGGCACGACTGGGGCTCCGTCATCGCGGCGACCTCCGCCCTGCTCCACCCCGGGATCTTCCGCGCCGTCGGCCTGCTGAGCGTCCCCTACGCGCCGCCCGGTGGCCCCCGCCCCAGTGACGTCTTCACACGGATGGGTGGCGAACAGGAGTTCTACGTCTCGTACTTCCAGGAGCCCGGCCGGGCCGAAGCGGAGATGGAGCCCGACCTCCGGGGCTGGCTCGCCGGCTTCTACGCGGCCATGTCCGCCGACACCATGCCCGCCCCGGGCGAGCCCGACCCCCACTTCGTGGCCCGTGACGGCGGCAGGCTGCGCGACCGCTTCCCCGCCGGCAAGCTGCCCGCCTGGCTGACCGAGGACGTCCTCGACGTGTACGCCGGGGAGTTCGAACGCACCGGCATGACCGGAGCCCTCAACCGCTACCGCAACATGGACCGCGACTGGGAGGACCTCGCCCCGTACGACGGCGCCCCGATCAAGCAGCCGTCCCTGTTCATCGGCGGCGCCCTGGACGCCTCCACGACGTGGATGTCCGACGCGATCGCCGCCTACCCGGCCACCCTCCCCGGCCTGGCCTCCGTCCACATCCTGGACGGCTGCGGACACTGGATCCAGCAAGAGCGCCCCGAGGAGGTCAACCGCCTGCTGACCTCCTGGCTCGCCTCCCTCCACGACTGAACGTCGGGCATGCCTCCGGCCGGACCCGGCCGGAGAAGACCCCCGGCCGGCACACCCCAGGGCAGCGCCCGAACCTCACACCCGCCCAGCGCCACGCGTCCCCGGTGCGAGCGGTTCCGATCCCCTCGGCGACGGCCACCGCCGACGGCGTGAAGTACCAGGCAGCGACGGACGTTTACCACCTCCTCGTGCCTGGACCCGGCCGGCAGCACCGGCAGGGACGCGTTCTCCTCCCCGAGGCGGGTCGGTGCGAAGAGCGCCGGCACTCGGGCAGCTCCCGGAACGCGCCGGAGACCTGCCTTCCGCCGGCGGCGGGAACACCGGCCCGACCGGGCTCGACGATCACTACAGTCCAGGCTCATGACGACCGTTACCACGCGCACGATCGCCTACACGGCCGACGGCCTGACGATGTTCGGGCACCTGGCGCTCCCGGCCGGTACCGGCCGCCGGCCCGCAGTCCTGGTCGGACCCGAAGGGGTGGGGCTCAGCGACGTCGAGCGCCGCCGGGCCGACGCGCTCGCCGAGCTGGGATACGTGGCCCTGGCCTTCGACCTCCACGGCGGGCGCTATCTGGGCGACCCCGACGAGATGCTGGCCCGTTGCATGCCGCTGCTCGCCGACCCCCACCGGATGCGAGACATCGGCCACGCGGCACTCGACGTGCTCCGCGCCGAGCCGCGGACCGACCCGGACCGTATCGCCGCCGTCGGCTACGGCACCGGGGGCGCGATCGCGCTGGAACTCGGGCGCGACGGCGTCGGCCTGCGCGCGATCGCGACAGTCAACGGACTGACCACGGGCCGACCCGGCGAGACGGCGCGCATTCAGTGCCCGGTGTGGGCCGGGGTCGGGTCGGAAGATCCGATCATGCCGCCCGCGCAACGGGACGCGTTCACTGCCGAGATGCAGGCTGCGGGCGTCGACTGGCGCCTCGTGGTCTACGGCGGCGCCTTGCATGCCTTCCATCACCCACCGGTCGACCACATCGTGCGTCCTGGGGTCGGTTTTCACGCTCAGCACGCGCAGCGAGCTTGGCGGGACGTCGTCGACCTGCTCGCCGAGTGCCTGCCCATACCGGAGTGATCCGGTCGGCAACCACGATCCCGGACCGCGAACCAAGCCGGGCGACCGGCGGTTTCGGCAAGCCGCGAGCGTGCGTACCGGACGCCGCTGCGCAGATGGAGGTTTGTTCAGCGGCCCTTAGGTGGTCACACCAGTTAACTAGGCTAGGGTGCACGGGATTTACAACAAGCGCCACAACGTCACTGGGCGTCAAGGTCCCCGGGGCGAGAGAGGGCAAGCGTGAACGAGCACGGCGGCGCGGAAGCCGATCGCATCGGGCAGTTGCCTCACCGGTGGACGACCCAGCGGCCTGGAACTCCGGCGCGGAGTCATCCTTGGGCGGTCCGACTGCAGGGTGTGAGCAAGACCCATGGGAAGGGGCGGAACGCGGTGTCCGCCCTCGACGACGTCTCCGCCGAGCTGCCCTACGGCACCTTCACCGCTGTTATGGGACCGTCCGGTTCCGGCAAGAGCACGCTCCTGCACTGCGCTTCGGGGCTGGAGAAACCCGACAAGGGAACCGTCGAGATCGGCGGCCGGCCCCTGGGCGGCCTGAACGAGAAACAGCTCACGCTCCTGCGGCGCGAACGCATCGGCTTTGTCTTCCAGGGCTTCAACCTCCTCCCCGCGCTGACCGCCGAACAGAACATCACGCTCCCTGTCCGACTGGCGGGAAGCCGACTGCGACTGGACCGCGACTGGCTCGATCGTCTGATCGAGTACACGGGACTCGCGGAGCGCCGCCGACACCGGCCCAGCGAGCTGTCGGGCGGGCAACAGCAGCGAGTGGCCATCGCCCGAGCTCTGATCAGCCGACCCGAAGTGGTCTTCGCCGACGAGCCCACCGGTGCGCTGGACACCACCACCGGACGTCTGGTGCTGCGGCTCCTGCGCGCTCTGGTGGACGAGGTCGGCCAGACCGTACTCATGGTCACCCACGACCCTGTCGCCGCCTCCTACGCGGACGCGGTCCTGCTGCTACAGGACGGGCGCGTCTTGGAGGTGCTCCGGTCCCCCACCGCCGAGGCGATCGCCGAGCGCATAGCCCGGCTGGGGGCATGACGATGGCGCTCCTTCACCTGGCCTGGCAGACCGTACGGGCCCGGAAGGTCTCGTTCGCCGGTTCCTTCACCGCCATGGTCTGTGCCCAGGCACTGATCACGGCGTGTGCGGTGCTGCTGCGGTCCGGACACCGCGCACCGGCCGGGCAGGGTGGTACGGACATGGTGTCCTTCGCCGTGCCGTTCGGTTTCATCTGCCTTTTCGTCGCCGCGTTCGCGGTGTCCGGGACCTTCTCCCTCTCTGTCCGGCAGCGCACCCGCGAGATCGCCCTCCTCCGCGCGGTCGCCGCGACCCCGGGGCAAGTACGCCGTCTGATCGCGCTGGAAGCCCTGGTGGTAACTGGGATTTCCGCCGTACCGGGCTGCGGCCTGGGAGTGTTGCTCGCCACCGGGATCCGGGCCGTGCTCGTCGAACAGTCGATGGTTCCGGACACCGTCCGACTATCGGTCGACCCACTGGGCCTGCTGGCCGCTGTCGCCCTCTGCTGGGTGAACGCCGAGATCGCTGTATGGGGCAGTGGGCGGCGGGCCGCGCGGGTACGGGCCGTCCAAGCGCTCGGCGAAGCGGCCGTCCCCCATCGCCGGGCCGGACCGGTGCGTACAACCGTCGGTCTCGTGGCGCTGGCCGGCGGCGTGTGGGGACTCGCGGCGATCGCGGACTCCGGGCAGTCCGACGCCGCCAACACAGCCGTGGCCATGGTCATGGTCCTGATGGTCGCCGTGGCCCTGCTTGCGCCGTGGATCGGCCGGCTGGCCAGTGTCGTCTTCGGGGCCTTGTGCCAGGTCATGTTCCCCGGGGTCGGATTCCTCGTCAGGGCCAATCTGAACCTGGGCCATCGGCGTCTGGCCGCCTCCGTGGTGCCGCTCGCCCTCACCGTCGCCTTCGCGGGTGTCGCCCTGCTCGTACCGCAGATGAAATGGCGGGAATTCCAGCGCCAGGACACCGGGCGCATGGTGGCCGATCACGTGGTGCAGGCATCGGGTGACCGGCTCCCCGTCACCACGGCGGAAACGGTGGCCCGTCTCCCCGGAGCCGTCTCCGCTGTCGGCACCACCACCACGTACATCGAGATTCTCACAGGTGGCGGTTCTGAAGCGACGGGCGGCGACGCCACCGCCCAAGCCGTCACGGAAGGCCGTCTCGGTCAGGTCCTCAACCTCGGCGCGGCCGAAGGTTCACTCGACAGACTCGGCATTCACGACATCGCATTGAGCACAAGGACGGCTCGCAGCGCCCACGCGCGAATCGGTGATGAACTGCGTGTGCGCATGCCGGATCACAAGACGGAGCGCGTCCGGGTCACGGCGGTCTACACCCGCGATCGCGGCTTCGGAGATGTCGTCCTCAGTCAAAGGCTGTCGACCGCGCACTTGGCAGTCACCCGGAAGGGGCTGGACGCGGTATACCTCCGCACGAACACCGACAGCGGAAAGACGGTCACCGACGGGCTGGCCGCACTCCACCGTGATCATCCGGAGTGGCGGGTTCTCGACCGCGAGGCGTACAGGGCCGAGGCGAAACGCCGGCAGGACGCCTCGATGACCGCGACGTATGTGCTCCTGGCCGTGATCACCCTCTTCACATCGATATCAGTGGTCAACACCTCGGTCATGACCACGATGGAGCGGTCCGGGGAATTCGCCCTCCTCCGCCTCGTAGGAGCGACGCGCCGGCAGGTCGTCCGCATGATGCGCCTGGAGAGCGCGGTCACCGTCCTGGCCGCACTACTGGTGGGCACGACAGTCGCCTGGGCACTCCTGGCCACCGTCAGCCGCGCGCTCACGGGCTCCACGGACCCGTATGTACCGGCGACAACAGCGGCACTCATCTTGGCCGGAGCGGGCGCGCTCTCCCTGACAACAGGGGTCCTGACCACACGCATCGCTCTGCGCCAAGGCCCTTCGACGGCGTTGCGCGGAACGGAATAGCCGTATCCGAACGGCGGCGGCCTCAACAGGCATTGCGTTCGAGTCGCCGCGCCGCCCGCTGTTCACATGCCGGCGCGTCATCGGGCCCGCGCAGACAAGGCGAAACGGCCGCCTTCGTCACCGGTGACGGCCGTTTCGTCGGTCCTCCGCGGCTTCTGGGGCTCAGGCCGCTTCTTCTGAGGCTCAGGCCGCGCCAAGTCCCCTCGCACGGTGAGTCGGTCGGAGGCGGCGGCGTATACGACGGGCGCGCGGCGTGGCCGGCCGGTCCGGGGTGGTCGCTGCCCGGCGCCTGGTGCCGGGGCCGGTGTTGCTGCCGGGCCTTCTCGCGCTGTGAGCAACAGGACGGGGGGAATCCGGTGTAGGCACTGTTGCCACACGCATCGGTCAGACGACTCAGACGACTCAACGGAGAGGTTCCGGAACGCGCCCGAGATGGTCCGGCCAGTCGCGCTCAGCCGTCGAGCGAGCCGATGAAGTGGTCCAGCCGAGAGACGACTTGCCGCAGGACCTCGGCCGATCCTGTGGCATCGTCCGTGAGCTCCAGGCCGTGGTCCGCCGAGGGCACTTCCAGGATGTCGTGTCGCAGGGACGCGGCGATTCGGAAATCCCAGACCTTGTCGGCACTTCCGCCGATGAGGAGGGTCGGTTCGGTGGCTCGCCGGAGGGCCGCGGCGACGTGGTCGATGGTCAGGAGCGGGGTGAGCCAGGCTGCCGGGAGGTTTCTGTCGGCTGCGACGCCGCAGGCGAGGGAGCCCAGGGACTTGCCGACGACGAGCCGGCAAGCCCCCGCCTCGGCTTCGATGGCCTCGGTGACCTGCCGCTCCACCCATGCGATCCGATCGGCCACCGTGAACTGCGCGAAGTCGTCGGGTATCCGCCACCACAGCTCCTGGACCGTCCAGCCGTGCTGGAGCAGAACGCTCCGGGCGAAGTGCAGCAGCGGCCGGGCAGGCGAGTAACCGACACCTGGCACGACGACTGCGACACGGTCTCGGTCTCCGTCGAAACGGGTGGGCACGGCGAAGGGAGCGGGATCGGACATGGCCGCAGACTACTAGGCCGTTTCTTTCGGATCATCTGATCGTTGGCCTGGTGTGCCGTTGACGGATGCGCAGTGGGCGCGGATCGAGCCGTTGCTGCCGGACCGGACGCCGAAGCGGGGTGGTCGGTGGCGTGATCACCGTGAGGTGATCGACGCGATCGCCTGGAAGTTCCAGACCGGGTCGCAGTGGGTCCACCTTCCGGAGAAATACGGCTCATGGAAGGGCGCTTACACGCGGCTGCGGAACTGGGCGATCGACGGCACCTGGGAACGTGTCTTCACCGCTCTGCTCGCCCAGGCCGACGCGGATGAGGACCTGGAGTGGGTGGTCGCGGTCGACTCGACCATCGTGCGCGCGCACCAGCACGCGGCCGGGGCCCGCAAAAAGGGGCCCCGGCCGGCGAGCCCGGCGACCATGCCCTCGGCCGGTCCCGCGGCGGGCTGACGACCAAGATCCACCTGGCCGCCGACGGCCGCTGCCACCCTCTGTGCTTCGTCCTCACGCCCGGACAGGCCGGTGACGCCCCCGCCTTCCAGCAGGTCATGGCCAAGGTCCGGGTGCCACGGCCCGTTGGAAGGCCCCGCATCAGGCCGGATGCGGTCCTGGCCGACAAGGCGTATTCGTCCCGTGCCATCCGCGAACACCTGCGACGACGCGGGATCCGGGCAGTGATCCCCGTCCCCGCCGACCAGCGGGCGCACCGCAAGCGACGTGGCAGCCACGGCGGCCGGCCACCCGCCTTCGACCGCGAGGCATACAAGCAACGCAACACCGTCGAACGCTGCATCAACCGCCTCAAGCAATGGCGCGGCATCGCTACCCGCTACGAGAAGACCGCCACCGTCTACCTCGCCGGACTCCACCTCGCAGGCATCTTCCTCTGGTCAGCACGCTGATCAAAAGAAACGACCTAAGCCGCCGACGGACCACAGGGAGGCTCCTCAGCCGTCGCTGCCGTCACGGAAAAGCCTTGGTCGTCGTTACCGAGTCCGAGATGCCGGAGCGTGCTGCGATGTCGCCGGCGGACATTCCGGCATCTAGGAGGGCCACGTGTGCCGCGGCGGGCGCGGAGTCGACGTTGAGCGGCGCCCTGCCGCTGTGCCGAATCGGGCGGCTTGTCGCTTCTCCTTCGGGGTTTTGCAAGCCCTGGCGTGCGGACATGGAACACACCCAGATGCCCGAGCCACTGCGCCGGGCGATCCATCACCTGGTCTCCGGGAGCGTGCACTGCCAGGAGGTGCTCCGGTACACCGAGCCCGACCAGGCACACACCTGGAAGCGCATGACGCTGTACGGCCCACGGACGCGGCGGACACCATGAACATGGTGGCCATGCTGATCGCCGCGTACTGCCAGCGCACCGGCATGGCCGCCGACAGGCCACAGAGCTACCTCCAGGTCGGGCAGCAGGAACTCCGCTCTGCCGGCCCACAGGACGACGATCGCGCGCACGTGGCCGGCCTGATGGATGAGGCGCTCTCCTACGAGGCGGTGCGAGCGCCAGCGAACCGAATGCGGCACCACCGGGCCAGCGGCAGGCAGCGCAGGCGTAGCGGCCCGAGGACGATCCGCAGATGCTGTTCACCGAGGCGTGCCTGCACGGGCTGAAGGCCCGGCTGTGTGACGACGTCGACGCGCTGGCAGCTACCCGCCGCCGTACATCGTGTCGCTCGCGCGGATGGTCGCCAGCGTGTCGGAGGAGCCGCGCCCGCCACCACATGATCGGAGGCGCAGCGTCTTTGGGCGGTGTGCCCCCGGCCCGACCCCACGGGAGTCACGGTTGGTCTCCCCGGGACCGTGGTGTGTCGGGGTCAGTCCTTCCCGGACGCCGTGGCAGCGAGCCAGGCGGCGGCTTCGGCGTCGGTCTTCAGCAGGAGCTGCGTCGGGTGGGCGGGGCCGTGCTGGACGACGTGAGCGCGGCCCGGGAGCGGATTGCTCTTCGGGGCGGGGCCGGCTATCGGGCCGAACCCCTGCCAGGTGCCGGCGGTGAACCGCGCGAGGATCACGGTGGCGAACTGCTCGGGGGCGGCGGGGATAAGGGCGCCGCCCGCGACTTCTGCCTCACTTTGCTCCTCCTTCCAACGCTCCGGTCCCGCCAGCCCAGCCAAGGAACACAGAGATCCGCGTCGCGGACCTGCGCGTCGAACCTCGCGCGTAGAACGCGAGTTGGGCGATGCCGCCATGCTCCAGGGCCGTGTACAGGGCGCCGGCGGGGCCGAACGCCAAGACGCGGGGCTCAGCCCCGGCGTCGGGGAGGGCGTACTCCGTCACCTGCCCGTCCGCCGTGATCCGCCCGATGCGGTCGGTGGCCCACGCCGTGAACCAGCAGGCCCCGTCCGGCCCGGCGGTGACCGCGTGCGGGCGGCAGGTGGGGTCGGGCAGTACGAACTCGGTGATCTTGCCTCCCGGCGCAACCCGAGCGATGCGGCCCGCGCCGATCTCGGCGCACCACAGCGCCCCGTCCGGCCCGGCCGTCAGCCTGACAGGCGCGGCGCCGGCCGTCGGTAGCCGGTGGACGGTGACTTCGCCGCCAGGCGTGATCCGGGCGACGGCATCGGGCTGATTGAGCGTGCACCACAGCGCGCTGTCCGGGCCGGTCGCGATCACGGGGGGGGGCCGCCCTTGATACGGATTCGTAGAGAGCATCGAGCGCCCAGGCGGCGTATGGCAGCGGCGGCACGAACCCGCGTGAGCCGGACCGGCCCGGTGTACCGGCCCGGTGTACCGGTCCGGGCACGTACGGCCGCCTGTGACTGGACGCGGCCGCCGGCCTCCCGCAGCGTGGTGCGGGAGGGACGCGCGGGGCGGGATGTCGGCCGTATGCCGGGCATCCGGCAGACGCGTTGGGGGGCTTCTCACCGACCGGACGTGCGACCACGGGAGTGGGTCATGCCAGAGGACGAGCAGGACAACCGGCTGTCGTTGTTCACCAGTGAGCCGGTACGGCCCGGCGTCGACATCCCGGTCTTCTACCAGAGCCAGGAGAGCAAGCCGCACAACTGGATCGGCCTCCATCGCCAGGGCGAGGACGAGTACTGCGCCTTCGCCTACGCGCCGGGCAGCGCGGGCGTGGCCACGTTCTCGGGTTCCTCGTTCGATCGGCGCGGTGGGGTGGGGCCCGGGGACTACCGGCTTTACCTCTACGAGGGCGACGGCCGCGCCGTGTTGGCGGGCCCGGTGGCCCTGCGCCTGACCAGCGCCCCGTACTTCCTCGTGGAATCGCTGACGGCCGCCAACGTCGCGGCCGGGCGGGAATGCCGGGTCGCCCTGCGCGGCCTGCTGGAGTCTTTCGGCCAGGAGATCACTTTTTCCAAGGTCCGGGGGGACTTCTGGCTGGAGGTCACGGGTGACGGCACCGTCGTCGGTGTCGCGCCCGAAAGCGCGGCGGGCCGCTACGGGCTGATCACCGTCGCCGCGCAAGCGCGGTCGAGCGGGGAGCGCACCACCGTGACGGTACGAGTGCCGGTTCGCCCCGAACAGGGCCCGCTGGTCGAGGAGTTGCGCGTGGCCACCTGGAACCTGTGGTACGACGCCACCAGAGTGTGGGCGGCCAAGGCGAAGGTACTGCGCGTGGTGACGGAGTTGAACCTCGACATCGTCGCGATGCAGGAGGTCCGCCGGGAGTACGGCACCGTCAAGGAGCTGGCGGAGCGCCTGGGCTGGTATTTCCAGGAGCACCCCGGCACCAAGGACGTGGGCATCATGAGCCGCTATCCCATCGACGAGAGCCTCAGCGGCCACGGCGCGGAGTTCCTGCGCAGCGCCGTGTCGGTGGACGATCTGCTGGTGCACGTGTGTTGCGTCCACCTGGATTACCACGCCTACGGTCCGTTCAAGGCTCCCGAGGGCACCCGCCGGTTCACCGCCGCCGTCCAGCAGGAGGAGACGCAGTCCAAGCGGGCCGCCGAGACGCGCGACAAGATCCTCGCCGACATCGCGCCGCAGCTCGACGCGGCCTACCGGAGTCCGATCATCGTGCTGGGCGACTTCAACTGCCCCTCCCACCTCGACTGGACTTCCGAGGTCACTTCGGAGCCCGTCAACTGGCCGGCGACGCTGCTGATGGAGAATGCAGGTCTGCACGACTCCTATCGCGTCGCCCACCCCGACCCGGCCGCCCACCCCGGTCTGACCTGGTCCCCCGCGCAGCCCTGGGACGAGACGTACCTGGACCCCGCACGGGTGGAGCCGCAGGACCGGGTCGACTTCATCTTCCACAAGGGTGACCGGCTCCAGGTCGCCGACTCGGTGACGTACGTCGCCGGGCAGCCGGCCCCGGCCGAAGACCACCCTCAGTGGAAGGAGTCCTCGTCCTGCCCGGCCCCGCTGTGGCGGTACAACGCCTGGCCCTCCGATCATGCCGCCGTGGTGACGACCTACCGCGTCGACCGCTGATCCCGTGTCGTTCGGGGGTGTTCGGGGGCCGGGACTCGGCGGCATCCAAGGTCGCCTCCATGACGAGGACCACGCCCGCACGCTCTCTCGACATCGAGACCCTCTTCCCCGAGGAACCACGGCGAGGGCGATCGTGACGGCCTCGAGGCACCGGCCGAGTCGGCGCGCGCGTCTTGTACGCGGCGCCGGGCACGGCCCTCACACCGTGCCGCGGGTACCGCTTTTTTCTTCCAGCTTCATTTCACTGACCTTGCCGCCCGCCTTGTCCGTACAGAGGTAGCTCTTCCGGGAACCCGATGTGGCTTGCGCGTAGTACTTCGTGAGGCATGTGCCCAGCGCCTTCTGACCGTAGGCATTGGGGTGCATGGATTCCTCCACCTCCCCCTGCCTGGTTTTGAAGACGTTGAGGACCTTGGTGACGAACCGGATCCATTCGGATGCCGTATCGGGTCGGCGGTTCCCCGAGTGATTCTCGCTCTGGGCCTGGTCCACGCCGGTACGGCAGAGCGTATGATGCTCGAAAGCCTGGTGCAGATCCAGGAAATCGACTCTCTTCTCCTTTGCCACCTGCTCAAGCATCCCGGAGAGGCGGGTGACGACCTCGTCGCGGGCCCACGTGATATCCGTATCGAAGAAGGGGCAGCCGCCGGGCGACCAACGCGTGGAGTCGAACGAGTGGTCGTTCTCGTCGTAGCGCATGTCCTCCGCGCGCGGCAGGGTGGCGGGGTAGGACTGCAGGAGGATTCTGTACGTGGTGTTCAGCCCGCTTTTGCCCATCGTGCTGATGATTTTGTCGAGGGCCCGCTCCACCGCGGTGCGAACCACCCCTCCCTTGGCGATACCCTTTTCGACCGGATCCCGCCACTTGCTTTTACACTTACGGACGACCGGGTAGGCGATAAATTTTGCCGCGCAATCCTCGATGATGTGCGAGAACTGCATGTCGTTTCCGCCGATGGAGACATGGACGGCCTTGATGTCGTATTTTCTCTTCAGGTCGTCGAGTTGCCACGCCTGCGGAAGTTCGTTTCTCGTGTAAGTGTTGACGATGTTCGCCGCCACGGCACCCGAGCAGGCGATGTTGAGTTTTGCCACTTCTCTGCCGGCGACCTTCCAAGAGGCGCTCTTGATTTCCGCGACGTCCGACCGGTGACAGCCCGCGGTCGGGTTCTTGCTGCCTTTGGTCGGGTCCCGGTAGGAATTCCCGTACGTTCGGTTGGGGTCCTTCCTGCAGCGTTCGCCCCGGACACAGCCGTGCGCGGCGCGGTCTGTGCCGTACATGTCCTTCGTCTCGTTGTCGGACAAATCGACGTTGCCGTACCAGCGGCCGGCCTCGCCGGAGATGAAACTGTCCCCCATCGAGACGACGGCCGGATCGAGGTTGCGGGGGGCGGCTCCAGGGGCGGCGGCCTTTCCGGCCGGTGCCGCGAGCAGGGCCGGAGCGGCGGCCGCAGTGACGGCCATGGCGAGCAGGAAGCCGGTGGAACGAAGAGGAAGGCGGGGAAGGCGGGGGCGGGCTGAACGCATGACGCTCCATCGCGAAGTCCAGGCTCGGCGACGGGCCTGGGGACGGCCGTGGGGGGGGAGATCCGCGGCGGGGCCTGACAGGCCCGGCGGGTGGGGTGAAAGTACCGACCGCACTGGACCGGTAGGGCGCGGCACGCCGGGGTGCGCCCGGTTGGGCAGGCCGGGTGCCGCGGTGAAGCGGGGAGCGGGGAGCGGGGAGCGGCGATTGTCTCCTCAGGCTGTTGCGGCCGACCTTGACGTTGGTGGCGCATCCGCGGAGCGGCCGGGCGGGTGACGTGCTGTGCCGGCGGGCTTGAACGCTCGGTCAGCCTGTTTGACCCGCGCCACGCGCTGGAATAGGCAAGTGTCATATTCACTGCCCCTCTGACCGACGCCCCGGCCCGGAGAAGGTGTGTCGCCGTCGACTCCGGCGGTCGGCCGGTGTTTTCGGACGTGGCGGCCGGGGTGGAAGTGGCGGCCGGGACGGCTGAGGCGACAGATGCCGGCCAGGGCCCGCGTGTCCGCCACGGCTCGGGACAGCACTGTTCGTTCCGTCCTCCGGCGCTCCCGGCACGCCGCGTTCCGGCTCGTGGAAAGGTGACCGTCACCATGGCGCTCAGCGTTGAGGAGTTGTGCAGACGGCTGAACGCGCTCACGGGAGACGCGGCGACGTTGAGCGTCACCTGGGACGAGCTCGATCTGCCCGGTGTCAAAAAGGTCTTCTCCCCGTACGTCGGCACGCAGGGCGTCACCCTGACCAAGGCCGAGCGCCAGGGCACCTACGGCGCCAAGGGGCAGGTGACGGTCGACGGCTCGACGGCGGACGGCACCGTCTGTTTCTTCACCGACAGCTCCTCCGTGCGGGGCCTGACATTGAGCAAAGCGCAGACGGACTGGAAGCTTCCCAGCCTGCCGGGCATCGACCTGACGTTCCTCAAGACGAAGGTCGCCGGCGGCTCGTCCGTTGCCCTGCACTTTCTGCTGGTGGCCGAGCCGGAGCCGGACGGCACGCTGTCGCCTTACACCTCTGCGAGGTTGGACTTCTCCCTCCTGTCCCCGGGCGACGTGCGGATGACGATGGCTCGGGGGGCCGACAAGTCCAGGGCCACCTTCAGGTTCCAGTTCCCCAAGGGAGTGACGCTGAAGGACTTGGCGACCCTCACGGCCAAGTTCGCCCCCTTGAAGGACCAGCAGCTCGCCGCGTTGCTGCCCACCGACTTCCCGGCGCTCAAGGGACTGTCGCTACGGACCGTGCAAGCAGAGGTCAGCCCCAGCGCCGGGACCGTCCGTCGGGCGTCGGCCCGGGTACAACTGGACTGCGACGCCTGGAAGCGCCTGCCCCAGGCCCACCTCACGGACCTCTCCGCGTACTTCGTCCACACCATCGGCGGCGGGACGCGGCTGACGATGGACGCCACCTGCACCCTCTACCGCCTGGCGCTGAGCGCCCACGTCGACGTCACCGGCGGCCAGCTGTTCGCGGCGCTCGAAGGGCCCGTCTCCCAGCCGTCGGAGGTGAGCACCTATCTGGGCGACACACCGCTCAAGAACGCCCGCCTGACGGACATCACCGTCGGAGCGGACCTGCGCAGCCTGGGCTACTCCTTCGACGCCGACCTGGACGCGGACTGGGTCATCGACTCCGCCGACGACATCGCGCTGACCCGTCTGAGGCTGCACTTGGACGGCGTCGGCGCGGACACGGCCAAACTCACCGCGCGCATGGGGGCGACGCTGCGGGCCGCCACGGCCGAGCTTGAGGCCGCGGCCATCTACACCGACAAGAAGTGGAGCGCCACGGCCGGTGTCCACGGCATCGCCTTCGCCCCGGTGGCCGCCTGGCTCGAAAAGCGCAAGGTGCCGGTGCCCAGTGGTGTCGAGAAGCTGGAGCTGGTGAAGCTGGCCGCCGCCTGGCGGCAAGGCGGCCCGATGGCCCTGACCGTGCAGGTCCGCTTCCCCTTGGAGGGGGCGCTGGTGGACTACCTGGGCACCTTCACCAAGGACAGCACCTGGTCGTCCCGACACCGGCTGCGGCTGACTACCGGCCATCGCGAGATCGATCTCACGGCGCAGATCCAGCCGAACAGCGTCCAGGCCACGTGGTCCGCCGGCCGGGAACCGGGCGTACCCGCGGCCGACCTGCTGACGGCGTGCGGCGTCCCGGTCCCCGCGCTGCCTTCGTCGATGCTGCCGGCCCTGCGGTCGTTCGCCCTGTACTACGACCGCGCCGCCCACACCCTGGTGGTCTACCTCGCGGCGGACAAGGTACGGATCCTGTTCGGCCGCCTCGGCGCCACCACCGCGGACCGGCGCCACGCCGTGCAGGCCGATGCCGACGTCCCGTCCACCGTGCCGGCCCGGCTGTCGGCCCTGCCCCTGCTGAAGGGCCAGCTACCGCCCTCCGAGGACATCTCGGTGACCGGCCTCGCCCTGGAATCGGCCGCTCTGAACGACGGCGACGTCAAGACCCTCAACGAAGCCCTGGGCAAGCTCACCACCAAGGACACTTTCGGTACCTTGGCCAAGGGCACCACCGTGCGGGTCACCGTGAACCTCATGGGCTCGCCCCGCACCCTCGTCGCGAGCACGGGCGCGGACGGCTCGTCGTCCGCGCCCGCCGAAGGCCCGGCCGGTGCCCTCGCGTACGCGACCGGGCCGCTCCCGGCGGCGTCGGCAGCGGCGGCGGTGACCTGGCTGAACGTCGGCAAGAGCCTGGGGCCGCTGCGGGTCGAGCGGGTCGGCCTCGGCCTTGACGGCACCCATCTCCAGGTCCTCTTCGACGCGTCCTTGACGCTGGCGGGGCTGACGTTCGGTGTGCAGGGCCTGGCCATGAAGGTCTCACTCGCGGACGAGAGCGTCTCCGCCGGGCTCCAGGGCCTGAGCCTGGCCTACCGCAGTCCCGCCGTCTCCCTCGCCGGCGCCGTCGTGGACCGCTCGGGCTCCGACCCCGACTTCGACGTGGACCTGGCCGGCATGCTGGCCGTGACCACCCCCAAGCTGGCCCTGGCCGCACTCGGCGGCTACCAGCACCACGTACCCCCCGACGAGTACACCTCGGTGTTCGTCTTCGCCCGCGTCGGCGGCGAGCTGGGCGGCCCGCCCCCGTTCGTGCTGGAGGGCCTGTGCGGCGGGCTGGGCATCAACAACGCCCTGGTCGTCCCCGCCCTGGACAAGCTCGGCGGCTTCCCGCTGCTGACCGGGATCGGCGGCGACCAGGATCCCGGCAAGATCCTGGCGGACCTGCGGACGTGGCTCAAGCCGGCGCCGGGGGCGATGTGGGCGGCGGTCGGGGTGGACTTCACCTCCTTCCGCTACGCCGCCTGCAGCGCCCTGCTCGTCGCCGAGTTCGGGCCGGACCTGACGATCGCGCTGCTGGGCCGCCTGAGTGCCTCGTTCCCCCTCAAGGCCGAGGTGCCCGGCCTGCGTCCCTTCGCCCAGGTCCGACTGGACCTGCGGGCGGTCTACCAGCGCTCCCAGGACCAGCTCAGCGTCGAGGGCCGGTTGACCCCCCAGTCGTACCTGCTCAGCACGGACTGCGTGCTGCACGGCGGGTTCGCCTTCGACAACTGGTTCGGCGCCAGCACCCACCCCGGTGACTTCGTCTGCACCATCGGCGGCTACCACCCCGCCTTCAAGGTCCCGGACCACTACCCGCGTCCGGCGGAGGTCGGCTTCACCTGGAACCCGGGCGGGGGGCTCACGGTGGACGGCGGCAGCTACCTGGCCCTGACCCCGGGGGCGGTGATGGCCGGCGGGCACTTGCGCGCCGCCTACAGCACCTCCGGTTCCCTGGGCAGCCTGACGGCCGGTTTCACGGTGCAGGCCGACGTCCTCGTCGAGTGGGACCCCTTCCACTTCGAGGCCGGTTTCACCGCACGGGCCTGGTACCGCGTCGTGTCGGGCCTGTTGTTCTGGCACGGCGGGGAGATCAGCGGCGAGGTGCAGTTCTCGCTCACGCTGTGGGGCCCGCCCACCGGCGGGACCGTGCACATCGACGTGTGGAAGTTCTCCTTCGACGTGCCCTTCGGCGAACCGCGACCCGACCCGCCGGAGCTGGGCTGGGACGACGTCAGGGAGCGCTACGGGCCGTGGCTGCGCGTCCACGCCGGGAGCGGGGTCCTGCCGCGGTCCGGCAAGGACACGGCCGGCCCGCTGGTGGTCTCCGGACAGGGGGTCTCCTTCACCACCCACTGCACGATGCCCGCCACCAGCCTGGCCTTCGTCACCACCCGCAGGCAGACCGCCGGCGGCCACCGGGTGGACCTCCGCCCCCTCAAAGGCGTGGACGGCCTCTCCTCGCTGCACACCGCGACCCTCACCCGCCTGTCCGCCACGGCGCCCCGGGACTGCGACCACTGGGGCAACCCCTCGTGCACCCACTGGGAACCGGCCCCCCAGGAGCACTGGCAGGCGAGCACCGTCAGCGGCAAGGCCCCCGCGGCCCTGTGGCGCCGCCCGGCGAGCCCGTCACCGGTGCCACAGGCGAGCGACGCGCTGGTCGACGCCGTCACCGGCTGGCGCGTCACCGCCGTCCGGCCCCGGCGCACGGACGACAACCTGGCCGCCGCCCGGAGCCACTTCACCGCGCTGCCCCAGCCCGGGGGCGGTCTGCCGCTGCGTGCCGACAGCTCCGTCCAGGGGCCCGCCGCCACAACCGACCCCGACGCCCTGAAAAAGACCGCCGAGCAGCTCGTCAGCAAGAAGAGCACCCGGAACGAAACCTGTCTGGCCCTGCAAAAGGCCCAGATCACCGGACTCGACGACGAGGAACTGACCCGGCTGAGCCGGGACCTGGGCCACTACCTGGCGCATGCGCCCCTGCTATGTGGAGCCGCCGCATGACCGCACCCGCCGCCGAGACCACCCGCCCGCCGACTCCCACCGCGATCCCCGCCGAAGAGCCTCCCACCCACGAAACCCCCACCGACGAAACCGCCACCGACGTCCTGGTCTTCCACAGCAACCTCGTCCCGGCGGTGCCGGCCGGGCACTACCGCCTGCGGGCCGAGCACACCGCCCAGCACACCCTCCTGGGCAACGAACCGCAGCAACTGCCGCGCGTCGACCAGCACTTCGAGGTCCAGGCCCCGCGCTTCAGCCTGGACCCCGCCGTCGTCCACGCCCGCTACCCCGCCCCCGGCGCCACGGGCACCTTCGACACCACCCTGGCACACATCAGCCTGGAGCGCGCCACCCTTCCCTGGGAACGCGCAGTGCCCGGGCAGGGCGAACAGACGCCGTGGCTGGCGCTGTTGCTGTTCGCCGAGGCGGAACTGCCCGCCGACCCGCAGGCCCAGGCCCTGACGGAGCCGTTGAGCATCACCCGGTTCCTCACCGAGGCAGGCCGGCCCGCCGAGGTGGCGGGCCAGTGCGCCACCATCCGGGTGCCGAAGACGGTCTACGACGCGGTCGCGCCGGGCGCGAAGGAAGCACGATGGCTGGCGCACGTGCGGGAAGGCACCGTGGACACCCCCGGGGCGAGCCCCGATCCGCCGGGCCCGGACGGCTACGCCGTGGTCGTCGCCAACCGTTTCCCCTCCCCCAAGGGTGGCAGGTACGCCGCTCACCTGGTCTCCCTGGAGCTGACCGGCACCACCGACGCCGGCGAGGTCCGCCTGCTGTCCCTGGCCGCCTGGTCGTTCACCTCCCAGGCCGACCGGGGCCGCTCCTTCGCCGCCGTCGCCGCCGGGCTGGTCGCGGAGAACGCCCGCCCGCCGTACTCGGCACTGCGCCTGCCCGACATCCCCGCCGGCACGAGCACGGTGGAGAAGGCGGTGGCCGAACGGCTGGGGACGGGGCAGCACGCGCTGCCGCTGCACACCTGGTCCGGTGAGCGCGGCTTCGCGTTCTACCGCGGTCCGCTGACCGCGGCCCGCCCCCGGCCGCTGCCCCGGCCCGACGGCAAGCCGCTGCTCTCCCAGGGCATCCCCGACGCCGCCCGGCTGCTGGTCTACGACCAGACCCTGGCCGCCTTCGACGCCGGTTACGCCGCCGCCTTCACCCTGGGCCGGCTGTTGGCCCTCGGCGACGCCGACTTCACCGCCGCCTATGTCCGCCTGCTGCGCCACTACCACCCGCGCCGCACCCTGCGCGCGCCCCGCATCAAAGGCCCCGCGCCCCTGCGCACCCCACAGCACGACGACGCCGACCTGGAGCGCGTGCGCACCTGGCTGGCGGCCCTGCGCGAGCTGCGCCCCGTACCGTTCTCCTACCTGGTGCCCGACGGCCGGCTGCTGCCGCGGGAATCGGTGCGCTTCGCCCACGTGGACGAGGACTGGCTGCAAGCGCTGGGCGACGGCGCCTTGAGCGTCGCCCTCAGCGACACCCAGGCCCTCAAGGCCCGTGACGCGGTCAGCGCGAAACTGGCCGCCCTTCCCCCGGCCAAGCAGCTCCCCCGCCCGGTCGCGGCCCTGCTCGTCCGCTCCGAACTCATCGCGTGCTGGCCGGCCCTGACCTGTGCCGCCGCCGACGACGGCAAGAAGGCGGCGAAGGTGACCCGGTGCGACCGCGGGCCGGACACCGCCCTGTTCCTGTTCGACCGGGTACCGGCCACCGTCACCCTCGGCGAGCCGCACCAGGGCTGGCACTTCGGCATCACCGCCGAGGGCGTCGAGTTGCGTCAGACCAGCGGTACGGACACGGGCAAGCCGACCGGGAAGACCGTCTCCGTCTCCTGGCGCGGTGGTGAGCACCGCGTCCTGGACGTCACGGCCCAGCGGACGGCCCTGGGGAGCGCCGGGGCCTCGCCCGCCGCGTTCGCCCTGCAGTTCATCGCCTCTCCCCAGACCCTGACCTTCACGAAGAGCTGAGATGACCAAAGAGCCGGCACCGCTGTTCGTGCCCATCGAAGTCCACGCCCTGGTCGTCAACGAGGAGGTGCGGAAGGCCGAGGGGTTCCGCCGCTGGCAGCCCTCCTTCGACAACGCCAACCGCCACGCCCCCGTCGAACCCGAGCCCCTCGCCGAGAGCGGCCACGAGGAGCCGCCCGGCCTGGGCGTACACCTGCGCTGGCAGCTTCCCGACGCGCTGTGCCGCGCCGGGGCGGCCAAGGCCGGCGCCCCGGACGGGCGGGCCTCCTTCCCGCGCCTTCCCAACCGGTGGCTCGTCCTGCGCTACGGCGACAAGGCCCCGGGCACGGGCACCGGACGCGGTCTCCACGGAGTCTGGCTGGTGGAAAGCGACTACCAGGGCCCTAAGGGCAAGACGTGGCTCCCCCTCAAAGGGGATTCGGGGAAAGTGACCACCACGGGGCTGGGCCAAGTGATCGACCTGCGCTCCGGCGCCACCTGGAAGGAGCCGGGCCCCGGCTCCGTGGTCCTGACGGCCGAGACCACCGGCCTGCCCACCTTCGCGGCCTTCCAGCCCTACCACCGCGGGGTGTTCTCCCTGCACGACCCCCTCGAACCCTTCACCGGGGACCACCGCACCACGCACAGCTACCTGGTCGCGGGCTGGTACGCCGGCCCTGACGTGCCCGCCACCTGGAGCCTGGCGGACTTCCGGCGCTACGGCTGGAATCTGCCGGACACGAAGAAGCTGCCGGAGGAGGGGATCCGGAGCCTGTACGTCGGCACCGTCCGGCACGTGCCGTGGAACCTCAAGGCGGCGCTGCCGTCCGACCGGTCCCGGCCGCGCGACGACGACGTCATGGCCGCGGTGGGCTCCAGCGGAGTCGACGCCTTCGCCGCTGTCCTGGGCCACAGCGACACCCTCCGACGGCTGGGAGTGAAGGACCCGCCCGACCTCAGCGGCGGCAACCTCGACCGCGACACCGTACGCGCCCTGCACCACGGCATCCTCGACGCCCTGGCCGGCGATGTGGACAACACCTTCCGCTTCGACCAGTACGTCCACCAGGCCGCCTTCAGCACCCGCCCGGCCGGCCACTGGTGGACCCTGACCGACCGCGGCGAGCCCAAGAAGGCCGTCACCCCGCAGGTGCTCCGCGACCTGGCCGACCTGAACACCAGGCAGGCCCGCTACGAACGGCAGGACGCCGAGCTGCGCGCGCAGCAGCACACCCTGCTGTACTGGTCCCACCTGGCCGCCCTCGACGCGTACGCCACCCCGCCGGAACTGTCGCCTGAGATCATCGCCGCGGCGCGCGACACACTGGCCGGCAAGGTCACGACCGCTCGCAAGAACGTGGACACACTGCGCGCCGCCCTGCCCGATCCGTCCGACCCCGCCGACCTCCGGCTTCCCGCGTCCCTGCGCGGCCGGGTCGTGGCGGCCCCCCTGCCCGCCTACCAGCGCCCCGCGGACCCCGTCGTCCTGCTGCTCGGCGCCCATCCCGGCGCCGGCGCCGCCACAGCTCCGGGGCCCCTGCGCTGCCGCTGGAGCGAGCACCTGCCCAAGCCCTACAGCCCCTGCCCCGCCGCGCTGAAGAACATGCCGGCCGGTGTGCTGCGCGCGCTGACCGAGCTGATGGACATCGACACCAACGGCAAGAGCTCCGGCACCCTCCAGCCCCAGTTCGGCACCGCCGCGTGGACGGACCAGCCCTGGCAGCCCCTGTACCTGGAATGGCGCGTCGAGTACCACCCCGTCGCCATGAACCACGTCGTAAACGGTCAGCAGGTTCCCAACTGGGTGTTCGACGGCGCCGACTACGTCCGGCTGGAGGACTGGGAGTGGCCGACGGTCAGTGACATCACCTGCAAAGGCCGGCAGCTTCTCGGCCCGCACCTCTCCCGCACCCTGCTCGCCAACATCGACCGCTACCGCGCCACCCACCCCGACCTCAAAGGCACCGACGCCGAGCAGCTCGACAAGCTCGTCGCGGCGGTCACCACCATCGACCCGCTCTCCCAGGCTCTCTCCGGGCTGACCGACCAACTGGCCCAGCGCCGTCCGCCGGCCGGCACCCCGCCCCAGGGCAAACTCGCCGAGGCCGTCGACCGCGTCCCCGATCACCGCCCCACCCCCGGCGCCCTGCCCTCCCACGGCTCCTGGCCACCCTCGCGATTCCAGGACCTGCGCGCCGGTCACTTCGTCTTCACCGACCTGGAAGTCATCGACGCATTCGGCCGCACCCTGAAAGTCATCACGAAGGACAACTGGCAGCTCGAACGCCTCCTGTTGCCGCCCGACCTCAGCGGAGCCGACGACACCGTCGTCGACGGCTTCCAGCGCACGGTGCGGCTGCGCCCCCGGCTGACGCAACCGGCGCGCACCCGCTTCGACTTCATCGACGCCACCGACGACACCGACGCCGGCGCCGCGGCCAACCCCCTGTGCGGGTGGGTCTGGCCCAACTACGTGGACAGCAGCCTGCTGTTCTTCGCCCCCGACGGACAGCCGCTGGTCAGCCTCGTTCCCGCGGCCGGCGCCGCCAACGGCGTCGCCGCCCTGCCCCTGCCCGGCTTCCCCCACCCCGATCTGAAGGACGTCACCGACCCGCGCCTGCGCCACCTCAAAGCCCTCATCGACAAGGCCGTCTCCGCCTCTCCCACCTCCGCCTTCTCCTTCGCCACCCTCTACGCCGCCATCCACCGGCTGCTGCCCACCATCACCCCGCACCACCCGCAGGGCGCACAGCACCACGCGTCCCTCATCGGCCGCCCGCTGGCCCTGGCCCGCGTCCGCCTGGGCATCGAACTCGACGGCCCCCCGCTGACCGACCCGAGCTGGGAGTACGTCCAACAGCAGATCAAAAACAACCAGCCGCCGCCGGTCCCGTCCTTCACCCGGCACCCCTGGCCCGTCCGGCTGGGCGAGGCGGACCGTCTCGCCGACGCCTTGATCGGCTTCTACGCCTACGAACAGGACGGCCTCTCCGCCTTCGCCCCCTTGCAGGCGGCGGGCCCCAAGGCCCAGGTCACTTGCACTCCCACCGCCGCCGCCCGACACCTGACCCTGCTGATGGACCCCTACGCCACCGTTCACGCCGCCACCGGCATCCTGCCGGTCGCCGAACTGCGGCTGCCGGACGCCCTGACCCGCACCCCGCTGTCCCGCCTGCGCATCTCCTACCGCATGGGCCCCCTCCTGGCCGGCCGCCGCGACGGCCACCTGGTCATGCCCCTGCCCCCGGCCTCCACCGGCACCTGGGTCTGGGCGGCGACGCGCACCGGCACCTGCGACTGGTCCTACCAGTCCCTGGTCCGCGCGGACACCACCGCCCGCCTGCCCGGCGACCCGCCCTGCCTGTACACCGGCCACCTCCACTGCCAGACACCCCAGGAGCACCAGTCATGACCTCGCCTTCGGCCCCGCTGCTGAGCTACCAGATCCTCACCAGCCCCAACCCCTTGCCTGTTGCCACGACCAAGGTGCCCAGCACCGGCATCGTCCACCTCATCGTCTTCAATCCTCACGAACAGGCCGTCGACTGGAGCTCCATCCAGGTCGTCGTCCCCCAAGGCACCGGTTCCCAGGATCTGACCGGTGACGCGGCGGCCATCACGCCGGGCATTTACTCCGACGACGAAAGCCGCTTCCAGCGCGGCGACAGCTCGAACCTCTTCCTTGCCCTGCCGCCGGCCGGCAAGACGACGTCACGGCTGTCGCGCGGTGCCTCCCTGGTTCTGATCCTGGACAACGTCAAAATTAACGAGAAACCGGGCCTGCCCCTCCTCGGCATCGTGGAGACCGCCGAGGGCGGTTCCCCGAAGCAGCCGCAAAAACCCCGGCCCACTTGCGCCGGCGTCCTCAAACTCGCCGCCGACAAAGTCCCCCCGCCCCCGCCGCCGAACGTCCCCCGCAACTTCCGGGCGAAATACCCTCTCGTCAACTACCACACGGACACCGGCAACCCGGAGTTCCCCCTCATTCTCGAGTGGGACGGCCCGGACGACCTGAGCTACTCCATCCGCATCCCCGGCTTCAAGGACGACGTGAACATCCAGACCGGCTACCGGCAATGGGCCCCGGACGAAAACGACACCGCTTACCACCCCAAGCGCGCCACCACTTACACCCTCCTCGCCGGACACCAGGGCAAACCGCCGCTGTACCAGCTCACCACCACCGTCCAGGTGAGACGCCCCACCCTCGACGACGGCGTCTACACACCCTGGCTCCAGCAACAGCCGAACGAGCCCTACATCTCCCTTGAGAAAGAGCAGATCCGGCTCGTGCACCTGGGCGGAATGGCGAAGGTTTCCCTGGGCACCCTGACGGCCGAATCCGTGGGAGCCACAACGGTGACAGCCGAAACGGTGGCGTCCAAATCCGTGAAAACCTCGAAAGTCGACGCGGGGACCGGCGGGTCGTACATCGCCCTGACCAACGCGAACGTCGAGATTCGCCAATATGATTCCCTGGGCGACCTCACGGTCAGCCAGGTCACCACGGACGGCATCCGGACATACGACGTCAAGGCGCCTAACGGATCGACGCGCATGCTGCTGACATCGGAAGAAACCCGCGTCCTCTCTGGTACCTCCGGATGGGTGAGACTGGACGAGAAGGTGACCTCCACCGTCGTCTACGGCGGCTGTCTGATGATGGGAACCGGGGGCGTCATCCAGTACGACGACAAGTTCCGCTTCAAGAAGGGCGACAGCGGGACATACGCCCGCCTCGAAAGCAGCGGATACGACACGCGCTGACGTCTGGGATCCACCTCGGCCCACCGCACGAGTCTGCCCCCCTTACCCCCTCACACAGAGGACAGCACATGGACGCCCCCGACCCCGGTTCCGGAACCCCCCCGCCTCCCGACGCCGTGTCCCCCGACCGGACGGGCACCCTCGACGCCCCTCCCTATGTGCCGCACTGGCATCCCGGCCCCACGGAGCTGCCCGACGGCTGCAAGGCCATCCTGGACTGGTCACCCGCGACGGACCCCAACGCGCCCTTCAACCGCAGCCGTGTCCCTTTGCGCTCGCGGGCACAGCGGACGGAGCTGCGGGCGTCCGGGCGAGCCGGAAAGGGGCGGGTCATGTCGTGTGCGGAATTTTGGACCACCGACAAGAACCCGCCCCAGGGCGTGCCGGACCACCGCTACTACGCGTTCGGGTACTGGCAGTACGTGGACGTGCTGGTCTTCTGGGCCGGAGTGGGGGACAAGGGGCTGATCTGCCCGCCCAACGGGCACATCACCGACGCCGCGCACCGCAACGGCGTCAAGGTCTACGGCAGCGTCTTCTTCCCGCCGGTCCGCGACGCCGGAGGCAAACCCGAGTGGGTCACCGACTTCGTGCAGCTGGGCACCACCGGCAAGTGCTACCCGGTGGCGGACAAACTCATCGAGGCGGCACAGTACCTGGGCTTCGACGGCTGGTTCATCAACTACGAGACGCCCACCGACGCGGAGACCGAGGCCGCGCTGCGCGCCACCCTCGCCTACGCCCGGAACCGCTCCGAGATCGAGTTCGCCTGGTATGAGGCCTTTCGCTACGAACTGGCCGACAGCGGCCCCGACCGCAACGAGTTCTACCTGCAGGACGCGGGCCGGCGGGTGTGCGACTCGGTCTTCATCGACTACGGCTGGAGCAAGGAGCACATCGACCGTTCCATCACCACGGCCGCGAAGATCAAACGCAGCAAGTTCGACGTGCACTACGGGCTGGAGCTGGTGCGCAAGGTCCCCGAGAACCCGGGGCTGCTGGAGCTGGTGTGCCCGGCGGGAGGCGAGCACCGCGGCGGGCTGGCGCTGTATGCGGCACATACCGTCTCCAACCAGCCCAAGGAGCCCAAGGACGCCTGGCTGGGGCACTTCTACCGGGCGGAGGCCGATTTCTGGACCGGCCCGTGCCACGACCCCGGCGACGACGGCTGGCCGGGCATCGCCGCCCGCGTCGCCGAGCACACTCCCGTGCTCGGCCTGCCGTTCGTCACCCACTTCAATACCGGCCACGGCACGTCCTACCACCACGCCGGGGCGAAGGTGGGCGACGGCGGCTGGGCGAACCTGTCCTTGCAGGACGTCCTGCCCACCTACCGATGGATCACTCGCTGCACCGGCAATTCCCGCATGCACGCCGCCCTGTGCTTCGACCAGGCCTGGGAAGGCGGCTCATGCCTGCGCCTGACCGGTGCTCTGGCCCCCGGCTTCCACGCCGCGGTACGCCTGTACCAGACCCGGCTCGACGTCGCGGCCGGCACCAAGCTCACCGTACGGGCCCAGACCCCCTCCGCCGCCGACTTCGAGTTCGCGGCCCTGATCGCCCTCGACAAGGAACCCACCGAGCTCGTATGCCTCCCACTGGCCACCACCGACACCGGAGGCTGGAAGACCTACACCGCCGACCTGTCCGGCTACGCGGGAAAGAAGCTGGTGCAACTCGGTCTCCGCCTGCGCCTGGCAAGCAGCGCGAAAACCGACCTCGCCTACGACATCAGAGTGGGCCAACTGGCGGTCCACACCGGAGCCTTCACCACCCCGCCCGCGCCCACGAACCTTACCGTCGACCACAGCACCACGCTCAGCGACACCCGCAGGGCCCTGCGCCTGTCCTGGAAGGCTCCCGCCGGTGCCGACGCCATCCACCACTACACGCTCCACCGCGGCACCGGCAGCACCCTCGCGCACCTCGGCGCCACCCCTAACACCGTCCACTATCTCTCCCGGCTCGACAGGAACAACGACACGAAGACCACCCTCACTCTCACCTCCGTCGGCCCGGACGGCACTCACAGCACCACCGCCGCGACGGCCGTGGTCACCTGGTGACGCCTCCGAACTCCGCGTCTGCCAAGGACGGCCTGGTCCGGGACGCGACGACCGACCCGGTGGGCGACGGGGTCGTGCTTTTTTTGCGGGCCCCGGCCGGCGAGCCCGGTGACCATGCCCTCGGCCGGTCCCGGGGCGGGCTGACGACGAAGATCCACCTGGCCGCCGACGGCCGCTGCCACCCTTTGCGCTTTGTCCTCACGCCCGGGCAGGCCGGCGATGCACCCGCCTTCGAGCACGTGATGGCCGAGGTCCGGGTGCCACCACCCGTCGGAAGGCCCCGAACAGGCCGGATGCGGTCCTGGCCGACAGGGCCTATTCGTCCCGCGCGATCCGGGGACACCTGCGACGCCGCGGGATCCGGGCAGTGATCCCGGTCCCTGCCGACCAGCAGGCCCACCGCAGACGACGCGGCAGCCATGGCGGCCGGCCACCCGCCTTCGACCGCGAGGCATACAAGCAACGCAACACCGTCGAACGCTGCATCAACCGCCTCAAACAGTGGCGGGGCATCGCCACCCGCTACGAGAAGACCGCCACCGTCTACCTCGCCGGACTCCACCTCGCAGGCATCTTCCTCTGTTCAGCACGCTGATCCGAAAGAAACGGCCTAGTAGGGCTTGGTCAGGTTTGGTTGGCGGTGGTGTGCCCTGATGATCGGTTCGTCCGTTGATCGGCTGCGACGCCTGAGGAGCCGGCTGCGGGTGGGTGCGATGGGGAGGACTTCGCGGAGGAGGTGTTCGAGCCGTTCGCACGGGCGGACCAGCGTCGGTAGGGCGGGGTCTATCTGCGGGGACTGCTCCTGGACGGGCAGCGCAAGTCCATCGAGCCGTTGGCGACCCGGCTCGGGACGGACGGCAACCGGCGGGCCCTCGCGCACTTCGTCACCTCCAGCCCCTGGGACCCGGCACACCGGCCGCAGCGGCTTCCAGCGGATGTACGGGCGGTTCGTCGTCCAGCGGATCCGCCCCGCCGGACGGAAGGCCCGCCAGGCTGTCCGCGGTGTGGAACTGCCCCCGTGCTGACTGCTGGCCGGATGGCCCGCCACCGAGTCCGAGCCGGTCCAGTTCTGGCTCTCGAACCTGCCCGCCGACACCCCGCTGACCACACTGGTGCGGATGGCGAAGCTCCGCTGGAGGATCAAGCACGACGACCGCGAGATGAAACAGGCCCTGGGACTCACTCACTTCGAAGGACGGACCTGGAACGGATGACACCACCAAGTCACCCCCGTCTCCACTGCCCACGCCTTTCGCACCCTCCAACGCCTGGCCAGAGCCCCAAAAGAAACGGCGCCGGCCTGAGTCTCTACCGGATCGTCCGCGAACTGCAGACTCCCCTCGCCACCTGGACCGGCGCCTGCCCCACCTGCCACCACGACATACCCACGCTCACACCAACCCGACCAAGCCCTACTGGTAGTTGGGCGTGGGAAGGCGTGCGGGGGCGGTGTTGCTCACCTGCTGAAAAATGACCGAGGTGCGGAAGCCGGTGATTTCACCGCGCTTGCTGAGCCGGTCGGTCAGGAAGGCGTGCAGGTGGTCGAGATCCTGCACCGCGACGTGAAGGAGGAAGTCGTCGCCTCCGGAGAGCACGAACACGTGGAGGACTTCCGGTAGGCCGCTGGCGAAGCCCTTGAAGGCGTCGATGACAACGCGGCTGAGGGGACGTACCTGAACTGACACGAGCGCCTGAACGCTGCGATTGAGGGCCGCGGGGTCGATGTCGGCGTGGTAGCCGCGGATGACGCCCCGTCGGTGGAGTGCCCGAACCCGCTCCAGGCAGGTCGAGGGGGCGATGCCGAGTTGCCGGGCGAGTTCCCGGTTGGACTGCCGTGCATCTGTCTGGAGAAGCCGGACAATCCCCGAATCAAGTTCGTCCATGGCCGACAACCGTATCCCCTTGTCACTCAATCGTTCGGCTGTGGCCCCATTCAATGAATCGTCCGTGCACCATGACGCCACCAGGCCGAACGAATGAAGGGACGGGCGAGTTCATGTTCGATCACGAGCAGGTCGCGATCCACACCGGTCGGCGCTCGCGGCTTCCGGTGATCGTGGCTGTTCACTCCACGGCACTCGGTCCGGCAGCCGGCGGCCTCCGGTTCTGGCACTACCCCGATTGGCGGGACGGCCTCACCGACGCCCTTCGCCTGTCGGCCGCGATGACCTCCAAATTCGCCGTGGCCGGGCTGCCCAGCGGCGGCGGGAAGGCCGTCGTGGTCCTGCCGGAGGGGATGAAACTCGAGGCCGGCCGACGTCGCGACGTGATGCGTGACGTGGCAGACGTCATCGACTCGCTTGACGGGGCGTACGCCACTGGACCGGATGTCGGGACCGGCCCCGACGACATGGCACTGATCGGGGAAACCACCCCCCATGTGTTCTGCCGGCCGGCGCATCTGGGCGGCAGCGCCGACTCGTCCCCGCACACCGCGCAGGGGACACTCGCCGCGCTGCGCGCCGTCAACCGACGGCTGTACGGCACCGCGAGTTTGGACGGCCGCAGTCTCGCCGTGGTCGGTCTGGGCCGCGTCGGCGCCGGTCTCGCCCGCCTTCTCGCCGCAGAGGGCGCCGCCCTGACGGTCACCGACATCGACCCGGACAAGCGCAGCACCGCCGACGAGCTCGACGCTGTCTGGCGATCGCCCGACGAGATCCTCGCCGCGAACGTGGACATCCTGGTCCCCGCGGCTCTCGGCTCCGTCCTGACCAGACAGACAGTGGCGGAGCTGCACTGCCGCGCCGTGGTCGGACCGGCCAACAACCAGCTCGCCACGCCCGATGTCGCAGACCTGCTGCACCACCGCGACATCATCTGGGTGCCGGACTATGTCGCGAGCGCAGGAGGAGTCATCAACGCCATCAGCACCGAGCTCCACCACCTCAGTGCCGACGACGCCCACGCACGCGTCCGCGCCATCGAGGACACCGTCGACGACCTGCTGGACACCGCGCAACGCCGCGGCAAGACCCCGGCGCAGGCGGCCGGCGAGCTGGCCATGCGCCGCCTGCGCGCCGCCTCGGCTCCGGCCAACTCACCCACGCCATCGCTGCGGCTGCGGGCAGCGGGGCCCGGCGACGCCGAGAACGTGGCGCTGCTGCACGCCGAAAGCTGGCGTCGGCACTACCGCGGCGCCTGCTCCGACGCGTTCCTGGACGGTGACGTGGTGGCCGACCGGCGGTCCGTCTGGTCCTCGCGTTTTTCCGCCTCGAATGGTGGCGGCGCGACGGTCGTGGCCGAGGACGACATGGGACTTGCGGGCTTCGTCCACGTCGTCTTCGACGAGGACAGCCGCTGGGGCAGCCTCGTCGACAACCTGCACGTCGCCCAACACCGTCGACGAACGGGCCTTGGCACCGCGCTGCTCTCCCACGCTGCGCAGGCCGTTGTCGAACGCGCGACGGGCAACGCCCTGTACCTGTGGGTGCTCGAACAGAACACAGCGGCCCAGGCGTTCTACCGAACCCTGGGCGGCATCTGTGTCGAAAAGGCGCCGGTGTCGCCCCCCGGCGGCGTACCGTCCCGGCTCGCCGACTCACCCACCAAGCTCCGCTTCACCTGGCCCGACGCGTCGCTGCTCGCGCAGACCGACGTACGACGAGGCGCACGGACAACCCCGAGGAACACGCCATGACCACCGATACGGGTACCGCCGTCGACCACTACGACCGGCTGCTCGCCGAGCACTACACCTGGATGCTGGGCGGCGACGTCCACGAAGTCGCGGACCGGCAGGTCACGCTGCTCTCAGAACTCGGCCTGGCGGGGTCGAAGACGGCGGGACGGCCATTGATCCGGGCTGCGGCTCCGGTGCGCAGACGCTGGCCCTGGTCCGCCTCGGCTTCTCCCCCGTGATCGCCATGAACACCAGCAGCCGCCTGGGTGAACACCAGGTGCCCCGGCGCCGATCAGACGTGATGGACAACAACGGCTCCAAGATGCGGTACGCGGCCGTGACGGTCACGGCCACACGCGCACCGGCGCGAACTGAAGGGCGGACATGACCGATCCCACCAGAAGAGGCGAACTGTTCGGCGGCGCAGACAGTGTTCGCCGGTTCACCGGCCCGACGACCGGCGACGAACGGCGCATACTCATCGACGTCCTGCGCGCCCAACGCGCCACACTGCAGATGAAGTGCTCCGGCCTGGGACCGGAGCTGTCCTTGCGATCCGTGAAGCCGTCCACGCTCTCGCTGCTCGGCCTGGTCCGACACCTCGCCGAGGTGGAACGCCGCTGGTTCCGGCGGGTCCTGGCCGGGCAGGACCCGCCGGCCCTCTTCTCCTCAACGGCCGAGCCCGACGGGGACTTCGACGGCGCCACAGACCGCCCAGGCGCCGTCGCGGCGGCGTGGGAGGCTTGGCGGACCGAGGTGGCCTTCGCCGAACAGTTCGTCACCGAGGCCCCCGACCTCGACGTCCAGGGTGACGACGCCTGGCGCGGAACAGTGTCGCTGCGCTGGGTCCTCATCCACATGATCGAGGAATACGCCCGCCATAACGGCCACGCCGACCTGCTCCGCGAGCGCATCGACGGAGCGATCGGCATGTGAAACCGAGACAGCCTGGCCGCTGACGTCGCGCGCCGTCGGCCGTTGCGTCCCGGCCGTCGGCAGCAGACCTGTCGCCGGTCATATGCGTCGTGACGCGCCGGGCCACCGCGCCGACGTTCGCCGCGGCGGACATGACCACGCCGCCAATTGCGTGAATGCACAGATGCAGTCTGCGCTCCCACAACACCCACCCATCACACCGCCAGGGGGCGGAACGGACGTCACCACCCATCCAACCGCTAACCCGGTGAACCTATATGGTTCCAGCACTAGTAGGGCTTGGTCAGGTTGGTGTGAGCGTGGGATGTCGCGGTGGCGGGTGGGGCAGGCGCCCGGTCCAGGTGACGAGGAGGGTCTGCAGTTCGCGGACGATCCGGTAGAGACTCAGGCCGGCGCCGTTCTTTTGGGGCTCGGGCCAGGCGTTGGAGGGTGCAAAAGGCGTGGGCGGCGGAGACGAGGGTGACATGGTGGTGTCATCCGTTCCAGGTCCGTCCACGGACAGCCTGGCGGGCCTTCCGTCCGGCGGGGCGGATCCGCAGGACGACGAACCGCCCGTACATCCGCTGGAAGCCGCTGCGGCCGGTGTGCCGAGTCCCAGGGGCTGGAGGTGACGAAGTGCGCGAGGGCCCGCCGGTTGCCGTCCGTCCCGAGCCGGGTCGCCATCGGCTCGATGGACTTGCGCTGCCCGTCCAGGAGCAGTCCCCGCGGGTAGACCCCGGCCCACCGACGCTGATCCGCTCGTGCGAACGGCTCGAACACCTCCTCCGCGAAGTCCTCCCCATCGCACCGGACCGCAGCCGGCTCCTCAGGCGTCACAGCCGATCAACGGACGAACCGATCATCAGGACACACCACCGCCAACCGAACCTGACCAAGCCCTACTAGGGTCCCGTCGTTGAAGTGATCTTGCCCGGAGGAAAACGACAACGGGCGGGAGATCACTCGCTGTTCGAAGCGACCAGGCTGCGCACGTTGTCGATGTTGCCGCATTCGTCGTTCAGGTACTTCGCCCGGGCTTCGCGGAACGCCTCGCCCAACCGGGCACGGCGGTCGTCGGCGACGTTCTCCCGCGCGTCGTTGAGCAGGGTCCGCTCTTCCTCGTCGGCGTGGTGATTGACCGCGGTGACGAGCTCTTCCAGCTTCTCGTCCCATTCGTCGGAACCGATGTCGTCGACTTCCAGCAGGGCGAGCAGCGCCTCGTTGGCCTCCTGGTGCTCGTGGACGCTGTGATCGACGTCGTCACCGTCGACGTTCTTGTAGCGGCGCAGGGCCGGATAGACCTCGTCCTCCTCGGCCGAGGCGTGGGCGATGAGCAGATGCGCGAATTCTTCGAGAGCAGCGGCGCGGTCGGCCTCGGCGTTGCGCATGGTGCGGAAGAGATCTTCCATCTTGCGGTGGTCCCGCAGAATGAGTTCGACGACGTCGGTGGACGGCACGGGGACTCCTTGCTCCTTGAAAAACGTGACCCGGTGTCGCCCGGGTACCCCGGATTTCGCCGGTCAGTGCTCAAAAGCCATCGCGAGCCCTCGCGCCACCAGGGCCGGGCACGGAACCGGCCTGCCTACCCCTCGTCGGCTTCCTCGTCGGCTTCCCGGTCGGCGGCTTCGTTGGCGCGGTCGATCTCGGCCATGTGCTCCTCCGCCCAGGTCCGCAGCCCCGCGAGCGCGGTTTCCAGGGACAGCCCGAGTCCGGTGAGCCGGTAGAAGACCCGCGGCGGAACGGTCGGTTCGACCCGGCGCGACACCAGCCCGTCACGGGTCAGGCTTCGCAGCGTCACGGACAGCATCTTCTGTGAGACGCCGGGCATCCGGCGTCTCAACTCCGCGAAGCGGACCTCGTCCGGTGCGGCGTCGGCGAGCGTCTTGACGGCCATGGACGTCCACTTCGTACCGATGCGGTCCAGCAACTGCCGCGTCGGGCAATGGGGATCGAACAGGTCGCCGCTCACCCCGCGACCGGCGGCCCGGACTCCTCGGGTGGTCACCTGCGGCTCACCACCTTTCCTGAAAGTGCCGTCTGGGAAGCGGCCGGGCAGTTACCTATCGTTAGGTGGTCACCAATGGTAACCGCCCCCGGAGGAGCCGTCGTGCCCGTCACCACCGCACACCACCTGCGTCGCATCGCGACGAACGGCGTCCGGCTCAATGTCGCGATCGCCGGGGACGGGCCCGCGGTTCTCCTGCTGCACGGCTTCCCCCACACGTGGCAGCTCTGGAGTGACGTCATGGGCCGACTGGCCGGGCGGTACCGGGTCATAGCTCCGGACCTCCGAGGCTTCGGCGGCAGCACCCGTGCCGTCGAGGGTTACGACGCGGGCACCCTCGCCGCCGACGCCGAAGGGCTGCTCGACGCACTCGGCGAGCCCTCGGCAGCGGTGGTCGCCATCGACGCGGGCACCGCCCCCGCCGTCCTGCTCGCGCTGCGCCGGCCCGGCCGCGTCCGGCGCCTGGTCGTGATGGAGGCGCTGCTCGGCCACCTGCCCGGAGCGGAGCACGCCACCGCAGGGGGTGCCCCGTGGTGGTTCGGCTTCCACGCCGTCCCCGGCCTCGCCGAGACCGTCCTGGCCGGCAACGAGGCCTCGTACATCGACTGGTTCCTCGACTCGGGGACGCTCGGGCGCGGAGTGCCCGATGACATCCGGGCGGCCTTCGTCCACGCGTACACCGGGGCCGAGGCCCTGCGCTGCGCGTTCTCCTTTTACCGGGCCCTGCCCGCCAGTGCGCGGCAGATCCAGGACGCCGTCGCGACGGCGCGGCTGACCATGCCCGTCATGGCCGTCGGTTCGCACCCCGTCGGCACCGGGCTCGAACGCCAGCTCCGTCCCATCGCCGATGATCTGGTCGGACACCACCTCCGGGACTGCGGCCACATCATCCCCCTCGACCGCCCCGACGCGTTGTCCGCGCTCCTCGCTCCCTTCCTCTCCGCCGATTTGCCGAAGTGACAGGGAGAAGTGACCAGAAGAAGTGACCGGGAGAAGTGGCTGGGAAAATGGCCGGGCGAAGTGGCTGGGAGGGGCCGAAAAGTTCTGGAGGGGGCCGAAGAATCACGGTCGGTGGTTCGCGGGCTTTCGCCCCGGGGATGAGATGTCCAGGAGTGCCGTACCAGCATCAGCGCCGCGCACAGTGACGGGTGCCCTTTCCGGGCGAGTGGCCGGAACATCCTCACCCCAGCAGCCGCCCCGCCACCCGCAGATCCGCGACCAGCCCCCCGTACAGCTCCGCCCGCCCCGCCTCGTCGGCCCGCAGGACGGCCGACGGGTGGAGGGTGGCGACCAGCACCCCCTCCCCCGAGGGCAGCGTCAGGGGAAGGGGGACACCCCGGTCACGGGTGACCCGGAACCCCGGCCCCAGCAGCGACTTCCCCGCCGTCGCACCGAGTGCGACGACCACCTCGGGTCCGACCAGCCGCAGTTCCTCCGCGAGCCACGGCTTGCAAGCGCTGATCTCGCGGAGGCCGGGCGCCTTGTGGATCCGCCGTTTGCCGCGGGCCGCGGGCTCGAACTTGAAGTGCTTGACGGCGTTGGTGACGTACGTCTCGCCGGGTGCGATGCCCGCTTCGGCGAGCGCCCGGTCCAGGACGCCGCCGGCCGGTCCGACGAAGGGGTGGCCTTGGCGGTCCTCCTGGTCGCCGGGCTGTTCGCCGACGAGGAGGAGGCGGGCGGAGGTGTCGCCGGTGCCGAAGACGGTCTGTGAGGCGTCCCGGTGGAGGGGGCAGCCGCGGCAGCCGGCCGCCGCGTCGCGCAGCGTGCCGAGGTCCGCGTCGGCGGGGACCCAGGGTGAGGCGTCGTAGGCCTCCTCGCCGCCTGCCGCGGGGGAGCCGCGGGTCACGGCTCGGTCCGCTGGTTGTAGCGGCGGGCGGCGCGGTCGTTGAGGACGGTGAGGCGGGCGACCGCGGCGGAGCCGAGCCGGCGGGCGGCCTGCCGGCCGGGCACGTCGTGCGCGGGTCCGGGCCCGCCGCGCGGCAGCAGCCGGGCGCCGAGGGTGAGGGCGCGGGTGGTCGTGGCGGGGGCCAGGCCGTGCAGCCGGACGGCGGCCTTGGCGACGGGGGTGAGCACCAGTTCCGGGCGGCGGCGTTCGGCGGCGCGCACGATGGCGCGGGCGGCCCGCTCGGCGTCCATGGACAGCAGCGGGAGCCCGGAGGAGACCGCGAACCAGGCGTACTCCTTGGCGGTCTGGCCGCTGAAGCGGGCGGCCGTGTGCGAGCCGGTGCGCATCAGGCCCGGCAGGACGGTGGTGACGCTGATGCCGTCGGCGGCGAGTTCCGCGCGCAGCCCCTCGGAGAGGCCGGTGAGGGCGAACTTGGCGCCGATGTAGGGCAGCAGGTGGGGCGCGGCGACCCGGCCGCCGATGGAGGCGATGCTGACGATGCGTCCCCCGCCGCGTTCCCGCATCCCGGGCAGGGCGGTGAGGACGAGCCGCAGCGGCGCGAAGTACATCGTTTCCATGGCGTCGCGGAAGTCCGTCTCGGTCATCGCGGAGACCGGACCGACCTGGATGTTCCCGGCGTTGTTGACGAGGATGTCGAGGCCGCCGAACGCGGCGGTCGTGGCGTCGACGAGCCGCCGGGCGGCCGAGGAGCCGGTGACGTCGCAGGCGAGGGCACGGACCTCGGCCCCCTCGGCGCGCAGCATGCGTTCGGCCCGGCCCAGTTCCTCGCCGTCGCGGGCGCAGACGAGCACCTTGCAGCCACGGCGGGCGAGTTCGCGGGCGATCAGCAGGCCGAGGCCGCGGGAGGCCCCGGTCACCAGCGCGGCGCGGCCCGTCAGGCGGTCGTGGGACGGATGCGTCATGGCACTCTCCTCGCGCTCGCGGCTCACGGCTCGCGCTTCGTTTTCGGTCCCCCTCCCCTCCCCTCCCCTCCCCTTTCCTCCCCTCCCCGCGGGGTCCGGCGCCCGGGGCGCCGGACCCCGGGGCGGTGGCTACTCGCCGACCGACTGCTGCATCCGGACCCGCAGGAACTGCAGCAGGTCGGCGCCGGTGAGCGCGGTCAGGGCGGCGGCGGCCAGCCGGGTGGGCCGGGGGGCGAAGACCAGTCCGGCGGCCAGCCCGGTGACGACCCACATGCCGGTGCAGAACGGGCAGGTCAGCAGCTCGCCGACGACCTTGCGGGCGCCGTCGCCGCGTACCTCCTCCTGGACCTCGCCGGGGCCGCCGGCGCCGCGGAAGCGGGCGAAGGGCACCCGCAGCGGGCTGGTCACGGAGTCCTTGGTGAGCAGCCGGGACAGCCGGTGCGTGGCCCCGGCGCACAGCAGCACGTCCCAAGGGCCGGGCTCCGGCACCGGGCGACGGGCGAGCCGGGCGGCGCCGGCCAGCGCCGCGATGCCCGCGACGTAGACGCCCATGGCGCCCAGGTAGCCGCCGACGGGGTGCCCTTCGCCTCCGTAGGCCTCGCGTTCCTCGTCGGCGGCCCGCCGCAGGCGGTTCTCGGCGTCCTCGGGGCTCGGCATGGGTGCCTCCTGCTGTGCGTGCGTCGGTCGGTTCGGGGTCCGTGCCGCGCCCGCCCACCGTGCCATGGGGTGGCGGTACGCGCACGTCGGCCGCTGACGGCCGCTGTCGGCCGGTTTCCGGGCGGGGGCCGCGGGTACGCTCCCGGCCTCGTCCCGCCAGGAAGGGTTCTCCCGATGTCCTCGCGCAAACCCCCTCTCCGTCCGGTCGTCTGGCATCCACCGCGGCGCGTCCGGGGGCCGGTCCCCGGTGCGGATCCGGTCGTCCTGCCCCCGGTGCGGCGGCTGCCGCTGGGCGCCACCGGCCCGGAGGACGTCCGGTGGGACGCCCGCTCGGGCCGGCTGCTGACCGGGGTGGCGGACGGGCGGATCCTGTCCGTGGACCCGGGCGGCGGGCCGGTCCGGACGCTCGCCCGCACCGGCGGCCGGCCGCTGGGTCTGTGTCCGCTCCCCGACGGCCGGCTGCTGGTGTGCGACGCGGAGCGCGGGCTGCTGCGCCTGGACCCCGCGTCCGGCCGGATCGAGACGCTGCTGGGCCCGGGCGGCGATCCGTCGTGGGTGTGCAGCAACGCGGTCGTCGCGCCGGACGGCGCCGTGTACGTCAGCGACGCCTCGGCCCGGTTCCCGCTGAAGCACTGGATGGGCGACCTGCTGGAGCACTCCGGCACCGGCCGGCTGCTGCGCTACGAGCCGGGGGCCGTCCGTCCCGAAGTGGTGCTGGACGGCCTGCAGTTCGCCAACGGTGTCGCCCTGACCGGCGACGGCTCCTCCGTCGTGGTCGCCGAGTCGGGGGCGTACCGGCTGACGCGCCTGTGGCTGACCGGTCCGCGGGCGGGCCGCCGCGACGTGTTCGCCGACGCGCTCCCCGGCTTCCCCGACAACCTGTCCACCGGCCCGGACGGTCACGTCTGGGTGGCCCTGGCGGGTCCGCGCGAGCCGCTCCTCGACCTGCTGCACCGGACGCCGCCGGTGCTCCGGCGGGCCGTCTGGGCGCTGCCGTCGGCGCTGCTGCCGGGGCCTCGGCCGGTCACCCGGCTGCTGGCGCTGGACGCCTCGGGACGTGTGGTCCGGGACCTGCGGCGGCCGGGGCACGGCTTCCGGATGGTGACCAGCGTGTGCGAACACGCGGGACGGCTGTACCTGGGGAGCCTGGTGGAGCCGGCGGTGGGGGTCGTGGACCTGCCGTGACGTCCCCCGGCCGCGAGGGGGAAGCCCGGCGCCGTGGAGGGCGGTTCAGCGGCCGAGGGCCCGCTTCAGCTCGTCCTTGGTCATCTGCGACCGTCCTTCGACGTTCTTCTTCTTGGCCTCTTCGTACAACTGGTCCCTGGTCGGCCCCTTGGCCCCGGAGTGCGACCGCTGACCGCCCCGCTTGGAGGACGACATGTCCTGGAGGGACGTGCGACTGGCGGTCTTGGACTCGCCGGCGCGGGCGCGCTCCTTGTTCACCGTGCGACTCGCGATCTCCTTGGCGCGCTTCTCACCGGCGCCGCGCGCCTCCGCGCTGTCCTTGATGTGCTCGTACTGCCGTTCGCGCTTGGGGCTGGATCCTGCGGGCATGGTGGTGCTCCTTCGCTCGCTTCGCTCGTTCCCCCCTGGGCTCGTCTGCCCTCACCGTGACACGCCATGCGGGCCGCCGCCGGGTCGGACGGGACCGATCGGGGGTGGCCCGCGTGGTGCCGGAGGGGGCGGTCAGGCGCGGGGCCGGCCGCCAGCGAGACCGGTCACTTGTGGGAGCGGTAGCGGACCAGCGCCCAGCAGGGCAGGGCGAACCAGCAGAGGACGAACCACACCACGAGCCCGGCGACCACCCACGGCACCGCCGGACCGCGCAGGGCGACCCGCAGGATCAGCAGCAGCGCCGAGGTCACCGTGGCCAGCAGGAGCACGAGGCCGACGACGGTCAGCCGGGACACCCAGACCACCGTCTCGGGCTTCAGCCGCCGCCCGGTGACGATCCGGTGGAAGGAGACGGGTCCGATCAGCGAGCCGGTGGTGGCGGCGCCGAGGACCACCGTGACGACGTAGATGGTGCGGTCGGCCGGGGCGAGGGTGGTGAAGCGCGGGGTGAAGGCGACGGTCAGGAGGAAACCGAAGAGGATCTGTACGCCGGTCTGCGCGACGCGCACCTCCTGGAGGAGCTCGTTCCAGCGCCGGTCGGCGCGTTCCTCCGGTGACTCGTCGCGTCCCCTGGTCCGCGCGCGGCCGTCGCGTTCTCCGGGCGTGGGCATGGGGCGTCCTCCTCTGGCCGGGGCGGGTACCCCCGCGCGCGCCCGGTCATGCACGCCCCGGGGCGGCGCCGGGTCACGCGCCGTGCGACGGGAGGGCTTCCTTCCGCCGCCCCTCCCCCGGAATCCGTGGGCGGGCGGCCAGGACAAAACGGATCAGGCGGAGGACACTGGAGGTGCACAGGCCGTCCCCATGGCGGGTGGGCGACCGACAGGAGGTGATCACTGTGGTGCCGCTGCTCCTGGTCCTGATCCTCGCGATCATTCTCTTCGGCGCGGGTTTCGCGGTGAAGATTTTGTGGTGGATCGCACTGGCCGTGCTGGTCATCTGGCTGCTCGGCTTCCTCGTCCGCTCCGGCGGAGGCCGGTGGTATCGCTGGTAGCACGGACCCGCGCCCGGCAGCCTGCCGGGCGCGGGTCACCGGCGTCGCACCGCCCGCCGTTCTCCCCTCGCACGGCGGGGTTACCGCCGACGCGACGGGGAGGGGCGGTCGGTCTTCCTCCAGCGGTCGGCCTTCCCCCAGCGTCGGCTCAGCCTTGCTCCAGCCGTGCGAAGGGGCTGTCATCCAGCCTTTCCAGCAGGTCGGCGGGGTCGCGGTAGACCGCGATCGCGCCGGCCTCCTCCAGTTCCGCGCGCCCGATGCCGCCCGAGAGCAGGGCGACGCAGTCCACTCCGGCCTTCCGGGCCGCGTGGACGTCCCAGACGGTGTCTCCGAGGAACAGCGCGCGGTCGGGCTCCGCGCCGGCCTGTTCGAGGGCCTGCCGTACGGGGTCGGGGGCGGGTTTGCTCGCCTCGACGTCGTCCGCGCTGGTCGCGGCCGTGATGGCGTCGTCCGCGTCGATCGCCCGGCGCAGCGCGGTGAGCTCGGAGCCCTGGGCCGAGGTGGCGAGGACGACGCGCCAGCCGCGCCCGGCGAGGGCCCGGACCAGCTCCCGGGCGCCCTCGACGACCGGCAGCCGCTCGAACCACGTGGCGTAGAGGGTCTTGTGCGCGGCGCTGAGGGCCTCGTCGCCGTCGCGGTCGCGGTCCTCGCCGAGCAGCCGGTCGAGAAGCCGGCCGGAGCCCATGCCGATGGTGTGGTGGACGTCCGTCATCGCGACCCGGTGCCCGGCCTGGCGCAGCGCCTCGAACCAGCAGACGGTGTGCAGGTAGTTGGTGTCGACGAGGGTGCCGTCGACGTCGAGGAGGGCCGCGCGCGGCCGGCCGGTCACGCGGCGGCCCCGGGCTTGAGCAGGGTCTTGACCATGCCGTCCTCCTTGGCCTGGAACGTCCGGTAGGCCTTCGGCCCGTCCTCCAGCGGCAGTGTGTGGGTGGCGAAGCCCTCGACGCCGAGCGGGTCGGCGTCGTCGAGCAGCGGCAGGATGTCGTCCACCCAGCGGCGGACGTTGGCCTGGCCCATGCGCAACTGGATCTGCTTGTCGAACATGGTCATCATCGGCATGGGGTCGAGCATCCCGCCGTAGACGCCGGAGAGCGAGACGGTGCCGCCGCGCCGCACGGCCTGGATCGCCGTGTGCAGCGCGGCCAGCCGGTCGACGCCGGCCCGTTCCATCAGCTTCTGCGCCCAGGCGTCCGGGAGCAGCCCGACGAGCTGGTGGGCGGTCTTGCCCACGGGCGCGCCGTGCGCCTCCATGCCGACGGCGTCGATGACGGCGTCGGTGCCGCGGCCCTGGGTGAGGTCCCGGATGGCGGTGACGATGTCGTCGCCGCGCTCGGTGTGGGCGCGCAGGTCGAGGACGGTCACACCGCGGGCGGCGGCCCGGGCCAGCCGTTCGGGCACCAGGTCGACGCCGAGGACGAGACCGGCGCCGCGGTGCAGGGCGATGCGGGCGGCCATGTCGCCGATCGGCCCCAGGCCGAGGACGGTCACGGTGCCGCCGGGCGGGATCGCCGCGTACTCCACGGCCTGCCAGGCGGTGGGCAGGACGTCGGAGAGGTACACGTACCGCTCGTCGGGCGGCCCCTCCGGAACCTTGATCGGCAGGGTGTTGCCGAAGGGCACCCGCAGGAACTCCGCCTGCCCGCCGGGCACTTGCCCGTAGAGCTTGCTGTAGCCGAACAGCGCGGCGCCCATGCCGCGCTCACGTACCTGGGTGGTCTCGCACTGCGACTGGAGACCCTGTCCGCACATGTGGCAGGCGCCGCAGGAGACGTTGAAGGGCACCACGACCCGGTCGCCGGGCGCGAGGGCGGTGACGTCCGGGCCGGTCTCCTCGACGACGCCCATCGGCTCGTGGCCGAGGATGTCGCCCGGGTCCAGGTACGGTCCGAGTACCTCGTAGAGGTGGAGGTCGGATCCGCAGATGCCGGTGGAGGTGACGCGGACGATGACGTCCGTGGGCTCCTCCAGCCGGGGGTCGGGGACCGTGTCCACTCGGACGTCCCGCTTTCCGTGCCAGGTCAGGGCCCGCATGCCGTCTCCCTCGTGCTGCCGTTGCCGCCGTGTACTCCGGCGCGCCGCCTCGTGCGCGGGCCGCGCCCCACCCGGCCCTCCGCAACCCTCCGGAAGCCCCGGAAACCCCTGGAGCGACTCCGGGAGGCCGGGTTCCGGTTCCCCGGGTTCCCCGGCGCCGGGCGGGCAAACCGGGGCCCGGGCGGCTCGGCCGAACGGACGAACCGCGGACACGGGCCCGGGTACGTGCGCCGCGCGGGGGAATCCGTTCCTCCATGGCGCACCCTTCCGACCCCTCCATGAGCCCGTCCGGCGGCGGCCCCGCCGGCCCGCTCCTCCAGGGCGAGCCCGAGTCCTACTGGCTGTCCACCGCCCCCGCCTCCCCGGACTCCGCGTACCCCCCGCTCACCGGCACCGGTACGGACGTCGACGTGGCCGTGATCGGCGGCGGCATCGCGGGGCTCTCCACCGCGTGGGAACTGGCCCGCGCCGGGCGCTCCGTCGCCGTCCTGGAGGCGGACCGGATCGCCGCCGGGGTGACGGGCCACACCACCGCCAAGGTCACCGCCCTGCACGGCCTGGTCTACGCCCGGCTGCGGCGGACCCGCGGCCCGGAGGGCGCGCGGCTGTACGCGCGGTCGCAGTCGGAGGCGGTCGAGCACGTCGCGGAGGTGGCCGCGCTGCTGGAGGCCGACTGCGAGCTGGAACGCCGCCCGGCCTTCACCTACGTGACCCGCGCGGAGGGCCGCGGCGAGGTCCGCGAGGAGGCCAACGCCGCGGCCCAGGCCGGACTGGACGCCGCCTACGTGGAGCGGACCGGCCTGCCGTACCGGGTGGAGGCGGCCGTACGCCTCGACGACCAGGTGCAGTTCCACCCGCGCAAGTACCTGCTCGCCCTCGCCCGGGACCTGGTCGCGCGCGGCGGCGTCATCCACGAGCACACCCGCGTCACCGACCTGGACGAGGGCACGCCCTGCCGGGTGACGACCGCCGACGGCGCCGTGCTCACCGCCCGGGACGTGGTGGTCGCCACCCACTACCCCGTCTTCGACCGGGCGCTGCTGTTCGCCCGGCTGTCACCGCGCCGGGAACTGGTGGTCACCGGCACCGTCCCCGCCGACCAGGACCCCGGCGGGATGTACATCACCGAGGAGGGCGCCAAGCGGTCCGTCCGCAGCGCCCCGCACGCGGACGGCCGGCGGCTGCTGATCGTCACCGGCGAGAGCTTCAAACCCGGCACCGCCGACGTCGCGGCCCGCTTCGAACGGCTGGCCGCCTGGGCTCGTGACCACTTCCCCTCCCTCGCGTTCGACCGGCACTGGGCGACCCAGGACAACGACTCCACCGACACCGTCCCCCTGGTCGGCCCCTTCCACCCGCGGGCCCGGCACACCTGGGTCGCCACCGGCTTCGGCGGCTGGGGCATGAGCGGCGGCGTCATGGCGGCCCGGCTGCTCGCCGAGCTGATCGACGGGCGGCGGCCGCCGTGGGCCGACCTGTACGACCCGCGGCGGCTGTGGACCCAGGTCCGCGAGGCACCGCAGTTCCTCCGCCATCAGGCCGAGGTCGCCCGGCACTTCGTCGGCGACCGCCTCCGGCCCGGCGGCGCCGGCTGCGTCGCCGGCATCGCCCCCGGCACGGGCGAGGTGGTGCGCGTCAACGGCCGGCACTGCGCGGTGTACCGCGACGAGGACGGCGCCGCACACGCGGTGTCCGCCCGCTGTACGCACCTGGGGTGCCTGGTCGCCTTCAACGCGGCGGAGCGGGCGTGGGAGTGCCCTTGTCACGGCTCGCGCTTCGCGCCGGACGGCTCGGTGCTTCAGGGGCCGGCGGTGCGGCCGCTGGAACGGCGGGAGGTCGAGGAGTAGAGGCACCCCGGGCCCGCCCCTTCACCGCTACCGGAAGCGGCGGGCTCCCTTCCACGGATCCGCCGCTCGTCCTTTCACGGCTCCGCCGCTCGTCCTAGAACGCCGCTCGTCCCGTCCCTCGGGCGCCGGATGGCCGGAGGACCGGCCCGTCCGGGAGAGCGACCGGGGCACCCCACCGTTTGCGCCCCGGCGCAGCGGTTACCCAGGGACCGTGTGCCCCGCCCCCACCCCCCGCGCAGGCGTCGTCATCATCACCCGCGACCGGTGCGACCACCTGCTGCGCACCCTCCGCCATCTGGCCGAACTGCCGGAGCACCCCCCGATCGTCGTGGTCGACAACGGCTCCCGCGACGGCACCCCCGCCGCCGTGCGCGACCGGTACCCGCAGGTCCGCGTCCTGGAGACGGGCCGCAACCTGGGCGCCGTGGGCCGCAACCTCGGCGTCGCCGCGCTGGACACGCCCTACGTCGCGTTCGCGGACGACGACTCCTGGTGGGAGCCGGGCTCGCTCGCCGCGGCGGCCGAGCTGTTCGACGCCCATGCGCGCCTGGCGCTGATCGCGGCCACCATCCGGGTCGGTCCTGAGGGCCGGCCGGACCCCGTCAACCGGGTCCTCGCCGGCTCTCCCCTGGGCCGGGCGCCCGATCTGCCGGGGCCCTCCGTCCTCGGTTTCCTCGCCTGTTCGGCCGTCGTCCGGCGGGAGGCCTTTCTCGACGCGGGCGGTTTCGACCCGCTGCTGCACTTCGGCGGCGAGGAGACCCTGCTCGCCTGCGAACTGGCCCGCCGCGGCTGGGGGGTGGTCCACTGCCCGGCCCTGGTCGTCCGGCACCACCCGGACCCGGCGCCCCGCGCCGGCCGGCCGGCGCGGCTCCGGCGCAACGAGCTGCTGACCGCGTGGCTGTGCCGCCCCCTGCCGTACGCGCTGTCCCGCACCTGGGCGCTGGCGCGCGACTGCCCCGGGGACCGGGAGGCGCGCCGCGCGCTGGCCGGGGTGCTGCGCCGGCTCCCCGCCGCCGTGGCCCGCCGACGGCCCCTGCCGCCGGCCGTCGAGCGCGGCGCGCGCCTGGTCGAGGCGGGGTCAGGGCCCGGTTCCGCGCCCCGGCCGGCGCCGGAGCCCGCTCCGGGCGGCCCGCGCGGGGCGCCCGGGGGCGGGCCGCTGCCGACCGCCACCGCCCGCCGCGCGCGGGAGGACGAGCCGTGACCGACGCCCGCGCCTCGCGGGCCCGGCGCCACGCCGGCCGAGGACCGCGCGCCCTCACCCGAACGGCCGCTGTCGTGCCCCTCCCGGCTCGACCGCCCCCGGCCCGTCCCGCATCGTGAGTCCATGGACGATCTCGGCACCGACCTGCAGGCAACCGGGACCGCGCCCCTGGGCGGTGCGGCGGACGGAATGCCGGAGCACGTGCGCCGGACCCTCCCCGAGCGGGGTTTCTGCCTCGTCCCCTCGGCGGCCGTCCGGACGTGCCTGGGGGTGGACCCCCGGGGCTGGGCACGGTTCGCCGCCCACTGGGAGGACCTGGGGCCCGACCCGTACGCCGCCGAGACCGGCACCCGGCGTATGCGGCGCTACGGGCACCTGCTCCTGGCGCGCGGCGGCCGGCTGACGCCGCAGCCGCACGACGCCTTCGTACAGCCGGAGGACACCAACCGGCTCTACATCGGGACGGACCGCGCGTTCGAGCCGCTGACCGAGGCGTTCCTGGCCGATCCGCTGCTGACGTCCCTGATCCGCGTCCTGGGCGAGATCGCGGGCTGCCTGGCGGACCCGGACCGGTGGAGTGTGAAGGTGCACCCCTTCCGGGTCGTGGCCGCCGCGGACAGCGAGGGGCAGCCGACGCCGGAGGGCCGGCACCGCGACGGCGTGACGCTGGTGACCTCGCTGCTGGTGGACCGGCGGAACGTGACGGGCGGGACCAGCACGGTCTACGACGCCCAGGGCCGGGAACTGACCGCCACCACGCTCGGCGAGCCCGGTGAGCTGCTGCTCGGCGACGACCGCAACACGCTGCACAGCGTCTCCCCCCTGCGTCCCGTCGACGCCGGTCTGCCCGCCTACCGCGACGTCCTGGTGACGACCCTCACGGCGTGCTGATCACGGTGTGCTGATCACGGCGCACCGGTTCCGCCCCGCTCGGTGGCCTCCACCAGGCGGTCGACCACGCCCGTGAGCCCGCCGCCGGCCCGCGCCCACGACCGCTGCCGCCGCGCGCCGCCCCCGGTGTCCGCCAGCCGCCGCAGGAACGTTGACACCCGGGGCCAGTCCCCGTACGCCTCCAGGAGCGGGCGCGCCTGCCGCACCGCCCGGCGCGCCTGCTCGGCGACCGGCGCCACGTCCCCGGCCGGCACCTCGTCCCCGCCGTCCGGCCAGCCGTCCCTGGCCGCCCGCCAGCAGGCGGCCCGCAGGACCTCGGCGTCGACGCGCGGGCCGGGATCTCCCGCGGCCACCCGTTCGGCGGACAGCACGACCAGGGCCCTGACCAGGCCCGCGAGGGCGACGGTGTCCGCGATGTCCGGGGAGACGTCCATGCACCGCAATTCCAGGGTGGGGAGCCGGGGGTGCGGGCGCAGGTCCCAGAACGGCATCTCCGGTTCCAGCATCGCCCCCGTCTCCGCCACGGCGGCGGCCAGCCGCCGGTGGTCCTCCAGGGAGGCCGCGTAGGGCGGAGGGCCCAGGCACGGGAACCGCCCGCGGATGACGGCGCGCCAACTGGCGTAGCCGGTGTCCCGGCCCCGGTGGAACGGCGAGTTGGCGCCGGCCGCCACGAGCAGCGGCAGCCACGGGCGCAGGTGGTTGCCCGTCAGGACGGCCGGCTCGCGGTCGGGCAGGTGGACGTGGACGTAGAGGGCGCTGACGGAGAAGTCGTCCAGCATGGCCCGGTACTGTGCGAGCCCCGCCCGGTAGCGGGGGTGCTCGCCCGGCCGGGGCGGGCCGTCCGTCTCCAGCACCGGCGTCCCGGTGGCGCACAGCCGGACGCCCTCCTCCCGCGCCGCCGTCACGAGCGCGGCCCGTACGCGGGCGATCTCGTCGTGCAGTCGCGCCAGGTCCGTGCACGGCGGGGTGCGGCCTTCCACCTGGTGGGAGGCGAACTCCTGGGCGACGAGGTCTCCCACCGCCGCGGAAGCCCGCTCGACGACGCGTGCCCCGGCGGGCACGACGTCGCGCGTGACGGGGTCGACGAGGAAGTACTCCTCCTCGACCCCGATCGTCGGCGGATGCGAGCCGGTCACCCGTCCAGCGTGCCACTCCGGCCGGAAGCCGGCCCTCCGGCAGAGCCGCCGGGGGACGTGGCCGTCAGGAGACGCCAGGGGGCCTGCGGCCCGGCCCGGCGCACCGGCGTCAGTGGACCGAGAATCCCCCGTCCACGAACACCGACTGCCCGGTCACGTACGCGGAAGCGCGGCTCGCCAGGAAGACGACGGCCCCGGCGAAGTCCTCGGCGAGCCCGTTGCGGCCGGCCAGGGTGCGGTCGGCGAGGGCGGCCACCTTCTCCGGGTCGGCGGACAGGCGGGTGTTCAGCGGGGTCATGACGAAGCCCGGGACGAGGGTGTTGCAGGTGACGCCGTACGGCGACCAGGCCTCGGCCTGGGAGCGGGCGAGGGATTCCAGGGCGCCCTTGGAGACGCCGTACGCGCCGCTCCCCACGAACGCCCGGTGCGCCTGCTGCGAGGTGACGTGGATGATCCGCCCGTAGCCGCGCTCGGCCATGCCGGGGCCGAAGCGCTGCCCGAGCAGGAAGGGGGCTTCCAGGTTGACGGCCATGGTGGCGTCCCACACGTCCTCGCCGAGCTCGTTCATCGGCGGGCGCAGGTTGACGCCCGCGCTGTTGACGAGGATGTCGGGTTCGCCGAACGCCCGGGCGGCCTCCTCGGCGGCGGCCCGGACGCCGTCCCGGGTGCCGAGGTCGGCGCTGACCCGGGCCGCCCGGCCGCCGTGGTCGGCTATCTCGCGGACGGTGGCGTCGAGTCCCTCCTCCTTGCGGGCCACCACCACGACGCTCGCCCCGGCCCGGGCCAGGGCCACCGCCATGGCCCGGCCGATGCCGGAGCTGCCGCCGGTGACCACGGCGACCCGCCCGTCGAGCGAGAACAGTTCGGAAAGGTATGCGGATGTGCTCATGGCCGCACCCTAGGCGGCGGGGGCGCGGCGCCGCGCCCGCCCCGCGCCCCCGGGCCGTCTCACCGGTAGCCGGGAGGGGCCTCCGCCTCGGCGTGGGCGACCGCCCGGCGGCGCGCCGGGCTCCGGCCGGCCGGCTGGTCCGGTGCGGGCCGGACGGGCAGCTTCGGCACTTCGCGGGACTCGGACGAGGCGGGGGTGACGGTCAGCGGCTCGTCGCAGTGCCGGATGTCGATGGCCTCCCCTTCGAGGAGGGTGTACGTGGCCGTGGTGCCGGTGATCTCCACCCGGAGCCGGCGGCCCCTGACCTGCATGGTGAAGGCGAGCCTGCCCAGTTGCTCGGGCAGCCGGGGCGCGAAGGCGAGGACGTCGCCGTGGTCGCGCATCCCGCCGAACCCCATGACCAGGGCGAACCAGGTGCCCGCGAGGGAGGCGATGTGTATGCCGTCGCGGGTGTTCCCCTCCAGGTCGGACAGGTCCATCATGGCCGCTTCGCCCAAGTAGTCGTAGGCGAGCCGCATATGGCCCACCTCGGCCGCCATCACCGCCTGCCCGCAGGCGGACAGGGAGGAGTCGCGGACGGTCAGCGCCTCGTAGTAGGCGAAGTTGCGGGCCTTCTGCTCCGGGGTGAAGGCGTCGCCGCGCAGGCACATGGCGAGGACGAGGTCCGCCTGTTTGACGACCTGCTTGCGGTAGAGGTCGAAGTAGGGGAAGTGCAGCATCAGCGGGTACTGGTCCTCGCCCGTGTGCGCGAAGTCCCACATCTGGTGGCCGGTGAAGCCCACCGACTGTTCGTGGACGCCCAGTTCCTCGTTGTAGGGCAGGGTCATCCGGTGGGCGGCGTCGCGCCAGGCGGCGGTCTCCTCGTCGTCCACGCCGAGGGTGCCGGCGGCGTCCGGGTGGCGTTCGGCCGCGGCGGCGGCCGCGCGCAGGTTGTGCTGTGCCATCAGGTTCGTGTACAGGTTGTCGTCGCAGATGGCGCTGTACTCGTCGGGGCCGGTCACGCCGTCGATGTGGAAGTCGCCGTGGTGGTCGTGGTGGCCCAGCGACCGCCAGAGCCGGGCCGTCTCCACGAGCAGGGGAAGGCCGATCTCCCGCTCGAAGTCCTCGTCGTCGGTGGCGGACACGTAGCGCACCACCGCGTCCGCGATGTCGGCGTTGACGTGGAAGGCGGCCGTGCCGGCCGGCCAGTAGGCCGAGCACTCGTCGCCGTTGATGGTCCGCCAGGGGAACGCGGCTCCGCGCAGCCCGAGTTGGCGGGCGCGCGACTGGGCGGCCGGCAGGGTGCTGTGCCGCCAGCGCAGGGCCTGTTCGACGGCCTGGGGGGCGGTGTAGGTGAGGGCGGGCAGGACATAGGTCTCGGTGTCCCAGAAGCAGTGGCCGTCGTAGCCGGGGCCGGTCAGGCCCTTGGCGGGCAGGGCGCGGGCCTCGCCGCGGGCGCCCGCCTGGAGGACGTGGAAGAGGGCGAACCGGACGGCCTGCTGGATCTCGGCGTCCCCGTCCACCTCGACGTCGGCGCGGGCCCAGAAGTGGTCGAGGTAGGTGCGCTGTTCCTGGAGCAGCCCTCGCCAGCCGGTGCTGGTGGCGCCCGCGAGCGCGGCGTCCACCTGGTCGTGCACGGCGGACACCGAGCGGACGGCCGACCAGCCGTGGGCGACGAACTTCTCGACCCGCAGCCGCTCCCCCGAGCCCAGGCGCGCGGCCACGGTGAGCCGGCTGAGGTTCTCGCTGCTCTCGGACGACATCTCGGTCTTCTCGGGGCCGTCCACGACGTGGTCCGCCGAGACGGCGATCTTCAGGTCGCTGCGGGCGGTGCGGTGCAGCAGTCGCAGCCGCGAGCCGTGGGAGGCGCACTGCTCGGGGACGAGCGGGTCCTTGAGCTGGGACGCCGTCCGGGGGTCGCCGCCCAGGTCGGGCATCTCCTCGTTGGCCACCAGCTCCGACTGGACGACGATCCGCACGTCGCCGTCGAGGGGTTCGACCTCGAAGGCCACCGCCGCCACCGCGCGCTGGGTGAAGGAGACCAGCCGGGTGGAGCGGACGCGGACGCTCCGGCCGCTGGGCGAGGTCCATTCGGCGGTGCGGTGCAGCAGGCCGGTGCGGAAGTCCAGGACCCGTTCGTGCCGGTGCAGCTTGCCGTAGCGCAGGTCGAACGGCTCGTCGTCGACGAGCAGCCGGATGACCTTGCCGTTGGTGACGTTGATGACGGTCTGGCCGGACTCCGGGTAGCCGTAGCCGGCCTCGGCGTAGGGCAACGGCCGGAACTCGAAGACGCCGTTGAGGTAGCTGCCCGGCAGCCCGTGCGGCTCGCCCTCGTCGAGGTTGCCGCGCCAGCCGATGTGGCCGTTCGACAGGGCGAAGACCGACTCGCTCTGGGAGAGCACCCCCAGGTTGAGCTCGGTCTCGCGGAGGCACCAGGGCTCGACCAGAAAGGCCGGATGAGTGATCACGCCGTCTCCCCCAGAAGGTCCGAAAGATCGTCCACCACGACGTCCGCGCCGTGCCGGCGCAGCGCCTCCGCCTGGTCCGCCCGGTTGACGCCCACGACGTGGCCGAACTTCCCCGCCCGGCCGGCCTCCATGCCGGCCAGGGCGTCCTCGAAGACGGCCGCCTCGTCCGGGGCCACGCCGAGCGCCTCGGCGGCGGCGAGGAAGGTGTCGGGGTGCGGCTTGCCCGGCAGGTGCCGTTCCGCGGCCACGAGGCCGTCGATCCGCACCTCGAACAGGTCCTCGATGCCCGCCGCGATCAGGACGTCGCGGCAGTTGGCGCTGGACGAGACCACGGCCCGGCGCAGCCCGGCCGCGCGGACGGCCTCGAGGTAGCGGACGGAGCCCGGGTACGCCTCCACGCCCTCCTTCTTGATCTTCGCCAGGACCAGGGCGTTCTTGCGGTTGCCGAGACCGTGCACGGTCTCCCGTTCCGGCGGGTCGTCGTCGGTCCCCTCGGGGAGGGTGATGCCGCGTGAGGCGAGGAAGGAGCGGACGCCGTCGGCCCTGGGCATGCCGTCGACGTACGTGTCGTAGTCGGCCACCGGGTCGAACGGCCGGAAGTCCGGCCCGTCGCGTTCGGCGAGGTAGGCGTCGAACATCTCCTTCCAGGCCGCGGCGTGGACGGTCGCCGTCCGGGTGAGGACGCCGTCCAGGTCGAACAGGCAGGCGCGGACGGTGGCGGGCAGGCCGAGAGCGGTCACGGTGTTTCCCCTTTCCCTGGTCGCCGCACCGCCTGCCCACTAAGGAGACGAATCACTCGTTCGCCCGGGTCCGACGGGCGGGGCCGTCCTCCGCGCGGGCCGCGCGCGGTCCGCCGTGCGGTGCGCGCCGTCGCCCGCGAGGCGCGCGTCCGGTCGCCCGTACGGCGGTGCGCGCCGGTCCCGGGCCGCCTGCCCGGGGCCGCGCGCGCAGCGCCGTACGGGCCCCGGGCGTTCCCGGCCGCCGCCGGGGAGACCGGTCCCGACGTGGTGCGTTTGTCCCGTCCCGGGCGGGTACGCGGAGGCGGTACCGAGAACGATCCAGCCGACCCGCGGCCCCGCGGGCCCCGGCCGGGGCGGCCGAGCGCCGCGCCCGGCCGGGGACGCGGGGGCCGCGGAACGAGGAGGCAGCATGAGCAGCCAGCCGGCACAGCAGCAGGAGGTCCCGGGCGTCGAGAAGGAGCTGCGGCCCCGGGCGGACCACGGCGAGGAGAGCTACCGGGGGTCGGGGCGACTGAAGGGCAAGGTGGCGGTGGTCACCGGCGGCGACAGCGGCATCGGCAAGGCGGTGGCCATCGCCTACGCCCGGGAGGGCGCCGACGTCCTGATCTCCTACCTGGACGAGCACGAGGACGCCCGGGACACCGCGCGCTGGGTGGAGGAGGCCGGGCGGCGGGCCGTGCTGGTCCCCGGCGACCTCGCCCGGCCGGAGCACTGCCGGGCGGTGGTGGCCAAGGCCGTCGAGGAGTTCGGCCGGATCGACGTGCTGGTCTCCAACGCCGCGTTCCAGATGACCCACGAGACGCTGGAGGAGGTCTCGGACGAGGAGTGGGACCGCACCCTCGCCATCAACCTGAGCGCCATGTTCCACCTGTGCAAGGCCGCCTTGCCGCACATGGGTGCCGGGGCGTCGATCATCGGCAGCAGCTCGGTGAACTCCGACACGCCGGTGCCGACGCTGCTGCCGTACGACGTCACCAAGGCGGGCATCGCCAACTTCTGCGCCGCCCTCGCCCAGCTCGTCGGCGAGCGCGGCATCCGCGTCAACAGCGTGGCGCCGGGGCCCATCTGGACCCCGCTGATCCCCTCGACCATGCCGCCCGAGCAGGTGGAGAAGTTCGGGGAGGACACGCCGCTGGGCCGGCCGGGGCAGCCGGCCGAGGTGGCGCCGGTGTACGTGCTGCTCGCCTCCGACGAGGGCAGCTACGTCTCCGGCGCCCGTGTCGCGGTGACCGGTGGGAGGCCCATCCTGTGAGCGCGGCGCCCGGTGTCCCCTGGTATCCGCTGGAGCTGACGACGCCCGTCAAGCAGCACGTCTTCGGCGGTCGCGCCATCGCCGGCCTGCTGGGGCGCACCGGCCTGCCCTCGGGCCGGGTGGCGGAGACCTGGGAGGTCAGCGACGTGGACGGGGACATCGCCCGGGTCACCGACGGGCCGCTGGCCGGGCGGACGCTGCGCGCACTGTTCCTCGCGGACCCGGACGGTCTCGCCGGGCCGGGCCGGCACGGCCCGCACTTCCCGCTGCTCACCAAGTTCATCGACGCCCACGGCTCGCTCCCCGTGCACCTGCACGCCGACGACCGCACCGCCCGGCGGCTGGAGAACCAGCCGCACGGCAAGACCGAGGCGTGGCACATCCTGCACGCCGCCCCGGGCGCCACCGCGTACGTCGGCACCCGGGAGGGCGTCGGCCGGGACGCGCTGCGCCGGGCGCTGCTGCGCCAGGACTTCGACGCGGTGCTGCGCCGGCTTCCCGTCCGGGCCGGGGAGACGGTGTACGTGCCGGGCGGCACGGTGCACAGTTTCGGGCCGGGCACCCTCGTCTACGAGATCGAGCAGACCTCGGACGTCCAGCAGCACGCCATGCGCCACCGGATGGAGGACGGCTCGCCGCTCTCCGACGACGAGTGGCACGCCAACGTGGAGCGGATGCTGGAGCAGTGGGACCCCGCGCCGCGCCCCCGGTTCCTGCCCGGTCTGGTGCTGCCGGACCGGGGCGGGACGCGGACGCTGCTGACGGCGGGACCGTACTTCGCGCTCGAACGCTGGGCGGTCCCCGCCGGGGAGACGCTGCGGCACTCCTTCGCCGGCGCGCTGGTCGTCACCGTGCCGGGCGGTCCGGCGGAACTCCGCGTCCCGGGTCACACGCTGACCGTGGGCCGGGCCCGGACGGTCCTGCTGCCGGCGGCCCTCGGCGAGGTGGAGCTGCGGGGCCCCTGCTCGGCCCTGGTCGGATACCTCCCGGGCGATCTCGACCGGGACGTCCGCGCGCCCCTGCGGGCCGCCGGCCACGCGCCGGAGGCGGTGGCCGAACTGGTCGCCACCGGGCCGGAACCCGTGACGGACTGACGTCACCGGAGGCCCGGTCGCTCCGACCCGCCCGCGTGGCGGCGGGGATGGTGTGATCCTTCCCGGCTCGCGCATTCCGGCGCGTGCTGCCCTCGCGTCACGCGTTCGAGGCCCCGGCCCGCCGCCTCGAGCGCGTCCGGATCGCCGCTCCGGCCGGCCTCGCCTCCGCCGCCCGACGGCGGAATCCGGCCAGAGCGCACCCGACCGGGTGCGTTCACCGGCGCCGCGCGCCGGGAGCTCACCACCCGGGGGCGGCGGGCGCACCGCCGCCCCGGGAAAACCGTGCGTCCCCGGCGCCCCACCCGGCATTCCCCAAAGCCCCACACACCCCTAAAGACTGATTTAGCGTATATAGCTACTTTCCGACGGACTCTCCTTCTTGGCGGGAATCCCCCGGTTTCGGCCCTTGTGCTCGGTCGGCGGGGTGCGTGACCGTTGCCCCCGGCGCCGCCAACCGTCCGCCCCCCCCGGTCGCGCCGGCCGCAGTGCGGCCGGGGAACCCCGAGAAGGAACCAGTCGATGCGTTCTCTCCGCCCGCCGTCCCCGCCGCCCGCGACCGTCGCCGTCGCGGGCGTCGAGTTCGGCTGGGGCAGCGCGGGCAAGCTGAGCGCCGTCCTCGGCGCCCTCCGCCGGCCCGCCCACGAGTCGCCGCTGCGGTTCGTCGGCCTCGGGTCCGGTCTCGGCCGTCCCCTGCTGACGGCGCACGGCGTCGACGCGTGGTACGACCTGCCCGCCGGGGACGGTCTGCACCCGGCCGTCGCGGAACTCGCCCGGACCCAGCGACCGCGCGCCGCGCTGGTCGTCCTGGACGGGCGGCTCGCCTCGGCCCTGGAGGCCGCGGGCGTCCCCACGGTGTTCGTCGACAGCCTGCCGTTCCTGTGGACCGAGGGCGACCGGCCCTCGCTGCCGCTCGACGCGACGGCCTACTGTGCCCAGCGCTGCCCCGAACTGCCGCCCGAGTGCCGCGAGGTGCTCGCCTCCGTGCGCTCCCTGCGCTGGGTCGAGGCCATCGTCGGCGCCGGCCCGGACGGCCGGCCGGGCCGGCCCGGCGCCCGGCCGTGGCGCCGGGCGCTGGTCAGCCTCGGCGGCCTGCGCGCCCCGGGCCTGGCCGACTGGACGGCCTACCCCCGCGTCGTGGTGCCCGCCGTCCTGCGGGCGCTCGCCGCCCACGGCGTGCGCGAGGCGCGCCTGGCGGGCAACCTGCCGGCCGGCCTGCTCACCCGGCTCGCGGCGGACGCTCCCGCGGGCCCCCGGGTGACGGCCGGGCCGCTGCCGCACGCCGCCTTTCTCGCCGAACTGGCCCGCTGCGACGTCCTCGTGACCTCCCCGGGTCTGACGACGCTGCTGGAGGCCGGGACACTGCGGGTGCCGACGGTCTGCCTGCCGCCGCAGAACGTCAGCCAGATCCTGAACGCCCGGTTCCACACCCGGGCGGTCGGCGTGGACGTACGGGCCGGGTGGCCGGAGGACGTCCTGGACGAGGGCCGGGCGCTGGCCCTGCGCGCGGAGGGCGAGGAACACGCCCTGGCGCTCGTCTACGGCGCCGTGGCCGGGGCCGCCCGGTCCGGCGAAGGCGTGTCGGACGCCCTGGAGGAGGCCGTCCGCGCGGCGCTGCGGCGGGCCGGCGGCGTCACCGACTGGGGAGCCCTGGCCACCGCCGTCGGCACCGGAGGCGCCGCCCAAGTGGCGGACGTGGTACGGGAGATAGTGCGGCGGGGGTCCCGGCCCTGTCCGCCGGCCTCCGCGTCCCCCGGTTCGTGACGTCCCTCCCCGTACGGTCCGAAAGGTCGCGCGCCGATGCGCCAGCGTCACCGCTATCTGTTCATCAGGATCCTGGAAGCCTGCAACGCCGACTGTTTCATGTGCGAGTTCGCGCTGTCGCGCGACGCCTACCGCTTCTCTGTCGAGGACTTCGAGGAGTTGCTGCCGGAAGCCCGCCTGGCCGGGGTGCGGTACGTGCGCTTCACCGGCGGGGAGCCGCTGATGCACCGGGACGTGGTGGAGCTGGTGCGCATGGGCGCGGCGGCGGACCTGCGGATGTCCCTGATCACCAATGGGATGCTGCTGCCGAGGATGGCGCGCCGGCTGGCCGATGCCGGGCTGGCGCAGGTGATCGTCAGTCTGGACGGCGCCTCGGCGGCCACCCACGATGTCTACCGCCGGTCCCCTGGCATGTTCGACAACGGGCTGGAGGGCCTGCGCGCCGCAGCGGGGCTCGGCGTGCTGCCGCGGGTCAACACCGTCGTCGGGCCGCACAACTACACCGAGATGCCACTGTTGCAGAAGGTGCTCACGGACGCGGGGGTGCGGCAGTGGGAGCTGTCGGCGCTGAAACTGGACCGTTCCATCGCCTACCCGGACCCCGAGCACGTCCGGCAGGTGTGCGACCCGGTCTACGCCGCCGACCCGGCCGAACTGCTGGTGCCGCTGGGGAAGCGGTTCTACGGGGACACGCCGGAGGAACAGGAGCGGTACTTCGGGGAGTCGGTGACCCCGCGGGCGTCCCGGCCGCTGTGCCACGTCGTCGACGACGTCATCTACCTCGACGGGCGCGCCGGCCGGACGTACGCGTGCAGTTGCCTGCCGCACCGGGAGGGCGGCGAGGGCCCGTCGGCGGGCGCGCCGTTGCGTGAGGACGGCGCGGTGGCGCTGGACACGCCCGTCTTCCGCGCGCACGCGGACTTCTTCCGCGCGCACGGCCCCGAGCTGTGCGGGGGCTGTTCGACGACGGCGGCGGGGTACAGCGACGACGTCGCCCGACTGGGGGCGGTGCCGCCGTGGCGGTACTGACCCCGGCCGGCGGGGCGGTGTCACCCCCGCGGATGCGGGTGCGACTGGTGTGCCGGGAGCGGCAGTCGGACTCGGTCCTGGCCTGCCGCCGGATCGCCGCGCACCTGGGCGGGCTGACCACCGTCACCGGGGAACCCGACATGTCCGAGGCCCCCGGACCGCCCGCCGACGCCGCGCTGGTCTGCGACGACGAGGCGGCGACCGCGCGGCTGACCGCCCGGGGCGTCCCGGTGCTCCACCTGTACGCGGGCCACCTCACCGCCGTCCCGCCCCGCCCGGCCGGCCCGGCGCTGTACCGACTGCACCGGCCCGGCTGGCTGCCCGGCCCGGCCGGGACGGGGGACGGGAGCCCGGGCGTCCGCCCGACGGGCCTGCTGGCGCCCGCCCGTACGGCGAGGAGCCGGGAGCGCGCGGGCACCCTCGTCCTGCTCTCCCTGTGGGGCGTGCCCGACGAGGAGGCCGCGGCGTTCGCCCGGGGGCCGCTGGCCGCGCTGGTCCGTGCCGCGGCCGAGCGCACCGGCCGGTGCGACGTCGTCTGCGACACCGCCCTCACCGTGGTGCGCGCCGCGCTGGAAGGCGCGGCGGGCGGCCGCGCGGTGCCGGTGCACCGGGCGGCGGCGGTGGACGCGGACGGGCTGCACGCGGGCCGCGCGGTGCTCCTGGCGTCCCCGACGTACGGGGCGCTGGCCCTGGCGCAGGCGCGCCGGGCGCCGCTCGCGTTCCTGCCGCCGCTGGGAGGGGCCCAGACGGACCTGGCCGGACGGGTGGCACGGGCCGTCCCGGTGCCGGTGGCCGAGGACCCCGATGATCCCGCCCTGTGGGCGCCCCCGGAGCACGGCCCGTGGGACGCGCTCGCTCCGGGCGCGGACGACCTGCGGGGCGCCCAGCGCGTCGCCCGGAGCGTCCGTCAGCTCTCGCTCGCTCCCCCGTGACGCCGCCCGGCCGCCACCGGGATTTCACGCCCGCACCCACGCTCCCTCCCCGCCACCGACCGCCTGTCGTCACTGGAGCCGCCATGTCGGACGCCTCGGGCACGCCCCCGCCCCCCGCAGACACCGCAGATCCCGCCGGTTTTCGCCCCCGCGTCCCCGCGACGGAGTGGGACGACTGGCGCTGGCACATGCGCAAACGCATCAACACCGTCGAGAAGGCCCGGCGCTGGATCCGGCTGACGTCCGAGGAGGAGAAGGCCGTCGCGGGCGCGGCGGGAAAGTACCGCTGGAGCGTCACCCCGTACTACGCGTCCCTGATGGACCCCGACGACCCCTCGTGCCCGGTCCGGCTGCAGGCGGTGCCCGCGCCGGCGGAGCTGACGGAGTTCCCCGGCTCGGACGTCGATCCGGTCGGGGACATGTACTACCGCCGCACCAACCGGGTGGTGCACAAGTACCCGGACCGGGTGATCCTCCTGGTCACCGAGGCGTGCCCGGTCTACTGCCGGCACTGCACCCGCAAGTTCCACACCACCGACCTGTCCGGCACCTACTTCCGGGACGACGAGGGCGGGTCGTTCGAGGAGGATCTGAGGTACATCGCCGAACACCCGGAGATCCGGGACGTCCTGCTCACCGGCGGCGACCCGCTGTCGTACCAGGACGGCAAGCTGGAGGAGATCGTCTCGGGGCTGCGGGCCATCCCCAGCGTGGAGATCATCCGCATCGGCAGCCGGTTCCCGGTGCTGCTGCCGCAGCGCGTCACCGAGGGCCTGTGCGCCATGCTGGAGCGGTATCACCCGGTGTGGCTGAACACGCACTTCAACCACCCCAAGGAGATCACCCCGGAGTCCGCCGCCGCCGTGGACCGGCTGCTGCGGCACGGCATCCCGGTGGGCAACCAGACGGTGCTGCTGCGCGGGGTCAACGACGACGTCACCACCATGCGCACCCTGATGACGGAGCTGCTGCGCATCCGCGTCCGCCCGTACTACCTGTACCACTGCGACAACGTCACCGGCGTCTCGCACTTCATGACCTCCGTGGAGAAGGGCTGGGAGATCATGGAGGGCCTCCAGGGCCACATCACCGGCTTCGGCGTCCCGCAGTACGTGCTCACCACGAAGATCGGCAAAATCCCCGTCGCCAAGCCGTACTTCACCGTTCTCCCGGACGGCCTGCTGCTGCGCAACTACAAGGGGCAGGAGATGGTCGTCGACGCCGCCGCGTACCCGATCACGGAGTCTGATGCGTCATGAGCCTCGACAAGCGCCTGGGCCAGCGTTTCCTCCCCTACGGGGCCAACTACCTGGACTGGTCGGACCTGCACGAGCTGCGCGAGGCCGTCGGCCAGGGCGTGCTGTTCCGCTACCAGACCGAGGGCGAGTCCGTCGCCTCCCGGCTGGAGCGGCGGGTCGCCGAACGCCTGGGGGCCGGGCACGTGCTGGCCGTGCACAACGGCACCGAGGCACTGCGGCTGGTCCTGATCTCCACCCGGCCGCGCACCGGCGACCTGGTCCACATTCCGGCGGTGACCTTCGTGGCGGTCGCCGGGGCGGTGCTCGCCAGTGGGCTGGTCCCGGTGCTCGTGGACGTCGACGAGTCCCTCTCCCTGGACCCCACCCTGCTGCCGGCCGGCGCCGAGCGGGTGATCACCGCGCACATGGAGGGCACGGTGGCGCCCCTGCCGGAGGGCGTGCCCTTCGCCGTGGAGGACTGCGCCCAGGCCCTCGGGGCGCGGTTCCCTGACGGCCGGCACGTGGGGACGGCGGGGTACGCCGGAACGTTCAGCTTCCACCACAACAAGGTGCTCACCTCCGGCGAGGGCGGGCTGGTCACCACCAACGACCCGGCCGCCTGGGCCACCATGCGCCGTTACCACGACCACGGCTCCGCGCGGGTCCCCGGCCACTATCCGACGTGGGACCGGGACGCGCACTACGGGGAGAACTTCGTCACCAGCGAGGGGGTGGCGGCCATCCAGTTCCAGCAGTTCCGCCACCTCGACGAGCTGCTGGCCGGGCTGGAGCGGCACCACGCGATCGCCATGGACGGTCTGCCCTCCCGCACCGACCTGCGGGTGCTGCCGCGGGCGGCGGGTGATGTGAAGATCAGCCTACGGTTCCGCTGGGAGAGCCGGGAGTTGCGGGACGCGGCCGTCGCCGCGCTCACCGCCCGCTCCATCGCCAACTGGACACTCGGCAAGTACCTGCTGCCCGAACACCCCGTGCTCACCGGCCGGCGGTCGCTCTACACCGACGGCTTCCCCTGGAACCTGGCCCCCGAGGGCCCGCTCGCGCTCAGCCGCGACGGCTTCGCCCGCACCCGCGACCTGCTGGACCGCACCCTGTGCGTCCCCCTCTCCCCCGAACTGACCGAGGCCGAGCAGATCCTGGCCGTCAAGGACCTGCGGCAGACCCTGGAGGCGGTGTGAACGACCGGGAGCCGGTGCTGCTGCTGGCCGACGACCGGGCCTGCTCCTTCTCCCGGTACGCGGTGCGGGCGCTGCCCGGGCGGCTGGTGCTGCTGCGCTTCGCGGAGGCGCGCCGGGACCTGTCGGACGACTACCTGGACGAGACCGCGCACGTCCCGGCGTTCTGGGTGCGCGAGGGCGTCCCGCTGGAGGAGGAGGCCGTACGGTACCGGCGCTGGTCGGCCGGTCTGCCCGCCCGGCCGGACCGGTTCTGCAACCCGTCGGAGCCCCGGCAAGCCGTCGCCCAGCGGTTCGCGGAGCTCGTCGGGCTGCCGCACCTGACGCGGCGGCAGGTGGCGTGGGTACGGGACAAGCACGCCATGAAGAGCAGGTTCCGCGAACTGGGGCTGCGGACGGCCCGCTACGCGCGGGTGTCGGGACCGGCGGACGTCGAGCGGTTCGCCGAGCGCTGCGGCTGGCCGCTGGTGCTGAAGCCGGTGGACTCGTTCGCCTGTGTGGACACCCACCGGCTGACGGGTCCGGCGTCCCTGGCGGCGATCGACTTCGGCGCCCGGGAGTGGATGGCCGAGGAGTTCCTCGGCGGGACGGAGTGGGAGGTGTGCGCGCTGGTCCACGACGGGCTGGTGCCGGACGCCTGGCCCAGCGCGATGCCCTGCCGCCCGCTGGACATCGTCGACGGCGCCATGAACGCCAACATCAGCGTCGCCACGGACGAGGGCCCGCCGGTGGACCTGCGCGCCCTGGTGCAACGCGTCGTCACCGGCATGGAACTCGACCACGGCTATGTGCACATGGAGTTCTTCCTGGTGGACGGCGAGGTGTACGCGGGCGAGATCGGTGCGCGCCTGGCGGGCTGCGAGATCACCGCCAACCACGGTCACGCCTACGGTTTCGACGTCTTCGGGGCCACGCTGGACGTCTACCTGGGCCGCCGGCCCACCCTGCGGTACGGGCGGCGGCGCTGCGCGGGCGACCTGCTGCTGCCGCTGCCCGGCTCGGGGGTGGTGCGGTCCGTCACCTCCCCGGAGAAACTGGCGCGCATCCCCGGGGTCGTCGAAGCCGTTCTCAAGGTGGGCGTCGGCGAGGTGGTGACGGCCCGCCGCGCCTCGCACAACGCGTCGGGGTACGTCCATGTGACGGGCGCCTCGATCGGCGAGGTGGAGCGGCACATGCGCGCCGTCCTCGACGCCTTCGCCATCGACCTGGCGCCCGTGCCCGCGGCGGCCGGCCCGCGGGCCGGGGCCGTACACCCCTGACGCGCCGTCCGGCGCGGCGGGAGAGACCGGACGAGAGGCGAGGACAGTGACCAACGGGCTGCCGCACGGCTTCCGTGAGCTGATCAGGCGTCACCACGTCGCGGGCGCGGCCTGCTGGAGCGTCGTGGCCCGGCTGCCGGTGTACCTGATGTCGCTGGCCATGGTCCTCGTCGTCCGCGAACAGGGCGGCGGTTACGCCCGGGCCGGGTCGGTGGCCGCCCTGTACACCGTCGGGATGGCGGTCGGCAGTCCGCTGATCGCCCGGTTCGTGGACCGGAGGGGACGGCGGCCGGTGCTGCTGGCCACCGGGGTCGTCCACCCCGCGGCGCTCGCCCTGCTGGTGTGGGCGACCCGGCCCGGTGACTGGGCGCAGTTGGTGACGGCACTCGTCGCCGGTGTCGCGCTGCCGCCCGCCAACGCCTCGATCCGCTCCCTGTGGGCCCGACTGCCCCTCACGGAGGAGGAGCGCGAGACCGCCTATCTGTGGGAGGCGCTGCTTACCGAGGTGCTGATGGTGACCGCGCCGCTGCTGCTGGCCGCGCTGATGCTCCCGGGCTCCGCGGGGCTCGCCCTGACGACCGTGGCCGTCGTCGGCGGCGCGGGCGCGCTCGGCCTGGCCCTGGCCCGGTTCCCGGTGCCGGACGGCGGGGCGGCCGCCGCACCCGGCGGCGCGGCGGCGGGGCGGCGCCCGCTGGGACCGCTCGCGGAGCCCGCGATGCTGACGCTGATGGCGGTCATGGTGGTGTGTGCCGTGCCCGTCGGGCTGATGACGCTGGCCATTCCGGCGTTCGTCGCCGAGCACGGCTCACCCGGCGGGACGGGGCTGGTGTACGCCTGCTGGGGTGTCGGCAGCGGCGTCGGCGCGCTCTGGCTGGGCCGGTCGCAGTCGAAGGTCGCGGTGCACCGGAGGTTCCCGTGGCTGGTGACCGCGTACGCCGCCGGCACGGCGCTGCCGCTGCTCGCGGTGTCGCAACTGACGCTGGCGGCGGCGCTGGCCGTGGGCAGCGCGCCCATCGCCCTGGTGTCCGCCAGTGAGATGACCCTGGTCAGCAAAGTCGCCGACGGCCGGTACCTGGCGGAGGCGTTCACCTGGGCGTCGCTGGCCACGGTGGTGGGCGACGCGGCCGGCCAGCAGGCGGGCGGGCTCATGATGGACCCGCTCGGGCCGCAGGGGGTGTTCGCCGCCGCCGCGGGCGCGGCCGGGGTGGGCGCGGGCCTGGCGTTCGCCGGCCGGGGACTGCTGGGCCGGCGGTCGGTCGCGGTGCCGGAGCGGGCGGCATGACCGGGGGCGGGGGCGCGGAGGGGGCACGTGGACGGGGGCACCGGCGCGTGCCGTCGGCCACCGGCGTGCGCGGACGGGGTCGGCCACAGGGTGTGCGGACGGGAACGGGCGGGCGCGCCGCCGGCCGGAGGCACGCACCGGCGGAAACGGAGGTGCTCGCCGTCGGCTACAGACGTGCTCCCACGGGGGGCCCGCGGGCCACCGGCGGCGGGCCGAGGCGCGCCGTCCGGGAGCGGGCGCGCACGCGCCGGCGCGAGGGGCCGCCCGGCCCGCCGCGAGGCCGCGGGCGTCCGGACGCGGGCGTGGCCCACCCGCCGGCCGGTCCCGGTCCCGCACGGGGTCGCCGCGCTGCCGCCACCGCACCGGCCGCACCCGGGCGCGCCCCGCCCTTTTCCCCCGTCGGCCGCCCGGCGGCCACGGACCGGCCCCACGAACACCCGCCGTCCCGGCGCGGGACACGGATCACCGTACGAAGACGAGGTGCCCTCCCATGAACCCCACCGTCAGTGAACAGCGGCACGACCGGCCGTCCGCCGTGCCGGGCCCCGGAGTGTTCCGCCCGGTGGGCCCCGGGCGTTACCCCGAGGCCGTCACCGCGTTCCTGGCGGCCCCCGGCCGCACGCCCGTCCCCGTACCGGTCGACGGCCGTCCGGACCTCGCCGACGCCCTCGGCGCGGCCAACGGCCTGTACGCCGGCGTCCGTTCACCGGCGCCCCTGGACCTGGGCATCGTGCTCGGCCCCGGCGACCTGCCCCCCGGCACGGCCGAACTGGCCCGGCCGCTGGCCCGCCGGTGGCTGGACGAGCGGGAGCTCGCGGACGCCGCGGACTTCTCCGGCCGGCACCCCGGCGCCCTCCTCCTCGTCGGCGTCCACGGCCGGCTCCGCCTCTCCCCCGTCCGCGACCTGCTGCTGGCCACGTACCGGGGGGCCGAGCGCGCGCTCACCCTGCTGAGCGGGCGCGACGGGGCCTCGGTCGCCTGGAACGTCGCCAAGCAGTACGCCGCCCCGGCGCCGGACGTCGAGGCGCTGGGCCTGTTCACCGACACCGACCGGCCGCCCCGCCCGGCCGGCGTCCGGGTCTTCGACGACCGGGACTTCGAGCGCGCCGACATGCGGGGCGAGATCCTCGGCACCCGGTGGCGCCGGGTGGTCTTCCAGGGCCACGGCAAGGACGACAGCGTCAACCTGGGCGACTTCACCGTCTGCGGGCTCAACCCCGTCGCGCCCGCCGTCCCCGGCCTGCTGGGCCCGCGCTGCGCGTACGGCCTGCCCTGCTACAAGCCGGAGGACAAGCTGGTGCCGCTGCACCGGGTGGACGCCGTGGAGGTCGTGCTCAGCGCCTGCAACAGCGGCCCGCTCGCCGACCTGGCCCTCTACGACCCCAAGTACCAGTTGCTGCTCAGCGCCCTCGACGGGCCCGCGCGGACCGTCGTCTCCGCCGTCTCCGTCCACGACTCCGACCGCCCGGAGAACGTGGCCTGGATGCGGGCCGCCGTCACCGGCGCGGACTCGGTGGACACCCTCAACGCCAGCCTCGCCGGCTCCCACCCCTATCCGGCGTTCCTGCGCTTCGGCATGCCGGGCGCGCCGGACGCCACCCCGCCCGCGCCCCGGCCCGCCGACCACCGGCCCGACCCGCTCCTGCTCACCGCGGGCCGCCGGCTCACCGCCCTGCTCGCCTCCGGACTGCTGCCGCCCCGGCACCCGCTGCTGCCCCGGCTGACGAAGCTCGCCCGCAAGGTGGACCTGTGGGTGGCCCGCCCCACCCACCTCGCCGACCGTTCGCCGGCGGAGATCCGGGCCTCCCTCACGGCGGATCTGCAGTCCCTCGACCACGCCGTCGCCGAGCGGATCGCGGAACACCCAGAGGACGAGGTCATGAACTATCCGGCGCACTTCGGCGACCGCAGTTCCCTCGACCCCGCCGTGCGCGAGGTGCGGTGCCACTGCGGCCGCCCGGCCCAGGAGTTCACCCGGCGCGGGCTGCTCCCCCAGGTCCTCGACACCACGTGTGCGGTCTGCCTGCGCTGCGGCGACGTCACCTTCCGGGTGCCCGAGGCGCCCCGCCTGTGGGCGTACGCCGACGACGAGGCCGAGCAGGGCGGCGTCCTGGAGGTGCGGGCGGAGCTCACCGCCGCCCGGCCCGGGCCCGTGCGGCTCGGGCTGTTCGTCCCGACGTACCTGCGCGAGGACACCACCGTCGAGCCGCGCACCGTCAAGGTGCGCGGTGACGCGGGCGGGGCGCGCGAGGTCGCGTTCCGGGTGCGGTTCGCGCCCGGCTGCGCTCCGCAGGCGTACTACTTCACGGTCTACGCCGTGCAGGACCTGGCCGTCTCCACCGCCCGGCGCCACTTCGGGGTGGTGCCGCGGCGGGCTTGAACCCCGCGGTCTCCGGGACGGCCACACGACCCATCGACCGCACTGCTCACCGACCACACCGGCCATCACACCGGTCACCGCACCTCTCATCGCACACCCACCGCACCAGCCACCGCACGAAGGAAGGACGGACGCATGACCCAGCGGTCCAGCCCCGCCATCGAGCTCGTCGAGCAGGACGGCGAGGTGACGCTGAGCATCGACGGCGAACAGGCCATGCAGGCCTGGGAACGCGACCTGATGTGGGCGAGCGCCGACATGCTCTGCGAGTACGGCCACGACTTCTACGAGGTGGGCCTCGGCCTCGGGCTGTCCGCGCTGCGCATCGCGAACAACCCCGCCACCCGCAGTCACACGGTCCTGGAGCTCTTCGACGAGGTCGAGGACCTCTTCCGGGCCCGCCACCCCGAACTGCCCGGCAACCTGACCATCGAGCGCGGCGACTTCTTCCACCGCGTCTTCGAGCTGCCCTCGGAGAGCGTGGACGGCATGTTCTTCGACCCCGCCCTGGACATGGAGGTCTGGACCGACAAGGAGTTGTGGGCCGCCACCATGCCGCAGGTCGTCCGCGTACTGCGGCCAGGCGGCGTCTTCATCCCGTTCTTCAGCACCAAACCCGAGCTGCGGTGGCAGTACCTCCCGCACTTCCGCCGCATCCGGGTCGAGCGCCATCCCTACACGGCGTACGACACCACCACGTACACGCACGGCACCAGCGGTGACGCCTACATCCAGTGCTTCGTCAAGGACTGAAGGGCCGAGGACGACTGCCATGAGCGCTCCCCCGAACACGAGTGTGTCCCCGCCCGGCCCGCCGGAGGCCGGGACGGACATCCGCTCCGTCTTCCTCGCCGGTCCCTTCCTGCGGTTGCTGGACCGGACGACCGGCGAGATGCCGCCGGACGCGCGGACGCCCTTCGACGTCCTGATCAAGCACTTCGAGTCGCAGGGGCTGTCCGTGCACAACGCTCACCGCCGGGAGGCGTGGGGCGCCCGGCTGATGCGCCCCGAGGAGTGCACGCCCCTCGACCAGGAGGAGATCCGCAAGGCCGACGTCTTCGTCGCGTTCCCCGGCTCCCCCGCCTCGCCCGGCACGCACATCGAGGTGGGCTGGGCCAGCGCCTTCGGCAAGCCCGTGGTCCTGCTCCTGGAGCAGGGGCGCGAGTACACGTTCCTGATCCAGGGCCTGCACACGGTGGCCACGGTGGAGTACGTCGTCTGCGCGGACATCTGCGCGGACGTCGCCGCCGCCCTGCCCGCCGTCGACCGGGCCGTGCGCCGCGCGGTGGCCCGGTGCCGCGAGCGGGACCGGGCCGGCAGTCCCGTCCCGGCGGGCTGAGTCCGTACCCGCCCGGTCCCGCGGGGCGCCGTCCCGCGGGGCCGGGCGTGACGGGCGGACGGGCGCCGCGACACGCGGGCGGAAACGTGCCTGCGCGGCGGGGGCCGGAAGGCGCGGTGCCATGGCACGGGTGGGCGGACGGGTGGTGCGGGACATGGGAAGGGGTGACGCGTGATGTCGGTGCCGTCCGAGGACGCCGGCCGGGTGCGGGTGCTGGAGGTCGACAGCGCCGCGTACCGGCGGGCGTTCGAGCGCTTCCTGGCCGGAACGGACGAGAAGGAGGACATGGAGGCCCGCCTGGTCGCCCTCGTCGAGGGGCTCGGAAGGCGCCGGGTGTTCCTGGACGTGGGCGCGGGTGACGGGCGGACCACCGCCCGGCTGGCTCCGTACTTCGAGCGGACGGTCGCCGTGGAGCCCGGCGCCGCCATGCGGGAGGCGCTGCTGCGGGCGTGTCCCGGTGCCGAGGTGGTGGCGGAGCCCGTGGGCCGCGCCGATCCCGGCGTGCGGGCGGACCTGGTCCTCCTCTCGCACGTGCTGTACTACCTGCCCGAGGAGGAGTGGCCCGGCATCCTCGACCGGGTGTTCGACTGGGTGGCGCCCGGCGGCACTCTCGTCGTCCTGCTGCAGAACCCGGACAACGCGTGCATGCGTATGGTGCGGCACTTCACCCGGGCCCGGTTCGACCTGCGGCCCGCCACCCGGAGGCTGGTGGAGCGGCAGGGCGGGCGGGTGGCCGGCTGGTCCCTGGAGACGGTCGACAACCGGTACCGCACGGCCGACCCACGCGACGCCGTGGACACCGCCGAGTTCATGATCAACGTGCCGGGTCTGCGGGACGCCGACCCGCTTCCCGCCCGCGCGGACCTGGCCGCGTACGTGGAGAAGCACTTCGCCCGGCCCGACGGCACGTACGTCATCGGCCACGCCCACGACATCCTGCGCGTTCGCCGGGTGGCGGACCCGCGCGGCTGAGAGCCGCCGCGTTTCGTCGGCGCAATCCCGCCCGACCTGGGTATACGGGCTGCGAACGACAGGCGGAACCCTGGGAAGGGGCAGACGACAGCATGCGAAGCGTCGGAGTGGAAGAGGAGCTCCTCCTGGTGGATCCGGGCAGCGGCGAGCCGCGGGCCGTGGCCGGGACGGTGCTGGCACTGGAGGATCTGGCCCGCGGGGACGACCCGGAGCTGGAGAAGGAGCTCCAGCGGGAGCAACTGGAGACCGCCACGCGGCCGACGGCCGACATGACGGACCTGGCGGCGGAGATCCGGCGGCGGCGGGCCACGGCCATCGAGCGGGCCGGGGCCGTCGGTGCCGCGGTCGCGGCCCTGGCCACCTCACCGTTGCCGGTGGACCCGTCGCTGAGCGCGGGCCGGCGGTACCAGCAGGTGGCCGAGGAGTTCGGGCTCACGGCCCAGGAGCAGCTCACCTGCGGGTGTCATGTGCACGTGAGTGTCGAGTCCGACGAGGAGGGTGTGGCGGTCCTGGACCGGATCCGTCCCTGGCTGGCTCCCCTGCTGGCGCTGAGCGCCAACTCCCCGTTCTGGCAGGGCCACGACAGCGGGTACAGCAGTTACCGGAGTCAGGTGTGGGGGCGCTGGCCGTCGGCGGGGCCGGTCGAGGTGTTCGGCGGTCCCGAGCGGTACCACGCCCACGTCCGGCAGTTGCTCGACACCCGGACGCTGCTGGACAAGGGCATGATCTATTTCGACGCGCGGCTGTCGCGCAACTACCCCACCGTGGAGATCCGGGTGTCCGACGTGTGCCTGGACCCGGACGACACGGTGCTGGTGGCGGCGCTGGCCCGGGGCCTGGTGGACACCGCGGCCCGGGACTGGCGGGCCGGCCGCCCGCCGGAGCCGGTGTCCGTGGGGCTGCTGCGGCTGGCGTCGTGGCGGGCGTCGCGGTCCGGTGTGGCGGACGGGCTGGTGCACCCGGTGGACTGGACTCCGGCGCCGGCGGAGGCGGTGGTGCGGTCGCTGGTGGACCACGTCCGCGACGCGCTCTCGGACTCCGGGGACCTCGCCCTGGTGGAGGAGTCCCTTGACCGGCTGCTCGCCCGGGGCGGCGGCGCCGACCTCCAGCGCGCGACGCTGGCCCGTACCGGCGAGCTGCCGGCGGTCGTCAAGGAGGCGATCGAGCGGACGGCGTCGTGAGCGGCCGCTCCGCCGCCCCCGGGCGGTGAAGGTGCCCCTGCCCCGCTCCTCGTCACCGTTGTCACCGTTTCTCGCGGGAGCGCTTCTCGCGGGAGCGCACCCCAGTAACCCCGCTCCTCGCGGTCTTCCTTTTCGGTTTGCCCGGCGGCGGGCCCCGGCCGAGACTGAAGGGAGCGGGAGGTAACGCCGGTGACCGTGACCGTGGCCCTGGCCGGGGACACCATGCTGGGACGCGGCGTCGCCGAACGACTGGCGGCGGCGCCCGCCCCCGACACGCTGGTCTCCCCCGGAGTGCGGGAGGCCCTGGCCGAGGCCGACCTCTTCGTCCTCAACCTGGAATGCTGCGTCTCCGCGCGCGGGGAGCCCTGGCCCGCACCCGGCAAGCCCTTCTTCTTCCGGGCGCCCCCGGTGGCCGCGCGGGTTCTCGCCCGGCTCGGGGTGGACTGCGTCAACCTGGCCAACAACCACGCCCTCGACTACGGGGCCGACGCCCTCGCCGACACCCTGGAGCTGCTGGGCGAGGCGGGGATCGCGGTGGTGGGGGCGGGTGCCGACGCGGCCCGGGCCCGCGCGGGCGCGGTGCTGGAGGCGCGTGGGCGGCGGTTCGCCGTCCTCGGCGCCACCGACCACCCGGAGGACTTCGCCGCCGGCCCGGACCGCCCCGGCGTGGCCTGGGCCGACCTCCCTCACGGCCTGCCCGCCTGGCTGCGCGACGCGGTGGCGGCGGCCGCCCGGGACGCCGACGCGGTGCTCGTCACCCCGCACTGGGGGCCCAACATGACGTCGTCCCCGCCGGGTTACGTCCGCGAGGCCGCCGCCCGACTGCACGAGGCCGGCGCCGCCCTCGTCGCCGGGCACTCGGCCCACGTCTTCCACGGCGCCGGCCGGCGGACCCTGTACGACATGGGCGACTTCGTCGACGACTACGCCGTGGACCCGTTCCTCCGCAACGACCTCGGCCTCCTCTTCCTCGTCACCTTCGACGACGCCGTCCCGGTCCGCCTGGAGGCCGTCCCCCTCGAACTCGGCTACGGACACACGCAACTCGCCTCGGAGGGCGGACGGGCATGGGTCCACCACCGCTTCTCCCGGGCGTCGGCGGACTTGGGCACGACGGTCACCCTGGCGGAGGGCGGGCGACCGGCGGTCGACTGGGAAGCGCGCTCCGGTCCGCCCGGGGGCACCCCCTCCGGGGAAAGGTGAGGGCGACCGAGCGAGGCGGCTTCGCGCGCGGGCCACTCCGGCCGACGGCCCGGGATGGCGCCCGTCGTGTACCTGTGCGGCATCGGTGGAATCACCGCGAGACACGCCCTCGATGCCGCCGCCCGAACGCCTGAGCCCTCATACCATCGGCCGGGACCTTCCCCGCCGGGATCTTCCCCTGAGTCCCCTCAGCCCCCTCAGCCCCTCCGTCCCCCCTCCCCGACGACGACCGTCCAGAGAGGCCCGTCCGTGCACCGCTGGCTTTCCGAACGGCGACGATCGACGGTGAGCCTGGCCCTCGCGGCAGGCACGGCGGCGGTCCTCCCCCACCGCAGCGTGGCGGACGTCTCGGCGGCGGACACCGGCGTGTTCGTCCTCTTCGCCTACCTGCTCCCCTACCTCGTCATGACCTTGTCCGCCTTCTGGGGCGTCGACCCGGAACAGGTCCGGTCCTGGGCGCATCGCGAAGCTCGCGGCACGTTCATGCAGCGCTACGTCCTCGGAACCGCGCCCGGGCCCGGGGGGTCGCTCTTCATCGCGGCCTCCGCTCTGGTGGTGGCGGTGCTGTGGCTCCCCGGCCACCTCCCCACCGCCATCTCCGCCGTCCCCCGCACGCTGGTGGCGCTCGCGCTGGTCGTCGTCGCCTGGATCTGCGTGGTGCTGGCCTTCGCGGTCACCTTCCAGGCCGACAACCTCGTGGAGAACGAGCGGGCGCTCGACTTTCCCGGACAGGAGGCCCCGGCCTGGGCCGACTACGTCTACTTCGCCTTGGCGGCGATGACGACGTTCGGCACCACCGACGTCAACGTGACCTCGCGCGAAATGCGGCGGACCGTGGCGGCGAACACGGTCATCGCCTTCGTCTTCAACACCGTCACGGTGGCGAGCCTGGTGTCCGCCCTGGGCGGCCGCTAGCCACCGTGAACCACCGCGGCGGGAGCGCAGCGGCCGCCGGTACGACGGTCGGCGACGGGCCGCGCGGTCGGCGCCGGTGCGCGACCGCGTGGGTGGACGGGTCGCCGGCCGGCTCCGCGGTCTCCCGGCGATCCGCGGCCCGGCCGCCGGCAGGCCGGCGCTTCCCGCGGCCGCGCTCACCACCCGCGCCGGATACGCCCGGTGCCCGGCCGCGGTGTGCGCCGACGGCCGAACGAGCCCGGTCCGGACGCGGTGTCGCACCCGTGCGGACGCTCACACCGGCCGGCTCGGCCACGCGGGCCGCCGCGCGCGGACAAGCCTCGCTTACGGCAGCGTCCGCCCGCCGAAGCGCTCCTCGAAGCGGTTGAAAGCCGCTTCCTGTTTCCACTCCACCGCCGCCTTCGGACTGCCCGCGAGCAGCGCCGCGCAGGCCGGCCGCGGCCGGGCCGCACCGGGCCGGTCGTGCGCGCAGGCGGGCCCGACGGCGAACCCGCCCCGCGACCGCCACACGCTGCGCCCGGGCAGGAAGCCGTACTCCACCGAGGTCCGGGCGAGCTCCTTGAGCGCCCGGTACCCGAGCCCGTGAGCGGTCACGGCCCGCTCGTACTCGGCGGTGATGTCACTCCGTTCCACCCCCGCGTCGTCGGTGGCGAGAGCGACGGGCACCCCGTGCTCGCGGTACCGCGCGAAGGGGTGACGGTCCCCGTCCACGCCCAGGATCTGCGCGTTGCTGACGAGGGGGATCTCGACGAGGACGCGCCGTTCCGCCATCGTCGCCAGCAGTTCGTCGGAGGCGTCCTCCCAGCCGATGTCCACACCGTGCCCGATCCGCCGGGCGTATCCGGTGAGCACCGCCTGGCGGATGTGGGAGCGCAGGTCCTCCGGCCCGACCAGACCGGGGACCAGTTCGCCCGCGTGCAGGGTGACGGGAACGTCCGGGTACCAGTCGTGCAGCCGGCGCAGCATGCGCATGTGCAGCGCGTAGTCCCGCAGGGCCACGGCGCCGTCCTCGGGCGCCACGAGGTTGACGGAGACGAACCGCCGGTCGCGCCGGGCGAGTTCGAAGCCGAGCAGCAGCTCGGTGAAGACCTGCTCGGGGGCGGCGGAGCGGTCGACCTGGGTGATGAAGCGGACGGCCAGGCCGCAGCCCGGGTGGGGCCGCCGTGTCCCGCAGCGGGAGGCGGCGCGGAACTCGGCCCCGGCCCGGTCCATGGCGGCGCGGGCCCGCGCGACGAGCCGGCCGAGCCCGTCCCGGGCGAGCAGCCGGCCGCGCAGTCGGGCGAGGTCCGGGTCGAAGCCGGCCCGGGAGGCGAGCGCGGCCACCCCGGCGGTGGCATGGGTGACCATGGTCTCCAGGTAGAACTGGTGCTGGGCGGCGGCACGGTCGGCGACCTCGCTCAGCAGCCGGCCCATGTGCCCGGTCTCCACCGGCTCGAACTTCTCGAAGGTGGCGAAGAAGTGGTCGTGGCCGGACTCGCGGCCGCCGGGGCGGAAGTCCTGCATGGACCAGGCGCGGACGAGGTGCCGGTGGAACGCCCGGTCGGCGTGGACGTCGGCGGTCGGCCGGGCGCCCGCCGGGCAGGGCGGCGGCACGGCGCGCAGCCGCTCCTTCTCGATGCACAGCCCGTCCTGGGCGGCGAGGTCCACCAGCAGCTCGGTACCGGCGGCGCCGCCGAGGTGGTTGTGCAGGTCGGCGCCCTTGGGCAGGGCGCGGAGGAAGGCCCGCAGGGCACGCCGGTCGGTCCGTACGGCCTCCATGTAGGCGGCGGTCGCGGCCTCGGGGCCGGGCGGTGCGGCGGCCCGCCGGTCGCGGCCCGGAGGCCCCCAGGCGGGCAGCACGGCGGCGCAGAGGACGGCGGCCAGGGTGCCGCGCAGCAGCGTACGTCGTGAGCTCACGGAACCTCCTGGCGGCTGCCGTCGTCCGGTCCGGGTGATGACTCCGGCGATGACTCGGGGATGGCACTGGTCGTGACATGGGTGATGGCACTGGTCTACCGCCTGGTTACCGCCGTTCACCACGGCAACGCGGCATCACACGCACAACGGGCCTGACCGTCTTGCGCAGTTGACGTCCCGGACACCCGGCGTTCCACGAGAACGACGCTCCTCGGGTGAGGGTCACGGCCTGCCGCCGAACGATCCGCTCCGCACAGGGGACTGCCGCGCCGCGTACGCGAACCGTCACGCGCTGCGCCCGGACCGGTCGCGGACGGTCGCGTGGCCGCCGGTGGCGGCAGAATGGAAGCGGGGACACCCGAGCGAGGAGTGAGCCATGGAGCACACGACCGAGTGGCGGATCCGGCTGGACCTCTCCGAGGACGGCGGCACCACGAAGGCGCGCGCGGTCCTCGACACCGGCGCCGCCTCCCTCACGGGGCAGGGCGTCGCCCGCTGCGCACCGGGCGACCAGGACGTCCCGGTGATCGGTGACGAGTTCGCCGCGGGCCGCGCGCTGCGCGACCTCGGGGAGCGGCTGATCGGCACGGCGGAGCGGGACGTGGCGACGCGCGGGGCCGGGCCGGAGCCGCGGCGGTCGCCGATGTACGGCTGGGAGTTGTGAACGACTGGATCGGGGGGCACGGCGGTCCCGGCGCGGCCGGGCGGCTCGCGGACCGGGTGCGGGCACCCGTACGGCGTCCACGCGCTCCCGGAGCCGGCGGGGACCCGGCTCGCGCGCTCCCGCCCCCGCCCGTCACGCACGCCGCCACCGTCGGCGTCGCCGCCGCCGGACGACCTCACCCATGCTCCCGCCGGAGCACGTCCAGAACCACCGCGCCGTCCACGGTCTCCTTGGCGACCAGCAGGTCCGCCAGGTGGTCGAGGGCCGCGCGGTGCTCCCGGAGCAGGCCCAGCGCGCGTTCCTCGGCCTGCCCCAGCAGCCGGGCCACTTCCTGGTCGACGATCCGCTGGGTCTGCTCCGAGTAGGGCCTGCGCTGCAGCTCCTCGGCCGTCTCGCCGAGGAGTTGCTGCCCGGGCGCGGCGTAGCCGACCGGTCCCAGCACGCTGGACAGCCCGAACTCCCGCACCATGCGGGTGGCGATGAGGGTGGCGCCCGCCAGGTCGTTGGCGGCTCCGGTCGAGCCCTCGCCGAAGACGACCAGTTCCGCGGCCCGGCCGCCGAGCCGGACGGCGAGCAGGTCGGTGAGGTAGCCCTCGCTGTACAGGTGCCGTTCCGCCTCGGGGAGTTGCTCGGTGACGCCGAGGGACACCCCGGCGGGCAGGATGGTGACCTTGGCGACGGGGTCGGCGTGTTCGCAGAGGGCGGCGACGAGGGCGTGGCCGGACTCGTGGACGGCCACCGAGCGGCGTTCCTCGGGGAGCAGGGCGTTGGAGGTCTCCCGGCGGCCGAGGAGCACCCGGTCGCGGGCGGTGTCGAGGTCGTGGGCGGTGAGGACGGCGCGGTCCGCGCGGACGGCGTTGATGGCGGCCTCGTTGACGAGGTTGGCGAGGTCGGCACCGGAGAAGCCGGGGGTGGCGCGGGCGACGGTGTCGAGGTCGACGTCCGGGTCCAGGGTCTTGCCGCGGGCGTGCACGGCGAGGATGGCGGCCCGTTCCGTCTGGTTGGGCAGCGGCACGGTGACCTGCCGGTCGAAGCGGCCGGGGCGCAGCAGGGCGGGGTCGAGGGCGTCGGGCCGGTTGGTGGCGGCGAGGACGACGATGCCGGTGCTCTCGTCGAAGCCGTCCATCTCGGCGAGGAGCTGGTTGAGGGTCTGCTCGCGTTCGTCGTTGCCGCCGAGCCGGGTGCCGCCGCCGCGCCGGCCGCCGACGGCGTCGATCTCGTCGATGAAGATGATGGAGGGCGCCCGTTTGCGGGCCTCGTCGAAGAGGTCGCGGACCCGGGAGGCGCCGACGCCGACGAACATCTCGACGAACGCGGAGCCGGTCACGGAGAGAAACGGCACGTCGGCCTCGCCGGCGACGGCGCGGGCGAGGAGGGTCTTGCCGGTGCCGGGCGGCCCGACCATGATCACACCGCGTGGTCCCTTGGCGCCGGCCCGGGCGTACCGCTCGGGGCTGCGCAGGAAGTCGACGACCTCGCCGATCTCCTGTTTGACCCCGTCGTAGCCGGCGACGTCGGCGAAGCCGGTGGTGGGCCGCTCGGCCTCGATGATCTTCGCGCGGGAGCGGCCGATGGCGCTGATGCCGCCGGACAGCGAGCCGGCGGCACGGCGGGCGCCCCAGAGGAAGAAGGCGCCCAGGAACAGCAGCGGCAGGAACGCCAGCAGCACGGACAGCCAGGGGCTGCCCTGCCCGCTGCGGGAAGCGGTGATCTCCACGTGGTGGGCCTGGAGCCGCTGTTCGAGCTGCCCGGCGCCGAGGGCGGTCGGCAACTGGGTGGTGAACTCGGTGCCGTCCGTGAGCCGGCCGGTCACCGTGCCCTTGTCGCCGATGTCGACGCTCCGCACCCGCCCGGCGTCCACCGAGGCGACGAAGTCGCTGTAAGACCGTTCGCGGGTCTCCCCGCCGGGCAGGCCGCGGGCGAGCAGGACGATGATCACGAACAGCACCAGGACGAAGGCCAGCACCCAGCGGCCCCAGCTCGGCCCGGGCTGCGGCGGGGGGCGCCGGGGCGGCTCGGGCGGGGGCCCGGGGCGCCCGGGCGGCGCCAGGTGCCGGTGCGGCAGGCGAATACGTGTGATCACGGACCGCTCTCTCTCGTGGGCGGCACGGCCGGCGCCGTCCCGGTCGTCCCGGTTGTTCCGGTCATCCCATTCGTCCAGGATCGGGGATCGCAGCCCGACCCGGCAGGGCCGAACGGGGTCCCACTGGGCCACTCGGGGCATGCGCCCCAGCTCAGCGGGGTACTCGGCACGGACGCCGCGGGTGACCCGCCCGGACGGACCCGTCCCGGCGTGCCGGGCGCCCGGCCGTCCCGTACGGTCGAGCCGAGGCCCGGCGAGGCGGCAGCAGCCGACGGCGGACGACGGCACGACGGCACGACGCAAAGGAGCTCCCGGTGACCAACCCGGACAGCGCGGATCACGTCAGCGTCCATCTGACCAACTGCGGCCGGGAGACCGCCGACGCGGTCATCGCCGCCCTCGACGCCGCCTTCCCCACCTCCCCCGGCACCGTGCTCGCCGAGCGGAGCGAGGGCCGGGGGACGGCGCCGGGCAAGCCCGTCGTCTGGTGCACGGTGGTCGACACCCGCGCCCGCCGGCCGCGCACCGACCCCGGCCCCGTCCCGCTCGACGCCCCCGTGACCGTGGACCTCTTCGGCGCCGCCCAGCCCGTGCGGCAGGTGCGGGACGAGCTGGCCGGGGCCTTCGGCGTCGAGGAGCACGGCACCGTCCCGGGCGAGCACGAGCTGGAGGTCCGCCTCCTGCTGACGCCGGTCACCGGCGCCTCGTCCGCCGGCTGAACCGGCCCGCCGCGGGACGGCCGGAGCGGCGGACGCCCGGAGCGGCGGACGCCCGGAACCCCGTACCGTACGTCGCATGGCACAACAGACGGTTCCCGAGGACCGCCCCCCGGCTCCTCCCGCCCGGCGTCCGCGCCGGACACTGCCCGTTCTCCTGGTGTCGGTGGCCGCCTCCTCCCTCCTCCTGACGTCCTGCGGCACCGACCACGGCCCCCGCGACGACCTCCGGCGCCCCGGCACGACGGGCGGCGCGACCCCAAGCGCCGACGCGACACCCACCCACGCGGACGCGGACGAAGAGGCGGACGACACCCTCGACGAGGACGACGAGGGCGCCGGCGACGACATCCCCGACGACGCCGAGGACGACGAGGCGGCGGACCCCGACGCCGAGGACGAGGACGACGGAGAAGCCGACGAGGAGACCTCAGAGTCCGCCTACGACGACGGCTTCGACACCGGCCGGGACGTCCTGGAGGCCCGCGGCAAGGGCGCGGCCGTCCGCGAGGTCGTCTGGGGCGGCTGCGAGAAACGCGCCCACCAGGCCGGCACCGCCTACCCGGACGCCTGGACCCGCGGCTGCCGCAAGGGGGTACAGGCCGTCCGCGGGGAGTGACCCGGGCGCGCAGCGCCCCCGCTCGCGGCCCGTCGCGCGGGGGTCAGGTCACGCGGTGCAGCCAGCCGTGGCGGTCTTCCGTGCGGCCGAACTGGATGTCCAGGACGTGCTCGCGGAGGGCCAGGGTCTTCTTTCCCGGGGTGCCGTCGGCGATGGGGAAGGTGTGGTCGTCGCTCTTGAAGCCGACGATGGGGGTGACGACCGCGGCCGTGCCGGCGGCGAAGACCTCGGTGATGCGGCCGTCGGCGGCGGCGGTGCGGAGTTCGTCGAGGGTGACGGTCCGTTCGACGGGGGTGAGGCCGAGGTCCGGGGCGAGGGTGAGGACGGTGTCGCGGGTGACGCCTTCCAGGATGGTGCCGAGGGACGGGGTGACGAGTTCGTCGTCGGAGGTGATCAGGCAGAGGTTCATGGTGCCGGACTCCTCGAGGGTGCCCCGGCCCGCGCTGTCCAGGAACAGGACCTGGTCGCAGCCGTTGCGCTGGGCCTCGATCTGGGCGGCCAGGCCGCCGGCGTAGTTGCCGCCGCACTTGGCGGCGCCGGTGCCGCCCGGGGATGAGCGGGTGTAGCGGCTGCTGATCCAGAGGGTGACGCCGGTGACGCCGGAGGGGAAGTAGGGGCCCGCCGGACTGGCGATGACCGAGTAGCGGGCCTCCGCGGTGGGGCGCACGCCGAGGAACGCCTCGGAGGCGAACATGAAGGGGCGCAGGTAGAGGCTCTCCTCACCGGTGGGGACGGGGACCCAGGGTTCGTCGGCCCGGACCAGTTCCCCGACGCTCGCGAGGAAGTCCTCCTCGGGCAGTTCGGGCAGGGCGAGCCGCCGCGCGGAGCGGGCGAAGCGGCGGGCGTTGGCCTCCGGACGGAACAGCCAGACGCTGCCGTCGGCGTGCCGGTAGGCCTTCAGCCCCTCGAAGATCTCCTGCGCGTAGTGCAGGACGGCGGTGCTGGGGTGCAGGGTGAACGGCGTGAGCGGGCCGATGCCGCGGTCGTGCCAGCCGCCGTCCCGCGTCCACGTGGCGGTGGCCATGTGGTCGGTGAAGTACCGGCCGAAGCCCGGCGCCGCGAGCCGCGCGGCGCGCTCGGCCGCGGGGACGGGACGGGTCGTCCGGGTCAGGGGGAAGGCGGTGCTCATGGCCGGCTCCTCACGCTGGGCGGTCCCGCCATGGTAGGCGCGGTCGGGGGCGGGCGGACCGGGCGTGCGGTGGCTCAGCGGGCGCGGGCGGCCCCGACGTCGGAGACGTCCACGGCGAAGCGGCCCGTCGCCCAGGCCATCGCGTCGCCGAACTGGCCGAGGATCGTCCGGTCCAGGTGGGAGAGCGTGTCGCAGGTCTGGTGGTAGCAGGGGTCGGTGAGTTGTCCGGCGGTGCCGCCGAACAGCCGCTGCCACTCGGGGGACTTGAGGTGGTTGTAGCCGGCGGAGCCGCCCCCGGCGGGGATGCCGGCGGCCATGAACGGCGCGAAGTCGGACCGGCCGTCGAACTCCAGCGGGACGGTGGGCAGTCCGCGCCGGGCGAAGCGGTCGGTGAAGACCTTCTCGACGGTATCGGTACCGGGCGGCACGGCGCCGGTGCCGTGGTAGACCATCCGGGCGTAGTTGGGTGAGGCGATGGTCTCGAAGTTGAGGACGAGCGCGGTCTCCCGGCGCTCCTGGGCGCTCAGCCCGTCGACGTAGTGACCCGAGCCGATCATGCCCTCCTCTTCCGCGCCCCAGAAGGCGAACCGCACCCGGTTCCGGACCTCGCCGCTGTGCGGGGCGAGCCGCAGGGCGGTCTCCAGGACCATGGCCGCGCTGCTGCCGTTGTCGTTGAGGCCGGGGCCCTCGGTGGCGCTGTCCAGGTGCGAGCCGAGGACGACGGTGCGGTCGGCGCGGCCGGTGGGGGTGTCGGCGAGGAGGTTGTACGAGTCGGTGGTGACGGCCCGGCCGCGCAGGTCGAGGAAGAGCTCGACGGGCCCGCGGGCGGCGTCCGCGGCGAGCTGTTCCGCCTCGCCGCGCGGCAGGTTGGCGGTGGGGACACGGGCGACGGCGGGCGGCCGGACGGTGGAGCGGATGTTCATCTCCGCCGGCTGCTGGTCGACGTTCACCAGCAGGACGGCGGCGCCGGCCCCGGCGGCGAGTTCGGTCTTGCGGGCCAGGTCGCAGCCGCCGTACCGGGCGAGGACGGCGCGGCCGCGGACGTCCGCGGTGTAGTCCGCGGCGTCGCAGCCGGACGCGTTCCCCGGCAGGACGGCCAGGCGTCCGCGCCACCCGCCGTCCGGGGTGGCGGGCGAGAAGCGGGCGAGCAGCGGGTGCAGGGTGCGCCGGGCGGGGGCGGTGACCTCGGCCGTCTGGGCGACGGGCACGCTGTCGGGGAAGGAGAAGCGCTGGACGCGGACCCGGTAGCCGGCCTCGGTCAGCCGCCGGGTGACGTAGCGGGCCGACGCGTCGTACCCCTCGGTGCCGGCCGCGCGGACGCCGCCGTGGTCGTCGGCGGCGCGCTGGAACGCCTCCAGGTGGCGCCAGGCCCCGGCCGCGGTGACCTCCGCCGCTAGCCGTCCGGCCAGCCGCTCGGCGTCCGCCGCCGGTCCGGCCGGACGGCTGGCGGCGGCCGGACCGGCGGCGGACGCCGGGGCGGCGACGGCCTCGGGGGCGGCGGCGGTGGCCGCCAGGAGCGCGGCGCAGGCCAGGACGCGGGCCGGGGCCGTGGCCCGGAAGGGCGTGGGGAAGGGCGTACGAGCCAGGGCCGCGCGCCACCGGGCGCGCGCCGGGCGGTCGGGGACGGGACGGGCGCCGGACGCCTCGGGGGACACCGGGGCGGCGGGTGCTGTTCGTTGGGCACCGGGAACCGTCCGCCGCATCATCCGTCGCGATGACATCCGTCGCAAAGACATCTGGAGTCCCCCGATACCCGTCCGGTCCGCACCTGGTGTGGCGGGGCAGCCTAACGCGCCCGCCGGGGCGCGCAAGAGGACGAACGGCGGTTTCGGGCCGATGTCCGACAGGCCCGAACGGCCGCTCCGCGCCCTCCGTTTCGCCGATTGACCGCCTTCGGAAGGGCCGTGAGAATCGGAACATCCCGTTCACCTCGCGCCCGACCGTCGCCGGCCGTCGCTGGCCGTCCCCGGCCGGGCATGACCGAGCGGCGCCGGACGGTGCCGGGTGGCGCGTTCCGTACGCTCCGGCGCGTTCGGGGGGCGCAGGTGACGGGTAGGCGCAGCGAGCATGACAGCACGTGAAACTCAGGGGAAAACTCAAGGAGAGGACTGCTCGTGAAACGCCTCACCGCCACACGCCTCGTGGGGGTCGCCGCCGCCGCGGGGATCGCGCTCACCGCCGCCGGGACGGCCGGTGCCGTCCCGGACGGTACGGGGACGAAGACAGCGCCGGCCACACCGACGTGCGGCACCTCCGACCTGCGGATTTCATTCGCCGAGCGGCTCGGCGGCGGGATGAACCACGCCGGCGGCACGCTGGAGCTGAAGAACACCGGCCGCCGGACGTGCGCGCTGCGTGGTTACCCGGGCCTGGGCCTGGCGGACTCCCAGCGCAAGGCGCTGCCCTCGCGCACGGTGTGGGGCAGCACCTGGTACGCGGACGACCCGGGCAACAAGCTCATATACCTGAAGCCCGGCGAGGCCGGTCAGGCCAACGTCGCCTGGACGCACTCCGGCACGGACGCCCGCAAGGGTACGTACCTGCTGGTGACGCCGCCCGCCGCGCGGACCCATCAGGCGGTCCCCCTCGGCGACCTGGTGGACAAGGGCGAGCTGCACGTCACCGCCGTGGCGCACAAGGTGCCGGTCCGCGGCTGAACGCCACCCCAGGCGGGGGAGAACACATCGTCCCGGGCGATGCGCGCGCCGTTCGGCGCAAAAGCGTCGCATCACCCGGGACTTTACTTTTCCCTGATTGCTTCATGACCAACACTTGACTAGCCTCCGGACCGGAAGTGCGGGGCGCCACTCCGCCCGAGCGGGCCCCGACTCCCCTCCCCCGCACCGCCGTTCACTCCATGCGACGGACGCGACGGGACAGCGCCACCAGCACCAGCGGCAAACAGAAGACCCGGGGTACGCCGTCTTCCCACGGCGGACACCCGGGTCCTGGTCAGCGAACGCGCACAGCCGGTCACGAGCTTGGCGGCAGCGGTCGGCGGCGCGTTGCCCAACTCACCCGGAGGGTACCGTGAACCACCCGAATCGGCTACGCGCCGCGATAGCGGCCGACGGCACCACCCCGCTCATCGGCGTCTTCGACATGTTCTCCGCCTCCGTGGCGGCCCGGCACTACGACGGCATGTTCGTCTCCGGCTTCGGCTTCGCCGCCTCCCACTACGGGCTGCCCGACATCGGGTTCATCGCCTGGCCCGACCTCGTCGGCTTCGTCCAGCGGCTGCGCCAGGCGTTCCCCGCGCAGCACCTGCTCGTCGACATCGACGACGGCTACGTGGACCCCGAGACCGCCTGCCACGTGGTGCGTTCGCTGGAGCAGGTCGGCGCGTCCGGTGTGATCCTGGAGGACCAGAAGCGGCCCCGGCGCTGCGGGCACGTGGACGGCAAGCTGATCCTCCCGCTGGAGGAGTACCTGGAGAAACTCGCCATGGTGCTGGAGGCGCGCCGCGACATGGTGGTCGTGGCCCGCACCGACGCCACGGAGGAACCCGAGATCCTGCGGCGCGCCAAGGCGCTGGCGGCCACCGACTGCGACGTGATCCTGGTCGACGGGGTACGCAGCGTCGACCGGATCCGCAAGGTGCGCGACGTCATCGGCGACAAGCCGCTGCTGTTCAACCAGATCGCGGGCGGCAAGTCGCCGCGGCTGTCGCTGCCGGAGCTGTCGGCGCTGGGCGTGGACGTCGCCATCTACAGCACCCCCTGCCTGTTCGCCGCCCAGACGGCGATGGACGAGGCGCTGACCGGACTGAAGCGGGACGACGGGCGGCTGCCCGAGTTCACCCCGGAGTCGGTGGGGGTGGCCGACTGCCTGTCTCTGCTGGAGAGGAACATCTCCCGCCATCACGACCGGGAGCGGACCGGGGAGGCGGAGCCGGAGCCGGTGGCCGTCGGCTGACCCGGGCTCGCGGGACGCCGGGGTCCGTCGCGCCGCCGGGCGGCAGGACGGACCCCGGCCTGTATCCAGCATCCACGGGCCGGGCTTAAGGACTCCGGCGCCCGGCCCCCGGCCCCCAGCCCACGAACCGTCAGCCGCGGGTGCTGCGGCTGCCGAAGCGGCTGCGGACGATCCGCCGCTTGAGCCGGTGGAGGAGCGGCCAGCGGTCCCGGGACGCCCGGGAGTGCCGGTCCAGCTCCTCCGTCAGCCGCTCGGTGCGCTTCTCCACGTCGAGTTCGTCGAGGATGCGGTCGATCTCGGCGAGCAGCGAGCCGTGGAGCTGCCACTGTCCCGGGTGCTCGCGGACCTTGTCGAGCAGCAGGTGGGCGGCCCGGTCGCGGCTCTCCCGGCCGATGGCCAGATCCTCGACGAGCCGGGACTCGGCCTCCTCCGCGTTGGCGCTCACCTGGCTGGTGATCAGCACGGCGAAGCTCTCGAGGGCGCGGGCGAGGTGGTGCAGCACGTCGGTGAGCGCGGCGGCGACGTCCTCGGGGAAGAGGGGCTCGTCGGTGCGCTCACGCGCCAGGTCGGTCAGGGACCGGCACATCACCCGGACCACGACGGCGGAGATCTCCAGCGCGTCCAGCCCGGTGCGCAGCACGATCCGGGAGAGCAGGCCCTCCTTGACCCGGGGGTTGAGCCGGAGACTGTCCTCGGCCTGCCGGAGGGAGACGTCCACCTGGGCGACGTCGTGGTCGAGCCGGCGCGCCTCATGGAGCCGGGCGGCGGCCTCCGAGACGGGGGTGGGCCGGCCCACCTCGGAGCCGAGGTGGCGGAGGAGTCCGCTTATCCGGCGCGCCAGGTCCTGGATGGCGTCGCCGGCCGGCTCCACCCAGACGGGCGGTACCAGCAGCACGTTGAAGAGGAGTCCGACGACGGCTCCGATCACGGTCTCCAGGACCCGGTCCCAGGCGGTCTCCGCCACCCGGGTGACGCCGAGGACGAGCATGGCGCTGATCGCCACCTCGGGGACGAACTCCCCGACGTGGACGAAGCGCCCGATGACCAGTGACGCCAGGATGATCAGTCCCAGGCTCCACCAGGTGAGGCCGACCAGGACGCTGAAGCCGATGGCGATCATGACGCCGGCGACGACGGAGTTCACCCGGCGGATACCGGTGGTCAGGGTGGAGTACAGGGTCACCTGGACGACGAGCAGGGCGGTCAGCGGCGCGGTGAGCGGCGCCGGTTCCTTGCTGAGCGTCAGCGCCACCGCGTACGCGATGACGGCGGCGGCCGTGGACCGCACCGTCTGCGCGACGGCGGGCTCTCTGCCGCGTCGGACCAGGGTCGTCAGAGGTTCGGGAAGATCACGCACCGTAGACGCTTTCCCGATCACTCGCGCGGCAGACCCCGAGGTGAGGCACGCCACCCGGGTGGTCGCGGGGTGCTCTTGCGCCGTACGGCGGCGTGTGTCGCCGGTGGCGGGCGACCGGTACGGCGGGGGCCCGGCCGCGACCCGGCCCGGCCGTCACGAAGGGCGATGCGCCCGGGCGCGCTGCTCCGGCGGGTCCGGCATTCGGGACCTCGCGGCGGTGCGGCGGTGCGGCGGTGGCAGCTTGCCGTCGGCCGTCGTACGGCCCGGCCAGGGGGCCGCCGGACGGGTCCGTCGGTGAGGCTTCGTCAGACGGACGGGGCGGACGAGCCCAGACGAACCCAGACGAACGTTCGAGGCCTCGCGACGGTATCGCGGTGCCGGCGAGGCGGAACCCCTGGCCTGTCGCCGGTGGCCCCGCGGCCGGCCGGACGGCCGCCGGGCGGATCCTTCAGGGCGGATCCGTCAAGGCGGAACGGGATGGAAAAGCCCGCGTCCGAACAGGTGCGGGACGCGGCCACCCTCTGACGGGGCGTCCGGGCGGGCACAAGCCGTCCGGTGGTAACGGGCACGGCCGCCCCGGAGGCGCGGTGGCGCGGGCCGTTCGCAAGCGGACGACGACGGCCGTCGGACGCCCCACCGGGTTCCGTCCGTCAGCGGACCGCGAGCGGGAGGATCACGGCGGCCAGGGCGGAGACGGAGATCAGGAGGCCGGCCAGGAAGGCGATCAGGCGGCGCTGAGTGCGCAGTCGGGCGTCGCGGACCGCGTCCTGGAGGCGGCGGGCGCGTTCGGCCGACGCGCAGGCGGCGAGGAACTCGCGTTCCGGGCCGCTCGGCGGGTACGCCGTCGCCGGTCGGCCGGCCGGGACCTCCTGGGACCGGGACTCGGCAACGGGCACGGCTTCCCCGTCGGGCCCGCACCTGGCGCCCGTCACGGCCCCGGCCTCCATCCCGTCCTCGGCGCCGAGCGCGGTCCCGCCCCCGGCCTCGGCCCCGGCCGCGGTCCCGACCCTGATCCCGGCCGCACTTCCGTCCCCGACCTCGGCCTCAACGCCGACGGCGCCCCCGTCCCCGCCCCCGACCTCAGCCTCGACACCGCCCCCGGTCTTGACCACAGCCTCGACACCGACGGCACTCCCGTCCCCGAACCCGGCCACATCCCCGCCCTCGACCACAGCCCCGACACCGTCCCCGGTCCCGCCCTCACCTCCACCCCCGACCTCAACCTCGACACCGACAGCAGCCCCATCCCCAAACCCGGCCACACCCCCACCCCCGACCTCAACCTCGACACCGCCCCCGGTCCCGCCCTCACCCCGGGCCCCGATCTCAACCTCGGCGCCCACCCCGGCCCCGCCCTCACCCCCGGCGCTCTCACCGCCCCCGGCACCGGAGACGACGCCGGTCCCCGCCCCCGCGAGCCGTCGTCCTCGCCAGAGCGCCGCCGGGTCGCGGCCGGACTCCTTCCAGGCGCGGGCCGCCCGGGCCAGTCGGCGGGCGCGGTCGAGCGCCTCCGGGTTCTCGGCCGTCCAGGCGGCGAGCCGGGGCCAGCCCTGGAGGACGGCGGTGTGGGCGAGGACGGCCCGGTCGTGGTCGAGGGTGAGTACCCGGGCGGCGGCGAGCCGTTCGAGGACGGCGGCCGTGCCGGGGTCGTCGCCGAGTTCGCGGCGGTCGAGGGCGCGCGGCACGCCGTCGTCGCCGGGTTCGGTCAGGCGCAGCAGGATCTCCCGGGCGCGTCGCCGCGGGCCGTCGGCGAGTTCGGCCCAGACCGCCTCGGCGCCCTCGGTGACGGCCGCCTCGAAGCCGCCGGCGGCGTGGAAGCCGGCGAGGGTGAGCCGGTCGCCGTCCCGGTGCCGCCAGGTGGCGAGGAGGGCGGCGGAGAGCAGGGCGAGGCCGCCGGGTTGCCGGTGGGCGCCCGCGACGAGGACGGCGAGCAGGCGGTCCTCGACCGCGCAGTCGGCCGCGGCCGCCGGTTCGGTGACGACACGGGTGAGTTCCTCGGGGGACGGCGGGGCCACGGTCAGCGCCGGACGGGCCAGCAGGGGGTGGTCCGTGAGGCGGTGGTGGAGGTCGGTACGCAGGCCGATCGCCAGTCGGCAGGGAGCGGCGTGCAGGGCGTCGAGGAGGCGGCGGAGGTCCGGCGATGCGGCGGAGTGAAGACGTCCGGCCGGGGCCGGTCCCGGCGGGTGGAGCCGTTCCAACTGGTCGACGACGAGGACGGCGTCGGGGCCGGGGAGCCGGGCGAGGCAGCGGGCGAGTTCGGCGGCGGGGTCGGGACCGGGGACGAAGGTACCGACGGTGGGCGGATGCCCAGTGGTGGCGAGCCGGTGGCTGAGGCCGGCCTGGAGGAGCGAGGTGGTGCCCGCCCCGGAGGCGCCGGTGACGACGACGATGCGGTCCCGGCGTAACCGCTCCAGCGCCGCGTCCACCAGGCGCTCGCGGCCGAAGTAGCGGTCGCCGTCCGCCGCCGTGTACGCGGCGGGTCCGGTGTAGGGCGGCGGCCTGCGGCGGGCGAGGGCGGCGGCCACGGCGTGCCAGCGGTCCTCCCACTCGCCCACGTCGCCGCCGCAGGCACGGACGTACGCGCTGGTGACGGCGAGCGTCGGGAACCTGCGGCCGCCGGCGGCCACCGAGAGGCTGGCCGCCGAGGAGTGGGCGAGGAGGGCGAGCCGGCGGTAGGTGGGGCTGCCGGCCCGTTCGCGCAGGGCCCGCAGGTCCGCGGCGAAGCGCAGCAGGGGGCTGTCACCCGGGTCCAGGGGCCGTTCGCGCCGTGCCACTGCCCTGCCTTTCCAGCCGTGCCGCCCGGCGCCGGGCCGGGGGTGGGGCGGCGGCGCGAGCGAGCCGAACGAGCGGTGACCCTTACGGTAACGGCCCGGCAATGGCCAACAACACTCTGATTTCCGTCAATTCGACAGTGACAGTCCGGTCGGGAATGACCAATCCCGATTGTTCGGCGTTGTTCGGAGTTGTTGTTCGCAGCACGGGGAACGGTCTTGAACAGCCCGGGTGCGGTAGGCATGGAACCGCGGGGGCGGATCACGACGCCGCCGTGCCCTGCTCTCTTCCGCCGGCCCTCGTCGGAGATCCCATGAAGTACTCGCGGTACTGCAGGTCCCTGCTCTCCACTCCCGCCACCGCCGTCCACCGCTACGCCGCCGGCCACCGCTCCGGCGCCGACATCTCCATGGTTGATCTGGAGGATTCCGTTCCGCCGGCGCGCAAGGAGGAGGCGAGGAGACGGGCCGAGGGCTTCTTCACCCTCCCGACCGCCGCCGCGACCCGGTGCGCGATACGCATCAACTCCATCAGCGGGCCGGACGGCCTGCGCGACCTGCTGGCCCTGCGCCAGTACGCGGTCAAGCCGCCGCTCGTCCTGATCCCCATGGTGGAGTCGCGCCGTGACGTCGAGATAGTGGAGCACGTGCTGGGGCCGGAGTGCCCCCACACCGAGTTCATCGCCGTCGTGGAGACGCCGCGCGGCCTGGAGCACGCGTCCGGCATCGCCGCGTCCTCGCCCAGGCTGCGGGCCCTGGTCTTCGGTTCGGCCGACTACGCCTTCGCCACCGGCGCCCGGCTGACCTGGGAGGCCCTGGCCCACGCGCGGGGCGTGCTGGTCAACAGCGCACGGGCGGCGGGGATCGAGGTGATGGACGCGCCGTTCTTCGAGGTACACGACGACGGCGCGCTGCGCGGCGAGGCGGCGCGCGCCAAGGACATGGGCTTCAGCGGCAAGATCGCCGTGCATCCCCGCCAAGTCCCGCTGATCAACGAGGCGTTCTCCCCGGACGCCGTCACCCTCGGCCGCGCCCGCCGGATCGTGGCCGCCGGCCGGGAGAACGGCCGGGACATCACCGTGGTCGACGGCATGATGATCGGCATCCCGTTCTTCGAGGCGGCGCAGCGGCTGGTCGAGGAGTTCGGCGACGGATCGCCGCGCCCGTCCGGACCGCCGCCGGGACGGCACGGCGCACCCAACCCGTCGGAACCGCCGCCGGGAGGGAACCGCACGCCGGACCCGTCCGGTCCGCCGCCGGGAGGAAACGATACGCCGGGCTCGTCCGCGCCGCCCGCGAGGCCGGTGGGAGCGACCGCCCCGGCCGTCCGGCCGCCGGTCGTCCCCGCCACCCGGCCGCCGGCCGTTCCGGCCCCCGCCCGGGCCGCCCCCCACCCGTACCCCGACGCCCCGCGCTCCACCACCGCGACGCAGGAGAGGGAACAGTGACCGAGAACCCCCCGCCCGGCATCACCGGACCGCACCGCTACCGCAACAGCGCCACCATGATCCGCGCGGCCGACCCGGCCTGGCTGGGCGCCGCCCAGGCCGGGCTGATCGGCGTCGTCGCCGACTCCCCCGACGCCAACAACCACCTCGTCACCCCGGACGGGCACGCGTTCGTCAACATGTGCTCGTGCTCCTACCTGGGGCTCAACCACCATCCCGCCGTGGTGGAGGGAGCGATCGAGGCCCTCCGGGAGACCGGCGCCACCTCCCTCGTCATGCCCACCACCCGGGTCCGGCACCGGCTGCTCGCCCGACTGGAGGAGGAGCTCGGCGACCTCTTCGGCTGCCACGCCCTGCCCGGTGCCTCGTGCAGCGCCCTCACCGCCGGCATCCTGCCGCTGATCGCGTCGGGCCATCTGTCCGACGGACAGCCGCGCGTGATGGTCTTCGACCGGTTCTGCCACTTCTGCATGTCGTACATGAAGCCCGTCTGCGGTGACGAGAGCCTGGTCCTGACCTGCGACCACAACGACCTCGACCGGCTGGAGGAGATCTGCCGGACGTATCCGCGGGTCGCCTACGTCGCCGACGGCGCGTACTCCATGGGTGGCGCGGCGGCCCTGGACGGGCTGCGGCGGCTCCAGGAGCGGTACGGCCTCTTCCTCTACCTGGACGACTCGCACTCGCTCTCCATCCTCGGCGAGCACGGAGAGGGCTTCGCCCGCTCCCAGTTGGAGATGAACGAGCTGACCGTCATCACCGCCAGCCTCGGCAAGGCCTTCGGCACTGCCGGTGGCATCGCGATGCTGGGCAGCCGGGAGATGTTCGAGTTCCTGCACCGGCACGCGGGCCCGGTCGGCTGGTCGCAGAACATGTCCTTCCCCGTCGTCGGCGCCTCGCTGGCGTCGGCCGCCATCCACCGCTCCCCCGAACTCGGCGTCCTCCAGCGCCGTCTCCAGGAGAACATCGACCACTTCGACCGCGCCTTCCCCACCTCCTTCGCCGGAAACGGGCTGCCCGTGCGCCGCATCACCGTCGGCGAGCCGGAGGCGGCCGTGAAGCTGTCCGGCGAGATGTTCCAACGCGGTTTCTACTGCTCGGCGGTGTTCTTCCCCATCGTCCCCAAGGGCGAGGCCGGCCTGCGCATCATGATCCGCGCCGACCTGTCCCGGGAAAAACTGGACGAGTTCATCGGCCACATCAAGGACCTCACCGCCACGGACCTCACCACCACGCACTGAGAACGGACGGTACGCACCCATGGCGGACGACGCCCCGCCCAGCGGCTACGAGCGGCTGGGACCACAGCACTACCGGGAAGTGGTGGGCTTCCTCTACGAGGAGTTCACCGTCGGCGACGTGATCGAGCACCGGCCCGGCCGGACGGTCACCGAGATGGACAACGTCCTGATGAGCACGTTGTCGATGAACGACGCGCCCCTGCACATCGACGCCGCCTACTGCGCGGACACCCCCTGGGGCCGGCCGCTGGTCTCCAGCCTGGTCACCCTGAGCATCGTCGGCGGGATGACGGCCCGTTCCACCAGCGGCAAGGCCCTGGCCAACCTGGGCTGGGACCGCATCCGGCTGCCCAACCCGGTGTTCGCCGGCGACACCCTGTACGCCAGTACGGAGATCCTCGGCAAACGGCTCTCCCGCAGCCGGGCGGGCGAGGGCATCGTCTCCTGCCGGACGACCGGCACCAAGTCCACCGGCGAGGTCGTGCTCGTCTTCGAGCGCAGCTTCCTGGTGCCCTGCCGCGACCACGAGCCCGACGCCCCCGCCGCCGCGCCGCGGGCCGTTCCGCGGGCCGTACCCCGGGCCGTTCCGCGGAGGGACGGATGACGGCCCTGCTCGTCGGCAACAACCGGGCCGCCGAGATGGCCGGCGGCCCGGACGGCACCCCGGAGAGGCGGCGGCGGGCGGCCCGGGGCGCCCAGCGCCTGCTCTGGTGGGCCCGGGACGGCGACGTCCTGCTGCTGCCCGAGGCGCCCGACGCCGCCTACGCCGACCACGTCACCGGCCTCACCGGCACCGGCCGGACCACCCTCACCGTCGTCACCGCCGACCTCCCGCCCACCGGCACCCTGCCCGACGCGACGGTGGCCGCCGTCCGCGCGGCCCTGGCCGGCCGGGCCGTCGACCGGCTGGTGCCGGTGTACGCCGACACCGGCGTGACCGACCTGGCCCGCCGGCTCGGCGCCGAACGGGCGCTGCCCGGCTGGGCGTTCCACGCCCAGGGGGGCAGCGCCCTGGTCAACAGCAAGGCCGCCTTCCGCGCGGTGGCGGCGGGCACCGGTACGCCGGTCGCGGCCGGCACGGTGGCGGGCGACGCGGTGACGGCGGGACGAGCGGCGGCGGACCTGCTCGCCGCGGGCCACTGTGCCGTCCTCAAGCAGGCGTTCCACTCCGGCGGGCTCGGCAACGAGATCCTCACCACCGACCCGGCCGTCCGCCCCCTGGGCGCGCCCCGCGCCGTCGTCCTGACCGGACCGGACGCCGCCGGGGAGCACGTGGCCGGCCGCTGGGACCACCTGTCGTCGGGCGGACGGCACCCGGTGGTCGTCGAGCGGTACCACCCCGAATCGACGCCGGTGTACGCCGAGTTCGAGGTGGGCGACGACGGGGTCGCCCTGTCGGGCCACGGCGAGATGCTGATGGACCCCGTGGTGGTCGGCGAGACGGTGCCCGCCGCGCTGCCGCCGGCCGTCCTCGACCGGCTGATCACCGGCGGCCGGCGCCTGTGCGAGGCGTACCGGGCCCTCGGCTACCGGGGGACGCTGAGCGCCGACGCCGTCCGCACTCCGGCGGGCGAGCTGCTGTTCACCGAGGCCAACGGCCGGCTCACCGGCTCGTCGCATCTGCACACCGCGCTCGCCGGCCGGCTGGTCGGCGCGCCTCTGAGATCCCGGCGGGTCCTCCTGGAGACCGGCTCCTGGCCCGTGCCGTCGTTCGCCGCCGCCCTCGGCGCGCTGGAGCGCGCGGGGCTCGCCTTCGACCCCGTCTCCCGCACGGGCGTCGTCCTCGTCGGCGACTTCGTCCCGGCCGACGGCACGGTGGTCCCCTGCGTGATCGCCCCCGACCGGGCCGCCGCGCACGCCGTCCGGGCGTCCCTGCCGGCGTTCGCCGGCGCCCGCGTCTGACCCTCCCGCACCCCTGCCCCCTCGCCCGGACCGAAAGGCCGCAGCATGTCCCTGAACAGCTATGACAGTTGGTCCCCGTTGCGTGAAGTGGTCGTCGGCTCGGCCGAGAACTACTCCTCCCACGAGCGTGAGCTGTCCTTCGACCTGTTCTTCCACGACGAGATGCCGTACAGCCGGATGTACTACCCGCGCCACCGGGCGCCCGGTGAGGACGACAGCACCGACACGGGTGCCCGGCGCAGCCCGATCAAGCGGCGCTACATCGAGGAGCTCCAGGAGGACGTCGAGGGGATCGTGGAGACCCTCGTCTCCCTCGGCGTCACCGTGCACCGGCCCGCGCCGCTCGCGGAGAACGTCGAGGTGCGCACGCCCACCTTCCGCGCGGCCGTCATCCCGGCGCTCAACGTCCGTGACAACAGCATCGTCTTCGGCGACGAGGTCATCGAGACGGCCCCGCAGGTGCGCGCCCGCTACTTCGAGACGCAGTTGCTCAAGCCGGTCTTCGCCCACTACTTCCGGCGCGGCGCGCGCTGGACGGTGATGCCCCGGCCGCTGATGACCGACGCCTCCTTCGACCTGTCCTACGTCACGGCGCACACCGCGCCCGGCGAGCTGATGGAGCCCATCACCGATCCGCGGCCGTCGCCGTACGACGTCGGGTACGAGATGATGATCGACGGGGCGCAGTGCCTGCGGCTGGGCCGGGACGTCTTCGTCAACGTCTCCACCGCCAACCACGCCCTCGGCTGCGACTGGCTGGAGCGCCACCTGGAGGGGCGGTTCCGGGTGCACCGGCTGGACTCGCTGTGCGACAGCCACATCGACAGCACCGTGCTGGCGCTCCGCCCCGGGCTGCTGCTGGTGCGCACCCCGCAGATCGCCGAGCGGCTGCCGAAGCAGCTCCGCTCCTGGGACATGATCTTCCCGCCCGAGCCGGAGGACAACCAGTTCCCCGTGTACGACGACGAGGACCTGCTGCTCACCAGCCGCTACATCGACCTCAACGTGCTCTCCGTCGCCCCCGACACCGTCCTCGTCAACTCCGCCTGCCCGGAGCTGATCCGGACGCTGGAGGCGCACCGCTTCACCGTGGTGCCGGTGCGCCACCGCCACCGCCGCCTCTTCGGCGGCGGCCTGCACTGCTTCACCCTCGACACGGTCCGGGAGGGCTCCGCGCCCGAGGACTACCTGGGGGGCTGAGCGGTATGCGGGCGGTGGTGCTGCGTCGCTTCGGCGGGCCGGAGGTGCTGGAGACGGCGGAACTCCCGGAGCCGGCCGCCGGTCCGGGCGAGTCGGTGGTCGACGTGGTCCTGGCCGGGGTCAACTACGGCGACCTGGAGGTACGGGCGGGGATCTACCGGCCGCCGCGGCTGCCGGCGGTCCTCGGCGCGGAGGTCGTCGGCGTCCGCCGGCGGGACGGGCGGCGGGTGGCCGCGCTGCTGCGCGACGGGGGCGGTTACGCGGAGGTGGCCGTGGCCAGGGACGCGTACACCGTGGAGCTCCCGGACGGCATCGACGATCCTACGGCGGCGGCCCTGGTCGAGCAGGGCTGCACGGCGTACGCCGCCCTGGTCACGGCCGGCCGGCTGCGGCCGGGGGAACGGGTGGCGGTGGCGTCCGCCGCCGGCGGCGTCGGGCATCTGGCGGTCCAACTGGCCCGCGTCCTCGGCGCGTCGGTCGTCGCCGGGACGGCGTCGTCGGCGGCCAAGCGGGACTTCGTCCGGCGGCTCGGCGCGGACCACGCGGTCGAGGGCCCCGAGGAGTTGCCGGCGCTCCTTCCGGACGGTGTGGACTTCTACCTGGACTCGCTGGGCGGCCCGCGCGTGGCGGCGGCGCTCGCCGCCCTGGCCCCGTTCGGCCGGCTGGTCTCCATCGGCCACCGCGAGGAACCGGCCGTCGTCGCGGTGGACGCGCTCACCCGGCGCTCCCTCGGCGTGGTGACGCTGTGGATGCAGCAAGTCCTCGACACGCCCGGCCTGTTCGCGGAGGTGGCCGGGCGGGTCCTCGCCCTCGCCGGCGAGGGGCGGCTGGTCCCGCACGTCGACCGGGTCGTGCCGCCGGCCGGTGTGGCCCGCGCGCACGAGGCCGTCGCGGCCCGGGAGACGGCCGGGAAGGTGCTGGTCGACGTCCGGGCGGCGGAGTGGTGACCTGGGGACGGGGTGCGGTGTTGACACGGGGATTGTGTCGCGCTCCGGCGCTGGGTAAGGTCCCGACGGGCCCGCGACAGGGCCGTGATGGCACGCGGTGTAGGTGGGGAATTGTCTGTGGTCACGGGTAGGATAATCCGCTTCGACGAATTCCGGGGGTACGGGTTCGTCGCCCCGGACACCGGTGGTGAGGACGTGTTCGTGCACGTCAACGACGTTCAGGCGGACAAGCGCCTGATCGTCCCCGGTGCTGTCGTCGAATTCGCCGTGGAAGAGGGCGAGCGGGGGCTCAAGGCGTCCCGCGTCCGCCTGCTGGACCGGGCGTCCGGCCGCCCGGCCGAGGCTCCGGCGGAGGACTCCGTGCCCGGCCCGGCGGCTGACGACGGCGACTGCGACGTGCTGTCCGCCAAGGAGTTCACGGACGAGGTCACCGAACTCCTCCTAACCGCCGCCCCCGCCATGACCGCGGAACAGATCCTCCTCGTCCGCCGCCGCCTCGTCCGCCTCGCCGCCCACCACGGCTGGGTCGAGGCCTGATCACGGACCGGGCCGCGTCACCGGAAAGGCGGCGCCGGCCCACCCGTACCGCCGAAGGAACCAGCGCCACCAGTACCTCGCCCCACCCCGGCGCCCCTGCCGTCCACACCGTCACGGCCTTCGCGAAGGGGGACGACGTTCCGGCCGCCGACAGGGAACTCCCGGACGCGGACCCGGGGTTCCTCGCCGCTCCGTTCGGGATCCCGGTCGAGCGGTTCGTGGGCGTGCAGCCCTTGGAGGAGGCGCACCGGGCCGCGCTGGAGCGCACGGCCGGGCTCGTCTTCGACCCGGCCGCGTACGACTGCTTCCTCCACGTCACGGCCGCCGGGTAGCGGACGGGCTCAGCCCGGCGCCGGAGCGGCGTCCTCCCGCGCGGTGACCGCCGCCCCGACGGGGTCGTGCCCGTGGATCCAGGCGAGGCGGTCGGGCAGCCCGGCGAGGTCCGCGTCGCGCGCGGCGGCCCGGGGGCCGTCGGGGAGGTGGAGGCAGGCCGCGTTCTGCCGCGAACCGGCCTGGATGGCGCGGGTCCTGGGGCGGCGCGCCAGTTCGTAACGGCGCAGGGCGGCGGGCACCTCGTCCGGTGCCGCCCCGGCCAGCAGCGCGGCGAGGACGGCCGCGTCCTCCAGCGCCTGGTTCGCCCCCTGCCCGTGGTGGGGCAGCATGGGGTGCGCGGCGTCGCCGAGCAGGGTCACCCGGCCGTGCGTCCAGACGCGCCGCGGCTCGCGGTCGTAGAGCGCCCAGCGGCCGGGGCGGTCGACGGCGGCCAGCAGACGGGTGAGGGCCGGGTGCCAGCCGTCGAAGGCGGCGAGCAGGTCGGCCGTCCGGCCCTCGGTGACCCAGGACTCGACGGTCCACGCGGGGTCCGGGACGACCGCCAGGAGGTTGAGCAGGCGTCCGCCCGCGACCGGGTAGACCACCACGTGCCGGCCCGGTCCGACCCACAGCCACAGGACGGGTTCGGCGAGTTCGGGGAGGCCGGACAGGTGGCCGAGGGGGACGAGGGCGCGGTAGCCGCTGGTGCCGGAGAAGACCGCCTCGTCGGGGCCGAAGACGGCGTCCCGGACGACGGAGTGGATGCCGTCCGCGCCGACCACGGCGTCCGCCTCGGCCGCCGAGCCGTCGGCGAACCGGACGACGGCGCCGTCGGGGGTCTGCTCCACGCCGGCGCAGCGGGCGCCGAAGCGCACCGGTACCCCGTCGGCGGCGGCGAGCAGCGCGTCCTGGAGGGCGGAGCGTTCCAGGTGCCAGAAGGGGGCGCCGAACCGGCGCTCGTAGCTGCCGGCGATCCCGAGCCGGGCGACCGTCCGGCCCGTGGACCAGTGCCGGAACTCGACGCGCAGCGGGGCGACGGCCGTCGCCACGAGCGGCCCGTCGACGCCCAGGGAGCGAAGTACGCGGTGGCCGTTGGCGCCGATCGCGACTCCGGCGCCGGTGGCCGTCGGTTCCGGCGCCTGTTCGTGGACGACGGCGTCGACGCCGCTCCTCCGCAGTGCGACGGCGGCGGCCAGCCCGCCGATCCCTCCGCCGACGACGGCGATCCGGAGCCGTCTTCCGGCCATGGTCCCCCCTCCCGCCCGGCGGTCCGGTCCGCGTCCCGCCCGGACGCCGAGCCTACCCAGGGGTCCGGGGGACGCGCACGGGTCGGGTTCCGGACGATCAGCCGCCGGACCGGTCCGAACGTGGCGGGTTTCCGACAGGAGTTGGCACATTATCGGAAGCGGGACGTGTGAGGGAGCCGTCACGATCGGGGGGTGCCGAAGAATCGATCCGTCATCCCTCGCAACCGCCCGATCGCCCTGCTGTCCTCGGGGCACGCCTGCGTGGACGTCTACCAGGGAGCGGTGGCCGCCCTGGTGCCGTTCTTCGTCTCCGAGCGGGCCTACACCTACGCCGCCGCCTCGGGCGTCGTGCTGGCCGCCTCGCTGCTGTCGTCGGTGGTGCAGCCGCTGTTCGGGGCGCTCACCGACCGGTGGGCCATGCCGTGGCTGCTGCCGGTGAGCACCCTGCTGGCCGGGTCGGGCGTCGCCCTCAGCGGCCTCGGCGGCTCGTACGCGCTGACGCTGGCCGCCGTCGCCGTGTCCGGGATCGGGGTGGCCGCCTACCACCCCGAGTCCGCCCGGGTGGCGCGCCGGGCGAGCGCGGGCAGCCATGTGGCGATGGGCTGGTTCTCCCTCGGCGGCAACCTCGGCTTCGCCGCGGCCCCCTTGCTGGTCTCCGCCGTCGTCGCCACCGGCGGCCTGCGGGCGACGCCCCTGCTGGTCCTCCCGGCCGTCGTCGGCGCGGTCCTGTGCGCGGCGGCGCTGCGCACGGCCCGCGCGCCGGGGGACGCGGCGGGGCCCCGGAACGCGTCCCGCCCGGCCGGCCGGGACGACTGGGCGTCGTTCGGCCGGCTGACCGGGGCCGTCATGTGCCGTTCGGTCGTCTTCGTCGGCCTGAGCGCGTTCGTCTCGCTGCATGTGCGCCAGCGCACCGGCTGGGGGCAACTGGCCGGTACGGCCGCGCTGTTCGTGCTGTACGCCGGCGGCTCGGTGGGCACGGTGGCGGGCGGGAGACTGGCCGGGCGGTACGGCCGGGTCACGGTCGTCCGCTGGTCCTACGCCCTGGCGGTCCCGGCGGTGGCCGGCGTGGTCCTCGTCCCCGGCCCGGCGCTCTACCTGTTCGTGGCCCTGACCTCGGCCGCGCTGTACGTCCCGTTCTCCCTGCACGTCACGCTCGGCCAGGACTACCTGCCGCGCCGGGTGGGCACCGCGAGCGGCGTCACCCTCGGGCTGGCGGTCAGCGTCGGCGGTGTCGCGAGCCCACTCGTCGGCACCCTCGCCGACGCCGCGTCGCTGCGGGTCGCCCTGGCGCCGCTGATCGCGCTGCCCGCCGTCGGCTGGCTGCTGCTGCGCCGACTGCGCGAGCCCGACGCGCCGGAGGCGCCCCGCGCGTCCGGCGGGGCACCCGACGCGGCACGCCGCCTGCCTCGCGAGGCGTGAGCCGCGTCGTTGGACGCCGGGCGCCGTGGTGCGCGAGAGTGGTCCGAGACGTAATGATCAAGGAAGGGACAGTGCCGTGGCACAGGAAGTCCGGGGCGTGGTGGCGCCGGGGAAGAACCAGCCGGTGCGGGTCGAGACCATCGTGGTGCCGGACCCGGGGCCCGGCGAGGCCGTGGTGAAGGTGCAGGCGTGCGGCGTCTGCCACACCGACCTGCACTACAAGCAGGGCGGCATCAACGACGACTTCCCGTTCCTGCTGGGCCACGAGGCGGCCGGCGTGGTCGAGGCGGTCGGCGAGGGCGTGACCGAGGTGGCGCCGGGTGACTTCGTCGTCCTCAACTGGCGTGCCGTCTGCGGACAGTGCCGGGCCTGTCGGCGCGGCCGCCCGCAGTACTGCTTCGCCACGCACAACGCCCGCCAGAAGATGACCCTCACCGACGGCACCGAGCTGACGCCCGCCCTGGGCATCGGCGCGTTCGCGGAGAAGACGCTGGTCGCCGCCGGCCAGTGCACCAAGGTGAACCCCGAGGTCTCCCCGGCCGTCGCCGGGCTGCTCGGCTGCGGCGTGATGGCGGGCATCGGCGCCGCCATCAACACCGGCGGGGTGGGCCGCGGCGACTCGGTGGCCGTCATCGGCTGCGGCGGCGTCGGCGACGCGGCCATCGCCGGCTCGCGGCTCGCCGGGGCGGCGCGCATCATCGCCGTCGACATCGACGACCGCAAGCTGGAGACGGCCCTGCGCATGGGCGCCACCCACACCGTCAACTCGCGCACGGCGGACCCGGTCGAGGCGATCCGCGAGTTGACCGGCGGGTTCGGCGCCGACGTGGTCATCGAGGCGGTCGGCCGCCCGGAGACGTACGAGCAGGCGTTCTACGCCCGCGACCTGGCCGGCACGGTCGTCCTGGTGGGCGTCCCGACCCCCGAGATGCGCATCGACCTGCCGCTGCTCGACGTCTTCGGCCGCGGCGGCGCCCTGAAGTCCTCCTGGTACGGCGACTGCCTGCCCTCCCGGGACTTCCCCATGCTCGTCGACCTGCACCTCCAGGGCCGGCTCGACCTGGCGGCCTTCGTGACCGAGACCATCGGCCTGGGCGACGTCGAGCAGGCCTTCGACCGGATGCACCAGGGCGACGTGCTGCGCTCGGTGGTGGTGTTCTGATGGCGGCCCGGATCGACCACCTCGTCACCTCGGGGACGTTCTCCCTCGACGGGGGCACGTGGGACGTCGACAACAACGTGTGGATCGTGGGCGACGACCGGGAGGCGATCGTCATCGACGCGGCACACGACGCCGACGCCATCGCCCGTGCGCTGGGCGACCGCCGGCTGCTCGCCGTCGTCTGCACCCACGCGCACGACGACCACGTCAACGCGGCCCCCGCCCTGGCCGACCGCGCCGGCGCCCCCGTCCTGCTCCACCCCGGCGACCGGCCGCTGTGGGACCGCACCCACCCGGACCGCGCCCCGGACGGCGAGCTGGCGGACGGGCAGGTGCTGCGGGTGGCGGGCACGGAGCTCACCGTGCTGCACACGCCGGGGCACGCGCCGGGCGCGGTCTGCCTGCACGCGCCGGAGCTGGACACGGTGTTCACCGGGGACACCCTGTTCCAGGGCGGCCCGGGCGCCACCGGCCGGTCGTTCTCCGACTTCCCGACCATCGTCGCGTCGATCCGCGACCGGCTGCTGCCCCTGGACGCGGCAACGGTCGTCCGGACGGGCCACGGCGACACGACGACGATCGGCGCGGAGGCGCCCCATCTGGAGGAGTGGATCGCCCGCGGCCACTGAGCGGCGGGGTGCGGGGTGTGTGCGGCCGTCCGGTCCCGAAGGCCGGCCGCACGCCCGGGAAATCGAAGACGTCGCGGGCTGCCGCGGAACAGGGGGAACCACCATGGACATGACGGACTTGGTCGAGATCACCGAACCCGGTGAACTCACCGACCTGCTCGGGGAACCGCTCCCGCGCGTCCGCGACAAGGCCCGCGACCGACTGGGCGACATCGACCGGCGATGGCTGGAACGGTCGCCGTTCTGCCTGGTGGCGACCTCCGACGCGGACGGCCACTGCGACGTCTCCCCCAAGGGCGACCCGGCCGGCGGCCTGGCGCTCGTCCTGGACGACACCACGCTCGCGATCGCCGAACGCCCGGGCAACCGGCGGGCGGACGGCTTCCGCAACATCCTGGCCAACCCGCACGTCGGCCTGATCTTCCTGGTGCCCGGCCGCGGCGACACCCTGCGCGTCAACGGCCGGGCCCGGCTGGTGCGGGAGGCGCCCTTCCTCGACCGGATGACGGTCAAGGGACACCGCCCGGTCCTCGCCCTGCTGGTCGAGGTCGAGGAGGTCTTCTTCCACTGCACGAAGGCGTTCCTCCGCTCCGACCTGTGGAAGCCCGAGACCTGGCGGCCGGACGAGGTGCCGTCCCGGGCGCGCATCGCCCAGGCCCTGGAGCGGCCCGAGGACTCCCTGGAGGAACTGGAACGCTACTACGGGCCGCGATACGCCGACCACCTCTACGGCTGAGACGGCCGAGACGGCCGCCGGCGGGCGCGCCGCCGGGCCGGGGGTGTCCCGCGGCCCGGCCCGGCGGCGCGCCGGTCCGTCAGGTGCCGGGCTTGCGGCCGTAGACGAAGACGTCGTCGCCCTTGTGCAGCAGGTTCCAGTACGCCTGGGCGTCCTTCATCCGCATGTTGACACAGCCGTGCGAGCCGGGCGGCGAGTAGACGCTGCCGCTGATGGCGTGGAACGCCTGGCCCCCGTCGAAGAACTGGCTGTACGGCATGCTGACGTCGTACAGCGAGGAGCGGTGGTTCTTGTCGCGCCAGTAGACCTTCTTGAGGCCGGTGCGCGTGGCGAAGCCCTTTCTGCCCGAACGTATGTGAACCGGGCCGTACTTGATCTTCTTGCCGTCCTGTATCCAGCTCACCTGCCGGGTCAGGTCGACGCAGGCGATGCGGCCCTTGTCGGTCGGGCAGGAGACCTTGGCGGGCGCCTTGGCCGGGGCCTTGGCGGGAGCCGCCTCGGCGGCCCCGCCGGTGGCCACGGCCAGCGGGACGGCCAGCCCGGCGGCGCCCAGCACGACCCCGAGCCGGGTCCGCAGAGAGGTGCGTTTCATTGTCATGAACCGTAAGACCACCGACGGCCTCACTTGGTTGCATATCCCACGCGTCACTTCCGGCGGAAACCGGTTCTCCCGCGCCCTCGTTCGGCGGCCTCCGGTCAGCGGCCCCCGAAGCGGACGCTGGAGAACGTCGCCTTGTGCTCCGCCCGCTGCCCCGGGGCGAGCCGCACGGCCGTGCCCGTGCACTTCTTGCCGCTGTAGATCGTGGCCGGGGAACCCGTCCCGTTGTGCGCGCCGTGCACTTCCTGACTCATGGTGTAGCAGCGGTTGTCCGGCGGGTTCTCGACGTAGAACGGCCTGTCCCCGGGGCCCAGGAAGGTGAAGGGGCCCTTCGCGGCCACCGCCGCGTCCACGGGTCCGGCCATGGCGAGCGCGAGTCCGGCGAGTGCGACGACGATCGGGCGGAAGAGACGCATCTGCGGTCCTTGCTCCTGATAGTGGGTGATGAGTCCGGAATGACTTCACCGCCCTCAACGACGCCGCCGGGCACACGACACGTCCGGTGTCAACGGCCCGCCGCGCGGGGGACGGGCGCCGGCGTCGCGTTCACCGCCGCACCCGGTTGCGGACGGCGACCGTGGCGAGGCCCCGCAGGACGGGCGCGACCAGCCGGAACGTCCCGTCGACGCAGGTGCCGACGAGGTGAGGTCCGCGGGGGCGGAGCGCAGGGCGACGGTGTTCAGGACCGTCCGTACGGAGGTCTCCAGCCGGTCGCCCACCACCGGCCGCTCCGGTGCGGCCCGGACGGCGGCGGCCCGAGCGGCGGACGCGGCCCCGACGGCGGGCCGCTGCGGCCGCGGTGGGATGCCCCACAGGGCCGCCGCCGCGACGGTGGCCACCGCCGTGGCCACCGGCCGGAGCAGGGTCCGACCGGCGCGCGGCGCGTAGCCGGAGACGGCCCGGCAGAGGAGGAGCAGGGCGCGCCGGCCGTCCGTCCGTTCCCGGCGTGGCGGCGCATCTCCATCTCGCCGTGGTGGAAGTCGCCCGCGCCCGGGTGGTTCTTGCCGACACCCCGTCAGCCCACTGTACCTACTGGTATGTACACTCGCCGGGCAAGCAGCTCCCCGGCGAGAGGAACCCGCCATGCCCCTGGTCCGCATCGACGCCCTGGGAACCGACCGCGACCGGCTGGACGCGCTCGGCCGCGCCGTGCACGACGCCCTCCGGGAGACCCTCGGCATCCCGGACGACGACCTGTTCCAGATCCTCACCGGCCACGACGGCACCACCAGTACGCTCCGCTACGGCAGTTACCCGGGCGTGCGCCGGGACGAGGGCATCGTGTACATCGCGATCACCATGCGCGCCGGCCGTTCCCCCGAGCGGAAACGGGCGCTCTACCGGCGCATCGCCGACCTCGCGCACGCCTACGCCGGTACCGAGCCGCGGAACGTCTTCGTCACCGTGACCGAGAACGCGCCGGCCGACTGGTCGCTGGGCGAAGGGGAGGCGCAGTACGTGCCCGGGCCCGGCCCTGTGGTTGCATGACCCCTTCGCGCGGCACACCGGCCGCCGGACGGGAACGGAGAGGGAGCGGAGCGTCGTGCTGATCGACACGGTGGCCTGGGTGCGGATCGAGGACGGACGGGTCCTCTGCGCCCGGCCGCGGGGGAAGGACGTCTTCTACGTGCCCGGCGGGAAGCGGGAGGGCACGGAGAGCGATCTGGAGACCCTGCTGCGGGAGGTCGAGGAGGAGTTGACGGTCCTCCTCGACCCCGCGACCGTCGCCCATGTGGGCACCTACGAAGCGGCGGTACCGGAGCTGCCGGCCGGCACGGTGGTCCGGATGAGCTGTTACACGGGCGAGTACGGCGGGACGCTGACGGCCAGTGCGGAGATCGAGGAGGTGGCCTGGTTCTCGTACGCGGACCGGCCGCTCGTCCCGCCGGTCGACCGACTGCTGTTCGACGACCTCAGGGCGGCGGGCCTGCTGCGCTGACGCGCCGGGGCCCGTCGTCGGAACCCCGGCGCGCCGCCTCAGTCCTCGCCGCCGCCGTCCTCGTCCTCGCCCTCGAAGAAGTCGCCGATCTCGTCGACGACCTCGGCCGCCACCAGACCGCCGACCACACCGGCCGCGACGCCCGCCGCGCCGGCGGCGACGACGGTGCCCATGCCGGGCCCGGAGCGGTGGCAGCGGTCCTGGATACGGCCGTCCTGATGGATGCCGTGGTGCGCCCGCCGGGCACCGTGGTGCTCGATCATGCGCTGCACCCAGGACTCGACCTCCGCCGTCAGGTCGTGTCCCGCCGCCTCGTGGTGGGAGACGTGGAAGCGGGTGACGACGTCGTGTCCGCCGGAGAAGAGACCGCCGCGCTTGTCGGCCTCCAGCACGACCTCCATGCCGTCCGGCGCGGCCAGGAAGGTCACCTCGATCTCGTTGACGGCGTAGGCGTACTGCGGCGCCGGGGCGAACTCGATCTCCTGGTAGAAGGGCAGCCGCTGGCCGCTGCCGTGGATGTGGCCGAGCTCGAGGTCGGCCGAGCGGAGGGCGAAGCCGAGCCGGCCGAACGCCTCAAGGACCGCCTCCTGCGCGGGCAGCGGGCGCACGGTCAGCGGGTCGAGGTCGCCCTTGTCCCGCGCGCCGGCGATGGCGAGTCCGGTGCGCACGCCGAGGACGGTGCCCAGGGGGCGCCCGTACAGCTCGGTGACCGGCGTCTCCCAGGGCACCGGCGCCGCGAACGGGACGTCCCGCTCCTCGCCGGCGGCGAGGCGGAAGCCGCCGGTGACCGTGTGCCGGTCGAAGACCACGGTGCCGTGGTGCTCCTCGTCGCCCCGCTCGGCCTCGACGCGCGCCTCGAACTCCAGCGTGACGTGCTCGACGTCGAAGTCCGCCTTGCCGCCGCGCAGCCGGACGTGACCGGTCAGGTCGGCGCCGGGCAGCACCGGGCCGTCCAGGACCGTGTCGACCGTGGGGCCGCCCACTCCGAGCGACCCGAGCAGCTTCTTGAACACCATCGCGGCGTCCCCTACCTTCTGTTCCCTCTGTGTTTCCGTACCTCGTACGGCACCACCTTGCCCTGCCCGGGCGGGCCGGCGGAACACGGGGTGCCGGCCGGGGCCCGGCACCGCGCGCGCCGGGCCGGATCAGCCCGTTCCGCCGGCCGTCCGGCCGGACCGCCGGATTCCCCTGATCAGATGACCTTCCCGGGAAACGCCCTCCTTCCCTCCCGCCGGCCGGTCTACTGGCCGGCGACGGCCGCGTCATCGGGGCGCGGCGCACGGACGACGGGGAAGACCCATGGGACTCAAGAAGAAGGCCGGGACCGTACTCGCGGCCCTCGCTCTCGGCCTGGTGGCGGCGGCGCCCGCGCAGGCGGGGGTCGACGGGCACTGCGGCAAGTACCTGTGTGTGCTGACGGCCCATCACAACCGGTTCGTGCAGGACATCACCGTACGGACGAAGGACGGGCTGCCGGGCACGATCCGCGCCTACTGGGGCGACTACCGCTCGCCGAAGGTGAACGCGGCCTCCCACCGCTGGGCGGTGGGCCGGGAGCAGAAGGGCGCCAAGCTGGTCTGCGCCGGGCTGGAGCGTGACGGCCGGACCATCGAGGACGGTGTCTGCGTCACCATCTGACGGACGGGGCCCCGGGAGGCCTGTGTTCCTACCGGCCCGCGGCCGGGCCGGGCGCCATAGTGGCGGGACGGGCGGTGTCCCGCCCGCGACCGGCCACAGCGCAGGAACCGGAAAGGGTCTCCCGGCATGCTCGTGCTTCCCGCGGACCGCGGCCACGTCCCCGTCCCGTTCGGCCCGTCGGACAGGTACCAGTACCTGCGCGTCCGGACGACGGCGGACCCGGCCCGTACCCATGTCTGCATCGCGGCCCGGATGACGGGCGCGCCGCCGACCCGGGAGGAGCTGGAGCGGCTGGTGGCCGACCTGGTCACGCGGGTGCCCGCGCTGGGGTACCGGGTGGGCGGGTCGGGCCGCCGGGCGCGTTTCGAGCCGGTGGCCGGGCTGGACGTCTCGCGGCACGTCGAGGAGGTCGAGGTGCCCGCCGGGTGGCCGGTGGGCCGCTGCGCGCTGGACGCGCTGGCGGCTCCGCTGCCGGCCGGGCGGCCGCTGTGGGGCGTCCGGCTGGTCCGGGGTCACCGGGCGGACGAGTACCTGCTGGTGTACCGGGCGGCCCATCTGTTCCAGGACGGCCTGGCGATGGCTCAGGCCATGGGCGCCGCCCTGTCGGGGGCCCGGTTGCCGGCGCCCGCGCCCCGGCCCGCGCCCCGGGCGCCGTCGCTGCGGACGGTGCGTTTCTGCGCGCGTTTCCTCCCGCATCTGTTCGGGCGTACGGCGCGCTGGCTGCCGCCGTGCTCCGCCGTGACCGGCGAGCGGACGCTGCACACGGTGACGCTGGACCGGTCCGGGCTGGACGAGGTCACCCGCCGTACGGGCGCGTCGGCCGCCCAGGTGGCGCTGGCCGCGCTGGCCAGCGCCCTCCGGGCGTGGACGCCGGAGCACTGGTGCGGCGCGGCCGGCCGGCGGCAGCGCCGGGGGCTGCGCGTCTATCTGCCCGTCAGTCTGCGGCATCCCGGTGACCGGGCGGCCCTGGGCAGTGCGCTGGGCGTCATGCCGCTGACCCTGCCCTGCGCGGAGCCCTCCCCCGCGCGGCGCCTGGCGGCGGTCGTCCGGGACACCGGCCCGATGACGCTGTACCGGTTCCGGGAGCTGTTCGGTTATCTGCTGCGGGCGCCGGGGCCGGTGGCGTGGCTCGCCCACCGGGTCGTGCACCACTGCTCGCCGCCCCGGCTGGGGGTCACCGTCATCCCGGCGGACCTGCACGACGGCGGTCCGGGCATCACGGGGCTCGTCCCGGTGTCCCCGCCGCTCGGTTCGTCCCCGGGCGGCTGCGTCTTCGTCCTGGAGAAGACGCGGGTGTCCGTCTCGTTCCTGTTCGACGCCGGTGTGCCCGGCACGGACCAACTGCCGGAGCTGCTCGGCGCCGCGCTGGAGGAGCTGCGCGCGGCGGTCGCGGACTGACGGCCTGTCGGACGGCACGCGGACACGGTCGGCGAGTCGGCCGTGGCCGCGGCGGACGGGGGCGCGCCCGGACGTGCCGTCCGGCCCGTCCGGCGGCCGGCGGTGCGCGGGCTCGGGACGGCGATCCCGGGAAGCGGCGCAGCGGCTGCGCCGGGACACCCGTCGGGAGGCCGTCCGCCCGGGTACTCCGGGCGCGAGGCCGCTCGGCCGGGCAGGTCGTCCCGGGCGCTCGGCCGGGCGCGTCCCCCGCGCGGGTGCCGCCGGACGGCCGATGGTGTGGACGGAGTGAGACGCGGCGTGGACGAGCGGGAGGCAAGGATGGCGGGACGGAGCCGGCGCGAGGTGCTGGGCCTGGCGGCCCGGGGCGGTCTGGCGGGGCTGGGGGCGGTGGCCCTGGGGAGCCGGGCAGCGGCGGCGGCCGGGCGGACTCACTTCCGGGCGCTGGTGGTCGGTTCGGGGTTCGGCGGGGCGGTGGCGGCGCTGCGGCTGGGGCGGGCGGGGGTGGACACGGTGGTGCTGGAGCGGGGCCGGGAGTGGCCGGTGGCCCCGGCGAGACCGCTGTTCGGGTCGGCGCACGCGGTGACGGACACGATGTTCTGGTTCCGTCACACCGCCCGCTATCCGGGGATGCTGCCGGTGCCGGTGCGGCCGGCGCCCGGGGTGCTGGAGGTGGCGGAGGAGCCGGGACTGGACGTCTGGTGCGGGGCGGGTGTCGGCGGCGGTTCGCTGGTCTACACGGGGGTGACGGTGGCGCCGCCGCGCCGGTGTTTCGAGCGGTTCTACCCGTCCGGGCTGCGCTACGAGGAGTTCGCCCGCACCTGGTTCCCGCGGGCCCGGGCGATGCTGGGCGCCTCGCCGATGCCGCGTGACGTCTACGCGTCCTCACCGTTCCTCCACTCGCGGGTGTGGGACCGGCAGGTGACGCGGGCGGGGTTCCGGCCGGCGCCCCTGGACTCGACGTTCGACTGGGACGTGGTGCGCGGTGAACTGGCGCACCGGCTGCCGCTGTCCACGACGGTCGGCGAGTCGGACTTCGGCTGCGGCAACGGGGCGAAGAAGTCCCTGACGCGCAGTTACCTGCCCGCGGCCCTGGCCACAGGGAACGTGCAGGTGCGGCCGTTGCACGAGGTGCGGTCCGTCGGCCGGCGGCGGGACGGCCGGTTCCGGGTGGAGGTCCGCCGGCTGACGCCCGGCGGCGCGGTGCTGGACACCGAGGAGTTCACCTGCGATCTGCTGTTCGTGGCGGCGGGCACGCTCAACACCAACCGGCTGCTGGTCGCCGCCCGGGACCGGGGTGACCTGCCCGACCTGCCGGCGGCCCTCGGGGAGGGCGTCGGCGACAACGGCGACCAGGTGACCGTCCGTTCGCAGCCGCTGGTCCAGCACGGGGCGACGCAGGGATCGCCGTGCGCGTCGGGGGTGTTCGTCCCGGACGGCCTGGGACTGCCGCTGCGCGCGGAGAGCTGGGTGCTGCCGGAGTTCCAGGGGCTGCCGGCGGTCGTCACGCTGAGCGTGACGGCGGACGGCGATCACCGGGGCGCGTTCCGCTCCGATCCCCGGACCGGCCGGGTGCGGCTGACGGGCTGGGGCGGCGGGTCGACGGCGTCGGCGCGCGCCGCGCTGGCGTTCAGCCGGCGCGTCATCGCCGCCAACCCGGGCACCCTGCCGCTGACCGTGCGGCTCTCGCCCTTCACCGCGCATCCGGTGGGCGGGTGTGCGATCGGCCGGGTGACGGACCTGGAGGGGCGGGTCCGGGGCGTGCCGGGGCTGTACGTCGTCGACGGTTCGTTGCTGCCGGGGACGGTGGGCGGCGCCAATCCGTCGCTGACCATCACGGCGCTCGCCGAGCGCGCGCTGGCGGGGATCGTCGCGCGGGCGGGGTGACGGCCGGGGCGTCCGGGACCTCGGCGACGTCCAGCCCGGCGCGGGTGGCCGCGCGGGTGAAGACGGCCGCGTCGAGGACGGCGGCGCCGCCGGGGTCGTTGTTGAAGTAGGCGTGGACGACGGCCGGTCCTGGCCAGGTGCCGGCCACCCGCCCGGCCCAGGTGGCGAGGGCCTGCCGGCCGTAGCGGGGCCAGGGCCGGGCCCGGCCGCCGTGGAAGCGCAGGTAGCCCCAGTCGGCGGTGCGCCAGAGCGGGCCCGCGGGCCGGGAGCCAGCGTCGGCCCAGCACAGGGCCGCGCCCCGGCGTTCGAGGACGGCCCGTACCTCGTCCGTCCACCAGGTGGGGTGGCGGGGTTCGACGGCCACGCGGACGCCGGGTGGGAACGCGGCGAGGGCGGCGTCGAGCGTCGCCGGGTCGGCGCGCAGGGTGGGCGGCAGTTGGAGCAGGACGGGGCCGAGCCGGTCGCCGAGGCCGGCCGCGTGGCGCAGCAGCCGGGCGACGGGTTCGGCGGGGTCGCGGAGCCGTTTGATGTGGGTGAGGAAGCGGCTGGCCTTGACGGCCATCACGAATCCGTCGGGGGTCCGGTCGCGCCAGTCGGCGAAGGTCTCCGGGGAGGGCAGCCGGTAGAAGGCGTTGTTGTTCTCGACGGTGGCGAAGTGGCGGACGTACTCCTCCAGCCACAGTCGTTGGGGCAGTCCGTCCGGGTAGAGGCCGCCGCGCCAGTCTGCGTACTGCCAGCCGGATGTTCCGACGAGGAGGGGCATGGGGGGATGCCTGCCCGGAGCGGGCCGGTGGATCACCGAGGGGCGGGCACTTCAGCCCGTCCGGCGTTCGAGGACGAGCGGCGAAGCCGCTTACGGGCGCTCCCCGGGCGCCGGCCCGTACGCGTACCCCGCGTCCCCGCCGTCCGGCTCCGCGAGCGCACCCGCCTGCCGCCACGGGGGTGCGGCCCCGCCGTCCGTCCACGCCGCGAGCGCCCGGGCGTCGAGGCAGAGGATGCCGCTGCGGGCGGCGTACTCGAGGGCGGGGGTGGTGAAGTCGCTGGTGGTGACGAGGGCGGCGAGGTGGGCGCCGTGAATGGTGAAGCAGGTGCCGCCGAAGCGTTGCAGGTCCTGGGAGCCGACCTTGTGGTCGGGCCCGTACCGCTTGCACTGGACGACGAGGCGCCGCCCGTCGGGCGCGGTGGCGAGCACGTCGGCCCCGAGGTCGCCGGCGCCTCCGACGACCTGTACGTCCGTGCAGCCGTCGCGCTCGCACAGCCCGGCGATGGCCTGCTCGAACTCCGCGGGGTCCATGGCCGCGTAGTCCACCTCCACCACCGGAGGCACGGTGTCCGGTGGGAGCTCCGGCCGCTCCGCCGTCGCCCGGAAGGCAGCGCGCAGGTGGTGGCGGCCGCGATAGGCCACCGTTCCGGCGCAGCCGAGCGCGAGCAGGGCGACCAGGGCACCGGCCGGGTGCTCGGCGGCGTGGGCGGCGGCGGTCCGCAGCGTCAGACCGGCGCCGCAGACCACGATGGCGAGCAGCGCGAAGGCGAAGGCGGTCCGGCGGAGGGCGAAGGCCGTACGGTGGCCGGCACGGCCGCGCCGGGGGACGGAGGTCTCGGGCATCGACATCTTCGGCGGCTCCCCCCACGTCGGCTTTCAAGATCACCTGAGGGTGCGCTTGCCCCCGCGCGGGGGTTTCATGGGCCCTTCGCTGCCCTCCCGCCGATACACGCCTCGTCGGCTCTCGGCGCTAGGGCCCCATGGGCGCGGGCAGCGGGGGCGGCCGGGTCCGGAACGGGCCGTCGCGCCGCGTCCGGAAGAGGTCGTTCCAGGCGGTGGTGGCGGCGTGCTCGTGCGACGTGCGTCCCTTCGGGGGCGACGAGAGCCTCACCCCCGGCGTGGCCGAGCGGCAGCGCCGCCACGGCGATCGCCACGATCAGCAGCGCCGCGTGGGCCTCACGGCGCGGGCACAGGCGCGGGCACGGGCACGGACGTCGGGTCATCGTGTTTTCCCCGCTCCCCCGGCGACCCCCGTCGTTGTCCCCCGCCGGAATGGCCTGCGGCGGGCTGCTGCCCGTGGGGAGGGCCGCGGCGCCTCGTCCGCCGGGAGTCGGGGGCCTCGGGGGACGCGTGGCCGGAGAGGCATCACGACGGCCCGGACGGCGGGAGCGGGCGGGTCGCCGGCCCACCGGCCGAAGATCCCGTGGAGACTCGTCACCATGCGGGAATCACAGGGTCCCTCGGCGTCGGAGTGCGTCTTCTGCGCGATCGTGGCGGGCGGTTCGGCGGCCCACCGCGTGCTGGCGGACGAGGTGGCGGTGGCGTTCCTGGACGTCCGGCCGCTGTTCCCGGGGCATGTGCTGGTGGTGCCCCGGCGGCACGTGGTGACGCTGACCGACCTGCCGGAGACGGACATCGGGCCGTTCTTCGTACGGGTGCGGCGGGTCGCCGGGGCGGTGGAACGGGCGATGGGGGCGGCGGGGTCGTTCGTCGCGGCGAACAACAAGGTGAGCCAGTCGGTACCGCACCTGCATGTGCACGTGGTGCCGCGCAACCGGCGGGACGGGCTGCGGGGCTTCTTCTGGCCGCGCACGCGGTACGCCTCGGAGGACGAGGCCGGGGAGGTCGCGGCGCGGGTCCGGGCGGCCCTGGCCGACGGCGGCGGGTGAGCGCCGGGGCCGGGTTGGAGCGCACGGGCGGGGGTCGCATAGTGGAAGGGAGACCTTTCCCGCCCGCCGGCCGGGTGCGCCCCGGCTGCCGGAGGTGGACATGCGATTCGACGACCGAGTGGACGCGGGCCGGCGGCTGGCCGAGCGGCTGGAGCACCTGCGTGGGGACGATCCCGTCGTGCTGGGCCTGCCGCGCGGCGGCGTGCCGGTGGCCTACCAGGTCGCCCGGGCGCTGCGCGCACCGCTGGACGTGATCCTGGTGCGCAAGCTGGGGGTGCCCGCGCACCGGGAACTGGGTTTCGGGGCGCTCGGGGAGGGCGGCGTGCGGGTGGTGCGCGACGACATCATGCGGATGGGCCGGGTGGACGAGGACGACCTGGCGGAGGTCCAGCGGGCGGAGGAGCGGCATCTGCGGGAGCAGGCGGACCGGTTTCGCGGCGGGCGGCCCCGGGTGCCGCTGGAGGGCCGGACGGCCGTGGTGGTGGACGACGGGATCGCCACCGGTTCCACGGCCGCGGCGGCGTGCAAGGTGGCCCGGGCACAGGGTGCCCGGCGGGTGGTGCTGGCGGTGCCGGTGACCTCGCCGGACGCGGTGCAGTCGCTGCGCGGCGAGGCCGACGAGCTGGTGTACCTGTCGGCACCGGCCGGGTTCTCGGCGGTGGGCGAGTGGTACCGGGACTTCTCCCAGACGGCGGACGAGGAGGTGGTGGCGTTGCTGCGGCACGACACGGCGTCCGCGCCGCCCCGCGCGGGGGCGCACATCCACGGCCCGGCGCCGGTGATGCTGCCGGTGGACGACCGCACGGTCACGCTGGACGGTGATCTGACGATGCCGCCGGGCGCGCCGGCCGTGGTCCTGTTCGCGCACGGCAGCGGCAGCAGCCGGCACAGTCCGCGCAACCGTGCCGTGGCGGGGGTGCTCAACCGGGCGGGCCTGGGGACGCTGCTCTTCGATCTGCTGACGCCGGAGGAGGCGGAGGACCGGGCGAAGGTCTTCGACATCGGCCTGCTGGCCGGCCGGCTGGGCCAGGTGACGGAGTGGATGCGCCGCGAGTCCGTCCCGTTGTGCTACTTCGGTGCCAGCACAGGGGCCGCGGCGGCCCTGTGGGCGGCTGCGGAGGAGGGCCGGGAGGGCCCGGCCGCCGTGGTGTCGCGGGGTGGCCGCCCGGACTTGGCCATGGACCGGCTGGCGGGTGTCCGGGCGCCGACGCTGTTCCTGGTGGGCGGCCTGGACGAGGCGGTCCTGGATCTGAACCGGCGGGCGGCGGAGCGGCTGCGGTGCGAGAACCGGCTGGTGGTGGTGGACGGCGCCACGCATCTGTTCGAGGAGCCGGGGGCGCTCGACACGGTGGCGGAGCTGGCCTGCGAGTGGTTCACCGACCATCTCGCCACGACGGGCTGACGCGTCCGACCCGCGACGGCGGCTTGACGCGCATGACTCGCCACGGCGGTTGGCGCGCACGTCTCGCCACGGCGGCCTGACGCGGCGCCCGGCTGCGGCGACCCGGCGCGTCCGACCGGCTGCGGCGACCCGACGTGTTCCTGAGGGGCGGTGGCCTGCGCGTGCGCCTCGCCCTCGCTCCGACGGGCCGGCTCCCGTGCGCCTCGCCCCGCCACCGCCGCTTCCACGGGCGCGTCTCCGACCCGCCTCCGTCACGGGGGCAGGACCCGGCGGAGCCAACCGGTCGGCAGCCCTCGCTCCTCGCTCACAGCTCGCTCCTCGGTCCCGCCGCGACGGCCGGTGAGGCGTACCGCGCGGGACGGGCAGGGGCTCGGCTCCCGTCGGCCCACGCGCCGCACGGAACGGGCGGCGGTCCGACGGGCTCGCGTCCCCCGGTGACCGGGGTGCGGCCGGGATCCGACGGACCCGCGTCGGCCGGGACGCCTCGGCCGGATTCGCGCTTGTGCGCCCCCGCCGCGCACGGGAACGCTGTTGGCCCTCACCGGTGGCATATGCCCAACCGCCACACCACACCCTCAGGAGGAAACAGCATGCGCTTAAGACACACCGCCGTCGGCGCGTTCGTCGCGGGTCTCGTGCTCCTCGCCGCGCCCACCGCGACGGCCGCGACGGCCGCGACGGCACCCGCCACGGTGCTTCCGTCGGGTTGCACCAGCGTCCGACTGCCGGGCGGCGGCGTCCACATCGTCTGCACGGAGGGGCTCCGTTCCTCCGACGGGCCCCTCAACGGCACCGACAAGGCGGACGTCATCGAGGTCAGGGGCGGCGACGCCGACAGCGGTCACCTGTCCGGCACGGTCGACGGCCTCGGCGGGGACGACGTCATCATCGTCGACCGGATCCTCGCCGGCGGCGGGGACGTCCGCGGATCCGTCGACGGTGGCGACGGCGACGACGAGATCACCGTGACCGACAAGGACAAGTGGAGCGTCCAGGGCGCCGTCCTCGGTGGGGCGGGCAACGACACCATCACCACCGGCGAGGTGTCGTACCAAGGGCGCGTCGACGGCGGCGCGGGGGACGACGCGATCACCACGGGCCGCGTGTTCGGCGCCACGATCGACGGCGGCGACGGGAACGACACCCTCCACGTCGCCGCCTTCCGCGTGGCCGGATACGACAGGACACACCGACTCGACGGCGGGCCCGGCGACGACACGGTGACGGTCGGGGCGCTGGCGGGCCCGGTCCACGGCGGCCCCGGCGAGGACGAGATCACGGTGGACGGGACGCTCCCCGTGGAGTCCCGCCTGCCCAAGCCCGCGACCGTGGACGGCGACGAGGGCGACGACGTCATCCGCGTCCGAGGAATCAGCGCCGGCTCCGAAGCCCGCGCGACCTACGTCAGCGGGGGCGCCGGAGGCGATCTCATCGAGGTGCCGTCCGCCGGGCAGGACGGGTACGCCACGCTCTCCGGGGACGCCGATGACGACGTCATCCAGGGCCCGGGCGGCACGGCGGTCGTCCTCGGCCCGTACGCGACGGTCGACGGCGGCACGGGCGACAACCTCTGCCGCACCGACAACAGCGCGGGCGGCACGGTCACCAACTGCCGGGCGTGACAGGCGCCCTGCCCCCCTGCCCCCGCACGCCGCGCGCCGCACGCCGTCTTCCGCCGGCCCGGCCTCAGGCCAGGTGACGGGCGAAGAACCGGGCCGCGGCGTCGAGTTCGTACGCTGGGACGCCGGCGTGTCCGCCGAGATTGGCGTGCAGGGTCTTCTCCTCGGAGCCCAGGGCGTCGAACAGGCGCAGTGCGGCCTGCCGGTCGTTCCCTTCGTCGTCCCACTGCAGGAGGACCTGCAGCGGAACGGCGACCCGGCGGGCCTCCTCGAACATGGCGGCCGGCACGAGGCTCCCGGCGAAGAGGACGGCGGCCATGACGCGTGGCTCGGCCGACGCGAGGCGGATCCCGATGGAGATGATTCCGCCCTCGTACCCGACCGGGCCGCCGATTTCGGGCAGGGCCTGGAGGGCGTCCAGGGCGGTCCGCCATTCGGGGACCGCCTTTTCGACCAGGGGGAGGACGAGGGCGTCGATGATCTCTTCGCCGACCGGCTCGCCGGCCCGCGTCGCCCGGCGCAGGTCGGCGCGGGCCTGTTCGAGGGCGGCCCATCGGGGCCGTTCACCGCTTCCGGGGAGTTCGATGGTGGCCGCGGCGAAGCCGTACCGTGCCGCGTAGTGCCGGGCCCGCCCCGCCAGCCGTGGGTACATCGTGCGCAGTCCGAGCGGGGGGTGGCCGATCAGGATCAGCGGCACCGGTGCGGAAGCGGACGCGGTCGCGGGTGTCCAGAGAATGCCGGGGATCTCGTCGCGGGTGAACTCGCGCTCGACGACATCGTCGTCGAGACGCCGTTCGGACGTGACGGTGAGATACATGGTCGTGCCTTTCGGGAGCGCTCGTGATCGGCGCTCCCGGACGACCTATCGCCCGACCGTGACCCCGGAGGGGAGCACCCATGTCGATACTGCGTTCACGGGTACCACCTCCTCGTTCTCCTGCACGGTCGCCGGAAACGTACCAGGGGTGGCGCGGGGTCGCCAAACGGTTTTTCGCTCGGCCTCCCGGCCGGAGGGGGCCGGGAGCCGGGCCACGGCGCGGGGCGCTACTGGATGCTCCGGCGGTGCGGATGCCCGGGATCGTCCGGGCAGGCGAATATGTTGAGCCCGCCCCAGCGGCCGACGACGACCTGTGTGGGAGAGGCCCAGCGGTGGGCGGGCCGGTCCCGGTCCTCCAGCGGTCTCCAACTGCCGTTGCCGCCGTCCCATTCGGAGCTGTCGACGGTGAGGAGCAGGTGCATGGGTGTCGCGCAGGCCGGGCAGTTCACGGGGTACGGGTCCGTCGAGTGCCAGGAGGCGTAGCCGCCCACACGCCAGCCGGGCGGGATGGACAGGTCGTACTGGTAGCCCGGCGGCTCTGCCGTCCTTCCGTCGCCCCCAGTCCGCTCCGCTTCCTCTCCGAGGGCCTCCTCCTCCGCGAGGGCCTCCTCCTCACGTTCCCGCTCCCAGGCGTCGATCCGGGCGCACAGTTCCTCGGGCAGTTCGCCGGCGAACGGGTAGGTGACCACCTGTTCCGGGTACAGCACACAGGCCTCGGGCACGAAACCGTCGGCCCCGACGACCTGCGGCCGCGGTGGCGTGGCGAGTACCTCGCCGACCTCCCCCGACCGCCGCCAGCGCAGGCGGAGTTCCAGGTCGTACCGGCCCGGGCCGTGCGCGTCGAAGGGACACCAGAACACCTGCAGCAGGTCGCAGCCGTCCGGTCCCGCCGGCAGGTCGGGTACGTCCCGTCGGTACACCTGCGCGAGGCCGATCATCGGGAGCGGCTCGGTCGCGGACATCCCGGGGATCGGGTGTTCCCGGTGCAGTTCTTCCAGCAGCGCCCGTTCCTCGTCCGTCGGCCCGGGAGTCTCCTCGCGATCCCACGCGGCGGCCAGTACCCGCCGGTAGCGGCGGATGTCGTCCGGGCGCCGGCCCCGCGCGCGGCCGTGGGGTTCGGTGCAGACCGGCCACGGCTCGTCCGCGGGCCAGAGCATGGGACCGCCCACGGAACTGTCCGCCGCGCCCGGTGCGCCCGGGCGCGGGTGGAGACGGGTGGTCGTCCCCCGGAAGGCCGCCAGTTCCGGGAAGAGCGCCTCGACGTCAAGGGGGCGCGGGGGCGTGGTCCTCGTCATGGACGTGACCTTAAAGGCATGCCGGCTCCGTCCGTCGAGCGCCTCCGGGCGCCGCGCCCGCGCCGAGAGCGGAGGCGGGTCACGTCAGGACAATCGTGGAAACAGGTGACCGGCGACCGGAGGTTGCGGCCGGCTCGCGGCAGGGGATCGTACGCATCGCTCCGGGGAGCCCGCGGCCGTTTCCTGGCTTGATCGCGCCGTCAAGGCCACTGCGCCTGTGCGAGCCCTGGCTACGGTTGCCGGGTACTCGCAAGCCTTCACGGAGGTGGTGGGTGGGATGACGGTGAGCGGTTGGGACGCCGACGTCGCGGTGATCGGTCTGGGCGCCTGGGGGTCCGCCGCGCTGTGGCAACTCGCGGTGCGTGGCGTGGACGTGGTGGGGGTCGAGAGGTTCGCTCCGGGACACGCCTGGGGTGCCTCACATGGCGGGTCGCGGATGTACCGGACCACCTGCCTGGAGCATCCGGGCCTGGTACCGCTGGCCCGGCGCTCCGGCGAACTGTGGTGCGATCTGGAGGAGGCGTCCGGTGAGGATCTGTTCGTACGCTCGGGCGGGCTGCTGATCGGGCCGCCGGACGGCCCGATAGCCGGGGGGACACTGCGCGCGGCCGAGGCGCACGGGATCGAAGTGGAGACCATACCCGCCGCCGAGTTGGGTGACCGGTACCCGCTGCACGCGGCGGTCCCGGAAGGACACATCGGTGTTCTGGAGCCGAGCGCGGGCATCGTCCGGCCGGAGGCATCGATACGGGCCGCTGTCGGACTGGCCCGGTCGGCGGGTGCACGTGTGCTGACGGGCAGTCAGGTCATCGGTGTGTCGGCGGTGCACGGCGGTGCGGAGGTGGTGACCGCCACAGGCAGGCTGCGGGTCCGACGAGCCGTGGTCAGCGTGGGGGCGTGGCTGCAGACCCTCGTCGCGGGGCTGCCGCTGGAGACTGTCCGCATGCCGATCTGCTGGTTCCGTCCCGTCGACGGGAGCGGGGACGGCGGAAGGGAATTCGGTCTCGACCGCTTCCCGGTGTTCATGCGGGAGGTCGACGGCGGCCGGGTGCTGTGGGGCAACGGTTGCGAGAACGGACACGGCGTCAAACTCGGTTTGGAGTACGGCGGAAGCGGATTCCGGCCGGTGGATCCGGAGGACACCGACCGGTCCGTCGGTGCCGAGGACTGGTCGGATCTCGCGCGGCTGCTCGAGGTGTGCGTTCCGGGACTCGACCCGGTACCCGCCCGGGTGGCGGTCGGCATGTTCTCCCGCACGCCCGACGGCCAGTTCGTGATCGGCAGCCCTGGCGGAGACCCCCGCCTGGTCGTCGCGGGAGGATGCAACGCGCACGGCGGCAAGCACGCACTGGGGATCGGGGAAGCGCTGGCCGACCTGGTGACCGAGGGTGAAACCCGGATACCGCTCGCCTTCGCCCGGGTGGATCGCCTCTGCTGATCCGATGGCCCGCGCCTGGTGGGACGTACGATTCCGGTCACATTAGCGACCGCCGTTCCCAAATAGGTTAGCCTACCCTCACCTAGGTTTTGGGAGGGTGGATGACCCGGCGTGCGCGGCTGCTGGTTCTGACGGCACTCTATGCCGGCCAGTACCTGGCGATGAGTCCCCTGACCACCCTTCCGGCGATCCTGCGGAACGACGGAGCGTCGCTCCGTCAGGTCGGCGCGGTCTCTCTGGTGAACTTCATGATCATCGCGAAGGTGCTGTGGGCCCCGCTCGTCGACCGCTACGGCCGTCGCCCCAGTGGTCACTACCGCACCTGGCTGACTGTCACCCAGCCCTCCATCGTGGTGGTGCTGCTGGCGCTGGCCGCCGTGGACGTCCGCGCGGACTTCACCCTGCTGCTGATCGCAGCGTGTCTGCTGGGCGCGCTCATCGGCACCCAGGACATAGCCGCCGACGGGCTCGCGGTCCGCCTGATCGCCCCCGCCGACCGCGGTCGGGTCAACGCCGTGCAGGTCGGTGCGGGTTTCGCCGGCGCCGCCGTGGGTGGCGTGGGTCTGCTCACTCTCGTCGAGTACGCCGGATGGTCGTGGGCGGTCGTCGCCGTGGCCGGGCTCTGTCTGGTGCCCTTGGCCGCACTGCGCCACGTCGACGAGCCCGTGGTGCCGTTGCCCGGGACCGACGCGCCCGCCGGCCTTCCGGGGCCGCGGAGCGTACGGGAGTTGATGCGTCGGCCGGGTGTGGCCGCGTGGGCGGGTGTCCTGGTGCCGCTGGTATGGATGGGCATCATGCTGCCGCAGTCGCTCATCGGTCCACTGCTGGTGGACCGGGGCTGGCCGCTCGGGCGGATCGGACTGCTGACCGTTCTCCTCGGAGGGGCGGCCGGGATCGTCGGCGCGTCCGGCACCGGGCGGCTGGTCGGGCGGCACGGGCGCATTCGAGTGCTGGCCGGGGCCTGCCTGGTGCAACTGGCGGCGACCGGTGCGCTGTTGGCCGTCGCCGCCGGGGCCGGGAACACGGTGGCGGCGGTCGTGGTCGCTCCGCTGGGCCTTGCGCGAGGCGCACTCAATACCGTGATCTTCACGGTGTTCATGGACTTCTGCCGGCCGGAGACCGCGGGCACCGACTTCACCCTCCTGTCGGCGTGGGGGTTCGCGGTCGCGGTCGCGGCGCAGGCCCTGGGGCCGGCGCTCGCCGGAGCCGTCGGTTACGGGGCGGCCGTCGTGGTCGCGGGGGCGTTGACAGCGGCCGCGCTGGTGGGGCTGCGCGTGCTGTACGCCCGCCGGTCGCCGGCCGTCCTGTCAGTGCGGCCCGAGCATGCCGTTCAGGACGCGCGGTAGGGCCCAGACGAAGTCGTCCCGGGAGGTACCGGTGCCGTGAAGGCCGGAGACTCCCCCGGTGTCCGTGTCCTCGGCGTTCTCGGCGTCCTCGGCGGTGTTCCCGGTGCGCGCGTGGCCCACCGGGTGGACGTTGAGTACGTAGCCGAGCAGCAGGTGCCACAGAACGCGGTAGACGCGGGCAGGATCTGTGCGAAGTGCGTCCGTGCCGCCGGGGCCGGCGCCGGCCAGTGCGCCGAGCGCGTCGAGGGCGCTGTCGGTGAAGGACGACGCGCTGTCCGCCACGTGCTCGCCTTCGGCGATGATCCGGGCCGCCCAGCGGTGCCGGGACAGGTAGTCGTACGCGTCCAGCCACTGGCCGATGACCTGCTCGGCGGGGTCCGGGTGGTCCCGCGGCCCGGGAAGGTTGACCGCGACGTCCTCGGCGAGGAGGCGAAGCAGTTCGTCCCGGTCCCGGATGTGTCGGTACAAGGACGCCTGCCCGGTGCCGAGCCGCTGTGCGACGCGGCGCACCGTCAGCGCGTCAAGCCCCTCGTCGTCCGCTATCCGCCGCGCGATCGTGACGATGCGGGCACGGGAGAGGACGCGCGGTCGGCCGGGAGCACGTGCGTTCACGCGATCACCCTACCCGCACGGCCGCGGGGCAGGGCTTGTGGCCCGGGCGGGGGATCCCTATGCTCGCAATTAGCGAACAGCGGTCGCAAATTCGGGACCCCATCGACACACCGAGGTGATCATTGCCCGCCCCCGCCGCCCGGTCAGGCACGAAGGCCCTGGTCGCCCTCATCCTGGCCGTCCTGTCCTACTCCCTCGTCCAGACGATGCTGGTCCCCACGCTGGGCATCCTGCAGACCGCACTCGACACGAGCGCCGTCGGCGCCTCCTGGGCGGTGCTCAGCGCCACCCTGCTGGCCAGCGCGGTCTTCACGCCGCTCATCAGCCGCCTCGGCGACAGTCACGGCAAGCGGAGAGTGCTGCTGGTCACGCTGATGGTGCACCTGGCGGGCAACGTGGGCGCGGCGGCCGCGTGGAACGTCGGCTCGCTCATCGCCTTCCGCGCCGTCCAAGGCGTCAGCCTCGCCCTGCTGCCGCTCGCCCTGGGGCTGATCAGGGAAGTACTGCCCCCTCATCGAGTGGCGTTCGGCCTGGGCCTCACGTCAGGCCTGGTCGGCGGCGCGGCCGGCGCCGGCCTGCTGGTCGGCGGCCTGATCGTCGATCACACCTCGTGGCGGTGGCTGTTTGTCGCGGGAGCCGGCCTGGTCCTGCTGGCCCTGGTCTCGGTGGTGCGGTACGTGCCCGAGAGCCGCTCGACCTCGCCGACACCGCTGGACCTGCCCGGGGCGGCGCTGCTGGGTTCGGCCCTGGTGTGCGTACTGCTGGCGCTGACCGAGGGGCCGGTCTGGGGCTGGACCTCCGGCCGGGTTCTCGGGCTGTTCGCGGGCGGTGTCCTGTTCGCCGCCGTGTTCCTACGGTGGGAGCGCCGAGTGCCGCATCCGCTGATCGATCCGGCCCTGCTGCTCGGCCGCCCGATCGCGGGGGCCCACATCGGAGCCTTCCTGCTGGGCGCCACGCAGTTCGTCTTCTACGTCCTGGTCCCCAAGCTCGCCGAACTGCCGGCGGGGCTGCCTCCTCGGGCAGCTCGCCTCGTCGACTACGGCTTCGGGGCGTCCGTCACGGTGGCGGGACTGATTCTGATCCCCGGGACCCTCCTCGGCCTCCCCGCCAGCTCGGCGGTCGGGAGGGTGGAGAGGCGGCTGGGGCCCCGCGCTCCCCTGGCGCTCGGGCTCGCGGTGAGCGCGGCCGGCGGGGTGTCGATGGCCCTCTTCCACGCCCGGGAGTGGCAGGCCGTGACGGCCTACGGGGTGATCGGCACCGGGTTCGGGTTCGCCATGGGTGCGCTGCCGAAACTGATCCATGACGTCACCGAGCCGCGTTCCATCGCCACGGCCAACGGCATCAACACGGTGGCACGGACCGTGGGCGGAGCCGTCGGCAGCCAACTGGCCGCCGCGCTGCTGGCCTCACGCGCGATCCACGGCACGTCGCTGCCCGCCGACACGGGCTTCACGCTCGCGTTCTGGATCGCTGCCGGCATAGCCATGACGGGCGCCGTATATACCCTGGTCGGCAGCGGTCGCTCCCTTGCCGGAACGGAAATGCGACAGGAATTCATTGACGACCGAAAAGGAGCTTCCGATAGGGGAATGAAAGAAGAGAAAATGAGTTGACCAACGGCTCCACCGAGGGTTGACGGCGTCCTCAACTGAACATTCGACATCGAGGAAGTTGCAGGTGGAAGGCCCTACCCTGATCAAGTAAGGGCACCCTACCTTGCCATGGTCCAACTGTGATGTCAACCACCTCGACCGGTTCGTCCGAGCGAGAGGAATGCCGACGAGCAGGGCAACGCGAACGACGGTCGCAAACGATCTTTATCGTCTCTTGTCAGGCCCAGGATCTGTGTGCTGATACTTGGGTGCCCCGGGAAATTTCTTGCGCGCCGTAATCCCGGGATGCTCGAAAACACCGCACGGAAGCCTCTGGCCTGGAGGGATCTTGTCTGATTCCGTCCGCAGTACCGCGCTGTCCGCTCTTCCCGCGAGCCTCGACGAGTTGCGCGGCCTCGTCGCCCGCAAGCTTCGGGTGGACCCCTCGGAGATCGGTGACGGCGACGATCTCGTCGGCCTCGGTCTGGACTCCGTGACCACCATGGCGATGGTCGGGGCCTGGCGGCCACCTACCGCGAGTTCACCGAAAGCCCGACCGTGTCCGACTGGTGGACTCTGCTGGCCGGCCGCCTGTCCGACGGGTCGCCCACGATCGGCGGCCCCGTCGAGTCGGCCGTCGTGACCGAGGCCGGGGCTCCTTTCCCGTTGACGCCCGTCCAGCACGCGTATTGGATCGGCCGGAACGCCGGCCAGGTATTGGGCGGCGTCGCGTGCCACGGATACTTCGAGTTCGACGGGCCCGGTGCCGAACCGGAACGGCTGGAGAAGGCCGTCCACCGGCTGGTCGAGCGCCACGGGATGCTCAGAGCCGTGATCCGGGACGACGGCCGCCAGCAGATCATGGACCGGTCCCCCTGGCCCGGGCTGACCTGCCACGACCTGCGTGCTCTGCGCCCGGACGCCGCGGAGGAGCGTCTGCGGAGCATCCGGGACGAGCTGTCCCACCGCCTGCTCGACATCCGCTCAGGCGAGGTGTTCGACATCCGGCTGTCCCTGCTGCCCGGCGGGGGCGCGCGACTGCACCTCAACGTGGACCTGATCATCGCCGACGTCATGAGCGTCCAGGTTCTTCTCTCGGACCTCGCCGCCCTCTATCAGGGCGCCGTCCTCCCGCCGCTGACGCTGAGCTTCTCCGCATACCTGGCGGACGTCGCGGTCCGTCGCGGTGAGGAGTGGGAGCAGGCACGGGCCCACTGGCGCCGGCGAGCGGAGAATCTGAGGGTCGGCGGCCCGCGGCTGCCACTCGCCACCGACCCGGCCCGTGTGACCCGCCCCCGCTTCCGGCGCCGCTCCCACCTCGTGGAACAACGTCTCTTCGACCAGCTCAAGAGGCGCGCCCGCGCCCACCGCGTGACGCCCTCGATGGTGCTGGCGACGGCGTTCGCGCAGACCCTCGGCCAGTGGAGCGAGAACCGGCGGTTTCTGCTGAACGTCCCGCTGTTCGACCGGCAGCCCGGCCATCCCGATACCGAGCGTATGATCGCGGACTTCACGAACCTGCTGCTGCTGGAGGTGGACACCGGTGGCCCCGGCGCGTTCGTCGACCGCGTGCGCGCGGTGCAGGAACGATTCCGTCAGGACGCGTCGTACGCGGCCTACTCCGCGGTGGAGGTACTCCGGGACCTCGCCCGAGACCGGCCGGGGGAACCGATTTCCGCGCCCGTGGTCTTCGCCAGCAGTATCGGCGGACTCTTCGTGGACGACGACTTCCGCGACTGCTTCGGCGACCTGAGCTGGATGCTCTCGCAGACCCCGCAGGTATGGCTGGATCACCAGTTGTACGAGACACCGGACGGCCTGCTGCTCACGTGGGACACGGTGGATGCCTTGTTCCCCGACGGTGTGGTCGACGCGATGTTCGCGCGCTACACCGACCTGGTCCGGCGGCTGGCGGCCCCAGGCCCGGAAGGCGATGCGGCCTGGGGCGACCCCGTGCCGCGCACGCTGCCGCCCGCCCAGGCCGAGCGTCGCGCGCAGGTCAATGCCACCGCCGTGCCGGTACCGGAGGGACTTCTCCACGACGGCGTGGTCGCCCAGGCCCGGCGCGTACCCGACCGCGTCGCCGTCATCGCCGCCGACCGCAGCCTCACCTACGCCGAACTCCTCGGGCGCTCGGCGGCCGTCGCGCACCTGCTGCGGGAGCGATGTCGATGTACCACCGGCGAGATCGTGGCCATAGCCATGCCCAAGGGATGGCAGCAGATCGTCGGCGTACTCGGCACCCTGCTGGCCGGCTGTGCCTACCTCCCGCTCGACACCGCTCAGCCGCCCGCACGCCGCGACCGCATACTCCGTGACGCGGGCGTCCGCCAGGTCCTCGCCTGCGCCGACGGCCCCGGCCCGGGCGGCCTGCCCGAGGGAATCCGCGTCGAAACGGTTAACGACCCGGCCCCAGACGACGGTCTCGTCACCGGCTCCGCCCTCCCTGACGACGCACGGCCGCGGCCCGAGGACCTGGCGTACGTCATCTACACCTCCGGTTCCACCGGCGCGCCCAAGGGCGTGATGATCAGCCACCGCAGCGCGCTCAACACGGTCGCCGACATCAACACCCGTCACGGTGTGGCCGAGGACGACCGGGTGCTGGGTCTCGCCGGCCTCGGTTTCGACCTCTCCGTCTACGACATCTTCGGTCCCCTGGCCCGGGGCGGCGCACTGGTACTGCCCGACCCCGACCGGCGGGGCGACCCCTCTCACTGGGCGGCGCTGATCCACGAGCACCGCGTCACGCTGTGGAACTCCGTCCCCGCACAGCTACAGATGCTCGACGACTGCCTGGGCCCCGGCTACCACGCCACCGACGCGGAGTGGGACGTGTCCTCGCTGCGACTGGCCCTGCTCAGCGGCGACTGGATACCGGTCACACTGCCCGGCTCGGTGCGGGACAAGCTGCCCGGTGTGCGACTGGTCAGTCTGGGCGGCGCCACCGAGGCGGCGATCTGGTCCATCCACCACCCAATCGACAGCGTCGACAAGGAGTGGACCAGCATTCCGTACGGCACCCCGCTGAGCAACCAGACCTTCCATGTCCTGGACCCCGAGGACCCCGGGCTGGGCCCGTGCCCCGACTGGGTCACCGGCGAGCTGTACATCGGGGGCGCCGGAGTGGCCATGGGCTACCTGGGGGACCCGGAGCGCACGGCCGAGCGGTTCGTCCGCCACCCTGACACCGGCGAACGGCTCTACCGGACCGGCGACCTGGGGCGCTACCACCCGAGCGGGGTCATCGAGTTCCTCGGCCGGGCGGACTCCCAGGTCAAGGTGCTCGGACACCGCATCGAGCCGGGCGAAATCGAGTCGGCGCTGGAACGGCACCCCTCGGTCGGGAGCGCCTGCGTACTGGCCGAAGGCGAGCGTACCGACCGTCGGCTGATCGCCTTCGTCACGGGCAGCCGCCGTAGTCCGGCCGACGAGACCGCGAAGGACCTGGCGGCAGCCTCCGACACCGCCGGACGCTCGTCCGCGCAGCCGCCCGACGCGGACCGCATGCGGGCCTTCCACGCCGCGCTCGACGAAGCCGTACTGCTTACCGTCGGCCGGACGCTGCGCACAGCGGGGGCCTTCGCCGTCCGAGGACGCGGGTACACCGCGGACGAGGTACTGCGGCTGACCTGTGCCGTGCCCCGGCACCGGTGGATAGTGCGCCGCTGGCTCGGTCTGCTGCGTGACGCGGGCCGGCTGACCCATGACACGGCAACCGGTGCGTACACGGCCGTCGCCCCGTTGCCGGACGACGTATGCGAGGTCGAAGCCGCCTGGCGGCGGGTGCGGGAACTGCACGTCCTCGGTCACGACCAGTGGTCACCGGCGGCGGTGTCGCTGTTCGAACGCAGCGGAGCCCGTCTGCCCGACCTGGTCAGCGGTGCCGAGGACGAGGTTCACCTGCTGTTTCCCGAGGCCCGCGCGGACACCGCGGTGTCGCTGTTCACCGACAGCCTGATCGCCCGTTATACGAACGCCGCCGCGGCCGGAGCCCTGCGGGAGATCGCACGGGGGTACGGTCCGGACGATGGTCCGCTGCGCGTGCTGGAGGTGGGAGCGGGCGTGGGCGGCACCAGTACGGGCGCCTTCGAGGCGCTGGCCGACCAGGACGTGGAGTACCTCTTCACGGACGTGTCGCCGTTCTTCCTCAACGGAGCGCGGGAACGTTTCGCCGAGATCCCTTTCGTGGATTACGGCCTGTTCGACATGAACGCCGATCCGCGCCCCCAGGGCCTGTCCCCGAACTCCTTCGACGTGATCCTCGCCGCGAACGTGCTGCACAACGCGCACGACGCGGCCATGATGCTCGGACGGCTGCGGGAACTCCTCGCTCCCGGCGGGTGGCTGCTGTTCACGGAGCCTACGCGGGAGAGCCCGGAACTCATGATCTTCATGGCTTTCCTCATGGACGTGGGCGAGACGGGCGTCGGCTTCACGGACCTCCGGCGCGGCCGGGACCGCATGCTGCTGGACCGGCAGGAGTGGACGGACCTGCTGCGGCGGGCGGGGGCGGCCGAGACGTGGCACCTGACCGCGGTCACCGGACCGGACGCCGGTCGCCTCCCGCCGTCCCTCGGCCAGACGCTGCTCGCGGCCCGGTTCAAGACCGACCACGCCCGCGTGCGCCCCGGCCCCCTGGGCGCTTATCTCGCCGGGCAGTTGCCGGCCTACATGGTGCCCGCCCGCATCCACGTACTGGACACCCTGCCGCTGACCGCCAACGGCAAGGTGGACCGAGGGGCGCTGGCCTCCTGGCTGCGCGCGGCCCCCGAGCCGGAAGCCGCCGGCAAGGAGGTGCTCCTGCCCCGTGACGCGCTGGAGGCGATCATCGCCGAGCTGTGGGCACAGGTACTCGGCGTCGACGGACAGACCGGCGTCGACCAGGATTTCTTCGCGGTCGGCGGAGACTCCCTCCTCGCCGCTCAATTGACGGGCAGGATACGCGACCAGGTGCCGGGAGCCGACGCGCACGGCTTCGACGCGCTGTTGCGCTGCTTGATCGAACACCGCACCATCGCCGCCCTCGCCACGGCCGTACGACAGTCTCCCGCCCCGCTCGCCCCGGCCGAACCAGCGTCCGTCCCGCCCCGGCACACCGCCCCCGGCGCGGAGCCGAACCGGTGAGCGCCGTTCCTCCGAGCCGCTCAGGACTGCTGAAACGCCATACGTCCGGGCCTCGTTCCCGAGCCCGCCTGGTGTGCCTGCCGCACGCCGGAGCCGCACCCGGCATGTTCGTGCCCTGGGCCGGCGGTCTCGGCTCCGACGTCGAGCTCGTCTCGGTGCGGTACGCGAGCCCCGACTACGCCCCCGGCAGCGTGAGTGACCTCGCCGATCGCGTCGTCGCCGAGCTGGAGCGCCTTCCCCGGCGTGCGACCACACTGTTCGGCCACAGCATGGGCGGCATCGTCGCCTACGAGGTGGCCCGCCGCTGTACCCCCAGGGCAGGCCTGGTGCGACTGGTCGTGTCGGGGACGGTGGCGCCCGCCGATCACCTCCCGGGAGACACCCACCGGCTCGACGACGACGCGTTCGCAGCCGCGGTCATCGGTCTCGGTGGTACCGCCCCCGAACTGTTCGCGGATCCCGCGGCGCGAGCGGTCTGGCTGCCACCGATCCGCCGGGACTTCCATCTGATCGACACCTACCGGCACCGCTCCGGGCCGCCGCTGGCCTGCCCTGTCACCGCACTGGCCGGGCAGCACGACCACGAGGCACCGCCGGACCTCATGCGTCCTTGGCGGAACACCACGTCCGGCGATTTCGACCTGCGGGTCTTCCCCGGCGGTCACTTCTACCTGCTGGACGGCCGGCAGGCGGTCTTGGCCGAACTGCGGCGGCGCCTGGAGCAGCCGAGCGCCGCGCCGTCCGCTCCCGCCCTGCCCTGAACGGGCACCGGCACCGGCACCGACACCGACACCGACACCGACTTCAGGGCATCAGGCCACTCGATTCCCGCACCGCAAGGAGCTGTTTTCCGTGGACTTCGGCCTGAACTTCTTCCCCGTCATCGACCCGGCGCTCAAGAGCGCCCCGGAGTACTACCAGGAAACGATCAAACTGGCCGTGGCCGCCGAATCCCTCGGCTTCGAGCACGTACAGACAGTGGAGCACTACGGCTCCCCGTACGGCGGCTACTGCCCCGACCCGGTCACCCTCCTCAGCGCCATCGCCGCCAGGACCAGCGGTATCCGCCTCACCACGGGCGCCGTCATAGCCGCGTTCAACCATCCGTTGAAGACCGCGGCCAAGTTGTCCATGCTCGACAATCTCTCGGGAGGACGGCTCGACGCCGGCTTCGGACGGGGATTCCTGCCCGACGAGTTCGGCTGGTTCCAGGTGCCCATGGCCGAGAGCCGGGCCAGGGTCGCCGAGATGGTCGACGCGTGCACGGCCCTGTGGTCCCAGGACAGCGTCACCTGGACCGGGGAGTTCTACCGGTTCGGTCCGGTGTCGCTGCTGCCCCGCCCCGTGCAGCGACCGCATCCGCCGGTGTTCGTCGCATCCGCCACCAGCCCCGAGTCCTGCGCGGCCGCCGGCAAGGCGGGCCGTCATCTCCAGGTCGTGCCGTCCGTCACCTCGCGCGGGCAACTGCGGGAGATGCTCGCGGCCTACCGCGAGGCATGGGCGGCGAGCGGCCGTCCGAACCGGCCCCGCATCCAGATCAAGTACACCTGCTACCTGTCCGAGGACCGGGCCGAGGCCCTGGAGACGGCCGAGCGGTTCGAGCGCAACTACATCGATCACATGATGGGCGCCGTGGCAGGCTGGGCGGGCAACCGCAGCGACCAGTACCCCGGTTACGAGAAGTTCGTCGACAAGGTGCGCGGCTACGACTTCGACGCCGCGCTGGCCGCCACGAAGGTGCTGGCCGGCACGCCGGCCGAGGTCCGCGACCAACTCGCCGCCATCGCGGGGTGGTACGGCGACGACCTCACGGTCAGCATTCAGGTCAGCCCCGGCCACATGCCATACGAACGGAGCGAACGCACCCTGCGGCTGTTCGCGGACCAGGTGATGGGGGAGGTATGACGATGCTCGACGGATGTGTCGCCAGGCCGCAGGAGGAGATCGACCGCTACCGCGCGGCAGGCCACTGGACCGGCGAACCGCTCGGCGCCGCGCTGCGCCGGTGGGCCGCGGCCCACCGGGACCGCACCGCACTGGTCGGTGCGGGGCGACGGATCACCTACGCCGAACTCGACGCCTGGGCGGACCGGCTGGCCGCGGGGCTACGCCGGCTCGGGATCGGGCCCGGCGAGCGCGTGGTCGTGCAGTTGCCGAACGCCCCTGATTTCGTGGCCGTCTGCTTCGCCCTCTTCCGGATCGGCGCGGTGCCGGTGTTCTCGCTGCCGGCCCACCGGTCGTACGAGGTACGCCACCTGTGCGAGTCGTCCGAGGCGGTCGCCCACGTGGTGCCCGGATCGCAGCGGGGCTTCGATCACGTCGAGATGTCCGCGGCACTGCGCAAGGAGATTCCGTCCGTCCGGCACACCCTGGTGGTGGGCGCACCACGGCCCGGGGCACCGTCGGACATCGTCCTGCTGGACGCGCTCGTGGCGGACGCCGTACCGCGGCCCCCCGACATCGCGTTCCTGCCGGACACCACGGACGTGGCGTTCTTCCTGCTCTCCGGCGGTACGACCGCCCTGCCCAAGCTGATCCCCCGGACCCATGACGACTACGGCTACCAGGTCCGTGCCACCGCCGAGGTGTGCGGCCTCGGACCGGACACCGTCTATCTGGCGGTGCTGCCGGTGGAGTTCAACTTCACCTGGGGCTGCCCCGGGATACTGGGGACCCTGCACGCCGGAGGCACCGTGGTGTTCGCTCCCGATCCCTCTCCCGACACCTGCTTTCCCCTGATCGCCGCGGAGCGGGTCACCCTGACGTCCGTGGTGCCCACCGTCGCCCACCTGTGGATGAGCGGGGTCGAGCACGAGCGTCACGACCTCTCGAGCCTGGAGTGCCTGCAGATCGGCAGCGCCAAGCTGCACCGGCATCTCGCCGAACAGGTGCGCCCGGTACTCGGATGCGCGCTCCAGCAGGTCTTCGGAATGGCCGAGGGACTGCTCACCATGACCCGGCGCGACGACCCGGAAGACGTCGTTCTCGCCACCCAGGGCCGGCCCGTCTCACCGGACGACGAAATTCGCGTCGCCGACCCGGTGACCGGTGCGCCGGTCGCACCGGGCGAGGTGGGCGAACTCGTCACGCGGGGCCCGTACACGCTGCGCGGCTATTACAAGGCGCCGGAGCACAACCGCTGCGCGTTCACCGACGACGGCTTCTTCCGCTCCGGCGATCTGGTCCGGCTCACCGCACGAGGTGACCTGGTGGTCGAGGGCCGGGTGAAGGACGTGGTGATCCGCGGCGGCGACAAGATCTCCGCGACCGAGCTCGAAGGGCATCTGACCCACCACCCCCGGGTCGGTCAGGCAGCGGTCGTAGCCGTTCCCGATCCGTTGCTGGGTGAGGCGATCTGTGCCTGCGTCATGCCCGCCGGCGACCCGCCGAGCATCGCGGAACTGCGGCGTGTGCTGAAGGACCGGGGGGTGGCCGACTTCAAGCTCCCCGACCTGCTGGAGATCTACGACGCCTTCCCCCTCACCGGCCTGGGGAAGGTCGACAAGAAGGCACTCGCGGCCGACGCCGCCGGCCGGCGGACCGCGCGCGGTGAGGAGGACCACTGATGCGGGGCGACCGAAATCCGCCGGCGCGGGGCGAGCGGGTGTACGACGTGCCCTTCGCACGCCGGGGAAGCGTTCTCGACGATGCCGAGATACGGGCACTGGCCGAGGTCCTGGGTTCCGATGCCCCGCTGTCCATGGGAGCGTGGCGGACCGCGTTCGAGGAGAGGTTCCGTACCCTCGTCGGCGCCCGGCACGCACTCTCGGTCACGAGCGGGACCGTCGCCCTGGAGATCGCGATCGGGCTGCTTGACCTGCGGCCCGGTGACGAGGTCGTGGCCAGCCCGCAGACCTTCCAGGCAACCATCCAGCCCCTGCTCGACCTCGACGTCCGAGTGCGGTTCTGCGATGTCGACCCGTACTCGCTCAACATGGACCCGAACCGGCTGGCCGACCTGCTCAACGACCGGACCCGCGCCATCCTGCTCGTGCACTACGGCGGCTGGCCCGCCGACATGGAGGCGGTGACGGAGCTGGCGCGTGCCCGGGGGATCGCCGTCCTGGAGGACTGCGCGCACGCCCTCGGCGCCGACTTCCGGGGCCGGCGCCCCGGAGCCCTGGCCGACATCGCCTGCTTCAGCTTCCACTCGTCGAAGAACATCACCACTCTCGGTGAGGGCGGCATGATCACCACCGACCGGGACGACTGGGCGGAACGCGTCGAGCGGCGACGCTCCAACCAGATCGACGGCGTGTTCACCCGGTCCCCCGCCCCGGCCGGGGAGGTCCCCCCCTTGCTGCCCTGGATGCAGTTCTCCGCCCACGTCTACGGGCACCAGTGTCAGACGGTGCGCAGGGCGGGAACCAACGCCACCATGTCCGAAGCGGCAGCCGCCGTCGGCTCCGTCCAACTGGACAAGCTGGACGACTTCGTCGCCCGCCGCAGGGAGATCGCCGCCCGGCTGGACGAGGCGGCGGCGGCACACCCCGGAGTCCGCCTCCAGCGGCCCGGCCCCGGTGTCCGGCATGCGTACCACCTCTACACGTGCTTCGTTCCGGGCGGGCCCGAAACACGCACCCGGCTGGTACGGGCCCTGGACCGGCGCGGCGTGGAGATCCAGCTCCGGTATTTCCCGCTCCACCTCGTTCCGGAGTGGCGGGCCAGGGGCCACGGCCCGGGTGAGTGCCCGGTCGCGGAGCATCTCTGGTTCTCGGAGCAACTGAACCTGCCCTGCCACCCGGGCCTGACAGACCGGCAGGTGGACCGGATGGTCGAGTCGTTCGCGGACAGCCTGAACGACGTCATGCCTGTCGACGCCGTTTCCACACCACCAGGAGGTCGCCTCCGATGCCCCTGATCGAGGCCAAGTTGTACGAGAAGCGGCTCACCCCTCAGACCCGCCGACGGCTGATCGAGCGCCTGACCGACGCCGCGGTGGAAGTGCTGGGGGACGAGGTCCGGGAGCACACGTGGGTCGTCCTGTATCCGGTGCCGGAGAACGAGTGGGGAATCGGCGGCCGCCCTGGCGGCGACTGAACGCGCACCGAAGCCGTCCGCACTCGGCAGCCCCTTGCTCCCGGGGGCCGTGCTGTGGATCGATTGCCGGCTCCGGGAGACCCGAGTGCTTGGCGATCACGTCCTGGTGGTCGGCCGGATCGCAGCCCTGGAAGAACCCGCCCGGACGACGAACGCGCCTCTGGTCTTTCACGGTAACGCCCTCCACGCCCTTGCGACCGGAGCGGACACCGAGTGACGGGATCCCACTCGGCGGCACGTGCACGGCACCTGGCCGCGTGGGCGTCGGCGTGACGCGTCGGGGCCGGCGTGCCGTCCGGGACAGGGCTTCGCCCCGGTTCCGGCCGTGGGCGGCCGGGGACCGGGGCGAAACCTGGAGGGGAAGTACGGGTGCGTGCGCCGCGTCAGCGGAGACGGGCGCGCCTGCGGCGGCGGAGGCCGAAGGCGCCGCCGGCGAGGGCGAGTGCCGCGGCGCCCGAGCCGCCGACGATCAGCGGGGCCGAGGACGGCGAGGAGGGCCGGCGGCCGGTGTCGAAGCCGCTGGAGAAGCCCTTGGTGTCGTATTCGGAGCCGGGCTGCTTGTCGGCGTAGCGGGCCTTGACCAGCTTCTGGTAGTCGGCCAGCGACACCGACGGCTGACCGTTGAGCCCCTGCCGGGCGGCGTCGTTCAGCGGCTCGACGGTGGTGAGCTTGAGCTGGTAGTAGCCGTGGATCTGCGGCTCGCTGAACACCGTCGTCGCGAGGTCGGCCTTCCCGGCGTAGGTGGCGTCCGTGTCGCCTTCGCGGACGGCGGCCAGGTGCCAGCCGGTGGTGCCGGTGGGGGCGAGCAGGACGGTCGCGGTGCGGCCGCCGGAGGTGGTCACGCCGGCGACGGCGTAGGCGAGCTTGACCGCGTCGGCGAGGGTGGGCTGGGCGGTCCCCGCCGCGAAGGCGGGTGCGATCTCGTTCAGGGCCACCGGGTCCTTGATGGTGAAGGACGGCACGCCCTCGCACGGGTCGGCCTTGGCGGGGAGCGTCACCGCCGCGCCGGGCGACGCGCCGTTGGGCACCGGTGCGCTGAGGAAGCGGCAGACGGCGTTGTGGGTGGCGGTCGACTTCAGGGTGTCCAGCGCCGCCTGGAGGTTGGGCAGGTCGGCCGGGCCCTTGGCCGCGCCGGCCGGGCCGGCTCCCACCGACAGCAGGGCGGCCGCGCCGACGGCCAGGGCGACGGGGAGCCGGGAGATGCGGGAGAGCCGGGCGGCCCGCCGCGTCGTGGACGTTCTTTGGTCGCGCATGTCACGCTCCTAGCGGGAGATGCCGGTCCGGGAGTGGGTCCACTTGAACGAGCTGTTGCTCACGTAGTCGTTGTAGTTCCACCACGTGTACGTCGTCGTGTCGGGCCAGGGGTCGCCCACGCCGATGGTGTTGTTCGACGTGTCGTAGCCGTAGACGACGTTCATGTGCCCGCCGCCGGAGGTCCAGCCGATGCGTGCTCCGATGGGCCGGGCGGCCTTCACCTCGGTCTGGGCCTCGCTGAAGGTGGCCGCCCGGCTCAGCCCGGTTCCCGTGTGGGTCATGCCGAGGCTGCCCCAGCCCCTGGCCATGTCGTCGAGCGTGGCCGGCTGGTTGTTGCAGCCGTAGTACGGATTGGCCCGGGTGCAGAAGTCGCTCTGGGTCGAGCCGAATCCCTGGTACTTGGCGATCGTCAGCCCGGAGGCCACCCAGCACCACTGGGTCTTCTCCTGCTTGAGCATGGTGATGTCGTCGTACGCGGCGTCCGCGTGTGCCGCGGTGGCGGTTCCGAGGAGCCCGCACACGGCCAGTGCCAGGGACGATGCCGTGGTGGCGCGCTTGAGTCTGCTCATTTTCCTGCCTTCCCGTCGTGATGTGCGACGAGCGGATGGTCGGATCACCCGACCCCCTCCGAGGAGGGCAGTCATATGACAGCTCGCGTTGCCAAGGCTGACTAGCATCTATCGATTAGTTCAACCCCAAAGAGTGCTATATCTGCTTATCGCACTTCCCAAGAGTCTTTGCTTTCCCTTACACCGCGTTCCGCCACCCGGAAGTGATTCAGCCTGCCGAGACCCTCCTTCCCGCACTCCCCCAAGCAGCCCCTTCCCGAATGTGAACTCAACTAAAGATCGGGAGGGTTGCCCGCGACAGGGTGTTGTCGAAAACCGGATATCTGTCTTCCGCAGGCGCTTCGATCTTGATCGCACAATGATCGGGAAGGACGTGATCCGGCCGAGCCGGTCAGCCGCTTTTCCGCGAATACCGGCGACCCTTCGCCCACATCGACTGCCTACGGATCTCGCGCACGTCGAACAACCCGGTCCGGCGCCGGAGCGGCCGCCCCCGCTCCGGCTGCCGCCCGGGCCCGGCCGGTGCCGCTCGCCCGTCTACGCGGGCCTCGGCTCCGCCGAGAAAGCCAAGGCGCCCGGGACCGCTTCGAACGCGCGCCGCAGCTCGTCCGCCAGGGCGTCGCGGCCCGGCTCGCCGGGGAGGACGACCCACGCCTCCAGCGCGTGGCGGTGGGCGGCGACGAAGAAGTCGAGGGCCAGCCGGAGGCGGAGGACGTCGCCGGGCTCGTCGACGCGCATCCGCCGCCGCAGGATGTCGGCGGCCCCGCGTACCGTGCGGTCGCAGAAGTGCAGGCCGTGGGCGTCCATGGACGGCGTCTCGGCGGCCAGTCGGCGGCTGAGGCGGACGCGCCGCGCCCATCCCGCGTCGGTCATCCGCGCCAACGCGGCGCTCAGTGACGCCCGCAGCAGTTCCAGGACCGTTCCGCCGCCCGGCTCGCGGGTCTCCAGGTCGTCGAGGAACCCCGCCCACAGGTCCTGGGTGGGCGCCATCGCCACGTCTTCCTTGCTGGTGAAGTAGCGGAAGAAGGTGCGCTTGGACACCTCGACGGCGTCGCAGAGTTCGTCCAGCGTCGCCCCGTCGAAGCCGCGTTCCGTGAAGAGCTCCAGGGCCGTGTCGATCAGCGCCTGACGGGTGCGCAACTTCTTGCGTTCGCGCAGCGGGAGACGTTCCGGGGAGGCGCCGGCGGGGGTCCCCGCGGGGAGGCCGGTGCGTGCGTCGGTGGCGGTCATCACCCTCAGTGTAGCGAGGGCGCTTATGCCCCTTGTAGGTTTATGCCACTGAGAGGCACAATCGGTTTCCGCACCGACGACCCCACGAAGGGCAGCCCCGCCATGCGCGCACTCCTCGTCGACCCCACCGCCCCCGCCCGCCTGCGCCTCGGCGAGGCGCCGGACCCCGAGCCCGCGCCTCACCAGGCACTCGTCCGCACCACCGCGACCTCGCTCAACTTCGGCGAGGTCAAGCACGTCCTGGCCGAGGCGCCCGCCGGTGCCGTACTCGGCTGGGACGCGGCGGGCGTCGTCGAACGGGCGGCGGCCGACGGCTCCGGCCCCGCCGCCGGCACCCCGGTCGTCACCCTGTCCGACGACGGGGCCTGGGCGGAGCTGCGCGCGGTCGACACCGACCTCATCGGCACCGTGCCCGAGGGCGCGGACCCCGGCGCGATCAGCACCGTCCCCGTGGCCGGCGCCGGCGCCCTGCGCGCGCTGCGGCGCCTCGGGCCGGTCCTCGGCAACCGCGTCCTCATCACGGGAGCCACCGGCGGAACCGGCCGGTACGCCGTCCAACTCGCCCGCCGCGCCGGGGCGTACGTCGTCGCGTCGACGGGCGACCCCCGCGCGCACGGCGACAGCCTGCGCGCACTCGGTGCGCACGAGGTCGTGACCGGCCCCGAGGACCTCACCGAACCGGTGCACGGCATCGTCGACATGGTCGGCGGACGGCACCTGGTCGAGGGGTACGCCCGGCTCGCCGAGCACGGCACCCTCGTCTCCGTCGGCCGGGCGGCGCACGAACCCGACGTCTTCCCGGCCGGCGCCTTCCTCGGCGCCCCGTCCGGTCACGACCGGGCCCTCGTCAGCTTCTACCTGATGCGCTGCACGGGCCTCGGCGCGGATCTGACCCTGCTGGCCGGCCTGGTGGCCACCGGCGAGCTGGACGCGCGGATCGCCTGGCGGGGCGCGTGGGACAGGGCGGCGGACGCCATCGACCTGCTCCTCGGCCGCCGTCTGCACGGCAAGGCGGTCCTGGACCTCTCCTGACCTCCCCGCCCGGCGCCGCCCTGAGCTCCTCCCGGCCCCCTCCCTGCTCCTTCCCGGTTCCCTCGACCCCGCCTCCCGGCTCGCGTACGCCCGAAAAAAGTCTCCCGGCAGGCCGTGTCCCTCCGGATGCGCGACCGGTTAGGCACCGGGTGCTCTCGACCGGGCGCTCTTTACCCAGGGGAGGGAGAACGAAAGGTGGAGAAATCATCCGGCGGTAAACCGGGCAGCGAACGGGCAGTCGGCAGGCAGGCGGGCAGCGAACCGGCGGGCGGCAAAGCGGCCCGCACCCTGGAACGCCCCCCGATGCCGGAGCCGGCGGCGCTCACCTACCAGGGGCCGAACCAGCGGAACGTGCTGGAGGAGCACGGACTGCTCGAACTGCTGCGCAGGGTTCCGTTCCTGCTGGCGCGGTTCCTGCGCATGGCGTGGGCGGCGGACCGGAGGGCCGTCGTCGTCCTGTTCGCCGCCGAGATCGCGGGCGGGGCCGGCGCCGCGGTGCTCCTGACCATGACGGCCAAGGCCATGGGGCCGCTCGTCGGCACCGGCACCGTGTCCTTCCGCGTGCACACGGCCATGCCGTACCTCATCGGCGCCGGCTGCGCGGCGGCCTTCGCGCGCGGCGCGCACGCCTTCGGCCAGTGGGCCGAGGACCGGCTCCGTCCGCAACTGCTCACGGCGGCGGACCGGGCACTCATCGACGCCGCCCTGTCGGTACGGCTGGAGGTCTACAACGACCCGTCGTTCACCGAGGACCGCGAGAAGGCCGAGACGGGGGTGGTGCGCTCCGAGCGGCTGGTGACCGAAGTCCAGGTCTTCCTCGGCTCGTTCATCCGGCTGGTCGCGGCCGGCGGGGTCCTCGCCGGGCTGCATCCGCTGATGCTGGGCGTCCTGCTGCTCGCCGTGCTCCCCTCCGGCGTCGGGGCCGTGGTGCGGGCGCGGATCGAGTACCGCACCCACCTGGCCGTCGCGGCCGGCCGCACGGTCAAACAGATGATGCGCGGCTACACCACCAACCGGTACTTCGGCGACGAGATGCACGGCAACGGCATGATCCCGTACCTGAAGTTCTGGTACGACCGGCTCACCGACACCATCGACGAGAAGATCCTCGCGCAGACGCCGAAGCAGCTCCGCACGGACCTGCTGTCCTACACGGCCGGCGGCGTGTGCCTCGCCGGAGCGTACGGGGTCCTGGCCTGGCTGACGGTGTCCGGCCGGGTCTCCCTCGCGGTGTCGGCGACGGTGATCGTGGCCGTCCGGCAGGCCCTGGCGTCCATCCGCGACCTGCTGGCCTACACCGTCGGCCTCTTCCGGCACTGCCTCTACCTCGCGGACTGGGAACGGTTCGTGGCCAACGGCCGCGCCCCGGAGCGGACGCCGCGCGCGCACGGCAGGACGGTGCCGCCGGTGGTGGAGCGGGTGCGCGTGGAGAAGGTCTCCTACTGGTACCCCAACAAGACGGCCCCCGCCCTGGACGACGTGTCGCTGACGTTCCGGCGGGGCGACGTCGTGGCCGTCGTCGGGGAGAACGGCTCGGGCAAGTCCACCCTCGTCCGGCTCCTCCTCGGCCTGTACACGGCCGAGAAGGGGACCGTCTCCTGGGACGACGTCGACCTGGCCGAGGCCAACCAGAAAACGCTCTCGGACCGGACGGCGGTGGTCCCGCAGAGCTTCGCCTGCTGGCCGCTGTCGGTACGCGAGAACGTCACCCTGGGCCAGCCCCGCACCTGGGACGACGACGCGGTGTGGGAGGCCCTGGACCGCGTCGGCATGACCGACGCCGTCCGGGAACTCCCCCGGGGACTCGACACGCTCCTGGCCCGCGAGCTGTGGGGCGGAGTCACCCTCTCCGGCGGCCAGTGGCAGCGCATCGCCTGCGCCCGCGCCCTGTACCGGCAGCCGGCGCTCCTGGTGCTGGACGAGCCCACGTCCGAGATGGACGCCCGCGGCGAACACCAGATCTTCACCGAACTGAAGAAGGTCGCCCGCGACCGCATCACCGTCGTCGTCACCCACCGGCTCGACAACACCCGGATCGCGGACCGCATCGTCGTCATGGAGCACGGCCGGGTCACCGAGCACGGCACTTTCGACCAACTGGTGGTGGGTGGCGGGCTCTTCCAGGAACTGTACGAACTGTCGCAGGACCGATGAGGGGAGGTCGGCCATGTCGCGTCTTCGCGGCGGCGAACACCGGGCCGAGCCGGAACCGCAGGGCACGGCGGCCCTGATCGTCAACGCGCGCGGAGAGTACCTGCTGCACCTCCGCGACAACATCCCCGGCATCTGCTGTTCTGTGGGGGTTCTGCGTACGACTGCCTGTATCGCCGTCATCTTCGCAGCTCAGAAGGTTGTTGCACGCACCGTAGCGACTGCAACACATGTGGTGCAAGTGGACGGGCCGCGACTCCCTGGGCGGTGGGCAGTCAGCGTCGCCGGACACAGCCTGGGTGCCGTGGTCCAAGGACGATCTGCCTGCGGGCGATGCCCGCGCCGGACCGCAGTGGAGAGCCGTTTCTCAATCGGCTCTCGAATCCGCCCGGTGCTTGCCCCAGAGCCTCACCACGATGGCGACGACGGCAAGGGCGAGCGTCGCGCCTCCCGAAGCAGCGAGCACCTGCCGGGGCCCCATGGCTGCGACGAGGGGGCCGCCGAGCGCAGTGCCCACCGGAGAGGCGGTGAGAAGGGCGGCACCTCGAGCGGCCAGGACCGTGGTCAGCCAGGCCGCCGGCGTGCGGTCCTGGAAGAGCGTGAAAGACAGTGCTGTGAAGGGTCCGTAGATCACGCCGCCCACAGCGAAGCAGACGAGGGAAACGGTGACAGGCCCGCCCAGCCCGAAGGGCAGGAGCATCAGGCCCCAGCCTGCCACGATGCCTAGAGTAACCGGCCAGAGCGGGAGCTTGCGCAAGGCGCCTGCAGCCAGGCCGCCGACAACGGCACCCACCCCGAACAGGGTCCAGTACAGACCGAGAAGACCCGCGCCCGAGTGAAGATCATCGGTGACATGCAGGGGCAACGCGACCTCGACGGGTCCGTAGAGGAAGTTGAAGAACCACGCGAGTGCGAGAACGCCGAGAAGTTCGGGCTGTCGGCGCAACAGGTGCAGACCGGCGGCCGATCGACCGGTGTCGATCGGCCCAGCCGTTGTCACGGCTTTGGCCGTACTGCCCAGCCGCCCGGCCTGGACGGCAAGGACGGCGAACGACACGGCGTCGAGGCCGATGATCCAGGCCGGGCTGACGGCTGTCGCCAGGAACCCGGCGAGTGCGGGACCGATGACGACAGACGCCGATGCGCTGGCACTCACCAGAGCGTTCGCGGCCAACCGTTGGTCGGGGGGCAGCATCTGGGCGAGCAAGGAGTACTTTCCCGCGCTTCCCCAGGCATGCAGGACCGACGAACCCGCCAGCAGGACGACGTACAGAACCGGGTGCAACACTCCCGCGGCCCAGGCCAAGGGAACACAACCGAGCAGTGACGCGCGCAGCCACCCGTCGGCGGCCAGCAGGCGCTGGGCAGGCAGGCGACGCAGCCAACGGCCGAAGACCAGCGCGCCGACAGCTCCGGGAAGGGCATACGCGGCAACGGCCGCACCGACGACCAGGCCGGACTGACCGGGCGGGGCGATCAGAACGGCCAGCCAAGCAACGGCGACCATGCTCATTCCGTCACCGGTGTCTGAGGCCACCAGTGCCGGCAGGAGCCGCCGGAACTCCAGATGGGAGAACAGCGGTTGATAGGTACGCAGCAGCAGACGAGTTGTGGGTGGGAGAGTCACGCGGTCAGACTGATGGTTCAAGCTCACTTGAAGTCAAGGGGGTTCAGTGCGGGAGCTGGGTATCGGGGACCTCGCGCGGCAGGTACGGATACGGCCCTCGGCCTTGCGTTACTACGAGAGCATCGGCTTGCTCCCGTCCGCCCGGCGGGTCGGAGGCCGGCGCGTCTATCCAGCAAGTACGGTGCGGCGGATCGCGCTGATCAAAATGGCTCAGCGAGCCAAGTTCACGCTGGCCGAAATCGGCCAGTTGCTGGACACCGCCCCCGACCGGGGCGTCACCCGGCAATGGCGTGCGCTCGCCGAGCGCAAGATCCCGGAGCTGGATCAGTTCATCCAGGAAACGCAGGCTCTGCGGAATGCCGTGGCCGACTGCCTCGCCTGCGGGTGCATGAACTTCGACCACTGCCAGCTTCTCTCCTCCGGCACGGCCGGAGACGACGTCTGAGGAAGAACGCGCGGCACACCCACCGAGGAGGGCGACGCTCTCCGGCGTTGCCCTGGGTGTCAGGCCCCGCAGCGTGACGTTGTTCATCTCCTCGATCGCCGGCTCCAACCGGCACCACGTCGTCCTGTCCAGGCGCGGGTTGTCTTGGAGTTCCTGCCCCCAGCGCGTCCCGTGGGCCTTGCAGAACCCGGACTTGGAGCCGTACCGGATGCGGTCGCATGCGACGACGTCGCACTCGCCAAATCCGGGCAGCGAGCTCACAGAGGGATCGGCGAGGAACTCCTCCAAGGTGATCTCGGGAGTGCGGTTCCGACGGTGGAGACGGGCTTCGCAGAGCGGGGTGAGGCTGCTCTTCCACGGCCGCTGGCAGCCGACGAGGCACCGGCCGACGCCCCGGCGACGCGCCACCCTCTGCGAGGCGAGGAACACGGCCGCGTCCTGCCCGCTCGCCGTGAAGTCACGCTCGCAGGGAAGGCACATCAGGGTCCGGCCGCGGGTCGGCATACCGCAGCCCATGACCTTGCAGGCCCGCCACCCGAGCAGCGGGTGGTCCATGGGCATGAACAGCACTTGGCGCTCCTCGTCCCAGCCGATCTCGGCGAGGAAGTCAGCAGGGATCAGCCTCCGCAGGACCTCGGCAGGATCATGGGCGGACGGTGCCGTGCGCAGTGTCGCCAGCGTCATCGCGGACCCTCCACGGCCATCCGCGGGCTGCCGACCCGGTCCACGGCGTCCCGCAGCCGCTGGCGACTCGGGTGCAGGTACGGCTTCGCCGAGGCGCGGGAACGTTGACCGAGCAGAGCCTGGATCACGTCGAGTTCACCGCCAGCGTCCGCGACATTGCTCGCGAAGCAGTGCCGGAGCATGTGGGGCGTGGTCACCCGGGAGAGGCCGGCGCGTTTCGACAGGGCGGTCGTCAGCGCGTTGACCGCGTCAGGACGCATCGGCGAGCCGATGGGCTCCCGGAAGAGGTTGACGAAGACGAAATCGCTCAGGTCGTCGCCGAGGAGGGCCCGGTGCTCGAAGACGTACTGGTCATGGGCTTGGACGACCAGCCGGTCGACGGGAACGACATGGGAGATCCGGGACTTCGACCAGGCACCGTTGATGTTCTGACGGCGGACGACATGAACGTGGGGGCCAGGGAAGTCATATCCCAGCGCCTTGGAGTTCAGCAGGAAGTGCATGTCCTCGCGGTGCAGGCCCAGCAGCTGACTGCGGCGCAGGCCGGACCGGTCCTTGAGGAGGATCAGGAAGAAGTCGCGGGCCGAACGGCACTCCTTCAGCAGGGCGACTGCCTCCTCGTCAGAGGCACGATCCACGGCCGCCTCCGGCTCCTTGACGCGATGCCGGGCCTTCAGCCGGTAGTGCAGGCCGCTGTCCGAGCCACTGGCCTCGGGCGGCAGGTCCCGGGTGTCGGCGATCTCGTAGATCTGCGAGATCGACGCCGGCGGGACGACGCCCGCTCCGACCGCGAACACCATCAGCCCGCGCACCGCGATGAGCACACGGTTGATGCGGCGCGGCCCCCGCACCGGCTTCGCACCCGGCCCTGGTGCCACCCAGCCTTCCGTCGGGGAGGCGGGAGCGTGCCGCAGCCACAGCATGAACGCTCCGAGGTGGGCCGCCGCCGTTCGCCAGTCCCGGCCCACCACCTCGCACCAACGAAGGAACAGAACGATGGACCTGGCGTGCGACTCCGTCGTCGACTCGGCACGGTCCTGGCCGAAACGAAGGTTCCGCAGGAACTGATCAGCGACCGGCACCACCCGCAGCTCGTGATCCAGGACGGTCCAGTAACAGTCGCCCGAAGGCGCGGACTTTGAACGCTTGCACGCACACTCTCTCTTCACTCGTAGCTGCAAGGACAATGACAAGCGCAACGTGCACGACACGGCAGGAGTGCCTGTGCACCTCAGCCCCTCGGACCGGCCTGCACAACAGCCCACCACACCGATGGAACCCCTACAGAACTGTGACCCCGGCACATGGTCGCTGCTCGGCGGGGGCAGGGAAGCCGGAGAGACACCCGAGGCGGCCATCGTCCGTGAACTCGGGGAGGAGGCGGGCCTGGTCGTGCCGGGGCTGACGAAGTACACCGTTCTGCCCGCGCATCGGGACGCGCCCGACGACCTGATCACGGTCTTCCTCGGGCAGTGGGACGGCGCGGCGGAGGAACTGCCCCTGACGGAAGGGGTACTGCTGCGCTGGTTTCCGTATGCGATGGTGCCGCGCCTGGTCATGTGCCCGTGGGCGCGGGAAGTTGTCGAGCGGCACCGGGGGGAGGCGGCGGGTCGGGGAAGGCGGTGGGGATGAAGCCGCGCGGTGGCGGGCCCGAAGGACCGCCGCCGGATGCACGGAATCGTCATGGGCAGATCAAGCGGTGATCATCTACAGTGCCCAGCACCACCGACTTCCCCACCGGAGCAAGGTGTCACATGGCGATCACACGCAGATCCGTTCTCAAGGGCTCGTCGGCCGCGGCGGCCGTCCCCCTCGTCACCGGCGCCTCCGCCGAGGCCGCCGCCGGTCCGTCGACGGCGGCGGCCTCCCCCGGGCCACTGCCGCAGAGCCGGCCGCACCGGCTGGGCGCGCCCGGAGTGCTGGGCGTGCACCTGCAGTTCGGCTCGGACCCGGCCACGGAGATGACCGTCTCCTGGATCACCCCGCAGTCGGTCCGCCGGCCGCAGGTGCGGCTCGGTTCGCCGGCGGGCGGGCACGGCGGCCGGGCCGTCGAGGCCGAGACGCGTACCTATCGGGACGGCCTGTCGAAGGAGGAGGTGTACGTCCACCACGCCCGGATCACCGGCCTGCACCCCTCGACCACCTACCTGTACACGGCCGGACACGACGGCGCGACCCCCGAGACCGGTTCCTTCACCACGGCGCCCCGCGGCCGCGCCGCCTTCACCTTCACCAGCTTCGGCGACCAGGCGACGCCGAACCTGCGGCGGATCGTCCACCTCCCGGACGGCGTCCCCTCCCCCGTCAACCGCTACCCGCTGCACACCAGCAGCCAGGTCGGCTCGCCCGCCTCCGCGGACATCGTCGCGGCCGTCGAGCGGGTCGCGCCGCTGTTCAACTTCGTCAACGGCGACCTGTGCTACGCCGCCATCGCCGGCGCCTGGGGCACCAGCCGGGTGGCGACCTGGGCCGACTGGTTCATCAACAACAGCCGCTCCACCCGGCTGCGCCCGTGGATGCCCTGCGCGGGCAACCACGAGAACGAGAAGGGCAACGGACCCATCGGGGCGGCCGGTTACCAGACCTACTTCGCGCTCCCGGCGTCGTCCGCCTCCTCCGACGAGGAGACCCGGGGCATGTGGTACGCGTTCACCGTCGGCGCGGTCCGCTTCATCAGCCTCGCCAACGACGACGTGGCGCTCCAGGACGGCGGGGACACCTACATCAGCGGTTACTCGGGCGGCGCCCAACGCCGCTGGCTGGAGCGCGAGCTGAAGGCCGCGCGCGCGGACCGGGGCATCGACTGGATCGTGGTCTGCATGCACCAGCCGATGATCTCCAGCCACCGCAGCGCGGGCAGCGACCTCGGGGTACGCCGGGCCTGGGGCCCGCTGTTCGACGCGTACGGCGTCGACCTGGTGGTCAGCGGGCACGAGCACCACTACGAACGCTCCCACCCGGTCCGCGGCACCCTTCCCAACGACGCCCGCACCCCCGTCCCGGCCTCCACCCGCACCGACCTCGTCGACACGGCCAAGGGCACCGTCCACATGGTCATCGGCGCCGGCGGCAACATCGCCACCAGCCAGGACGACCTCTTCGACACACCGCGGGCCCGGGTCCTCGTCGGCCTCAAGGACGACAAGACCTCCTCCGGCCACCGCGAGCCGGTGTGGATCCCCGAGGAGGCTCCCTGGGCGGCAGTCCAGGACCGCGAGCACAACCGCGGCTTCGCCGCGTTCGACGTCGACCCCGGCGACCGCCGCGAAGGCATCACCCGCATGCGCGTCACCTACTACACCTTCGACGGCCCCCACGGCGACCTCACCCCCGTCGACACCTTCACCCTCCGACGCCCGCGCTCGGACGCGCGCCGCTGAATCCTCCTCGGCCTCAATCCTCGGCCTCGGGACCCGGGCCTCTTCGCCGGAGCGGCCGGGCCTTCGGCGACGGGGCCGCGCCCGGGGCCGGACGAGGGGCCGGACGCGGCCGGGACGAAGCTCATCTGCCGGGCATTCCCGACGGCGGGGCCGTCCGGCCGTGGGAGAGCTGCGGGTCAGCGGGCCGTGCCGCGTCCCAGCTCCCCGGCCCACTGCCGCACCGCGGGGTCGGTGAGACTGCCACCCAGCCAGTCGTGGTCGACATCGACTCCCCTCATGGACGGTACGACCGCGACGTAAAGCCCTGCGGTACGTGCCGCGGCGGCTCCCGTGGCCGAGTCCTCGAAGGCCACGGAACGTTCCGGGGCCACACCCAGCGTCGCGCAGGCCGTGAGGTAGAGCTCCGGCGCGGGTTTGGGGGAACTCACTTCGTCGGCGGCGAACGAGTACGTGAAGCAGTCGGCGAGGCCGGCGGACCGCAGGGCCGTGTCCAGCAGTTCACGCGGGCTGTTACTGGCCACGGCGACGGGCACGGCCGCCGCCAGGCAGGCGTGCACCAGTTCCACGGCACCGGGGAGGGCCGCGGCGCCCCGGGAAAGCCGCTCGCGGACCGCGGCGAGGAGTTCGGCGGCGAACTCGGGCCCGGCTCCCGGGTGTCCGAGGTACCGGGCCATGGCCTCCCCCGCGGCCTCCAGGCTCCGGCCGATGAGGAGAGCCTTCTGTTCGGGACCGAAAGGACGGCCATGCGCCGCGAAGACGGCCGATTCCGCCACGCTCCAGCAGGTCTCGGTGTCGACCAGCAAGCCGTCGCAGTCGAAGACCACCGCTTGGGCACCGGTGGGGAGCGGGTGCACGGGGATGTCCTTTCGCTTCCGGTGACGTGACCGGGTGGGTGCGCGCACGGTTCGAGGACACGGTGTCTCCGTCGCGCCCGCAATGATCACGACGTGACCCTAGGCCGGAGCGCGGGAGAACGTCCATGTTCCTGCCCGGAATCGGGCAGGAACGGCAGCGTTACGGCAGGAGATCGCGTGCGGGGGCGGAAGCCTCGGTGCGGCTGTAACGCACCGGGACCGGCCGGCTTGAGGTGAGTCCCGCCGCGGTCCCGGTCGTTCGTCGGCCGGGACCGCTTCTCCGTCCGCGGTCCGGACGAGTGTCACACTCCAACTTCCCGGCCCCCTGAACGAGGTTATCCGGTCGGGCACCCTCACGACCGGCGCTTCCGCGAACGCGGCAGGAGCCCGGAAGCAGCGCCCTTCGCCCTGCGCGTCCACCGACTTGATCACTTGAGTACCGGAACTGAGTACGAACGCTCAGGTCCGAGCACCCGCCCGGGCCGCAGGATGGCGGCATGACCACACCGCCGTTCACCGGACCCCAGGCCGGCCTCCAGCTCCCCCCGTTCCCCGGCTTCCCGCCGCCCCTGCCGCCGGTCCCGCCCGTGCGGCCGCGGCGGAGGCGGGCGGTGGTGGCCGGGGCCGTCGCCCTGGCCGTGCTGGCCGGTGGTACCGCGGGGGCCTGGTGGCTGACGCGGGACGGTGACGACTCCCCGCTGGCCGGACGGCCGCGGGTGACGGACGGTGCGTCCGGGCTGTCCTACGCCATCCCCGAAGGCTGGGAGCAGGACCGGAAGCAGAAGCTCATCGACGCCTTCACGACGTCGATCGGCAGGAAGAAGCAGGACGGCGACCACCGGATGGCCGTCGTCCTCACCGGCCGCTCCGGCGCCATCCCCCGGGACCGGCTGCGCCTGTGGGCGGAGCGGTCGGCCCGCTCGAACGCCGAGTTCTTCTACCCGGACCGGCCCGTCGCACTGGACGAGTCCCGGCCGACCACCGTGGACGGGCACCCCGCCCACACGGTGGCCCTGCGGGTGGACGCCGAGCAGGACGGGCCGGCCCACCTGCGGATGACCCTCCTGGAGGTGGACGCGACGCGGGCCGCCTTCCTCCTGGGCATCGACCAGCCGGCCGGCGGACCGGCGCAGGAGGAGGTGGACCAGGTACTGGAGAGCACCAGGGTGACGGGGGGACACTCGGATCCTGACACCGGAGCCGACAGCGGAACCGGCACCAGCGGCGGCAGCGGCAGCACCGGAACAGGCACCGGCCACGACCCCGGCCCCGGCACCCGGACGGAGGCACTTCCGCCGCACGGCGGCCGGGACGGGGCCGCCCCGGTGGTACGGGCGGCCGTCGCCGACCGCCGCCGTTTCTGACCCCCGGCGGTCCCCGGCGTGACCGCACCGCTCCCCCAGCGCTCTCTACGCCCCCTCACTCCTCGAAGAACTCCCGCACCACCCGTTCGGCCGCCTCGTCCGCCGCCGCCGCGGGCGACAGCTCGCTCAGGGTGTCCAGATCGGTGTCCTCGCTGAGTTCGGCCTCCCAGGCGGCGGCCAGTTGCTCCTGCCGCTCGCGCGGCTGGCTCTCGACCTTCTTCCGGCTCGCGGGGCTCAGGGCCGCCAGGAAGCGGGGCAGTTCGTCGGCGGGCATACGGGCCTCTCTCGTCGCGGTCGCTCCTCCCCCGCCGCACCCGGGGCGCGCGGGGATTCCTGGTCAGGTGTTCCAGGCCCCGGCCCGGCATCCCTGCCCGGGGCCGCCCGCTCACCCGAACGGCCCCCGCGCCGCGCCCCGGCGCGCCACCGCGCGTCCCCGGCCGCCGCGCGGTGCGCCGTAGCCTGACGGCATGCGCGTCGCCATCGCCCTGTTCACCTCCGACCTGCGGCTGTACGACAACCCGGTGCTGCGGGCGGCCGTGCGCGCCGCCGACGCGACCGTCCCGCTGTTCGTCGTGGACAGCGGCGTCGCCGACGCCGGTTTCGCCGCCCCCAACCGGTCGGCGTTCCTCGCCGACTGCCTGGCCGACCTCGACGAGGGGCTGCGGGCGCGCGGCGGCCGGCTGGTCGTCCGCCGGGGCGACGTGGTCGAGGAGACCTGCCGGGTGGCCGCCGCGACGGACGCGGCGGAGGTGCACGTCGCCGCCGGGGTGAGCGCCTACGCGCACCGCCGCGAGGAGCGGCTGCGGACCGCGCTGGAGGCGGACGGGCGGCGGCTCCGCGTGCATGACGCGGTGGTCACGGTGATGGCCCCGGGCGAGGTGGCGCCCGTCGGGAAGAACCACTTCGCGGTGTTCACGCCGTACTTCCGCCGCTGGTCGGCGCAGGCGCCGCGGGCGGTCGCGGACCCGCCCCGGCGCGTCACCGTGCCGGAGGCGGACGGGCTGCCCGTGCCCTCGGCCGCCGATCTGGGGGCGAGCGGCACGGCACCCGGTCTCCCCAAGGGCGGTGAGCGCGAGGGCCGCCGCCGGCTGACGGCCTGGCTGCGCGGCGGCGTGCACCGCTACGCCGAGCTGCACGACGACCTGGCCGCCGACGCCACCTCCCGCCTCTCCCCCTACCTGCACTTCGGCTGCCTGTCACCGCTCGAAGTGGTGACCCGGGCGCGCGGGGACGCGCCCGGCGCGGAGGCGTTCGTCCGCCAGTTGGCCTGGCGGGACTTCCACCACCAGGTGCTGGCCGCCGTCCCCCGGGCCGCCGCCCGTGACTACCGGACGCGTCACGACATCTGGCGCCGGGACGCCGACGAGTTCGACGCCTGGCGGTCCGGCCACACCGGCTACCCGGTCGTGGACGCGGCGATGCGCCAGCTCGCCCACGAGGGCTGGACGCACAACCGGGCGCGCATGATCGTCGCCTCGTTCCTCACCAAGACCCTGTACCACGACTGGCGGGAGGGCGCCCGGCACTTCCTCCGCCACCTGGTCGACGGCGACCTGGCCAACAACCAGCTCAACTGGCAGTGGATGGCCGGCACCGGCACGGACACCCGCCCCAACCGCGTTCTCAACCCCGTCGTCCAGGGCCGCCGCTTCGACCCCGACGGCGCCTACGTCCGCCGCTGGGTCCCCGAACTGGCCGGCGTCCCCGGGCCCGCCGCGCACGAGCCGTGGAAGCTGCCCGCCGCCGCCCGCTCCCGGCTGCGCTATCCGGAACCGCTCGTCGGCCTCGCCGAGGCCCTGGCCCGCTTCCGGGCGGCACGCGGCCTGGACTGAACCCACGGGACCCCGTCGCGCGGGAAGCGCGCCGCACGAAGATGCACGACCAGGTGTTCCGTGGGTGGATTGGGGCAGGGGCGCGGGAGACCGGCGTGCGTCGCCGCGCCGGTCGCGTACGACTCGGCGGAACGGAGGAGCCTTCTCATGGCCAAGCAGACGGTGGCGGAGCAGTTCGTCGACATTCTGGCGCGGGCCGGGGTGCGGCGGCTCTACGGGGTCGTCGGCGACAGCCTCAACCCGGTCGTGGACGCGGTGCGCCGCAACGCGGCCATCGACTGGGTGCACGTCCGCCACGAGGAGGCCGCCGCGTTCGCCGCGGGCGCGGAGGCCCAGTTGACCGGGAAGCTGGCGGCCTGCGCGGGGTCCTGCGGCCCCGGCAACCTGCACCTGATCAACGGCCTGTACGACGCCCACCGCTCGATGGCCCCGGTGCTCGCGCTGGCCTCGCACATCCCGAGCGGCGAGATCGGCACCGGCTTCTTCCAGGAGACCCACCCGGACCGGCTCTTCCAGGAGTGCAGCCACTACTGCGAGATGGTGTCCACCCCGCAGCAGATGCCGCGGGTGCTGCGCACCGGCATCCAGAACGCGGTCGGGCGCGGCGGCGTAGGCGTCATCGTGCTGCCCGGGGACGTCGCGGGGCAGCCGGCCGCCGCGCCCACCGGGGACCACGCGCTGGTCACCACCCGGCCGTCGGTGCGCCCGGGGGACGCGGAGATCGACGCGCTGGCGCGGATGGTGGACGAGGCCGGGAAGGTGACGCTGTTCTGCGGCGCCGGCACGGCGGGGGCGCACGACGAGGTGATGCGGTTCGCCGAGAAGGTGAAGGCGCCCGTCGGCCACGCGCTGCGCGGCAAGGAGTGGATCCAGTACGACAACCCGTACGACGTCGGCATGAGCGGGCTGCTGGGCTACGGCGCCGCGTACGACGCCACCCACGAGTGCGACCTGCTGATCCTGCTGGGCACCGACTTCCCCTACAACGCCTTCCTGCCGGACGACGTGAAGATCGCCCAAGTGGACGTGCGGCCGGAACACCTGGGCCGGCGGTCCGCGCTGGACCTGGCGGTATGGGGCGACGTGCGCGAGACCCTGCGCTGCCTCACGCCGAAGGTGCAGGTCAAGAGTGGCCGGAAGTTCCTCGACAAGATGCTGAAGAAGCACGCGGACGCCCTGGAGGGCGTCGTCAAGGCGTACACGCGGAAGGTCGAGAAGCACACGCCGATCCACCCGGAGTACGTGGCGTCGATCCTGGACGAGGAGGCGGCCGACGACGCGGTGTTCACCGTCGACACCGGCATGAACAACGTCTGGGCCGCCCGCTACCTCACCCCCAACGGCCGTCGGCGCGTCATCGGCTCGTTCACCCACGGTTCCATGGCCAACGCGCTGCCGCAGGCGATCGGGGCGCAGTTCCTCGACCCGGACCGGCAGGTGGTGTCGATGTCCGGGGACGGCGGGTTCTCCATGCTGATGGGCGACTTCCTGACGCTGGTGCAGTACGGGTTGCCGGTGAAGGTGGTGCTGTTCAACAACTCGTCGCTGGGCATGGTGGAGCTGGAGATGATGGTGGGCGGCCTGCCGTCGTACGGCACGGCCAACCGCAACCCGGACTTCGCGGCGCTCGCCACGGCGGCCGGGGCGTACGGGGTGCGGGTGGAGAAGCCCAAGCACGTGCGGGGCGCGCTGCGGGACGCGTTCCGGCACAAGGGACCGGCGCTGGTGGACATCGTGACCGACCCCAACGCGCTCTCCATGCCCCCGAAGATCAGCGCGGACATGGTGGGCGGATTCGCCCTCTCGGCCGGAAAGATGGTGCTGGACGGGGGCGTGGGCCGGATGGTGCAGATGGCCCGCTCGAACCTGCGCAACATCCCTCGGCCCTGACTCCCGCCTCTCACTCCCGTTCCTGAGTCCCGTCCCGACTCTCCCGGTGACCCGTCCGGCGGCCCGTGCGCATCCGCCGGACGGGCCCGTCCACTACCGCCGTCGCCGCCCGTCGGCGGTCGCTAGCGCCGGGTCAGCCGGGGCCCGCCGGACGCGTCCTCCACCCGGTAGCGGTCGGCCAGCGTCGCGAGGGGTTTTCCCACGCACTCCTCAGGGACCGCGAATTCCGCCGTCTTGCGGTCGTCACCGGGCACCGGGCGGACCCCGACGCGATCGTCTCCCTCCTCCACGATCTCCGCCAGGGCGAGGATGTCCCCGTTCTCGTCGAATACCGCGTGCACGCGCATGAGCGAACCGTCCGTTTCCGTCACGGGGTCACCAGGACGAGGGTGAAGAAGAACTCGGAGTTCCCGGTCGCCCGGAGGGTCAGCCCCCAGAACGGCGGGATCGGGTCGTTGAAGTCCCAGAACGAGAACTCGGACACGTACTCCAGTTGCGCGTTCCGGTCGCTGAACGACGTGTGGTTCACACAGGGCCGGATCCAGGAGGTGCCGGACGGGACTTTGCCGAAGTCGAAGGCGAAATTGTTCTGTTGACCGTTGCCGAGGAACAGCAGGCCGCTGCTCTTGACTTCCAGACCGGCCATGTTCCACCGCCTTTCCCAAATCGCCGAGGGGCAAAGGGGACGCTGTGGGCCCAGCGTGCGCCCGGCCTTCGGCACCCGGGAACGGCCGTGACGCCGACACCACCCGTTCGGCTCCACAGGACGGGACGGCGGTGGCCCGTGTGCCGGGCGGGCACCGTGCTGAGGTGGGGCCGTTCGGCCCATGGCACCACCCCGTACGATCGACCACGATCGATACGAAGCGTGACCGGCACGACCGGCGCGGACGGTGACAGGAGGGGCAGTGGAACAGGCAAGGGTCTTCTCTCCGGAGAAGCCGATCCGGGTGTTCCTCCTGGACGACCACGAGGTCGTCCGGCGGGGCATCCAGGACCTGCTGGACGCCGAGGACGACATCACGGTGGCCGGCGAGGCCGGCACGATCGGCCAGGCCCTCGCCCGGGGTCCCGCGCTGCGGCCCGACGTCGCCGTGCTGGACGTCCGGCTGCCCGACGGCGACGGCATCTCCGTCTGCCGGGAACTGCGCTCGCGGATGCCGGACCTGGCCTGCCTGATGCTCACGTCGTTCGACGACGACGACGCCCTGCTCGACGCCATCATGGCGGGCGCCGCGGGCTACGTACTCAAGCAGATCAAGGGCTCCGACCTGGTCGCGGCGATCCGGACGGTCGCCTCCGGTCAGTCCATGCTCGACCCGGCCACCACCGCCCGGCTGATGAGCAGCCTGCGCGGCGACGAGGGCGCGCACCCGGAGGACGACCGGCTGGCCGGCCTGTCGCCACGCGAGCGCGACATCCTGGCGCTCATCGGCGAAGGCATGACCAACCGGCAGATCGGCCGGCAGCTCTTCCTCTCCGAGAAGACGGTCAAGAACCACATCTCGCGGCTGCTCGCCAAGCTGGGCGTGGAACGCCGCATCCAGGCCGCGGTGATCGCCTCGGAGGCGGCCCGGGCCGGGAGCTGACCCACCGCGGCCCGGGCCGGGAGCCGACCCTCCGTGGCCCGGGCCGGGAGCCGAACCGCCGGTTCACCCCTCCCAGGTCCACTCCTCCACCTCCGGCAGGTCCGTGCCGTGGGCGCGGATCCAGGCGTGGTGGCGGGTCCGGACGTCGGCCATCGCCTGCCGCACCGCGGCGGCGCGGACACCGAGCCCGGGGACGCGGTCGATGACGTCCATGACGAGCCGGTAGCGGTCGAGGTCGTTGCTCACCAGCATGTCGAAGGGCGTCGTCGTGGTGCCGCTCTCCTTGTAGCCGCGAACGTGGAGATTCCGGTGGCCCGCCCGCCGGTAGGCGAGACGGTGGATCAGCCACGGATAGCCGTGGTACGCGAAGACGACGGGCCGGTCGGTGGTGAAGAGGGCGTCGAACTCGTGGTCCGGCATGCCGTGCGGATGCTCACCGTGCGGCATCAGCCGCGCGATGTCCACGACGTTGACCACGCGGACGGCCAGGTCGGGCAGGTGCCGGCGGAGCAGGGAGGCGGCGGCCAGGGTCTCCTCCGTCGGCACGTCCCCGGCGCACGCCAGCACCACGTCGGGCTCCCGCCGGCCGTCCTCCGTACCGGCCCACTCCCACACGCCCGCGCCCCGGGCGCAGTGGGCGCGGGCCTGGTCGAGGGTGAGCCAGTCGAAGCAGGGCTGTTTGCCCGCGACGATCACATTGACGTAGTCGCGGCTGCGCAGGGCGTGGTCGGCGACGGACAGCAGGGTGTTGGCGTCCGGCGGCAGGTACACCCGGACGGCCTCCGGGCTCTTGTTGAGGACGTGGTCGACGAAGCCGGGGTCCTGGTGCGAGAAGCCGTTGTGGTCCTGCCGCCAGACATGGGACGTGAGCAGGTAGTTGAGGGAGGCGATGGGCCGCCGCCACGGCAGCCGCCGGGAGACCCGCAGCCACTTGATGTGCTGGTTGACCATCGAGTCGACGATGTGCGCGAACGCCTCGTAGCAGGAGAACAGCCCGTGCCGCCCGGTGAGGAGGTACCCCTCCAGCCACCCCTGGCAGGTGTGCTCGGAGAGAATCTCCATCACCCGCCCGTGCCGGTCGAGATGCTCGTCGGTCGGGACTGTCTCGGCCTGCCAGGCCTTGCCGGTCGCACCGTAGACCGCCTGGAGCCGGTTGGAGGCGGTCTCGTCGGGACCCACGAGACGGAAGTCGCGACGCTCGGCCGTCGCGGCCATGACGTCGGCGAGCAGGTCGCCGAGCACGGCCGTCGGCTCGTGCCGCCCGGCGCCCGGCCGGTCCACGGCCACCGCGTGCCGCTCCGGCGGCGGGAGGGGCAGGTCGCGCAGGAGCAGCCCGCCGTTGGCGTACGGGGTGGCCCCGAGCCGCCGCGCCCCCTCGGGCACGCACTCCAGCACCCGGGAGACGGGCCGGCCGTCACCGTCGAACAGCTCCTCCGGCCGGTAGGACCGCAGCCACGCCTCCAGTTGCCGCAGGTGCTCGGGGTTGTCCCGGATGCCGGACAGCGGCACCTGATGGGCACGCCAGGTGCCCTCGACAGGCACCCCGTCGACCTCTCCCGGCCCGGTCCACCCCTTGGGCGTGCGCAGCACGATGACGGGCCAGGAGGGCCGGTCGGTGACGCCCTCCTCGCGGGCCGTACGCCGGATGGCGGCGATGTGGTCCAGCGCGGTGTCCATGGCGGCGGCCATGGCCCGGTGCACGGCCGCCGGGTCGTCACCCGTGACGCGCAGGACGTGATGCCCGTACCCGTGCAGCAGCCGATCGAGCTCGTGCTCGGGGAGCCGGGCGAGGACGGTGGGGTTGGCGATCTTGTAGCCGTTGAGGTGCAGGATGGGCAGCACGGCCCCGTCCCGCACCGGATCGAGGAACTTGTTGGAATGCCAGGAGGCGGCCAACGGCCCGGTCTCCGCCTCCCCGTCCCCGACCACGCAGGCCACGAGCAGGTCCGGCCGGTCGAACGCGGCCCCGTAGGCATGCGAGAGGGAGTACCCCAGCTCCCCGCCCTCGTGGATCGACCCCGGCGTCTCGGGCGCGACGTGGCTGGGCACCCCGCCCGGGAACGAGAACTGCCGGAACAGCCGTGCCATCCCGTCCGCGTCCCGGGTGACATCGGGATACGTCTCGCTGTAACTCCCCTCCAGCCACGAGTTGGCCACCACGGCCGGCCCCCCGTGCCCCGGCCCCCACACACAGAGCGCGTCGGTCCCCCGCTCCCTGATCACCCGGTTGAGGTGGGTGTACACGAGATTCAGCCCCGGCGACGTCCCCCAGTGCCCGAGCAACCGCGGCTTGATGTGCTGCGGCCGCAACGGCTCGGTCAGCAGCGGGTTGTCCAGCAGGTAGATCTGCCCGGCCGCCAGATAGTTGGCGGCCCGCCAGTGGGCGTCCAGGGCGGCCAGTTCCTTGTCGTCGATCCCGGCCTGACGGGCGGGCCGCCGCGCATCGTCGACACGTTCCGCGCCTCGGCGCTCCTCGGACCGCTGGGACTTCTCGGGCTCCGGCATGCCTCCACGGTTCCACTTCCCACGGCCGGACGCCATGGGACGCGTGCCGGGCGGGGCCTTCGAACCCCGCTCCGATTGCACGGCCGCCGGTGGGCGCCGCCACCTGTCGGCGGGGCAGGCTGAACCTCCCGGGCGGGCCGGACGGTGGGGGCATCGCACGGGCCGATCTCTTCCGGCCGCAAAGTGACAGCGACGCTTCCACGCCACCGGGGCGGGGAACCGGCATGCTTGGCGGCGGCCACTCGACGACATCGAGGTCGTCGACTCCCGCCGGAGGCCCACCGGACGTTTCCTGGTGGGCCCCGGAAGCCACACTGATCGAGGAGCGGAAAAAACCGAATCAATCAGACCGAACAAGGTCGGAAAGACCGACCAGGTACCGATTGATCCTCAACCCTTCGTGAGCACCATGGAGCACCGACAAAGCGGAACCCGAAGCGCGTCTCGCGACTTCCCTGAATTCATCCCAGGAGACCCGCGACACGACACCGGAGAAGCTGTAGGAGATCTCCACCTCGTCACCCCGCCGCACGGCCGCAATTGAATCCTGGGACTGCGAGGATTCCACGACCGACGCACCAGATGACGCGACTTCCCGGCACAACTGAACGACCATCAGGACGAAGTCGACCACAGGCAAGCCCGGCGCCCTCAGGACAATCTCATTCTCACCGTCGTGAATCACCACATCGACGTTGAAGTAGTGAAACGTCAGGTCATCGGCGGTCAGCGCCTGAGCCGGCCGACCCAAGAGGCCGCCGACACCCCAGGAAGGATCGTCATCTCGGGGAACAAAGCTGAACGCAACCATCAGGCCCCCGGTAAACGAATCTCGGCATTGCGGTCACAAAGTTCCCCGCCCCATCGGCTGACATCCTCATACCGATTTACCCCGTCACATCGACTTCAGCATCTCCGCAGTCCTGGATTTGCCATCTTCCCCGCCTTGCGGTGGCACCCCCAGGCGAATGCTGGGGTGTGGTGATCACGAGCGCGTGGTGTCGGGCGTGCCGTGGGGACGGTGAGGGTTATCGTCCGCCGGTGGCTCTTCCGACCGCCGGGGTGTGGGTCACCGGGCAGCCGCCGGTGGTGCCGGAACCGCCGTTCGTCAGGGGGATGCGCCATTCCAGGAGCGTTCCGCCGTCCGTCGGGGTGGACAGGGTCAGGGTGCCGCCGTGGCGCTCGGCGCGTTCGGCGAGGTTGCGGAGGCCGCTGCGGCGGCCTCCGGTGGAGGGCACGCCCACGCCGTCGTCCGCGACGGTCAGCGCCAGTTCACCGCCCTCGTTGACGACGGCGACGTCGACCGCGCCGGCCGCCGCGTGCCGGGCGACGTTGGCCAGGGCTTCGGCGAGGACGGCGACGGCGTCGTCGGCGGCCTCGCGGGGGACCTGGGTGTCGAGCAGGCCCTCCATCCGGAGGCTGGGGGCGAAGCCGAGGGCGGTGCCGGCCTCGGCGACGGCGCGGACGGCGCGGGTGCGCAGGCCGTGCTGGGGGGCGGTCTCGCGGGAGCGGAGGCCGAAGATGGTGGAGCGGATGATTTTGATGGTCTCGTCGAGGTCGCCGACGGCGCGGCGGACGCGTTCGGCGGCTTCGGGGTGGTCGATGAAGCGGTCGGCGCTCTGCAGGGTCATGCCGGTGGCGAACAGCCGCTGGATGGCGAGGTCGTGGAGGTCGCGGGCGATCCGGTCGCGGTCTTCCAGCAGGGCCAACTGGGCGGTGTCGGCCCGGCGTTCGGCCAGCTCCATCGCCAGTCCGGTCTGGCCGGCGAAGGCCAGCAGCGGTTCGGTCTCCCACTCCGGGAAGTCGCCGGCGGCCGCCGCCCGGACGAGCAGCAGCACGCCGTGTACGACGTCGTCGCCGGAGGTGACGGGTACGGCGAGGGCGGAGCCCGGGCCGGCCGGGCCCGCCGGTACCTCGTCGGCGCGGCCCCGGGCGGGGCGGCCGGCGGTGAACGCGGCGCCGCTCAGGGTGCCTTCGAGGGGCAGGACCAGGTGCCGGAGCGCGTCGGCCGCCGCGCCGGTGGCCGCCTCGACGGTCAGGGCGCCGTCCCCGGCCTCGGGCAGGGAGAACACCGCGAGGGCGGATCCCGTGATCTCGCGGGCGAGTTCGGTGATGCGGGCGGTGACCTCGGCGCGCGGCCGGTCGGACATCAGGGCGGTGGTCACCTCGGCGCCGGCCCGCAGCCACCGCTCGCGCCGGGTGGACTCCTCGTACAGCCGCGCGTTCTCGATGGCGATGCCGGCGGCGACGGCGAGGGTGGCCAGCACCTCCTCGTCCTCGTCCTCGAAGTCCGCTCCCCCGCGCTTCTCCGTGAGGTACAGGTTGCCGAAGACGTGGTCGCGGACCCGGATGGGCACGCCGAGGAAGGTGTTCATCGGCGGGTGGCCGGGCGGGAAGCCGTACGAGGCGGGGTGGTCGCAGATCTTCGGCAGCCGCAGCGGTTCCGGACGGCGGATCAGTTCGCCCAGAATGCCGTGGCCGCAGGGGTACGGGCCGATGGCCGCGATCTCCTCGTCGGTGAGTCCGACGGTGAGGAACTGGGACAGCCGCCGGCCGTCGGGACCGATGACGCCAAGGGCGCCGTACCGTGCGTCGACCAGCACCACGGCCGCCTCGATGATGCCGCGCAGCACCTGTTCGAGGTCCAGGCCGCGGCCGACCGACAGCACGGCCTCCAGCAGTTTGTGCACGCGGTCGCGGGTGCCGCGGGCGGCGTCGAGCCGGGCCTGGACCTCGTCCAGCAGTTCGTCCAGTCTGAGCTGCGGCAGCCGTACCGCCGCCGACCCGGTGTTCTCCACGCCTCTCCTCGCCTCTCCCGGGCTCGCCGCCGCCCTGCCGACCGGGGGGCCGGAAGCGGCCCTTGACGGCCGGTCGGCCCTGTTCAGACCCCCGCACACCGTATCGCCGTGTCCTCGGGTGGGGCCGACCGGCCCCTGTCCGGGGCCGCCGCGGCCTCGTTGAATGGACGCGACGGGTCCGCCGCCGAGTGGCGCGGCGGCGGGCCCGCTCCGCCCTGCCCGGCGGCCCGTCGTCCCGCCGGGGAGGGCGGGCCCGCCGGCGCGGGAGCCTCGTGCCCAGGGACCAGGAGGGACAGCCATGACGGATACCGCGTTCGACCGGGCGGCCGACGGGGACGTCCGGGACCCGGACCGGGCGGCGGGACCGCCGGACCGGGCTCCCGGGGATGCCGCCGGGGCCTCCCGGCGCGGCGCCGGTGCCGGCCGGGCCTTCGCCTGGCTGCTGGTCGTCGCCGGGACGCTGGGGCTGCTCGCCTCCTTCCAGATCACCGTCGACAAGATCCGGCTGGCGGAGAACCCGGGTTTCCGGCCCGCGTGCAGCCTCAACACCGTGGTGTCGTGCACCCCTGTGATGCTGAGCGACCAGGCGTCGGTGTTCGGCTTTCCCAACCCGCTGATCGGCCTGGCCGCCTACGCGGTCGTCGTCGCTCTCGGTGTCGTGCTGCTGACCGGAGCCCGCCTGCCGCGCTGGTGCTGGCTGACGTTCCATCTGGGGACGCTGGCCGGGGCGGTGTTCTGCATGTGGCTGATGTCGCAGGCGCTCTACGCGATCGGGGCGCTGTGCCTGTGGTGCTGTCTGGCGTGGGCCGTGACGATCGCCCTGTTCTGGTACACGACCGCGCACAACCTCCGGCACCGGTTCCTGCCCGCGCCGCGTGCGCTGGTCCTGGGGGTGCTGGAGTTCCACTGGGCCGTGCCCGCCGTCTGGTACGGGCTGATCGCGCTGCTCGTGGTGGGGCGGTTCTGGGCTCCTTGGTGAGCCTGTGGGGCCGGGCGGCCCGGGTGGGGGCAACCGGGACGGGCTCTGTGACCGCGCCGGGACAGGCCCTGGTGGGCGCGCCGGGACAGGCCCGAGTGGGCCCGCGGGAGCGGCTCCCGGTGAGCCCGCGAGAACGGCTCCCGGTGGGCGCGCCGGCGCGGAGAGGGCCGTTCGGCCCTCCTCCGGGCCCCGCCCGGCCCCTGCTCCGGCCCCCGGCCGCCGCCGATCATGAACGAGGCCGGACGGGCCCGTGACCCCCACGGCGCAACCCCTCCGGTCCGCGAAGAACTTCGGCAGATGCGGAGCAGGTGTGCCAGTGGACGGCGTCGGGATGCGGAGCGGCGAGAAACCCCTGACGGAGCGCCCCACCGGGGAGGCGACCGTGGGTCACCGGCCGAGGAGTTCACCCGTCGAGTGGCTGACGACCACCGACCACAAGCGGATCGGGACGCTCTACCTCGTCTCCGCGTTCGTCTTCTTCATCGTCGGCGGGGTGCTGGCGCTGCTGATGCGCGCCGAACTGGCCCGCCCCGGCTCGCAGATCATGTCGAACGAGCAGTTCAACCAGGCGTTCACCATGCACGGCTCGATCATGCTGCTGCTGTTCGCGATGCCGCTGTTCACCGGCTTCGCGAACTGGATCATGCCGTTGCAGATCGGCGCGCCCGACGTGGCGTTCCCGCGGCTGAACATGCTGTCGTTCTGGCTGTTCCTCTTCGGCTCGCTGATCGCCGCCGCCGGCTTCCTCACCCCGCAGGGCGCCGCCGACTTCGGCTGGTTCGCCTATACGCCGCTGTCCGACTCCCAGCACTCGCCCGGCCTCGGCGCCGACCTGTGGATCATGGGCGTGGCCCTGTCCGGCTTCGGCAGCATCCTCGGTGCCGTCAACTTCATCACCACCATCATCTGCATGCGCGCACCCGGCATGACGATGTTCCGGATGCCGATCTTCACCTGGAACGTCCTGCTCACCGCCCTGCTGATCCTGCTGGTGTTCCCGGTGCTGGCCGCCGCGCTGTTCGCGCTGGAGATGGACCGGAAGTTCGGCTCGCACATCTTCGACGCGGCCAACGGCGGCGCGCTGCTGTGGCAGCACCTGTTCTGGTTCTTCGGCCACCCCGAGGTGTACGTCCTGGCGCTGCCGTTCTTCGGCATCGTCTCCGAGATCATCCCGGTCTTCTCCCGCAAGCCGATGTTCGGTTACTGGGGTCTCATCGCGGCGACCGTCTCCATCGCCGGTCTCTCGGTGACGGTGTGGGCGCACCACATGTACGTGACGGGCGGCGTGCTGCTGCCGTTCTTCTCCTTCATGACCTTCCTGATCGCGGTCCCGACCGGGGTGAAGTTCTTCAACTGGATCGGCACCATGTGGAAGGGCTCACTCTCCTTCGAGACACCGATGCTCTGGGCCACCGGCTTCCTGATGACGTTCGTCTTCGGCGGTCTGACGGGTGTCCTGCTGGCCGCGCCGCCGCTCGACTTCCACGTCTCGGACTCGTACTTCGTCGTCGCGCACTTCCACTACACGCTGTTCGGCACGGTGGTGTACGCGATGTTCGCCGGGTTCCACTTCTGGTGGCCTAAGTTCACCGGCAAGATGCTGGACGAGCGGCTCGGCAAGGTCACGTTCTGGACGCTCACGGTGGGCTTCCACCTGACGTTCCTCGTCCAGCACTGGCTGGGTGCGGAGGGCATGCCCCGCCGGTACGCCGACTACCTGGCGGCCGACGGCTGGACGGCGCTCAACACCCTGTCCACGGTGGGTTCCTTCCTCCTCGGGCTGTCGTTCCTGCCGTTCTTCTACAACATCTGGAAGACCGCCAAGTACGGCAAGAGGGTCGAGGTCGACGACCCGTGGGGCTGGGGCCGCTCCCTCGAGTGGGCGACCTCCTGCCCGCCGCCGCGGCACAACTTCCCCTCCCTGCCGAAGATCCGTTCCGAATCCCCGGCGCTCGACCTGCACCGCCCGGGCCTGGAGTCGGGCGACGCCCGGACGGCGGCGGAGCGCGAGCGGGCGGTGACGCCGGCGGGCTGACGGGCTCACGGGCGGCGACCGGCCGGGGCCCGGGGACGCGGAAGGACGCGTCCCCGGGCCCCGGTGCGTTTCCGGGCGGTTCACGCGTCCGGTGGTCCGGCGGCCGGCGGGCCGGACAGCCCCAGCCGGGCGTGGACGATGCGGGCGATGTCGGCGACCGTCCCGTTGCTGCGGAGGATCTCCATGGGCGGGATCTCGACGTCGTACTGGCGGCGCAGCCCCACCAGCAGCTCGGTGCCCATCAGGGAGTCCAGGCCGTACTCGTCCAGCCGGCGGTGGTGGTCGATCCGGCCGTCGGGGAGTTGCAGGACGGTGGCGAGCGCGGCGGCCACCGAGTCGGCGAGGTGGGCCAGGGCCTCCTCCGGGGGCATCCCGGCGAGCAGCGCCAGCAGGTCGTCGTGGACCTTGGCGTCCTTGTCCAGCAGGGCGGGCAGCAGCTCGAACAGCCTCGGGGGCAGGACGGCGGGCAGCAGTCTGCGGGTCACCGCCCAGTTGACGCGGCCCAGCCCGACGCATTCGGCGCCCTCGGCGAGGGCGCCGTCCATCGCGGCGAACGCCTCGCGGAGGGTGAGGGGTTCCAGGCCGATCCCGGTCAGGAGGGGCTGGAGGTCGTTGCGCACGACGTAACCGGTCTCGCCGAGGGCGCCCCAGAGCATCGCGAGTCCGGCACGCCCCTCGCGGCGCCGCCTCCGTACGACGGCCTCCATGGCCAGGTTGCCGGCCGCGTACGCCGCCTGGCCGGGGGTGCCGATGGTGGAGGCGAGGGAGGAGTGGACGACGAACAGGTCCAGGGGGCGGTCCCGGGTGACGGCGTCCAGGACCGCGGCCCCGGCCAGTTTCGCGGCGAGGACGGACCGGACGCGCTCGTCGGTCAGCTCGGTCAGCAGCGCGTCGTCGAGGTGCATGGCGGCGTGGACGACGCCGCGCAGCGGACGTCCCTCCCGGTCGGCCTCCTCGACGAGCGCGCGCAGGGCGGTCTCGTCGGTGACGTCCACCGCGTGGGCCCGGGCGGTGACGCCGCGCGCCGCGAGGTCGGCGAGCAGCGCGGGTGCCTCGGGGGAGGCGGCTCCCCTGCGGCCGACGAGGGCCAGCCGGCGAGCGCCGAGGCCGGCCAGCCGGCGGGCGGTCGCCGCCCCGAACCCGCCGAGGCCGCCGGTGACCAGGTAGGTGCCGGCCGGGTCGAGGGCGGCTCTCGCCGGCCGTCGTTCCACGGTCGGCGGGTCGTCGTCGGGGTCGAGGGAGACCACGACCTTGCCGATGTGCCGTGAGTGCCGGAGCAGGGCGAACGCCTCGGCGACGCGGGCCGCCGGGTACACGCTGTGCGGCAACGGGCGGTATCGTCCGGTCCGGATCAGCGCGGTGACTTCCGCGAACTGCCGCCGGGCGAGCTCCGGTTCCGCGAGCAGCCGGAGGAGGTCGACGCCGAAGAAGGCGATGTTCCCCGCGAACGGGCGGAGCAGCAGCGGCCGGTTCTCGTGGATGTCGCGCTTGCCGAGCTCGACGAAGCGCCCGCCGGGGGCCAGTGCCTCCAGGCCCCGGGGGATCGCCTCGCCGGCCAGCGAGTTCAGGACGACGTCCACCCCGCGGCCTCCGGTGAGGTCACGGACCCGTTCGGCGAAGGACGGGTCGCGCGAATCGAGGACGTGCTCGACGCCGAGCACGCGCACGAGTTCGCGTTTGAAGGGGTTGCCGGCGGTGGCGATCACCCGGGCGCCGCGCCGCCGCGCGTACTGGAGGGCGGCGAGGCCCACGCCGCCGGCGGCGGCGTGCACCAGGACGGTGTCGCCGGGGGCGAGACGGGCCAGGTGCCCGAGCCCGTAATGGACGGTGAGGAAGGCGACCGGCAGCGTGGCGCCTTCGGTGAAGGACATGCTGCTCGGCAGCTTCCCCACGGCGTGTTCGACCGTGCACACGTGCGAGGCGAGGGTGCCGGGGGCCAGCGCGAGGACCCGGTCGCCCGGGGCCACCGAGGTGACTCCCTCCCCCACCGCGGCGACGGTCCCGGCACACTCCAGGCCCGGCGCCTCGGCCGTGCCCCGCGAGGGGTCGGCGGGCAGCAGGCCGGCCGAGAGCATCACGTCGCGGTAGTTGAGGCCGGCGGCCCGTACGGCGACGACGACCTCGCCGGGACCGGGTTCGGGTACCGCCTCCTCGGTCCAGGCGAGCCGGCAGGCGAGCCCGGGGTCCCGTACGCGCAGCGAGAAGGCGGGCATCTCGGCGGCCGGGGCCGTGCCGTGGTGGGCCTCGGACCACTCCTCCACCCGGGGGAGGAACCGGCCCCCGGCCGTGAGGGCGATCTCGTCCTCGTCGGTGGGGGTGAGGAGCTCCCGGACGATCCGCCGGGCGTCCTGGGCCGGGTCGCCGGTGCGTTCCGCCGAGATCCGGGTGACGGTCAGCTCGGGGTGTTCGTTGGCGAGGGTCCGGGCGACGCCCCAGGCGGCGGCGTCGTGCGGGGCCAGGGGTCGCTCGGGTGCGGGCAGCGCGCCGCTGGGGCGGGTGACCAGCCACAGTCGGGTCTCCGGACCGCCGTCGGCGGTCCGGACGGCCGTGGCGAGCGCGCGCAGCACCGAGGTCCGGCGGACGGCCAGTTCCACCAGGGCGGCGCCGTCGGGCCGTTCGGGGTCTGCGTCCAGCAGGAGGACGACCGCTGTCGGCCGGCCGCCGAGGGCCCCGCGCCAGACGTCCGGGTCGGAGCTCGGCACCGGGTGGTGCACGACCCGCGCGCCCGCGGCGGCGAGGCCGTCGGCCACGGCGCGCGGCAGGTCCGCTCCCGAGGGGCCTGAAGGGCGCTCGCCGACGACGAGCCAGGACCGCGCGCCGTCGACGGGCGGCGGCGGGACAGGCGGGACGGGCCGCTCGGGAGCGGCGGCGAGGAACACCGACATGACCGGGGCAGGCCCGCCGCGGCGCCGGCCGCCGGCCCGGACGACGTCCGTGAACCCCCCGGCGCGCAGCAGTTCCGGCCACCGGGCGGCGGACGGCAGCAGCGAGTCCCGGCGCGGGTCGTGGCCGGCGAAGGACCAGGCGCTGTCCAGGGTGCCGAACAGCGGGACGACGAACTCCTCAGCGTGCGTCTCCAGGGCCATCAGGTGACCGCGCGGCGCCTGCAGACGGGCGACCCGGCCGAGTGCGGCGCCGAGGTCCCTCGCGGTGTGCAGGGCGTTGGCGGCCACGACGAGGTCGAAGGTGCCCTCGGCGAAGCCCTGGGCGTCGGGGTCCTTGTCGAGATCGAAGGTGCCGTACTCGACGAACCGGTAGGAGGCGAACCGCTTTTCCGCCCGGGAGACGGCCAGCGGGGAGAGATCGGTGAAGTGGTAGCGCGTCCGGTCGGCGGGCAGCACCGGCAGCAGGGCGGCGGTGGTGCCGCCGGTACCGCCGCCGACCTCCAGCACCCGCAGCGGCCGGTCCGCGGGCCACCGGGCGGCCGCCTCGGCCACCAGCGCCTGGAGGACCCGGTTGTAGCGGCGCATGACCGGGCCGACGTCGTAGTAGTGCTCCAGCCGTTCGACGCCGCCGCTTCCCGACAGCGCTTCCGGGGCGCCCTCCTCGTGGCACAGCGCGTCGAAGCGCGCGGCGACCGCGTACAGCGCGCAGTCGGCGGCCAGTTCGGGGAAGTCCGCGATCAGCCGCCGCAGATGGGCGTCGGCGTCCGGTCCCGGGTCCGCGAGCCGCCACCGGCCGGCCTCCGCGCACGCCGTCAGGGCGCCGTGGCGCTCGGCCGAGGCGAGGCGCCACGCGACGAGCCGCCGGTGGCGGGCGAGGACGCCGGCGGCCACGAGGTCGTCCACGCCGAACGGGCGGGCGGGACCGGGCAGCAGCCGGGCCACGGCCCCCGCCGTGTCCGCGGCCAGGGCGGCGCCGATCCGGCGGCGCAGCACGACCGGCCGGTTCTCCCGGGCCGGCGCGGGCCGGGCGCCCGGGCGGTCCTCGGCCGCCGCCAGGAGCAGGGCGGGCGCGGGCAGGGGGCTGGGCTCCGCCGGTACGGCGGAGTGGGGGGCCGCCCGCATCAGCCACCGGTAGCGGACCGGTGGTACGCCGCCGCTCCGGTCGAGGCGGCGGAGCCTGCAGCCCTCGAAGACCGCGGCGACCGTCCCGTCCCCGTCGGTGACGACGGTGTCCCAGCACACCTCGTTCGCGGTGCGGCCCCGCTCGCGGACGTGCATCCAGCCCCTGATCGGGGGGCGGCCCCAGACGCGGACGGCGTCGAACGCCGAGGGCAGGAAGGCCTGCCGCCCGTCGGCCATCGTCTCCGCCAGCAGTGGCACCCCCGCCTGGAGGGCTCCGTCCGTGAGCGACGGGTGGGCCTCGTACCCGTCCTCCGGCACCGGGTGCTCGTAACGGGCGAGCACCTCGCCGTCGCCGACGTGCAGTTCCCGGAGGCCGCGGAAGGTGGGCCCGTAGTCCAAGCCGGCCTCGGCGAGGGCCGGGTAGAGCTCCCCGCCCGGAACCGTCCGCTCGCAGCGGCCGCGCACCGCCGCGACGTCCAGCGGGTCCGGGCGGCAGCGGAGCAGGGGCCGGATCCGGCCGCGGGCGTGCCGCTGCGGCGGGCCGTGGCGGCCCCGGGAGCTCGCCACGGTGAGGATGCCGTCGTCCGGGGAGAAGGAGACCTCCGTCCACACGCCGCCGGGGTCGTCCCACGGCACGACGAGCGGGCGGACCAGCTCCAGCGCCTCCACTTCCGTCGGCCCGTCCCACGTCCGGCGGCCGACGGCCAGGGCCGCTTCGACGTAGCCGACGCCGGGCATGATGACGGACCCGCCGACCCGGTGGTCGGCCAGCCAGGGGACGAAAACCGGGTCCAGCGGCCCGCGCCAGGCCGGTTCGAGCAGCGGCAGGCGCTCGCCCAGCAGCGGGTGCCCGTCTCTCGGCAGGCCGCCCGTCCACGCGTCCGGTCCGCCGTTCCAGTGCCGCTCGCGCCGCCAGGGGTAGGCGGGCAGGTCGACCACCCGGCCGGGAACGGGGAAGTACGCGCCCGGGTCGACGTCGGCGCCGGCGGCGATCGCGCGTGCCACGGCCGTCGGCAGCGCGGACGGGCCGTGCGCGGCACGGGACAGGGTGGGGATCACCGCGACCGGCCGGCCGGCCGCGGCACGGCGGAGGTGCGGGGCGAGGATCGGTTCCGGTCCGACGTCGAGGAACACGTCGTACCCGTCCGCCAGCAGCTCGCGCACGGCGGGCCCGAAGCGGACGGGCCGGCGCATGTTGTGCCACCAGTACGCGGCGTCCAGCACCGTGCCCTCGACGGGGCCGCCGGTCACCGTGGAGTAGAGAGGGATCCGGGCCGGCCGGGGCTCGAGCCGGTCCAGCGCGGCCTTCAGCGGCCCTTCGGCCGGGTCCATCGCGGCGCTGTGGAAGGCGTATCGCAGACCGAGGTCCACGCAGGGCGTGCCCGCGTCGGTGAGCGCCCGGACGAACGCGGCCAGCTCTTCGGCCGGGCCGGAGACGGTGACGTGCCGGTCGGAGTTGACGCAGGCGATCTCCAGGCCGGGGAACGGCTCGACGGCCCGCGCGGCCTCGTCGGGCGGGAGCGCGACGCCCGCCATCCGGCCCTTGCCCGCGGTGCCGGCCTGGACCCGTCCCCGGGTGGCGACCAGCCGTGCGGCGTCCTCCAGGGAGAGGGCGCCCGCCGCCCAGGCCGCCGCGATCTCGCCGACGCTGTGCCCGGTCACCGCCCGGGGTACCACGCCCCGGTGGCGCAACGCCTCGACCAGGCCCACCTGGACGGCGAAAAGCAGCGGCTGGGCCACCTCGACCGCCGCGAACCGCTCCTCGTCGGCAGGCCCCGCCGATGCCTCCAGCACCGACCAGCCCAGGTGCGGGGTCAGGACGGCGTCAGCCGCCTCGACGCCCGCCCGGAACGCCGGGTCCTGCCGCAGCACCTCCCGCGCCATCCCCGGCCACTGGGACCCGTTGCCGGGGAACGCGAAGACGACGCGGCCGTGCTCGACGGCCCGGGCGGTGACGGCGACGGGCGCCGCGAGGACGCGTACGGGAGGCGGGGCGGACGCGGGCGGGACCGAGCCGTCCGTTCCGGCTCCTGCCCCGGCGGTGCCGCCCGGCGGGGCGAGACCACCGGGCCGTTCGCCGCCGGGGGCGCCCCCGGCGGCGGTCCCGGCTTCCTCCGGCCCGGTCATGCCTGCCCCTGTGCCGGGCGACACCGCCGCGCCGCCGGGGCGTCCGCCGCCCTCCGCCCGGCCCTCGCCGGCGCATCCGCCGTCCGCCTCAGGGCCGCTCTCCGGGGGTGCCCCGGCCTCCGCGCCGGTGAGCTCCAGCAGTCCGGCCGCCGCTTCGGCCGGGTCCGCGGCGAGGACGACGGCCCGGTGGGGGTGGTGGCCCCGGCGTACCGTCGCGGTGTGGGCGAGGTCGTGGAACTCCTCCGGCCGGGTGTCCCGCAGGCGCTCGGCCAGGGCGCGCGCCGCGTCCGCCAAGCCTTCGGGAGTCCGGGCGGAGACCGCCACCGGCCGTACGCCCGGGGCGGGTTCGGCCCGGGGCGCGGGTCGGGGTGGCGGGGCCAGGATGACGTGCGCGTTGGCGCCGCCGAAGCCGAACGAGTTGACGCCGACCACCGCCCGGGTGCCGATGTCGACGGTGCGGGGTTCCACGGCCGGGGCGAGGCGCAGCGCGGCGAAGTCGATGTCCGGGTGCGGGGGCGAGGCGTGCAGGGTCGCCGGGACGGTTCCGTGCCGCAGCACCAACAGCGCCTTGAACAGGCCCGCCATGCCGGAGGCGGGCTCGAGGTGGCCGAGGTTGGACTTCACGGAGCCGATGGGCAGGGCACCGCGGGTCCGGCGGACGCCGAGGGCGCGGCCGACGGCCAGGCACTCGGCGGGGTCGCCCACCGGTGTGCCCGTGCCGTGCGCCTCCAGGTAGACGAGGTCATCGGGGTGTACCCCCGCCCGGGCGTACGCCTCCCGCAACAGGGCTTCCTGCGCGTCCGGGTTGGGGAGGGCGATCCCGGCCGTCCGGCCGTCGCAGTTGGTGGCGGAGTCCAGGACGACCGCGTGCACCCGGTCCCCGTCGGCAAGCGCGTCGGCCAGCCGCTTGAGGACCACCACGCCGCCGCCCTCGGCGCGCACGTAGCCGTCGGCGCCGGCCGAGAACGGCCGGCAGCGTCCGCTGGGCGACAGCATGGACGCCTGGGAGAAGCCGACGTAGTGGTACGGGCTCAACAGCACGTTGACACCGCCCGCGAGGGCCGTGCGGCTGGTGCCGTCCAGCAGGAGGCGGCAGGCCTGCGCCACGGCGACCAGGGACGACGAGCAGGCGGTGTCCACCGCCGTGCTCGGGCCGCGCAGGTCGAGGAAGTGGGACAGCCGGTTGGCGGCGATCGAGGAGGCGCCGCCGGACATGGTGTAGGCGTTGACTGACTCGTTCATGAGCATCTGCAGGGCGCCGTAGGAGTGGTCCGACAGCCCCATGACGACGGCGGTGTCCGAGCCGGCCAGCCGGGCCGGCGCGATGCCGGCGTCGTCACACGCCTCGACCGCCATCTCCAGCAGCAGCCGCTGCTGCGGGTCCATCCGTGCGGCCTCTTTCGGCGCGATGCCGAAGAAGTCGGCGTCGAAAGAGGCGACGTCCGGGAGGAAGCCGCCGGCCGCGGTGTAGCTCCGGCCGGGGCGGGGGCGCGCCGGGTCGACGAAGCGCGGGACGTCGAAGCGGTCGGGCGGCACCTCGGTGACCAGGTCCCGTCCCTCGACCAGCGCTCTCCACAGGCCGTCGAGGTCCGAGAGTCCGCCGGGCAGCCGGCAGGCGGCCCCTACGACCGCGACCGCGCGCTCCGCCACGCCGGCCGCCCTGGTGCGCTCCTCCGCGCCGTCCCCGCCCGTCCCGCCCGTCCCGTCCGCGTCCACGCCGGACCACCCGCCTCTCGCTTCGCTCGGAAACCGACGCCGTTCCGACGGGGGACCGCCCCGCGTCCTCCCGGGCAGGTTCGGAGCCGGGCCGGGGCGACGCAATCGCTCTCCCACCCTTTCGAGTGAGTTAGTCCGGGGGACGACCGCCATCACCAACGGTCCGACACCTTGGGCGCGTTGGCGCGCTTCACGGCGCTTGTCCGTTTTCGGGCGCCGCCGCGCCCTTCGCTCTTCACCGTCACCCACCGGCCGGACGACACCCGGATCGCGGACCGGATCGCGGTGATGGAGCACGGTGATGGAGCACGGCCGGATCACCGGACAGGGGACGTTCGACCGGCTGGTGACGGCCGGCGGCCCCTTCCGGGAGCTCTCCGCCCTCTCACAGGGCCGCTGACCCGGGCGTCTGCCGGGAGGAGCGCGAAGGCGCCCGCCCACCGGACCTGGAGTCCGGCGGACGGGCGCCTTCGACGTACGTACGCTCCTACCCGCGTGTCACCCGCGCCGCTCCGCGCGGCGCACGGCCACCCGCCGGCGCAGCAGCACCAGCGGGACGGCGCCGACGAAGGCCACGGCGGTGGGGGCCGTGGCCGCCGCCTTGTCGAGGCCCTTCTGGTCGAAGGTGTCGGGTACGGGCAGGGTGGCCCAGCGGTCGATCGGCCAGGCCACGACGATGGCGCGGCCGACCACGTTGCCGACGGGCACGAAGCCGTTGCCCGGCTCGTCCTGGTGGAAGCGGGAGTCCGCGGAGTTCTGCCGGTGGTCGCCCATCACCCAGAGCCGGTCCTTGGGCACGGTGACCTTGAACTGGCCCCACTCGCCCAGGCTGCAGGGGGTGTTCCCCGGGAAGACGTACGGCTCCTGGAGCGGCTTGCCGTTGACCTTCAGCGGGCCGGTCCCCTTGCACTCCACGGTGTCACCGGCGACCCCGACGACCCGCTTGATCAGGTCCTTCTCGTTGGCCGACGGCATCAGTCCGATGAAGCCGAGCGCCTTCTGCACCATGTTGGGCTGCGGTGTCGGCTCGTCCTTCAGCCAGGTGCCGGGGTCGTGGAAGACGATGACCTCGCCGCGCTCGGGCTCCGACCCGAACCACGGGGTGAGTTTGTCGACCAGCACCCGGTCGCCCCGCTGGAGGGTGTCCTGCATGGAGTCCGAGGGGATGGAGAACGCCTGGACGAGGAACGTCTTGATCAGCAGCGCCAGCACCAGGGCGACGACGGCGAGGAGGGGCAGCTCCTTCCAGAGCGGCCGCTGCTTTCCGCCCTTCTTCGTCGCCTTCCGGGCCTTGCCGGTCTCCCCCTGCTCCCCGGCCTTCCCGGCACTGCCGGCCGACCCTGCCGTGCCTGCCGTACCCGCCGTCCCGTCGGGTGTGCCCACGGGCTCCTCCTCCGGCCCGCCGTGCTCCGAACGCGCGCCCACCGCCACGTCCCCCACATCCACTCCTCACTTCGACCACCGCCCGCTCCGTCCGCGGTTCGGGCCCCGGCGTCCCCGTCGAGCGGCGATTCCGGCGGGGCCAGCCTATGCGAAGCGGGAGGAGCGCGTTCCGGGCGGCGCCAGCGCGCGCCGTGACGGACCGTCGGCGGCGCGGCGGATTCCTCCGTACGGGCCGCCGGAACCCCGGCCCGCCGGCCCGGCTCCCGTTCGACGGGCGAGAAGCCGGCGACCACGCGCGCCGGGGGGAGACGACGGCAGGGCGACGGTGGGGGACGTCGTGGCCGGTCACCTCGCCGGTGTCCGGTCCCGTCCTCACCGGCCGCCGTCAGGACAGCAGCAACCGTGCCGCCAGGAGCAGTCCGAGCACCGTACCCGCCTCGGTCACGGCTCCCGTCCCGGCCGCGTGGACCGCGTCGGCCAGCGGCATCCAGCACACCCGCATGCCGGCCTCGGTCGGGTCCCGGCGGACGGTGCCCGGGCGCAGGGCGGTGCCCAGGTAGAGGTGGGTGACGGCCGAGGTCCGGGACGGGAGCGGGTGGAAGACGCCCAGCGGCCGGAGCGCGCCGGGGCACCGCCCGGTCTCCTCCTCGCACTCGCGCGCCGCCGCGGCCTCGGGGCGCTCTCCGGCGGCCACGCCGCCGCCCGGCACGTGCAGCAGCCTCCGGCCGAGCGGTGCGAAGGCGTCCTCGACCAGGGCCACGCGGCCGTCGTCGTCGACGGGGACCACGCGGGCGCCGTCCGCGAGCGTGAGGCGTTCGTACGTCCCGGGCGCGCCGTCCGGCTGCACGACACGGTCGCGGTGCAGCGTCAGGTGCTCACCGCGGTACAGGACGTCCGTGCCGAGCCGTTCCCAGCCCCGGCACCCTCCGTTGTCGTCGGCCATTCCTCGTTGCTCCCCCGGGCTCTCGACGGCGATGTGACGTCGTGAGAACGACCCGGGCGCCCGCCGGTTCCGCGGCCGCCGTGCCATGGCGGACCTTGCGGCTCCCGACCCCGCGGGATAGACCTGCCCCACCACGCAAACGAACTGGAGTACGACACATGACCCCCGACGACCGCGTTCCCCCGCCCACCACCGGAGACGAACGGGCGACGCTGCGGGCCTATCTGGACTACCACCGCGCGACCCTCGCCCGGAAGTGCGCGGGCCTGACCGACGAGGAGCTGCGCCGCCGCTCGATGCCGCCCTCGACGCTGTCGCTGCTCGGCCTCGTCCGTCATCTCGCGGAGGTGGAACGCGCCTGGTTCCGCCGGGTGTTCGAGGACAACGACCTGCCGCTCGTCTGGTCCGACCGGACCGACTACCAGGCGGCGTACGACGCGGCCTCCTCGACCCGCGCCGAGGCCTTCGCCGCGTGGGAGGCCGAGGTCGCGCACTCCCGGCGCGTCGAGGCCGCCGCACCGGCCCTGGACGCCACGGCGCTCCAGCCCCGGTGGGGGCAGCGGGTCTCCCTGCGCATGGCGATGGTCCACGTCCTCCTGGAGTACGCCCGCCACAACGGCCACGCGGACCTCCTGCGCGAGGGCGTCGACGGCATGGTGGGGGCCTGAGGTCATGCGTGGGGATGCGCCCGGGCCCGGTCCCGGCCGGCCGCCGTCCGGCCGGCCCGGCGGAGGGGAGGCGATGCTGGTCAGCGCGTGTCTGCGAGGGGTGCCGTGCCGGTTCGACGGGCGGCACAAGGCGGCGCCGGAGGTCGAGGAGGCACTGGCCGGGCGGGCGGTGGTCGCCTTCTGCCCGGAGGTCGCCGGCGGACTGGTGACGCCGCGGCGCCCCGCGGAGCTGGTCGGCGGCGACGGGCACGACGTACTCGACGGGACGGCGCGTGTCGTCGAGGACACCGGGCGGGACGTCACCGCGGAGTTCGTGGCCGGGGCGCGGCGGGCGCTCGCGGCGGCGCGGCGGGGAGGCTGCTCGGAGGCGCTGCTGATGCCGCGCAGCCCGTCGTGCGGGCGGGGTGCGGTGTACGACGGCTCGTTCGGTGGCGAGCTGGTGCCGGGCGACGGTGTCACGGCCGCGCTGCTGGAGCGCGCCGGGATCGCCGTGCGCCCCGCGCCCGGGGTGTGACCCGGCCGGATCCCCTCGGACGCGGGACCTCGCACACCGGCCCTCGCACGCCGGCCCTCGCACGCCGGATGTCGGACACCGGATGACGGACACCGCATTTCAGACGACGGTTTTCGGACCGGTTTAGCCACCCGGCGATCGGCAACGCGTGCCCCATCGGCACTTTCCGGCCATAAGGAGGCACAGTGGCAGCGTCCGGCAAGGTGAGCACCGAGCTGTGGGACGAGTTCCACGAGGCGGTGAACATGACGTCCCGCGAGCTCCAGGACTGGCTGAACGTCCAGGCGGCGGGCGAACGGACCGAGGAGGTCCCCGACCGCGCCGGTCCGCGCACCGGGCGGCAGGTCCTCGACGTCCTGGCCAAGTGCCGCACCGACCTGACCGAGGAGGACGCGCGGGTCATGCGGCGCGTCTGCGACGTCGTCCGCTCCCAGCGCGGCCCCGACCGCGAACCGGAGGCCGGAGGGACCCAGTGGCGCCACGGCCTGATGAACATCGGCCACGACCCGCTGAAGCCGTCCTGAAGCCGTTCCGAACCCACCGCGAGACCGCCGTCCGGGCCACGGCGTGCGCGCCGCACCGGGCCGGACGACACTGGAAACCGGGGCGGGGGCGCGCCGTACCGGGCGCCGGCCGTCCCGACCCTCTGCAAGCGAAGCGAAGGGCAGCGCCGACATGAGCGCCAAGGACAGGACGAAGGCCAAGGCCGACCAGACCAAGGGCCGGCTGAAGGAGACCCTGGGCCGGGTGACCGGCGACCGGAAGACACAGTCCGAGGGCCGCATCCAGAAGGCCAAGGGCGAGCTCCACGACGCGGTGGCGAAGGCCCGGCACGCGGCGGAGCGGAAACAGCACAAGGGCAGGTGACACACACAACCCACCCGGAGAGCCGCACGCCCGGAGGGCCGCCTCACGCCCTCCGGGTGCCGGGTGCGGTGCCGAGGCGCGGCGAGGCGCTGACGGCGAGGGAATGCCCGTTCGGGCCGTGATGTTGCAGCCGACGCCGGGGGTGGCGACGGTTACGGGCGTCGGCCACGGCACCGGCTCATCAAGGGGGGCACATCGCCATGCACGACGCCGACCGGCGTTTCCTCTTCCTGCTGGGCAGTTCCCGCACCGACGGGAACACCGAGGCACTCGCCCGGCACGCCGCCGACCAGTTGCCGGCACGCGTGCCCCGGCGGTGGTTGCGGCTCGCGGACCTGCCGCTGCCCGCGTTCGACGACCTGCGCCATGCGGAGGGGCGTGCCCGCGACGAACCGACCGGCAACGAGAAGCTGCTGCTGGACGCCACGTTCGAAGCGACGGATCTGGTCGTCGCCTCACCGCTCTACTGGTACAGCGTGTCCGCCTCCACCAAGCTGTACCTGGATTACTGGGGCGGCTGGCTCAACACACGGGAGCTGCGCTTCCGGGAGCGGATGCGGGGCAAGACGATGTGGGCCGTCACCACCACGAGCCACGACGTGGACACGGTGGCCGAGCCCCTGCTCGGCACCCTGCGGCTGTCCGCCGAGTACATGGGCATGCGCTGGGGCGGCTCCCTCGTCGGGCACGGCAACCGGCCCGGCGACATCCTCCGTGACACCGACGTCCTCGCGTCGGCCAAGACGCTCTTCACGGCCGGGGACCGCTGACGCCGGGCCCCGGCTCGGCGTCCCGCCGGAGGAGCGGCAGGAACAGTACGTCCACGATCTCCTCCAAGTAGGCCTCGGCCGGCGTGCGGTGGGCCACGAGCAGGTCGTGGACGGTCAGCACCACCGGCAGGGTGACCAGCCGGTCCGGGAGCGGTGCCGCCGGGGCGATCTCGCCGCGGCGGACCGCGCGGTCGAGGACCGTCCGCATCCAGTCGCCGCCCGGGTCGCGGTTGCGGGACACGAGGCAGGCGGACAGGTCCGTGTCCCGGTCCGTCTCCGCGGCGAGCACCTGCCGGACGGGGGCGAGTTCGGCCATCCGCCGGACGACGAGGCGCAGCACCGCGAGGACGTCGCCCCGCAGCCCGCCGGTGTCGGGCGGCCCGTCCGGCAGGGGCGGGGCCCGGTGCCCCAGCGCGGCGAGGACGAGCTCCCGCTTCGTCGGCCACCGGCGGTAGAGGACCGGCCGGCCGGTGCCGGCGCGGGCGGCCACCGCCTCGTACGTCAACCGAAGGCCGCGTTCCACGCGCTCGCCGCGCGGTACCGGGCCGTGGCGGAACGGGAGGCGGGTGCGCGCGGCGGACGGTGAACCGGGCCCTGCGGGCCGGAAGGGCTCCGCGCCACACCTCACACCCTCGTCCCGTGGCCACACCATGCCCCGGTGTGATCGGCTGGCGCCGTGGAAGCCATCTGGACGAGTGCCGTGGCGGTCGCGGGAACACTGCTCGGTTCCGTGATCACGCACTTCCTGCAGCGCCGCGTGTCCGAGCGCGGCGAATCGTTCGCCCGGTCCGAAGCGCTCAGGCGGGAACGCATGACGACGTACAGCGCGTTCGCCGAGGCGTTGGAGGACTACCGGCACGGCCAGGCGGAACGCTGGTACCGCCGGCTGGAGGCACCGGACACCGAGGCGTACATCGCGGCGCGCGACGAGGCCCACCGCCGCCGTACGGTGGCCCGGCAGGCCCTGTACCGGGTGCGGCTCCTCACCGACGCCCCGGTGGTGAACACGGCGGCCGGACACGCCTACGCGTGTGCGGTGGACATCTCCAACGCCCGGGACCAGGACGACCACGACGCCCGGAACACCCGGGCGAGACGGGCCGTCGAGGAGTTCGTGGCGCGGGCCGCGCCCCTGGTCCGCTGAGCCCGGGGCGGTGGGGAGCGGCCGGTCAGGCGGCGGCCGCCTCCAGCAGGATGCCCGCCAGTTCCCGCGGCCGGGAGAACATCGGCCAGTGACCGGTGTCCATCTCGGCCCGCTCCCAATGACCGCCGGCCCTCGTTCGCGGCGACCTCCGTCGCCACCGCGGGCGGCGAGTTCGAGCGACCCAAGGGCCGCCGACAGCCGTACCCGGTCGGTGGTGGGGTCGTGGCCGGGCACGGGGTGCGCGCCCGTGGGCCCGTCCGGCGCGTCCCGGTGCCGGTCGCGGTCCGGGTGTTTCCGCCGCGCGTACCGCCCGTAGGGTGTGGGGTGTGGGCAATGTCTTCTCCGCCGGTGATCTGCGTCTGTACCTGTCCAACGGGGGTACGGCGGTCTTCGTCGACGTGCTCACGCTGGCGGTGTCCGACTTGGCGGAGCGGCCCTGGGACCACCGGTTCGCCGCGCTGCTCGCCCGGCAGGACCAGTCCGTCATGGGACGGGGTGCCGTCGGTTTCGACCTGGCGGCCCTCGACTGGGGACGGACCGCGCGCGAGCGGGCGGCGGCCAAGGACTTCGTGCTGCGCGTCACCGACCTGGCGCTGCGCCGGCACCGCTGGGACGAGCTGAACTACTTCCCGCCGTTCGCGGAGAAGTACCTGCGCCGGTTCCGGGAGATGGTCGAAGGGTTCGACCCGGCCGCGGCCCGGGACGACGGGGAGACCCTCCCCGGGCCGGACGAGGCGGCGACGGCCTCATGCGTACGGCACCGGGTGCTGAGTTCGCTGCCCCTCTTGGAGGGCTGCGTCTTCTGTTTCGCGGGCTGACACGCGGAGCGGACCCCCGCGCGGGCGCCGGACCGCGGCCCGTACCGCCGACGCCTGGGGGCGCGGGACGTCTCAGGTGTGCATGCGGGTGTCCAGGGCCTCCATCAGCTCGATGACGGACGCCTCCCAGAACATGTCCCCGGCCAGGGCCTGCAGGGCGGATCCGCGGACGATGGGAACCGGGTCGTCGTCGAGCCCTTGTTCCCGGAGGAGCGCCCGGACCGCTTCCTCGGCCGGTTCGGCCGCCTCGGGGTCGGCGAGCGCGTCGCACTTGTTGAGGAACACCGCGAGCCGCCGCACCCCCGCTCCCCGGGCGAGGCGCAGGTGTTCACGGGCCTGCGGGGGCACGGCGCCGAGCGCCGAGACGACGAGGACGACGCCGTCCAGCGGCGCCAGGTCGAGCAGGTCGCCGACGTGGCCGGCCGCCGTGTCGAAGTGGGTGTAGTGGCACCCGGGTGTGGCGTACGCGCTGTGGGTGCTGTACGGGGCGAGCGCGGCCCGGGTGCTGCCCGCGGCCTCCACGATCCGTTCGACGGCGCCGGCGTCCTGCCGGTACGTCTTCGCCGCGGCCTTGCCCGCCGCGACGGCCAGGGTGGTCTTGCCGTGCCCCCGGTGTCCGATCGTCCCGATGGTCCGATGCTTCCTGTGGCGTGGTCCTCCGCGTTGCCCGCTCATGAGCGTGTCCTCTCTTCCGGCTTCCCGGTGTCCGCGGCCTGCTCGGTGCCTCCCGGGCCCGTTCTCCGGCGCCCGTCACCGCGCGGGTGCCCCGGGCCCCCACCGCGATGCGGTCGCGTGACGGGGCGCCGGGAGCGCGGGAGGCTCGCGGAGAGGGCGGACGCGTCGGACGTCGGGGCGTGTACTCGCGCCCGGACGGCCGCGCACCCCTCACGCCCGTCTCGGCGAGGGGCCGGGGCCGAGCCGGGTCGAGGGGCAGGGCGGCAAGCCCCGGGCACCGGCCGGGACACGCTGTCGATCCCCGACCCGACAGGCTCCCGGTTCACCCTCCGCACGCGCGTACGCCCGCATGTTGTGCTCAGTTCACACGCGCGTACGCCCCGCAGGCCGCGCTCAGTGCACGGGCCGCCAGGCGTCGACCGCCAACTCGTCCGTGCCCCCCAGGTCCACGCCGCCCTCCGGCTCGACGGCCTGGGCACGCTCGCCGGGAGCCGGGGTCACCTCCAGGCGACGGCCGAGCAGTGGGGGACGGCCGGTGTCGTCGTATGTGTCGCGCCACAGCACCACGGTCACGGCCGCCGCACCGGGGCGCAGGGTCACCGGGCGGGACGGGGTGTTCGGCACGCCGGAGCGGGCTACGGCCCTGACGTCGTCGCGCACCGCGACGTCGAGGACCTTCCCCTTCTCCCCCAGGACCCGGACACCGGGGTGGCCCTCGACGGTCCGGGGACGGGCTCCGCAGTTGTCCAGCCGCACGGTCATACTGCGCAGCCCCATGGCGCCCTCGACCGGCTCGGCCGTGATCCGCAGGCCGTCGCGCGGGCAGGCGGCCGGAGAGCCCGTCATGGCCGGGGTGTTCCGGAGCCGCTCACCGTAGGGCGCGTAGTCGCTCGGCAGCGGGCGGGCCATGCCGGGCCGCGGGGCGCCGGACGGCGACGGGCGGGCCGGGGCGGTGCGCGCGGCAGCCGTCGGCAGGGGCCGGGCCCGTACGCTCGGCGCGGGGTCGGACCGTCCGCAGGCGGTCAGTGCGGCGGCCGAGGAGACGATCAGCAGCGGGACGCAGGCGTGGTTCCACACGGTCCGGTTCATCGGGCGGATCCTCCCACGCGCCTCCCTGCGGCCGCTCAGCCCGTGGCAAGGATCGCGTCGACGGTCTCGCCGAGGGTCATCCCGGAGCTGTCGAACCACGTCCCGCGGCCGTGGAGCTCGGCCCGCATGGCCCGGTCGAGGAACGACCAGTCGTCGGCCAGCACCTTGTCCCGTGCGGCGAGCCGCCGGGCGACGGCGTCCGGGGTGGGCGCGAGGACGACGAGGTGCAGCGGCAGGCCGTCCAGCCGCTCCAGGTAGTAGTCGAGGTGCGCGCGCCGGACGACCACGTCGTCGATGACGGGGACGACGCCGGCGGCGTGGAAGCTGTGGGCGAGCGCCGAGGCGTTCCGGGCTCGCAGCAGCAGTTGGCGGTCGGCCTCCGGGTCCTCCTCCGGCGAGGGCAGGTGCCCGCCGGAGACGATGAGTTCCTGGAGGTGGTCGCCCTCGATGTGCGCGCCGCGGGGGAAGCGCCGGGCGAGCGCGGCGGACACCGAGCTTTTCCCGGACCCGGGGATGCCGACGACGAGGTAGGCGGCGGACGCGGGCTCGGTGTCGACGACCAGGCCCCGGAAGAAGTCCTCCGGCATTTCTTCCTCTCCTTCTCTTACGGAAGGTGCCGCTCCTTCTCTTCCGGAAGGTGCGGCGCCGTCGCGCTCTTCCCGACGGCGCCGCTCCGTCGTGGTGGCGGCGGGCAGTGCCGCGAACGCGGCGGGGCCGGGCCGGCCGGTGCGGCGATCGTAACAAGCGCCGGTGACCGGCCGGCCGCACGAGGCGCGCCGCCCCCGGCCGCGGGCCGCCCCGGTCGCGAGGGCGGCCCGCCCGTCAGGGGCCCGTTCACCGTTTCGTGTCCTCTCCCGGCGTGTCCCGGCGGCTCCGGGCGGGCTCGGGCGGGCCGGCCCCGCGCGCGGGCCGCGGTGGTGCGGGGCGGAGGCGAAAGCGGTGGTGCGGGGGCGTTTCAGGAGGGCGGAACGGCCATCGGTCCGATCTTGCACCGGTTCGCCCGGCCCGGCAGTGAACCGGATCACGGTCTTCCGCTCGTTCCGCCGGTTCCGGGCGGTCCGCTCCCTCCCCGATGACCGCCGGCCACCGTCTCTCGAACTCCCCTCCACGGCACGGCGGTTCCTGAGAGCATGAGCGGAGGGGCCGCACCCGCGTCAGCACCCGAACCCTCGTCCGTCCACTCGTCCTGATGTGCGGAAACGGGCCGGGTGGCGGCCGACTGTGCCATGCTCGGGGCGTGACGAGCGAGTCTGTCCAGGACGAGAAGTCCGGCGTCGAACCCGACGTCGTCGCACTGGCGAAGGTGGTGGCCAAGCTACGGGCGGAGAACGAGCGGCTGGAGCAGTTGTCCTCCACCACGGCGGTGCTGGAGCGCGCCAAGGGTGTCCTGATGGCGCGCTCCGACTGTTCCGCCACGGCGGCCTTCGAGCGCCTGACGCGGCGCGCCCGCACCGCCGGCCGGACGTTGATAGAGGAGTGCTGGATCGTCCTGGGCGACCTGCCGCAGGCCGGCGGCGTCCCCGCCGCCCGGAGGGCTCCCGGCTCGGACGGACCGGCGGGCGGCTCGCTGTTCGACCCCACGCGGTACACCCGCGACGGCCCGCCGCGGCCCGCACCGCACCGGACGCACGCGGAGGTCCTGGGCTCCGTCGGCGAGGCCCTGGCCCGCGTCACGGGCCTCGCGGAGCTCGCCGGAACGCTGCTGGACCACCTGTCGGGGCCGCCCGTGTGCGCCGACGCCGTAATGATCTTCCTCAGCACGCCGGACGGCGTGCTGGAGCTCGGCGGCCACGCCGGCGTCGGGGCCGCCGTCGCCGCCCAGTGGCGGTCCGTGCCGCCGGTCAGCGGCATCGCCGCGCAGGATGTCGTCCGCCGGGGCGAGGCCGTCTGGCTGGAGGACCCCGAGGGGGACGCCCGGCGGTACCACCTGATCGGCGAGGCGACCCACCGGTGGTCCACGCGGGCCTGGCTCCCCGTGATCACCGGCGGCACGGTCACCGCGGCCCTGGGCGTCCTCCGCACGGTCGACGCCCCCTTCGACCCCGCCGTCCGGGAACTGCTGCGGGCGGTGGCGCGACTCTGCGCGGGGAGCTTGCACATGTGCGACACGGCGGACGGCCGGCCCGGCCCACTCCTCACCGAACACGTCCAGAGCGTCTTCGACGCGCTCATGGGCCCTGCGGCCCTGCTCACGCCCCTGCGGTCGGCGACGGGCGCGGTCGAGGACTTCCGCGTCGACGCCGCCGCCCCGCAGTCCGTCGACGTCGCCGGCCGGCGGGGCCGCCAGCTCGTCGGCCTGCGCGTCCTGGAGTGCTACCCCACCATGGCCGGATCCTCGGCCTGGCACGGCTACCTGCACACCCTGGAGACCGGGCAGCCGTACCAGAGCGAACCGTTCGCCTACGAGGAGGTCGTCGCGGGCGTCCGCCGCCAGTCCGTCTACTCGGTGCGGGTGGCGCGGCTGGGCGGCTCCCTCGTCGTCTGCTGGACCGGCCACGACACCGAGACCCGGCAGCGCGAACTGCTCGCCGACCTCCAGCGGCTCGGCAACCTCGGCTGGACCGACTGGAACCTGGCCACCGACACCGTCACCTGGTCACCGCAGGTCTACGACATCCTGGACCGCGACCGCTCGCTCGGGCCGATGCGCCTCGACGAGCTGCCGCGCCACCTGCTGCCCGAGGACCTGCCGGGCTTCGCCCGGGCCATCCAGGCGCTCCTCGACGACGGAACGCCCATGGACCACCTGTTCCGGTTCGCCACCACCTCCGGCGTCAAGCACCTCAGGGTCGTCGCCGAGATTGTGCCGGACGCCGACGGCACACCCGTCGAGGTGCACGGCGTCATCCAGGACCTCACCGCCCGGCGCCGCGCCGAGCTGGCCCTGCTGGAGTCCCAGCAGGCAGTGCTCGCCCAGCGCAACGTGCTCCAGACGGAACGCCTGGTCGCGGCGCGGCTCCAGCACGCGCTGCTGCCGCTGCCCACCCAGTCGCTGAACCTCGCGGACCTCCGCGTCGACGTCGCCTACCTGCCGTCCCACGACGACCTCAGCGTGGGCGGCGACTGGTACAGCGCCGTCGAGATGCCCGACGGCTGCGTCCTCTTCGCCGTCGGGGACGTCGCCGGACACGGCATCGACGCGGTGGCCACCATGGCACAACTGCGCTTCACCGCGAAAGGAATGGTGTTCACCGGCTCCTCGCTGACCGGCGCCCTGCACCGGCTCAACACCCTGCTGCTGCACACCCCGGACGGGCACGCCACGGCCACCATGGTCCTCGGGCGGTACGACCCCACCGACCGCTGCCTGACCTGGGCCCAGGCCGGCCACCCGCCGCCCCTGCTCCTCCGCCAGGGCAAGCCGGAGTACCTGACCCCGCCGGAGGGCGTACTGCTCGGCGCGACCCTGCGGCCCTCCTACGAGGAGGCCACGTGCCGGATCGAGCCCGGTGACCATCTGCTGATGTACACCGACGGGCTGATCGAGCGCCCCGGCGAGCATCTGGACGTCGGCCTCGACCGGCTCGTCGAGGCCGCCCGGAGCGTCTCCGCGCGCGGCGGCGCCGGCTCCCTCGACGCGCTGCTCGCCCGGCTGCTCCCCGACGAGCAGCGCGACGACGTGTGCCTACTCTCCGTCCATCTCCCCCCGGAGTCCGCACCGCGCGCCTGACGGGCGACGAGCCCGGCGGGGCCGGGCCGGGACCACGAGGGGCGCGGGCCGGGCCGACTCGCGCTCGCTCCGCACCACTCACTCCCCCGCGCTCGGCGGACGGCTCCACGAAGGGCCCCGCGAACGGCACCGCCGTGAAACGGCACCGCCATGACCCGACGGCCCGGGTGACGCCCGTACCTGCGGCGCGCCGGACCGGACCCTTCCGTTCGGCGGTCCGGTACGCCCCCTTCCTCCGGTTCCGGTGCCCGTGGGGCACCGACGTCCGTCGTGCCGGATGTTTCACCGTACCAAGGCGTTTCGTCCCGCCCGGGTGTTCAGGTGTGTTTTCGGACGGACCGATGGCGTTCCGGCCCAACTGAGTTCATAGAGCACTCAGTTCCGGACAACTGAGGCCAATGGGGGTTGCGGGGACACCGGGGACCGTGAAATCCATGGGTCCCGAAGCCGACGGCCGAGTCGCCCGCCAAGGCGACGGCCGAGCCGGCGACCGAGTCGAGGACTCCTTTCCGGCTCCGGCTTCGCGTGTGGAATTCCCCTGCCTCAGGAGGAGACATCATCATGCGTCAATTCAGGCGAGTTCGTTTCACCGCCTGCGCTCTGGTCGCCGCCGCCACGGGTATCGCCCTCGGTGCGGGGCCGGCGTCGGCCGACATTCCGATCGGCCAGAAGATGACCGGCAAGATGACGTACTACAACGACAAGGGTTACGGCGCCTGCGGAACGCCGATCGACGCCTCGTCGCAGGACCTGGTCGCGGTGCCCGCCGCGTGGTGGACCAGCCCCAACCCGAACAACGACCCGCTGTGCAGAGGCGTTTCGGTGGAGGTCTCCTACAACGGCAAGACCATACGGGTTCCGGTCAGGGACAAGTGTCCGTCCTGTGACCGGACGCACATAGACCTCAGCCAGACGGCATTCCGTAAGCTCGCGCCGCTGGACCGGGGTGTGGTCAACGGGATCACCTGGAAGTTCGTCCGCTGACCTTCCGCAGTGCGGTACGCCGGGCCCTTTCCTCTCGCACGGAAGGGGCCCGGCGGGGCGGGCGTCCGGCCGAATCCGGGTCTCCGAAACTCGGCCACTCCGCCGCTCCGCCGCTCCATCACTTCGCCACTTCGCCACTTCGCCCACGGAAAAGCATGCCCCTTCGCTTTTCGTGGTGCCGAGCCGCAGCCCGGCCACCCGTCCGCCGCGCGGCGGACGGGCCCGTGTCACGCGCCGGCGGCCAGGCGCTCCCGCCACCACGCGACCGTGGCCTCGACCTGCTCGTCGACGGGCGTGGCGCGGACCGTGAACGCGGCCCGGTAGGCGCCGGAGTCGACGACGAAGGGCCGGTCGAACTGGTAGCGGATCTCCTTGAGTTCGCGGAGCAGCGGGGAGAACAGCGACGCGACGCCCAGGACGGCCGGCGGCATCGCGCGGACGGCGGCCGGTGCGGTCCCGGCCGCGGCGGCGAGACGGTCCGCCATCTCCCGTACGGACAGCGGCGGTTCCGTCGGGACGTGCCACACGCGTCCCCAGGCCCGTTCCTCGCCCGCGACCTCCACCAACGCCCTGGCCACGTCGGGGAGGTAGGTCCAACTGTGCGGGACGTCGGGGTCGCCGAGCGCGCTGACCGCCTTGCCGCGGAGCAGCGGCGGCACGAAACGTCCGGCCAGGTGACCGCCGTCGGTCACGCCGGGACCGAAGAAGTCGGAGGCCCGTACCTCGACCGCCTTGAGACGCCCCTGTTCGTGCAGGGTCCGCGCCCGTTCCCAGGCGGCGGCGCGCACCCCGCCCTTCGGCCCGGTCGCCGCGAGCGGCAGGTCCTCCGTCAGGGGCCCGTCCACCGGACCGTAGCCGTAGAGGTTGCCGAGCATGACCAGAACCGCTCCGGTCGCCTCGGCCGCCTCGCGGAGCGACGCGGCCAGCGGCGGCCACTCCTTCGTCCAGCGGTGGTAGGGCGGTGCCGCGCAGCCGAGGATCGCGGTGGCGCCCCGGGCGGCCTCGGTGAGCCGTTTCCCGTCCGCCGCGTCCAGGGCGATGTGCTCGATGCCGGGTTCGGGGGCGCGGCCCGACCTGGTGACGACGCGTACGGCGTGGCCCTGTTCGGCCAACAGCCTGGCGGTGGCCGCTCCGGCGGGCCCGAATCCGACGACGATGTAAAGATCCACCGGCGCACCCTAGCGCGTAAGGCCGGCACCCCGACGGACGCCCCGGGCCCCTGCGGTCGCCCTCTCTTCCGAGAGGCCCGGTGCTCCGCCACGACCGGCGGCGTCCGCCGGCGACCCCGGACCGACCTGCCGGCCCGGCCGACCGGCCGGCCCGGCCGACCGGCCGGCCCGGTCGGCCTGATGACCGCAACGGCCGTACGCCCGGTCAGTCGTCCGACCGCGTGATCAGTTCGAGCTCGTCGAGCACGGCCTCCACCGTGGTGCCGGTGCCCACGGCCCGGTGCTCGATCTCCACGGACAGACAGACCGCGAGGTTCATCACCAGCAGGACCAGGCCCTGTGGGCCGTGTTCGGCCAGCACCTCCTCGGCGGTCGCCCGGGCCGCCCCGGCGATCTCGTCCTCGGGCGCCGTGGAACCGCACATACGCCGCAGCATCCTGATCGCGGCGGCGTCGATGTCCGGCGCGAGCGCGATCAGCTGCTGTTCTTCCTCCGGTGTCATATCGGCGGAGCGTAGCCAACCGCTGCGGACTCTGTCACAACATCGGCCGAGAACCGTGGACTTGGCGCCGGAATCCGACCAGGAGTGATCAACACCGGGGGCGGGCGGCCGGGGTACGGAGAAAAAACCAGCGAGGCCCGACGCCGGGTCCGGTTATAGTCCCGGCGTGGCCGTCGTAGCGATCTCCCGCCGATTTACCGGCCCCCCGGCCCCCGACGGGCGCCGCAGGGGTCGGACGTCGCCGCGTTCCCGGAGCCGAGTCGGCTGACCCCGTCTCGCGGCCGGGCCCAGGGGCCGGGGGGATTCCGCATCCCCCGTCATCGCCCTTGACTTGGCCAGGAGGCCGCCATGCCCGCGCACCTCTCCCCCGAACAGCTCGCCCGTGATCTGTCCCTCCGGGACCTCACCGATCCCGCCGCCGGACCGCACGCCCTCCAACTCGTCCTCGAGCAGGCCGTTCAGGCGCTCGCGAGTCGCTGGGGCTGCGAAGTCCGCTGGTGCCGCGGTGCACGCGTCGTCACCGTCGAGGACAATTACGACAACCTGGGCTATCGCCCCGACGCCGTCACCCGCGACTCCCGTCACACCCGCTACGTGGACGACCGGCACATGCTGCGCAGCCACTCCAGCGCCCTGGTGCCGGCCGCGCTGCGGGCCCTGGCCGCGGAACCGGCCGACGACGTGCTCCTGGTCTGTCCCGGCCTGGTCTACCGCCGCGACAGCATCGACCGTCTGCACACCGGCACTCCCCACCAGCTCGACCTCTGGCGCGTCACCCGCCGCCCGGCCGCCCTGACCACGGACGACCTGGACGGGATGGTCGCCGCCCTCCTCGAAGCGCTCCTCCCCGGGGCGCGCCACCGCCACGAGGAACGTGCGCACCCGTACACCCTCGCCGGCCGCCAGGTGGACGTCGACCGCGACGGCGAGTGGGTCGAGGTGGCGGAATGCGGCCTGGCCCACCCCGAGGTGCTGGAGCGGGCCGGTCTCGACGCCTCGTGGAGCGGCCTCGCGCTCGGCATGGGACTCGACCGGATACTCATGCTCCGCAAGGGTGTTCCGGACATCCGCCTGCTGCGCTCGGCCCGGCCGGCCGTCGCCGCCCAGATGACCGACCTGGCCCCTTACCGGGCCGTCTCCACCATGCCCGCCGTCCGCCGGGACGTGTCCGTCGCCGTCGACCACGACGACTCGGCCGAGGACCTCGGCGACCGGGTCCGCGACGCCCTCGGCCCGGACGCCGACTGTGTGGAGACGGTCGAGATCCTCGCGGAGACGCCGTGCGCGGAGCTCCCGCCGCAGGCCCTGGAACGGCTCGGCGCCCGCCCGGACCAGAAGAACGTTCTCCTCAAGGTGGTCCTGCGGCACCTGGACCGCACCCTCACCGACCACGACGCCAATGTGATGCGCGACCGTGTCCACGCCGCCGTCCACCGGGGCGGCGGCCCCCGGTAGGCCGGGAGCCGGCAGGGTTTCCGTGGCGGTAGCCGGAGTCCTCCTCCGGCTACCGGCCTGCCGTCCGCCGCCGGTGCCCGCTGGGGTGAGCGACCGGGTGAACAGGCCGCGCAGGAGCCCTGCCGCGGTGCTGCAGACCTGACCAGTGGATCTTCGACCGTGTCCGAAATCGTGTGCTGGACACCGAACGGGTCCGCTCCCTCTCCCGGTGCGAGAACCGCGACCCGCGGCCCGGGAGTCGGGAGCGGAAGGAGCGGCTTGGCAGGGGCGGCGGGGGCGGCGACGGTCAGACCGCCCAGGGTCGACAGGACGCCGGCCACGGCGGCGGTGGCTGTGGCGGCGCGGCGCGCGCTGATCTGCCTCGTGCCGGGGCCGACGAGGCGGCGCCCGGGCGGTGACGTGTCGCGCGGACCGGTCCTGGCGGATGGTCGTGACGCCTCGTCAGTCGTCGAACTCCAAGATGTCGTCGACCGGGCGACGTCGCGTCGCGGTGCCCCGGGGGCCGTAGCCGAGCCGCAGGATCATCTGCGTGGATCCGGTGCCGGTGAGGGGGTCGCGGAGCGGCCACCGCAGGTCGGGCCATTCGAGTGCCTGGGTGGCGAAGGAAGTGGCCAGACCTTCGAGGGTGGCGACGAGCAGGACCCGCTCCGTGGCCTGTCCGGCACGCAGCCAGTCCGCCGGGCGGTCGTTCTCGGTGGTCAGTACGGCGAGGTGCGGAGTGTCCTCGAAGACCGCCGCGCCGCGGCCCGGGACCGGCCGGCCGCCGGAGAAGTCCCGCGTCGGGGCGTGCCCGGCGTGCCGGCGCGGCCCGAAGGCGTGTTCCGGGACGCCGTCGGCCGCGTTTTCCGCCTCCTCTCCGTCGCCGGTACGCGTCCACCGGGCGAGGTCGCGTTCGCGGTCCGGGTCGGCCCGGTTGCGCGCCTCGGCCTCGTCGGCGAGTTCCGTGATCCAACTGGCCTGCCAGGACTCGGGGAAGGAGAGTACGGCGCCCTCCTCGCGCGCGGCGTCGGCGAGTGCGGCGCGGATTCCGTCGGGCACCGGTTTGTCCAGGAAGGGGTGGCGGCTCGTGTGCCGCAGCGGGATGGCCGGTGCCAGGGCCGCCGGCGCGGCGTCCGGTCCGACCGGGCGTTCCGTTCCGATCGGCCCGTCCGCGTCGCCGGAGGGGGCCGGGCGCACGAGCGCCAGCAGGGTGGGGTCGTCCGGCTCGGGCAGGAGCGTGACGTCGGCGTGGTGACCGGCCCGGGCGAGGGCCACTCTCAGGTTGAACAGGGCGGCTCCGCAGCCGATGTGCAGCGCGCGGCCGTCCGGGTCGCTGTGCGGCATGCCACGACCGGCGTCGGCGTGCAGCCGGAACGCACCGCTGCCCCGGGCGTACCGGAACCGCCAGGGCTGCGCGTTGTGCATGGAAGGGGCGGCCGCGGCCGCGCCGACGAGTTCGCGCACGCGCTCGTCGTCCAGAATGGATGCCGCTGTCACGGGGTCTCCCTTCCGGCCGGTGTCCGGCGACGTCGCCGGCTCCCTTCCATGCTCCCTCTTCGGGATGGTCGGGGCATGGGCCGGGAGACCCTGTTCGCTCGCCGGTGCCTCACCCCGGGCGAGGGCGCGCGGGGATCCGGGCGGGGGCGGGCGAGGTTCCGGGCGGGGGGTCCCGGGCAGGCCTGACGGCCGCCGGGCGGGAGTGGAGCCCGGGGCGGGCGCGGAGTCCCGGACGGGCTCAGAGTCGCTGGGCGGCCAGAAGCGCGAGTGCTCGTTCCCGGAGGGGCACGGAGTCCGGACGGGCTCAGAGTCGCGAGGCGGGCCCGCGAGTGCTCGTTCCCGGGCGGGCGCGGAGTCCGGACCGGCTCAGAGTCGCGAGGCGGGCTCGCGAGTGCGCGTTCCCGGACGGGCGCGGAGTCCCGGACGGGCACGGAGTCCCGGACGGCGCCGAGCCTCCGGCGGACGCGACGGCCCGGCGAGCGCAAGAGCAGGCGGGCGCAAGGTCAGGCGAGCACAAGAGCGGGCGGGCGCAGAACCCGCGGCGGACGCGTCGTCCCGGGCGGGCGCGGAGTCCCAGGCAGGCAGGGACTCGGGCCGGGCCCGGTCTCGGACCAGGTGCAGTCTCGGGCCAGGCGTGGTCTCGGACCAGCCGCAGTCTCGGGCCGGGCGCGGCGTCCCTGGCGGCCTGTCAGACGCCCGATTCGGCCAGTTCGGTCAGGACCCGCTCGGCGGCCTCCACGGACGACTGCCGGGCCGCGCGGGAGGCGGCGCGCCGCAGGCGGGTGAGGCCGACGGCGGCACCGGCGTATCCGGCTGCCAAGGCCAAGGCCGCGCGGGACGGCGGCAGGACCCGCTCGGTGGCCCGCAGAAGAGCCTGGTGGGCGGAGACGAGGGAAAGGGCGCCGAGCGCACCGCTCAGGGCCATCGCGGTCCCGGCGACGCGCGCCCGGCCGATCGCCGTGGTCAGCGGGCCGTCGGGTCCTCCGGCCTCCGCGCGCACCAGCCCGGACACGTCCTTCCAGATCCGACCCGCCGCATCGGGCCACGGCCCGTCCCACGGCAGCCCGCCTCCGGACCCCGTACTCGCCGCCATGCCGTGCCTCCGTTCCTCCCGTCCGCCTCGGTCGCCACCGTCGGCGCCGCCGTTCGCGGTCACCGGCGGTATGTCGCGGGTGCCACGGATCCGTGTGGCGAAACCGGGAGGTGCCCTCTTCCGGGAGGGGGCTTGGGGGCTTCCGGGGGGTCTTGTGGGGCTTCCGGGGAGGGGCCGGGGCGCCCCCGTCCTTCCTACCCCTCCTCCCACGGCCTCCCGAGGCGCGCCGCGCACTCCAGCATCAGGGCGTGGACGAAGGCCTGGGGCAGGTTGCCGCGGAGCTGGCGCTGGGCGACGTCGTACTCCTCCGAATAGAGGCCGGCGGGGCCGCAGGCGGCACGGTTGCGTTCGAACCAGCGGAAAGCGGACACCTCGTGGCCCTGCTGGTGCTCGGCCAGGGCGGTGACGAAGCCACAGAGGAGGAAGGCTCCCTCGGCCGTCTCCAGGGGCTGCTTCCCGTGGCGGAAACGGTAGGCGTAGTGGTCCTCGGTGAGGTCGTCGACGTAGGCGCGCAGGGTGGCGCGGGTGCGGGGGTCGTCGGCGGGGACGGCGCCGCGGAGCGGGGGCAGCAGCAGGGCGCCGTCCAGGCCGGGGTCCTCGGGGGAACGCTGCCAGCGGCCGGACGGGTGGAGGCAGCGGGCGGCGGTGTCGGCGACCAGGCGGTCGGCGAGCGCGCTCCACTCGGCCGCGCGTCCGCCGGCCGCGCCGGTGGCGGCGACGCGCCGCAGGCCCGCCGCGCATGCCAGCCGGCTGTGCGCCCAGCGGCGCGGGGGGAGTTCCCACACCCCGGCGTCCGGTTCGTGGTGGCGCCTGGCGATGGTGTCCGCCGCGATGACGGCCGCGTGCCACCCGTCGGCGTCCAGCCTGCCGTGCCGCGCGGCCGTGCCCAGCAGGAGGAGGGACTCCCCGAAGACGTCGAGCTGGAACTGGCCGCTGACCTTGTTGCCGACGCGGTCGAAGCCGCCGGGGTAGCCCGGGAGGTCGAGCTCGCGTTCGTCGGGGATGGGGTGCCCCTCCACGGTGTAGGCGGGGGCCATGCGGGGCCCGTCCTCGTGCAGGCGGGCGGTGACGAACCGGACCGCGTCGTCGAGCAACGCCGTGTCGCCGGCGGTGGCGACGGCCTGGCCCGCGTAGCACTGGTCGCGGATCCACACGTAGCGGTAGTCGTAATTGCGGCCTTCCTCGGCGCGCTCGGGGAGGCTGGTCGTGGCCGAGGCGACCATGCCGCCGGACGCGCCGGTGAGGCCGCGCAGGACGGTGTACGCCCGGCGGGCGTCAGCCCGGGCGACCGTTCCGTCGAGTGACGGGACAGTGGCGTGCCACGCCTCCTCGGTGGCCCGCCACAGGACGTCGGGGTCGGGCGGGCGGCCGGGCAGCGGCCGGTCGCCGATTTCCAGGACGAGGTCGAGAGAGGCCCCGGCCTCGACCGTCAGGTCGGCCACCAGCCGCCGGCCCCGGGCGTCCGCCGGCCGCGGATCGGGGAACCGGCCGGACCAGCGCAGCCGGAGGTCCCCGGCGCGTCCGGTCCACACGCCGGGGGCCCGGCGGGAGAAGTCCCGCAGCGGGTGCCGGCCGAAGGCCGCGCACGGTTCGAGCGCGACGGACATCCGGGCGGCGGCGTTCCGGCAGGGCATGATCCGCCGGAGGAGGACGGCCCGGTGCGGATCGCCGGGGAAGGCGAGGGCCTCGCGGCACTCGACGATGCCGTCGTCGGTGACCCAGCGGCTGCGCCAGATGAGCGTCCCCTCCTCGTAGTAGCCTCCCCAGACGCACCGCCCCGCCGGAGTGACCAGGTAGACGCCGGTCCCGCCGACCAGGGTGGAGAAGACGGCGTCCGAGTCCCACCGCGGGGCGCACATCCAGGCGTACTCACCGCGGGGGCCGACGAGGACGCCGCGCTCGCCGTCGGCCAGCAGGGCGTACTGCCGCAACGGCTGGGGCGTGAGGTGCCCTCCGGCGAGTCCGGTCTCCGCCGCCGTCCCGGTCATGTGCTCATCCCGGTCATGTCCTCGCCCCGGGCATTCCCTGTTCCGGTCATTCGCTGTCCCGGTCGTTCGCTGTCCCGGCATCGTCGTTCTTCGGCCGACGCACTCCCCCGGCCCCTGCCCGTGGGGCCGCGGGGGCGGGCCGGGCCGCGCGGCGCCGCACAGGGCGCGGGAGTTCCCTAACCGCCGTCGGCGCGGGGCAAACCGCACGGCGCCCCTGGCCGCCACGGTGCTCCGATCGGCACCCTCACATAATGGGGACAGGCGCGACGCCGCGCCACGGGGGACGGGGAGGCTCGGGAGATGGTGGGGAAGGCGGATGCGGCCCGGTGCGCATGCCGGGGTCTCCGTACCGTCGTCCGTTCCGCGTCGCCGTCCCCTCCGGGTCCTCGACGAAACGTCACCGTCTCTTCCGCGTCACCGTCTCTTCCGGGTTACCGACGAAACCATCCGGTGCGGAGCCGCCCGGTGCGCCCGGCCACCCGCGCGAGGCGGTACGCGCCGCTCTCTGCGACTCCCCCGACCGGCTCCCTCACCTCACCACCACCGCGCCGCCGGACGTACCCCCTCACCACCCGTACCGAAAGGCCCCTCACCGTGATCATCGTCGCCGGGGAAGCCCTGATCGACCTCGTTCCCGAAGAGCTCGTCGCCGGGAAGACGGCGAGTGAGGGGGCCCCGGCCGGGCGGCGCCCCGACGTCCCGGGCACGGGCGCGGGCACGGGCACAAGCGCCGCCGAACTGCCCGCTCTGCGGCCCAAGCGCGGCGGCGGCCCCTACAACACCGCCGTGGCGCTGGCCCGCCTCGGCTCCCCCACCACGTTCTGCTCCCGCCTGTCCACCGACCACTTCGGCGAGGCGCTGCTGAGCGGGCTGGCGGCGGACGGGGTGGACGTCTCGCTCGTACAGCGCGGCCCCGAACCCACCACGCTCGCGGTGGCCCACATCGACGCCGACGGCTCCGCGGTCTACTCCTTCCACGTGGAAGGTGCCGCCGACCGCCTCTTCCAGGCCCCGGACACACTCCCGACGGCGGCGCGCGCGGTCTCGTTCGGCACCTGCTCCCTCGTCCTGGAACCGGGCGCCTCGGCGTACGAGGAGCTGATGCGCCGCGCGTCGGACGACGGCCTCTTCACCGCCCTGGACCCCAACGTCCGGCCGGGTCTGATCCCCGACGCCGACGCCTACCGGGCCCGCTTCCGCTCCTGGCTGCCGTACGTCACCCTGCTCAAGCTCTCGGAGGAGGACGCGGCCTGGCTGGCCGGCCCCGCCGACCCGGCGACCGCCGTCCGCGCCTGGCTCGCGGCCGGCCCGTACGCCGTGGTCCTCACCCGGGGCGGCGCGGGTCTGACCGTTCTCACCCGGGACGGCCTCGAACTCTCCGTTCCCGGCGAGAAGGTGGCCGTCGTGGACACCATCGGAGCCGGCGACACGGTCAACGCCGCGCTGCTGCACCGGCTCGACGGACACGGCGCGCTCGTCCCGGCCCCGGCACTGGACGCCGACCGATGGCACGACACCCTCGCCTTCGCCGCCCACGCCGCCGCAGTGACCTGCTCCCGCGCGGGAGCGCAGCCCCCGTACGCGGCGGAACTGGCGATTCCTGCGGGAAGTTGACGGCACCCGGCACAGCGGCGCCCGCCTTCCCGCCCCGGCGCCCTCCCCTGCACCGCTCATCCGCCGGTCTGGCCTGACCGAGCACCACCCGCCCGACGCGCGGCGACCATGGAGGTGCGGCGGACGGGCCGGTGGTCGCGCGCTGCGGCCGGCGGCGCCCCACACGCCCCGGGCGCCGTCGGCGCGCCCGCTCATCGACGGGTGCCGCCCGGGCCACCGCCGCACCCCGTCGCCGGGCGCCTCGCACGGCCTCCGCCCCGGCCGGCGCGGGCATCGCCCGTCTCGCCGTCCCCACGGCCGGCGCGGCACAGCACCCGTGACCGGAGCGAGCACCGGCCGCCGACCGGCGTCCCCGACGTCACACCGAGCGGTGGTACTGCGGGGGAATGTGGACGTCGCCACCGAGTTCCCGTGCCGCGTGCCGGGCCCAGAAGGGGTTGCGCAGCAGTTCGCGGCCCAGCAGCACCGCGTCCGCCTCGCCGTTGGCGAGGATCTTCTCGGCCTGGCGGGCCTCCGTGATGAGGCCGACCGCGGCGACCGGCAGGCCGGTCTCGTTCTTCACCCGTGCCGCGAAAGGCACCTGGTAGCCGGGCTCGACGGGGATCCGGACGCGCGGGGCGACGCCGCCGGTCGACACGTCCAGCAGGTCCACGCCGTGGTCCTTGAGCAGGGCGGCGAAGCGTACGGTCTCGTCAGCCGTCCAGCCGGGCTCGTCCTCCAGCCAGTCGGTGGCGGAGATCCGGAAGAACAGCGGCAGTTCCCCAGGCCACACCGCGCGCACCACGTCGACGACCTCCAGCGCGAAGCGGGTGCGGTTCTCGAAGGAGCCGCCGTACTCGTCGGTGCGGTGGTTGCTGTGCGGGGAGAGGAACTCGCCGATGAGGTAACCGTGGGCGCCGTGGATCTCGACCACCTGGAAGCCGGCGTCCAGAGCGCGGCGCGCGGCGTCCGCGAACTTTCCGACCAGGGCCGCGATCTGATCCTTGGTCAGCTCTTCGGGGGCCGGATAGCCCTCGTCGAACGCGAGCGGGCTCGGGCCTGCGGGCCGCCAGCCGTGCCCGTCCGAGCCGACCGGGCCGCCGCCCTTCCACGGCCGCTCCGTCGACGCCTTGCGTCCCGCGTGGGCTATCTGGATGCCCGGGACCGTGCCCTGGCTCTTGAGGAAGTCGGTGATCCGGCGCAGCGACGCGACCTGGGTGTCGTTCCAGATGCCGAGGTCGTACGGGCTGATCCGGCCCTCGGGGGAGACCGCGGTCGCCTCCTGGAGGATCAGGCCCGTGCCGCCCGCGGCGCGGGCCGCGTAGTGGGCGAAGTGCCAGTCCCGCGCCACACCCGCCCGAGGGCCGGTCGGCTCGGCGCTGTACTGGCACATCGGGGCCATCCAGACGCGGTTGGGGATGGTCAGCGACCGCAGGGTGCGGGGCTCGAAGAGGGCGCTCACGGGGACTCCATTCGCAGCGGCTGGCGTCCGGCCCGACGGCCGGCGGCACGACGCTTGTACGATACCTTCCGTACTACGAGACCTGTCAAACTACGATGCTTCTCGTACCATGGAGCTCCCCGAGGAACCGGAGCCACCGTGACGCCCACCACCAGCCCGCGGGTTCTTCCCCACCCCACGCGGGAGGAGATCCGCCTCGAAGCGGTGCTGCACGCTCTCGCCGACCCCGTGCGGCTGCTGGTCGTCCGCCGGCTCGCCGCGGCGCAGGCCGAGGTGAACTGCTCCTCCATCGAGCTGCCGGTCACCAAGTCGACCACGACGCACCACTTCCGTGTCCTGCGGGAAAGCGGCGTGATCCGCCAGTGCTACCGGGGCACCGCCAAGATGACGGGCCTGCGCCTCGACGATCTCGACGCCCTGTTCCCCGGCCTCCTCTCCAGCGTCCTCACCGCCGCCGGCCACCAGTCCGCTCGCGACGCGACGCGCTGATCCCGCGGCGCCCGTACCGGGCCCGACGCGATACCGCCGGGTCGGCACGTCCCGTCGGCGCGCGCCTGCCGCCCCCTCCCGAGCTCACCACCTTCCTCCGTCCGCCCGGGTCCACGTCTCACCTCCGCCCGCCGGAGCCCACGCCTCGCCTCCGTCCACCGGAGCCCACGCCTCACCCCCGTCCGCCAGGACCCACGTCTCGCCGAACGCTCGCCGCGCCGCCCGGCGCCACTGGTTGGCGGGCAGGTTCGGCCGCAGGACCGCGAGCGCGCCGCAGTACTTGGTGAAGGCCGCCGGGCGCTCCCCGTACCCGTGCAGCAGCCGGTCCGCGTCGGTCAGACGGCCCGCCGACTTGGTCTCGACGAGGACCAGGTCCGTGTCGCAGCGCACGGCCCGGCCCGTCCGCGGATCGCCGCAGACCAGGCCGGCGTCGCAGGTGACGCGTTCGCCGTCCGCCACCAGGGTGGTGCGCAGGTAGTCCGTGGTGAGCGACGGGACCAGTACGGCGGGAGGGGCGATGCCGTAGGCGCGGCGCAACGTGCCCGCCAGGAAGGAGCGGTGGCGGGCGTCGAGCGGGGTCGCGCCGCCCGTCAGGGCGCTGCGGTGTTTCACGGTCGAGCCGCGCCGCCCCTTCAGCTTGATTTCGAACTGCCGCTCCCCCGAGTCCTGGTACACCCGCTCACGGATCTTGAACCGGATCCTGCGGCCCTGGCGGTGGTCGTGGAAGGAGCGGAGGCCCGGGGTGTCGTAGTAGACGGAGTGGTAGCGGAAGGCGCGCCGGCCGTCGATCGTCAGGGCCCGGAAGGGGCCACCGGGGCGCCGGGGGTCCGTCAGCCGTTCCGCCAGCCGCAGGAAGACCTCCGCGGGCACCAGGTAGGTGCGGTCGAAGCGGGTGAGGAGACCGGCCCGCTCGTTGAGTTCGGCGAGGGAGAGGGGCGCGGCGGCCCGGGCGGCGGTCCGGAGGCCGCGGACGGCGGACGGCTCCGCGCACAGCGCTCCGACGGTGCTCACAGCGCCTCCCCGGCGCCCACCGCGCGGTGCGCGTACGAGCCGGGCAGCTCCTGCCGGGCCTCGCGGTACCGCACGTCGACGACGGTCAGGTCGCGGACGTAGTCGACGTTGACCACCGTCCAGCGCAGGGGCTCCCCCAGCCGTCGGGCGAGGTCGGCCCGCAGGGCGGCCGGGTCGCCGTACGCGGTGTCGAGGGTGACGAGGGCCCGACGGGATCCGGTCAGGAGCCGCGGATGGTCGGCCACGTGCACGACGAGCAGCAGGACGGCGCTCAGCCCCGCGGCCGCCGGCACCGAGAGGTGGGGCAGCGCGCACAGCAGACCGAGGACCACCGCCGTGAAGTAGTAGGCGACCTCCTCCTGCTGCACGGCGTCCGACCGGAGCCTGACGAGGGACAGCACGCCGAAGAGCCCCAGCCCCAGCGACGTCCCCCCGTGACCCCCGCCCGCCCCGGCGAGGACCTGGACGACGGTGAACAGACCGACGTTCAGCGCCAGCAGCGCCGGGACCAGCTCGCGGCGCCCGTGCCGCGGATGATAGACGCGGAAGACCAGCAGGCTGACGGCCGCGAGGTCGAGCGCCAGGTGAGCGGCGAGGTGCCGCAGAGTGTCCATGATGGTGCCCCCTGAGTGCGTTCTCCGAGTGGTGGAACGGACACCGACGATAGACACGATCACAGCGAAAATGCGTTCGACTGTGGAGAAACGTTTTTCCACAGCCTGAATCCCCACAATTCCGGCCCCCACCGCCTCGGTTCTTCACAGCCGCACGCCACGCCCCGTCTCACCTCACACGACGGCACACACCCCGCGCCTTCCCGGCCGGACTCGCACCGGCGTACCCGGCGAGCGGCGAGGCCCCGCAAGTGCCAGTGGCGAGGAAAGCACCTTCCGCGCTCCTCTTCCTGGCTGCCTGTCACACCCCGCTCCTACGATGGCCGTACCACGGGGGGAGGCCGGGTCATGGGGCGGAGGACATCGGACGTGGGGCGGGGGCTCGAACGGGCCGTCGCCTGGACGCTCAGACGCATCGACGGGGTCGTCGCCATGGCGGCGGCGCTCGTCATCGGCACGCTGGACATCCTGGACCAGAAGGTCGACGCGAACATCACGTCGGGGGCGATCCTGCTGGTCCTCGCCGCGCTGGTGTTCGGCACGCTCACCGAGCGGCGGCGGCGGGTCCAGGATATCCGCGAGGCCATGAGCGGTACCCGGCAGACGCTCGAGGACCTCGCCATGGTGCGCACGGTCTCGGGCGACGCGCTGGAGCAGGCCCTGAGCGAGGCTCGGAGCGACACCGACCGCTGGATCTTCAAGGGCGGAACGGGCACCTACCTGCGCGCGGTGACATTGCCGGTGTGCGTGCGGAAGGCGCGTCAGTTGCGCCGTTCGCTGAGCATGAAGATAGACATCGTCGACCCGGCCGACGAACAGGTGTGCGCGGCCTACGCCCGTTTCCGCCGCAACTTCACCCAGCGGCTCGACCCGGCGCGGCCCGACACCTGGACCACGGAGCGGACCCGCAAAGAGTCCTTCGCCACGGTGCTCGCCGCCTGCTGGTACCGGCAGCGGCTGGACACCCTGGAGATAGACGTCCACCTGTCCTCGGTGGCGCCGACCCTGCGGTTCGACATGTCCTCGTCCTGCCTGATCATCACTCAGGACGACCCCCAGCGCGACAACCTGCTGGTGCGACGGGACCGCCCGCTCTACGCCTACTACGAAACCGAGCTCCGCCAGGCCCGCGAGCAGGCCCGCACCCTCGACCTCGCCCGCACCGAGCCGCTCGGCGACGAGCCGACCATCGACGAGGTGCGGCGGCTCTTCGAGGGCCTGGGGCTGCCGCTCCCGGCGTCCTTCACCGACGGCGACATCGGCGAGATCATCGACAAGGCCCTGCACGCGGAGAACCCTTACCGGAGGTGAGGTCGCGAGTGATCGGCCCCGTGGACTGCTCGAGGATCGAACAGATCATGGCCGGCGGCGGTGACGTCGCCGAACTGTACGACGCGGCCGCCGCGGCCCTCCACGACGTGGCCTCGGGGCGCGGTGGACCGCGCGCCGTACGCCACCCTCTGGGCTTCCTGTGCCTGCCCGTGCGGCGCGAAGAGGACCGCGGTGTCTGCGTCCACGTCTTCGAGGACGCCCCACGCCGCGCCGGGAACCCCCTCACCACCTCGCCCGTCCACGCGCATAGCTGGGATCTGACCAGCTTTGTGCTGTACGGGGAGGTGGGCAATATGCGGGCGCGGGTGCACGAACGGCCCGACGATCCCACGCACCGCGTGTTCGAGGTGCGCAGTGGCGCCGGTTCCGTCGACGAGATCCGGCCGACGGCACGGCTGGTGCGATGGTCGGAGGGCCCCCGGGAGACCAGCGGCGGCGGCCAGATCTACACCCTGCCCGCCGGCGAGTTCCACGCCACCGTCGTCCCGCCGGGCGTCACGGCCGCCACGCTCCTGATGGGGCGCGTCCTGCCGGGGCGGTGCGACCTCACCCTCGGACCGGTGCACGGCACGCTCCATCGGGTGGTACGACAGACATGCGACGCCGCGCGGACCGCCGACGCGGCGCGCGCCGTCCTCAGGAGGCTGGATGAGCGCCCTTAGGAGGCTGGATGAGCGTCCTTCCCGGTGACGACAGGACGAACGGCGGCGAGCCCGCCGTGGGCGGCCGTTACGCCGAGGAACTCGCGGTGGCCGTGGGGGCCGCGCGGGAGGCCGGGGCGCTGCTGAGCTCCCGCTTCGCGGGCGACTGGGGCGTCCGGGCCAAGGACGGCCTCGGCGACGTGGTGACCGACCTGGACCTGATGGCCGAACGTCTGGTGATCGCCCGCCTCCGCGAGCGCTTCCCTCGGGACCGGATCCTCTCCGAGGAGGCGGGGGTCCTCCCTGCCTCCGGTTCCGCCGCCGGGCCGTCGCGCCGCACCTGGCTGGTGGATCCCCTGGACGGCAGCAACAACGTGGCGATCGGGCTGCCCGCCTACGGGGTGGGCATCGCCCTGTGCGTCGGCGGGCGGCCCGTGGTGGGCGTCGTGCACGACCCGGTCACCGACCGGACGTGGACGGCCCACGCCGGCGGCGGCGCGTACGGCCCCGGCGGCCGGCTCACCGGCCCGTCCCGTCCGCTGTCCGCCGCCGGCCCCCTGCTCGCCTGGACGCAGGGGCACACCGTGCCGCGCAAGGACCCCGTGGCCCGTGCGCTGAAGGGGGCGCTGGAGGATCACTGTCGGCGGCTGTTGCAGTTGTGGGCGCCGCTGCTGGCCTGGGCCATGCTGGCCCGCGGCGACATCGACGGTTTCGTCGGCTACCGGGCGGAGGGCGTCGACCTGCCCGCCGGTCTGCTGCTGGCCGCCGAGGCGGGGCTGGAGGTGCGGGCCCTGGACGGGGGCGACTTCCGCGGCGACGCGGAGGGGCCGGACACGGACCGCAGCTTCGTCGCCGGGCGCGCCGGGGACATCCCGTATCTCCTCGGCTTGGTCGCGTCCGTACGGCCGCTGAGCGTGGTGCCGGGGTGAGTGCGGTGCCGGGGTCGGAACGGTGCGGGAGTGGGCGCGGTCGGGACAAGCGTTGCGCCGGGTGAGCCTGGTCGCGTGGGCCTGGTCGCATGGGCCTGGTCGCGCCCGAAGGAGGTGACGAGCTGAGAGCGGGCCGGGTCGCAAGGCCGAACGCGCTGCCCGGCCGACGGGAGCACGTCGACGGCCCGTCGGGGCCGTCGGCGACTGCCGTACGCCCACCGGGCACCCCCGCCCGTCCCGTCCCCCGTCCTCCCTCCCCCGTTCTCCCTGACCCCACCACCCCGTATCCCCACCACCCCGTATCCCCGTCACCCCGTCACCTCGTCACCCCGTCAAAGCCAACGCCCCCACCGATGCCGCCACCGCCCCCACCGCCAGCACCGCGCCCGTGCCCATGAACCGGCGCAGGGGCACCCTTACGCCTCGGGCGTGGCACCGCTCGAACCACAGCAGGGTGGCCAGCGAGGCCCATGGGGTGATCAACGGGCCGACGTTGGTGCCGATGAGCAGGGCCAGCAACTGCTCGTGGTTGCCCTGCGGCACGGCGGATTCCCCGGCCAGGTACACCGGCAGGTTGTTGAGGACGTTCGACAGTCCGCCGCCGACCCCCGCCGCGCGCACCATGCCCAGCAGACCGTCGTCCGTGCCGACCGCCGAGGCGAGCAACCGGTGGAGGCCGTTCGCGTCCACCGTCTCCACCACCAGGAACAGCCCCGGCACCAGCACCAGCAGCCGCCAGGGCACCAAGGACAACCGGAGCTCTTCCCGTTGCCGGACCGCGAAGGCCGCCACCGCCACCGCGGCGGCCGCCGCCGACGCCACCCACAACGGCACGACGTCCACCAGGATCGCCACCAGGAACCCCGCGCAGGCCACCGCGCAGACCCGGAACAGCACCGGGTCGTCGGGCCTGCGGTGCTCGGGCGGCCGGTAGCAGTCCTCGCCCCGGCGGTCCCGCCGCCAGAAGAACAGCCACAGGCAGCCCATCGTCACCAGCAGCGACGCCACCTGGGGCGCCCACATGCGCGCGGCCATCCCCGCGGGGGAGAGCGCCACCCGGTCCGCGGCCAGCAGGTTCGTCAGGTTGGACACCGGGAGCAGCAGGCTGGCCGTGTTGGCCAGCCACACCGTCGTCATCACCAGCGGCACCGCGGCGATGCCCACCCGGGACGCCAGGGCCAGCATCACCGGGGTCAGGAGCACCGCCGTCGTGTCGAGGTTGAGGGTGATGGTGGTGAGCGCGGCGAACCCCACGCACCACAGGAACAGCAGCGCGTAGCTGCCGCGCCCCGCCCGGGCCATCGCCGTGGCCACCACGTCGAACACCCCGGCCCGGCTGGTGAGTTCCGCCATCACGATCACCGTGCCCAGGAAGGCCAGCAGCGGCCCGATGCGGGCCATCGCGTGTCCGGCCGACGCCGCCGGCAGCAGGCCGGTGGCGAGGAAGAGCAGTCCGCAGACGAGGATCCCACCGGCGAGCCGGTCCAGTACATGGAGACGTCCGAAGAGCTGTATGAAGGCACGCACGCCACGAGCATCGCACAGCATTCCCGCGAAGACGGTGACCGGGTGTGACCCCGCTTCCTAGGATGGACGCATGGTGGCACGCCAGGAAGATCCCCATGTCGGGCCGGAACGACGGCCGTTGGACTTCTTCATCAGCTACTCCCCGGCCGACGAGCGGTGGGCCGCGTGGATAGCGTGGACACTGGAGGACGCGGGTTACCGCATCGTGCTCCAGGCCTGGGACTTCGTCCCCGGGACCAACTTCGTCGACTTCATGGACCGCGGGGTCAGCGAGTCCGCGGCCGTCATCGCCGTCCTCTCCAGCAACTACGAGCGCTCCCGTTACGGAAGGATGGAGTGGCAGGCCGCCCTCCGGGCCGATCCCGACGCCCCCGAACGCAAGCTCATCACCGTCCGCGTCGAGGACATCCCCGTCGGGGGCCTGCTGGCCACCCTCACCTACGTCGATCTGGTGGGCGTCCACGACGCCACGGCCGCCCGCTCCCGGCTCCTCACCCGCGTCGGCCACGCGCTCGACGGCCGTGCCCGCCCCGACCGGCGGCCGGGCTTCCCGGGGCAGTCGTCCGGCGCGCCCGCCGTGGCGCCGCCCGACGCCGTGCCCCCGCCCCGCGGCCGGGGTCCCGGCAGCCCGGGCTGGGCCGGCCGGCACCGCCCGGCCACCGCGCCGGCCTACCCGCCGACCGGCGAGGGCGGCCGGCTCCGCGAGGACGTCACCGTTCTCCACGTGGCCGGTCCCGGTTTCGGCCGCGGCGCCGATCCCGCCGAGCTCCAGGCCACCCTCCGGGGCGACCTCGTGGAGCTCACCGACGCCGGCGCCCCCGCCCCCGACCTGCTCGTCGTCACCGGCGACCTCACCGCCTCCGGCAGCCCCCGCGAGTGCGACCAGGCCCTCACCTTCCTCACCGGCCTGCGCTCCCGGCTCGGGCTGGCCGCCGACCGGCTCGTGCTCGTCCCCGGCGGCCAGGACGTCAGCCAGGCCGCCTGCCGCGCCTACTTCAGCACCTGCGAGGCCGACGAGATGCAGCCCCGGCCGCCCTACTGGCCGAAGTGGCGGCACTACGCCCGGCTGTTCCACGAGCTCTACCAGGGCCTCGACGCCGTCTTCGACGGCGACCAGCCCTGGACGCTGTTTCCCGTGCCCGCCCTGCACACCGTCGTCGCGGGCCTGAACTCCTCCATGGCATACAGCCACCGGCCCGACGACCAGTACGGCCGGCTCGGCGCCGAACAGGCCGCCTGGTTCGCCGAGGCCCTGCGCCGCTACGAGCAGGAGGGGTGGCTGCGCCTGGGCGCCGTGCGCCACGCGCCCGAGGGCCTGCGTCCGCTCACCCTGCGGCCCCCGACCGGCCCGGACGGCACGCCCGGCGGAGCGCCCTCCGGCGCGTCGCCCGCCCGGCTCCCCGGTGTCACCCCCGGTGGCGCGGGCCGGCACGGCCCCGGCACGCCGCCCCTGCGCGACACCGACGTCCTCGCCCGCCTCACCGCTCCCCGGCTGCACTGCCTGCTGCACGGTCCGGCCGACGCGCCGCGCACCGGGGCCACCCCCACCGCCGGTCTGCTGCCCCTGGCCGGCCGCGACCTGCCCGTCTTCGGTGCCGCCGCGCCCGGCCGGCACCAGTTGCTGCAGATCACCTCCGACGGCCTGGTCCACTGGCCGGAGAAGGCCCACGGCGGCCCCCGCCGCTACACCGCCGCCTGGCCCCGCGCCCACCGCGTCTTCGGCCCTCCGCCCACCGCGCCCGAACCTGCCGGCGCCGGCCCCGCGGCCCCGCCCGGTGACGGCCCCGGCACGGCCGGTCCCGAGCCCCGTACCGCCGAGGGCCCCCGCGACACCCTGCTGGCCCGCGTCGCCGAGGTCTGCCGCATCCGCCACGAGGGCGTCCAGTTGCGTGACCTCCCCGGCGACCCGCCCGGCTTCCTCGTCACCTGGACCGAGGCCGGCTTCGTCCGCCAGCAGCGCGTCGCCGTCCACGCCGGCACCCCGGCCGCGGAGGACATCGACCGCTTCGTCGACCAGGTGCACGCCGCCGGCCCCGAGCCCGACGCCGAACTCGTCCACGACGGCCCGCCGCCCGCCCGCGCCCTGCGCGACCGCGCCCGCCGCCGAGGGGTGCTGGTCCGCAGTTTCACCGAGTTCCAGGGCCTGCTGGACCTGCGCGACTACGTCGCCGCCCAGACCGAGCGGCTGGCCGCCGACCCCCAGTACCAGCCCGCCCTCTACCTCCCCCAGCGCTACCGCGAGCTCGAACGCGCCGGTGCCCCCGAGCGTGACGGGCTCGTCGACGACCTGCTGCGGCTGCTGGAGGCCGACCACGGCCGCTTCGTCCTCGTCCTCGGCGACTTCGGGCACGGCAAGACCTTCGCCCTGCACGAGCTGGCCCGGCGGCTGCCCGAGGAACTGCCGCACCTCACGCCGCTGCTGATCCAGCTCAGCGGTCTGGACAAGGCCCACACCCTCGACGGCCTGGTCGCCGCCCACCTCGCCGGCCACGGGGTGGACACCATCGACCTGCGGGCGTTCCGCTACATGCTGCGCCGGGGCCGCGTCGTCCTGCTCTTCGACGGCTTCGACGAACTCGTGAACCAGGTCAGCTACGACCGCGCCGCCGACCACCTCCAGGTCCTCCTGGACGCCGCCGTCGACAACGCCAAGATCGTCGTCAGCAGCCGGACCCAGCACTTCCACTCCCAGGCCCAGGTCCTCACCGCCCTCGGCGAACGCGTCGGCCTGCTGCCGCAGCGCCGGGTCCTGGCCGTCCAGGAGTTCTCCGGCCGGCAGATCCGGTCCTACCTCGTCAACCGCTACGGCGACGAGCGCGCCGCCGACCGCCGCCTGCGGCTCCTGGAGAGCATCCCCGACCTGCTCGCCCTCTGCCGCAACCCCCGTCTCCTCAGCTTCGTCGCCGACCTGGACCACGAACGGCTGCGCGCCGTCGCCGGCGCCGGCCGCGCCCTGAGCCCCGCCGGACTGTACGAGGAGGTCTTCACCTCCTGGCTGCGGCACGAGGAGCGGCGTGGCCAGGGCGGTCCCGGCGCCGTCCCGGGCCTCTCCCTCGACCAGCTCTGGCAGGCGGTCACCACCCTGGCCCTGCGGCTGTGGGAGGCCGGGACGAGCGCGCTGCGGCTCGACGAGCTCAACGACGTCGCCGAAACCCTCACCGAGCTGGCCGAGTCCCGGATGTCAGTGCCTCACGCGGCCCACGCCGTCGGCTCCGGCAGTCTCCTCGTCCGCACCGACGACGGGCTCTTCCGCTTCATCCACGGGTCCGTCGCCGAATGGCTGGTCGCGCGCGAGGCCGCCACCCGGCTCGGCGCCGGCCGCGGCGGCGACACACTGCTGACCAGGCGGCCGCTGAGCCGCCTCGCCGTGGAGTTCCTCTGCGACCTCGCCGACCACCGTGCCTGCCAGCGCTGGGCCGAGGAGGTCCTCGCCCGGGACCCCGAGCCCGGCCGTCCCGACGGCTCGGCCGGTCCCGGCGGTCCCGATGGCTCGGACGGTCCCGACGGCCCCGACGGCCCCGACAGTCGCGGTGGTCGCGGTGCGCCCCCGCCCGCCGGCGCCGAAGCCGCCCGCGCCAACGCCGTGAAGATCCTCACCCGCCTCCGCGTCCCCGCCCACACCGACCTGCGCGGCGCCCTGCTCGCCGGCGAGGACCTCTCCTACCGCGACTTCTCCGGCGTCGACCTCACCGGAGCCGACCTCACCGGCGCCTCCCTCGTGGGCACCGACTTCTCCGGCGCGGTGCTGCGTGACGCCCGGTTGTGCGGCGCCCGGCTGGACGGCGCCGATCTCGGCGGCGCGGACCTGCGCGGCGCCGACCTGCGCCGCGCCCGGCTCATCGGCACCGGCCTGAGCGGTGTCCGCGTCACCGGCGGCAACTGGCGGCGGGCCGCCCTCGTCAACGCCGTCACCGACCCCGCCACCCTCGACACCCCCGAGCTCCGGATGGCCGCCATCGCCCCCGGCCTGACCGCCGAGACGGGCCTGCGGCCCGCCGCCGTCGGCGTCCCCTACGGCTTCGACATGCGGACCAGCCGGCTGCCCGAACCCGTCTCCTTCAGCCCCGGCGGCGAACTCCTGGCCCTCGGCGGCGACGACGGCGGGGTCCTGGTGTGCGACGCCGCCACCGGTCAAGCCCTGCGCACCCTCCACGGCCACGAAGGGCGTGTCTACGCGGTGAAGTTCCGCGGCCAGGTGCTCGCCACGGGCGGCGCCGACGGCACCGTACGCCTCTGGGATCCCGTCTCCGGCGCCTGCCGGCACCGGCTCGACGTCCACCCCGGCGGCGTGTGGCCCGTCTCCCTCGACCGCTCCGGCACCCGCCTGGCCACCGGCGACGCCGACGGCACCGTCACGCTGTGGGACGCCGTCGCCGGCACCGCCCTGCACCGGCTCACCGGCCACCGAGCCCCCGTCTACACCGCGTCGTTCGGCCCCGACGGCACCCTGCTGGCCACCGGCGACGCCGACGCGGCCGTCCGCCTCTGGGACACCCGCACCGGGCGGCTCGCCGGTGAACTGGAAGGCCACCAGGGCGCGGTCTTCCGGGTGACGTTCAGCCCCGACGGCACGCTGCTGGCCACCGGTGACAAGGGCCGCGACGACCGGGGGACGGTCCGCGTCTGGGACGTCGCCGGACGACGGCTGCTGCACACCCTCACCGGTCACGCCGGACGCGTCTACACCCTCGACTTCCACCCGGGCGGCGCGCTGCTGGCCAGCGGCGACACCGCGGGCAACGTCCTGCTGTGGGACCCGCGGGACGGCACCCGCGCCGCCGCCACCGCGCCCGGACGTGGAGCGGTGTACCAGGTGGTGTTCGACCCCGAGGGCACCATGCTCGCCGCCGGCGACAGCGACGGCGCCATCCGCCTCTGGCGCGTCGGCCGCCAGGCCGCCGACTGGTCCGTGACCGCGCTGCGCCGGCAGCCGGACGACCACCAGGGCTCGGTGTGGGCCTGCCGGTTCCGGCCGCGGGGCACCACCGGCCCGGAGGGCGCGGGAGCGCTGCTGGTCTCGGCGGGCAACGAAGGCTCCGTCCGGCTGTGGGACACCTCCACCGGTCACGGCCGCCGCATCCTGCGCGGCCACGGCCGGAAGGTCGCCGGCCTGGCCTTCGACACCGACGGCGCCCACCTGGCCGCCTGCGGCAACGACGGCGTCGTCCGGCTGTGGCACACCGCCACCGGCCGCATGGTGCGCGAGGTCACCGGCCACAACGACCGGCTGGTCTCCGCCGTCTTCGCCCCCGGCGCCCCGGTCCTGGCCACCACCAGCAGCGACGGCGACGTCTACCTGTGGAACTCCCTCACCGGCGAGTACCAGCGCGAGATCGACGCCGAGACCGACCACGTGTGGGCCGAGGCGTTCAGCGCCGACGGCGAGCTCCTCGCCACCGCCAACGACGACGACACCGTCCGCCTCTGGTACCGCAGCACCGGCGCCCAGGCCATGACCCTCGCCGACCACCGCGGCCGGGTGCGGTCCCTGTCCTTCACCTCCGACGGCTCGACCCTCGCCACCGGCTGCGACGACTCCCACGTCCGCCTGTGGGACCTCGACCGCAACCGTCTCACCGCCGAGCTCACCGGACACACCGACCGCGTGTACGCCGTCGTGCACGGCGCCGACGACGCCTGGCTCGCCAGCGCCTCCTGGGACGGCCAGGCCATCGTGTGGCGCGACGGCCGCCCGCACAGACGACTGCGCGGCCACACGGGCCGTCTGTGGACCGCCGCCGCCCACCCGCACCGCTCCCTGCTCGCCACCGCCGGCGACGACCGGACCATCCGGCTCTGGGACCCCCTCACCGGCACCGAGACCGCCCGCCTGACCGGCCACCGCGGCCGGATCCTCACCCTGGCCTTCGCCCCCGACGGCACGACGCTCGCCAGCGGCGCCGAAGACGGCACCGTACGCCTGTGGACCGTCCCCACCGAGGGCACCCCCACGGCCCGCGCCACCCTCCTCGGCGTCCCCGGCGGCTGGGCCGCCCTCTCCCCGTCCGGCGGCTACAAGTCCGACGGCGACGTCAGCGGCGAGTTCTGGCACGTCCTCGGCATGTGCCGCTTCGAGCCCGGCGAACTGGACGACCACATCCCGGGCCTGCGCCGACTGCCTCTTGAGGCGGAACTGTGACCGGGCCCGGCCGCGTCGCCGGCCCTGCGGGGGCCTCCGGGCCGCGCACCCAAGCGGGACGACCTGCCCGGCCGCCCACCCCCAAGGCGGCGGACGGACCGGCTTCCGACGACGACGGAGATCTCGTCCGCGGCCTGTTCCTGGTCGGCCACGAGGTCGACGGGGCAGCCGAATGGCAGGTCCGTGACGGTCGGCTCGTCGTCTCGGCCGCCGACATCAGGCACCGGTACCTCGACGAATAGCCCGCCTTCGTCCGCCGGGTGACGCGCACCGCGATCAGGCCCGGGGCGGCAGTGGAGCGGCCGGGGCCCAGCCCCCCATCGCCATGATCGGCGAGGTCCGGCGCCCCGGGCGTACCGGCCGGCACACGCCCGTCCGTAAGCCCCTCACCTGGCCAGTAGACTCGGCAGACGTGGCGGACACCCAGTACGAAGACCTGTTGCGGCTGGTGCTCACCTCCGGGACGGCCAAGGCCGACCGGACGGGCACCGGCACCCGAAGCATTTTTGGGCACCAACTCCGGTATGACCTCTCGCAGGGGTTCCCCCTGGTCACCACCAAAAAGGTGCACCTGAAGTCCATCGTGTACGAGCTGCTGTGGTTCCTGCGGGGCGACTCGAACGTCGGCTGGCTGCGGGAGCACGGCGTCACGATCTGGGACGAGTGGGCCGACGCGAACGGTGATCTCGGTCCGGTCTACGGTGCCCAGTGGCGTTCCTGGCCCGCGCCGGACGGCACGCACATCGACCAGATCAGCGAGGTGCTCGACACGCTGCGCCGGGATCCGGACTCCCGCCGGATGATCGTCTCCGCCTGGAACGTCTCCGAGCTGGACAAGATGGCTCTGGCGCCGTGCCACGCCTTCTTCCAGTTCCACGTCGCCGACGGCAGGCTCTCCTGCCAGTTGTACCAGCGCAGCGCGGACCTGTTCCTCGGCGTCCCGTTCAACATCGCCAGCTACGCCCTGCTCACGCACATGGTGGCGCAGCAGGTCGGTCTCGAGCCGGGCGACTTCATCTGGACCGGCGGGGACTGCCACATCTACGACAACCACGTCGAGCAGGTGAGCGAGCAGCTTTCGCGGACGCCGTTCGAGTTCCCCCGGCTGCGTCTGCGCCAGGCCGACTCCCTCTTCAGCTACGCCTACTCGGACGTCGAGGTGCTCGACTACCGGCACCACCCGGCCATCAAGGCCCCGGTCGCGGTATGAACGTCGGCCTGATTTGGGCGCAGACCCTCGACGGGGTGATCGGCGCGGGGAACGCCATTCCGTGGCGGCTGCCGGAGGACATGGCGCACTTCAAGGCCACCACCCTCGGCCACCCGGTCGTGATGGGGCGCAAGACCTGGGATTCGCTGCCCCCTCGGTTCCGCCCGCTGTCCGGCAGGCGCAACATCGTGGTGACCCGTGACCCCCGATGGGCGGCGGAGGGTGCGGAACGTGCCGGGTCCGTCCCCGAGGCGTTGGACCTCGCGGCCGGCCCGTCGGGGCCTTCCGCCCCCACCGCAGCCCCTGCCGCGGTGTGGGTGATCGGCGGCGGAGAGATCTACCGGGCGTCCCTGGAGTACGCCACGAGACTCTCCGTGACCGAGGTCGACTCGACGGTGACCGGCGACACCTACGCCCCGACCCCGGACGCCGCGTGGAACGTCACCGCGGACACGGGCTGGCGGTCCTCCACGTCCGGGCTGCGCTATCGCATCCGCGAATACGCACGGTGACGACGACACTCCCCCCGTTGCCCTCTACGGGTGAAGCCCGTCCACGGCGCCGGCATCCGGCGGACGGCTGCGGACGCGACCGTCGCCCGTAGCCGGACAGGGCCGAGGAGGCTGCCCGGCGGACGCGTACGCCTGCTGCCGGCCCGGCCTGGTGCCGTGTCCCGCGGGCGTGGTCGTCGTTCTCCTCACACAGTCCTCTCGATCCCTAGGGAGTTCCCGTGCGATCCATCCTTACGGCCACGGCGCTGACGGTGGCTGCCATGGCGGTGACGTCCGCCGCCGCCCAGGCGGCCGAACTGCCCGACGCGTCCAAGCTGGGCGGGCTCACGGCAGTCGACCCGTCCAGCCTCGGTGAGACCGTGGACGGTGCGGCCCAGAACGTGTCGGTCCTCGCCGGCGACGCCGGAAGCCGTGCGGTGAAGAAGGCGGTTCCCTCGGCGGGCAAGACGCTCGGAACGGCGGCGAAGCAGGCGACCCACTCGGTCGGGCAGGTGACCCGGGCCCGGTGACGCCGCCGACGGGGCGCGCACTGCCGCTCGGGGCCCGACGGCCGGCGGCGGTGAGACGACGTCCCTCGTCCCGGAACGCGGCAGGGGGCCGGCTGCTTTCGCGGCCGGCCCCCTCACCTGTGTGACACCGCGTGACCTAGGGGCCCGTCGGCCCACACCGTCCGGCCGTCCGGCGCTCGGCTCCGCGGCATGACGATGCCCGTACGATTCGTGCGCTCCCCAGCCCGGCGGCGGCAGACGCATCGCCGCGCGCAGGCCCTGCGTCGTCGGAGGGTTCGCCCTCCGGCGCCCACCCCCGCCAGTCACGCAGGCAAGGTGTGTTGCAGCCGGACGGTAAAGCACTGCGCGGCGTAGATTGCCTCGCGTCTGCTCCGCGCTGCGATCAGCCCGATCGACGCACCCTGACGGAGAGGAGATCTCCGATGGTCGAGCCGCTTCCCGAGCGGGCCGAGGAGTTCCCGGCAGTGTTCCGCGACCGCTACAACAGCGGCGACATCGAAGCGTGCATGGAGCTGTACGAGGCCGACGCGGTATTCATGCCCGCTCCAGGGGCACCTGTGAGAGGCGAGGGCATCAGGCAGGCGATGACGGAGTTCCTCAGCATCGGGGTACCCATCACGAGTCGGAAACCACGTCACATCCACACCGCGGGCGACACCGCGTTGCTCATCTACGATTGGCTTATCGACGGCACGGCGGCCGACGGCAGCGACGTGCATATCGAGGGCACTGCGACCGATATCGTTCGACGCGGGCCTGACGGCCGCTATCGATACATCATCGACAATCCGTACGGCATCCAGCCGACCGCCGAAGCCTGAGGCCTCCGGGCGCGACCTCAGCACATCCACACCATCCGGGCTCGGTGCCTCTTGATCGAACAGACCGGCCGTCTCGTCGGGGTCGACCGGTTCTCAGGAGCGGCGCGGAGGAGACGTTCGGCCTGACGGTCGGCTCCGGCGGCGCGCATCCGCGCGCTGCGCTTCGGGCGGAGGCGCGTTACCGCCAACTGCTGGGGAAACGGCTCAACACACCGGCTATGGCGCACCCGCACCGAAGGCGACGCGCCCGCTCGTCAACCGCGCCTCGCCGCCCGGAGTCCTGTTCCCTTGCCGTCTCGGCACACCGCCGTACCGGCAGCCCGAACGGAACGCCTCGGACCGGCCCGGGCGGCTGACCGTGGCGCCCCGGGCGGCCGGCTGGTCGGTTCGGGCGTTCGGCGCCTGTCAGCCCGGCGAGCGGTCGGGTTTCGCATCGGATTCCGCCTTTTGGTCCTTCGCGGCCGACGGCGGGAGTGCCCAACCCCGTTTGTTGAAGCGGTGGTTGCCTACATCTCACGCGTCCCACACTGCTACGGTGCCCCACGTCGTCAGCGACTGTCAGACGGCAGCCGTGTCACGGCATCCGCGCCTCCGCTCTCCCCTCGCATGCTCTGCCCTTGCCTCGCATTGGAGCATTGATGCCTGTATCAGGTGGTGTGTCCCAGCCTCGGAGCGCCGTAGCGTCGTGCCCGCCCGTGCCACTTGTCCAGCCCGTCCCGGCCGTCCCGGCCGTCCAGCCTGTCCCGGCCGTCCAGCCCATCCCGGTCATCCCGGTCCTCCCAGCCGTCGCGAGCCTGTCCCGGCCGACGCGGGGTGGCGGCTGATGGTGGGCTACCACCCGGCCGGGCGTGACGCCGCCCTCCACGCGGCGGTGCAGGATGTGAAGGCGGGCCACTGGATGCGGATGCGGCAGGTGCTGGCCCGGACGGGGACGTGGCGGGAGTGGACCGCGCGTACTCAGGTGCTGGGCGTGGCGGCCGCCCGGTGCAATGTGGTCGAGTTGTGGTTGCGGGAGGAGCCGCGGAGCGTCGCGGCCCGGGTGATGTACGCGAGGGTGGCCACCGAGCGGGCGCTGGAGGCCCATCGCGGCAGCCAGCGGGAGGACGACCCGCGGCGTGTTCGGCATCTGGACGAGTTGACGGACCGGGCGCGGCAGGCATGCCACGAGGCGGACGAGCTGCACCCGCGGGATCCGGTGGCCCTGATCTGCTTGCTGGCCCTGGCGGAGACGGACACGGCCGGACGTTTTCCGGAGCACCGGGTACCCCCTCCGCCGCCGGACGTCCTGCTCCCCCACGGGCCGTGGGGGCTGCTGGAAGCGGCGCACCGGCGGGACGCGTTCAACCGTGAGGCGTGGCACCGCATGCTCCGGGTGCTCCAGGCCGGCCCGGGGTCGGCGTACCTCAGCCGGCAGGCGGTCGCGATGGATTTCGCCCGGTGGTCGGTCTCGAAGGCGCCGCCCGGTTCGCCGCTGCTCCTGCTGCCCCTCTACGCCCACGTGGACGAGTACCGGGCCCGGCGAAGCGGCGGCGACGCCATGCTGAGCCTGTGGTGGGTCAGCGAGTCGATCACTCCGGCCATCGCCAAGGCCTTCGAGGACTGGTTCCGCCGCTGTGACCCCGCGGCCTGTTCCCCGACCGATCTGAACCACCTGGCCCACGCCCTGGCGGCGGGCGGTTTCCTGCCGGAGGCCGCCGCCGTGTTCCAGGCCATCGGCGACTACGCCACCCCGGCCCCGTGGCAGTACGTCACCCACCATCCGGACCGGTGGCAGGAGGAATTCGAGGCGACCCGCGGTGCCTGCCTGCGGCGGCTCCGGCCGCCGCCGCCCGGCATGGGCAGACCGTCGTGAACGCCCGTCGGCCGCGCGGGCGTTCACCACCGGACGACGCCGACGGCCGATCGGCCGTTCCGCCCCCTTGTCCTTTTCCGCTCTTCTCTCCGCGGGGATTCACGATGCGTACCTCAGCACGCGCACGACGGCAGCGGTCCGAGCCGCCGGCGAACGACGAGCGCATACTCAAGGAACTCGGCTATACGCAGCAACTGCACCGGCGCATGGGCGCCTTCGGTAACTTCTCCGCTTCCCTGTCGGTCATCTCCATCATGTCCGGGACGCTGTTGCTCTTCGGTTACGGTCTGAACAGCGGCGGCCCCGCGGTGGTGGTGTGGGGGTGGCTCGTGGTGGGCCCGCTGGTGCTGTGCCTGGCCGCGGCGCTGGCCGAGATCACCTCCCGCTACCCCACCAGTGGCGGCCTGTACTACATGGCTCGCCAGCTCGGCGGTGAGCGGTGGAGCTGGTACACCGGCTGGCTCAATCTGCTGGGGCTGCTCGGCGGGATCGCCGCCCAGGACTACGGCATCGCGACCTTCGGCGCCGCCTGGGCGAACCTGCAGTTCGGCTACGAGCCGACGCCGGAGTCCCTGTTGGTCGTGTACGCGGTCATCCTCGTGCTGCACGCGGTCCTCAACCTGTTCGGCACCCGGCTGATGAACGTCCTGACCTCCCTGAGCGCGTGGTGGCATCTGGCCGGGGCCGTCGTCATCGTCGGCGCCCTGGCGCTCGTGCCCTCCCATCACCAGCCGGCCGGCTTCGTGTTCTCCGAGTTCACCAACAACACCGGTTGGCCGAGCGCCGCGTACGTGGTCCTGCTGGGCATGCTGCTGCCGTGCTTCGCCCTGGCCGGCTACGACACCTCGGCCCATCTGAGCGAGGAGACCAGTGGCGCGTCCGTGGCCGCGGCGCGCGGGATCGTCCGCTCGGTGGCGGTGTCCTGGGTCGCGGGCGGCGTCCTGCTGGGCGCCTTGCTGTTCGCCGTCCAGGACTATGCCGGGACGCTGGGCAGCGCGACCGGGGTGCCGGTGGCGCAGATCCTGCTGGACGCCCTGGGCGTGGGGACGGCGAAGGCGCTGCTGCTGGTGATCATCGCTGCGCAGTTCCTGTGCGGCTACACCGTGACCGCGGCCGCCAGCCGCATGATCTACGCCTTCGCCCGGGACGGCGCCCTGCCCGGCTCGGCGCGCTGGCAGCGGGTCAGCCGCCGGACGGCCGTTCCGGCCGACGCCGTCTGGCTCGCGGTCGTCGTCGCGTTCGTGCTGGCCCTGCCGTCGCTGTATTCCGCCACGGCGTTCGCCGCGGTGACCGCGATCTCCGTCGTGGGGTTCACCCCGGCCTACGCCATTCCGGTGTTCCTGCGGCTGCGCCACCGGGAACGGTTCACCCCCGGGCCCTGGCATCTGGGCCGCTGGAGCCGGCCGATCGGCTGGGTTGCGGTGGTCTGGGCGGCCGGGGTGACCGTGCTGTTCCTGCTGCCGCAGTCCAGCCCGGTGACCACCACGACCTTCAACTACACGCCCGTCGCGCTGCTGGTGGCCCTCGTGATGGCCGCCCTGTGGTGGCGCTTCGGGCGCCGCTCCTACGGCGTGCCCCGGTCCGGCCCGGCGAGCGCCCACGACCAGATCGAAGAGGCCGAGAACATCATCTGACACCGGTATGACGACAGCGGCGATCCGTGGCGGAAGCAGAAGTCTGCTGCCGTACCGTCGCCGCAGGGAGGCACCATGACCGTTTCCCCCGAGTCCCTCGAATCGGTTCGGCAACTCACCACGGTCTGGCGGACCTTGGTGCTCGACCGCGACGCGGACGCGGACGTCCGCGATCTTCCGGGTATGGCCGTCCGCTGGGCCGACAGCCGGTTCGCGTTCTGGAACTGCGTCACCCTGACCGAGCCGGAAACAGGGGCGGAGCTCCTCGGACACCGCCTGCGCCAGGCCGCGGACCTCATGCGGGCGAAGAGGCACCCGGGCTTCCTGTGGCTCTTCGAGGACCTCCTCGAAGACGAGGCACGGTCCGTGCTGAAGGCGACGGCGGAGCGGGCCGGCCTCCACTACGCCTTCCCCGGCACGGGCATGGCCGGCGACCTGCTCCCCGTCCCCGAACCGGCCCACCCCGACCTGGTGTTCGCCCGCGTACGCACCGACGGGCAACTGCGGGCCTACGCCGATCTCCAGTCGCGCGCGTACGGGTTCCCGTTGGAGGAGGGCCGCGCCGGCCTGGCCGGGTCCGCGCTCTGGAAGAACGGGGTGTACGCCTACCTGGCCCTGCGCGGCGACGAACCGGTGGCGTGCGCCGCCACGCTGGCGGCGGAGGGCCGCCTGTTCACCGCGTTCGTCGCCACGGACCCGCGGTGGCAGCGCAGGGGGTACGGCGAAGCGGTCACGCGCAAGGCGCTGTACGAAGGCGGCCGGGCCACCGGGCTGACCCGTGCCACCCTGCACGCCACCGCGGCCGGAGCCCCCGTGTACCCGCGCATCGGGTTCGCGCCGAACTCGCCCATCCACTTCTACGGTCTCGGCGGCTGATCCGCCGAGGTGGCGTCATCCCACAGGGGCCACACGGGCCGCCGGCGCGCACAATGGCGGCATGCCGTACGAGCGGACCGACCCCCTGTGCCGGCTCTCCCCCGACGACCTGCGCCGCCGGACGAGCGCGAAGTGGCGGACGTACCCGCCGGACGTGTTGCCGTTGTGGGTCGCGGAGATGGACGTTCCGCTGCCGGAGCCCGTGGTCCGGACGCTGCACGAGGCCGTCGCCCTCGGGGACACCGGGTACGCCACGGGCACGGGCTACGCCGAGGCCCTGGCCGCGTTCGCCCGGGAACGCTGGGGCTGGGACGGGGTGGTGCCGGAGCGCACGGCGGTGGTGGCGGACGTGATGCGCGGCGTGGTGGAGGTGTTGCGGCTGGTGACCGGGCCGGGTGACGCGGTGGTGGTCACCCCGCCCGTCTACCCGCCGTTCCACGCCTTCGTCGCGCACGAGGGACGCCGGATCGTGGCGGCGCCGCTGGACGGCGCGGGGCGGCTGGACCCCGGCGGGCTGGAGGCCGTCTTCCGGGAGGCCGTGGCCGGCGGGCGGCGTGCCGCCCTGCTGCTGTGCGGTCCGCACAACCCGACCGGGACCGTCCCCACGCGGCCGGAACTCACCGCCGTCGCGCAGGCGGCGCGGCGGTACGGGGTACGGGTCGTCGCCGACGAGGTCCACGCCCCGCTGGTGCTCCCCGGGGCGGAGTTCGTGCCGTACCTGTCGGTGCCGGGGGCGGAGGACGCGTTCTCGGTGCTGTCCGCGTCCAAGGCCTGGAACCTGGCCGGTCTCAAGGCCGCGCTGGTCGTCGCTGGTCCGGAAGCCGCCGCCGACCTGGACCGGATGCCGTCCGAGGTGAGCCACGGCCCGTCCCACCTCGGGGTACTGGCCCACACCGCCGCCCTGCGGCACGCGGGCGGCTGGCTCGACGCCCTCCTCGACGGGCTGGACGCGAACCGCCGGCTGCTCGGCGACCTGCTCGCCCGGCACCTGCCCGAGGTGGGGTACCGGCCGCCGGAGGGCGGTTACCTGGCGTGGCTGGACTGCCGTCGGACCGGTCTCGGCGACGACCCGGCGGCCGCCTTCCTGGAGCACGGGCGCGTCGCCCTCACCTCCGGACCGCCTTTCGGCCCGGGAGGTGCCGGACACGCCCGGCTGAACCTGGCCGCCTCGCCCGGCGTGCTCACGGAGGCGGTCCGCCGGATGTCCGTCGCGGTGCGGCGGGGCGCGGGCGGCTGACGGAAGACGCGGGCGGCGCCCCGAACCGGTCCGGCCGGTGACGCCCCCGGGCCCTGCTCCACCCGCGCGACGGCCACGCCCCGCCATGCGCCATCCGGCGCACAAAGCGGATGATCCGCCTCCGCCGCTGGGTACACTCGCCGCGCGTTGCTCGGCGAGGGAGGCCGTACTCATGGGGTGCGGCGATCCGTCCCGTCGCGCTCTCTTCGTACAGGTCCGCCGGGGTCCGGGTGACGCGCACCGGACGGTCCGGAGACGACGACACACGAGGAGAGCAGTCATGGCCGAGGTCAAGCTGGCCGCCGAAACGCGCACCGATTTCGGCAAGGGCGCCGCCCGTCGCATCCGCCGGGACGACAAGGTACCGGGAGTCATCTACGGCCACGGCGCCGACCCGAAGCACGTCACGCTCGACGGACACGCCCTGATGATGGCGCTGAAGACGCCGAACGTGCTGCTCCGTCTCGATCTCGGGAGCAAGGGCGGCGAGTTGGTGATCCCGAAGGAGGTGCAGCGCGACCCGCTGAAGGGCTTCCTCGTCCACGCCGACTTCCTGGCCGTCAAGAAGGGTGAGAAGGTCACCGTCGAGGTGCCGGTGCACACGGAGGGCGAACTGGCCCCCGGCGGCAACCTGCTGGAGCACATGCTCAACGCGCTGCCCGTCGAGGCGGAGGCCACCCACATCCCGGAGGGCCTCACGGTGTCGATCGAGGGCCTGGAGGCCGGGCACACCGTCCGGGCGGGGGACGTGCCGCTGCCGCGGGGCACGACGCTGGCCGTGGACGAGAGCACCGCCGTGCTCCAGGTCGTCGCCGCGCAGACCGAGGCGGCGCCGGAGGAGGAGGAAGAGGAGGAGGCGGAGGGCGCCCCCGCCGAGGCGGCGCCCGCGGAGGCCGCCGCTCCGGCCGAGGAGTCCTGAAGCGGTCCTCGCGCGCCGGGAGCGCTCGCCCCGGCCTTCGCGACGCCCCGGCGCGCCCGGTTTCCCGGGCGCGCCGGGGCGTCCCCGTTCCCTAGGCCGACAGGGCGGCCCCGCCGTCCCCGGCGTCGTCCTCCGGCGCGGACGCGGCGGCCAGCGCGTCCAGAGAGAGGCCGAGCGCCGACGCCAGGGCCGCCACCGTGAAGAAGGCGGGGGTCGGCGCCCGCCCTGTCTCGATCTTGCGGAGGGTCTCCGCGGAGACGCCGGCCGCCGCGGCGACCTCCACCATGCTGCGTTCGCCCCGCGCCTGCCGGACCAGTGCGCCGAAGATCTCGCCGCGTCGGCGTTCCCAGGGGGTCAGAGGAGTTCTCACCATGACCGTGATACTAATACCGTGATACCAATACCGGTATAAGAATCGCGGCGGCGAGTGAGCGCGCGAAAGGGAACGGGGCGAGGGGAGCGTCGGACATGGTGGAGATCAAGAGCGACGGCGAGCTGGAGGCGATGCGCGAGGCGGGCCGGGTGGTGGCCCACGCGCTGGCCGCCGTGCGGGAGGCGGCGGTGGTCGGGATACGGCTCCGGGAGCTGGACGAGGTGGCCCGGGAGGTGCTGGCGAAGGCGGGCGCGGAGTCGCCGTTCCTCGGCTACCGGCCGTCCTTCGCCCCCGTGCCGTTCCCGGGGGTGATCTGCACGTCCGTCAACGACGCGGTGGTGCACGGAGTCCCCTCCGGCTACCGGTTGCGCGACGGTGACCTGCTCAGCGTCGACTGCGGTGCCAGGCTGGACGGGTGGACGGGCGACTCGGCGATCAGCTTCACCGTCGGGACGGCCCGCCCGGCCGACACCGAGCTCATCGCGCGCACCCAGGAGGCGCTGGACGCCGGCATCGCCGCCGCGCTCGTGGGCGGCCGCATGGGCGACATCTCGCACGCCATCGGCACCGTCGCGGCCAGGGCACGCTGCGGCATGCCGGCCGACTTCGGCGGGCACGGCATCGGCCGGGAGATGCACGAGGACCCGCACCTGCCCAACCGCGGCCGGCCGGGCCGGGGATTCCCGCTGCGGCACGGGCTGGTGCTCGCGATCGAGCCGATGCTGATGGCCGGAGGCCGCGACACCTACCGCACCGCCGACGACGGGTGGACGCTGCTCACCACCGACGGCAGCCGTGCGGCCCACATCGAGCACACCGTGGCCATCACGGACGACGGACCGCGGATCCTCACCCTGCCCTGAGCGCGGCCCCGGCGGACTCGTCCGCCCCGCCGGCCGCGTCCGGCCCGCCGAACTCGCGCAGCGCCTCCCGCACGATCGCCTCCAGCCGGGCGTGGTGCGCGCCGCGCCAGTACACGCGCTCGCAGGCCGCGCACTGCGCGAAGACGTCGTAACTGCGGCGCGTGCCGTGCTCCAGGAGTTCCCCGACGGAGTCCTTGTCGGCGTCCCGGAGCTCGCCGTTGCAGGCGGTGCAGCGCGTCCACGGCGTGAGGGCCGGGGCGAACCGGCCGAGGACGTCGCGCACCTGGTCGTCGGGCCGGTCGCTGTAGACGTAGGCGCCGGCCCAGAGCTCGCGGCGGCGCAGCAGGCCGCGGTCGCGGGAGAGCATCACCCGGCGTTCCGCGGCGGAGCGGGCGGCGAGCGCCGGGTCGCCGATGTCCTCGCTCTCGTAGGCGGCGTCGACGCCGAGCAGGCGCAGCCGCCGGGCCAGCGTCCCGAGGTGGACGTCCAGCAGGAAGCGCAGGGGCGCCCCGGGGACCCGCTGCGGGCGTTCGACCGCCCGGACCTCCACCGTCTCGCCCGCTCCCGGCACATGGGACACGGACACCTCACGGCCGTCGACGAGCAGCCGGCCGGCCTCGGTGAGGGGCATGCCCAGCGACTCGATCACATGCCCGAGCGACGACGATCCGTCGGTGACGACGGTCATCCGCTCGGCCCGGCGTTCGGCGGGGACGAAGAGCCGCAGTTCGGGGGCGAAGGTCACGGTGATCTCGGGTCGGTTCACGGCTTCAGCATGCCATGGCGGCTCCGTGCCCTTTCCGGGTGTCCCGGCTCCGGGCCCCGGCGCACGCTCCCCCGCCCCCCGCGGGCTGTGTACGGTCGTGCGGAGGGCCCCGCAGCGACGCGTCAGGAGGAAGAACGTGAGGAAGCACCGCAGGCTCCGGTCGCCGTTGGCCGCGCTGGTCGTGCTGGCGGCCGTCGCCGGTGGGGCCACCGCGTGCGGCGGCGGGGACGACGACGGGCCCCGGGACCGTACGGCGGCGTCGGGCCGCCCGTCGTCACCGGCGGCCGGTGCCGACCGGAAGTCCCCGGAGAAGTCCGGGGACCAGGACCCCGCCCGCTTCGCCCCCGAGGTGAAGCGGTACGCCAAGGAGGCGGGCGTCAGCGCGCAGTTGGTGATGGCGATCCTCTACAACGAGGCGTACAAGCCGCACGACCCGGAGTTCGAGAAGTCCTGGCAGAAGATGAAGCCGGACTCCGCGTTCGGGGTCGCCAACATGCACCGGGCCGCCTACGAGGAGACCAGGCGCGGACGCCCGTTCGCCGGCCGCAGTTGGTTCGATCTGCCCGACGATCCCGCGCTGGCAATCCGGGCGGAGTCCTGGCACCTGCGCGACCTGGCCGCCCAACTCCCGGGATCCTGGCCGGGGTCGTACACCAAGGAGGAGCTGCTGGCCCTCGGGTACAACGCGGGCGCGGGCAACATGGCGGCGTTCGCCCGCGGGGTGAAGCCCGGGCCGCAAGCCGGTTCGTACCTCGCGAACCTGCGCGGGAACTGGTCCAAGGCCGCGGCGGCGCTGCGGCGATCGGGCTGACGTTCGAGGCCGCGCCTCGGCCGGTGCTCTCGCCGGCACCCCGCCCGGCGGCGCACGCTCCGGTCCGTCGCGGGCCGCCCATGTCCCCCGGCGCCCCTCCCGCGTTGCTCAGGGTGCGCGCCCGTGACCGGGCGCGCATTGAGCGACGCCGAGAGGCCGAGAGGGAGTACGTCAGCCATGCGTGCACGTCCGCACCGGTTCCGCCGCCCCGCCCCGGACGGCAAGGACCCGTCCGCCCGGAGGAACGCGCCGCCCGCGGAGGAGGACGGCAGCCTATGGGCCTACCTGCGCGGCGGCGCGCTCCGCCGGGAGGAGGCGCGGCACGGCTTCGAGTGGGCCGCGCCGCACCACAAGCGCCTGTCGAAGGCCCATCCCACCGACTGGCTCACCCACCACGGGACGACCGGGGGCACGCTCCGCGTCAACCTCACGTGGAGCATGCACACCGGCCCGGGCGGGGACGGGCCCACCGGGCTGCTGCGCAGCCTCTTCTCCCCGATGGGCGCCTCGGTGCAGGTGCACGGGCCGGCCGTGGTCTCCGCCGACCTGGACCTGGCCTGCCTGTACGAACTCACCGACGGCACCAAGGGGGTGGTGCAGCCGCTGGGCGGCTTCCACGGCGACCTCTACCGGCCGCCGTACATCTCGCTCAGCGCGGACAGCCGGTTCGGCGGCCCGATGGGCGAGACGCTGTACATCAACCTGGACAAGCGGGACGAGTTCCGGCGGATGCTCGTCTTCGTCTACAACTACGACTGCACGCCCGTCTTCGGACGGGTGGACAGCGTGCTCACGTTCTACCTGCCGGACGGGCACCAGTTCGCCGTGGAGCTGAGGGAGCGGGTACCGCAGGCCCGTTCCTGCGCGGTGGCGCTGATCGAGAACCGGCAGGGGCATCTCACGGTGCGCCGGGAGGCGACGTACGTGTACGGGTTCCAGTCGGACCTGGACCGGCTGTACGGGTGGGGGATGCGGTGGGCGCGGGGGCACAAGCGGCCGTGACGGGCGGGCGGGGACCCGCGTCCGGGCCGGCCGGGCCGCGGTCGCGGGACCTCGCCTACGCCACCGGCACCGGTTCGAGCAGGCGCCGCCGCAGGGCACCGACCAGGGCGTCGTCCACGCCCAGCACCCCGGCGGCGTACCCGCGCACGGACCCGTGCCGGCGGGCCAGGCCGTCGAGGAAGAGGCGCATCACCTCGGCGGGCGCCGTGCCGTAGCCGGGCCAGGTGAGCTCCCGCCCCGGGTGACCCGCCCGCCAGTCGGCGACGAGTCGCGCGGTCGCGCGGCCGGTGAGCGTGAAGTCCTCGACGACGACGTCCTCTTCGACGCCCAGCAGGGTCAGGACGAGGGCGGCGAGCAGCCCGGTGCGGTCCTTGCCGGAGGCGCAGTGGAAGACCACCGCGCCGTCCCCGGCCCCGGCGATCACGTCGAGTGCGCGGCGCAGTTCGACGGCGCCGTCGTGGGCGACCTCCAGATACCGCTCGGCGAGGTAGGGGCCCGTGGCGACCTCGGGCCCGAGGGCGGCCTGGTCGTACGGCCGGTGTTCGACGCTGAGGTTGTGCCAGGCGTAGGACGGGTGCTCGGGCGCCCGGCCGGCGGCTTCGATCTCCCAGGGGTAGCGCAGGTCGACGACGGTGCCGACGCCCAGCTTCAGGAAGCGGTCCAGGTCCGCTCCGGCGAGCTTGCCCAGCGAGTCGGCGCGGTACAGCCGTCCCCAGCGCACCGCGGCTCCGTCGCGGGTCGGATAACCGCCCAGGTCACGGAAGTTGTGCAGGCGGTCGAATGTCAGATGTCTGTCCATGGGCGGACCCTAAGGGGCCGCGAGCGCGGTCGCCGCGACGCACGTCACGCGCCTACGCCTCCGCGCGGCGGCGTTCGCGGTGGGCGCGGACCCGGCCCCGGCTGGCGCACGCCGCCGAGGGGCACCAGCGGCGGCGGCCGGTGGGGTTGGCGAACAGACCGCGGCAGTCGTCTTCCGGGCAGACGGCGAGCGTCGCGCGTTCATGGCCGGTGAGGTGGTCGACCGCCTGACGGACGATCCGGGCGAGAGCGGCACCGGTGTCGGCCGGGGGCTGGCGGAGCAGCCGGTCGGTGACGGTGAGGCGTACCGGGTCGGGCTGTTCCGCGAGGAAGCGGGCCGCCTCGGCGACCGCGTCGGCGGGTGGGGTGCCGCCTTCGACGACGGGCAGGGCGAGGCGGCGCAGGGTCTCGCGCACGGTCCGGGCCCGGGCCGTATCGGCCTCGTCCGGGGGCCGGACGGGAGCGAGTCCGACCCGTTCGAACCACTCCGCCAGCCGCTCGGGCGCGGCGACGCGTTCGACCGGGCGCGCGCCGAACGTCCGGCCCTGCGTCGCGAGGAAGTCGAGCCAGGTCGCGCCGAGGTCGAACCGGAAGGGCGGGTGTTCTGCTGCGGACATGTCCACGATGGTAACGGCTGATGCGTTACATTGATCGCCGTCATCGATGTAACGGGTAAGCCGTTACATCATCAGGGGTGGGAGGAACCGGAATGACCGAGGACATCGGCGGCACGGACGTCCGTACGGAGCCGCGGACGGCGACGCTCGACCGGGCGGCCGGGTACCGGCTGTTGGGAGTGCTCCAGGACGAGCGGACGAGGGAGTCGACGCTCCCGGGCCTGGAGCGGATGGCGCCCGGCTTCGCCGACTGGATCGTCACCGCCCTCTTCGGGGGCACGTACCAGCGTGCCGGACTGGCCCTGCGTGACCGGCAGATCGCCAACCTGGCCGCGCTCGCCGCGCTGGGCGGCGTGGAGCCGCAACTGGCGGGGCACGTCACCACGAGCCTGCGGGTGGGGCTGACGGCGGAGGAGGTCGTCGAGGTCTTCGTGCACCTGGCCCCCTACATCGGCGTGCCGAAGGCGGTGGCCGCGCTGCGGGTCGCCGCGCCGGCCCTGGCGGCCGAGCGCGCTTCCGACGTCCGGCCCGCGACGGGAGGTGCCGCGTGAACACCGTCGTCCGCACGGTGCTCGGCGACGTCCCGGCGGACACGCTGGGCACGGTCGACGCCCACGACCACCTTTTCCTGCGCAGCCCCCTGCTGCCCGGCCGGGAGCTCGACGACCCCCGGGCGGCGGAGGCGGAACTGCGTGCCTTCGCCGCGGCGGGCGGCGGCACGGTGGTGCAGTGGACGCCACGCGGCATGGGACGGCGGGCGGCCGACGCCGTGGCGGCGTCCCGCGCCGCGGGCGTCCACGTCGTCCTGGCGACCGGAATGCACCAGGCGGCGCACTACGCTCCGTCGCGCCTCCCCGTCGAACCGGAGTCGCTAGCACGCCAGTTCATCGCAGACCTGACGACGGCTCCGGTCCGGGCCGGTCTCGTCAAGGTCGCCGGTGGGTTCCACGGCCTCGACGAGCACGCCCGGCGCACCATGACCGCCGCCGCCGGGGCACATCACGCGACGGGGGCTCCGGTGGCCGTCCACCTGGAACTGGGCACGGCGCCGCTGGAGGTACTGGACCTGCTCTGCGGCACGCTCGGGATGCCGCCCGGCGCCGTCGTCCTCGGCCACCTGGGCCGCTGCCCCGACACCCGCGTGCAGCGGGAGGCCGCCCGCGCGGGGGCGTTCCTGGCGTTCGACGGCCCCTCGCGCGCGCACCACGCCACGGACTGGCGGCTGTTCGACCAACTGGCCGCACTGGCCGACGCCGGGCACGCGGACCGACTGCTGCTCGGCGGCGACACCACGACGGCCGGCGCCCGGTCGGTCGACGGGGGCCCGGGCATGCCGTACCTGCTGCGCGTGCTCCGGCCGCGACTCGCCCGGGAGTTCGGAGAGGACTTCACCACCCGGGTGTTCGAGCACAACCCGGCCCGCGCCTTCGCACTGCGCCGCCCGGCGCCGGAGCCCTCGGGCGGCGCGTGACGGCGAAGGACCGCGCCGCGAACCGGCGCCGACGTGCCGTCGGCCTACCGCCCGGTGTTCTCCCGGGGACGCGCCGGGGCCCGGGCGGCGTCGGCCGCGCCGCGATCCGCACCGGCATCGGGCGGCAGCCGGTGACCCGTTCGGCTCAGACGCCCGCGCCGGCATCACGGCGCGTCACCTGACGGCCCGGCACCTGACGTCTCGTCGGCCACGCACCCGACGCTACGTCACCTGACACTCCGTCGGACGCGTCCCTCCGTTTGCGGCCCTCCGGAACCGGTCGCAGGGTGGCGTCAGGATCGCCTCTCCGAAGGAGCCCCGATGGACGCCCTCCACAGAACCGGTCTTCTGACGGCGACGGCCCTGTGCGTCGCGGTCGCCGTCGCTCCGGCCCTCGCCGACGCCCCGCCCGCCGTGCCCGCGCCGGGGCCCGTGCCCGCCGGCGCGCCCGCGCCGTCCGGCGGTCCGGCGCCCGCCGTCCTCACGCTGTCCACGGCTCCCCTGCCCGTCGCCGAGGCCGGGGCGGCCGCCACCGCGGAGGCGGCGCGGAGCGTCGCGGCCGATGCCCTGCGGGTGCTGGACCAGGACGCCATCGGGCAGCGTGCCGCCGAGGCCGCCGCCGCGTGCGGCGCGGTGCGGAACCCGTCGGCCGAGCGGCGCCGGGCCTGCGGCGCGGTGAAGGAGCGGCTCGACGTACTGGTATCGGCCCGTACGGGACTGCGGGAGCAGGCCGCGGCAGCGGCTCCGGACCGGGCCGCCGTCGCCCGGATCGTGGCGGACGCCCAGCGGGCGCGGGACGAACTCGCCCCGCGGGCCGCCGACCAGACCGAAGGCGGCGGCCCGCTGTCCCTCGTCACCCGGCTGCCCGGCGCCCTCGCCGATCTGACCGGCGGTCTCGTCGGCACGTTGACCGGTCTCGCGACGGGCCTCTTCGGCTGAACCGCTCCCGTGCCCCGGCCGGACGACCGGCCCCCGTACCCCCGATCGCCCGAAAAGAACGCCGCCAAATGGCGGGACGGACGGCGTCCGGCGGGGCGGCGGCCGGGTGCCGGGTGCATTGTTCAGCTCCGTGAGGGGCCGCGACGGGCGGCCCTCGGCCGGACGGGCCCGCGCACGCGGCGTGCCGCGGGCCGACGACGAACGGAGCAGCGAACGATGCGTATGCGACACCGGGCCATGACGGCGCTGGCGGTCCTCACCCTCTCCGTGGGGCCGGCCGGTTCGGCCCTCGCCACGGACGCCCTCGACGACGCCTTCCTCGGCGCGGTGCACCAGGGCAACCTGGCCGAGATCGCCGCGGGCGGCGACGCCCAGAAGAACGCCGTGTCGGTGTGTGTACGGGAGACCGGGAAGGTGCTGGTCCGCGACCACACGCTGATGGACGAGGGAGTCAAGGAGCTCAGCCGCAAGCTGAAGGTCGCCCTGCCCCGCTCGGTCACCCCGAAGCAGGAGCAGGAGCTGAAGGAGATCCGGAAGAAGGCGCGGACCCGCGGCTACGACAACCTCTGGCTGCGGGCCCAGGACACGGCGCACGTCCAGACCCTGGACCTGCTGGAGGCCGAGGCGGCGCACGGCAAGGACGCGACGCTCCGGGACGCGGCGAAGAAGGCGCGGCCCGTCGTCGCCAAGCACCTGGACATGGTGCGCGACTGCATGATGCACATGCCGCCGCGGCACCGCTAGGAGCCGGCCGGCGACATCCTTCCGACGACGACCGCGGGGCCCGCGAGGGCGGGCCCCGCGGTCGTCGCGTTCCACCGTTTCACCAGTCCGCCGTTTCAGCGGTCCGCCGTTTCGGCGGTCCGTCAGTGCACCGGCCTCAGTCGACGCAGGTGACGCCGCCCATCCTCACCGGCCGGCCGTGGAAGGCATCGTCGGGCATCCGGCCGTCCGCGCCCGGGAGGACCGGCCGGGCGGAGGTGTCGCCCAGCGGGCGTGGGGTGCGCGGGGCGGAGCCGAGGGTGACGACGACGTGCCGGGCGGGGAGGGACGGGTCCGGGACGGGGTCGGCGCCGAGGCGGGCCGCGATGTGGCGGGCGGCGGCGTCCGCGCCGGGGCCGTGGGTGACGGTCGTGGCGGTGGCGGCGGGGGCGTTGGCGATCCGCCCCGGGGTGTAGCCGAGGGCGGCCAGGGCCCGGGACTCGGCCGCCGCTGCGCCCGGCGCCCCGGAGGCGTTGCGCACTTCGACGGTCGTGGCGGACGCGTCGGCCGGGAGGGTGGGGGTGGGGGCCGTGGAGGGGTCGGGTTCGGGGGGCCGCCGGTGGTCGGTCATGGCGCGGACGATGCCCCGGACCCGCTGGAGGTCGACCAGGTTGACGGCCTCCCCCTTGCGGTTGGCGAACCCGGCGATGGGCAGGGTGTGGAACTCGGCGTTGCCGCCGGTGAGGTTGGGGACCTGCCGGGCGAAGTCGAGCAGGTCCCACTGGTCGTCCAGGACCACGTCCTTCTTGACGACGTCGAGCAGCCCTTCGAGCTTGTCCAGGTCACCCCAGGCGCCCTGGGAGGTGAGCTTGTGCATCACGGAGGAGAGGAACGCCTGTTGCCGGTGGGTGCGGTCCAGGTCGCCGTTGACCAGGCCGTGCCGCTGCCGGACGAAGGCGAGGGACCGACGGGCGTCGAGCTCCTGGCGGCCCGCCGGGAAGTCCGCGCCGGAGTAGCGGTCGTGGACGGCGTTGCGCAGGCACACCGGGATCGGCTGGAGAACCTTGGCGATGTCGTAGAAGCCGAGCAGGTTGACCTCGGCGAAGTGGTCGATGGGGACCTCGAGGAACTCCTGGACCGTCGCCAGGGTGGTCTCCCGGCCCGCCTCGCGGCTGCGGTGCTCCAGTTCGGCACCCTGGACGCCCTCGGCGGCCAGCCGGTCCTCGGCCTCGGCCTTGGCGATGCCGTACGCCTCCTTGATCTTGTGCTCGCCGCGTCCGCCGGCCACCGTGACGTAGTCGTCGCGGGGGATGGAGAACGCCGTGACCCGGCCGCCGTCGGCCGGGATGTGCACGAGGATCAGGGTGTTGGTGTTGTAGCCGCCGATGGCGCTGGAGCCGGCGTGCAGTTCGTCCTGGACGAACCGCCGGGGCAGGTCGCGGCCGTTCATGTCCTTGCGGCTGTCCAGGCCGATCAACAGGACGTTGACCGAGTCGTCGAGCTTGCGCGGCGCGTGCTCGCGCAGGGCGTCGAGCGCCCGGGAGGTGGTGAGCCCGTCACCGATCCAGTGGCCGGCGAGCCAGCCGGTGCCGGCCACCGTGAGGACGGCGGCCGAGGCCAGGCAGACACCGATCCGGGCGGCGTGGCCCGGACTGCGGGCGGGTCTCACCCGGCCGTCGGTTCCCCGGTGCCCGTTCCTGCCCCCGCGGGGTTCGCGGTTGCCGCGGGGGTCGCGCATCGCCCGCCCTTCCTGCCGTGCCGTCGCCGGCGGGCGGTCTTCGGCGACCGGCACCCGCCCGTCCGCTCAACGAGCCAGACGGGCGTCCGGTGACGGCCGGGCCGGGAGCGGCGTACGCGCCGGCCGTACGCCCGACAGGCGTCCGGCGAACCCCCGTTCGCGGCGGGCGCGGGGCGGCGCCGGGGCGGGGAGGCCGTACACCCGCGGGACGGGGTGAGGGGCGGGGTGGGTGCGGGGTGCCGGGTAAGGACCGGCGTGCGGGTGCGGGGTAGGCCACTGGCGCGCGGATCATACGACCGGGCGGGGTACCCGCTCGTCGCCGACAGCGCCACCGCGGAGGCGGGGATGTGACGAGGCAGCCCCTAGGGGCCTGACACCTGCCACCACAAGAGCGTCTCTCGGTCACATCGACCCCAGCGGTCAAGCGCCGAAAGGGAGCAAATTCGGGGGGAATCCCCGCCGCCCCTTTTCCCGTTCCCTCCGGTCGACCCCGGCGGTTCCACCCGCCCTGCCGTCCGATATGCCGAAATGCGCGGCCCGCCAAGTGAGTTGAGGCTCGAAGCAGCCGCTTGCGGGCGACTTTTTCTGACACGTAAAGTTCTGGCGCGGGCCGGCCGCCGAGGCCTGCGCGACAGGCCGCTCTCGCTCCACAGGCAAGGAGTGCTCCCCAGTGACCGTCCGAGAATTCCCGTAAGCCGTCCGTCCCTTTCGGTACGTGATTCCCGGCCGCGCCCGGTCGAGTCGCGTCCGCCCCGCCGTCCTCCCCCTCGCCCGACGCACGCCTCCCCCGCACCGGGGTGGCGTGCGGCCCTCCGGCCTGCCCGGAAACCGGCCGCGACGGGGGTGAGCCGGCTCCCCTGACGCGCCCGCGGGCAGCGCCGCCGCACCGCGGCGGCCGCCCGACGGGCCGGCGCGCGCCGGACGACGGCGCGCGGACACCGGACGAGGGAGATTTCTTGAGACGCCACAGAAGATCCAGCCGGGCCCCGGCCCTGCGGGCCGCCACGGTGGTGACCGCCGCGACGGCCACCGTCGCCGCGCTGCTGCAGGGCCCCGGCGCCTGGGCCGGGCAGTCGGCGGGGGACGGCCGGCAGCCCGACCGGGCCGCGGCCTCGCCCGCGACGGTCGCCCCGGCCGAGCGGGACGCCGCCCTGGGCAAGGACTGGAACAAGTCCTCCGACCGCGCCTGGACGACCGCCGGCGACGCGACCGGCCTCCACCTGCTGGTCGCCGAGGGCAGGACCGGCTACACCTGGCGCACCGCCGCCACCCTGTCGGAGCCGGGGCTGCGGACCGACCAGTGGATCGGCAACGCGTGCGTGACCGCGTCGGGCCGGCGGGCCGTGGTGGTCTACGCCCCGCGTGGCTTCACCAACCGCCAGCACCTCTTCGACCGCGGAGCGTTCACGGCGGTCGTCGACCTGGAGAGCGGCAAGGTGAACAAGCTGCCGCTCAACGCCAGTCTGGCCTACTTCGACCCCGGGTGCGGCAGCGGCGAGACCGCCGTGATCACCCAGGCCGCCGCCGAGGGAGCGGCCGAACGGACCCGGCTCCAGACGGTCGACGCGGTCACCGGCGAGATCGTCGCCACCAACACGGTGAACGGGCAGGCCACTTCGGCCGTCCCGGCCGGCGAGGGCGTGGTCGCCGCCTCCGGGCCCCGGCTGCTCCGGCTGACCCCGTCCGGCAAGACCGAGCTGCTGGCCACCGTCCGGCAGACGCCCCTGCGGCTGCGCCCGGACGACCAGGGCGGCGTGACCTTCCTCGAACCGGCCGACGGCCGGAGTGACAAGGCGCTGGTGCGGCACCTGAAGGGCCGCGAGGTGAGCACCGTCGCGGACGGCAAGCTGGGTGACGTCGGCCTGACCCAGGGGTCCGGCGGCACGGTCTTCCTGACGGGCGGCTCCCGGCCCCGGGGCGGCGGTCTGCCGAAGTCCGTGCGCCGGCTGCCGGACGTGCCCGGTCAGGCCGAACTGTCCGGACAGGGCCGGCTCGCCATCACGCAGGCGGTGCCGCGACACCTCGCCAAGAAGGCGGCGGCGCCGCTCAGCGGGACGGCGAATGACGGCCCCGAGCCGGTGGACATCACGGCGAAGGCCGTCGGCTCCGGAAAGGGGCTCGGCTTCTCCGTCGACACCTCGGCGTCCGGGCACGCCGTGGACGGCCGGCGGCCGTCCCCGGTGCTGCCGTACGTGGTCGGCGGCGCCACCGCGACGCGGAAGGCCCTGGCCGCCGAAGGAAAGGCGGCGCCCGGTGACGTCTCACACAACACGGTGGACGACGACCGCTACTGCTCGGTGCCCAGGAACGACCCCAGGACCCAGGCGCTGCAGCCCACCCCCAACCAGGTGGAGTGGGCGGTGGACATGGCCATCCGGGGGCTGCTGACGTCCGGCAACGTCAACCGGCCGGCCAACTGGCACAACTCGGGGCTGCCGGCCTGGTCCCCGCAGGGCATGTTCCCGCCGCGCAACCTCGACACCGGCGGGCGCATCCCCGCCCAGGTGATGCTGGGCATCCTGGCCCAGGAGTCCAACCTCTGGCAGGCCACCTCACACGCCGAGCCGGGCGAGTACGGCAACCCGCTGATCGGCAACTTCTACGGCACCAACATCTACGCCGGCACCAAGGGGTACGACCCCAAGCGCATCTGGAAGGTCAACTGGGAGAAGGCCGACTGCGGTTACGGCATCGGCCAGGCCACCGACGGCATGCGGATCGCCGGCCACCCGAAGAAGGACGAGAAGCTGCTGCCCCCGGACCAGCAGCGGGCGGTGGCCCTGGACTACGCCACGGGCATCTCGTACTCCGTACGGATCCTCCAGGACAAGTGGAACGAGCTGCACAAGCCCGGCACGATCATCCGGATGAACGACGACGACCCGGCCCGTCCGGAGAACTGGTTCGCCGCCGTCTGGAACTACAACGCCGGCTTCAACCCGCCCGGCTCGGACTCGTCCGGTCACTGGGGTCTGGGCTGGGGCAACAACCCCGCCAACCCCAAGTACCCGGCGGACCGTTTCGCGTTCCTGGACAACAACCACTACGCGGACGCCGCCCACCCGGAGCGCTGGTCGTACGAGGAGAAGGTGATGGGCTGGGGTGCCTACCCCATCGACACCACCCGCTCGTACGACGACAACGGCAACCGCAACAGCGGCAACACCCACGGCTACTCGCCGTCCTGGTGGACCACGGCGAACGACCGGACGACGGCCATCATGCCGCCCCGGGGCGCGTTCTGCGACAAGAGCAACGACTGCTCGCCCGCGAGCCCGCCGGAGTGCAAGGACGAGGCGTGCTACAAGCCGCACTGGTACCGGGCCGACTCCGTCTGGAAGAACTGCGGAACGAAGCAGCAGACGACCGACCCGCGGACGAAGCAGTGCGGCAACGAGTACCTCACCTACAAGACCGTCCGCGGCGAGCCGGGTGACGCCAACCCCAGCCCGGGGCCCTGTGGTTCCGCCGACCTGCCCAGCGGGACGGTACTGGTGGACGACCTGCCCGACAACGTACCCTCCAGCCGCTGCGGGGCCCGCGCGTGGTCCAGCGGTGGCGCGTTCGAGTGGACGTTCAGGGCCGATGACGAGGGGCACTACGAGGCCCGGGAGGACCTCCATCAGATGGGCGGCGGCTTCGGCGGCCATTACTGGTTCTCACACGGCCGCGAGCCCAACAACTTCGACAACCATCTGGTGACGTCGGGCACGTGGAAGCCGAAGCTGGCCGACAAGGTGTACAAGGTCCGGGCGTTCATGCCCTACCTGGGCAAGCGGACCAAGTCGGCCCACTACGAGGTCACCACCCGCGGTGGGCGTGTCGTCGAACGGATCGTCGACCAGAGCAAGGCCACCAACGGCTGGGTGGACATCGGATACTTCCAGCTCGGGTCCAACGCACAGGTGCTGCTGACCAACGTCACCGACGACAAGTCGTCCGGCGACTCCACGGTCGCCTTCGACGCGCTGGCGTTCATCCCGGTCAACGCCAAGTACGAGCACCACACCTTCGACGCGGTGTCGGTCTTCCGGAGCAACCAGGACCTGGACACCGATACGCCCTACCTGCTGAGAACCCCGATGCGCACCCGGCAGACGCTCCACGACTGGGCCAAGTCGCGCACCACGGGCGGCCCGGACTACGACAGGGAGTTCATGGTCACGGGGCTGCTGCAGTTCCAGCTCTGCGTCGACGGATCACGCCCGTCGGAATGCGTCGGCCAGCGGGTGCACAACGCTGCCCGGAAGTGGGAGACCGAGGTCGACGCCGCCGGCGTCGACCCGTCGCGGAAACCTTCCATAGCCGACTGGATGGGCTTCGCCATCAAGGATCCGCCGGCGACGATCAATGAGCACACCTTCGACGACGACCGCTCCTACAAGATCAAGACGCATGTCGACGCCGAGTGGGTCACCGACGAGGACGGGAAGATCATTCCTGGTACCGAGACCGTGGTGCCCAAGGGGCGGACCGGTGACACCGAGATCCCCACGTTCGTCCGCGACTTCGTCAAGGCGACGGTGGACGACTACGGGTCGCTCGGCGTCCGGATGCCGGACCTGTCGTTCGAGCTGGACGACGCCAACGAGCCCGGCAGCCGCCGGGCGGTGCCCAACCCCCTGGAGACCGGCGTCACCCCGGGCCAGGCCTACCGCGTCGGGCACAAGCCGACGAGCATCGACAGCAGCGGCAAGTGCGTCACCACCAAATACGTCAGCGGCGGAACGATCGGGTACCGGCCGCTGATCTCCAAGTCGAAGGCCGAATCCGAGGTGGGAGGCTGGGTCTCCAAGCTGCAGTCCCTGGCCAAGGCGGGCAGCATGCCGCAGCAGGTGGCCGACACCGCCGCCGACATCTACGGCGTGTTCTTCCGCAAGGCGGGCCTCGACCGCAACAGTGTCCTCCAGGGGTCCCTGTTCAACATGGCGGGCCCGATCTGGCAGAACGTCAGCATGGGTTTCTGCACGGACGGAACGGTCAAGTCGACCCAGGCGGTGCCCAACTTCGAGAACCCCGAGCCCAAGCAGGGCCTTGTCTATCAGAGTTACATGCCGAGCCTGTACCTGTACCTGGACGGCCGGATGGTCGACCAGGCCGGACGGCCCACCGGCGGGCCGGTCCAGAACGGCAACTTCGTCAAGTTCAGCGCGGTGGCAGCCACCGCGGAAGGCTCGTCCGCCTACGGCACCTGCGGTGTCGAGATCCGCGGCAACGGCGGCAACCCCTGGAGTCTGCAGCAGGTTCCGGACGGCTTCCCCGGGGGCAACCCGAACATGCCGATGTTCTGTGACGACGGCAGTCACTAGCCCGTGAACCGGCCCTGGTGGGGTCCGCGCCGCGGGCCCCACCAGGGCACTTTTCCCGGCCGGCCTCAGGGACGGCCGCGGAGCTGCTCCATCTCCCGGCGCTCCCGCTTGGTCGGCCGCCCCGCCCCACGGTCGCGTACTCCCATCACGGCCACCACCTCGCGCGGCGGGGCCGGCGGGCTGTTGTCGACGTAGCACTCGGCGGCCACCGGGGCGCCCACCCGCTTGCGGACCAGTCGGGAGACGACGACGATCCGCTCCCGCCCGGCGTGGAAGAGCCGTACCTCGTCACCGGTCTTCAGCGGCAGTGCGGGTTTGGCGCGCTCCCCGTTGACCTTGACGTGTCCCGCACGGCAGGCCGCCGCGGCCAGCGAGCGGGTCTTGGTGAGCCGTACCGACCAGATCCAGGTGTCGACGCGGACGGGGACCGCGTCTCCTGCGTCTCCTGCAACCATGCCTCCGACTCTATGCCAGCGGCCTTTGTCCCCCGGCCGGGGGACGGAGGGTTCCCCCGGCCGGCCCTCCGGCCGGCGGACCGGTACGCGGCAGGTCCCGGTCTAGCGTGGACGGTCCCGGTGGCGCGACGGCCCGGTCTCCGGCGGTACGCCCGGCACGGCGGGGATGCCGCCTCGGAGGCCCGCGACCGTCCGTCCCACCGGAGCCGAACCCGCGAACCCCACGGAACGGAGAATCGCGATGTCCCGGTACCGAGCCCCCGTCGGCAGCGCCGCCGCCGCGCTGAAGCTCCTGGCCCGCGAACCCGAACGCGGTGTGCCCTTCCGCCGGCTGGCCGCCGCCCTCGGGCTGCCGGACCGCACCGTCGGCGACCTGATCAGCGGCCTGCGCGCGGAAGGGCTGGTCGAGTACGACACCGGCTCCGGCACCTGCCGCCCCGGGGAGCCGCTCCGCCCGCGGAGGGGACCGGCGGAGCGGGACTGCAACGACATCCGCGCCGCGGCCATGAACTGGGCCGACGCCCTCGCCGCGCGCACCGGCGCGGGCGTCCAGCTCGCCGTGGCGCACCCCGAGGGCGCGCAGCTCATCCACCATGTGTTCCGGCCGGACGGCAGCCCGCAGCGGCTGGTGACCGGGGAGGTCCTGCCGCGTTCGAGCGCCCCGGCCCGGGTGCTCACCGGCCCGTGCGACGCGCGCTGCGTCTACGAGGAGGGGCCGGGCCCGGACGACGCCCGGCTGGCCACGTCCGTCTGCTGCCCCGACGGCGTCCGGCACGCGGCCGCGCTCTGCCTGACCGGCCCCCGGCGGCTGCTGGCCCCGGCGGGCGCGCCGTCCCGGACCTGCGAGGAGGCACTGCGGGACACCGCCAGGACGATCTCCGCGGAGCTGGCGGGGACGCCCGCGCGCTGACCGTGCGCACCGCCGCGCCGACGCGGCGCGGCGCTCCTCTTCGCGGCTCCTCTTCGCGGGCGCCGGCCCCGGAGGAGTACGGCGGTGATCGGTGCCCGTTCCCCTTCCGTCGTGTTCCGTCGTGTTCCGTCGTGTTCCGTCGTGTTCCGCCGTGTTCCGAGCCGGCGGTGGCGAGCCCGGGGTGTCCCGGCGGCGGCCGGGTTGCGGGCGGACCGGCGGCCCCTAGGGTGGAGACAGCCATGAAGCGAGCCCCCGGTACCGCCGGCCCGCACCCGGTGCCGGCCCTCCCCCGCCCGGCGCGCCTGCTCGTCGTCGCCGCGTACGTCCTGCTGGCCGCCGCGGTGGGCGTCGACCTCGCCTCGGACCCCCGGCTGACGTTCTCGCCCGTGCTGGGGACCGCTCCGGTGCTGGCGAGCATCGGGGCGCGGCGGGCCCGGGTGCCGTTGCTGACCGGTGTGGTGGCGCTGCTCCTGGTGGCCCCGCTGACGCTCGCGGATCCGGAGGTGCCGGCCGCCCTCCATCTGACGGCGGCCTTCACGGTGCTCGCCCTCACCTGCATCAGCACGGCGAACGTGGTGCTGGTGGCCACCCGCGAACGGGAGCTGCTGCGGTCGCGTTCGGTCGCCACGGCGGCGCAGCAGGCACTGTTGCGGCCGGTGCCGGAGCGGGTGGGCGGGCTGCGGGTCGCGGTGCGCTACCTGGCCGCGGCAGCGGACGCGCAGGTGGGCGGTGACCTGTACGAGGTGCTGACCACGCCGTTCGGGGTGCGGCTGCTCATCGGGGACGTCCGGGGCAAGGGGCTGGGGGCGGTCGAGACGGCGGCGGACGTGCTGGGGGCGTTCCGGGAGGCCGCGCAGGTGGAGGCCGAGCTGGGGGCGGTGGCCCGGCGGCTGGACGCGGTGGTGCGGCGGCGCGGGGTGGGCGAGGAGTTCGTGACCGCCGCGCTGCTGACGGTCCCGCGCACCGGGGAGACCGTGGAGCTGGTGAACTGCGGCCATCTCCCGCCGCTGGTCCGCCGGGACGGCCGGGTGGACGCGGTGGGCGCCCTGGACGCGGGCTCGGACCCCCCGCTGGCCCTGCGCGAGCTGGCGGAGGGCTCGTACCGGCCGGCCGCCTTCACTTTCGGCGGGGGCGACCTGCTGTTGCTGTACACGGACGGCGTGACGGAGGCGCGGGACGCGGCGGGCCGGTTCTACCCGCTGGAGCGCCGGCTGGCCGCGCTGTCCGAGAGCGCGCCGGGGCCGCTGGTGGACCGTCTGGTGGCGGACCTGCTGGCGTACGCCGGCGGGGAACTGGCAGACGACGCGGCGTTGTTGGCCGTACGGCGGGAGTGACGGCCCGCGGGAACGGGGAGGCGAGGCGGTCTCGCGAGATCGTCCCGCCGAGTGCCGGGCAGGCACCGGAGGCCTGCTCCGGCGAGCGGCGGCGGGCGGTCACGGCGGAGACGACAGGCGGGGACGGCTACCAGGGCCTGTCGGTCGCGCCCGCGTCAGAGGGCGGGCCGCTTCCCGGGACCGGCGCGACGGGTCGTCCCCCGTCGTGGGTACGGTGTGAGCCACCGCCGGCATCACCTCACGGAGGGAGAGCCATGACCGCCGCACCGGACACACCGCCCAAGGAGACCCTGGACGGAACCGCGCCCCTCTTCATGTCCCTTGAGGACTCGTCCACGAGAACCGGCCGGGGCACGGTCGTCACGGGAACGGTGGAGCAGGGGGTACTCCGCAGGAACGCGGCCGTCGAGATCGTCGGGGCCGGGGGCGCGGTCACCGCCACCGTCCTGGACATCGAGACGTCCGGCGGTACCGTCGAGGAGGCCCGGGCGGGCCGTGCGGTGGGCGTGGTCCTGAGCGGGGTGTCGCCGGACGAGGCCGGCGGGGGCCGGGTGCTCGCCGCACCGGGGGCGTGGAATGACCTGTTCGAGGAACAGAGGGCGTTGCAGGCCGAGGCCGGCCAAGTGGCGGACGACCTCGGCCTGTCGGGACTCCTGGCGGAGCTGGGTGAGGCCGTCCGCGTGGGCAGCGCGGCGCTGGGGCTGATGGTGCGCCCGGATCTCGACGTCACCGTGGTCTGCCCCGGGCTGGGGGACCGGGCGAAACGGGCCGTCGCGGGCGTCGGCGCCGCGCTGGCGGTGCACGACCGGGTCCGTCAGGTCCGCTTCCGCGACGACACCGGGCACTGGAACACCGACCCGCTGTACCCGGACGGGCTCTACCTGGGGGTGGAGTACCGGTCCGGGGCCGGGCGGGAGTGGACGCTCGACATCTGGTTCGTCGACGATCCCGACCGCCAGCCCGACCTCGCGCACATCCGTGCGCTGCCGCCGCGCCTGACCGAACTCCACCGCGCCCGCATCCTGCGGATCAAGCGGGCGCTCGCCGCCCGGCCCGGCGAGCGCGTCCCCGGCTACGACGTCTACCGCGCGGTGCTCGACCACGGGGTCAGGACGCCCGGGGAGTTCGACGCGTGGCGTACCCGTACGGGCGGGTGAGCGGCGGGCGGCAAGGGGGCGCGTCGCCGCCCGCCGGAGCCACGATCTGCTCTGGCCAGGAACAGCTCCGCGACGCTCAGCAGGCCATCGCCACCGACTGGACCACAGCCCTCGTCATGCTCCCGGCCAGGATGTGGATTCTTTACCATCGTTGTTCTGTGATCGGACCGGTACCCGTGGCGGTCGACCCACCAGGGCGAGGCGGCATGGACCGCCTGCCAAGCCGAGCGCCGGCGCCGGGGCGAGACCGGCGAGGACCCGTTCACCGCGTACAACTCGTTCCGGCACGGCCGCTCCCACTGACCAGCAGTGGCGGTACCGCGTTCAGGAACGGAACGTGGTACCGCCACTTCCTGCCCCGATGCTCCCGCGGGTGCCTCGAGATCGGCTGATGACCCCGATGCCCCTCACCTCGGCGCACACGAGTGGAGCGCTGCGGCAGACGAGGGACTCGGGACCGGGGTTGCTGCAGGGGGATCCGGTCGGGGCCGACAGCAACTGCGTGACGGAAGCCCTCTCCCCTACGCCCCGGAGCGCGACGCGCGAGCACGGCCGGATCCAGGGGGTGCCGTACCGGCCGGTGCAGTTCGACGCCGACGACTTGCCGAGGGCACTGCGCCAGGCGGCATCCTGGCTCCAGGACGTCGAGAGGCGGATCGGCGAGGCAGTCAATGTCATCGCCATCCGGTTGGACTTTTTCGAGGACGAACCGCAGTCGTACGCGGTGAAGCTGCTGTGCGCCGACGATGATCTCGACGGTCTTACCAAGGCGACGGCCGCCGTCTCAGAGTGACGGTGCCCCAAAAAGGCCTGTTCAACCACGGTCAGACCTATTGGGCCCAATAGGCCTAAGGGGTCCGTTCTGGCCATTGGGACTGGAGCGCACCCCCCTTAGGGAGTATCGGCTGAGTTCATGTGGGAGTAGAGGTCATCGTGGTTCCTGGTCGGGCGGGGTGTGGGGTGGGGTGGGGGTACGGTCTGGGTGTTGGTGCGGCGGTAGGTCGTGAACAGGCCGATGGCGAGGCCGGCGACCATGCCGACGCTGGGGCCGATCAGCGTGTAGAGCAACGCGGTGACGGCCAGGAGGACCAGCAGCGCGGCCAGGTCTTCGAGCGAGGCACGCGGGGATGTGTCACCGGCGGTGGTGGGGCGCGGGGCGGTGGCGGGCGTATCGGGGCCGGTGGGGCCGACAGGTACGGGGGCCGGGTTCTCCGGTGGCTGAGGCGTCATGACGTGCAGTCAAGGACTTTCGCTGGTGGGTGACCAGGAGATATGGACAAGCAAGGGCGGGCGTGGACGGTGAGGTTGTGTGCGCGGACATGGTGGGCGTGAGTGCCGTTGTCCGCAGGTGTTCGCCGATGTCCGCCCCTGCGGCCGGCCGGCGCCCTATCGTGGCTTTTCGAAGACGACTTCGGGGGGAGCCGCATGGGGTTGCACGGCGGGCGTGCCGAGGGTGCGGGATCGGCAGGCGGGGATTTTTCCGTCGAGCGGGAAGCGCTTAACGCCGCGTTGGAAGATCTGCGGGTCGCCCGGGGTCGGCCCTCCTTGCGTGCCATCCGTGAGTACAGCAACGACGCGCTGGCCGTCACCACCGTCGGCAGAGTTCTGTCCGGCGACGGGCTGCCCCGGCAGGAGCACTTGCTCGACGTGGTGCGCGTGCTGCTGGCCCTGGACGAGGACGGTCGGTTGACCACGGGCAAACCGCTGCGCGAGAACGATTCCGCGCTGAAGCCCTGGCGGCAGCGCTGGCAGACCCTCGCCCGCCTCCACCTCCAGCACACCACCGCCTCACCAGCATCGGCCGACCGCCCGGCGCCGCAGTCGCCGCAACCGGCCCGAGAGTCCCCCGCCCCGTCCGTCTCTCCAGCCGGCCCGCCGGCGGCACCTGCCCCCGCGCGGCAGTACAGGCTGCTCACCGAGCTCCCTGGCCGTGGCGCTCCCGTGGTGGGCATGGCGTTCTCGCCTGAGGCGCGCCTGCTGGTCGTTGACGGTTACGACGGTGCGGTGCAGTTGGCGAAGGAGGCCGCCGGTGAGGCTGCCGGGGACGGTCCCGCCGACACCGGCGACGTGATCGCTGCGGCGTTCTCCCCTGACGGCCGCCTGCTGGCCACTGGCGGCTATGCCACGATCGTGCGGCTGTGGGACGCCGTCACCCGACAGCCCGTCGGCGAGCCTCTGACCGGCCTTACCCACACCGTGAATGCGGTGGCGTTCTCCCCCGACGGCCGTCTGCTGGCCGCCGCGGACGTCGGCGGGAAGGTACAGATGTGGAAGGTGGCCACCCGACGGCCCGTCGGCCAGGCCTTCACCGGCGAGACTTTCACCGACGAGAGGTGCGGGGTGGACGCGGTGGCGTTCTCGCCCGACAGCCGCCTGCTGGTCACCGCCAGCGCCGTCGGGGAAGTGCAGTTGTGGAAGGCAGCCACCCGGCACCCGGTCGGTGCCCCCCTCATCTCTCACACCGGCAGCGTGAAGACGGTGGCGTTCTCCCCTGACGGTCGCCTGCTGGCCACCGGAGGCAGCGACGGGACGGTGCGGCTGTGGACCGTGGACACCAAAAAACCCGCAGGCGAATCCCTTACCGGTCTCACCCACACCGACCATATCCGGGCAGTGGCGTTCTCCCCTGACGGCCGTCTGCTGGCCACCGCCATTACCTTCAAAAGGACAGTGCAGTTGTGGGACACGGCCACCAGACAGCCGGTCGGTGAACCCCTCACCCACTCCGGCTCCGTGTGCACGGTGACCTTCTCCCACGACGGCCGCCTGCTGGCCACCGGCTGCAGCGACGGCACAGTGCGTCTGTGGGAGGCACCCGGCGCACATGCCGCCGCGGAAACGGAGCGATCTTGATCCCCATGTTCGGTGACTCGCCGGGACGAGCTCCCGGGCGCTCGACGGGCACACGAAGGATCGCCATCCACTCCTCAGACCAGGCCCCGGCCCTCCGGAAGGCGCACCGTAACGGTCTGCTTGCCCACTCCCCCTGGCGAGCCGGTCAGCGACCACGGATAGCCCTCCGGCCCGCCTGCCCCAGCAGAGCATCGGGCGGCCCGCCCGGCTGCACCTCGAAGGCACGCCGGACATCGACAGGGGTGGGGGCGGAATGGCCGCCGCCGACCGAGAAGGTGACCGACGTGCGGCCAAGCGTCGCACCAGCCGCGGCACGAATCCGGCGGCAGATGTGCTGTCACGCTCGCTGCCACGGTGTCTCTCCCCCCGGGGGGGGAGCTCCCTGCATCCGGCCACGGAGCGCTCCGTCAAGACTCGTTGGTGGACCACGGCGTCCACTGCTACGTTTCCGGAGGCCGCGCGAGAGAACGAGGATGCGGTACCCGTGAACGCAATATCGGCATGGGTGCTCTCCTGCGGGGTCACGGTCGGGCGATAGGTCGTCGGGGAGCGCCGTTCATGAGCTCTCCCGAAAGGCATGACCGTGCGCTTCACTTCCGAACGGCGTCTCGACGACGGTGTCCTCGAGCGCGAATTCACCCTCGGTGAGGTCACCGGCATCCTGTGGACGCCCTTACTCGTATCCGCGCCAGCCCCGCTGATTCTGCTCGGCCCCCCGCCGCTCGGACTGCGCAAGGTGTACCCCCGGCTGGTGGCGCGGGCCCGGCACGCCGTCGCGGATGGTTTCGCCGCGGCCACCATCGAGCTCCCTGGAAGCGGCGAGCGGCCCCGCCTCCCCGCCGCCGAGCGGCCCCACCGACCTGCGCCGGGCGATGGAGGCCGGCGAGCCGGTCACCGGCGAGATCATCGACGCCCTCATCCTCCCGCTGGTCGACAAGGCAGTCCCGGAATGGCAGGCCGCCTTGGACGCCCTCTTGTCGCTGCCCGGGATCGGCGGGCCGGTCAGGTACTCGGGAGGAGTGATCTCCATCGGCGTCCGGCTGGCGGTTCGAGCCGCACATCGTGGCCGCCGGTCTCTTCGCCGGGAGTTTCATACCCCGCGCCATGTTAGAGGAGGCCCGCCAGATCACCATTCCGTTGCACCTCCTGCTGCAGTGGGACGACGAAGGCAACGACCGGCAGGCGGCCCTGGACCTGTTCGACGCCTTCGGTTCCCGGGAGAAGTCCCTCCACGCCAACATGGGCGGCCATACCGGCGTCCCGCAGTTCGCGGGAGAGGACGCGGCCCAGTTCTTCACCCGGCACCTGAAATGACGCCGAGCCATCAGGCCACCAATCGACGGTAGGCCGCGCCGGCCAGGATGCCCCTCGCAGAGGGAAGGCCCCGGCGCCCCTCTGCTGTTCACCCCGCGGGGGCCCTCAACCATGCCCAATCCGGTGCGTCCAGCGCCTCAGGCGCTGGACGCACCGGAGCCGGCCGTGTCGTCCCCACGCAGCGGGCGGGTCATGGCCAGGAACGTGGGGCTGTCGGGGAACGGCTTCTGATAGCCGACGTCCTCGTACCCCCAGGAGCGGTACAGCTCGACCACCTTCGGGTGCTCGGGGTCCACCAGGAGCGTCACCCGCTCCTCCGTCCGCCCGGACAGCAGCGCGTCGTGCAGGCGGGTGGACAGGCCGGTGCCCCGCCACGGCCGCCGGATCATGATCTCGTTCAGGGCCAGGGTCCTCTTGCCGTCCTCCCGGTCGTAGCCCTCGGGAAGCGGGGTGAGCATGTGGCTCCACCACCGGCCGCCGGCGCCGAGCGGGACGCCGTAGGCGAACCCCGCCGGCTCTCGGCCGTCGTAGGCCACGACGGCCTCCCAGCCGGGCCGGGAAGCGTGCATGTCCAGCCGCTCGGCGAACCTGTCGACGGAGTGAAACGGGTCCGTCGCCGCCTCGGCCGCGTAGACGTCGGCGAACACCTCCAGCAGCGTCTCCCGGACGGCCTTCACATCGGTATAGCTCTTTATCTCCACGCTCACGTGGTCCCCTTCTGTCGGGTCTCGGCGGCCCAGGTACGGGCCTCGGGCGTGCCCGGGGCCAGGGACTCCAGCCGAGCGGAGAAGGCGGTCAGGAGTCGGCCGGTGCGGCCGTGGCGGGCCGCCGGCGGCACCGCGCCCGCCGTCGCCACCGCCTCCCCGAGGGCGCCCTGTTCGAGCTGGGCGCGCGCCAGGTGAGCGCGGGTCAGCGACGCGTTGCGCAGCAGGTGGGGGCGCATCTGGGCAAGGGCGACACGGGCGTGGGCCTCGGCGTCCGCCCACCGGCCCAGCGCACCGTGCGTAGTGGCGGCCAGGAGCTGGAGTTCGGCGGCGTCGTAGAACTCCACCCACGGCGGCCGGGGCGCCGGCTGCGCGCGGGCCAGGGCGTCCTCGGCATGGCCGAGGCTGCGCAGGGCGGCGGTGGCGGCGCCGGTGTCGGCGTGGTGGATGGCGGTGCGGGCGTGGACGAGGGAGGCGAACAGCGGGTCGCGGCGGGTGATCGCCGTGGCGCGGGTGGCGTCGTCCGCCGCCAGGGCGTCCCCGGGCCGCCCCAGGTGCCGGGCCAGGGCGGCGGCGTGCCCCCACGCCCGGAAGACCTCGCCGCTGTCGCCGGAGAGGCCGGCGAGCATGACCGCGCGGTCGAGGTGGCGCTGCGCGGCCTCCAGCCGTCCGCCGTCCGTGGCCGCCCACAGCGCCGAGGAGGTGAAGGACGCGGCCAGGGCGTAGAGGCGGTTCCTCACGCGGGCGGAGACGGTGGCGTGCTCCTGGAGGGCCAGGGCCTGCTGGGCCAGGGCGACGGCACGGGCCTCCAGGCGGTCGGTGCCGCCGTACCGGTCGTCCGCCGCCACCACGTCCGCCAGCCGGGCCGTGAGCCGGTCGACGTCGCCCATCCCCACCCGCGGCTGCGGCCCCCGCGCCCCGGGCACGGCCGGGCTGACCCCGGCGGTGGTGACGGCCGTCACCACGCCTGTTGTGATCACAAACTGTCGGCGTTTCATGGGGTCCACCACCTCCTGCACCCGGCGCCGGCGCGGCACGAACCCCAGGTCCGTCAGCGGACGCCCGGCGACCTCGGCCAGGGCCCGCGCCTGCCGCGCCTGCGGGCTGCGGACTTCGCCGGACAGCCACCGGCGCACCGTCCGGTCCGTCACGCCCCCGCGCCCGCCCGTCGCTTGCATCCGGTCGTTGACCGCGTCGGCCAACTCCCTCTGTGACATGCCCGTCTTGGCCAGCCAGTCCGCCAGCCGGGCGTTGGGCGTCTTCACCTCCTCACCGTAGAACCGAAGCCCACCCCTCGAACGGTAAAGCCATGGTCAATTCGCCCGGTGCCCCGCGCGCACGAACAGGGCTTTCCGCCCTTCCACCCCACAGGTCGCGGCCGTTATCTGGGAGTCGGCACCACCCGGGGCTCCGGCGGACCCAACCCGCCGCTTTCTCCTCCTGCCCCTGGTGGTGCCGGTGCGACCGGACCCCGCCCCCGTCGAGGCCCGGCCGCGCCCCGTTCCCGCCCGCCGCGCCGTCCAGGGAGGACTCCCGTGACCCACCCCCGCCCCGCCGAAGTCGACCCGATGCTGACCGGCGACATCCCACCCCTGGATCTGATCACGATCCGGGCCACTGTCCGCCGCGCTCTCCAAGAACGCCCCGGCCTCCCGCCGATGACCGAAGTGCGCGACCTGACGGCGACGCTGCGCGGGCACCTGGAGGAGATGCGCGCCGATGCCGAGGAGCGCCGCGACGCGCTGGCGAAGTCCACGGTGGCCTGGCACCGCTGGAACTGCATCCTCACCCGCGTCGACAGCGACTTGCAGGCGTCGCCGGGCCCGCAGCCGTGGACGGCCGTGGCCTACATGCAGGTCCTCGCGCGCACCGCCCGCCACCTCGCCGACTGCCTCGACGAGCACTGAACGTAGCTGACATCGCGGTATTTCCCCTGGACAAGCCCCGCTAGCGGTGACAGGACGTCACACGTGGCTGCTAGCGGGGCTTTCGCATGCCCGGGGTCGTCAGTTCGTGCGGCGGACGACGGTGGCCACCAAGAGGGCGATGCCCGCGAGGCCTCCGAGGAGGCCGCCCCACGCCTCCAGGGGAGCCACCAGCCGCGGGTGGCACACCAGGACGTACAGCAGCGCCACCGCGAACAGCACATCCAGGCTGACGGCGACACCTACCACCGCCTGGTGCAGCCGGCCGAGCTGGCGGCGCAGCGCGACCGTATCGCCCGTGTCGGGCACCGCCGGGGCCGGGGCGGGGGGGGTATCGGCTGCGGCGGTACCCCGGCCGCACCGCCGTCCCCCGCAGGCCCCGGAGTCGGGGACGGGGCCGGCTGCGGAACGAGCGTGCTAGAGGACCTCTGGGCCCGTCGCTCCGAGGGTGTGGCTGCCTGGGAGCGGCTCCATGTGCCGATGGCTCTGCGCGACCACACCTGCGCTCTGGAGGACCTCGTCGGCTCGTCGGCAGCGCTCACCCACTACATCCTCGTCCCCTACGAGCCCCACTGAACCCGCGCGCCGCCGTTCTCGTCGCCAGGCACCGCCGGTAGTGAGGTGGTCAGTTTTTCGCCCCGCTGTTCCGAATGGCCCGATCGCGAAAGTCGGTGCCGAGCTCTGGGGTGTGCGACGAGCTGGTCCCACACCCGGTGCAGCCGGCCCCCGGGACGCAACGAGGCCCACGTTCGACTCGCCGGTCGGCGCCCGTGGTTCGTCGGTGTCGCGGTGCAGCGGGTACGGCCTGGGACCGAAGGTCCGCTGCTTGCCGCCCTTCGCGCCTGCGGCCCTGGACACCAGCGCAGGCGAACCAGGGGTAGATCCGTCCGGGCCGCCACGAGGAAGGTCTATATCCGGCGCTGGATGGTTTCGCGCGCTGCTGGGGAGCCGATAACCACGGTCAGGGGCGACGCTCCTTGCGGGCTTTCCTTGACAGAAATATTCCCCTCTTGGCGGGAGGCGGCATCATGCCTCTGAGAGGAGTAGTCGATCACCATCGCTGTCTTGCTACAGGCCAAAGAGGCCCAAGTTTCCGGCTCGTTCGATCCTGCACCCGAGATGAAGCTGTAGGGGCCGGCAGGGTACCGCTTGCTGCCTTCTGAATCTGTTCTCGGCCACGCCGAGGTGATATCGATTATGGATCGCTCGGGTTTCCGTGTGTCGGCCACGAGGAGACCGCAAGAGCCATCCTTGATGTACGCCACTAGGCGATGACTTCCCTTTTGAACCTCGCCTATTACGTTGGAGTCTTCGGCGGGAAAGTCTTTTGGTGCATCAGTCAAGTTAATGGGCTTGAGCTGACTCAAAGAAGGAAATGTATGAGTCGATGGTTGAGGCGTCGCGGGTTGAGGGTTGACCCCTCTCTCGCTGTCTGACGTACAGGCAGCGAGAGAGAGTGCAAGCATGGTCCCGACGGCTAGCTTCCGATATACCCGCACCATGGGGCCAACCTTTCACTCACAACATGACAGCTTTAGTTCGCCCACTGATTGAAGCACACACCGATCGGCTTGAAGATCTGGATACCCCCATACATGTTGACCTGGTAGTGCTGGTAGAGCGGGTACGCCTCGATGGTCCCAAACTTGCCCTTGGGCACCTCGAAGCGGGTCTGGTTTTCCACTTTGTACTCTCGGGTCACGCTAAATCCGACTTCGGCGGACACGGCACCCCAGTTGATGCCGCCCTTTCCGCTCTTCATGACGGACACCCCCTTGCTGACGGTCAAAACCAGAGTGGTCTTCCCCTGACCGCTCGTCTTCTGGATGACGTCCGTGCCGCAGGACTCGCCGAGGTCGACTGTTTTGCCGCCCGTCGCACTCGGAGCAGCAACGCTGGGGGAGCCGGCGTTCCGCTTGATCGTCAGCTTTGCACCCGACTTCAAAACGTTGGCAGGTATCTTGGCGCCAGGCTCGAAGAAGTCCTTAACGCTGGCGGTCGGCTTGTCCTGCGCCAGGGCGGGAGCCGTCGAAACGGCTCCCAGGCTGGCTGCGGTCATGGCGACCGTGCTGGCGAGTGTGGCGATTCTGGCTATGCGGGTCACGCATTCCTCCGGGCTCTCGCGGGATTTCCCGCCCCTTGATCGTTGGAGCGAGTAGCGGAAAAGCTATCGGCGATAGATTGCGGAGCCAACTACATTGATCACTTCGAGACAGGTGTAGATGCCAAATTCCCGCTGCCGCCGGCCCGGCAAAACGCCCTCCCAGGGGCATAGCACCTACCAGGCTGAAACCCCGCGCGGTACAGACCTTACGCAGCGTGGCGGCCGCGCTGCCGATCGCGGGGTGTCAGAGATCCCGCGGAATTGTCGTAGCGTTGCGGTTTGGGTGAACCTTGAGGGCGGGTGTCCCGGCTGCACAAGAGGGCGACTTGCGTGACATTGAGTGACGACTTGATCGCTGCGAGGAGGATAGTGAACGTAGGGCGCCACACTTGGCGTGATTGCACCCATACACCCCGTAGTGATTTTCATTCTCGATGTGAGAACTAAGCATCGTCAGCGAGGAGTAGACGCACCGTCCGGGATTGGGGCTCGCCCGGTCCTTGCCCGGGACGACGCCGGCCTGCGAGCTTCACCTGGCCAACCCGAAGGTCGGCTCCCTGCGTCATCAAGCCGCTGTCCCCAAGGGCCTCCGCCGGTGTCACGATGGGCAGCGGCCCGGCCGGCGCGGCCGCGGCCGCACGTGCAGCGGCCAGCCTGTCCAACAGCGGTGGCGACCTATGCGTGCCTTGTCCAGGCGTTCGCCGACGGGAGGGGGGACAGCGTCGAATCCCTCACCGGGACGGCGCCACGACGCACCTCGATGTGACTCGCAAGCGAGTGACCGATGGCCCGACGAGGGTCGAGACGGGGCACAGCCTGCGCAGCCAGCTCATTAATGACTCGGCCGGCACCGGCCACTCTTCCGGCAGAATCGGCGCCAGCCGACGGGCGTCGCGGACAGCTTCATCCTTCCCACAACAGCCACAGATCCGGATGCCCCGCCGGTCAGCGTCGCCCGGCTACGGGCTCCAAGGTGCCAGCGAACGCCGCGCGGGGACCAAGACAGCATGGGCACTCGAACTCGGACTTTGACGCGCTCCTTGACCACCTCAAGACGGTGGTGGGCCCGGCGCGGCGGCGGTGTCTTCTGACGCGCGGCGAGAGCGCGGTGGAAGCCGGGCGAGGCCATCTCCCGGTTTCCACCGAGACGGCGTCGGCGGACAAGACCCGGATGCTGCGGGCCGCCTGCGCGCCGCCCGCATCATTCGTTGCGGCGAACGACGCGGGCGTCGAGCAGCCGGAGTTGGGCGGCGTAGGCCGGGGAGTCGGGACGCAGGTCCAGCTGGCCGGTCTCTGGGCGGAAGGCGACGGCGGCCGCGATGTCGGGCCAGCGGTCCAGCACGGTGTCGCCAGCGGTCGGAAGGTCCCAGGCCCGGTCGGTCCTCAGGCCCTGGAGCACGGTGGCGAACCGGGCCGGCTCCCGACCCTCGCGCTGCACGACTTGGGTCCGGCGGCGCGGGGCGGGGGCCTCGCTCTCGCCGAGCTTCCTGGCCGTGTCGAGGTTGATGCCGGCGACCTCGATCGCGCTGCTGCGGAACAGCCTCACCCCACGACGGTGGTGTGGCGCCTCTTCGCTCTGAGGCGTCGGGCACCAGGGAAAGGCTCGCCCAGCCACCGTGCGGTCTCAGGTTTGAACCGGTTCACAGGACTGGAAGATCCAAGACAGTTCGAGCCGCTTGGCGGAAACGACGCGCCGCCTCGTTCAGTTCACGGGCTCGCTCGTTGTAGACCCTCATCAATCGAAGACGTTCCTCAAAAGTTGCGAATTCTTTGGTCGCCGCAATCACATCGATCAGTGCCTTGACTGCTGCGTTTTCGGCTGGTCGCATGGCTTCGAATTCTTCGAGAATGGTCTCGGGGCCTTCTAGTTCGACGGCGTCTCGATTGTACTGCAGGTCAAACCACCGTCTGCGGTACTGACTTTCGGTGCGCTCTACCTCGGTCATATCTGGATCCGGATGGTTCGCGGCGTCGATCACCTCCCAGGCAGCGAGCGCCACGGCTTGCTGGTGACCGAGGAACGTGAGGTATGCATCGCGCCGGACTCCCCGTCTCCACTGTGCAACACCGGCTTTTTGGTGCTGACGTGTCTGCCACCGTAAGCCCCACAAGGTCAACAGGGCGGTACCGGTCGTACCAACCACGCCGACAACCGCTCCAAGCGCAACAGCTGCACCCTGATCCATGAGTTCCCTTCAAGAGCCGGCCGTGACCCTTTGGCTCATACGAGCCAGCGTCCGGTACGGAGCCTCCTGGCCAGCCGCAGTGACCTGCACTTGACCGGCCGACTCCTCCACGCCCCCGGCGGCCTCGTCGGGACGGTCAACAGGTGCGGCGATATGGCACATTGGGTAGGTAGGTTTCCCATTCAGGTCGTGTTATGGAACCGCCAGCCCGCGCGCAAATGCTGGCCACAGCTTCTGTCGGGTCAACGGTAAATGACTGCGTGGCGTGCTCTTCGGCTACGCGCAAAGTACGGCCGTCGGAGGTAAAAGCCATGGAGCTCACAGTTTTGTCGGCAAGGGGAAGAGGAAGTCCGATTTCTTGTTGGGAGCGCGGGTCCCAGAGTCGAATAGTTCCGGAATTTCCTGCTACAGCCAGAGTGTTTCCATCAGAGGAGAAGGCCAGCGCGGTGGCAGGGTCGATGCCTCCGTGGGACTCCCGGTCGGCTGTGCCGGGCAGGATTCCCAACGAACGGGTGACGTCCCCGTTCCAGAGCGTCACCTGACCTGACTCGTCTCCGACGGCTAGTTGCTTCCCGTCAGGACTAAAGGCGAAGGAGCGGATTTCATTCTGACCGAGAGGACGGTTGATCTTCGCTCCACTCGGAAGGGACACGACCTGATCTGTGGAAGTGACCATCATTCGACCATCCGGCCGGATGGCTAGGATGCCTCCGCCGACATCCGGCAACAATTTCACTCTGTGACGGCGATACGCATCCCACACTTCCGTCAGTTGCGGAGGAACCATTTTCTGCAGATTGCTGCGGCCAGGCTGTAGACCCTCTCTTGCGATATATGCATATTTTCCGCCGGGTGCGAGCGCTATGCCGCTTACTTTTTTCATAGTCGGATCATTGCTCGAGATTGCAAAAGGGGTCGATTTATTGCTATAGCCCCAATTTTTTACTGCGATCTGAGTGATGGCCGGAGGACCCTCTGTTCTGGCATCGCCATCTGCGGCCGACTCGGAGGGCCAGTGACCGTCCTGACTAACACCGTAGGCGACGGCTTGTCCGTCTGGGCTGCTCGCAGTCATCGGTATGCATTCTTCTATGCCTAGGTCGGGGCGTTCGTCGCGGGGGCACTTGATGCTTGGCAGCATGGTTGACTCTTGCTTCTCTCCGAGGTCGAACTGCTCGAAGCGAAAGGACTGGCCTGAGCGTTGGGCCGTGAGCAGGGCGCGCGCATCTGGTCTGATGGAGGCTTTGGCCACCGGAGATTCAAGCCAGGCCGGCGTGGTGATGCCCTCCAAAGAAATGGTTTTTGTCAGAGTTCCGGTTGCCCCGCCCAAGTAGCGGAGGACCCGGTTATTGAGGTCCCACTGCATGATGAAGGGGCGCTCGCTGACCAGCGGGTACCGGTAGACGGGGGTGGTCGACCCCTTCACTCGCCATACTGCGATCGACTCCTTGTCGATGGCTGCAAGAAAACGCCCGTCGGGGCTGAAAGTGGGGCCTCTAGCGCCCTGCTGTTCGACCTTCCAGATCTCCTTTCCTGATTGCGTATCCCGCAAACTCCAGGAACCGCTGCCTTCCATTCCTGAAGTGATTAAAATGCGGCTGCCGTCGGGGCTGAATTCAAAACCGGTACTCGCGCAAGCCCTTTTCTCGCCGGACAGATGCGGGGCGATAGGGCGCTGATCTCCTGCAAGCTGTCTTACTTCCAAAATGTCGTTGGCGCATACTGCGACCAACTTGTTATCTGCACTAACAGAGGCGAAGAAAGAGAGGGTAGATGAGTGCCGCTCGAAAAGATGCCTTCCGGTTCGGGTGTCCTGCAACCACAGGCTTCCCACCCCTCTCTGGGCAATGATGATGGACCCGTCGGCGCTGAAGTTGCCGGTAGCGTGCGGAATTTCAGGTCCTGCAGGCCTTCCTTTAACGAGATCCCATGGCACCAGCCCACCTCTTGTTAGCAGCATCACCCTTCGAGTCGGGAAGTTAACCTCAGGAAAGTCGGCTACATGCTTTCCGAGCCCTTTGAAGGTGGCTATCCGTCGTCCAGTGCGCACATCCCACTGTGTCGTTTTTCCTCGGCCTAGACTCATCATGGTCCGTCCGTCAGGTCCCAAAAACCGTGCTGCATGGGGGTCGTCGTCAGGATCGGTAAATACACTTTCTTCGCGCTGTACCAGGGCGCTGAGTAGCGCGGACCGGGTCTCGGGCCCTTTGTCCAGGCTCCAAGCGGCCAAGCCCAGTCGCATGGCAATCCTGGGGTCTTTGTAGCGCACTGTTGGTACCAAGGCGGCGATCCTGCGCGCTTCGGCTCTAACGTGTTGTTGTTCCACACTCCTGCTCTGCTGCCATGCGGCAAGCCCGGCGATGATGGCCAAGACCAGCAGCAGTGAGAGAGCCGATGCCAGCACACGCAGCCTTCGGGTGGTGCGCGCGGTCATGCGTTGTTCGTAGTCTCGGGCCTCGGTGGAGCGGGTGAGGAAGTCGGTCTCCAGGGCGTTGAGCTCCGCCTGCCGTTCTGGCGTGGTGAAGGCTTCTTCGGCTGCGGTGAGGCGGCTGCCCCGGTAGAGCGCTCCGGGGTCCCGACCGAGGTCCTGCCAGCTGCGGGCTGCCTCGGTCAGCTGGCGGTGCTGGCGCAGCCGTTCGCGGTCGGTTTCGATCCACCGCCGTAGTCGGGGCCAGGAGGTGATGACGGCTTCGTGGGCGAGGTCGACGGTGTCCTCATCGACGGTGACCAGGCGGGCGCGGGTGAGGTGTTCGAGGACCAGGGCCGCCGGGGATCCCGGCGCCGCATCGAGCTCGGTACGGGAGGCCGGGCGGCGGGTGTCCTGCGCGCCTTCACCGGGCTGGACCAGGCGGAGCAGGATGCGCCGAGCCGCGGCCTGCTGCTCCGGGGCGAGGTACTCGCAGACTTCTTCCGCGGTTGCGGCGATGGCGCCGTGGACGCCGCCGAGGGCTTCGTAGGCTTCCAGGGACAGGACGCGGCCGCGCCGGCGGCGCCAGGTCTCCTGCAGGGCGTGGGAGAGCAGGGGCAGGCCGCCGGGGGCGTCTTCGATCTCCTCGATGAGCCGGGCGGTCAGAGCCCGTTCGACGACCAAGCCCTCGGCCGTGGCCGGCTTGGTGATCACCTCGCGCAGTTCCGCCGCGTTCATCGGGCCGACGGGAACGCTCGCCTGCCGCAGCGCCGCCGTCAGCCCGGGGTGTTCGAGGCAGCGGCCGTAGAAATCCGCACGCACGCTGAGAACCACGCGCAGCCTGCTGCCGGCAGCCTCGGCGCTCATCAGCGCGTCGATGAACTTCGTCCGTTCCGCGGTGTCGCGGCAGAGGGTGAAGACCTCTTCGAATTGGTCCACCACCAGCCACGTCTCTCCCCGGCCGTCAGCCGCGCGCAGGGCGTCGACGTGCGTGCGCAGGGGCCGCTCACCGGGGGTGAAGATGCGCAGCGCTGCCGGGCGGCGGCCGGGCTCGGCGGCATGCTGGAGCCGGGGAATGAGGCCGGCACGCAGCAGAGAGGACTTCCCGCTGCCCGACGGCCCGATCATCACGGTGACCCGGTGCGCCATGCCTGCCGGTACAGCTCGTCGATGAGACGGTCACGTCCGAAGAACCGGTCGTGGTCCTTCGGCTCGTACCGGGCCAGCCCCCGGTAGGGCGCTTCCCGGCCGACCGGAGCGACCTGCATCTGACCGGCTGACTCCTCCGCGGCCTTGCGCCAGCGTTGCTCCCACTCGGTGATGTCTCCGTCGCAGGCTTTGACGTAGGCGAGGGTGAGCTCCAGAGAGGGCAACCTGTCTCCTGCCGCCGCTCCGGACAGTCCGGTCGGCGAGTACGGGACCCGTTGGGCCATCTCGCGGTAGGTGATCCCGCCCGCTTCTTGCCGCAACTGCCGGAGGTCGGCTGCCAGCCGCTGCACCGGACCGGCGTTCGGATCGATCGGTTTCTCACGGCGCCCCACTCGCACCCCTCCCCAGCCCCGGCCCGCTCCGGCGGACCGGACCAGCCCACGCTAGGCACCACGTACCTGCTGGCCCAAGGCGGGAACCGGTCACGCGAGAGCGGTTGATGACCGTGCCTCCGGGACTCACCCGGGTGCTGAACAACGGCTGGGGATTGATGGAAGCCATGGGAGCGGGCTGTTCATCAAGTGCTCCGCTGGCACGTTTGGTGCTCGGCGAGGCGGACGGGGGACCCGGAGCGCCGCTGACGGGGGATTAGAGCGGCGCTCCGTGTCCGCCTCGCCGTCCTGGCTCGAGTCGCCGGGAGAAGAGAGGGCTCATGCATGTGCGAATAGCGGCTGTAGCGGCCGCGTCCATCGCAGGGGTGGCACTCTCCGCTGCCGGCGGCATCACCTCCCGCACAACACGACGAAGGGCAGAGTCCGTGAAACGCTACATACCAGTCCTGGCATTGGCCGGATCACTTGCCGCCGCGGGCGTGCTTCCTGCCGCTGCCGCTACCGAGGCAACCGGCAGCCACGCTGCGATCGCGGCCAACCGGTGCGAGCAGAAGAACACGTACAAGAACGCGGCGAACGGCGAGGTCCTCGACGCCGCAGGCGGCGGAGGCAAGGGCACCAAGGTCGTCACCTGGCAGTGGAACGGTGGCTCCAACCAGCGGTGGTGCATGGAGAGGGCAAGCGAAGGCGGATGGTACTTCCACCCTTCCTATGACCTCGGCCTGTGCCTGGACGTGCCGGCCGGAAACTCTAACCCCGTCATCTGGACCTGCAAGGGCAACGCCAACCAGCGGTTCAACGTGAGCAACGGCAAGATCCAGCTGCGCCGCAGCGGTCAGTACATCACCGCGGGCGGCAGCGGGAAGCCGGTCTACATGTCCAACAGCACGGGCAGCGCCGCCACATGGCACTAAAGGCGCAGGCCACTGTCACAGCGTAAGGCGGCCGCCTAGTCCTGCCGTACGGCCCGCAACCCGGCGCCCTCTCCAGTGACCATGGAGAGGGCGCCGTTCGCGCTGTGATCCTCGGCCTCCAGAGCCGTGCGGACGCTGTCGACGGCGGCCCGCTCTCCTCGGGTCAGCTCGATGCGGGCTTTCTCGGTGGCGTCGGACTGCAACGCGTGGCTCAACAGGCCACTCCGTCGGCGAGCTTGCGCCGCGGTTCGGCCATGACGTCCTCACGCGGCCGGCCCACTGCGGCCGATCCCACCGGATCGAGCCGCAGCAGGACGCGGTGGCGGACGGATCACCCACTTCGTCCTGCCCGACCATGAACAGAGACCTCTGCGCTGACACCGGACGGGCGGCCCAGATCGCCACCGCCAGAGTCCTTGGCCATGCGCCCGACCGCTACGAGCGTGGCCAGGCGGCCGGGACAGTCGGCGCCAGCGAAATCTCGTCCAGCCGCAGCCACCGCTCCTGTCCGTTCCCACTGCCCGCAACAGGGCCCGCAGCCTCGGGTGGGGAGTCTGCACTGCCCGGCCGCGTACGCCCGCCGCGCAGGGCGACCAACGTCAAGGACGCGACGTTCACCCCGGTGCGCCGGTGGCCATCGGCGTGGGCGATCGCTTCCGGGTGCTCCACGATGGAGGCCAGCGCCGCCGGGCCACCGTATACGTCAGCATCAAATCCCCGCGCTGGAGCGCCACCTGCGCTCCTGGCGCCACCATAGAACGGTCCCGCGACGCATCAATGGACAGGGCCACCTTGCCGACCATCGGGCCCATCCCTATCTCGCGGACCTCATCGAACTGCTCCACCGTGGCGTCCACGAGCCGCCCGGAGTCGGGCAGCACCAGCACACAGTGCCCGTTCCAGGAAGCGCCCGTCCAGCTCGGAGTGAGCGATCCGTAGCGGGTACCGCCTCCCTCCTGGTTCTGGATCGCCAGGTCTACCGGGAGCAGTTCCGCCCGCACCCCCATCTGGTCGTAGGCGTGCCGCAGCGTCATGCACGCGTCCACGCATATGTTCGCCGGGGCGCGGCCGTCAGCGAGGGACACCCACAGATACGGCAGCACCAGTTCCACCATCTGGTCCGGCTTCGCGTGCTCCAGCATCCGTGCCGTCGCATCCATGCTCCCCCGCAGCGACAGCCCGCCACCTGGCAGCACTGGAACCGCAGCGCGCGGACGCGGAACCGAAGGACTCCGTGGAACACGTTTTTGCAGCGTGCGCTGCTTCCTGCCCCGCTTCTGCTTCGGCATGAGCAGAACCCAAGGAGCGGTCTCGTGCCGCAACAGACCGCACCCGCGCTCCGCCCGTTCGACTGAGGGGCCCTTCGCGCCTCAACAACGGTCGTGCGGTTGCCTAACCCCTTAAGGGGCTGGATGGGCGGGTATTGGGCGGGTGGCCTGATCAAGGTGTGAATAGCCGCTTAGCGCTGCTGATGTCCGAGCTATCCCGCAACGGTAGGTGACCTTGCGCGGTGACAGAGGGGGCTCGTGTGGTGAAACGGAGCCGGCGACGGGCGGCTCGGAATCTCATGGCGGCATGCGCGAACGGTGTGTTGCTGGCCTGCTGCGCTTCCGCAGGGCTGATGCCAGCAGGGGGCGAGTCCTGCTCACCGCTCATGCGCTTGGACTGATCGAGATCAGCAGCGGAGCGCCATCCGCTTTCTCGGGCAGAGTGCCGAATCCGCTCTCTGAAGAGGGGCGCTGCTGTCGGTCTCTCCCCAGACCGCAGGGTGGGCCATGCAGCGCTATGAGGCAGAGGTCACCGTGCGGAGCGCCGACGTGGACCCCTGACAACCGCCCCGCCGACTGGAAGCGGCAGATGACCTGCTGGGACTGCCTCCATCACGTCCGCGTCGCCGTCATCGCCGCCTTCACCCTGCTGGTCGCTGCCCTTGCCTGAGTCTGCGACCAAGAAAAAAATGCCCCGATCACAGGTTTCTGCGACACGCTTCAGTCGGTGCTGACGACTCGCCACTCCTCGTCCTGCTTGGCGACCAGGAACCGGGTAAACCCGAAGGCGTTGCCGGGCAGGTTGACGGGGACCAGTGGGTCCTTTTTGCGGGGAGAGACGTGCTTGTCGGATAGTTCCATCGCGGCTACCGAGTCGCGCTGCTCGGCGGTAAGGGAACGCGCCAGGGAGGTAACGGCCGATGAACAACCGGACGACTTCTGGCGGAGTGCCAAGGTCTCGGCAGCGGGCCGCGACAGCAGAGCACAAGCCGCAGGGGCGTCTCCTCGCCCGAGCGCGTGCATGAGATCGGTGGCGGTTCGTGCGACCGCGGCCTGCTTGGCGTGGTCCTCCCGCCCTGAAGGGACGACCACGCAGGCATAGGTAAGTCCGAACACGAGGACCACTATGATCGGGGGCCCATAGGTCAACGAGCGCGTTCTCATGCGATCAGCCTATGACTGCGCAGGCCGGGCACAGGAGACCGATCCCTCTTGCGCTGGCCACCTGGGGTGATCCCGCTGAGTGCGAGCCCGCCAGCGGGCGACCCGTTCCGTCGGTCGCCAAGCGTCCGGTGCTGGTTGCCGAACAGCTTCTCCGGTTCCCGGAGCCCATCTCTGATTTGTCGTTCTGCCGCTGCGCAGATCACCGGATCGACCGTTGGAGGTTTTTTCGCCGCCTGGTGGGCGGCGAGTGCGCTGCGGTAGCCGGGCGAGGCCGTGCAGCCTTCGTCGATGTCCGGTCTCCGGATGGAAGGTGACGGCGGCGACGTGGTGGGCCGGACGCGGGGCGATGGTGGCCGCGGTGTCGGGCCAGCGGTCCAGGATGCTGCCGCCGGTGGCGGGCAGTTCCCAGGCTCGGGTCGGCCATCAGCCCGGCGGGCACGACGGCGAACCCGCTGGGCTCCCGCTCGTCTCGCCACCGTGAAGCGGGATGCCGGCGACGCGGCGTGCGGGCCTCGCCGCCGCCGTTGGTTCTCGCGGCCGGCCGGGCCTGCTGGAGAGCGACCTGGGCGAGGTCGAGACCGGACAACCCCGGGGCGCCGTTGCCGCTGCCCGCCGGGTCGGTGATGGTCTGCTCGGTCATTGTCGACCTCCTAGCCGGTGTCCGTGGGTCATCAGCGAGCTGCGGAAGCCGCTCTCCGTCTGGCGGGCGCGGTGGACGAGGCGCTCGCCGCTCCCCGGGAAGGCGCCGGCAGCGGCACGACGGGCGGACGCGGCCCGCGGGGCGGCTCGTTCAGTGGGTGACCGGGAGGGTCGCCGGCGGGCCGAACCACCGGTCCAGCGCGGCGCGGACCGCCGCCGCGGCCGTGTCCGCCGCCGCCACGCCCGGCTTCCCCGGCGGGGCCACCCAGCCGACATGGCCGTCCGGGCGCACCAGCACCGCCCAGGTGTCCGGCAGCCGGCCGGAGGCGACGGTGGTGACCGCGACCCGGTCGGCCCACGGCGTGGCGGCCTCGCGGACGGCGGGCGGTGCCGTGGCGTCGTCCAGCAGCAGCACTCCCCCGCCGTTCCGGGCCGAGGGAGGCAGGAGGCCGCCGCCGGCCGGCGGAACGTCGGGGAGCGTCCGGCCCTCCCAGGGGTGGCCGCACGGCTCGTGGACCGGATAGCGGGTGCCGACGCCGGTGACGGTCTCGGCGAGGAAGCCGGCGGTCTCCTCCGAGGTGGCCAGCTCGGCGAGGAGGTCGCGCAGCGGTGCCAGCCGCTCGCCCTCGGCGGCGACCAGCGCCTGGGCGCGGGTGTCGCGCAGCAGTCGGGTGCCGGCCGCGTGGCGTTCGGTGTGGTAGCTCTCCAGCAGGCGCTCGGGGGCCCGGCCGCGGGCGACGAGGCCGAGTTTCCAGCCGAGGTTCATGGCGTCGTCGATCGCCGCGTTGACGCCGACCGCCCCGGCCGGCGGGTGGATGTGGGCGGCGTCACCGACGAGCAACACCCGGCCTGTGTAGAGGCGTTCGGCCAGCCGGGCGGCGTCACCGAATCGGGTGAGCCACCGCACCTCGGCGATCTCCACGTGCCGGCCCAGTACCCGGTCCAGTGCCTGCTGGAAGCGAGCGCGCGTCACCGGTTCGTCGCGGTCCTCCGGCGGGTCCGGGTCGGCGGTCACCAGGCGGACGTAGCCGGGGCGCGGGATGGTGAAGACGGCACCGCCGGGGCCGGCCGTCGGGCCGAAGGGCAGCGCCGCGGGATCGGCCAGGACGACGTCCCCGAGCAGGGTGAAGCGGCGGGAGGGGGTCCCGGGGAAGGCGATGCCGGCCGCCTTCCGGACGGTGCTGCGCCCGCCGTCGCAGCCGGCGAGCCACCGGCAGCGCACCCGGTGCGGCCCGTCCGGTGCCGTGACGTCCGCGGTGATCCCCTCGGCGTCCGCGCGGAATCCGGTGAGTCGGTGCCCGCGGAGGATGCGCACGCCCAGCTCTTCCGCCCGTTCGGCCAGCAGTTCCTCCACCCGGGTCTGGGCTATGCCCAGGACGTAGGGGTGGCGGGTGCGCATGGCGGACAGGTCGAGGGTGGCGGTGCCGACGAACGCCGTGGCCGGCAGCGTCGGGCCCTCGGCGAGGAAGCGGCCGGCGAGGCCGCGCCGGTCGAGCAGGTCGAGGCTGCGGGCGTTGAGGTTGAAGCCGCGGCAGAAACCGGGCGGGACGGGGTGCCGTTCGAGGACGGTGGTGTGGACGCCGGCCAGGCCGAGTTCGCAGGCCAGCATGAGCCCGGCGGGGCCGGCGCCGGCGATCAGGACGTCGGGGTGCGCGTCAGGCACGTCCGGCCTCCCCGGGCCACGGCAGCGCGCCGCGCTCGATCTCCTCGGCGGTGGCGCGTACCCACCGCAGCTCCGCCTCGGCCATCGCGCGGGCGTACTCGGCCTCGATGACGAACAGCCGGGGCACCCCGTGGTCCTCCCGCGCCGCCCGGTACGCGCGCTCGCCGGCCGCCAGGCGGGACTCCAGGGTCATCGCCCGTTCGCGCAGGGCCTCCGCGGCGCGCCGCGGTCCGAGGGCGCCGAGATAGGTCAGGGCGGAGATGAACTTGGGGAATTCGCGGGCGGGTTCGCGGATGAGTTCGTCGAGCCAGGCGGTGAACCGGGCTCGCCCCTCGGGTGTGTGGCGGTAGACGGTGCGCGCGGGGCGCCCGCCCACCTGTTCCGTGCCGTCCGCCTCGATCCAGCCGTCGCGGGCCAGGGCCCGGACGGTGTCGTAGAGGGAACCGGTGGTGAGCTTGAAGGCCGAGTCCAGTCGGCGTTCGCGCAGGGCGGCGGCCATCGCGTGCGGGTGCGTCGGCCGTTCCAGGAGGAGGCCCAGTACGGCGAGGGCCAGGGGGTTTGCGGGTTTTCCGTCGGGCATCTCACTCCGTGTTTCCGATGACGGATGGTGCTCGGAACCGATTACTCGGATCCGAGCATACGCCGACCCTGTCTCACCGCGCCAGCAGCTTCTCCTCAGTCTCCGGGTCGCGCCAGCAGCTTCTCCTCCGTCTCCGGGTCCAGACCGACCGGATCGCGGTCCGGACGCAGCGGCGGCCGGCCGCCCAGCGACTCCAGCCAGGCCCAGGTGTCGGCGACCGTCTCGGCCACGGGCCGGCAGCGCAGCCCGGTGGCCAGGGCCTTGTCGACGCCCGCCGCGAAGAGGGTGGTGTGATCCTCGCCCGGCGGCAGCCAGATGGGCAGGTCCGTCCAGGGAGCGACCCCGGCCGCGAGGATCGGCCCGGGGTCCGTCCAGCACAGCTCGGCGTCGGAACCGGTGACGCGGACGCAGGTGTCCAGGAGTTCGCCCATGGTGGTGTGGCCGGGCGGGCTGACGAGGTTGTAGGGGCCGCCGAGGCCGCGCGCGGCGGCGTCCAGGGTCCAGGCCGCCAGGTCACGGGCGTCGATGTACTGGATCGGTGACGCGTAGGGGCCCGGGGCCAGGACCCGGCCGCCGCGCGCCACGCGCAGCAGCCACCAGGGCAGCCGGCCGATGTTCTCGCCCGGCCCGAGCACCAGCCCGGCCCTGACCAGCAGCGCCCGGTCGCCGAAGGCGTCGCACGCCGCCAGTTCCCCGCCGCGCTTGGCCTCCGGGTAGGGGACCTCCCCGGCGTCCGGCGAGCCGTCCACCAGCGGGCCGTCCTCCGCGAGCCCGGCCGGGCAGGGATGCGGGTGGACGGAGCGGCTGGAGACGTAGGCGTACCCCGCCGCCCGGCCCGCCAGCAGCCGGGCGGTGTCGCGGACCGCCGAGGGCGCGCCCGACCAGGTGTCGGCGACCAGGTCCCACTCCCCATGGGCGAGCGCGGCCAGTCCGCCGTCCGCCCGCCGGTCGCCGTGGAGCACCGTCACGCCGGGCGGCGCCGGATGCCGGCCCCGGTGGAAGACCGTCACCTCCCAGCCGCGGGCCAGGGCGTCGTCCGTCAGGGCGCGGCCCACGAATTCCGTTCCTCCGAGTATCAGCAGTCTCATGGTCATGACCCTGCCCCGGGGGCCTGCCCGGCGGAACCCCCGCATGCTCTGGGCGTAATGCGGGGAGGGTCGGGTGCGGAGGGGGGACGTCGGGGAAAGCGGGTACGGACGTGGTACGAGGTGGCGACGGCCGGACGGTGGCGGTCGTGGGCGCCGGGACGGCCGGGACGAGCGTGTTCGCGCACCTGGTGGAGGCCGCCGCCCGCCGGGACGGCCGGCCCGTCGGCACGATCCTGGTGATCGACCCGTCGCCGCCCGGCTGGGGACTGGCCTTCGGTGACGAGGACCCGTTGCTGATGTGCAACAGTGCCGCGAACGTCAACTCCCTGTTCCCGGACCGGCCGGACGACTTCGTCGGCCATCTGCGTGCCCGCGGCTGGACGGGCGCCCCTGACACCTGCGTACCGCGCGCCGCCATGGCCGCGTACTGCGCGGACCGCTGGGAGCGCGCCCGGGCGTCCGCCGAGAGTGCGGGTATGACCGTCCGTCACATTCCTTGCGCCGTGAGATCGGTTCTCACGCCCGGCACACCGCGGCTGCGGCTGGCCGACGGATCGGAACTCGCGGCGGACGACGTGATCCTGGCTACGGGCGTGCACCGGCCGCGCGTGCCCCGGGGGTTCGCCGCGTTCACCGGCCACCCCCGCTATCTGGACAGCCCCTACCCGTCCGCCCGGCTCCGCGCCGCGCTCGGCACCGGGCGCCGCGTCCTGGTGCTCGGCTCGCGGCAGTCCGCGGTGGACGCGGCGCTGCTGCTGTGCCGGGACGGCCACCGCACGACGCTGACCTCGCCGTCCGGCACCCTCCCGGCGGTACGGGTCTCCTTGCACGCGCCGCCGCGGGAGTTCCCGCCGCTGGAGCGCATGGCCCGGCTGGACCCCGACGACCCGCTGCTGGAGCGGCGGATGACGCGCTGCGTGGTGGAGGCCGTCCGGCTGCTCGGCGACCGCCCGTCGCGCGCCCAGACCTCCCGGGCCGCCGACCCGGTCCGGCGCCTGGCGGAGGAGACGGCGCTGGCCGAGGCCGGAGTGTGCCACTGGCCGGGGGTGGCGGTTGCCGTGATCGAGGCGCTGACCGCCTTCGCCGACGGCCTGCCGGCCGACCGCACCCGGGCTTTGATGCGGCGCTTCGACTGGTTCGTCGGCCGCTACCTGACCGCGCTCACGCTGGTCAACGCCCGCCGGCTGCTGGAGCACTGCTCGACGGGCGCGCTGCGCGTGGCTCCCTCCTACCCGGAGTCCGTCGCGTTCGCGGACGGCGTGTGGCGGGTGTCCGCGCCGGGCTCCCCGCCCGAGGTCTACGACCACGTCGTCAACGCGACCGGCTTCGATCCGCCGGAACTCTCCTGGCGGGCGGACGGCACCGAGCTCCTCCTCTCCCCCGGCGGCACCGCTCCCGGTCCTCTCGAGGCGGACCTCCGGGTACGCCGGGCCGTGGGCGCGCCGCCCGAGCGCGTCCGGGTGGCCGGGGTCGGCACGTACGTCCGCATTCCGTTCGCCAACCACCTGCGGACGGTGGTCCGGCAGGCCCGGTGGGTCGCGGGGCAGGTGGCGGCGGAAGGGACTCCCGAGGGCGCGGCCCACCGGTGAGCACGGCTGGCGCGATCGCGTCCTTGCCCGGCGGGTCCCCGGTCGGTGGATACTGGCCGCGGCCGGCTCCCGGCCCGCCGGGGCGGGCGTCCCGCGTCGACGGGCCGGCGACGCGCCGGAGGCGCTGTCCGTCGGGAGGGATGACTCATGGCGATGGTCCGGACGAGGCACGGCGAGGACGGCGTCCTCAACCTTCCCCGGACGGCGACGGGCGTCGACCAGTTCTTCCACGCGGTCCGCGCCCGCCGGCCGCGCCGGCCGCCGGGGCTGCCCGGGGAGCCGCGCTGGCACGGCGACTTCGTCGACACGGACGCGGACGGCCCCCGTGTCTCGCTCCAGGAGTTCGGCTACGCGAGCCGTGAACTCGGGCGCCACGGGAACACGGTGGACGACACCGCGCTCGTCGGACCGTTCCGCCTCCTCACCGCGGAGGGGCTGGACCGGCTCGCCGAGGTCTGCGACAAGCTGGAACCGGCCGCCGGTACCAGCCGGTTCATCGCCACCCGCCGGCTGCGCGGCGCCGACCTCGTGTCGCCGTTCCTCCACAACATGATCCGTGACCGCGGCTTCCTGCTCACCTGCTCCCGCATCGCCGGCGTCCCGCTGATCCCCCATCCGCTGCGCCTCCCGACAGCGCAGATCAACTACTTCGAGGGCAGCGGCCGTCCGGAGATCGTGCGGTGGCACCGGGACGGCATGGACTACGTCTTCACCCTCCAGCTCAGCGACGGCGCCGACTACGAGGGCGGCCGGTTCACCTACTTCCAGGGCCGTACCGGCGAGTTCGACGACGTGACCGCCGACGACCCGCGTCTGCGCGAGGCGGACTGCCGGGCGCGCGGCGCGACGCTCTTCCTGCACGGCAGCCGCGTCTTCCACGCGGTGACCCCCGTGACGCGGGGGCGCCGCGTCACCCTGGTGGTCTCCCTGTTCTGCCCCTACTTCGCCCGGCGGGACTCCAACACGTTCTGGCACCTGGCGGGGGACGACGGCATCCTCGCCACCGTCCCCGGCTGGCTGCGCCTGAAGTGGCCCGTACGGAACCCGGCCCTGGACTACGGCCTGCGGGCCGGGAGCCCGGTGGTGACGTGGGAGGATCTGCGCCGCTGACGCGGCGGGGGGCGGGCGTGGCGCCCCCGGGCACGGGGCTCCCGGGCGTGGCGCCCCCGGGCGCCCGGAACCGCGCGGGCACCCTTCCACGCCTGCCCGGCGGACGGCGCGCGGATCCTGCGGGACAAGGTCCCGAAGCGGCCCTCGCCCCCGTGCGGCCGGTGAGGTGCGGCCGGCACCCGTGATCCGGCCCGGTGCGCGACTCCGCTCCGGCCGACGGCGAGCGAGTACGGGCACCCAGGCGGGGCCTGCCTGCCCCGGCACCGGCGCGCCCCGGCTGCGCCGCCCGGGGCGGCCGTCGCCGTTCCGCGGGCCGGTTCCCGTACGACGGCACCGGCCCGGCACCGGCGTGAGCCGGGGCAGGGCCCGCCTCTTCTTCGCCGCGGGCGGTCACACCCCATGCGGCCCCAGTCGGGCGAGCTCCTCCCCGGTCAGGACGAGGTCGGCCGCCGCCGCCGAGTCGCGGACGCTCCGCGGGCGGCTGCCGCCGGGGATGGGGATCACCGTCGGGGAGGCGGCGAGCAGCCAGGCGAGGCAGACCTGTTGGGGGCTGGTGCCGCGCTCGGCGGCGATGGTGTGGAAGGCGGTGAGGGTGTCGTCGGCGGCCATGCCGGAGGTGCCGTCGAGGGAGCTGCGCGAGATGCCGCCGAGGGGGCTCCAGGGCAGGAAGGCGAGGCCCAGTTCGGCGCAGAGCCGCAGTTCGGGCGCGCTGTCGCGGACGGCGGGCGAGTAGCGGTTCTGTACGGAGACGAGCCGGTCGCCGAGGATCTCGTGGGCCAGTCGGATCTGTTCCGTGTCGACGTTGGAGAGGCCGGCGAGGCGGATGGTGCCCGCGTCGAGGAGGTCGCGGAGGGCGCCGACGGAGTCGGCGAACGGGACGTCCGGGTCGGGCTTGTGGAGCTGGTAGAGGCCGATCGCCTCGGTGCCCAGGCGGCGCAGCGACTCCTCGCAGACGCGCTTCAGCCGGCGCGGGTCGCCGTCGACCGTCCAGTCGCCGTCCGGGGTGCGGCCCCGGCCGCCCTTGGTGGCGACCAGGACGTCGTCGCGGTCGCCGCCGTACGTGGCGAGGGCGCGGGCGATGAGCAGTTCGTTGTGGCCGGGCGCGGCGTGGGGGGCGTGGTAGGAGTCGGCCGTGTCGATGAGGGTGATGCCGGCGTCGAGCGCGGCGTGGACGGTGGCGACGGCACGGGCCTCGTCGGGGTGGCCCTCGATGGAGAGCGGCATGGCTCCGTAGCCGACGGCGCTGACGCGGAGGTCGCCGAGTGTGCGGTATCGCATGTCAGTTGCTCTCCTGGAGTGTGGCGGTGATGGCGTCCGGCAGCCATGCAGCGGCGTCACGGAAGGTGAAACCCAGGCCGGTCGCCCGGGAGTTGTCCATGGCGTAAAGGCGGTCGAAGGCGAACGGCGAGTACGGGCCCTCGGGGGCGGTTTCCAGCACCACGCGTCCGCCGGGAATGCGTGCGGCGAACAGGCGGCACAGCTCGGCGACGTCGACGAGCCCGTGCGAGCAGGCGTTCACCGGGCCGGTGAATTCCGCTCCGGCCGTCCGGAAAAGGAAGTCCGCTATTTCGTCGACGTGCACGAAGGTCGACGGGTGGGTGCGGGGCGGGACGGCGATCAGGGCGCCCGCCCGGACGCGGTCGGCGTAGTGGGCGAGCCGTCCGGTGAAGTCGTCGGAGCCGCCCAGGACATGGGCGGTGCGCACGGCGACGGTCGGGAAGGCGGGGTCGGCCGCGAACACGGCCTCGGCCTGGCGCTTGCCCTCCCTGTAGCTCCACGGTTCGGTGGGAGCGTAATCCACCGGCCAGGAGGCGGCGTCGAAGGCGGATTCGGGCAGCGGGCCGTCGGCCCCGGCCACCTGGTCGTACACCTCGATCGTCGAGGTCATCACATAGCGCCGGGTGCGGCCGGCGAACACCCGGCGGGCGAGGGCTGCCTGGACGGGCGTGTAGCAGACCTGGTCGAGGACGACGTCGAAGGTCCGGTCGCCGAGGGCCGCCCGCAGGGCCGTCTCGTCGTCGCGGTCGGCGATGAGGTGCGCGGCGCCGGGCGGGGGCGCCGCGGAGCCGCGGTTGACGACGGTGACCGACGCGCCCGCGTCGAGCAGCCGGGAAATCAGCCGTTTTCCGAAGTAGCGATTCCCGCCGATGACGCAGACGTCCCGTGGCACACCGTCGCGTGGCATGGCCTTGATTCCCCCCGTTCCGGGGCGGATTCCCCGCCCGTTTTTCCGACGCCGACCAGTGTTACGGTGACTGATCGTTTCCTGAAGGGGGAGTCATGGGAGATCCGGCCGTCCTGCCGAAAGAAACTCGGTATCCGCGGGCAGTGGCCAACGATTCGACGGTGGCTTTCGACGCGGTGGACCGGCGGCTGATCGGCCTGCTCCAGAGCGAGGGCCGGATCACCCTCAGCGAGCTGGGCCGCCGGGTGCGGCTGAGCCCGGCCGCGGTCGGCGAGCGGGTCCGGCGGCTGGAGAGCGGCGGGGTCGTGACCGGGTACACGGCCGAGGTGTCGCCGGCCCGGCTGGGGTACGGCGTCCAGGCGTTCGTCCGCGTGAACCCCTACCCCGGCTACACCCTGCGCCACCCGGCGGTCACCGTGCTCACCGACCGCCCGGAGGTGCTGGAGGCGCATCACGTCGTCGGTGAGGACTGCTGGGTCCTCAAGGTGGCCGTGGTGGACACCGGGCATCTGGAGGAGGTGCTGGAGCGCGTCTCGGCGTTCGGGCGGACGACGACGTCCGTGGTGCTGTCGTCACCCGTCCCGCGCAAGGCGCTGCTGCCGGCCGAACCGCGGCCGGCAAGCTGAGCGGCGAGCCGGGCCGCGGCCCCGGTCAGCTCCGGGCCCGCAGACTCTGCGTCCGCCAGAACAGCACCAGGAACAGGACCATCAGCAGGTCGTCGGGGAGAGCGCCCGCCGCGGCCCCCTCCCCGGCGGTCTCCCCCGTCAGGGACACCACGTGCGGGCGGCTGCCCAGCTTGTCGTAGGCGATCTCCAGCGGCCCCACCGTGCGCACCCGGGTGCCGTGTTTGTCGTAGTCGAGGCCGTACGGGCCGACGCGCCGGAGCCTGCTGTTGTGTTGGTCGTACTCCAGGTCCCAGCCGCCGATGGACGTGGCCCGGCCGGTCCACTTGGTGTAGGTGATCTCGGTGGGGCCGATGCGGCGGATGAGGGCACTCATCCGCTGGAACTCGATGTCCCACCGGCCGAGCGCGGTCGGCAGGCCGCTCCATTTGCGGTAGGTGATCTCGGCGGTTCCGATGCCGCGCAGCCGCGCCCCCATGGAGTCGTAGAACAGCTCGATCTCCATTCTTCCTCCCTCCTCTCCCCGCCTCGGTGACCGTCCTCTCCGCGCCTCGGCGACCGCCCCCGCTCAGTGGCCACCCGTGACCTTGAACCCGCGCGGTACGAGCCACACGGTCAGGACGGTGACCGCGGCCACCACGGCGGCGGAGACGTACGCGGTGGTCGTCAGCGCGTCGTCGAAGGCGGCGCGCGCCGCCTCCAGTACCCGCCGGCCGGTCTCCCCGCCGGTGCGCCGGGCGACGTCGGCCGCGCCGCCGACCGACCCGCGGGCTTCGCCCAAGTCGGCGCCGCGCAGCGGCAGTCCGGTCATCCGGCCGGTGAAGACGGCCCCGTGGATGCTGCCCAGCAACGCCACGCCCAGGCCGACGCCGAGCTCGTAGGCGGTCTCCGAGACGGCGCCCGCCTGCCCGGCCCGGTGCGGCGGTACGGCGGAGACGAGCACGGCGGCCGCCGCGGTCATCGCCAGCCCGTCGCCGAGGCCGAGCAGCGCCAGGACCCCGGCCACGACGGGGTAGTCGTTGGGCACGGGGGTCAGGGCGAGCAGCAGGAAGCCCGCGACCAGCGCGCCGAGGCCGGCGGCCAGGACCGTCCGGACGCCGGCGCGGTGCATGATCCAGGGTGATGCGAGCGAGCCGGCCAGCATGGCCACGGCCGACGGCAGGGTGCGCAGTCCGGCCTGCTCGGGCGAGTAGCCGTGGACGTACTGAAGCCACAGCGAGATCAGGAACAGGGCGGCGCCGATGGCCAGCATGGCGAGCAGGGTGGTCAGCGCGGCGGCCAGGAACGGGCCGTTCCGGAACAGCCGTACGTCCAGCAGCGGATCGCGGGAGGCGAGCTGCCGCCGGGCGAAGAGGACGAGCAGCAGCACGCCCAGCAGCAGCATCCCCACGTCGGCGGGGGCCGGGCTGCCCTTGGCGACGTGCTTGACGCCCCAGGCGAGGGCGACGACGCCGGCGACCGAGAGCAGGGCGCCGAGCCGGTCGAGCGGCCCGTGCTGGGGCGCCCGGTACTCGGGGAGCAGCCGCAGGCCCGCCGCCACGGTGGCGACGACGACGGGGATGTTCACCCAGAACGCCGACGACCAGCCGTACCGCTCGACGAGGAACCCGCCGATGAGCGGGCCCAGACAGGCGCCCGCGCCGGCCACCGCCGCCCAGATGCCGATGGCCAGCGCCCGTTCGCGGTCGTCGGTGAAGACCGCCCGGATCAGCGACAGGGTCGACGGCATCACCATGGCGCCGCCGAGGCCGAGCAGCACCCGTCCGGCGATGAGCTGCCAGGAGCTGTCCGCCGTGGCGGCGACCACCGAGGCGAGGCCGAAGAGGACGAAGCCGGCCAGGAACAGCCGTTTGCGGCCGAAGCGGTCGCCGACCGCGCCGCTGGTGACCAGCAGGCCGCCGAGGACCAGACCGTAGATGTCGATGATCCAGAGTTGTTCGAGGGGGCCGGGCCGCAGATGGGCGACGAGCGACGGCAGGGCGACGTTGAGGATGGTGGCGTCCATCGCCACCAGCAGCAGGCCGGCGCACAGCACCGCGAGGACCGCCCAGCGGTCCGCTCGCTTCCCGGTCGCGGGCCCGGCGGCCCGGCGCGGGCGGGCGCCGGTCATTCGAGCAGACCCCGGCGCATCGCCTCGGCGACGGCCGCGGCGCGGTCGGACACCCCGAGCTTCTCGTAGAGCCGCTGGGTGTGGGTCTTGACGGTGCTGGCGCCCAGGTACAGCTCGTCGGCGAGCCGCGGGATGCTCTTGCCTTCCGCGAAGCCCCGCAGCACCTGCCGTTCGCGGTCGGAGAGGACCGTCTCGTCGCGGTCGGCGTGCAGCCGGATCTGGTCGACCAGGCCGTCCGAGAGGTCCTCGGAGACGACCTGTCTCCCGCGGGCGACCTTCAGCACGGCGTCCACGATCTCGGAGCGCTTGGCGTCCTTCGCCAGATAGCCGGCGGCGCCCTCCTGGACGGCGCGGTAGACGACCGCGCCGTCGGTGGTCGCGGACAGCAGGAGGACACGGGTCGGCAGCCGGTCGCGGACGACCGCGTGCAGTACGGCGAGGCCGTCCAGCCCGGGGAGCCGGTAGTCGACCAGGGCCACCCGGGGTTCCAGCCGGCGGACGGCGTCGAGGGCGGCCGGCCCGTCGCCCACCTCGGCGACCACCGAGATCCGGCCGCTGAGCTGGAGGCCGCGGGTGATGCCCTCGCGGTAGACCGGGTGGTCGTCGGCGACCACCACCGTCACCTGCGTACCGGAATCGGTCTCCATGGGCTCGCCATTTCCGTGCTCGCGTCGCCGCCGTCCGGGCCGTGGGGCCCGGAGTGCGCCTGGGCCCGGAGTGCCCCTTTCGTCCACCATAAGCGGGCCGCCGCCCTCCGGCCGCTCCGGGCGCCCGCCCCGCGCCGGGCCGCCGATCGGGGGACCCCCGGCTCCCCCGGCCCGCCGCCCGGCCGGCGGACGCCGGAGCGACGGGCCGGCCGCCAGGCTGGAAGGGAGACGACGGAGCACCACACGGACGGAAGGAGTGAACGGGCATGAGGACGGACACGGTCGAGCGGGTGGTCGTCGGCGTGGACGGTTCGGCGGGCAGCGTGGCGGCCCTGCGGCAGGGCGCCCGGGAGGCGGCCCGGCACGGCGCGGTCCTCTGCCCGGTGTACGCGTGGGCGCCACCCGGTGGCGAGGCGGCCGACGCGGTCAGCCCGGCCCCGGCGGACGTGTGCGCCCACTGGGAGCGGGCGGCGGCGACGGTGGTGCGGGAGACGTGCGAGGCCGCGTTCGGCCCGGCCCCGCCGGGGACGGTCCTGCGCCCGCGCACCGTACGCGCCGCTCCCGGCCCCGCGCTGGTGGCCCTGGCGCGCGACCCCGGCGCCCTGCTCGTCGTGGGCACCGGCGACCACGGGCCGCTCCACCGCGCCCTGCACGGTTCGGTGAGCCGCCACTGCCTCCGGCACGCGCGCTGCCCGGTCCTCGTGGTCCATCCCGACCCGGCGGACCACCGCGTCGCTCCGGTCCCGAACGGCAGGCCGTACATGGACGCGCCCGTCCCCCGGCCGGACGACGCGCCGGCGAGCCCGGCGGCCGTGCCGACAGGCCGGTAAGGGGGTGGCGGGGCGAGGACAAGCGGAGTTCGACCATGGCTCACTCGCGGGGGTGGCTCTCACCAAGGGTGACAGAATGACCACATGACCCGGAACAGGTGGTGGGCGGGGCCTCGGGAAGACCACCGCGCGTCGGATCCCGCCGGCGACGGGCCGCACGCCGGGCGGGGCGTGGGCGGCCTGACGCTGGGGGCCGAGGAGGAATACCTGCTCGTCGACCCGGCGTCCCGGCGGCTGCGGCCGGACGCGGAGAAGGTGGTGGCCGAGGCCGCCGCGGAGCTCGGCGGGCGGGTCGGCCACGAACTGACGCGCTATCAGGTCGAGGTCCGCACGGAGCCGCACGGCGATCTGGCCCGCTTCGCCGAGGATCTGCACGCGCTGCGGCGGTCGGTGGGCAGGGCGGCCGCGCGCCACGGGCTCGCCCTCGTCTCCAGCGGTACGCCCGTACTGGCGCAGCCGACGCCGACGCCGTTCAGCGAGGGGGCGCGCTACGCGCGGAGCGTCGCGGAGTTCGGGGCCCTGGACGACGAACAGACCGTCTGCGCCTGCCACGTGCACATCGGGATCCCCGATGTGGATCTCGCCCTGCGCGTCTCCAACCACCTGCGCGCCCACCTGCCCGTTCTGGTCGCGCTCGCCGCCAACTCCCCCTTCTGGCAAGGCCGCGACACCCGCTACGCGGGCTGGCGCACGATCGCCTGGGCCCGCTGGCCGGCCGCCGGCCCGCCGCCGTTCCTCGCCTCCCGGGCCCACTTCGAGGACCTCGTCGCGGGCCTCATCGCGACCGGGGCGATCCTGGACCGTTCCGGGCTGTACTGGGACATCAGGCCGTCCCACCATGTGCCGACCCTGGAGTTCAGGGCGGCCGACGCCGCCACCGGCGTCGAGGACACCGTCCTGCTGGCGGCGCTCGTCAGATCGTCGGTCGCCACGGCCGTGGCCGACGTCGAGGCCGGGAAGCCCGCGTTCCGGCCCCCGGACGAGCTGGTGCGCGCCGCCTACTGGCGGGCGGCGCGCGACGGGCTCTCCGGCGCCGGCGTCGATCTGCGCACCGGGCGCCTCGCCCCCGCCGCCGTGCTCGTGGAGCGCTTCCTGGACGGCCTCCGCCCCGAGGTGCTGCGCCGCGACGACATGGCGGCGATCCGGGCCGGGTGGGCGCGGCTGCGCGCGCACGGCAACGGCGCGGACCGGCAGCGCGCCGCGTTCCGGGTCCGGCGCAGCCTCGCCGACGTGGTCGACCATCTGATCGGGGCCACGGCCTTCCGCCGGCCGGAGGATCCGCTTCCGGGCGGTACGTGAAGCCGGGCGCCGACCCGGCGCGGGACCACCGGCGCGCACGTGATCGACTGGCCCCATGCCGCACGCCACAGCCGCCGACGGGACCCGCATCGCCTACCAGGCGCGCGGGTCCGGGGCCCCGCTCGTCCTGCTCGCCGGGCAGGCGAACTCCCATCGCTGGTGGGACGCCGTCCGCGCCGACTTCCATCCCGCCCGCGCCACGATCACCCTCGACCACCGGGGCACCGGCGACAGCGACAAGCCCCAAGGTCCGTACGGCACCGGGCTGTTCGCCGACGACGTCGTGGCGGTCCTCGACGACCTGGGCATCGACCGGGCGGACGTCTACGGGACGTCGATGGGCGGCCGGGTCGCGCAGTGGCTGGCCGTCCGGCACCCGCGGCGGGTGCGCCGGCTGGTCCTGGGCTGCACGTCCCCCGGCGTCCGGGGCGTGGCGGCCGACGAGGCGGTCCGCGCGGCCCTGGCCGGTCCGGACCCGGCGGCGGTCGAACGGACACTGCTCGACCTGATGTACACGCCCGCCTGGCGGGCCGCCCACCCCGGCCCGTACGCGGTCCTCGGGGACCCGGGCATGCCGGGCCACGCGCGGCGGTGGCACCGGCTGGCCGGCGCCCGGCACGACGCCTGGGACGTCCTGCCGGACATCACCGCGCCCACGCTCGTCATCCACGGCACCGACGACCGCTTCAACCCCCCCGCCAACGCCCGTCTCCTCGCCGGCCGCATCCCGGGCGCCCGGACGCACCTCGTGCCGGGCGGCCGCCACGCCTACTTCGAGGAGTTCCGGGCGTAGGCGAGCCCGGTGGTACTCGACTTCCTGACCGCGCCGGCCTGAACGGCGGACGGCTCCGGTCAGGCGGTGTCGAGCCGGGCGGTCAGGCGCGCCACGTCCTCCGGGGGCAGGCTGATGCCGAACTCTTCGGCGAGGCACGCCCCGAACTCGTCCGCCTCCAGCTTGCGTTCGGTCCGCGAGCCGTCCGGGCGGGCGGTGACCACGGCGGCGGCGTCGAGCGAGCGCTGCCGGTCGGCGGCGAACCGCTGGGCGATCGGGCGCCGGACGAACGGCGAGCGGGGGTGGGTGGACACGTAGTGGCTGGCGACGACGTAGTCGATGGTGTACTGGGGGGTCAGGGTGAAGGTGTGGCGGTCGAGCCAGCCGTCGGAGCGGTACTCGTGCAGCCACCAGTCGTCGATCCCCCGGTCGCCGGGGCGCCGTTCCATCCGGAACCGCCAGCCTTCGAAGTCCGCTTCCACGCCGTCGGCCAGCTCGATCGGCTCCAGGGGGCCGGACCCGAACCCGACATCGCAGAGCCACGTCCGCTCGTCGTCCTCGGCCCGCACGGCGAGGAGGGCGTGGGTGGCGGGAAGGATCTTGTCCGCGCCGAGCGTGACCCGGCCGCGCAGACCGGTGAAGCGGAAGCCGAGCCTTTCGAGGACGGCCGCGAACAGGACGACGTGCTCGAAGCAGTAGCCGCCGCGGCGCCGCCGCACCAGCTTGTCCTGCACCGACTCCAGGTCCAGGAGGATCGGAACCCCGAGTATGACGTCGAGGTTCTCGAACGGGATCGACGTGACGTGCGCCCGGTGCAGGGCCCGCAGCACCTCGCGGGTGGGCCGGCGCTCCCCCGCGTACCCGATCCGCTCCAGGTAGGCGTCCAGGTCCAGCAGGTCGCCGTGCCATTCCTGGCCGGTCTTCGGTCGGCCGGTCTGCGGCGCGGTCATGACTCCACCTTTCCGGACCGTGGGGGTCCGCTTCGTGCGTGCTCAGAACACGTGCCGGTGGTCTCCGTTTCAACGACCGGCACGTGTCCGACCCTACGTGCTGCGAGCTGCGGGAACATCCGTCATCTGACCGGGTTGGGGGCAGGCTCCGGCCTTAGGAGCTCCGGCCTTGGGCGGGGCGGTCCGCCGCGGGGCGGGCAGTACGGGGGGCGGCCGGTGGCACCGATCCCCCCACCGGGGGACGGCCGCGTCCCCCTTCCCGTCCCCCGGCCGGCCGGGGGACGGCGGGCGGGCCGCCGCCTAGCGTGGACGGCGTCGACAGGCAGGCGGTCGAAAGGCAGGCCGCGGAGTCGGAAGGCGCAGCCGGCGGAGGAGGCGAGATCGTGATCAGGATCAGGACACCGGCCCGGAACGCCGCGGGCGCTCCCCGCCCGCACGGCCACGAGGGCCCGGCCGCCCTCACCGTGGCCGCCCTCGTGGTGGCGGAGGCCCTGGCCCTCCGCCTGACACCGGTGGCCGACTGGCCGCCGGCCACCTTCGCGCTGGGCGCCGCCCTCGTCGCGGTGGCCCTGGCGGCCGGCGTCATGAGCCACCGCCCCCTCAGGACCGGCCACCGCGACCGGCGGCTCCCGGTACGGGACGGCGCCCTGTTCGACGCCGCCACCCGCGCCGGCTGCCCGCTGGACGCCCTCCGCCCGGGCCTCCCGCCGTCGGACCCGACCGCCGAGAACCGGCTCTGCGCGGCCTGGATCCTCGCCCGCCGCGGTCACGACGCGCCCTGGCTGAGCCACCACCTCGACCTGCCGGAGGATGTCACGGACGCCCTCGTGCGCGCGGCGCGGGCGGCGACCACCGGGGACGGCCGCCGGTGAGGGCACGGGACGGAACGGTCTGGCGCGCCCACGGGCAGGGGGCGGCGGTGGACCGTCGCACCGGAGGGCTCCTACCATGCCCGGGTGATCGACAACTCAGGGGAAGAACGACTCGCCACCATCACCACGACATTGACCATTCCCACCCCGGACGGCCGGGCCGACGCGTTCGCCGTCCGTCCCGACGACGGTGAGCGGCACCCGGGGGTGCTGCTGTACACGGACGCCTTCGGCCCGCGGCCCGTGATCCGGGAGCTGGCCCGCGAGCTGGCCGGGCACGGCTACCACGTGCTCGTCCCCCACCTCTACTACCGGGAGGGACCGGCGCCGGTGACCGAACTGCCGGAGCGCATCCGGCAGGAGGACCGGCCGCGGCTGTTCGCACGGCTGAGGCCGCTGATGGACGCGCAGACCCCCGACCGCGTCCTGCGTGACGCCGAGGCCTACTTGGCGTTCCTCACCGGCCGGCCCGAAGTGGCCGCCGGGCCGGTCGGCGTGATCGGCTACTGCTGGGGCGCGGAGCTGGCGCTGCGTACCGCCGCGGCGCATCCCGGCCGGGTGGCCGCCGTGGCGGGGTTCCACCCCGCCTTCCTGGTCACCGACGCGCCGGACAGCGCGCACCGGAGCGTCTCCGCGCTCACCGCGGAGGTCCATATGGGCTGCGCCGAGGGCGACTTGACGCCCGAGGCCGCCGACGAGCTCCGCCGGGCCCTGGACGCCGCGGGGGCCGTCCACGACATCGAGGTCTACCCCGGCACCGTCCACGGCTTCACCATGGCCGACACGGAGGCCTTCGACGCCGCCGCGCTGCGGCGCCACTGGGACCGGCTGCTGCCGCTGCTCGGCCGCACCCTGTCGGGCGGCTGACGGAAGGCGGCGGGCAGCGGGCAGCGGGCAGCCGGCTGCTTACAACGGCGGGCGACTTACAACAGGCGGCCGACGGCGGACCGTTACCGCCCGCCGCCCGAACCGATCCGCGCGCCGCCGCCCGTACCACCCCGCGCCCCGGCGTGCGTCCGGCAGTAGGCGTCGCGGCCCGAGCGGTAGCCCGGCGTTCCCGGGACGCTCAACAGGGCCGCCCAGTGGGCGGCGTTCGCCTCGATGGCGTCCGCGGCCCGCCGCCGGGCGGCGGGGCCGTCGGCGGCGGCGAGCAGGCGGGCGTGCTCCCAGGCGGTCTCGCGCCACAGGTGGAACAGTTCGCGCGCGGTGTGCCGGGCGATCGGGTTCCAGCGGGCGTCGCCGAGGGCGACGAGGGCGTCGTAGCGCCGGGCGACGTCCTCGACGGCGGGCTGGTAGGCGCGGTCGAGGACGGCCTGGACGCGTTCGTAGTCCGGTTTGCGGGACGCCCCGTCGCGGGTGCGCTGCCCGAGTGCCGCCAGGACGTACGGCATGTCCCGCTGGATGTGGGCGTTCGCGCCGAGCAGCACGTCCTGGCCGGCGTTGAGGTCACCGGAGCGGGCGGCGTCGAAGGCGGCGCGCCAGGCGGCGGGCACCGGGCGGCCGGCCCGGTCCGCGTGGTAGGCGGCGAGGTAGCGGTTGACGAAGCCGGTGTTGAGGCTGCCGCCCACCCAGTCCGGTTCGGCGAATTCGCCCGCCCGGACGGCCTTCGCCAGCGACTCCTCCAGCCGTGTGTAGACGGCGGCGAAGGGCGCCCGGTGGTCGCAGCCGAGGCCGTCACGGAGCCGGCCGAGTACGCGGACGGCCTCGTCCGCGCAGGCGGCCGGCGGCCCGGCGCAGTGGAGTTCGCGCGGCACGTCCCCGGCCGGGGCGGCCTCCACTGCCGCCGCGGGCTCCGCCGCGGACGGGCAGAGCAGGAGCAGCACCGAAGCCGCGAGCCCCGCCGCCCGACGTGTCTTTCCGGATCCGGTCACCGCTCCCCCAGCCGTCGTGGACGTCACACCGGGTCAACGACGGCGGGGAACGCCGGTTGCGGGAGAACGGGCGAGCGGGTCCGCCGGGTCCGGGCACGCCGGGAACTCCCGGCGTTTCGACCGTTTCGTTCCCCCGGGCGGCGGAACCGGACCGACCGGCGCCGCACGTCCGAAAACACACCCTCCCGGCGCCCGGCCTCCGGCAAGTGCCTTCCTCCCGGCCGCTTTCCCGACAGAATCTCTGGGCACTGCCTGACCATCCGAACCGGCCGACGGGCCCGCGGCGCCCTCCGACGCCCCCGCCCGGCCGGCCGTTCGCATCGTCGGACCGACCGACCGACTGACCGATCCCGACACATCAGGGGGGAACGTGCATCGCATGCGGGGCATGAGCCGAAGAGGACTGCTACGGACGGGGCTGGGCGTGGGGGGCGCGGCCTGGGCGGCACAAGCGCTGCCGGGGGCGGCGTCGGCGGCTCCCACGAGCCCGATGAGGGTCGACTCCGCACCCTGGGCCGGACCGGCCGTCCGCCAGGGGGCGTTCCCCGAGTGGGCGCGGTACGCCCGGGTGGCGGACGGCACCTTCGACGAGGACGCCGATCCGGCCCGCGACATGAAGCCCGTGATCAACGCCCTCAAGGCGCAGAACGTCAGCGTCATCGAGCTGGACACCGTCCTGTCGAACTGGCTGACCCAGGCCGAGTTCGACTTCCACGTGAAGCAGGTCGGCCGGTTCACCGAACTGGCCCACGCCGCGGGGATCCGGGTGGTCATGTACTACCCGTCGCTGGAACTGATCAGCGTCGGCGGCGAGAAGGGCCGGTCGTTCTACAAGAACGACAAGGGCAAGGACTGGGTGCAGCTCTCCCTCGACGGGCAGCCGAACGTCTTCTACGGCAGCCTGGTCGTCTGGGTGGACCCCGGCGACGAGAGCTGCTGGCTCAGCCCCAACTCGCCCTGGCGGGACTACTACCTGACGCGCGTCAAGGCGCTGGCCGGCTCGGGCCTGGACGCGATCTGGCCGGACGTGCCCATCTACTTCGACGGCAAGGCCAGTTGGTGCGACACCTCGCCCTGGGCCGCCGCGGCCTTCAAGGCCGACACCGGCCTGCCGCTGCCGAAGAAGGCGGACTTCGGGGACACCACGTTCCGCCGGTTCGTCGAGTGGCGCCACCGCAACCTGCTCCAGTGGCAGCTCGACATCGCCGCCGCGGGGAAGTCGGCCAACAAGGACCTGGTCACCTTCGTCGAGACGGTGAGCATGGACTACCAGTACGCCACCTCCATCGGTCTGGACGGCGCCTACCTGCGGCAGGCCGAGGGCGTCAGTCACGCCTGGGAGGTGGACATCCTCGGCAACTACGACGGCATGCGGCACGCCACCGCCTCCGACTGGACCTGTCTCATCTCCATGTACAAGTACGCCCGCGCGGCCAGCGGAACCAAGCCGGCCTGGGCGTTCTCGTACGGCTGGAAGGCCGACGACGCCTCGCTGGTGATGGCCGAGCTGCTGGCGGCCGGCTGCAACCCGTACGAGGTCAAGAGCCCGTTCAAGAACGAGACGACCGACGCGAAGATGCGCACCCGGATGTACGGGTTCGTGGCGGCGCAGCAGCAGCGGCTGTACGACGCCGTCCCGGCCGCCGAGGTCGGCGTCTACCACTCCACCGCCTCCCGGGACTATGTCAGCCCCTCGGTCGGCACCGGCATGTACGTCAACGCCAAGAAGCCGTCCGGGGTCAAGGAGTGGTGGAGCGAGGGCACCCCGGAGGACAGTTGCACCACGATGCCGTGGCTCGGCGAGTTCCGGGGCACGGTCAAGGCCCTGGTGTACGGGCACGTGCCGTTCGACACCGTGCCGAGCCAGGGGGTGACGGCGGCGGACCTCGCCCGCTTCAAGGTGCTGATGCTGCCCAATCTCCAGGCCGTCTCGGATGCCGAGGCGGAGGTGCTGCGCGGCTGGGTGGCGGCCGGCGGCACGGCGGTGATCACCGGTCCGGCGCCGACCGCTCTCACCGAACTGGGCGCGGCACGGGACGAGTTCGCCCTCGCCGACGTACTGGGTTTCCGCAAGCGGGATCCGCTCCCGGCCACCAGGCAGAACCGTTTCGGCGCCGGGACCTGCCACTACGTCAAGGACCTGCCCGGCCGGGCGTTCCTGTCGGCCACCGGGCAGGCCGACCCCGGCCCGCTGCTGGCACCGGTGCTGGCGGCGGCTCCGCCGGCGGTCACGTTCAGCGGCGACCGGCGGATCCACCTGGAGCTGAGCCGGCTCGGTGACGACACCGTCGTCCAGTTGGTCAACTTCACCTGCTTCGGCGACCAGCCGGCCGCCTTCGCCGTCAAGCCGGCGGCCTGCTCGGTGACCGTCGCCGTGCCGGAGGGCAAGCGGGTGACGGCCGCCGCGGTGAGCTCCCCGGACGCGGCCTCTCCCGCGCCGCGGCCGGTGACCTGGACGACGTCCGGGGCGACGGCCACGATCGCGCTCACGGTGGCGCAGTACTCACTGCTGACCGTCACCATGGCCTGACGGGCGGTCCGCGCGGGCCAGGTCCCGCAGCACCGCGGCGGTGGGCGAGCCCTCCGCCGCGGTGTAGGCCACCATGATCTCCTCGGGGTTGTCGGTGAGCTGGAAGGTCTCCCAGGAGAGTTCCAGTGTCGTCCCGGCCTCCGGGCCGCGCAGCCGGCAGGTGGCGTGGGTGGTGTCGAGGACCGGCAGCTCGGTCCAGATCCGGTCGAAGTCGGCGCTGGCCGCGCGGAGTTCCGCGATGTGCCGGGCGAGATCCCGGTCGTGGGGCCACCGGCCGGTCACCGAGCGCAGATAGGCCACCGTCTCGTGGGCCTTGGCCTCCCAGTCGAGGTAGAGCGTCCGGGCCCGCGGGTCGGTGAAGACGATCCAGCCGATCGTCCGCCGTTCCGCCGGGAACTCGGCGAAGTCGACGAACACCCGGGTCGCCGACCGGTTCCAGGCGAGGATGGACCCGTCGCGGCCGACGAGGTAGGCGGGGCTGCCGGCCAGGGCGTCGAGCAGCCGGCGGACGCTCGCCCGCACGCGCGGCCCGGCGGCCGCCTCCGGACCGGCCGGCACCGGGCCCGCGGGCGCGGGGTCATGGCGGCCGGGCCGCGCCAGGTCGCGCAGGTAGCGCCGCTCGCCGGGGCTGAGCCGCAGCGCGTCGGCGACGGCGTGCAGGACGGCGTCGGAGACCAGTGACGCGTTGCCGCGCTCCAGCCGGATGTAGTGGTCGACGCTCACCGCGGCCAGCGCGGCCACCTCCTCGCGCCGCAGGCCGGGCACCCGGCGTGCGCCGTGCGCGGGCAGCCCGACGTCCCCGGGGTTCAGCCGGGTGCGGCGGGAGACGAGGAAGTCCCGGAGAGCGATCTTGGCGTCCACTCCCGCATTCTCCGCAGCGGCCGGGGTGGCGGGAGAGGCGGCAACCGGCCAGATTCCGGGCCGGCCCGGCGCCGTGCCAAGCCCCCTGCCAGGGCGAGTCCTGCCCTCCCTCGCGGGGGCGCCGGCGGGGGATGCTGGTTCCGCTTTCCCCGTACGTCCGGGGCCGCTCATGGGGGGCCGGACGTCCTGGGATCCCGTACGTCCGGTGCCGGGCCGCGGGCCCGGCGTACCCGAACGCCCCGCGCACGGCCTCGCGCGGGGCCCGGGCACGCCGGGAACGGCCCCGCGGCCCGGCACCGGCGTCCACACCCGCGCTTGCACCGGCATCCCGGAACCGTCCGGTCCATGTCTCGCGAAGGAGCGAACCGCCATGGCACGTCCGGCAACCCGCACGACGACGGCCCGCCACCCCGCCGGCCCGCGCCCGCGCACCGCGCGGCGGACCGGTCCCGGCCCCCCGGGCGGCCCTCGCCGGGGCGTCGGGTCCCGGCTCAGCGGCGCGGCGCCGGGACCCGCCACAGGGCGGACGGCCGGTCCTCGCCGCCCGGGTGGGACTCGAACGCGATCCACTTCCCGTCCGGCGACCAACTGGGGGCGCCGTCGTACGAGGTGTCGTCGTGGGTGACGCGGACCGGCCGGCCGCCGGTCACCGGGACGGCGAAGACCTGCGGCAGGTCCAGCCCACCGGCGGTGGAGGAGAACACCACCCACTTCCCGTCGGGCGACCAACTGGGGTCGGTGTGCTCGCCCTCGCCCCGGACGGCCAGTTCGCGGAGCCCGCCGCCGTCGGCGTCCATGACGTACAGGCGCCACTCGTCGGTGCCCTGCCGGCGGCGCTGGAAGACCAGCCGGTCGCCGGCGGGCGACCAGTTGGGCTGCCGGTTGTCGGTCCGGGTGGCCGGTCCGTCGACGAGCCGGGTACGCCCGGTGCCGTCGCGCCTGACCTTCCAGAGGGAGCCGTCGCCGCCGCTGCCGTCCTCGCGCTCGGTGCTCTCCTGGAAGACGATCCACCGGCCGTCCGGGGAGAAGCTGGGTTCCAGGTAGCCGGTGTCGCCGTCGTGTTCCGTCACCCGCTCGGGCCGGCCGCCGGGCCGGAGCACCCACACCTCGTCGCGGCCCGCGCGGTCGGAGGCGAAGGCGACGCCGGCGGACGGGTTCCAGCTCGTCCCCGGCAGGTTGACGGCGGCCCGGTCCGACTCGTCCAGCAGGGTCCGGGGTGCCTGCCGCCGGGCGCCGCCGAGGGGGAGCGTGCGCAGGGCGGCGGCGCCGGCGTTGTAGCCGCCGTGGAAGACCGTGAAGAGGAGGGACGTGCCGTCCGGCGAGAACGCGGGGTTCTGGGCGCTGGCCCGGCCGCCGGGGCGGTACAGGAGCTCGGCGCCGTCGCGGCGGGTCTCGGGGCGGGGGCCGGCGGACCGTGGGGGACGGGGGTCCTCACGGTCGTCGGTCCCGGACCCGGAGTCGGATCCCGCCTCGCAGGCCGTCAGCAGGACGGCGGCGGCGAGCAGGGCGGTGAGCGGACGTCTGCGCACCGGGCCGACGCTAGCGCAGGGGGGCGGCCGGGGTCCGCCGGAGGGCGGGATGCCCCGGTTCACACCGTTACCGGGCCGGCGGTCAGTCGTCCTTCACCGTGAGGCCGACGTGCCCGGCCAGGGCGGGTGCCAGGTCGAAGAGCTGCGGCGTGCTGATCGTCGCGCCGCCCAGGTCGCCGAGTCCGGCGGCGATGCCCAGCGCGGTGGCCCCGCGCAGGTCGGCCCGGGTGAGGCGGGCGCGTTCGAACCGGGCGCGCTCCAGGGAGGAGCCGGGGAAGCGGACGTCGGTCAGCGTCGCCCCGCCGAAGTCCACGTCCCGCAGCAGGCAGTCGACGAACACCACCTCCCGCAGGGTGGCCGAGCGCAGGTTGACCGAGTCGAGCTTGCACTGGTGGAAGACGACGCGGCGCAGCTCGGCGCGGTGGAGCTCGGTGCCCGCGAGGACGCCGGCGGCGAACTCGGCGTCCAGCCAGGTGGTGTCGGCCAGGTCGGTGCCGACCACGCGGACGGCGTGCAGCCACACGTCGTCGAAACGCGAGCGCCGGAAGCTGCCGCGCTCGAAGACCACCGAGGAGAACGCCGCCTCGCTGAAGAGGGAGCGGCCACCCTCCGCTTCCTCGAAGACCGAGCCGTCGAAGTGGAGACCCTCGTAGCTCTCCGCCCGCTCCACCGCACCGGTGAAGGGCGCGAGGCGGTGCGCGTAGGGCAGCGCGGCCAGGTCTCGGGGGGCGGGAACTCGCATGCGCCGCAGCCTACGTGACGGGGTCCTTGGCGCGCGGCCGGCCGGGTGGACGCGGGGGGCGGCGGGGGCGGGTGCCGGGCCGCGGTGCTCACCGGCCGCCTGGCCGGCTCACCGGCGGCCTGGCCTGGGGAGGCCCGGCCTAGGGAGCGGCGGCGCCGGCGGCTCCGCCTCCGCCCAGTGCCTGCAGCACGACGCCGAGGAGCTGCTGGAGGTCGCCCAGGAGTTTGCTCACGTCGGCGGCGACGCCGAGGATGTTGGCCGCGGCCAGGTCCATGAGGAGCTGGTTGAGGTCCTTGACGAGCTGGTCCACGACCTTCTGGACGTCCGCGACGACGTCCCGCTGGGCGGCGGCGCCCGGCTGGCCCGGCTGCGATGGCTGCTGGACGTGCGTCCTGACGGAGGCACGCAGCCGCGCGCCCTGTTCGGTGAGCTGACGCTGCATCTCCCGCAGCTTCTCCATGTCCGGCTTGGCCGCCTGGGCCTCTTTGCCGATCCGGGCGCCCAGCGAGAGGATGTCGCCCAGGCTCCCGACCGTGGTCAGCCGGTCGGCGGTGCTCGGGCCGGGCGCCGTCGCCGTCGTCGCCGCCGGCGGCACCGGCGCCGGGTCCGCCGCCAGGGCCGGCCCGGCGACGGCCAGGGCCAGCGAGCAGCAGGCCGCTAGGGCGGCGGTGGTCGTTCTGCTGATGCGCATGCGGGAAACTCCCTCCAGGAACGTCCCTCAGGGGGACGAGGCCCACGGTGTGCCGCCGCGCGGGGGCTCGCAACCGCTCGCCGGACCGGTGCGGGCCGCCTCGGTCGCCGCCCGCGGCCCTTGCGACCTGCTGTTTCGCCGTGGCCGACGGGACATCCCGGTGCCGGCGAGGGGTTCGGCCGGTAGGGTGCCCCGGTCCCTCCCCCGGAGGGGCCACCCCCACTCACCGTTCCCGGGCCACGTCCCAGTCCCCTGATCGCGGCTTCACCGCTCGTCCTCGAACCCCCCGGAGGAGGTGGGACGGGGGCGGCCTCCCCCACGGGGCACAATCGTCAGGTGCCCCGAAACACCATCACAGTCACCCCCACCACCCCCTGCCCCTGCGGCCTCGACGCCACCTACGGCGACTGCTGCGGCCCCCTCCACACGGGCCGGAAACAAGCCCCCACCGCGGAACGCCTCATGCGCTCCCGCTACAGCGCCTTCGCCGTAGGCGACGCCGCGTACCTCCTCCGCACGTGGCACTCCACCACCCGCCCGCCGTCCCTCGACCTGGACCGGAAGATCCACTGGACGGCCCTGGAGATCCTCGCCACCGAAGCGGGCACCGCCTTCCACCAGGAGGGGACGGTCGAGTTCCGCGCCCACTACGTCCTGCGGGGCCACGAGGACACGCAGCACGAACTGGGCCGCTTCGTGCGGGAGAACGGCGCCTGGGTCTACGTGGACGCCGCCTGAAGGCGGTCCGGCTCCCAGTCGGTCTCGTAGAACTTCACCCGCTCGTCCTCCCCCACCAGCCGCATCCCGGCCGCCTTCATGACGTGGTGGGAGGGGACGTTGTCGTGGTCGGCGTCCCCCTTCACCCGGCGGATCCCTCGCGCCCGCGCCGACGCCAGCGCGGCGCGCAGCGCCTCGGAGGCGTACCCCTTGCCGCGCTCGGCGGGCAGCAGCCCGTACCCGACGGTCACAGCCCCCTCCTCGTCGGCCGGCCCATGGAAGTCCAGCCCGCCGACCACCCGCCCGTCCTCCCGCCGCCGTATCTCATAAGCTCCAGGATGCCGCCCGGCCCCCTCCCGCTCCGCCGTCAGAAACCGGAGCGCGGCCTTGACGTCGTCCCCCTCCGGATAACCGGGCACCCAGTGCGGGAGCCGCTCCGGGCGCTCGGCGGCGATGTTCTCCGCCTCGGCGACGGTGAGAGGGTGAAGGATGAGGCGGGCTGTCACGAGATCGTCCATGACCGGATGCGTATCACCCACCGGGGCGGACGGGCATCCGGTTTTCACTCCCCGGGACGCCGCAGGGCGGCACGCAGCGGCCGACGGATCCCCTTCGCAGCGCCCGGATCCACGGGGAACACCTGCCCGCAGTCGCCGAGGTCGTCATGGACCCCCTGCGGGCAACGCAGCATGTCGACCGGATGTCACGTTACGTTCGAGGGATGCAGCAGCCTGCGCCACAGGTCCCGGCCCTCCTCGACGGGCCCGGCGTCGAAGTCTCCGATGCCCGTGAACTCCTCCTCGGGTACCTGGAGTGGTATCGCGAAGCGTTGATGCGGAAGCTCGCCGGGTTGTCCGACTCCCACCTCCGCACGCCGGTGCAGCCGCTGGGCTGGTCACCTCTCGCCCTGGTCCAGCACCTCGGCTGGGTGGAACGCCGTTGGATGCGCTGGGGATTCGCCGCCGAAAACGTCCTCGCGTACCCGCCCGGCGGCGACGAGGAAGAATGGACGATCCATGCCGGCACGCCCACCACGGAGGTCATGGACACCTACCGAGGCGAAGTGGCCGCGACGACCTCGCTGGTCGCGGTTGCGGACCTGGCCGACAAGGCCGGACTCGGCGGTCGCTTCCGGACACCCGACCAGGCTCCCTCCCTCGGGCGGATCCTCTTCCACCTACTCCAGGAGTACGCCCGCCACGTGGGTCAGCTTGATGTGGCAAGAGAGCTCATCGACGGGGCGACAGGGGAGTAACACGCCGGCCCCATCGCTCGGAACACGGGACGACCCGTCACGCGGGTGGGATCGTATATCCCCACGCCAATCCCACCGCCCGCCCACGGATCCGCCGGCCGGGTTTCGGCTTCGGCACCGCCTGGCACCGTTCGGGGCGGTGCGACGGAAAGCCGCCGGAGTCACGCCGGGCATGACCTGCCGGGTAATCGCCCGGCCGCGCGCCGCGCGGCAGGGTGGGGGTCACGACATGCCGCCGAGTCACCCGGTCAGGAGCCGACGATGCCCGCCTACGCCCTCGGTCATTTCCACAGCAGCGTCCCGCACCGGGACGTCGTCACGTACGTCGAGCGGATCCAGGACACTCTCGACCCCTTCGGGGGCCGGTTCGTGGTGCACGGTGGGGAGCCGGACGTCCGTGAGGGGTCGTGGGAGGGGGATCTGGTGCTCATCGAGTTCCCGGACCTGGAGCGGGCCCGGGCGTGGTACGACTCGCCCGCGTACCAGGAGCTGATCCCGCTGCGGACGCCGCATGTCCTGGGGGACGTCCTCCTCGCCGCGGGCGTGCGTTCCGGGTATCACCCGTCGGAGAAGGCGGACGCGATCCGGGCGGCCATGGGCGGCTGAGCGACCGGGGGGACCGGGGGCTGCCGAGGGGACGGGCCGGCGCCGCCGATCGAGCGCCGGCCCGGTGGTGCGACGGGTGGTGCGAGGGGGCGTCAGCGGACGCGGCCGTACCAGACGCTGTTGGCCCAGATCTTCTCCAGGCGGACCTTCTTGCCGGTGCCGGGAGCGTGCCAGATCTTGCCGCCACCCGCGTAGATGCCCACGTGGTAGACGTTGCTGCCGGAGTGGAAGAACACGAGGTCGCCGACGGAGCGGGAGCCGCGCGAGATGTGCCGCGTGGCGTTGTACTGGTCGGCGGCCACGCGGGGCAGCTTCTTGCCGGCCTTCTTGAACGAGTAGAGCGTCAGGCCCGAGCAGTCGAAGCGGTTGGGGCCCGTGGCGCCCCACTGGTACGGGGAGCCGCTCTTGGACGCCGCGACCTTGACGGCCTTGGAGCCGGGGGTGGCCGCCTGGGCGTCACCGGCCATGCCGGGGAGCAGGACGGACGCCGCGACGGTGGCGGCGGTGAGGGCCGATGCGGTTCCGGCCCGGGAGATGAGCGCGGGTATTCGAGGCAGCGCAGACATGCCGAGTAAGCCCTTCGTCATCCGCCTGCGAAAGATGACCTGTCGGGTTCGGGCTGACAAAGTTGCCCGGCCACCATGTGGCTTCACCCCTAGAACCACCGCCATCGTGGTCCGTCTTGCCTGGGTCTCCCGCTCCTGCCGATCCGCGTGTATCCGGTCCGCACCCGGAGCGGCGGCAGGACTCGGCGTCCGCCCGGGTCGCCCGCCTCTGTGACGGGTTCTTGGTTGTTCGGTGCATGATCCTGCACCATCCACCGGCGAAATCCGGTGTCGAAACGGCGTTCTGTGAGGTTCTTCACGCTCGCCGGAAGGTTTGATTCCGGCGGTGTCACCCGCTCTCAGCAGGGACGACGCCAGGAACTGAGACCGAGTTTCTTCTGCATCGAACTGAGCCCCAGATCCTTGGCCCGACCGCAGAACTCCCCGGGTTCCAGCTTGTATTCGACGTGGAACACCGCCTTGCCGCGCTTCACGAACGGCGACAGCTTGTCGCATTCGCCGAACTCGGCGCACTGTTCGTTCACGGCGAAGTCGAAGTCGCCGACGAGCTCCGGGATCTGGTCGAGGTCGTTCTTCAGCCCGACGGACATGCCGCGCTCATGGGCGAGCCGGGCGACCAGGCGGTTGAACGCGAGTTGGTGGGCGGCGGTGAGGGGGAAGCCGGTCTTGTTCCTGAACCCCTCGGTAAGGTCCGGTTCGACGGCGTCGAAGCCCTTCTCGCGGCACATGTCGAAACGTTCCGCCATGATCGGCTCAAGGACGTCGAGCCGCCGGATGTCGAGCCACTTCTCGCCCTTCCAGCCGTCGTTGTCCTCGCCCAGCACCGCCTCCGGGAACTTCTTCGCGTCGGGCCGCCAGTCCTCGTACGCGCCCACGTTGACGTAGCAGACGACCTTGCGGCCGTCGGCGTGCAGCCGTTCCACGGTCGCCGCGTCGTTCTCGAAGCCGTCGATGTCGTAGACGGGGACGTCCACCGAGGTGTCGACCTTCCCGTCGAGCTGCCACTGCCAGCGGGTGCCGGGGCGCGGTTGCCAGCGCGCCCGGCCGCCGTGCGCACCGGACGACGGGGCGGCCTCCGGCGACGACGGTGCGCCGGAGGGCTCACCGGCGGACGGCGTGCCGCCCCCGCCGCGCCGGGGCGCGGCCGACGTCCCGTCCGGGCCGCCGGGGCCCCCGGTTCGGCCGGTGCCGGCGTCGCGGCCGGGCCGGTGCTCCGCCGAGGCGCTCGGAGTCCCGTTCCGGTCCGGTCCGTCGGCCCGGTCCGTGTCCTCCGCGTCCCCCGCGCCCGAGCAGCCGGCGGCGACGAGCAGGGCGGCGGCCGCCAACGCCCCGGCGCCGAGGGCCCGGCGAGGACCCCGGCGCGGGGGGCCGGCCGGTTCCGGCCGGCCGGTTCGGCCACTCCCGGCTTCCCGGCGCCCGGCTTTCAAGCGCCCGGCTTTCACACGTCCGACCGTGGGACGTCCTGCCTTCGGGCGCCCGGCTTTCAGGCGTCCGGTGGTGGTGCGGTCTGCCATGGGTTCTCTCCTCTTCCCGGCACCGCGCAGTGCACTCCGGCGCCGCGCGAACCGGCCGTGCGGGACACGTGACCGGCCCGCTCCTGCGGCACACCGTAGACCAAGTGGCAGAAGCGCGAGGGGAGATGGGATTTCGTCCAGTCGGGTACGGCGGCCGCCCGGTACGCCTCCCAGGGCCCCTCGAAGGTGACGAGCAGATCGGCGATCCGCGCGTACCCGGGATCCGGGTGCGTCCCGTGGTTGAACACGACCGTGCGGGCACCCAACGCCCGCACCACCGTGGTGAGTCGGCGGAAGCGCGGCAGCGCGTCGGGCGCCGTGGGCACCTGGTCGAGGAACACCCCGTCGGCGCCGTACCAGCCCCGGTGCCGGCGGACATCCGTCAGCACCGCCCGCCACGAACGCCGCCCGTAGCCGGTGTCCACGTACCCCAGCACCGGGACCCCCGCGTCCCGGAGCCGGTCGGCGGCGGCGCGGAACGCCGGGTCGGGGCGCCGCCCGGGGCCGTCGGCCGCGTTGAGGACGACGCCGCGCAGCGCGGGGGCGGCCCGCAGCAGGGCCGCCCACGCGCCGGGGTCCACCGTCGGGTGGACGTACAGCGGTACCAGCAGCCGCCGGCCGCCGGGCGGCGGCGTCACCGGGACGCGTCCGCCGGCCGGGCCCGGGCGGCGGCCCAGAGGTCGGCGAGCGTGGCGTCGAACGGGTGCTCGGGATGCCAGCCGAGGGCCCGTTCGGCGGCCGTGACGTCGGCCTGCTGCCAGGGCAGCGCCGCCGAGCGCGGTGATCCGGCGCCGCCCTCGTCGAACCGCCCCCGGAAGCCGGCGGCCCGTGCCAGCCCCTCGGCGACCTCGCGGGCCGCGCGTGCCGTGCCGCTGCCGACGTTGAGCAGGCCGGTCACCGGCTCGGGGGCGGTGACGGCGAGCACGACGGCCCGGGCCACGTCGCGCGCGTCCACGAAGTCGCGGTGCGCGGAGAGGTCGCCGGTGCCGACGACGCCGTCGGGGCCGGCCTCCCGGATGCCCTCGGCCAGTCGGCCCGCGAGCGAGCCGGGCGGCGAGCCGGGGCCCAGCGGGTTGAACACCCGCAGCACAAGGGCGTCGAGCCCGGAGCCGGTGACGGCCAGGGTGCCGGCGAGCTTGGTGGCTCCGTACAGCCCGAGCGGGGCGGCGGGGGCGGACTCGGTGAGGGAGCGGGCGCCGCCACCCGCTCCGTACTCGGCCGACGACCCGAGGTGGACCAGCCGGGCGGTGGGCACGGCCTGCCGCAGCGCCTCGCAGAGCACGGCGGGGCCGCGCGCGTTGGTGGCGGTGAGGACGGTGGCGCTGCCGCCGGTGGCCCCCGCGCAGTTGACGACGGCGTCGGGGGCCGCCCCGCGCAGGGCGACGGCGAGGTCGGCGGGGTCGGCGCCGGCCAGGTCGCAGGGCAGGGCGGAGCCCGGCGACCGGCCGCCGTCGAGCACCCGCGCGCCGGGGAGGGCGCGCAGCGACTCGACGGCGTGCCGGCCGAGGAAGCCGGTCGCGCCCAGGACGAGGATCCGCATGCGGGTCGTTCACGCTCCTTTGATCAGCAGGTCGCGGCGGTGGGAGAACTCCGCGTTGGCCCGGTCGTAGTCGTCGGGGCGCCCGATGTCCAGCCAGTAGCCCTCGAACTCGTAGGCGTTCGGCGGCGTGCCGGCGGCGAGCAGGTCCAGGACCAGTTCGTCGAAGCCGAGCGGCAGGCCGGGTGTGTAGCGGGCCAGGGCGTCGCGGGAGACGCCGTAGACGCCCATGGAGACGCGGTAGTCCATGCTGGGTTTCTCGGTGAAGCCGGTGACCCGGCCGGCCTCGGTGGTGAGCACGCCGAAGTCGATGCTGACCTTGCGGGCGTAGGTGGCGATGGTGAGCGGGGCCCCGGACGCGCGGTGTCCGCGCAGGACGTCGGCGAAGTCGAGATCGGTGAGGACGTCGCCGTTCATCACCAGGAAGTGCTCGGGCAGCCGGTCCTGCATGGTGAGCAGGGGACCCATGGTGCCCAGCGGGCTCTCCTCCGTGGTGTAGTCGACCCGGAGGCCCCACTGGGAGCCGTCGCCGACGTAGGCGCGGATGATGTGCCCGAGGTGGCCGATGGCCAGGGTGCAACTGTGGAAGCCGGCCCCGGCCAACTGCCGCATGACGATCTCCAGGATCGCGTGCTGGTCGCCGATGGGGACGAGGGGCTTGGGCAGGGCGGTGGTGTAGGGGCGCAGCCGGATGCCTTTGCCTCCGGCGAGGATCACTGCGTGCATGGTGCCGTTTCCTCTCTGCGTGCGCTGCGTACGGGACGGGCGTACGGGGACGGGCGTACGGGGACGAACTGAACGGATCGGGCTCACGGGCGCGGACCGGGGGAAGCGGTCGCACGGTGTCCGGTCACACGTTGTAGATGCCGGTCTTGTAGCGGGCCAGGTTGGCCGGGTCGCGGAAGAACTCCACGGTGGCGGCGAGGCCGTCCTCCAGGCTGTGCGCGGGCGCCCAGCCGGTGGCGGCGCGCAGCCGGGAGGCGTCGCACACGAGGCGCATCACCTCGGAGGCGGCGGGCCGGACGCGGGCGGTGTCCTCGCGGACGTCGAGGTCCGTGCCCATGATCTTGCCGATCAGACCGACCAGGTCGCCGACGGATATCTCCTGCCCGGTACCGGAGTTGAAGGTACGGCCGACGACGCGTTCGGCGGGAGCGGTGCCGACGGCGCGGAAGGCGGCCACGGTGTCCTTGACGTAGCTGAAGTCCCGGGTGGGCCGCAGGTCGCCCAGGGTGATGGTGCGCTCCCCCGCCGCGACCTGCCCGATGACCGTCGGGATGACGGCCCGCATGGACTGACGCGGGCCGAAGGTGTTGAAGGGGCGCAGGGTGACGACGGGCGTCTCGAAGCTGGCGTGGTAGCTGTCGGCGAGCCGGTCGCCGCCCGCCTTGGAAGCGGCGTACGGGGACTGGGTGTTGATGGGGTGGTCCTCGGTGATGGGCACGGTCTGCGCGGTGCCGTAGGTCTCGCTGGTGGAGGTGTGGACCAGGCGGCGGATCCCCAGGTGGCGCACGGCCTCCAGGACGTTGAGGGTGCCGGTGACGTTGGTCTCCACGTAACTGTGCGGGGCGCGGTACGAGTACGGGATCGCGATCAGCGCGGCCAGGTGGTAGACGGTGTCGGCGCCCTTGACCAGGTCCTGGACGGAGCCGGGGTCGCGGACGTCGCCGAGGACGACCTCGACGGAGTCGAGCACCTCGGCGGGCAGCACCTCCAGCCAGCCGTAGGAGGAGAAGGAGTTGTACTGCACCATCGCCCGCACCCGGTGGCCGTCGGCGACCAGCGCCTCGACCAGGTGCGAACCGATGAACCCCTCGGCGCCGGTGACGGCGACGCGGCCGGAGGCGGGGGCGGGGGCGGGGGCGCCTTCAGGTGTGGGTGCGGGGGTGCTGCCGGGGGACGTGGACTGCGGGGACATGACTGATGCTCCTTCGGTGGTGGGTCGGGACGGCCGGGGACGGGACGGAGCCCCGGGGGTGGTGGTGGGTCGGGTGCGGTGGGCCGAGGGGTGGTGGTGGCCCGGGGGTGCGATGGGCCGGGGGTGCGGTCGGACGGGGTGGCGGCTGCCGGGTGTGCCGGCGCCCCTGGCCCGCGCCGACGACGAGTCGGACGACGGCCGGGCCACTTCCGACGCGAGCCGACCGGCGCACCGGCCCGGTGCCGGACGCGCCCGGCCCTCGGCCGCCGCGCCCGCGAGGCACCCCCGCTCCCCCCGCCGTCGGACGGCGCGCGTCCCTCCCGGGCGCCCGAGCCCGCCCGCTTCAGCGATGCGCCGTGATCCGCCCCAGCCGGACGGTCGCCGTGACCGCCAGGGCGGCCGTGGCGCAGGCGCAGACGACGAGTTGGACGACGGCCGGCGACGGCAGCCGGGCCACCAGGGCGGCGGCCTCCGCGGCGCCGGCCCCCAGACAGAGCAGGGCCGGTGCCCAGGCGATGCCGTACGCCTGGAGCAGCAGTCCCGTCCACAGCACCGCGCCGAGGGCGAGCAGCGCCGCCGTGCGCAGCGGGGTCGGCGGCGGGCCGCCGGGCCAGACGGCGTCGGCGGCGAGGGCCAGCGCCGCGAGGGCGGTGAGGTAGGCGGCGAGGCAGAGGCCGAGGACCCGGGCGACGCCGGCCGGCAGGCCGCGGAGTGTGGTGGCGTGGGCGAGGACCTTCAGGGCCCGGCTGCGGAACCGGTAGAGCAGCCATTCGGCGGCTCCCATGCTGAGGGTGAGGGCGATGACGGCGGGGCCCGCGGGGTCGGCGTGACTGCCGTGGCGCAGTACGTCGCCGAGCGCGGCGACGCCGGTCAGGACGCCGCAGCCGAGCCCGAAGAGCCCGTAGGGGGCGGAGGCGAGCGGGGAGAGGGCCGGTGGCGGCGTGCCCTCCTCCCGTACGGCCAGGACGTTCTGGTACGCCGCGGTGCCGGTGACGCCCGCCAGGGTGGCGAGCAGCAGGCCGACGGCCAGGGCGCGGGGCGGTTCGGCGACGAGGACGGCCGCGCCCCCGGCGGCGACGGGCAGCAGGGTGTACAGCAGGAGGCGTTCGCGGCCCAGGACGAGGAGGACGGTCGCGGCGGACAGGTAGAGGGCCTGGCCGACGGCGAACGAGGCGGCGCCCGGCGGCCCGTGGAAGGCGAGGGCCGCCGCGGTGGCCAGGAGCGCGCCGAGCGGGGCGCCGGTGCGCAGGCAGCGGCCGGCGGCGGCCCGGCCGCCGGCCGCGAGCCGGAGGTAGGCGCGGTGGGCGAGCGCCTGGTTCCACGCCCAGGCGGTGAGGGCGGCGGCGACCAGCCCGGCGGTGCCGGCGGGCAGTCCGCCGGCGCTCCGGCCGCCGGTGAGCAGGGGTGCGCCGAGGGCGTAGCCGAAGCCGGGGAGGGTGAAGACGAGGGAGCGGAGCAGGACCAGGGCGGGCCGTACCTGCCAGGGGTCGGGGGCGGGCGGGGGTTCGGGGTGGGCGCGCGGGACGCGGGCGAACAGCTCGGCGGCCAGCTCGAAGGCGTCGCGCCGGCCGTAGCGTCCGGCGATCTGTTCGCTGGTCAGGCCGTCGGCCTCCAGGACGGCGGCGATCTCGTCGGGGTGGACGGCGGCGGCGCAGACGTCGTGGAGTTCGCGGGCGAGCTCGTCGAGAGGGCCGTTCCCCGGCCGGGGCCGGGGGACGGCGGTGAGGTTGGGGACGGCCTCGGGATCCGGCGGTACGAGCCGCAGCGGACCGCTCATCGGACACCGCCGCCGGCCAGGGCCATGGCGGGCGTCCCGAAGGAGACGGCCGGTGCGGGAGCGGTCGCGGGCCGGCGCCGGGAGGCGTCGAGGTCGTGGTAGATCTCGCGGAAGGCGCTGATGGTCTGCCGGAGGGTGAACTGTTCGATGACCCGCAGTCGCGCCGACTCCCCCATGCGCGCCCGCAGTTCGCGGTCGCCGAGCAGGGTGAGCGCGGCCTCGGCCATGCTCTCCGGGTCGCGCGGCGGAACGACGAGCCCGCTGTCGCCGACGGCCTCCCGTACGCCGCCCACGTCCGTCGAGACCGTGGCCCGGCCGCAGGACATGGCCTCGATGAGGGTGAAGGGGAACCCCTCGCTGATGCTGGAGAGCATGACGACGTTGCCGGCCGCGTAGGCGTCACGGATGTCCTCGACGCGGCCCTCGAAGGTGACGGTGTCCCCCACCCCGAGCTCGGCCGCCAGTTTCTCGCAGGCGGTCCGGTAGCCCTCACCGCCGCGCGGGGTGCCGCCGAAGAGCCGCAGCCGGGCGTCCGGGACACGCTGTTTGACGAGGGCGAAGGCGCGGATGAGCGTGTCGAGTCCCTTGATGGGGTCGACGCGCCCGGCCCAGCTCAGGGTCGGCACCTCCGGTTCCGGGCCGGCGGGCGGGAACGCGGCGGGGTCGACGCCGTTGTAGACGGTGCGGATGCGGTCGGGCGGGGTGCCTCCGTGCTCCTCCCAGCGGCGGTTGTAGCGGTTGCCGGGCGTGACGAGGGCGGCGCACCGGTAGGACTCGACGGCGAGTTGCCGGAAGAGGCCGAGCATCAGCGCCTTGACGGGCCACCGGTAGGGCTCGGTGCGGAAGCCGAGGTAGCGCTCGCGCAGGTAGATGCCGTGTTCGGTGAGGAGGAACGGGGTGCCGTGGCGGTGGTGGGCGACCAGTCCGGGGACGGCCGCGAGGCCGCCGCTGACGGCGTGGGTGATGCCGTCGGCGGGGACGTCGGCGGCCAGCGGGCGCAGCGCGTGTTCCAGCAGGTCGGTGGCGGTGAGCGCGTCGTGGAGGGTGGGCCGGGCGGCGGCGGTGGGCAGGGCGGGCCGGTTCCAGACGCGGACGAGGACGCGGACGGCGGCCTCGCTCTGCAGGAGGGCCGGCAGGGTGCCGCCGGCGGCGGTGTCGGCGAGCCGGTGGAAGGCGGGGGCGAAGTCGTCCTCGTGCGCCGGGTCGAGCAGGGAGAGCAGGAAGCGCTCGTAGCCGGCGAGGAAGACGCGCAGGGCCCGGCCGCGCGGCGGGCGTCCGGCGGGGGCGGTGCCCCACAGCGGCAGGGCGTCCACGCGGTGGACGTTGGGCGGCAGTGTCCAGGCGAGCCGCTCCCGTCCGGTGCCGGTGACGGCGATGATCCGGAAGCGGATGTCGGGCATGCCCTGCACCAGTTGGTCGCACCAGACGCTGACCCCGCCGTGGCTGTGGGGGTAGGTCCCCTCGGTGAGCAGCGTCACCGAGGGGGCGTCGGCCGCGGGTGCGGCGAGGGGGCCGTGCATGGGTCCGTGCATGGGTATTCGGTTTCTCCGCGAGAGACGGCGTGACGTGGGGAGGTGCGCACGGAGGTACGGCGGTGCTCAGCGCCGGGTGCCGTCACCGGCGCCGCGGGGAACCCGGTGGCCGGTGCCCGGCGGGACGGGCAGGGCGGGGGCGGGCGCCTGGACGCGGGCGGCCTTGCCGGTGGCGTGCGGTGCGGCCGGGGCGCCGGCGGGCAGGGTGAAGACGGCCGCGTCCTGGCCGGCCACCGGGGCGGCCCAGCCGGAGCGCTGCCCGGCGTAGGCGTCGCCGAAGGGCGCGGAGGTGCCGTTCTTCACCTGGGTGGTGCCGGTGGGCAGGGTGAGGGTGGCCTCGACGCCGGCGGGCGCAGTGACGGTGACCGTGCCGCCGGTGCGGTAGGCGGTGACCTTGCCGGCGTCGACGGCGGCGGACCAGGCGGCGCGCTTGCGCATCTCGGTGCCGATGTCGCTCATGCGGAGGCTGACCAGCGGGGTGTTGTCGGCGAACAGGGCGGCGTGGTCGGCGAGGACCTTCTCCAGGACCTGGTAGCCGATCCGCTCCTCGGCGAGGTTGGACTGGTGCATGAAGTGCGGGCGCGGGTCGTTGGCGAGGACGTGCCCGAGGGCGATCCGGGCCTCCAGGGGCGCGATGTAGGAGGCGAAGCCGGTCTTGGTGTCCAGCGGGGCCTTGAGGCAGGTGGTGACGGCGGAGTTCTCGCAGATGCCGCTGCCGCCGTCGGCCTTCCTCGTGTAGAGCCAGTTGTACTCGTCGGTCTGCTCGGCGGCCTTGCCCACGTTGTAGTAGACGTTCATCGGGTAGCGGGAGACGGTCAGCGCGGGTCCGACCTGGCGCTGGCGCGGCTCCCGGGAGCTGTCACTGGCCAGCCACTTGACGCCGGTACGGGTGAGGGCGATGGGCAGGCCGGGGTTGTCGTCCTTCTGCTGCGGCAGGGTGCGCAGGCCGGAGTGCTCGCCGGTGACGAGCTCGTCGGGGTCGACCTTGAGCCCGCGGGCGGCGGCCCAGCCGAGGTTCTGGGCGATCTCCTGGGTGACCTTCTGCTCGTCCACCCAGCGGACGCGGCCGAAGAGGTCGGTGGAGCACTTCCAGGGGACGACGTTGGTGTTCTGCACGCAGCCGAGGAAGGCGTGGGTGTAGGTGTGGTTGATCCAGCGGAAGGACTGCTGGTCGGCCACGAACCGGTCGAGCAGCGGGTCGCGGGCGCCGTCGTTCGAGGCCCGGTACTCCTCGCTGCCGACGCCGTTGTACGCGAAGTCCAGCGGCAGGTTGTGGCTCTTCGACCACTCCTTGGCGTACTCGGCGTCGGCGGCCGTCATCCGGATCGGCGGGGCGTCGGGGGACGGGTTGCCGGGGCAGTCGACGTCGCCGGGGGTGCACTTGCGCTTGCTGTCCCACCGGTCGTCGGAGGCGAAGAGGTCGTCGACGTGGACGCCGAAGTAGGCGCGGGACGCGCCGAGGTGGACGCCCTGGGTCAGCCATTCGACGATGCCGCGGGAGACCAGCCGGAACTGGGTCTGGTACTGGTTGGCGACGAAGGTGACGACGAGTTCGCTGCGGCCGTCGTGGGTGTACTGGCCGATGAGCGAGCCGCGGGAGGAGGTGCCGGGGATGGGGGCGTCGAGGAACGTGGTGAAGGCGGCGCCGTCGTCCTGCCGCTCCAGGGGCGTCGACAGGTAGCCGTAGCTCTCCTTGACGTCGGCGTCGTTGTCCTCGAAGGGGACGTTCTTCCGCAGGTAGCCGAAGGGTCCGCCGGCGCCTTCGGCGGTGACCGTGGCGGTCTTGCCGTCGAGGGGGCCGCTCCAGCCGTGTTCCTGGGCGGCGTTCAGGCCGACAGCGGGCCGGGCGTAGGTGTAGGCGTCCACCTGACGGATGCCGAATCGTTTCTCGTACCCGGCCAGGGCGGCCATCTCCGGCGAACCGTCGCCGAAGGGATTGTCGTTGGGCAGCACGACGCCCTGGAACCTGGCGCGCGGTCTGCCGTCCACGGTGTCGCTGAGGTAGGCCGCGTCGATCCGCGGCCGGCCGGTGTCCTTGAGATCGACTTTGGTGTACGGCGTTCCCGCCGTGGCGAGTTCCGCGGCGATGGCCCCGACGGCGGGCCCGCCGTCGTCGACGAGCAGGACTCGCAGGTCGACGCGGGGTGCCGGATCGTCGGCGCGGGCGCCGGCGGCGGGCAACGCCAGCGCCGTCAGTGTCGCGGCGGCCCAGGCCGCGAGCAGACGTGTGGTACGTACCATGGTGCAACTCCCCCCTGCTGGGACGGCGATGACACGGCGGCGCCGTCCTTTTGGTGAAGATGTCCGCGCGGGGTGGCCGGGCCCCGGCGCGCACGGGTGGTCGAACCCCCGGTTGTTCGGTGGCACTCGGCCGGCTCCCCACGCCGGCCGCATTCGTCTCCCCGGCGCCCCGGTCGAGGGCGTGGGAGCGGGGGGCGGCCGGGAGGCTCAGCCGCCCCTCGATCGCCCAGCCATATAGTGCGGCATGCCGGATCGCGGCGTATGTCGCACGGCACAGGAGACCACCGGCGTTTACCTGTGCCTGGCCGGAATCAGCCGTAGCGCGACGGGCCCGGAACGGGACGGCGGCCTTCCGCCGGGTCACCCCGTTCGCCCGGGTGACCTGCCGTGACGCCATGAAGCCCGACTTCCGGACGCCCGTCTCCCGAACCTCAGTTCACTCCGCCGCCGAGGCGACGTGTGTCGCGAGATCGGCCTGATGACAACTGTCGGATTTGCCAGGTCTGTTCGAGCTCGCACGCTACGACACCGGACCCCCGCGAACCGACACCAGGGGGACTCGCGCGACGGCCCGCGCTCCCCGGCGCCGCCCCGGCCCCCACCACCGAAGAGCTTGACATGAACATTGCCTCGGCTTGGCATGGACCAGCCTTGCCGGGAGCTCCGGCGCGGACTCCACCGCCGCCTTCGCCGAGGGCCGCCGCACCACCCTTCGCCCGTCGGGCAGAGGAGGGCCGGGCCAGGGGCTCCCCGGTGGCGGCGTCCAGGCGGCTCGGGCAGGCTGCTGACAGGAGTCCGGCACGGGCCGCCCGCACGCGTTCCCGGTGGGAGCGGTGAGGAGACCGGCCCCACCGTAAACGCCGGCCGGCCGTCGGCGGTGACCGGGAGTCCGAGCGGCCCCCGGCGGATCCGCGGCCGGGGGAGCGACCCGGCCGCGCTCCCGCCGGACCCGGCCCGCCGCCTCCCGCCTGCCGTCCGCCGCCGGCGGCCTCGGCACACACCGGAAGGACCGGCCGGCCGCCGGACCCGGTCCGGCACCGCCGCGGAAGGGAAGCGACCATGGACGACGCCGGCACGCGGACCGACGAAGGCGCGGACGCCGTGAAGACCGTACGGATGACGCCCGACGTGTACGCGTACCTGCTGGCGCAGGCCGAACCTCCCAGCGCCGTGCAGGCCCGGCTCGTCGAGCGCACGCTGGCTCTCGGGAAGGTCGCCACGATGCGGGTCCCGCACGAGCAGGCGGTGTTCCTCACCCTGCTCACCCGTATCGTCCGCCCACAACTGGTCGTGGAGGTGGGTACCTTCACCGGCTATTCGACGCTGGCGTTCGCGCTCGGGCTCCCGCCGGGCGGCAAGGTGATCACCTGTGACGTCTCGCGGGTGTACACGTCCGTCGCCCGGGCCGCCTGGGAGGAAGCCGGGGTGGCCGACCGCGTCGACCTACGGCTCGGCCCGGCGGCGGAGACCCTGCGCCGCCTGCCCGCACACCCGGCGGTCGACCTCGTGTTCCTGGACGCGGACAAGCCCGGTTACCCGGACTACTGGGAAACGCTCGTCCCGCTGGTGCGCCCCGGCGGACTGCTCCTCGCGGACAACGTGCTGTGGCAGGGCCGGGCGGCGGCGCCCGACGCGCGGGGCGACGCGCGCGCCATCCGCTCGTTCAACGAGCGGGTCCGCGCGGACCCCCGCGTCGAGTCCGTGGTGCTGCCCGTGGCCGACGGCCTGACCCTCGCCCGCAAGCTCGGCGACGACACCCCACCCGGCCACGGCGCACGGGACGCCCCGGGCCGGTGACCGGGGGAACGGCGCGAGACGCCCCCGCGGCCCCTCGGCGCCGCCGCTCCCCGCGCGGCCCGCCGGCCGCCGTCGCGACCGGCCGGCGACGGAGGCCCCCCGGCCGTCCGACGACCCGCCACCACCCGGCCGAAGGAGTCCACGATGACACCGCCCCACGCCACCGCCCCCCTCACCCTGCCGGCCGGCGGCAGGACGTGCCCGTTCGCCCCGCCACCCGCCTACGAACACGCCCGCTCCCGTGGCCCGGTCTCCCGCGCGCGACTGTGGAACGGGGAGTGGTGCCGGCTGGTCACCCGGTACGAGGACGTGCGCGCGGTGCTGAGCGATCCGCGGTTCAGCGCCGACACCCGCCTCCCCGGCTTCCCCTTCCTCAACCCGGCCCGCCGGGCGATGGCCGAGGAGAACCGCACCTTCATCAACCTCGACGGCCCCGAGCACGCCCGGCTGCGCCGCGCGGTCCTGCGCGACTTCGAGCGCCGGAGCGTCACCGCGCTCAGGCCGCGGCTCCAGGACATCGCCGACGAACTGATCGACGCGATGGTCGCCGGCCGTCAGCCCGCCGACCTGGTGACCGCGTACGCCCTCCCGTTGCCGTCCCGGGTGGTCTGCCTGCTCCTCGGCGTCCCCTACGAGGACCGCGAGTTCTTCCAGCGGCAGAGCCGCACCCTGATGGACAACGGGGCCGACCCGGCCCCGGTCCGCGCCGCGATCCGCGAACTCGACCGGTACCTCGTCACCTTGGCCCGCGACAAGCGCGACCGGCCCGACGACGGCATTCTCGGCCGGCTGGCCGCCGAAGGGCTGCCCGACCGGGACATCGCCGCCATCGGCCGGCTGCTGGTGATCAACGGCCACGAGTCGACCGCGCACACGATCGCCCTGTCCGTACTCACCCTGCTGCGCCACCCGGCCGACCTCTCCCGCCTCCGGCACGACCCCGGTCTCACGGCCGGCGCCGTCACCGAGCTGATGCGCTACCTGACCGTCCTCCACAACGGCCTCACCCGGATCGCCACCGAGGACCTCACCGTCGGCGGGCAACCGGTCCGGGCCGGCGAAGGCGTCGTCTGCGTCCTCGGCGCGGCCAACCGCGACGAACGCGTCTTCCCCGACCCCGCCCGGTTCGACCCCACCCGCGACGCCCGCCGCCACCTGGCGTTCGGCCACGGTCCGCACCGCTGCCTGGGACAGCTCCTGGCCGAGCGGGAACTGTGCGTCGCGCTGGAGACCCTGCTGCGCCGCCTCCCCGGCCTGCGCCTCGCCGTCCCCTTCTCGGAGCTCGCCTTCCATTACGACACCCAGGCCTACGGCGTCCGCTCCCTGCCGGTGCGCTGGTCGTGAACGGATTACTCGTCCGAACGAGGCGCGCCCCGCCGGAGCGAACCGTCCCGGCCGGGGCGCCGGCGGAGAGGCTTCCGAGCCCCGCCCCGGCCCTGCCTGCGTACGCCCCCCGTCCAGCCTCCGGTTCGGTCCCCGGTTCAGTCCCCGTCCAGCCCCCGTTTCGGCCCCCGGTTCAGTCCCCGGGCGGGAAGAAGTCGACCAGCAGCATGTCCCGCAGACCTCGTTCGGCCCCCGCGGCCGGGCGGATGGGCGTGACGCCGTGGAAGACCCTGCGGTCGTCGAGGACGATGGTCTCGAACGGCGTGGTCAGCAGCGCCTCGTGGACGGGCGCCCGCTCCAGGTCGTAGAGGCGCGAGTCGGCCCCCTCGACGTTCTCGCGCCGGATGAGCACCTGGGCGACATAGCAGTGCCCGTCCTGGTGGATGCCCTCCGGAGCCGGGTGCCCCTCGGCGTCCGGGGTGGCGACGACGCGTATCTGGTGCACCCCGCAGGCGTCCATCCCCTCGCGCGGCCCGGGCAGCCGTTCCCGGAGGGTCCGGACGACCGTCGCCAGCGCCGGTCCCCCGGCCACGGCGTCGGCGAGTGGCGCGAACATGCGGTCCACGCCGCCGTTCACCGTGTTCACGGCGCGGTCCTGGAAGAAGGGCGCGTGCGGCAGCCGTTCCAGTTCGTCCGGACGGATGCGGAACCTGCTGTACCGGCGGAAGCGGTACGGTCTGCCGGTGCCCGGGTGCGGGTCGGCCGGCAGGTCGTCCCACGACGCGGTGAACGCGGCCGCCTCCCCCGCCGGGAGCGCCGCGAGGGCGCCCGCCAGCAGGTCGGCGGGGAAGTGGACGAACGGGGGCGGCAGTTGGCCGGCGGACGCCTCCGGGTTCTCCGGGGCGCGCGCGGACGCGGACGCAGGGGTCATACGACTTCCTCAGCCTTCCTCGGCCTTCGTGGGCCGTGGGTGCGCCGCGGGCCCTGCCGGGGCCTGCCGCGCACCCGTCGTGAATCCTCGGGTGAGCCGGTACCGGGGACCGAGCCTACGCACGACCGTGACCGGAACCCAGCGGTCCACAACCTCCGTCGTACAGGTCACACTTGCCACGCTGGCACCGGGCGGTGCACGGGGTGGCCCACCGCGTCCCGGCATCCGCCCGACCCGCCCTCGGTCGGCACCCTATTTCCGTCGGGCATTCCGGACATCCGGAATTCCGGTGTGCGGGGAATTCACCTCCGGTCCTCACGGACCACTCGCGGAATACACGATTCCGGCACACGCGCGCCGCACCGTCCGATGCGGCGCGTGACGTATTCCGTACGAACCGTCAGGCTGCTCCCCGGCCCGCGCCTTGCCCCTCCCCCGGCCCCGCCACTCACCCGGGAACCCCCGACTGACCTGCGTTTACCGCTTGGTAATGTCGCCGTACCGCCCGGGCGGGATTCCGGCGGACTTCCGGGGTGGAGATGCACGGCGCCGATCGGCGCCATAGCATGAGATTGCGGTGTATATACGGAACCTCCCCCGGTCGTCTGCCCTCTCTCTCAGGTGAAAGCACCTTCCAGGAGGAGTCACCACCGTGGGTCTCACGTCCCAGAATCTACTGCTGCTCTTGGTGTTCATCGCGGTCGCGGTGTGCGCCCTGGTTCTGTGGCTGTGGCCGCGCGCCGCCCGCAAGGGGGTGTTGGCGTGGGCCTCGCGTCTGGGCATGCTCGTCGTCTCCCAGGTGAGCGTCCTCGCGGTGCTGCTCGTCGCCGCCAACAACGAGTTCGGCTTCTACTCCACCTGGAAGGAGCTGTTCGGGCAGAACTCCAGCCACCAGGAGCTCCAGCCCGGCAAGGCGGGCGAGAAACGGCCGCCCGCGCTGGTGGTGAAGGGACAGGAGTCGGTGGGGCTCGGCCCGCGCGAGAAGGGCGGGCAGGTGGACAGGATATCGATCCACGGGCCGGTCACCGGCCTGAGCATGGACGGGTACGCGTACCTGCCGCCGCAGTACTTCCGGAAGGGCCACGAGAAGGACCGCTTCCCGGTGATCGTCGCGGTCACCGGCCAGCCCGGTGTCTCCAGAAACCTGATCACGCAGATCAAGGTCCCGCAGGCCGCGTCCAAGCTCGTCAAGGAGGGGAAGATGCGGCCGACGATCGTCCTGATGGTCCGGCCGTCGGTCGTCGCCGACCGTGACACCAACTGCACCGACGTCCCCGGCGGCCCGCAGGCGATGACCTTCTTCAACCAGGACCTGCCGCTGGCCGTCAACGACAAGTACCGGGCCGACAACTCGCGCGGCGGCTGGGGTGCCGTCGGCAACTCCACCGGCGGCTACTGCGCGTTGAAGATGGCCATGACCAACCCGGCCCGCTACGGCGCCGGCGCCGGCCTCTCCGCCGACTTCTTCGCCCGCCAGGACCGCGACACCGGCGACCTCTACGCCGGGAACAAGCAGCTCAAGAACGAGGCCGACCTCGTCTGGCGCCTCTCCCACATGCCCCCGCCGCCGGTATCGCTGCTGGTCGGCGTCAGCAAGAAGGGCGAGGAGAAGTACCTGAAGCAGGCCACGCACTTCACCGAGAAGGCCAAGTGGCCGACCAAGGCCGAGAAGCTGATCCGCGACGAGGGCGGCCACAACTTCCAGACCTGGCGCGAGGAGTACCCCGAGGTGCTGCGCTGGCTCGACAAGCAGCTCGCCGACCCCCGCTGACCCCACCGGCCCCTCTCTCCCCACACGCACCGTGCCCCGCCGCCGGTGCCGCGCCGCCGCCGAACCGGTCCCGTTCCGCGGGAACGGGAAGCGGCGCCGTCGCGTCCCAGCCGGTGTGGCCCGATTGCGCGGGTGCCCGGAGCGGCCCGGGCCCCCACGGGGGAGGGGGCGGGACGCCATGGACGCCAACGGCGGCGACGAGCGGTTTCCCCTGCTGGCCGGGCGGTACCGGCTGCTGGGCAGGCTCGGCAGCGGCGGCATGGGCGTGGTGTGGCGCGCCTTCGACGAGGTGCTGGGCCGTGAGGTGGCCGTCAAGGAGGTGCGGGCCCCGGAGCACCTGCGCGAGGCCGACGTCCGCGTGCTGCACGCCCGGCTGGTGCAGGAGGCCCGGGCCGCGGCCCGGATCAGCCACCCCTATGTGATCACCGTGCACGACGTGGTGGAGGAGCACGGCCGCCCCTGGATCGTCATGGAACTGGTCCGCGGCCGGTCCCTCGCCGACGTCCTGGAGACCGACGGCCTCCTGTCGCCCGGGGAGGCGGCGCGCGTGGGGTCGGCGGTGCTCCGTGCGCTCCGCAGCGCGCACGCCGCCGGGGTGCTGCACCGCGACGTCAAGCCCGCCAACGTGCTGCTCCAGGACGACGGCCGGGTGGTGCTCACCGACTTCGGCATCGCCCTCGTGGAGGGCACGGGCACCCTCACCCGCACCGGGGACGTCATCGGCTCGCCCGACTACCTGGCCCCCGAGCGGGCGCTCGGCAAGCACCCCGGCACCCCCTCGGACCTGTGGTCGCTGGGCGCCACGCTCTACGCGGCCGTGGAGGGGATGTCGCCGTTCCGCCGCGCCTCGGCGCTGGGCACGCTCCAGGCGGTCGTGCACGAGGACCCGCCCACGCCCCGCCGCGCCGGGCCGCTCGCCCCTCTTCTGCTCGGGCTGCTCCGCAAGGACCCGCAGGCGCGCATGGGTTCGGTGGAGGCGCAGCGCCTGCTGGACGCGGCGGCGTCCGGCGAGCGGACCCGGACGGGCACCGGGACCGTCTTCCCCGCCCGGGGGAGCTCGGGCGGAAGCCGCGGCGGTCACGGCACGGGCGGGAGCGTCCCCTCGGGGGCCTCGGAAACGGACGGCCGACGCGCGGGCGGGCCGGACGGGACCACAGAGGAACGGGCCGGAGCCGCCGCCGCGGACCCGGGGACGGCCGGGGGCGCGCGGACTCCCCGGCCGGGTCCCGGCACCGGGACGGCGACCGAGCCCTGGGCCGCCGGGCCGGGAACCCCGGCCGGATCGGGGACGCGCGCCCGGCCGGCCCCGGCCTCCGGCCACCGCACGCCCTCCGGCCCCGACCCGGCGTCCCCCGCCCCCGCCGGGACGGCCCCCGCGTCCCACCACCACGCGCCCGCCGGCCCCCGGGTGCCCGACCGGCCCTCGTACCGGGAGCCCGGCACTCCGTCGGGCCATCCCCCGGTGTACCTCCCGACCACCCCCGACGTCCGCCCGTCCGGCGCCTCCCCCGCCTCGCACGCGAACGCGTCGCACGCCCCCACATCACACGCCCCGGGCCCCGGAGCGCCCGCCGCCGGCTACGGCCCCTACCCTCCTCACTCCCCCTACGCCTCCTCCCCGGGCTCCCCGGACACCCCGGGCCTGCCCGGCTCCGGCTCTCCGGCCGTCCTCCGGTCGGCGGGAACGCCGGTCCTCCCCGTCGGCGGTACCGGGCCGGCACCCGCGCGCGGCGGCGGGCGGTGGTCCGCGCGCAGGCTCGCCGCTCCCCTGCTCGCCCTGCTGATCGCGGCCGGGGGCGTCTCGGCCGTCCTCTTCCTCGACGACGGCAAGGACCCGGGGACGACACCGTCGGGCGGGACGTCGACCCCGTCCTCGGCCCCGGGCCCGGTGCGGCAGCCGGACGTCTCCTCGGAGCCGAACGGCGGCCGGTCGTCGGCACCCGCGCCGACCGACGACGACCGGTCCGGCGGCCCGGCCGGCACGCCCGGCGCCACCACGACCTGTCCGCCGGGAAGCTGGGTGGCGACCTGCCGCCCCTACTGAACCGGCCACCGTCACACAACCGTTCACCGTCACCGAACCCACCACCGTCCGCAACGACCCGTCGAGACGGCCGTTTCGGGCCCCGTCCGGCGGCGGCCCGGTCCGCTCACGGCCCGTCCGCAAGACGTTCATCGGCAGCGCGAGAAGCAGTGCAAGAACCGGTAATCGGGGGTGCGCACATGTGGTTGACATCCGTCCCCATCGGCACGTCGGGCAGGCGGAAACGGCGCCGGATCCGGACCGCCGCCCTGCTGACGGTCCCCGTCCTGGCCATCGGCCCGGCCCTGGCGGCCTGTTCGTCGGACGGCTCCGGCGGCGACCGCAAGAAGAGCATCACGCTGGAGGCCGTCGGGCAGGCGGGCGACGGGCCGTTCGTCACGGACCCGCGCAGCGACGTCCAGGGGGTCAGCTCGACCGACGGCGGCGGCGCGACGGACGGCGACGCCCCCGGGGCGTTCGGCGGCACCCGGCAGACCTCCCGCTGCGACAAGGCCCAGCTCCTCAAGGACCTGGCGGGCGACCCGGTCAAGGCCAAGGCGTGGGCCGCGGCCCGGGGCGTCGCGGAGCCGGAGATCCAGGCGCACGTCAACGGTCTGACGCCGGCGGTCCTGATGCACGACACGCTCGTCACCAACCACAACTACGACGGCGACGGCAGGACGCGGGCCTACCAGGCCGTACTCCAGGCCGGTGTGGCGGTCCTCGTCGACGCCTACGGGAAGCCGGCCGTCAAGTGCAACTGCGGCAACCCGCTGCGGGAGCCGGACTCCTCGGTCGACGTGCGCGACGCCGCGTTCGACGGCCCGCGCTGGGAGGGCTTCGCCGCGGTGACGGTCACGGTCATCCGGCCGCGGCCCGCCGAGAAGGGCCCGATGAAGGCGATCCCGTTGGTCGACACCGAGCGGAAGGACCGGATGTTCCACCGCGAGGTCGGTGACGACGGCGCCCACGACTCCGCGCCGACGCCCCGGCCGCCGACGCCGGCCCACTCCCCCGGGGCCCCCGGTTCGTCCGGCCCGTCCGACGCCCCGGGTACGGGCACGGGGTCGCCTTCGCCGGCCGGGCCGGACCCGGCGACGCCGCCTTCCGACCCCTCTGCACCGTCATCGGGTGCGTCCGGCTCTCCCGGTTCGTCTTCGTCCCACCCGCCGGCCTCCGGCTCGTCGGGGACCGCCTCCCGCCCGCCGACCGGCAAGCCGGTCCCCTCCTCGCCCGCGCCCGGCGGGTCCGCCTCGCGCGGCTCGTCGACGCACCCGCCCTCGACGCACACCCCCGCGACGCAGCACGTGCCGTCGGCGCCCCACGTGCCGTCGAAAGCGCCCTCGGTCACCGTGCCCACCCATGCCGCTCCGACGGCGGCACACGAGTCCGGGGCCAAACCCTCCGCGCCGCGGATCGCCACCCCGCCGCACACCGCCTCCGCGCCGGCGGCCCGCCCGGCCGAACCGCCCGCCTCGGGCGGGTACGCGGGCCCGCGGACACCGTCAGAGGAACGCCAGTCCCAGCCCCAGCGCCGCGAAACCGCCCGCGAAGGCGCGCCGAACCCAGCGCGTGGCACGGGGACTTGAGACCACCCGGTCCCGGAAGAGCGCCGCGCACCGTCCGTAGCCGGCGAACACGAGGAACGTGAGGAGCACGAAGACGGCACCCAGCCCGGCCATGCGCGGCAGGGCGTGCGGCTCGTCCTCGCCCACGAACTGCGGGAGGAAGGCGAAGAAGAAGAGGGTGAGTTTGGGGTTGAGGATGTTGATCAGCACACCGTCGAGGACCGTCCGCGCCGCGGACCGGGGCGTGGCGGCCTCGTCGGGGACCAGCGCCCCCTGGTCCCGGAGCGTCGTCCAGGCCATGGCGAACAGGTAGGCCACCCCCGCGTACTTGAGGATCCGGAAGGCCGGGGCGCTGGTGTGCAGCAACGCGGCCAGCCCGGTGACGGCCGCCGCCAGGTGCGGCAGAGTGCCGAGGGTGCAGCCGACGGCGGCGACGAGGCTCGCCCGGGCGCCGCGCGAGAGACCGGCGGCCACGGTGTAGAGCACGCCGGTGCCGGGGGTGGCCACGACGATCAGTGAGGTCAGCAGGAATTCGAGGCTCAAGGCACTCCGTCCGGGGGCACGGGTGCCGGGGGCGCGGCACCGGGCCTTCTTCCCGGCCTTGCCCTCCCGGCGTCTTCTCCTTTCGACCCTGCCGCCACAATGGCCCGATGGACAGGTCCAATGAACGTTCATCCGAAGGGTCCATACCGCCGGGTGCCGCCGGTTCCGACTTCCTCCAGCTCGACGTCGGCGGCGCCCCGCCCGGCGGGCTGGCCGACTGGCTGACCCGGCGGCTCCGGGAGGCCATCGCCGACGGACGGCTCCCGGTGGGCAGCCGGCTGCCGCCCAGCCGGCTCCTGGCCGGTGAACTGCGGATCTCGCGGGGCGTGGTGATCGAGGCGTACCGGCGGCTGACGGAGGACGGGCACGCGGCCGGGCGCGGCCGGCACGGCACCTTCGTGGTCGCGGCACCGGCGGCGGCGCCCTTGGGGCCCTCGCCCTCCGGCCGGGTTTCGGCTCCGGCGCGGCCCGCCCGGCCCGCCGGGCTGTTCACGGCCCCCGGCGTGGACGCGTTCGACGTCCTGCGCACCGCTCCGGCCCGGATCGACCTGTCGCCCGGGCTGCCGGACCTCACGGCCTTCCCCCGGACGGCCTGGCTCAACGCCGAACGGGCCGTGCTCGGTTCGGTCGCCGCCTCCGCCTTCGGTTACGGAGACCCGCGTGGCACGCCGGAGTTGCGCCTGGCCCTGGTTCGCTGGCTCGCCAGGACCCGGGGGATCCTGGCGGACCCGGACGAGGTCATCGTCGTCGTCGGGGCGGCCCAGGCGATGGGGCTGGTGGCCCAGGTGCTGGTCCGGGAGGGGATCGGCGAAGTGGCGGTGGAGGACCCGGGCTCGCTGGGCGTCCGGCAGCACTTCCGGTACTGGGGCGCGGACACCCCGCCGGTGCCCGTCGACGCGGAGGGCGTCCGTGTCGACGCGCTGCGCGCCACGGGCGCGCGGGCCGTTCTCCTCACCCCGGCCCACCAGTTCCCCACCGGGGTGGTCCTGGGGGGTGCCCGGCGGCGGGCGCTGATGGACTGGGTCGCGGACGGCGGCCTGGTCCTCGAGGACGACTACGACGCGGAACACCGTTACGACCGGCCTCCGGTGGCGGCGCTGCGGTCGATGCTCTCGGACGGGGTCTGCTACCTGGGGAGCGTCTCCAAGCTGTTCGCCCCCGCCCTGCGTCTGGGCTGGCTGCTCGCCCCCGCCCGGTACCGGGAGGCCCTGGTGGCGGCCAAGCGCTTCACCGACCTGGGCAACGCGGCCCTGCCGCAGTTGGTCCTGGCCCGGCTGCTGGACTCCGGCGAACTGGAGCGCCACCTGCGGCAGTTGCGGCGGCGCCACCGGAGGCGCCGGGACGCGATGACCGAGGCGATCGGCGCCCGACTGCCCGGCGCGGTGGTGCACGGGGCCGCCGCCGGCCTGCACCTGATGGTCACCTTCGACGACGGCCCGGACGACACGGCCGTCGCCGCGGCGGCCCTGGAGCGGGGCGTGAAGGTGCACCCGCTGTCCTGGCACAGTGTCCGGCCGCGCCGGCCCGGACTCGTGCTGGGATACGCGGCGACGCCCGCGTCCGACATCGCGGAGGGCGTGGCGACCGTCGCGGAGGTGATCCGCGACCTGTCCTGACGCCTTGTCGGCTCCGGCTCACACCCCCATCAGGGCTCGCGCCGCCTCCCGGGCGTGCAGCGCGGCCTCGGGGGTGCCGGAGACGGCCGCGGTGGTGATCGCCCCTTCCGCGAGCAGGAGGAGCTGGTCAGCCAGGGCGTCGGAGCCCCCCGCGGCGGCGGCCAGTCCGGCCAGGTACCGCCGGAAGGCGTCCTTGTGGTTCCGGGCGGCGGCGGCGACGCCGGGGTGGGTGGCCCCCAGCTCCCCGTAGGAGTTGACGAAGGCGCAGCCCCGGAAGTCCGGCTCACGGAACCACGCGTGCAGCCAGTCGAAGACGGCCAGCACCCGTTCGGGCCCGGCCGGGCGCGCGTCGGCGAACCGCTCCAGGGAGGCGCGCCACCGTGCGTCCCGGCGGCTCAGGTAGGCCTCCACGAGGGAGTCCTTCGACGGGAAGATCCGGTACAGCCGCTTGAGGGACACACCCGAGGCGGCCCGGATCGCGTCCATGCCCACCGCCTGCAACCCCCGGCCGTAGAACAGCGCCTCGGCCGCGTCCAGGACCTTGCCCTCCGGATCGCCCGCCGAACTCCCCTGCGGCTCGGGCCTCGTCTGCGCCACGGTCTCCATCGTGCTCTCTCCTTGCGCGAGAACCATCGTTCTCATACGCTACCGCACACCGCAGAGAACGTACGTTCTCCACCTCCGAGACGCCCTTCCCCTCCGGCCGCCCGGCCGCCCTCGCCACCGACGCGAACGAAGGAAACCCGTCATGCCCGACGCCCCCAGGCCCCCACTGCCGCCCTTCACCGCGAAGACCGCCCTGGAAAAGGTGCGCGCCGCCGAAGCCGCCTGGAACAGCCGCGACCCCGAACGGGTCGCACTCGCCTACACCGAGGACTCGGAATGGCGGAACCGCGACGTCTTCCTCACCGGCCGGACGCAGATCGTCGCCTTCCTGCGCGACAAGTGGAGCCGCGAACTCGACTACCGCCTCCGCAAGGAACTCTGGGCGTACGGCGACGACCGGATCGCCGTCCGCTTCACCTACGAGTGGCACGACACCTCCGGCCGCTGGTACCGCTCCCACGGGAACGAGAACTGGGAGTTCGCCCCGAACGGCCTGATGCGACGCCGCTACGCGAGCATCAACGACGTCGCCATCGAAGAGCACGAACGCCACCTGCCCACCCCCGCCCGGGCCGCCTGAGCGCTTCATCGGCGGTGTACTGCTCGCGGCGGTGCAAGGTGAGGGCCGGGAGGAGCCAGAGGGATCCGTTCGGCGAACAGCCACGGTATCCGCAGCGCGAACACCTCCCCGGTCCACCTTCGGACCCCTTTGGGCTCTTTCAGTCGCTTGTTGCGATCTTCGGTTTTACGGGCGGAGTCTCGGTTTCCGGATGCGGGCCTGGTCCCGTCGTGGCTCGAAGCGCCGTGCTCCGGCTCGCAGTTGGGTGGTGAAAGCCATGTCCGAGGGAAGGGAAAAGGTCGGCGTCGTCAGCCAGTCGCGCGGGTGCCCGCGCCACCGGCCGGCGGTTCCGGTCCGGGCGGGACCCGCCGGGTCGTCGAGCGGATCTTCGCATGGCCGCACGTCGCGGCCACCGTCAACCAAGACGAACGTCAACCACTGTTCACTGTCACAGCCCCTTCACACGACGAACGGTGTGCCGTTCACGCCCCCGGCAACTTCTTTCACGGGCTTACTCACCTGACACGGCACCGCCTCCGCTGCGGACCGCCCATTCAACACGTGCACGCACCTGACTGCGTCCGGCCCTTCCTCCCTGCCGGCCCTTCCGGTGAGATGGGGATACACCCCTTGGGCGGCGGGTCAGGCAGTGGTGGAACGTCAGCCCACCACTGGTCCGCTCGTCGGCCCATCGCTCGGGTATCCGGCCAATCCCTCGGGGCTCAGGATCACATGCCAGCCGACAGCCTGTCCTTCATTCCTGAGGCTTGTCCCGTAAAGAGTTGTTTCGCGCGTCGTGGCCACACCGGTGCGCGCCCCCCTGGAAGGAACTCGCTGATGCCGCTCTCCCGCCTCGATATTCCCTTCGCGTACGAGTCCAGCCCTGACCTGGGCCGGGCCCGTGTCAACGGATTGCGAACAGCCCGTCGCACCGGGCTGGTGGCGGACGACCGCGCGGCCGACTACTGGCATGAAATCCTTGTCGCCGAACTGGGCTGCAACTATTGGCCCTACGCCAAGGGTGACGACGCCGACCTCGCGGCCGACGCCATGACGTTCTACTTCTTCATCGATGACCAATTCGACCGTACGCTGGGCACGAAGGTCGATGCATCGATCCATCTCATCGAGGAACTGACCGAACTTACCTTCCACAGCGGCAGCACGGTCATCGCCACCTCCGACACGCCCCTCGTCGTCCATTTCGCGGACATGTGGTCTCGCATCACCGAAGGCATGTCCAAGGCCTGGTGCGTGCGCGCCGGCCGCAACTGGCGTAACTACCTCTATGGCTACATCAGCGAAACGCTCGACAAAAAATCCGGAATGCCCGTCCAGGAAGATACCTGCCTGGCCGGCCGCCGGTACACCATCGGTGCTGAGACCTCCACCGACCTCTGCGAACGGTTCGGCCACTACGAGCTCTCCGAACTCGCCCTTGCCTACCCACCTCTGCAAGTCATGCGCCAGGTCATCTGCGATGCACTGACCTTCAGCAACGACCTGCAGTCCATCGACAAGGAAATCAGCGTCGAAGACACGGAGAACAACTCCATCGCAGTACGTGCGCGCCTGGCCGGGATCAGCATCGAGGAAGCAGCCGGGCAGATCCGCGACCACACGCACGCACTGATTGCTCGGTTCCTGGAGCTTGAGCGAGACGTCCCGCGCATGAGCGAGATACTGGGGCCACATGGAGCCGGGCTCAGCACGTACGTCGAGGCGCTGAAACTGTCGTTGGCCGGCTACAACCACTGGGGCAATACCACACCTCGTTACCACCGACGCCACCCGCATGCTTACCGGACGGCCTTGGACTACGTGGACCCGGTCTGAGTGAGCACCCTCGTTTCTCCTGCCGCCCTCTCCCGCCCCGGATACGGTCGGTCCGGCGCCGCCTCCTTCCGCCGGTTCACTGAGCGTTTTCAGCGTGGCCACTGATCGGGGGGGCGCCGGTGAGGTTGTTGGTGACAGATGGCAGTGGCTCCACCTCGGCAGGTCGTTGTGGTTCCAGCTTGATCGACATTGGATTCGGCCCCACCTGCCCTGGCTCGTGAGGACATGCCCTCGTCTGGGTAAATGGCGTCAGCCGCCTGCCCGATCCCGTCAGGTCGTGTCCGTCGTTCACGGTCATGTCGGAGGCCGTGCCGTTGGTCGTGGCCGTGTCGGCAGGCCAGGGTGGGCTTGTCGCGTGTCGAGTTGTTCGAACGCATCCGCCGGGACGTGCGTGTTGAGCCGCCGCTGTCGCAGCAGGCTCTGGCGAACAAGTACGGGGTCCATCGGCGGACGGTGAAGCAAGCGATGGCCTCGGCGGTCCCGCCGCCATGGAAGGCCGTCCGCAGGAAGTTCCGCGTCCTGGACCCGGCGGCGGAGTGGATCGACGCAAAGCTACGGGAGGACCTGAAGGCCCCGCGCAAGCAGAAGCACACGGTCGAGCGGATGTTGCAGCGGCTGGCTGAAGAGCATGACTTCGACCGGGTTTCGTACTCCACGCTGCGGGACCACGTCCGCAAGCTATGCCCGGTGGGATCCGGACGGTGATCCGGCGGTCGCCGTCGGCGCGCCGGGCGCCTCGGGGCTGCCCTTGATCAGGTTTGGCGGTCTCCCCAACCGCACGTTCCAGCGACCTGACGCTCCCTCACCTCGCGTCCACTCCATGCCCTATTGAACCGGCCACCCTGTCACCCCCTGCCCCCTGCCCACCACTAACCCGACAGGATCACCGCCTCGATCCAGGCGAGGTGGGCGGCGAGGATCTCCCGGAACGCGGTGTCGCGCTCCGCCCCGAGGGGGCGGAGGTCGCGGGCGCGGCGGTTCCGCGGCCGCGTCCAGGGCCTCCTCGGTCGACCAGCGCTTTCGCCGCGCCACGCCTCTCCTCTCCTCTCCTCTCACCGGATTCCACCCCACCAGTGCACTTGGCGTTGCACGCACCGCGTGCATAATGAGGACGTCGGCGCGCCGAGCCGACCCGGCAACGGGCAAAGCGGTGCGCCACCGTGCCCTGTTGCCCGGGCCGGGGACCGGCGTGGAGCTCGTCCCGGGGGAGACGAAAGGACGCATGACGTGCCGAACCCACTGGAATCCGCGGCGCTCGACACCGCCTTGGAGAACGTCCACCGTGCCGGCATACCCGGCCTGTTCGCCGAGGTCCGGGACGGCGATCGGGTCTGGCGCGGCGCCGCCGGGGTCGCCGACCTCGTCACCGGCCGCCCGGTCACCGCCGACATGCGGCACCGGGTCGGCAGCGTCACCAAGACGTTCACCGCCGCCGCGGTCCTTCTGCTCGCCGAAAGCGGGCGGATCGACCTGGACGCGCCGGTCGGCACGTACCTCCCGGAGCTGGTTCCCGGGGAACGCGGTGCCACGATCACCGTCCGGATGCTGCTCGACCACACGAGCGGCCTCGCCGAGTACCTCCCGTACGCCTACCCCTCCCTCAAGACGTTCCCCGACTTCGCCGGCACCGGCCCCCAGAGCCTGGACGATCACCGGTTCACCCGGTTCGACCGCACCGAACTGATCACCATGGGGGTCACCGCACCTCTCGCCGGCCCCCCGGGCGGGACCCCGGGGGTGTACTCCAACACCAACTACCTGCTCCTCGCCGCGCTCCTGGAGCGGATGTCGGGCACCACGGCGGAGCGGTACATCACCCGGAACGTCATCGAGCGCGCCGGGCTCCGGAACACCGAGTTCCCCGTCGGTCCCGAGCTCGCCGGGCCGCACTCCCGGATGTACGAGGCGTGGTTCGGCATGATCGACCCGCCGCGCGACTTCAGCGTCTTCGACATGTCCTGGGTCGGCCCCGCGGGCTCGCTGGTCTCCACCGTCGCGGACCTCAACCGCTTCTTCGGCCTGTTGCTCGCCGGGGAAATCGTCGGTCCCGCCTCGCTGGAGCGGATGCGGCGCACTGTCCCGGTCGTCTCCCAGGAGGGGAAGACCATCGAGTACGGACTCGGCCTGCACCCGACGAAAGCCCCCGGTCAGGACACCTTCTGGGGTCACGGCGGCACGGTCTGGGGCGCCGGCACCCTGGCCGTGACCCGTGCCGACGGCGGGCGGCAGGTGGCCGTGGCGGTGAACACGCAGCGGTGGAACCGGTTCGACTCCTCGGGCAGGCCGCGGCCCCACCCCATCGACGACGCGCTGGCGGCCTTCGTACGGGTGGCGATGTACGGCTGACCGGGCCGGGCCGCATGCCTCGTCCCGCTCGCGGCGGTACGCACCCGGCGCCCGAGCCCGGCCGCGGGCGCCCCGCCACGCACACACACCCCACACCCCACACCGCCGTCAGCACGGAGACCGGCGAACACTCCCCAGGGCGAACTCCCCGCCCGCCCGGGCGTGGCACCGCACCCCGCGTCGGCGTCCGGCCCATCCTGACCCCCGTGCACATCCCCCATCCGGACCGCCCGTGCGACGCCCGCTGACGGCCGCCGTCGCCGTGCTCGTCGCGCTGTCCGCCCCCACCGCCGGCGCGCAGCCGAGGGTGGCCGGGGGCCGGGGCGCGGCGGCGACGCCCGTCGTCGCGGCCGACCAGGCCACGCGGGCGGTGCACGTCCTCCGTTCCGACGCGCGGAGCTGGGACGTGAGCCGGGGCACGGGCGTCCTGTGGTCCTGGAGCGCCGACGACCAGCCGGGGCTGGCCGACCTGGAGCCCGGCTCGTCGTGGAGCAACCCGAGCGAGGCCAAACTCCGTGAACTCGGCGGCCACCGCTATCTGCTGGCCACCGCCTCGGGCGGGCTCGCGGCGGTGGTGGGGTACCCGGGCCGGGACGTGTACTGGGCCGCCCACACCGGTCCGGGCAACGCGCACAGCATCGACCTGCTCCCCGACGGCAACGTCGCGGTCGCGGCCAGTACCGGCGGCTTCGTCCGCGTGTACGCGGCCTCGACCGGTTCGCGCGCCACCCGGCACGCGGAGGTGCCGCTGCGCGGCGCGCACGGTGTGCACTGGGACCCCCGGACGCGCCTGCTGTGGGCGCTGGGCAATCGGGAGCTCGTCGCCCTGCGCGTGGACGGCCCGGCCGACGACCCCGGCCTGACCGTCGTCCATCGCAGCGCCCTGCCGACCCGCGACGGCCACGACCTCGCCCCCGTCCTCGGTACCAAGGGACGCCTGTGGGTGACCACCGGCACGGCCGTGTACCAGTACACGACGGGCGGACACCGCTTCGTGGACTACCCGCAGAGCTCCCGGATCAGCGCCCCCGGCGTCAAGAGCATCGGCGACGACCCGGCCACCGGCCGCGTCCTGATCGCCCGGCCCGAACCGGGCCACTCCTGCGTCTGGTGCACGTCCGTCCTGACCTTCCACCAGCCGGACGGCACCAAGCGGCTGGTGCGCGGCGCGATGTACAAGGCCCGCTGGTGGACGTCCCGCCGCGACTGATGCGGCCTCAGGGGCCGGGGCCGGACAGGCCACCGGAGGGCCGACGCCGGCTCCCCGGGGCCGGGGCCGGACGAGCCGTCGTACGGACGGAGGGGGCCCGTCCCTCAGCGGGAGACCGGCCTCGGCCCCTCCGCCAGCCGGGCGCGGACGTCCGCGGCGGCGTCGAGGCTGCCGGGCACCTGCTCCCACAGGGCGAGGAGGGCGGGGGCGAGCAGGGGCGCCCGGTCTCCGCTGTGCTGCCAGCAGTAGTGGGCGCGTTTGAGGGCCGCGACCGCCTCGGCGTCCGCCGGGCCGCCCCTGGCCAGCCGGTTGGCGGCGGCCGACATCCACAGTTCGGCCGCGCGCGGATGGTCTCCTGCCAGCCGGGCGAGGTCGGCGCGGACCTCGATCCACAGTCCGGCCTCGGCGCTCTGCGGCCCGTGCCGGCGCAGCACCTGCTGCTCCCAGGCGGCGGCCATGGCGGCGGCCTCGTTGTGCCGGCCGGCGTTGGCGGCGGCCAGGATGCGGGGCAGCGCGTCCTCCTCCCGGGCCGGCGCCGGCGGCTCGTCCGGCCGCGCGGACTCGACGGGGGCGGCGGGGGCGATGGCCGCCGCGGCGGGCGGCGCGGGGAGGGCCGCGGCCGGGGCCGCGTGCGCGGGGTTGGCCAGGACGGGCCCGGGGGTGCCGTGCCGGAGGACCAGCCGTCCGTCGGGCAGCCCCGCCTGGTCCAGGGCCAGTTGGTGGAGCAGGGCCGGGTCGAGGACGGGCCCCGCCGTGGGATGGCCGAGGTCGAGGGCGGTGAGGAAGGCCCTGGTGTACGGCGAGGCCTCGGCGGGGGCCCGGTCCGGGCTGGGGGTGACGACGCCGCACACCGCCGGGCCGGAGGTCAGCCGTCCGTCCCGGACGGCGGCGGCGACGTGCGGCCAGGATCTCTCGTCGGCCTCGACGTCGACGACGAGCAGCGTCGGTCCGACGCGCTCGCCGAGGGTGCGGGTCAGCCACTCCCAGGGCAGCCCGGTGTAGCGGACCGTGGCGGGGGTGCTCTCACGGAGCGCCAGGTGCACCTCCCCGCCCTTGCGGGCCGGCACCATCAGGTGGCCGGTGACCCACACCAGCAGCGGGCCCGGCACGCCGGCGGCGTCCCGGAGGTAGGCCAGCACGCTCTGCGGCCCGGCCATCGCCGGGAGCTGGACCACGTCCGCGGTCGCGGCCGCGAGGAAGCCGCGCGGCCGGGCCCCGGCGACGGCGTGCGCGGTCGGGTTCGGCAGGAGGCCCCGCCGCCGGTCAGGGGTGCCGTCCAGCAGCAGAACACAGCCATGGGTCAGGTGGTCCAACGCGTTCTTCCTTCCGGCCGATACGTAAGCTCGTGCCCCTGGCGTGGTGCCCGGTGCCGGATCCCACGTCCGTGCAGTACGTGAGGCAACTGTAGGCGCCCTCACGCGTATCGGCTCCGGCAATCACCCCGTGCGCGCGGGGTGGGGGTCCCGTCCCGCGCTCGGACGGGACCCCGTGCGCCCTGTGGGCGCGTCAGCCCATGGCGTTGCGCGACTCGGCGGTGTCGTCCACGGCGGTGCGGTTGAGCATGCGGCAGTAGGGCACGTCGGCGGCCTTGTTGTCGATGTACTTGGCCGCGACCCAGGTCTGGCGGTCCCTGAGCTGGTACCAGACGTTGTTGCCGCCGATCTCCTGGGCGCGGACCTTGCACCGCAGGCCGATCTGGATCCGGTGGCGCAGGATGCCGCGCACGGAGGCGTCGGTGCTGGGCAGGGCGCGCTCGTTGACACCGGTGCGGGCGCTGACCGTGCCGTACGCCCGGGCGGCGCCGTCCGGCGTCGCCCCGGCCGGTGCGGCGCACAGCACGGTACCCGCCGCGGTCGCCGCCAGCACGCCGGCGACGAGCCGGCCGGCACGGGTCGCGAGTCTCCTGGACATGGAACTCCTCTGGTACGAGGTGGGAAGAGAGCATTGCCCAGTTTCCACCACTTATGTCCGGGTATGCACGACAAGAGGCACCAAGCCGGACTGGCGTGTCGTCAGGTTTCGCTCTCTCGCCGACGTTTGGCGCCCGTTCGGGCTCCCCCGTCCCCGCCGTCGCCTTGCTCCCCGGGCTCCTTCTTCGCCCGGCTGGGCTGGACGCGCTTGGGCTCGCCCCGCATCTTGGGGTGCTCCGGCGGGTAGGGCAGGTCGCCGAGCCCGTGCTCGCTCTCGTCGCGGGCGGCGAGCTCCAGGGCGGCCTCCAGGGCGCAGGCGTGGTCGGCCATGTCCGCGTGGACGTCGCCGAGTTCCGCGTACCGGGCCGGCATGGTGGTGATGTCGAAGTCCTCGGGGGCGGCGCTCTCCAGTTCCTCCCAGCGGAGCGGCGCGGAGACGGGGGCGTGCGGACGGGGCCGGACGGAGTAGGCACTGGCGATGGTGCGGTCGCGGGCCGTCTGGTTGTAGTCCACGAAGATCTTCGCGCCGCGCTCCTCCTTCCACCAGGCCGAGGTGACGTGCTCGGGCATCCGCCGCTCCAGTTCCCGGGCGACGGCGATGGCCGCCCGGCGCACCTGCACGAACGTCCACCGCGGTGCGATGGGCACGAAGACGTGCAGGCCCCGTCCGCCGGAGGTCTTGGGCCAGCCGGTCAGCCCGAGCTCGTCGAGCAGTCCGCGCAGCTCCAGGGCGGCGCGTACCGCGTCCGCGTAGCCGGTGCCGGGCTGCGGGTCGAGGTCGATGCGCAGCTCGTCGGGGTGGTCGGTGTCGTCGCGGCGGACCGGCCAGGGGTGGAAGGTGAGGCAGCCGAGGTTGGCGGCCCAGAGCACGGCGGCGGTCTCGGTGGGGCAGATCTCGTCCGCGTACCGGCCGCTGGGGAAGGCGATCCGGCCGGTGGGGATCCAGTCGGGGAGGTTCTTGGGCGCCCGCTTCTGGAAGAACGACTCGCCGCCGACGCCGTCGGGGTAACGCTCCAGGGTGGTCGGCCGGTCGCGCAGGGCCCGCAGGATGCCGTCGCCGACGCTGAGGTAGTACCGGGCGACGTCGTACTTGGTGTAGCCGCGCTCCGGGAAGTAGACCTTCTGCGGGTTGGACAGCCGTACCGTCCGCTCGCCGACGGTGAGCTCCAGCGTCTCTGCCATGCGGCCACGCTAAGGCGTGCGGGCGGCCGGGCGCCTGTCGGCGGGCGGGCCGGCACCGCCGCCCGCACAATCGGGATCATGGACCTTCCGGTGATGCCGCCCGTGGAGCCGATGCTGGCCAAGCCCGCGGCGACGATCCCCCCGGGCATGCAGTACGAGGCCAAGTGGGACGGCTTCCGGGCCGTCGTCTTCCGGGACGGCGACGAGCTGGAGCTGGGCAGCCGCTCCGGCCGCCCGCTGACCCGCTACTTCCCGGAACTGGTGGCGGCCCTGAAGGACCGCGTGCCGGAACGCTGTGTGCTGGACGGCGAGATCGTCGTCGCCCGGGGCGGGCGGCTGGACTTCGACGCCCTGCTGGAACGCATCCACCCGGCCGCCTCCCGGGTACGCCATCTGGCCGAGACCACCCCCGCCGCGTTCGTCGCCTTCGACCTGCTCGCCCTCGGCGACGCGTCGCTGCTGGCCACCCCGCAGCGCGAGCGCCGCGAGGCGCTGGAGGACGCGCTCCGCGATGCCGGCGACCCGGTCTTCACCGCCCCCGTCACCTACGAACTCGGCGTCGCGCACCACTGGTTCGAGCGGTTCGAGGGCGCCGGCCTGGACGGGGTCGTCGCCAAGCCGCCGGACCTGCCGTACCGCCCCGGCGAACGCGTGATGGTCAAGGTCAAGCACGAGCGGACCGCCGACTGTGTCGTCGCGGGCCTGCGCCCGCACAAGAGCGGACCGGTCGTCGGCTCGCTGCTGCTGGGCCTGTACGACGCCGCGGGCCGGCTCCAGCACGTCGGTGTGTGCGGCGCGTTCACCATGAAGCGGAGGCAGGAGCTGATGGCGGAACTGGAACCGCTGCGCATGCCCACCGCCGAGGGCCACCCCTGGCAGGACTGGGCCGACGCCGACGCCCAGGCCGCCTCCCGCCTTCCGGGCGGCCCCAGCCGCTGGACCGGCAAGAAGGACCTCTCCTGGGTCCCGCTGCGGCCGGAGCGGGTGTGCGAGGTCGCCTACGACCACATGCAGGGCGACCGCTTCCGCCACACGGCCCGCTTCCGCCGCTGGCGCCCCGACCGTGATCCGGGCGGCTGCGTGTACGCGCAGTTGGAGGAGCCCGTGTCGTACGACCTGGCGGAGGTGTTGGGGGGCAGCGGGCCAGGGAGGTAGAGAGAGCTGTGCGGGGAGAGGGTCAGGGGACGGGGTGCGGCCGGGGCGTGCCCTTGACGCGGCACGCCGCGCCCGCGGGCTCGCCGGCGGGCGCGGCCTCCACGATGTCGCGTCCGCTCCGGGGCCCCGCCGGGCGCGGTGCGGACACCGTACGGGTACGGATACGAGTACGGGTACGGCACGGACGCGGTACGGGTTCCTTGGCCGGCGCGGGTGGGTGGGCGGGCGGCCCACCATGTCCCGTCCCGCATAAACGCCTCGCTGCCTCGCTGCCGACGTCCGCGCCCGCGTGCTCCACGAGACGGTCCCGATGCCGCCGCCGCGGATTCCGCCTCGCGAGGAACGCGGGCGGACCGAGCCACCGTCCCCGACCGGCCCTCACCCCCTCGCGCTGCGGCGACGGCACCCGCGACCGCCACCCGGCGGACGCGCACGCCGGCCTCGGTCCGTCCGGCGTCGCCCCCCGACGTCGGCACGGCGCGACCGTGAAGTGAGCAGGGGAAGCGGAAGGCCGCCGCCCGCGGAGGGGACGGCGGCCCGCCTCGCGCGTGTGGGCGCGGCCACCGTCGGTACGGCGCCACCGTCCGCAAGCGTCAGGACGTCACGCGGGCACCCGCACCCCCTGTCCCCGGGCCGCCCGTCCTCGCTCACCCGTCGGGGCCAACCGCCGACCCACACGGCGCAAGCCCGCGCGACCTGACGGCCCGCCACATTACAGCCTGGTAGCACGACGGATCCCCAGGTGAAGGGTGGAGCCCATGCGCATGACGAGTACGGCCCGCGTTCTCGTGCACGCCCGGCGGGGGGCCGTTCTGTTGGCGAGTGCCGGGGCGGTGTGCCTGCCGCTGTGCCCGGAACGGGCCGGTGCCGCGGACGGGGCAGCGGCGACCGCCCCGTTCTGGGTGGAACCCTCCGGGCCGGCGGTGCGTCAGGTGCGGGTATGGCAGGAACGCGGGCGGGAGGAGGACGCGGAGGCGCTGCGGCGCATCGCCGACCGGCCGGCGGCGGACTGGCTGCCGGGGGACGATCCCCGGGCGGAGGCCGAGCGGGTGACGCGCGCGGCGGCCGCCGAAGGACGTGTCCCCCTGTTGGTGGCGTACAACATCCCGCACCGCGACTGCGGCCAGTACTCGTCGGGCGGCGCGCCCGACGCCGCGGCGTACCGCCGGTGGGTGGCCCGGGCCGCGGAGGGCATCGGCGACCGCCGCGCGTGGGTGGTGCTGGAACCGGACGCCCTCGCCCACCTGGCCTCCGGCTGCTCGTCCCCGCCGGAGGCGCTGGCCGAGCGCCCGGTTCTGCTCGCCGAGGCCGTGCGGGCGTTCAAGGCACTGCCCGGGACGTCGGTGTACCTGGACGCCGGCAACGCGGGCTGGGTCTCCGACCAGCAGCGCCTGGCGGACCTGTTGCGCCGGTCGGGTGTGGGGCAGGCGGACGGTTTCGCGCTGAACGTCTCCAACTTCCACACCACGTCCGTCACCCGTGCCTACGGGGACCGGCTGTCGGCCCTCGTCGGCGGGGCCCACTACATCATCGACACCAGCCGCAACGGCAACGGCCCGCCGCCCCGGCAGGAGGGCAAGGAGGACGCGGGCGACGAGGCGTGGTGCAATCCGCCCGGGCGTGCCCTGGGGGCGGCTCCCACCACGGTGACGGGGTCTCCGCTGGTGGACGCCCTGGTGTGGGTGAAGCGGCCGGGCGAGTCGGACGGCGCCTGCCGGGGCGCGCCGCCGGCCGGGCACTGGTGGGCGGAGTACGCGCTGGGCCTCGCGACGACGCAGCCGACGCTGCCCGAGGCACCCCCTTCGGGGGTCGCCCCACCGACGGCCACCGCACCGCCGTCGGCTGCCGCACCCGCGACGGCTGCCGCGCCGCCGACCTTTGCCGCACCACCGACCGTTGCCGCGCCGCCGGCCCCACCCGCTCCCACGGCCCCGCCCGTACCTCCCGCTCGGCAACCGGCTCCCGCGCAGGGCGCACCCGCCGCACAGCAGGCGGGTCCCGCTCCGGCACCGGCCGCCGCGCCCGGCGTCACGCCCACCCCGGCCAGTCCGGCCCTCCCGGCGCCCGGGTCGCCCGCGGCACAGCCGCCCGCCCCGGCCGCCGCTCCCCCGCCCGCCGCCCCGGCACCGGCGCCCGGCCTGACTCCCGCGCCTCCGGGCGGTTGAGCGACGGGGTGCGGTGCCGGCGCCCCCTCCTACCTGCCCGTCGCAGCCGCCTCATCGGCGGGCGCGCAGGTCACCGGCGTGGCGTGGGCCGGGTCGAGCGCGTTGGTCACCAGGTGGAAGGTGACGGGATCCGCGAGGGCCAGCACCCAGTGCCCGCTCGGGTCCGGCGGACACACGTCCTGGAGCGTGACGTTGTCGACGCCGGGGCCGGAGAGGAACTGGGACCGGTAGGGCACGACCACCTCGTCGTGCCGCGTCGCGACGACCGTGTAGCGCACTCCCGGCACCACGTCGCCGTCGCGGTTGAGCGCCCGGAGGAAGTCGGATCCGGCGAGCTGCTCGCGCAAGGCGGGGTGGTGGAGCAGTGCCCCGGTGGCGGGGGCGACCCGGGTCGCCGTGTGCAGCCCCAGGAGGGTGGTGCCGTGGTTGCTGGGCGCGAGGCCGACCAGGTGGTGGACCTTGGGGGCGCCGCCGAGGAACCGCAGGTAGTAGCGCGGCATCATGCCGCCCTGCGAGTGACCGACGATGTCCACCTGCCGGGCGCGGGCCGTCGTGAGGACCGCGTCGACGAAGGAGGCGAGCTCACGGGCCGAGTGGGCGATCGGCCCCAGGCCGGCCGCGCCGGGGGCGTCGGGCACCCGCCCGTAGTCCAGGGAGAAGACGCAGTATCCGCGGCGCACGAGGTGTCCGGCGAGCGCCGGCCACGTGGCCGCGGAACCCAGCCAGGTGCCGTGGACGAGGACGACGGGGCGCGGGTGGGCGGCCGACGGCCGACAGCCCGGGTCGTTCCACCCGCCCCGCTGTCCGGCCGGGGCAAGTGCCGGGGCGGGGGCCGCGGTTGCCGACCCGACGGCCGGGGACGCCGCCCAGCCCATGAGCGCGAGGATCGGGAGGAGCAGGAGCAGCAGGGGTCTGGGCGTCGGGTGCGGTGTGGTCACTGCGGCGCTCTCCTGTTCGGCCGGTGGCGAAGTAAGCGCGGACCAGGGCAGGTTGCCCCCTCGGCGCTCAGCCGGAACCGCGCCGGGACCCGCTCGTGCGTTCACCGTGTCCACCGGCGGGAGGCTTTTCCGTCGTCCGCCGCCCGGCCCGGGTAGATACCGCGCATGTCGACTCCCGGCGAGGGACACCCGCCGCCGCCTCCCGTCCCGGCCGGTCTCCCGGTCGTCGCGCGGACGTGCCTGTGGACGCTCCATCACCGGGCGGCGGCCGCCCGGCGGCGTCCTCCGCTCCTCGAGGATCCGTGGGCCGTGCGGTTGGTCGAGCGGCACGGCGACTGGCCGTGGGTGGCGTGGTTCGGCCGCCCCGGCCCGCTCGTCACGCGGTACCTGGCCCGACGGGCCGACCTGTACGACGCGGTGACGAGGCGACTGCTGCGCGCTCATCCGGCGGCGACCGTCATCGCCCTGGGAGACGGCCTGGAGACGCAGTTCTGGCGCGTGGACAACGGCACGGTGCGGTGGCTGTCGGTCGACCTCCGCGACACCGTGACACTCCGCCGGGCCGTGCTGCCCCACGGGCCCCGGCAGCACACCGTCGGCTGTTCCGTCACCGAACCGGCGTGGGCCGAACACCCCGCCGTACGCCCACCGGTGATCGTCACCGCCCAGGGGTTGCTCATGTACCTTTCCCCGGCCGACGTCGCCGCCCTGCTCCGGCTCTGCGGCATCCGCTTCCCGGGCTGCGTCTTCCTCTACGACACCCTTCCCCCCTGGTTCACCCGCCTGGCCGCCCCCGCGCTGGCGCACGGCGGCACCTTCCGCTTCCCTTCCCTCCGGGGCATCGGCGCCCGCTCCGGCCTCCTGCCGCCCCCGGAGGGCGGGGGCACCGCGGCCGTCCACGCGATCACCCCCGTCGCGCTCCGCCCCTGGGCGACCGTCCCCCCGCCGCTCGGCCGGACTGCGCGCCTCTGCCGGGAAGTCGTGCCCACCTTCGGCTACCTGGAGCTCCCCGTACGGAGTCCGGCAACGCGAGGACGACGGTGAGGGCCCGGCGTGCCGCGGCATTCCAGCGGGCACCGGCACGCAAGCGGGTTCCGGGGCTCGATCGCGCCCCGGCCCACCGGCCCTTCCGCGTCGGCCGCCGTCTCACATGCCGCGTATGCGCCCGCCGGGCCCGCCCGTGCCGTCGGCGCCGCCGCCTACCATGCGCGCCAGCGCCCCGGTGATCTCGCGCAGCGAAAGCCGCTGTGCGCCGGACGGCGCGTCGATCTTCACGGAGGCGCCCCGGAAGCCGACCGTCAGGGGCAACCGGGCGCGCACGTCCTTGTCCAGCTCGGCCATGTCGACGGTGACGGCGGACAATCGGCCGTCCTTGACGGCGACATCGAAGGTGACGTCCTTGTCCGGCGCGTTCTCCAGTGCGCCCAGGCTCCTGTCCTTGCCGGCCTTGCGCAGTTGCCTCCGCACCGGCTCCAGGGCCTCGGAGAGCTGCCCGGCGGCCTTGCGGGCGGGGACGGTGACCTTGACGTGCTCGGCGCCGTTCCTGGTGCCGGCGTCCTTGACCTCGGAGTTGTCGGTGAGCGCCTTGCGGAGGGCGTCGGCGACCCGCTGCCGCGTCCGCGCGTCCAGTCCGTCGGTGGATCCGCCGTCCCGCTCGCGCTTCTCGGCCGCGAGCTTCTCGAACTCCGCGGAGTCGAGGACGACCCACTGTCCCTTGAGCGCGTTCCTCACCGCGGCCAGCGAGTCCGGCATGCGGTCGATCTTCGTCAGCGCGTCGTCGAACTCGCGGCGCTCGGCCCGTTCCTTGGCGTTCTTGGGCTTCACCATCCCGGCGAACGCCTTGACGTCGCCGCGCAGATACATCTTGCGGTCGACCGACCGCAGTTCGGCCAGGACCGTGCCGTCCTTCTTGGTGAGCCGTCCGGCGACAGACGGGCGGGCTCCGTCTCCGCCGCCCTTCCCGTCCCGGTCGTTGCCGCCGCCCTTGCCGTCCCCATCGCCCTCGCCGGCCCGCTCCTTCAACGGTCTGTCGGACACGACGGCGTAACTGACCTTCAGATCGGCGAGCAGACCGGCTTCTTCGCGATCGAGCCCGTCCTTGCCGTCCTTGCCGTCCTTCAGCGCGGCATGGACCTCCTCGGCGTTCGCGTCGAGCGCGAAGTCCACCGCGACGGCCTTGTCCTCCCCCAGTCGTGCGAACGCTTTCTCCAGCCTGGCGCCGGCGCCGGGCTTCTCCTCCGTGCCGCAGGCCACCGCGGTGCTCGCCACGACGAGCGCGCAGCAGGCGACGGCCAGGCCGGTGTGTTTGGTAGCGATGACGATCCCCCCAGATCGAATACGTGTCTGAGTAGACTCAATTACACACAGTGACCCCCTGTCAACTGTTTTCCGTCCGGAGTCGCCACGCGGCGGTTCGCTACACCGGCGTCCGCTGCCCCACCGGCCGGGCGGACTCGGGGTCCTGGCCGCCTTCCCGCCCCGCGTCCGCCAGGGCCGGCGCCGGCCCGCGGCGGCGCTGCGCCAGCAGCCCGGCCTGCCATACGCCCAGCGGGACGAGCGTCGTCACCAGGCCCAGGAACGCCCAGATCCGCATCGCCGTGTGGGCGTGGCTGAGCACGTAGGAGGCGAGCAGCGCGAACCCGAGGACGGCACCCCACGTCAGATGGGTGCGGAAGGTCAGTACGCGGTCCGGGCTGGCGGAGTCGCCCTTCGGCGTGACGACGAACCGCGAGCGGCGGCGCAGCAGGGCCTCACCCAGCGACCGGGCGTACAGCGGCGCCGAGAGGGCGGACATCAGCATGCCCGCGGTGCCGGACGAGCCGGCCGGTTCGTGGGGACTGACGTTGTGGCGGCGGTTCCAGACGTAGAGCCCGATCTGGAGGGCGGCGGCGTCGCCGTAGAGCATCAGCCACACCTGGGACTCGACGTTGATGCCGGAGGCACCGAGGGCCAGGAAGAGGACGCACGAGACGGCGCCGAGCACCCAGTTGAGCGCCGCCATGGGGTAATAGGCCACCATCAGGGAGTAGTTGATCACCCGGCCGGGCGACATCGTCCACACGGCCCGCCAGAACTGGCGGAGGAGCGTCTCGTAGGTGCCGCGGGACCAGCGCAGTTGCTGGGAGAAGAAGTCGGTCCAGGAGGAGGGGCCCTCGCCGACGGCGAGTACGTCGGGGGTGTAGACGGAGCGCCAGCGGCGCCCGGTGGCGGGGTTGCGGCGGCGGTGGATCTCCAGGCCGGTCGCCATGTCCTCGGTGATGGAGTCGTAGAGGCCGCCGATCTGACGGAGCACACTGACGCGGACGCAGTTGCTGGTGCCGACGAACATGGGGGCGCCGTAGGCGTTGCCCGCCCGCTGGATGAGGGCGTGGAAGAGGAACTGCTGGCTCTCGGCGGCCTTGGTCACCGCCGTGGTGTAGTTGCCGTAGACCTGCGGGCCGACCACGAAGGCCACGTCGGGGTCGCGGAAGTACCCCATCATCCGTTCCAGGAAGTTGGGCAGGGGTACGTGGTCGGTGTCCACGCAGGCCATGAACTCGTAGTCGTCGCCGTGCGCGTCGAGCCAGGCGTTGTAGTTGCCGTGTTTGGTGCGGGCCCGGAAGCTGCCCGAGGGCTGGTTCCACCGTTCGACGCCCTTGCGGGTGAAGTGGCGGACGCCGAGCCGCTCGCAGAGCCGCTTGACCTCGGGGTCGTCGCCCTCGTCGAGCAGCCAGACGTCCAGTACGCCGTCGTGCCTGACCCGGACCGCGCCCTCCAGGGTGGCGCGGACCATGGACAGCGGTTCCTTTCCCGGCACGAAGCTGGTGAGGAACGCGACCCGGGTGCCCGGCTGGGCGCGGACCGGGACGGGGTCCCTGGCCACCCAGGTGGCATGGGCGTTGGACACCACGTTGACCAGGCGGAACGTTTCGATGAGGCCGATGGACAGCGTCATCACGGCGTCGGCGACGCGCTCCCACTCGTCGATGAAGGGCCGCTCCACCCAGTGCTCGGGCAGCATCAGCCACACCAGGAGGGCGAGGGAGACCAGGGGAGCCGCCGTCACCAGCAGCAGGGCCCCGAGCTGCCCCCGGATGCCGCCGGCGACCAGGCGCCGGTAGCGCACCCGGTAGACGCCGGCGGGGGGCTCCGTCAACTCGCCCGCCAGTCTGCTGAATCCGTCGTAGTCGTAGTCCGGCGGGGGTCCGGCCGGTGCGGCGGCGACCGGGCCGCCACCCCGGGGGCCGTCCGGGCCGCCGGCGCCCGGTCCGCCGGAACCACCCGGGGTTCCGCCGCCCGAGCCGGGGGGCCCGCCGGGGGCCGAGCCGCCGCGGCCGCCCAGGGCGGGGACGACGTCGGCCGGGCCGCCGTCGAACGGCAGACCGCCGGCGGCGATCCCGCCCGCCGGGAGGGCGGCGGCCGCCCCCTCGCCGGACACGTTCGCGGCTTTCCCCCCACGGGCCGCCGCAAGCCGGGCCTCACGCGCAGAAACCGCCACCACTACACCCCCAGCCGCACAACGGACAGACGGGACCAAGCGGCTTCAAGCTAACAAACCGACCCTATGATCATGTGACAAACGCACCGGACATGCCCTGACTGCCCCCACATGGCCCCACGCGGCCCCACCCACCCCCCACGCCCCCAGCCCCCGGACACACCCGAGGGGTGACCACACTCTCGTGACCTACGATGACCGAACGGTGTTCGACGGGAGCGAGGCATGACAGACAGCGAGAAGTACGCCGAGAAGGCGATCGGCTGGCGCGTGCTGATCTACGTCGTCCTCGGCCATCTGCTGGCCGGCTTCATCTGGCTGCTCTTCTACCTGGGCTCGCACGCCTCGCACTGAGCCCCTGCGGCCCGGAATCCCACCCCGGCCGTCCCGACTGCCCCGGCCGCCCCACCCGCGGCGCCGCGCCTCGTGCTCCGGCCGCCCCCAGGACGGCGCCGGACGGTCCGGTGTTCACAAGGACAGGTGATTCCCGAACATACGGAATGCCCGCCTCCGACGGCTGTCCGATGCCACCTCGAATACACGCTTGTCCTATGCCGGACGAGACGGCGCAGCCACGGCCGTCCGGCGGCGCCCACAGGGCCGCGGGCACATGCCGAGGCGAACCGTACACCCTGGTCAACCCGCAGGTGAGCGCAGTGAGATCATCCTTCGGATCAGGGGTCGGGGCGGCTTCCGCGCTGCTACTGTCCCCGGTCATGGAGGAGCTCTTCAGCCCAGACGAACTCGACCGTATCGAGGCCGCGGCGCACCGCGTCGGCCGCTCCCCGCACGACTGGATCCGCGAGCTCGTGCTCAAACGCCTTTCCGGGGATTCCGATCAGACGCACATTTCCCAGCGGAGGACCCTGCGTCCCGATTTCGAGGACGCGGTCTGGCCGATCACCCTCTACCGCCGTTCCGGCGGCGTTCTCCAGGAACTGCACCACGCCGGGTGCTGGGTGCCGAAGGGCGGCGAGGACACCCTGACGACCGCCGAGGCACGGGCCCAGATGGCCACCCACGACGTCCGTCCCTGCGACGCCTGCCAGCCCGACCGGTTCCTCACCCCGTACGCCTGAGCCCCGCCGCGCCCGGGCTCCCGCGCCGCCCCGGCGCCCGGGCACCCGTAGGTCCGGGCGAGCACACCAACTACGCTGTCCACGTCAAGATCATCAGATGGCTGGGCGGGGTTGTTGGGCATGAGGGCAGGGACGCGGCTCACCGGGTGGGCGACATTGCTCGTCGGGTACGCCACCGCACTGCTCGCCGTCCTCCCCTACGGCACCGTCCCCTTCGCCGAACAGCCGCCCAAGCGCCACCTGCTCTGGATGGTGGGCGCCACGGCGGCCTGCGCCCTCTGCTGGATCCTGGCCTCCCTGGTCGCCCGCGCGCGCCGGCGGGCCGCGCTGCGCCGCGAGGCCTCCCGCCGGAGGGCCGCGCGCGGACGGGCGGCACGCCGCCGGGCCTCGCGCCGGGGGTACGGGGCGTGGCCGGAGCCGCCCCGGTCCCGTGTCCTGTGCTGGGTGCTGGGCCTAGGCATCGCCTTCGCCAGCGCCGCCGCGCTCAGCCAGGCGGTCGGCCCGGACGGGGCGCACGGCCGGTGGCTCGCCGAGATGAACCGGGCCGGCGGGCGCACCCACCAACTGACGGTCGCCCAGGTCGTCGGCAAGTCCCAGGTCACCGGCGCGGTGGAGCGGAACGTCGAGGAGTTCAGCTCCACGATCGTCGTCACCGTGCCCTTCGACTCCGGCCCGCGTCAGGTGACCGTCGACGGCGTGCGCACCCAGGGGGAGCTGGAGCAGGGCCGTTCCATCAAGCTGCTGTACGCCCCGAGCCGCCCCGAGCTGGGGGTGCGCCCGGCCTCGGACGACGACCTGTCGTCCACCGTCGGCCGCATCGTGGTCCGGCCGGTGATCTGGATCCTGGCCCTCGTCGCCGGGCTGAGCACGGCCGTCGCCATGCACCGCCGGGAGGCGGGGGTGGCCCGGGCCCGGCGCTTCGAGCCCTGGGTGCACCTGCCCGCCGCGGTGTTCCTGGCCGGCGGGGTGGTGCTCGTCCTCCCGCTGCTCACCGGCTTCCCCGACACCGCGACGGGCTGGGGGCTGGCCGCCGGCTCGGCGGCCGCCCCGTGGCTCGCCCTGGCCTGGGTCGTCCGGACGAGCTGAGCGAGGCCGCGTCCGAGCGGCGGACGTGCCGGGGGCCGGCCCCGGCCGTCGGCCCGGACCGGCCCCCGCACCCGCCGTGGTGTCAGGTGCGGCGGCGGCGCAGCGCCTTGCGCACGAAGTGGACGATCAGCCAGATCGCGATGATCACCAGGAGGATCACGACGATCAGGATGACGAGCAGGGTCTTGCCCAGCCTCTTGAGGAAGCCCTTCTTCTTCTTTTTCTTCTTCTCCTTGGCCAGGACCCGGTCGTCGGTGTCGGCCCGCTGGACCCACGCCGTCCGCCCGGCCTCGGCCGCGGCTGTGGTCCCCGTCTCCGCCGCGGCGGCCGGGTTCGCGGCGGTCACCGCGCGCACCTGCTGTACCGTCCGGGCCTCGGCCCGGCCGACCGCGGCCGACGCGGGCGTGGCCAGCAGAGCGGTGCCCAGCGCCAGCGCGACGACAGCGGAGATCCGGCGGGCCAGGCGCCCCCGGTACCGCTTCCCGTGCCGCTGCTCGCTCTTCATCGACGCCCCCAAATTCCGGTGCTGATTGGCTGTCGGACCGCCGGCCGGCCGGCATGCTCGGCGGCCGCCTGACGGAACCCCCCATTATCCGCACATCGCCCGGTGGTGAGCAGAGCGCGTTCCGCGCGAGGGAGCGGAGTCGGTTCCACGCCGATAGCCTGTTCGATCATGTGGCGACCGTGAAGGGCTCCGGCGCGGCGGGGCCCGACAGCGGGTCACGTCCCGTCTGCCCCTTCCCCCACCCCCTACTCCTGGAGACCCCATGGCCCTGCACTGGAAGCTCGTCGTCGACTGCGCCGACCCGAACCGGCTGGCCGCCTTCTGGGGCGCGGCCCTCCGCTACGAGGTCGAGGACCACGACGCCCTCATCGCCCACCTGCTCGGCGCCGGCGCCGTCGGACCGGAGGCCGTCGTCGAGGTCGCCGGCCGCCGGGCCTGGCGGGAGCTGGCCGCGATCCGGCACCCCGACGACCCGTTCGACGCGGAGCGCGGCATGGGACTCGGACGCCGGATCCTCTTCCACGCCGTCCCCGAGCCCAAGCGGGGCAAGAACCGGCTCCACATCGACGTCCACGCCGCCGCCGGTGAGCGTGACGCCGAGGTGGCGCGCCTGGAGGGGCTGGGGGCGTCGGTGCTGCGTGTGGTCACCGGGCACGGCGGCGGGCATGTGACGATGACCGACCCCGAGGGCAACGAGTTCGACGTGCAGTGACCCGGCCGCCCCGGAGGCCCGGCGCGTCGGCGGACGTGCGTTGCTCCGGACAGGTGTCATCGCGCCGACCGGCCCGCGCGCGTCGGCGATCGTCATACAGCCTGGTTGTTAGGTTGCCGCGGGTGAGTGGCGTACGGGCCGGACCGACGGGGACGGCGGCCCGTCCGGCGTGGGGCGGTGCCGGCGCCTCGCGGGAGCGGGGTGTCCGGGTGCGGACGGTCCGTGCCGCGGGCGCCCGCCCGGCGACCCGGGCCCCGCGGCTCCCCGGCGCCCCTCCCCTCGGTCCCCGGCACCCCTCGGTCCCCGGGCCCTTCGGCAGTGAGGAACAGGCATGACGTCTCTGTACGAGCCCATCAAATCCTGTATGGGCCGGTACTTCGACATCCCGGCGGAGAGCATCCGCCCCGAGAGCACCATGGAAGACCTCGGCATGGACTCGCTCGCCCTGGTGGAGATGATGTGTGTGCTCAAGGACGACCTGGGCCTGCGGATCCCGTCCGGTGCGGACCCGCTCTCCCTGCGCACGACGTTCGCCGAGGCGGTGGCCGCGGTGGAGGCGGCCCAGCGGGCGCCCGAGTCGGTCACCGGGACCCCGGGCCCGGCCGCGTGAGCGGCGACGGCGTCGCGGTCACCGGACTGGGGCTGGTCACGCCCGCCGGGGTGGGCACCGAGGCGACCTGGCGGCGGGTGTGCTCGGGGGTACCGACGGCCGCCGTCGATCCCGAACTCGCGGGCGTACCGGTGCCGCTGAGCTGCCGGGTCCCCGCCTACGACGTCCGGGCCGCCGTCGGCCGCCAGGCGTGGCGCATGGACCGCGTCGCCCACCTCGCCCTGACCGCCGCGTGGGAGGCGGTGGCCGACGCCGGCCTGGACCCGGCGACCTGGGACGGCGCGCGCGTCGGCGTCGTCGTGGGCGTGGGGTCGGAGAGCAAGGAGACGGCGGCGCGGAGCTTCGCCAAGTTCCAGCGCGCCGACTACGAGGGCGTGTCCCCGCTCACCGTTCCCCGTGTCATGGTGAACGCGGCGGCGGGCGAGATCGGTCTGGCCCTCCGGGCGCTCGGCCCCAGCACAGCGGTGACCACGGCCTGCGCCTCGGGGACGACCGCCCTGTGCACGGCCCGGGACCTGCTGCTGGCCGGCCGCTGCGACATCGTGCTCGCGGGCGGGGCGGAAGCCCCCTGCCACCCGCTGTCGTCGGTGTCGTTCTCGCAGATGAAGGCGCTTTCCACCCGGTTGCACGACCCGGCCGGGGCCAGCCGCCCGTTCGACGCCGACCGGGACGGATTCGTCCTCGCCGAGGGGGCCGGGATCCTCGTCCTCGAACGGCTCCCCGACGCCCGCGCCCGGCGGGCCCCGGTACGGGCGCTGCTGGCCGGGCACGGCACCTCCACCGACGGCTTCCACCACGCCGCCGCGCACCCCGAAGGGGCCGGACTGGAACGGGCGTTCAGAGCGGCGCTGGCGGACGCCGGGCTGGAGCCGGCGGACATCGGGCACGTGACCGCGCACGGCACCTCCACCCCGATGAACGACCGGATCGAGGGACAGACCCTGAGCCGGGTGTTCGGCCGCCGGCCGCCGCCGGTGACCTCCGTCAAGGGCGTGACCGGGCACATGCTCGGGGCCGCCGGGGCCGTCGAGGCGGCACTGGGCGTGCTGACGCTGGAGCACCGGCTCGTCCCGCCGACCGCCAACTTCGAGCGGCTCGATCCGGAGCTGGACCTGGACGTGGTGGCGAAGGAGGCGCGGCCGTGCCGCGTCGACGCCGTGGCCAGCGACTCGTGCGGCTTCGGCGGGCACAACGCGGTCGTGGTGCTGCGGCGGGTGTGAGGGAGGGGCGAGGCGGTCCCCGGGCCCGGGGGCACCGGGCCCGGGGAGGCGGATAGGGGGCCCGGGCGCGAGGACGCCGGGCCCGGGCCGGGAGACGTCAGGGGTCTCGGGCGGGCCTCAGGGGTGCGGACGGCGCCGGGCCGTCGCCGGACCGCGGCCGGACGCGCCGGCCGTCAGCCGCTCTTGCGGCGGAACGACCGCTGTCCGCCGGCCTTCCCGTGGGTGCCGTGGATCTTCGGCCCGTCCTGCACCCGGGCGCCGGCGCTCCCCTCGGCCGTCTTCCCCCGCTTGCGGTCCAGCGCCTCGCGGAACCTGCGCTTCACATCGTCCTCCGCGGCCCCGCCTGTACCGGCGCCGCCTTGCTCCCCCGCTGTTGAATCGGGCATCAATACCTCCTGAAGACACGGGTGTTCGCCACAGCTTCGCACAAAAGGGGCGCGCCGGGGCCTGTCGGGCGCGGATCGCCACCGGAACGGTACGGCGGGCGCGCGCCCGTCCCGGCCCGGGAGCGCCGTTCAGACCGGTGTCGTGTCCGGGCCGAAGCGGTCGAAGGCCGCGGTCTGGACCTCTTCCTCCTCGGCCGGATCGGCGGCGAGCCGGCGGAGCTGGTCCACGACCCGGGAGTCCGCCGTGGCCACGTGCCGGGCCGCGAGCTCGCGGGTGGTCTCCTCGCAGTCCCACAGGCACTCGACGGCGAATCCGGCGGCGAACGAGGGGTCCGTGGCGGCCAGCGCCCGGGCGGCCCGGCCGCGCAGGTGGGAGGAGGACGTCTCGCGGTACAGGTGACGCAGGACCGGCGCGGCGCAGGCGATCACGAGGCGGCCCGCCCCGTCGACGAGGTCCCAGAGCACGGGGGCGTCCGGCCCCTCGGTGCGGACGACCCGGCGCAGGGCGCCCAGGACGAGCGGCGCGTCGTAGGCGGCACCCCGGCAGGCGAGCATGCCCGCGGCGGCGGCGCCCAGGGCGTCCGTCCGGTGCACCCAGGCGCGGGCGCGCTCCAGGGCGGCGGGGCCGCGCATGCGCTCGAAGGCGGTCACCGCGGCGTCCGCCACGGCGCCGGACGGGTCCGCCGCGGCGGCCTCGATCAGCTCCAGGGCCTGGGGGTCCTCGTGCTCGGCGAGGTAGCGCAGCGCGGTGGCACGGGCGGCCTCGGGGCCGAAGGCGGCGGCCTCGATGATCTCCAGGCGGTCCTCGGGTCCCGCGACGGCGTTGAGGCAGCGGGTCGCGGGGACGTGGCGGTGCTGGGGCGGGTGGAGGGCGAGGCCTTCCTGGGCCCAGTCGAGCACCTCGCGCACGCTCCAGCCGGGCCGGGGGCCGGCCGGCCGCAACTGCCGCTGCCAGCGGTCGAAGGAGCCCTGCTCCCGGGCGGCGCGCACCCGGGCGGCGGTGGCCGGTGCGTGCGGGTCCTCGGCCCAGATCCGCCAGGGGCGGGGTTCGAAGGCGTCCCGCACCGCGGCGGCCAGGGCGGCCTCGCCCTCGGGGGACTCCGGGAAGCGGGCGACGACGGCCTCGCCGAGGGCGGCCAGGGCGGCGTCGTCGTCGCGCAGCGCCAGCTCGTCCAGGGCCCAGCTCCAGTTGCCGCCGGTGGCGGCGTAGCGGCGGAGCAGGGGCAGCGCGTCCTCGCGTCCGTACGCGGCGAGGTGGCCGAGGACGGCGAGGGCCAGGCCGGTGCGCTCCTCCGCGGGGTCGAGGAGGTCGTCCGGGTGGAAGAGGTGCTCCTCGATCTCCGCCAGGTCGCCGTCGAGATCCAGGTAGAGCCGCGCGTAGTACAGGGACCGGTTCTCGACCTGCCAGTCGCGCCGGGGGTCGCGGAGCACGCACTGGTTCAGCGCCGCGAGGGCCTCGGCCCGGGGCGCCGCGAGGGCGTGCAGGGTCCCGTCGCCGCGGCCTCGCTGGAGGAGGCCGAGCAGGGTGCCGCTGGGCGCTATGTCTGGATCGAACATGAGGTCAGCATCCGGTGCGGGGGGTCGGCTGGCAACGGGATTTCCGTCGTCCGGCATTCTTGCCGGTGTCCACCCGGGCTATGCCCGGTGAACTGTGGGGACTCGGTGACCGAGCGCCCGCAGCCTACCCGGAGTCGGGCGTTCCGCCGAGCCTCTGTCCGATTTTCCCCGGCACGCCGTTGGCATATGTCAGCGTCACCACCGGATCGGGTATGGCCAAACCGCTTACGGGCCCTCGCCCGCTGTGCAAGAGTCGTCACGCAGTCTTCCGGCCGCTCTCGCGGACCACGCCGGCGTCGGCCGCGCCCGCCTCATCGGAGTACCTGATGCCGTCCCCTTCTTCTGCCTCACCCGCGGAGCACCCGGCCGGCCGCGCCCCGGGCGGGCCCACCGCCCCCGGCGCGGTCGACGCTCTGATCTCGCAGACGCGGCGGCTCAGAGGCGGGATCGACGCCATCCGCCGCGAGACGGCCGGCGAGGAGCCGGCCGGCGACCCGGCCGAGCGCTGGCGGCGCGCGCTCTGCGACCTCGCCGCCCACCAACTGGACGACCTCGGCGCCCACCTCGGCCGGCTGCGGGAAGGACTGCCCGGGCCAGGGGAGCCCGGGGCATCGCGGGAGGCGACACCCGCGGCGTTATCCCCGGCCCCCGCGGGCAGCGCCGAGTGGAACCTGCTCACCGACGAGGTGACCTGGTCCGACGAGCTGTTCCGGATCCTCGGCCGACGGCCGGAGGACGGCGCCCTCACCCTGGACGAGTTCCCCTCCCTGCTGATCGAGGAGGACCGGGAGCTGCTCACCGCGCTGGTCACGGACTGCCTGGTGGACGGCAAGCCCATCGACGGCGAGTTCCGCGTCGTCCGCCCCGGCGGCTCCCCCCGCACCCTGCACATGATGGGCGAGCCCGTCCTCGACGACGACGGCTGCACGGCCGCCATGTGGGCCGTGCTCCGGGACGTCACCGCGCTGCGGCGCAGCCGGGACGCCGTCGACGCGACCGGGGACTCGCTCCGGGCGCACCGGCGGCGCGCCGTGGCCGAACGGCGACTGGCGGCCGAGCTCCAGGAAGCGGTGCTGCCGCCCTGGCACGAGCCGGACCGGCCCGCCCGGGGCGGCCCGGCCGGGCCCGGCGGGACGCTCGACGTCGCCGCCCGCCATCTCCCCGCCACGGACACCGACGCCGTCGGCGGCTGGTGCGACGCCCTGCCACTGCCCGACGGCCGCACCCTGCTCAGCGCGGGCGGGCTGACCGGCCGGGGCGTGGCCGCGGCCTCCGCAACGGCGGTGCTGCTCGGCGCGGTCCGCGGCATGGCCGTGGCCGGCACCGAGCCGGGCCCGCTGCTCGACTGCCTCAACCACCTGGCCACCGCCTCCGACCGGCCCGCCCTGGGCGGCGCGGTCTGCTGCCGGTACGACGCCGCCACCCGCACGCTGCTGTGGGCCCGGGCGGGCCACCCCGCCCCCCTGCTGTTCCGCGAGGGGCGCGTACGCCCGCTGCGGGCTCCGGCGGGCGTACCCCTCGGTGCCGTCGCACGGGCCGGCTACGTCCAGGCCGAGGAGCGGCTGCTCCCCGGTGACGTGCTCGTCCTGCACACCGGCGGCCTGTCGCCCCGCGACCCCGAGGCCGGCGGGAGGGCGGAGCCGCTGCCCGGGCTGGCGGCCCGGTTCGCCGCGGCCCGCAGCGCGCAGGAGTGCGTCCGGGCCGTCCTGGAGGAGTGGAGCGGGGTGGCACGAGACGACGGCGGGTGTGTGCTGGTGGCCCGGGTCGCCTCCTCCTGACCGGTGGTCCGCGCGCGCCCGTGGTCCGGCTCTCCGGCCACCGGCCGGCACGGCCGGCGGGAGCGCTGTCCGTGGGGCTCGCGAGCCCCGGGGCTCAGGCCGTGGCCGTCCGGCCCCGGCCGCCCGGCGCCTTGGGCAGCGCCCGCTCGATCTCCTGCCGCACCTCGGCGACCTGCGGGAACCCGGAGTACCTGTCGGTGAGCAGGTACATCTCCCGCAGCCGGTCCCAGGTGCGGTGGGAGGAGTTCTCCCCGATGGAGCGCAGCGCCTTCCGGGCGTAGGAACAGCCCTGCTCGGGGTCCTCGTCGAGGAAGCAGGCGGAGGCCATGGAGATGTGGTCGAAGATGATCGACCGCTTCTGGTTGGTCCCGGCGCGGAGCCGCAGCGCCTGGAGGGCGTGGCGCTGTGCCACGGCCGCGGCGGACGGATCGTGCTCGGCGAGGGTGCGGTAGGCCAGGGCCTGCATGCCGTGCAGATCCGCCTCGTTGAACATCTGCATCCAGCTCGGCGGGGGTACGTCCCCCTTGTCCGCGACGAACAGCTCCTCGGCCTGGCCCAGGGTCCGCCGCATGGCCTGGCCCCGGCCCATCGCCGCCTGCGCCCAGGCTTCGACGGTGCAGAGCATCGCCCGGGTGCGCGGCAGGGCCTCGTCGCCCGAGCCGGACTTGGCGAGCTTCATCAGGTCGAGCGCGTCGCCGGGGCGGCCGAGGTGCACCATCTGCCGGGCGGCCCGGGACAGCGCCTCGCCGGCCCGGGGCCGGTCGCCGCCCTCCCGGGCCGCGTGGGCCGCGATCACGAAGTACTTCTGCGCGGTGGGCTCCAGCCCCACGTCGTGGGACATCCAGCCGGCCAGCACCGCCAGGTTGGCCGCCACCCCCCAGAGCCTGCGCTGGAGGTGCTCGGGGTGGCGGTAGGCGAGCATGCCGCCCACCTCGTTGAGCTGGCCGACCACGGCCTTGCGCTGGAGCCCGCCGCCGCGGGCCGCGTCCCACGCGCGGAAGATGTCGACCGAGCGCTCCAGCTCGTCGATCTCGGAGGAGCCCACCGGGGCCGCCTCGTACCGCTCGAAGCCCGCCTGTTCGGCGTGGCCCGGGTAGGAGGCGCGGTGCAGGGGGTCGTCGAAACGGGGGGCGTCCGAGGCGAGGGCCGGATCGGAGTGCAGCCAGTCGTGCATCGCCCCGCTGAGTGCTGAGCCTGCGGCGAGCGCGGCGCCCGCGCCCACCAAGCCGCGTCGGTTGAGCATGAGGTCCATTCCCGTGAATTCGGTGAGGACCGCGGCCGTCCGCTCGGGCGGCCAGGGGAGACCGTCCTGCGACTGTCCCTTGCCCGCTCGCCCGCGCCGGCAGAACCCGAGGTCCTCGATGGTCACGACACGACCGAGGCGCTCGGTGAAGAGGGCGGCCAGCACCCGGGGCACGGGATCGCGCGGGGACTCCCCCATGTCGATCCAGCGCCGCACCCGTGAGGTGTCGGTCGCCAACTGCGGATGTCCCATGACCGCCGCCTGCCGGTTGACCAGCCTCGCGAGCTCGCCCTTGGACCATCCGGCCAGTCCGAACAGATCCGCCAGGCGGGTGTTGGGTTCCCTCGTCACGTCAAGCCCCCAGGTTCCTCGGCTGACTTGAAGGTAGCGGTCCCTCAGATGCCAGGCGACTATTCGCCAGGGTTCGCCAGGGCTCGCCAGATGGTGTGCCACCCGTCGATGGGTGTGATGTAGGAACGCGCCACCCCGACCACCCGGCGCGCATTCCCCAGGGTGCGCGACGACCGTGGGCCGGCCCGATCGCGAAGCGGTCGGACCGGACCGGATCCGACCGGCACACTGCCGGGCGGGACCGGTCCGGCCCGACGCGGCTCGTTCCGGGTCGGGCCGCCGGACCGGGCGGGAAGGGCCGGATTCGAAGGCAAGCGTCCCCGCGCAGGCGGGGGCGGTCCGGGGGCGCGGCGCAATTCGCCGGCACACGAAGGGATCTGTTCCGCCCATGTATGCAGCATCGGCCTCCGTGTCCGCTCCGCTCCGGCCCCCGCGGCCGCAGCAGATCCGCCCGCCGCAGGGCGGCGGACCGTACCTCGACCCCTCCCATGCCGTGGGAGCCGCGTTCGGGGGCGGACGGGCGCGGAGGGGCCCCGGGTTCGGCACACCGCCGGTCGGCGGGAGGATCGACCTGTCCGGCCCCGACGGCCCGGAGTTGCGCTCGCTGATCGCCTCGGTGCACCGCATCTGCCCGGAGTTCGCTCCGAGCCAGGTGCTGCGCCGGAGCGGGCGCTCCGTGGTGCTGGTCGGCACCGCCGGGCGCACCAGCGCCGTGGCGAAGTGTTTACTCGACCGCTCCCCCGCGGGCGCCGAGCGGTTCCGGCAGGAGATAGCGGCGTACCGCACCTTCGTGCGGCACCGTCCGCCGGTCCGGGTGCCGCGGCTGATCGCCGCGGACCCGGAGAACGGCATCCTGGTCGTCGAGCGCATGCCGGGCCGCCCGGCCGCCCTGCGGCGGCATCCGGCGGACACCCCACCGCGCGCCGACGTGCGGGTGGCGCTCGGCGCGGTCTGCCGGGTGAACCTCTGGCAGCCGCCGGTCGGCGTGTTCGACATGCCGCTCGACTACGCGAAGCACATCACCCGCTATCACGAGCTCGGCCTGCTCACCGACCGGGACATGGGGGATCTTCAGAAGCTGCTCCACGGCCTGGCGCATGTCCAGGGCCAGTTCTGCCACGGTGACGCGCACCTCGGGAACATGCTCCTCTCCCCCGCCGGCCCGGTGCTGGTCGACTGGGGTCAGGCGGGCTGGTACCTCCCGGGGTACGACCTGGCGACGCTGTGGACGGTGCTGGGGGACGCCCCCCTGGCGCGCCGGCAGATCAGCCAGCACGCGCAGGCCGCGGGGACGCCGGCGCGTGACGCCTTTCTGGTGAATCTGATGCTCGTGCTCACCCGCGAGATCCGGACGTACGAGCTGGCCGTCCAGCGGGCCCAGCAGGAGCCGGTCCCGCCGGGCGCCCCGGACACCGGCGAGGAGCAGCGGCTCCTGCTGCGTCGGCTGCACGACGACTGCGCGCTGGCCCGACGGGCCGTCCGAGCCGCGGTGGGCACCCGCTGAGGCCCGCCGCACCCGCCGACACGCCGTGCCCCGGGCGCGGCGTGTCGGCGTTCACTCCTCCGGCGCAGAGGGTCGCAGAGGTTCCCGCAGCCCAGGCGTTGACGTGCCCATAACGTGCGTTCCAGTCTGATTGACGGATCGTCTGTTCGGCACCGCCGCTTGGTAGGTTCGGGTCGCCACCACTCCGGCGCACGGTACGGCCCGGCCCGTCCTCGAGGAGGCTGCCTTGCGAGCTCCCGCTCCCGTTCCAGAGCACACGCCACGGAGACCCTTCCGAAGAGTCCGCACGGCCGGTGGAAGCGGCCATGCCCGCGGGGCGGCCGGCGCGCTCGCGTCGGCCGCCCTGCTGCTCCCGCTGGTCTCGGGCCTGCCGGCCGCCGACGCCGCCGCGAGCGGCCCCGACGTGCTCCAGCGGGACTTCGCCCGGGCGGCGGCCGAGTACCACGTGCCGTCGAGCGTCCTGCTCGCCGTGTCCTACCTCCAGTCGCGCTGGGACACCCATGCGGGGGCGCCCAGCGTCACGGGCGGCTACGGCCCGATGCACCTCACCGACGCCGCCACGGCCCTGGCCACCACCCGGGAGCGTCCGCACCACGGCGACGCCGGCGAGGACGCGCGCGGCGACGCCGCCCGGCCGCGCCGGGCCGCGAACCGCGCGGCGGCGGACGCGCACCGCGTCTCGCCCCCGGCCGGCGAGCTCCCGGAGCGGCTGCGCACCCTGGACCGGGCCGCCGGCCTCACGGGGCTGCGGCCCGAGGCGCTGCGGACGGACCCCGCCGCCAATGTGCGCGGCGGGGCGGCCCTGCTCGCCGACGCCCAGCGCCGGCTCGGCCGTCCGGCCGGCGGGGGCGCCGCCGACTGGTACGGGGCGGTGGCGCGCTGGTCCGGCGCCGCGGACCCGGCGACCGCGCGCGCCTACGCCGACGACGTCTTCGAGCTGATCCGCACCGGCGCCCGGCGGACGACCGACGCAGGACAGCGGGTGACGCTGGCGGCCGACCCGCGTCTCGTCCCGCACCGGGAGCGGACGGGCCGGGCGATGCCCCCGGCCGAGGGCGTCGAGTGCCCCGAGACCGTCGTGTGTGAGTCCGTCCCCGCGCCCTACCAGCGGCTGGAGGGTTCGGACTACGGCAACCACGACGTGGCCGACCGCCCCACCACGCAGAAGGCGGACTTCATCGTCATCCACGACACGGAGGCCACCTGGGAGAAGACCCTCCAGTTGATAAAGGATCCGGCGTACGTGTCGTGGCACTACACGGTCCGCTCCACCGACGGCCTCATCGCCCAGCACGTGCCGGTGAAGGACGTGGCCTGGCACGCCGGCAACTGGTACGTGAACTCCAAGTCGGTGGGCATCGAGCACGAGGGCTTCCTGGCCCGTCCGGACGCCTGGTACACGGAGGAGATGTACCGGACGTCGGCCCGGCTGGTGCGCCATCTGGCGCGGAAGCTGGACATCCCGCTGGACCGGCAGCACGTCCTGGGGCATGACAACGTCCCCGGCACGGTCCCGTCGACGATCAAGGGCATGCACACCGACCCGGGCCCCTACTGGGACTGGTCCCACTACTTCGAGCTGCTGGGCAAGCCCTTCCACCCGACGGCGAGCCCGTTCAGCGGCATGGTGACGATCAGCCCGGACTACGACGACAACGAGCCGGTGTACACCGGCTGTGAGAAGCCCGGCCAGGAGTGCGCGCCGCACGGTTCCGGCGCGGTCCGGCTGCACGTGGCGCCGCGGGACGACGCGCCGCTGGTCAGGGATGTCGGGCTGCGCCCGGACGGCAGCGCGTCGACCACCGACGTCAACGACACGGGGGCCCGGGCCTCGACCGGGCAGCAGTTCGCGGTGGCCGACCGGCTGCCGGGCTGGACGGCCGTCTGGTACCTGGGGCAGAAGGCGTGGTTCCGCGACCCGTGGTGGGAGCCGGTGGCGCTGGGGGCGCGCGGGAAGCTGGTGACGCCGCGCGAGGGGCTGAAGGAGGTCCCGGTCTACGGCCGGGCGTACCCGGAGAAGGAGGCGTACCCGGCGGGGGTGCCGGTGCAGGCGGTGACCCCGCTGCCGTACAAGCTGTCCGCCGGGCAGGCGTATGTGCTGGGCGGGACGAGCGCCGCGGAGTACCTGTACGCCAAGGACTTCGACCCCGCGAAGCACGTGGTGGTGCGGGGCAAGGACGTGTACTACGAGATCCAGTTCGGCCACCGGGTGGCCTTCGTCCGGGCGGCCGACGTGACGGTGCGCTCGTCGAACCGCTGACGGACGCGCGTATTCCCCGGGCCTGGCGAACGGGCCGGCCCGGGGAAGGCGCCCGGCGGGGTTCCGGGGCTCAGCCCGCCTGGAACATCTCCGCGGGGAGCGGCTTGAGCAACTGGTAGAGGTCGTCCGTGATCGGGCGGTCCCAGCTCGCGATGGTGACGAGGACGCCGTCGCTGCGGTCGAACTGGGTGCAGGAGACGCGGCTCTCCGAACACTTCAGGCGGCGCACGATCAGCAGGTTGTCCTCGTGCATGACCGGGGTGTCCTCGGTCTCCACCACCGTGACCGGCTCGTCGTTGCCGAGCGCGGCCAGGAGCTGCGCCACCTCGAAGGGCACCTGGCCCTCCTCCAGCTCCCGGGCCGGGGAGCCCTCGGGGAGATTGCCGATGATCATCGCCGGGCCGCGCCCGCCGAACAGGTCGTAGCGGAGGAAGACGCCCTGGCAACTGCCGTCGGGCGCGGGCAGCAGCCCGGCACCGAGGTCGCCCGGCCAGTCACCGGGGTCCATGGCGAGGACGTCGAAGTCCGGCCCCGTGGGGGTGGCGGCGCTGCGGCGGCGGAGGAAGGACATGCCCACATCGTACGTGCCCGGTGACGGGCGGCGCCCCCGGGGGAACCCCGGCCCGCCGGGCACGAGCGGCCCCCTGGTACCGTCGCCGCGCCCCGGGCCCGCCGGGGCGGTTCCGGGAGGGGACCGGCGATGCGGAACGGCACGCTCGACTACTGGCGGCACGGGCTTGGACACGTACCGGAGGAGGTCTGGCGGACGGAGGGCCTCCGGACGCTGATCCTCGCGGACAACGGGCTGACGGAGCTGCCGGCCCGGATCGGCCGGCTCACCGGCCTGCGCACCCTCGACCTGGGCCACAACGCCCTGACCTCGCTGCCGCCCGAGCTGGGCGCGCTGACCGGTCTGGACGGCTGCCTCTACCTGCACGGCAACGCGCTCACCGGCCTGCCCGCCGCGCTGGGGCGGCTGTCACGGGTGCGCTACCTCAACGTGGGCGACAACCGGCTGGCGGAACTGCCGGAGGACATCGGCGGAATGAGCTCCCTCGTGGAGCTGCGGGCTCAGCGCGCCGGCCTGACCCGTCTGCCGGACGGCATCGGCAGGCTGGCAGCCCTGCGCGAGCTGTGGCTGCGCGGCAACGCCCTGACGGATCTGCCCGGTTCGGTGTCGCGGTTGAGCGCACTGCGCGAACTGGAGCTCCGCGAGAACGCGTTGACCACCGTCCCCGGCCCGCTCCGCGGGCTGCCCGCGCTGCGCCGTCTCGACCTGCGGTCCAACCGGCTGACGTCGCTGCCCGACTGGCTGACCGGACTCCCGGCACTGGAAAAGCTGGACCTGCGGTGGAACGCGCTCGACCCGCCGCCGCGGCTGCTCGACGCGCTGGCCGCGCGGGGGTGTGTGGTGCTGCTCTGACGGGCCGAGGGCCGGAACCTCCGGCTGACGCTCCGCCGGCCGACGGGCCCGGCCCGGTGGACGCCGCCGATTCCCCGGAGGGGCGCGCGCGTTCCGCTACGTGAGGTCGAACTCGCCCTCCCGGGCGAGGTCCACGAAGGCGCGCCATTCCTCCGGGGAGAAGATCACGGCGGGGACGTCGGGGGTGCGCCGGTCGCGCAGGGCGACGTACCCGTCGATGAAGCCGACTTGGACGTCTCCCGTACCCGGGACGCCCGGCTGCCAGGTGGCGTTGGACAGGTCCAGCCGCTGCCGCCCGTCGTCCGCCAGGTACTCGGTCGCGCTCTTCGCCACGTGCCGTTCCCCTCCCGGTCGCACGGTGTCCCGTCCCGCCACCCTAGCGACCGCGCGCCGTCCGGGACAGGCCGCCGCTACACCCGGTCCGCGGTCTCCGCGAGGAACCGCTCGACCACGGTCCGGAACGCGGCGGGCTGTGCGGTGTGGACGAGGTGCCCGGCGCCGTCCAGCGCCGCCGGCCGCCCGTCCGGGAGCCGTTCGAGAAGCGCGGAGAAGAGGTGCGGGGGCAGGTGACTGCCGGGACCACCGGTGACGACGAGCGTGGGGGCGGTGATATTCGTGAGGCGCGCGGTCCAGTCGGGGTCGGGGGCGTTGCGCTGCCGGGTGAACTGGATCTTGACTGCCCAGTCGAAACCGAGCGGTCCGTCCGGGCGCGGTGGGACGACGGCCGGCGGATCGGCGGGGAGCATCGCCGGAGCCTCCTCCAGGATCAGCCGGGCGACCGCCGACGGACGTTCCTGGGCGACGATTTGGGCGACGACTCCGCCGAAGGAGTGCCCGGCCAGCGTCACCCGCTCCAGGCCGAGGGCGTCGAGGAGGCCGAGGACGTCGTCGCGCAGGGCGGGCAGGGCGTAGTCGCCGATGTGCTCGCTGGCGCCGTGGCCCCGGAGGTCGACGGCGTACACGCGGTGGGTGGTGGCCAGCCAGGCGGCCTCGGCCGCCCAGTCGCCGCCGTTCGCGCCGAGACAGTGCAGCAGCACGACGGGCGGCGCCCCTTGGGGGCCGTGGGTCCGGTAGGCGATGCGGACGCCGTTGACGACCACCGACGCAAGATCACTCATACGGGTGAGGGTAGTCGCGCGCCACCCTCTTGACGTCTGCGGGCAGTGGCTGATTCTTTTGCCGGAAGAGAAACTACCGAATGATCGGTCGGCACAACGGGGGTGGGCGTCATGACGGCAGCCGCGGCACTCGACGCGGGAGAGCGCCTGTCGCGCGACGAGCTGACGGCGCTGCAACAGGAGCGGCTGACCGCCACGCTGCGGCACGCCTACGACAACGTCCCTTTCTACCGCCGGGCGTTCGACGAGGCCGGGGTCCGGCCGGAGGACTGCCGCTCGCCCGCCGACCTCCCCCGCTTCCCGTTCACCACCAAGGCCGACCTGCGCGCCCACTACCCGTACGGCATGTTCGCCGTGGCACGGGAGCGGATCCGGCGCGTGCACGCCTCCAGCGGCACCACGGGCGAGCCCACCGTCGTCGGCTACACCGAGCGGGACCTCACCACCTGGGCCGACCTCGTCGCCCGCAGCCTGCGCGCGGCGGGCGCCCGGCCCGGCGACACGGTCCATGTGGCGTACGGGTACGGCCTGTTCACCGGTGGCCTGGGCGCGCACTACGGTGCCGAGCGGCTGGGCTGTACGGTGATTCCCGCGTCCGGCGGCATGACGGCCCGGCAGGTGCGCCTCATCCGGGACCTGCGGCCCGACGTCATCATGGTGACGCCCTCGTACATGCTCACCCTGCTCGACGAGTTCGAGCGGCAGGGCGTCGACCCGCGTTCCACTGCCCTGCGCGTCGGCGTCTTCGGCGCCGAGCCGTGGACGGACGAGATGCGCCGGGAGATCGAGGAGCGGTGCGGCCTCGACGCCGTCGACATCTACGGTCTCTCCGAGGTGATGGGGCCGGGCGTCGCCCAGGAGTGCGTGGAGACCAAGGACGGTCCGCACCTGTGGGAGGACCACTTCTATCCGGAGATCGTCGACCCGGTCACGGGCGAGGCGCTGCCCGACGGGGAGCCCGGGGAGCTCGTCCTCACCTCGCTCACCAAGGAGGCCATGCCGGTCGTGCGGTACCGCACCCGCGACCTCACCCGGCTGCTGCCGGGCACCGCCCGGGAGTTCCGCCGGCTGGAGCGGATCGCCGGCCGCAGCGACGACCTGATCATCCTCCGCGGGGTGAACCTGTTCCCCGGACAGATCGAGGCGGTCCTCCTGCGGGTCCCGGGGGTGGCGCCCCACTTCCAGCTCCGCCTCACCCGGGAGGGCCGGATGGACCGGCTGACCGTCCGCGCCGAGGCACGCCCGGGAGCGACGCCGGAGCAGCGGGCGGCGGCCGTGGAGACGATCGCCCGGAGGGTGAAGGACGACGTCGGTGTCTCGGTGACCGTCGAGATCGTACCGCCGGAGACGCTGGAACGGTCGGTGGGCAAGATCAGGCGACTCGTGGACGAGCGGTGACGAGCGGTGACGCACACTGACGAACGCTCATGAGCGCGCACGAGCGCTGACGGACGCGGGGCGAGGGCCGGGCGGGTCCGGTGCGATACGGCGTGAAAACACCCTGGGAGCACGGGCGTTCGCCTCAACCGTCCCACCGTCGTGGGAGTCTCTTGAGTCGTCCCTCAACGATGGGAGTCATCTTGCGCTTGCGTCACTCGTTCCGCGCCCTGGCCGTCGGCGGGCTCGCCCTGCTGACCGGTGCCGGGGCCCTGCCGGCCGCGGCGGCTCCGGGGGCCGCCGACCGTGGCGACCGGCCGTCCGCCGGCGGGCTCTCGGCGGTGATCCGCTACACCGAGTACGGCATACCCCACATCGTGGCCGACGACTACGCGAACCTCGGGTTCGGCAACGGCTGGGCCCAAGCCGCCGACGCCGTCTGCACACTGGCCGACGGTTTCGTCACCCTGCGCGGGGAGCGCGCCCGGTACTTCGGGCCGGACGCGGCCCCGGACCGGTCGCTGTCCGACGCCGCCACCAATCTCTCCAGCGACCTGTACTTCCGCGGCGTCCGCGACGCCCGGACCGTCGAGAGGCTGCTCGACCGGCCGGCGCCCGAAGGCCCCTCACGGCAGGCCAGGGAGCTGATGCGCGGCTGGGCGGCCGGCTACAACGCCTGGCTGCGGAAGAACAAGGTCACGGACCCCGCCTGCCGGGGCAAGGACTGGGTCCGCCCGGTCACCGCCACCGACGTAGCCCGGCGCGGTTACGCGCTGATCGTGCTCGGCGGCCAGGGGGCGCTGGCGGACGCCATCACCGGCGCCCGTCCCCCGGCCGCGACCGCTTCCGGTTCGGGTTCCGCTTCCGCTCTCAACTCCGGTTCCGGTTCCGGTTCCGCCGAGAGCGGGTCCGGCGCCGCCGACCCGGCCGCCGCCGCCCGGTCGTACTTCGCCGCCCGCCACGACAAGGGAATGGGGTCGAACGCCGTCGCCTTCTCGGGTGCCACCACGGCGAACGGGCGCGGCCTGCTGCTGGGCAACCCGCATTACCCCTGGCACGGCGGCCGCCGCTTCTGGCAGTCGCAGCAGACCATCCCGGGCGAACTCGACGTCGCGGGGGCCTCGCTGCTCGGCTCCCCCACCGTCCAGATCGGCCACAACGCGTCCATGGCCTGGAGCCACACGGTCGCCACCGGCGTGCCGATGAGCCTGTACGAGCTGAAGCCCGTCCCCGGCGACCCGCGCTCGTACCTGGTCGACGGCAGACCGGAGCGGATGACCGAGCGGAAGGTCACCGTGGCGGTCCGCGGCAAGGACGGCCGGCTCGCCGACGTCACCCGCAGCCAGTGGTGGACGCGGTACGGGCCCGTCGTCGTCGGGCTCGGCTCCGACCTGCCGCTGCCGTGGACGCCGGGCTCGGTGTACGCCCTGGCCGACCCGAACGCCGCCCAACTCCGCTTCGCCGACAGCTCGCTGGCCCTGAGCAAGGCGCGCGACGTCAAGGGCGTCCGGGAGGCGCTGCGGCGCACCCAGGGCCTGCCGTGGGTGAACACCATCGCGGCCGACTCCCGGGGACACAGCCTCTACACCCAGTCGCAGGTGCTGCCGCGCGTCACCGACGCGGTACGGCGCGACTGCGGGACGGCCCTGGGCCGGCGGACGTATCCCGCGTCGGGGCTCGCGGTGCTCGACGGATCGCGCGGCGCCTGCGCGCTGGGGAAGGACCGGGACGCCTTGCAGCCGGGGGTCTTCGGACCGTCGGCGATGCCCACCCTGGTCGACGCGCCGTACGCCGAGAACTCCAACGACAGTCCCTGGCTGGCCAACGCGGACCGGCCGCTCACCGGATACCCGCGGATCTTCGGCGACGTCGCCACCGAGCGGTCGCTGCGGACGCGCGGCGGGCTGGAGGACGTGGCCGCCATGGCGAAGCGCGGCAGGCTGACCGTGGCGGACCTGGAGCGGCAGCAGTTCGCCGAGCGGGCGCCCACCGGCGACCTCGCGGCGGCGGACGCGGCGGCGGCCTGTGCGAAGCTGCCGGGCGGCACGGCGAAGGGCCGGGACGGGCGGCCGGTCGACGTGTCGGGAGCGTGTGGTGTCCTGGCCCGCTGGGACCGCAAGCTGACCAACGGCAGCAAGGGCGCGCTGCTCTTCGACCGCTTCGTCCGCGCGCTGGTGCGCGAGGTGCCGGCGGACCGGTTGTGGCGGGTGCCGTTCGACGCCCGGAAGCCGGTGACCACGCCGAACACACTCGACACGGCGGAGCCGGGCTTCGCGCGCGCCCTGGCCGCGGCCGTGACCGACCTGCGGTCGGCGGGCATCGCGCTCGACGCGCCGCTGGGCGCGCACCAGTTCGTGGTGCGGAACGGCAAGCGGATCCCGGTGCCGGGCGGCACGGAGGTGCTGGGTGCGTGGAACAAGGTCGAGTCCCGCTGGGACGGCCCGCGCGGCGGCTACCCGGAGGTGTCGCTGGGCACCAGCTACGTCCAGGCGGTGGGTTTCGGCGGCGGCTCCTGCCCGGTGACCGCCCGGACCCTGCTGTCGTACTCCCAGTCGGACGACAGGTCGTCCGCCCACTACAGCGACCAGACCGAGCTGTTCTCGAAGGGCCGCATGATCAGTGGCCGGTTCTGTGAGAAGGACATTCTCGCGGCGCCGGGGCTGCGGGTGGTGCGGGTCAGCCAACGGTGAGCTGAGGAGGGCCCGTTGAGGGGCGTGCCGCGGGGAAGCGGCACGCCCCTCGCCGTCTTCTCCGGCCCGGGCGGCCGGCGTCAGGCGCGCGCCCGGCGGTGCTGGGCCACCTTGGCGCGGTTGCCGCAGGCCGCCATGGAGCACCAACGCCGCCTGCGTCCGACCGAGTTGTCGAAGAACCGGGCGCTGCACCGCTCGCCCGAGCAGACGCGCAGCCGGTCGCGGTCGGCGCTGCCGAGGATCTCGGCCGCGTCCACGGCGATCCGGCCGAGCGCGCCGCGCGCGTCCACCGGCGGGACGCCGGCCGTCAGCACCGGGACGCCGTCGCGCACGTCGAGGCGGGGCGGGTTCTCGGCGGCGCGGGCCAGCCACGCGTTGAGGACCCGCTGGGCGTCGGCGGGGAAGGCCGCGCCCTCGACGACCGCGAGCAGCCCGGCGTCCACGGCCTCGCGCAGTTCGACGGCCTGGGCCAGCAGCGGCTCGTCGACCGGGATGCAGGCGGGGCCGATCGCGGCCGCCTCGAACCACGCCGTGAGGTCGGCGGGGTGCCGCAGCAGTTCCCGGCCGCCCGCCCAGCGGTCCCGCCGGGTGTTGACGAAGTCGACGCTGACCCGGGTGCCGTACCAGACCCAGCCGGGGTCCTGACGCTCTTGCTCCGCACTCATAACCCCATGTTAGGTTACCCGCCTCGAACGAAGTAACCACATGACCGGTTACATGCGGCGGGTGCCGTGTGCGACGCGGTCGCGGCGCGAGAAGGGGTGGGCACGATGGCGGACGGCACGATGCCGGAACGGACACGGGGAGGCAGGGGCGGGGGCGGCGCCGCGATCTGGCTGCTCGCCCTGGGCATGTTCGCCATCGGGACGGACCTGTTCATCGTCGCGGACCTGCTGCCCTCCATGGCCGGCGAGCTGGGACTGTCCACGGCGGCGGCCGGCCAGACGGTGACGGTGTTCGCGCTGACCTACGCGATCGCCGCGCCGGTCCTGGCGGGCCTCACCTCGGCCGTCGACCGCCGCCCGCTGCTGGTCGCGGTCCTGAGCGTGTTCGCGGCGGGGAACCTCCTGTCCGCCCTCGCGCCCTCCTATCCGGTCCTGCTGCTCAGCCGGGTCGTCGCGGGCGCCGGCGCGGCGCTGTACTCCGCCACCGCGTCGGCCGTCGCGGCCGGGATCACCGCCCCGGAACGCCGGGGGCGGGCACTGGCCGTCGTCTACGCCGGCATGACCACGGCGATCGCCCTCGGCGTCCCGCTGGGCAGCCTGATCGGCCAGGTGTCCTCCTGGCGCTGGGCGTTCGGGTTCGTCGTCCTGCTGTCCCTGGTCACACTGGCGGGCCTGTGGCCCTGCCTGCCGTCGGTGCCGGGCCCGGGCGGGGCGGGCGTACGGCGGAGGACGGCCGCCCTCCGGGTCCGGCGGGCACCCTCCGCCCTGCTGACGACGGCGTGCTGGGCGGTGGGGACGTTCGTCGTCTACACCTACCTGGGCGCCCTGCTGGACCGGTTCGGGGACGTCGGTACCGCGGTACGGCCCTGGCTCCTGCTCCTCTTCGGCGTCGGCAGCTTCGTCGGCGTACTGGCCGGCGGACGTCTCGCCGACCGCGTCGACCCGCGCCGGGGCCTCACCGTCGCCCTGAGTCTGCTGGCCCTCACCCTGGCGGCACTGGCCCCCGCCCTGCGCTCCACGGCGGGCACCGCGGTCGTCCTCACCGTCTGGGGCCTCGTCCACTGGTCGTGCTTCCCCCTCGTCCAGCACCGCCTGCTGACCATCGGCGGCGAGCACGGCGGCATGCTCCTCGCCCTCAACAACAGCGCGGTCTACCTGGGCCAGACGGTGGCCGGCGCCCTCGGCGGACTGCTCGCCGGAGCGGGCGGGCTGGGCGCCCTGACCTGGACGGGGGCGGGCTTCGAGGGCCTCGGCCTGCTCATCCTCGTGGCGGGGTCCGTCGGGTGGCGCGGGAGCCGCCGCCCACCGCGGGCCGGCCTGGGCGCGGGCGAACGGAACGGCGCGCTGGGCGGCGCGGACGCCGTGACCGGCGCGGCGGCCGGCGGCGGACGCCACGCGGCGGACGACGGGAGCCGCGGGCGGCTCTCGGAGGAGGAGGACGGGTGCGGCGCGGGGACCGAGCGGCAGCCGACGCGGTGAGGTCCAGGCGCCGTGCGCCGCACAGTTCGGGTGGTGGGGGGCGCGCTGTGCCGTTGAGCGCATGACGCCGTGCGCGTCGCCGTCGGGCCCGGCGGGAGCGGGGCCGGCCGTGCGCCGAGTGGAGCCGGGGGGCCGGCCGTGGGCCCGGTGGCGGCAACCGGTCGCGGCTCGGCGCCCGATCCCGCGCCGGGTCGCCGGACCGGACCGCCGGACCGGCGACCTCGCGCCCTCGGCTGTCGCGCGGTGCGCACGCGCCGACGGGCCCGGCGGGGCGGGGGCCGGCCGTGCGCCGAGTGGGGCCGGGGGCCGGCCGTGGGCCCGGTTGCGGCAACCGGTCACGGTTCGGCGCCCGAACCCGCGCCGGATTGCCGGACCGGACCGCCGGACCGGCGACCTCGGGCCATCGGCTGTCGCGCGGTGCGCACGCGCCGACGGCGTGAGGCCGCCGCGACCGGTCGCCGGAGCGGGTCACCCCGGCGACAGCCCGGATCCGGCCGGGGGACGGTTCGCGGGGCCGGCCGCGGTCAGGCACTCCAGGACGTCCCGCACCCGTGGGTCGTCGAGTGACGCGTAGATCTCCATGGCGCGCCGGAGCGTCCGGCGGGCCTGCCGGGTACGGCCCTGGGCGAGGAGGCCGATGCCCAGTTGGTGGAGAGCGTGCGCGGTCCCGGCGCGCATGCCGGTGCGGCCGTGGAGGCGGATCGCCCGCTGGTAGCAGGTCTCGGCCCGGCGGTGGTCGCCGAGTTCCCGGTGGGCGGTGGCGATCAGCGTCCACGTCGACGCCTGGAGCCACAGCGAGCCGTGCGCGCGATGGAGTCGTTCGGCCCGGTGCAGCGGGGTGACGGCCTCCGCGGGCCGGCCGAGGGCGAGCCGTACCTCGCCGAGGCCGGTGAGGGTGACGGCCGTCGCCCACGCGTCGCCGGATTCCGTCGCGCGTTCCACGGCGCGGGTCACGTGGCCGAGGGCCTCCGCGCCGCGTCGTCGGCGCAGGCAGGACAGCGCGTGGGCGGCCAGCACCGTGCTCTCCCCGACGGCGTCACCCGCCGTGGCGAACCGCTCGACGGCCCGCCGGTAGTGCTCGTCCGCGCGTGCGTGGTCCCGCAGGCCGGCGCGGGCGGCGGCGAGCACGCTCTCGGCGCAGGCCTCCGCGAACGGCCCGCCGCCCGCCGCGGCCGCGTGGGCCGCGGTGCCGACGCTGAGCAGGTCGCTGTGGTGGTGGCGCAGGTACAGGAAGGACCACAGGGCGTACGGCAGCCGCCACGCCACCGGGCTGCCGGCCGCGCGGGCGGTCTCGACGCTCGCCTTCAGGTTGGCCCGCTCGTTCTCGCACCAGTCCAGCGCCTCCGTGAGCGAGGCGAACTCCGTCGGCACGCAGCGTGCGGGCGGTTCGACGGGGTCGCCCCGGTGCCGCGCGCGGCCCAGCAGCACGTCCGCCACCGACTCGGCCGAGAGGGCGTACCAGGCGATGCCCCGTGCGATGCAGGCGGCCGGTTCGCCGGGGGGCTCGTCGGCGTGGGCGCACTCGCGCGCGTAGTCGCGCAGCAGGTCGTGCATCCGGTACCGGCCGGGGCGGACCTCCATCACGAGGCTCGCGGACCGGAGTTCGCCGAGCAGCCGGGAGGCCTCGGCGGCCGGTTCGCCCAGCACGGCGGCCGCGGCGTCCACGCCCATTTCGGCGCCCGGGTGCAGGGCGAGCAGTCGGAACGCCCGCGCCTGGTCGGGCGGGAGCGCCCGGTAGGACCAGGCGAACACCGAACGGACCGCCGCGCCGCTCTCCCCCGGCACCGCGAGGACGTCCAGTCGCGCGCCGCCGCCGTCCGGCGCTCCGGCCGTGGCGGTGGCGAACCGGTCGCCCCACTCGGTCAGGTGCTCGGCGGCGATGCGCAGGGCGAGGGGAAGTCCGCCGCAGTAACGGGCGACGGCCGAGAGGGCCGAGTCGTCGGCTTCCATGCCGGCGGGTCCGGGGGCGCTCGGGGCGTTGGTGTCCTCTGTGGACGGCGGTGACATCATCCGGGTCCCCACCGGGTGCCGCCCGAGCGCGTCGCGCAGGAAATCCACCGCCTCGTCGACGGGCAGGGGTTCCAGACCGATCCGCAGGGCGCCGTGCCGGACGCTCAGGGCGGCGAGGCGCCGGCGGCTGGTGACGACGATCAGGCTGTCGCCGAGGGCCGGCAGCAGGGGGGCGACCTGGGCGGCGTCGGCGGCGTCGTCGAACACCACGACCACCCGGTGCTCCGCCAGGGAGCTGCGGACGAGGGCCGTCCGCTCGGCGGGGTCCACGGGGACGTGCTGCGGCGGCCGGCCGAGGGCGTGGAGCAGCCTCGTCGCCACGGCCTCCGGCGCGGCCCGCCTCCCGGACGGGCCGTGGGCGCCCAGATCGGCGAAGAGTGTTCCGTCCGGCCGGGCCGGGGCCAGGCGTCCGGCGAGGGTGACGGCGAACGTCGTCTTGCCGACGCCGCCCATCCCGTCGACCGCGATCACGGCGGGGCCGGAGTGCCCGGCGAGGAACGCCTCGACGCGCCCGGCCTCCGCCTCGCGCCCCCACATGCGTCCCACGGCGGGCAGTTGGGCCGGCACCGGGCCGCCGGTGTGCGATCGCTCCGGTACGGGTGAGGCCGCGTCACCCGTCCCTTCGGCCCGCAGCCGGTCGCGGACGAGGCGGGCCAGGTCGTCACCCGCTCCCAGGGCGCTGTCGCAGCGCTCGGCCAGTTCCGGGGTGAGGGGGCGCAGGCCGTTCTCGACCCGGCTCAGATAGCTCTTGCTGTAGTGGACCTGGAGGGACAGCCGGGTCAGCGACCAGCCGCGCCGGACCCGCAGGGTACGAAGTCGCTCGCCGATCAACACCGCTGTGTCCCCCATGCCACCGTGCGCCACGACCTCACCCTGTGTCCCCCGGGACTACCGTACCGCCCGGCCGTACGGCGCCGACTCGCAGGTCGGGCGGGTGCGGAGGCCCTCCGTTCCCCCAAGCCGGAATATCAACTTCCGCTCGGTGTCGGCGGTTGCCGGCGGGGTTGGCAACGGGAGGCAACGGTTCACCGGGTCCCGCGGCCCGCCGGCGGCACTACGGTCGAGGTGTTCAGGATCAAGGGCGCGGGGCCGCCTCGGTGCACCCCCAGGACACCCCCACGAACCGTGCCGGCCCCGCCCCTCCCCTTGTTCGTCCTTCCTCTTTCCCGTCCTTCCTCTTTCCCGTCCTTCCTCTTTCCCGCCCTTCGCGTCCTCCGCCTTCCCGGCCGCCGTGCCGAGCGGTTCCGCGCGCGGGCGGGCCGCACAGAACCGCCCTATGCCTTCGGCCCACGCAGTCACAGGAGTGATCATGACTTTCGCCGTCCTCCGCCGTTCCGCCCTCGCGGCCACCGCCCTCGCGCTGGCCGGCGCCGCGCTGACCGGCGCGGCCACCGCCCCGGCCCAGGCCGCCGCTCCCGCCAAGCCGGCATCGTCCTACTGCCATGTCTCCGGGCTCGGCGGCGACTACATCTGCGAGTACGGGGAGGCCTGGCAGACCTACCCGAACGGACAGCGGCAAGTGTTCGTCATCGGCGCGGACTTCGCCGTCTGGACCCGCTACAGCACCCCGGACCGCATCTGGAGCAACTGGGAATCCCTGGGCGGCAAAGCCGCCAGCGGCGTCCGCGTCGAGGGCAACCGGAGCTGGACCCCGACCATCTCCCTCGTCGGCACGGACGGCGACCGCTGGTACCGCCACCGCCTGGCCAGCGGCTCCTGGACCGCCTGGCAGAAGTGACCCGGCCCCACTCGCAACGGGAACGCGGCGGGCCCCCGAGGCAACGGGGGTGGGGGCCCGCTCGTCACCGGGTGCCGGCCATGGCGGAAGGCACTCCGGTACGACCGGCCGGAAGGACGAGACCCGTCACCTGACGACGGAAATATCCGGCAGTGGCCGCCGCCAGTCGCCCAGCTCCGCGGTCAGCACACGGCGGGCCGCCTGCCGGGCCCGGTCCCACCCCTCGTCGCACAAGGCCGGCCGCCTCGGCCCGGCGGTGACCGTGCCTGCCGTTCGGGCTCTTTCCCTTCACCCACAGGAGCGCCCTTTGTTGCGGTGCCGGGAGGGTGGTGTGACGCTGTGCGCGGGCGGCTGCCCGGTGTTCAGGAAGGATGGAAGCCGTGATCGACCCCGTACAGGTTCTGTGGTCACCGGCCGGGGAGTCCATGCCCTCCCTGGGCTCCGACGCCCTGGTGGACGTGCACGACGGCGATACGCCGAACATCCGGATGCCCGTTCGCATGTTGTCCGTCGACACTCCCGAGGTGACGGCGAGATCGGCCGAGGGCGCGTCGCACGTGGACGAGAAGTTCGCGGAGCTGGCCGGGTGGATCGAGGAGGGGAAGGCGCCCGTTTCGGCCGAACTCGCCGAGTTCCTGCTGCCGAAGATCCGGACCGGCCGGGCCGGCACTCTCCAGTTCGAACAGGGGACGGAAGCCGCGCGGTTCAATACGGACAACATCAACAAACGGTTGAACGAGAGCATTCCGGAAGGTTCACCGCCGCGCAAGAAGCCGCGGAAAATCTTCGTGCGGACGGCCGACGCGCCTTTCGACGACCACCACCGTCTGCTGGCCTATGTCGCCCCCGACTACGCGAAGGAGGAACGGGCCGTCCTCACCCGGCGGCAGCGCTCCACCTTCAACCTCGACCTCATCGCCTCCGGCTGGGCCGCGACCTTCGTCATCTACCCCTCCATTCCCGGGGAGCTCGACCTTCCGCTGACCCTGGAGGCCGCGGACAAGGCCGTGAAGGGAAAGAAAGGCATCTGGAAGGAACCGGCCACTCTCCTGGGATACGAATACCGGGCCTTGGAGAAACTGCACACGGTGACCCGGAAGATCGTCGACGGCACACCGCTGCGCCCCGGCGAGTCCTTCTCCTGGCGTCAGCGGTACTGCGCCGACCTGCGTACCCGCGAACTCTTCGGCCCCGAGGACTATTTCCGGGTGCCTCCGGTGTACCGGCTGTGGTTCTGGCCGAAGGACGTCAACGAGGCGATCGGGCGGCTCAACCTCGTGCCGTCACGGGAGTTGGGGGGCGGGCGGCGGGGCGGCGACGGGTGAGGTGTCCCTACCGGGTCCGTCCGTTACCTCGCAGGTAATCGCTCTCTCCGTGCACCCGCGCCACACTGATGCACATCCGCCGCGGCTGTACTCGTCAGCCCCGCACGGGCGGCATCACCTCACGGTCAGGAGAGAGCCACATGAGCACCGTACCCCCCGTCACCGGCGGCGAGGTTTCCGCCGGCGACGTCACCGCCGCGACCCGGACCGTCGTCGGCGAGTTGCTGCGGCGGATGGCGGAGGGGGATCCGGAGCGGATCGCGGAGCTGTACGCGGACGGGGCGGACTGGGCGTTCGACTGGCCGGTGGAGGAACTCGGACGGGTGGAGACACCGTGGATCCGGGAGCGGTCGAGCCGGGCGGACGCGGCGGCGCACTACCGGGAGATCGCGGCGCACCACGTACCGGAGGAGACGGACACACGGATCGAGCGGGTGCTCGTGGACGGGACGGACGCGGTCGTCACCGGTGAGTTGCGGCTCACGGCGCGACCCACGGGACGGCGTTACCGGGCCCGGTTCGCGCTGCATCTCACCATCGAGGGCGGTCTGGTGACGCGTCATCACGTGTACGAGGACAGCCTGGCCGTCGCCCGGGCGTTCACGGTCTGAGCCCGGAGCCGGCCTCCGAGCCCGGAGCCGGCCTCCGGACGCGGAAGCGGCCGACGCCCGGCGGGGCCGGTCAGGCCGGGCCGCGGTGGCGGGCGGCACGCGTCTGCTGGAGGGCGGCGACCTGGCGGTAGAGCTCGGCGGCCTCCGCCGTGCGGCCGAGCTGCTGCAGACAGCGGGCCTCGTCGTTGCGGCTGGCGAGCGCGTCGGGGTGGTCCGCGCCCAGGACGCGTTGACGGGCCTGGGCGACGTCGCGGTAGACGGCGAGGGCGTCCGTCCAGCGGCCGAGCCAGCCCAGGCCGACCGCCACCTCGCGGCGGCTGACGAGGGTGTCGGGGTGGTCGGCGCCGAGCACCCGGGCGCGGATGGCGCAGACGTCACGGGCCTCGGCGAGGGCTTCCTCCCAGCGGCCGAGCCGGCCGAGGTTGACGCCCATGCCGTGCCGGGCGCGGAGGGTGTCCGGGTGGGCGGCGCCCTGTACGCGGGCGCGGTCCTCGATCAGGGCGCGGTACAGCTCCAGCGCCTCGCCGCTGCGGCCGAGACGTCCCAGGCAGATGCCGGCCTCGTAGCGGGCGGCCAGGGTGTCCGGGTGGTCCGGGCCGAGCACGCGCGTGCGGGCCGCCGCCACGTCGCGGTAGATGCGAAGGGCGTCGCTCCAGCGGTCCAACTGCCCGAGTGTGTAGGCCACTTCGTAGCGGGTGACGAGGGTGTCGGGGTGGTCCGGGCCGAGTACCCGGGCCCGCGCGGCGGCCACGTCGTGCGCCAGGCGGTACGCCTCCTCCGGCAGGCCCAGTCTGCCGAGGCTGAAGGCGAGGTTGTGGCCGCAGCGGAGGGTGTCGGGGTGGTCGGGGCCCATGATGCGCTCGCGGGCCGCCAGGACGTCCGCGTACACCTCTCGCGCCTCGAAGTGACGGCCGAGCCGGCCGAGCACGTACGCCGTCTCCTGACGGGCCGCGAGCGTGTCGGGGTGGTCGGGACCGAGCGTGCGGGAACGGGCGGACGCGGTCCGGGCGAACTCGCGGAGCGCTTCCTCGGGGCGGCCGAGGCGGCTGAGCGAGAAGGCGACCTCGTAGCGGCTCGCGAGGGTGTCGGGATGGTCGGGGCCGAGCAGCCGCTCCCGCTCGGCGAGCACGGCGCGGTGCGTCTCGTCGGCCTCCGCCCAGCGTCCGGCGCGGCCGAGACGGAGTCCGCCGGTGTGCCGGGCGGCGAGTTCGTCCAGCACGTCCGGGGGGACGGGGGCGGAGGCCGCGGCGGGGCCGGTGTGCCCTACGGGGTTGGTGGCGGGAGTGCTGCCGGTGGGGCGGGGGGTGCCGGCAGGACCGGAGCCGAGGCCGGTGGAGAGGAGTGCCCCTGAGCCGATGGACAGGCGGGGGTCGGTGCCCGGGGCCCGCACCGGGGCGACGGTCCGGCGGACCGTTCCGCCCCTGGCATACCTTCCATCCCTTCCGCCTGCTTCACCCCTTGCATCCCTTCCGCCCACTCCGTCCGTCGCGTCGCTCCACGCGACCGTCCACGCCCCGGTCAGCACGGCCGAGGGGTCGGGCGGGAGGGCCGTGGCGCCGGTGCCGGCGGCCTTGGAGCCGGTGGTCATGTTCCGCGCCCAGGCCGGGAGCCGGGGCGGCGGTTCGGACGGACGGCGCGAGTCGGCACCGGCGCGCGGCAGCCCCTCGGCGTACAGACCGGAGGACGGGCCGCCGCCGGCGTGGACGGCCTCGCCGGGGTGAGCGGGGCCGGTGTCACCGGGGTGAGCGTCGTCGCCGACGCGGATGTCGATGCCGGCGTACGCCGTGCCACCTGCGTACGCGGCGCTGTCGGCGTACGCGGGGCTGCCGGTGTACGGCGTGCCGCCGGGGCGGGGAGCGCCTCCGGTCCGAGCGCCTCCGGTCCGCGGCGGGACGCCGGCGTGGGGAGCGTCGCCGGCGTAGGGAGCACCCCCGGCAGGGGGAACGCCGCCCGTGTGCGGTCCGGGCCGGGCTCCGGTGAGCCGTCGGACGAGTTCCTCCGCGTCGTCGGGACGGTCGTCCGGCTCCTTGGCGAGCAGGTCCAGGACCGCGTCCTCGAACGCCTGCGGCAGCTCGGGACGCAACTCGCGCGGGGGCCGGGGCGGGGTGTCGCGGTGTCCGACGAGCACGGCCCAGGCGTCGTCCATGTCGAACGGCGGTGTCCCGGTGGCGATCTCGTAGAGCACACAGCCGAGGGAGTACAGGTCGCTGCGGTGATCGACGCTTCCTCCGCCGATCTGCTCCGGGGACATGTAGTGGGGGGTGCCCATGGCGATGCCGGTTCCGGTGAGCCGGGCCGTGAAGCCGATGTCGTGGCCGAGGCGCGCTATGCCGAAGTCGCATATCTTCACCGTGCCGTCGGTGAGCCGCATGATGTTGGCCGGTTTGAGGTCCCGGTGGACGATGCCCTGGCGGTGGGTGTACGCGAGGGCGGCGCCGACCTGTTCGGCGATGTCGACGACCTCGGGGACGGGGAGCGGGTGCTGCTTGTTGTCCTCCAGGAGCTGGCTGAGGTTGCGCCCGTCGAGCAGCTCCATCACCAGGTAGAGGACCCCGTCGCTCTCGCCGAAGTCGTGCACGACCGTGATGCCGCGGTGCTGGAGCGCCGCCGCGACGCGGGCCTCGCGGCGGAAGCGCTCGCGAAGCACCCGAAGGTAGGACGGTTCGTGCCGGGGACCGAGCGGTTTGAGGCATTTGACGGCCACGTGCCGGCCCAGGGACTCGTCGCGGGCGCGCCACACCTCTCCCATGCCGCCCCGCCCGATCCGGTCGAGCAGCTCGTACCGGCCCTGGATCAGCCTGGTCTCCGCCATCCCCGCCCCGCCGCCCCCGTCGATTTTTCCGCGCCGCCCCCGGCCTCCCCCAAGTATGGCGGCCTGCCCCGGCGGCTTGTAGGGCGGCGGGAGCGGCTCGTGGGGGCGTGGACGGGGGCCCGCCGGGCGCGGGGCGGGGCGGCGGGGCGGTTTGCGGTGAGGTGGGCGGGGTGGGGTGGACCCGGGGGCGGTCCCGCCTGACCGGAGGTCCGGCCTGGCCGGCCGGGTCGCACCGGCCGGACGCCCGGCCGGTCAGACGGGACCGCCCGGCCGGGCCGGCCGGGAAAACCCGAGGGCCCGCCGCCTCCGGGGAGGCGGCGGGCCCTCGGTGGGAGCTCGCGCGGCGCGGCGCTCAGCGGGCGGCGTGCCTGCGGTGCCGCCCGGAGCGGCGGGGGCCGCCCGGGGTGTCGGCGTGGCCGGGATGCCGGGCCTCGAGCTCGGCCCGCTCCTGTTCCAGGCCGAACCGGCCGAGCAGCGGCAGCCGGTCGATCCTGGGGAGCAGCCAGACGTGCCAGATGCCCGTGATGAAGAAGATGGCCGACCCGGCGACGAGGACGGACCCGAAGGTGTCGGTCGGGTAGTGGGCGCCGATGTACATCCGGGAGAAGGCGACCAGCAGCACCGCGAGGACGCCGCACACCGCGACGGTGCGGCGGTGGCGGGACTCGCGGAAGAGGAAGTAGACGGCGACGGCCACCGCCACGGTGAAGGCCGTGTGGCCGCTGGGGAAGCTGTTGGAGCCGATCTCCGGGTCGAGGGAGAACTGCCGCGGCGGCCGCTCACGGGCGACGAGGGCCTTGGCGACCTGGGTGCTGTTCCAGCCGACCGCCACCACCAGGAACGTGGCGACGGCCTGGATCGGCCGCCGTCGGGCGATCAGGAGCCAGCCGCTCCACAAAGCGAGGATGATCACACCCGCGACGGGCGACGCGAGGTAGCTGACGCCCTCCATCACGTCGTTCAGCCAGCCGGTACGGGTGTTCGTCTGGATCGTGCGGTCCAGGTCCAGATCGTGCGGCTGGATCAGCGACGTGTGCGCGGCGGTCATGCCGAGCACGATCGCTGCCGCGAACAACAGGACGGAGTTGCGCAACCAGTGGCGCACGTAGGGCATGGGTGGGGCGTCCTTCGTATCGGCATGGCGGCGCCGGGGGCGGCAGCACGCGCTTGATGACGAGTACGTGCCGCATGCTCCGGGGCACCGGTGCGGCCGTACTACAAAAACTACACGTGCGAGCGGGTGCCTCCCCAAGTGCGGCGGTCACGACGGAGACCGCCGGACGCGCTGTGTTACCGCCACCTCACGCACCGCCGCCTCACGCACCGCTGCCCCGGCGGGCCGGTACCGGCCTCCCCTCACCCCCCGCCCGTACGTCCTGTTCCGTGTGGGCTTCCCCACGACGGTCGATCATGGTCGCCCTAGACTCCGGCGGATGGAGCGAACGAGGGGGTGGCGGCCCGCCCGAGCGGCCGTCGTCAGGAGCGGCTGCGGGGCGGCCGGGGTGGGTGTGGCGGCGGTGGGGGCCGTGGTGTGGCCTGACGCCGGGGGGACGGCGGTCGCCACGATGACGGTGGCGGCCGTGCTCGTCCTGGCGGCGACGGGCTGGTGGTCCCGCGACCCGCGCCGCCTCGCGTGGACGGCGGTGGCCGTGGCGGCGGTGTGCGGGCTGGGCACCCTGTGCGCGGCGCCCGGCACGGCCGTCGAGGGGTCCATGGCGATCAGGCTCGCCTTCGTCGAGTACCTGGCCGGTACCTGGCTCGTCCTGCTGGTCACCCGCGCCCTCCCGCCCCGGCGGTCGGCCGCGCTCTGGCCGGTGCTCGGGGTGGCCGTGTCCACGGTCCTGCTGCGGGCGGGCGCCTACGACGGCGCGCTGGAGGCCGCCGGGCAGTCCGCCTTCCTGGCCGCCGGACCCCTGGCCGCCGGGGCGCTCGGCAGCGCCCTGTACACGGCCCGGGAACGGCGGTCGCGCGGCATCCGGGAGGCCCGCCGGGCCCAGCGCCTCGAACTCGCCGCCGATCTGCACGACTTCGTCGCCCACGACGTCTCGGGCATCGTCGCCCTCGCGCAGGCGGCGCAGGTCGTGCACGAGGCGCGGCCGGAGCGGGTGCCGCCGTTGCTCCGGCAGATCGAGGAGGCGGGGGTGCGGGCGCTGGGGGCCATGGACCGTACGGTGCACATGCTGCGGGACGGGGACGGTCGGCTTTCCGCCGCCGGCCCCGGAACGGACGCGTTTGCGGCCGACGACGCCGTCGCCCGGGCGGCGGCGTACGGGCTCGACGACGTGCCGGGGGTCGTGGACCGGTTCCGGGCATCCGGCACGGCGGACGTGCGGCTGACGGACGAAGTGCCGCCCGGGCGACGGGCGGACGTGCCCCGCGAGGTCGCGGCGACCGTGCACCGCGTCGTCGTCGAGGCGCTGACCAACGTGCGGCGGCACGCTCCCGGTACGGAGCGGGTGCGGGTCGTGCTCTCCTACGGGGACGGCGCGGCGGGGCCGGCGCTGTCCGTCGCGGTCACGGACTCCGGGCGCGGGGGCCCGCCGCGGGCCGGCCGGCCGCTTGCCGGTGAGCGGCGGAGCGGGCTGGGGCTGGCGGGGCTCTCCGAGCGGGTGGAGGCACTGGGCGGGGCTTTGACGGCGGGGGCGCGTGAGGGTGGGGGGTGGGCGGTGCGGGCGGAGTTTCCGTTGCGGTGGTGAGGGGGTGAGGGGGTGCGCCGCTCGGCGGCCCCGCGCGCCCGCCGCCTTCGCACGCACGGCCGTGGGCCACCGCCAGGCTGTCGGCCGGACAGGACCACGCCGCCGCCTTCGCGCGCACGCCACGCGGGGGCGGCTCCCCCGGTGGGAGCCGCCCCCGCGTGGTGCCGCCTTCCGGTCGGGCACCCGTTCAGGCGCGTCCGCAGCGGCCGCAGGCTCCTCTGCGGCGGAGGTGGTAGGCGAGGGTCGCGGCGCCCAGGGCCAGTCCCCAGACCGTCCAGAGGATGCCGGGACCGTTGGCGCCCCACATCTCGACGGTGACGTGGCGGGCGTTCATCAGGCCGCCGGGGACGAGGACGAGGGCCACGGTGGTGGCGGGGATGACGGCCGTGAGGGGGTGGACGCGCTTGCCCGCCTTCCACCACACCCAGCGGGGCCAGACCTCGCCCCAGCGGCTGATGAGGCCGTGGGTCAGCAAACCGCCGGCGGTGGAGAGCAGGCCGAGCCCGAGGCCGATCTCCAGCATGCCGGGTGTGTCCCGCATGTCCTCCAGGAACGCCCGGGAGATGCCGAGCGGCCAGCCGAAGTACCAGGCCAGGCGGGTGAAGTCGTAGGGGATGGAGGACAGGGCGGCCGTGCGGACGGCCCAGCGGCCCCAGCGCCGGGCGGCCTCCGGCGTCGTCCAGCGGGCGGCGCCGTGGGCGGACCGGCCGCAGGCGGTGCAGCGGTTCGCGGTGCGCCACTGGTAGGCGAGGGTGGCGGCGGCCCACAGCAGGCCCCCGACGAAGATGATGATCAGGTTGCCGCGATGCCAGTAGAGGACGTCCCCGACCCCGTCCTGCGGACCGGGTATCCCGGTGAAGGCGAACACCACCAGCAGCGGTGCGAAGACCAGCAGTCCGAGGAGGGAGTAGTCGGGGACGGCGAAGGCCATCACGCAGGCCGAGGTCCATCCGTAGGCGAGCAGCCAGGTCCGGGCCCGGCCCTTGCCCACGCCCCGGGCCATCAGCACGCCCGCGACGACGCCTGCCGCGCCCACCGCCGCGATCACCGGACCGACGATCTCCGCCCGGCTGGGTTCCAGCAGGGAGGCCGAGGAGCGGTCGTCCGCGACCTTGGCGAAGGGGTAACCGGCGCCACCCGCCGCCCAGTAGAGGCCCGCGGCGCCGTACAGCAGGGACCACAGGGCCGCCAGCCAGCCGGACCAGACCGGCCACCGGGACCACCTGCGCTCCCGGGCCGCCCCCGGGGGCGGCCCGGTCACGCCGTCCCGGACCGGTTCCGCGGTGGTCACCTGTGCGCTCATGGCGGTCTGTCTCCTCGTCCCCGACCGGCGGTCCTGTCCGCCGGTGCGGTGACCAGCCTCCCGTCCGGGGCCGGTCCGGCACATCTGCCGAACGGCAGACTCCGGGGGCCCGCCGACGGGCCCGGGCTATGCCGTCCGGCGGAGGGCCGCTACCGTGACGATCATGAGCATCCGCATACTCCTCGCCGACGACCAGGAAGCGGTCCGCATCGGTTTCCGGCTGATCCTCGACGCGCAGCCGGACATGGAGGTCGTCGGGGAGGCCGAGGACGGCCGGCAGGCCGTCGAACTGGCGGGCAGGCTGCGGCCGGACGTGGTGCTGGCCGACATCCGGATGCCGCGGCTGGACGGGCTGGAGGTCACCCGGCTGCTGGCCGGCCCGGACGTGCCGGATCCGCTGCGGGTGGTCGTGGTGACGACGTTCGACCTCGACGAGTACGTGCACGCGGCGCTGCGCAACGGCGCCTGCGGCTTCCTGCTCAAGCGGTCCGGCCCGACGCTGCTGGCGGAGGCGGTGCGGGCGGCGATGGCGGGGGACGCCATGGTCAGCCCGTCGGTGACGGTCCGCCTGCTGCGGCAGTTGCGCGCCCCCGAGCCGCCGCGCGCGGCGCCGCCCGCCGAGGCGCTCACGGAACGCGAGGCGGAGATCGCCCGGTTCGTCGCCAAGGGGCTGACCAACGCCGAGATCGGCGCCGAACTCTTCATCTCCCCCGGCACGGTGAAGACCCACCTCGCGCACATACAGCGCAAGTTGGGCGTCCGCAACCGGGTCGGCGTCGCCGCCTGGGCGTGGGACAACCGGGCGGCTTCCTGAGCGCCTGTCGGCGGCCGCGGGACCGGCCGGGCCCGGCGGCCCGGCCGGCGGGTTTCCGTCAGCCGCGGGAGGCGCCGGTCTCGTCCCCTCGGATCCGCAGCAACCGGGCCACGACGCCCGGCAGTTCCCCGGCCCGTGAGCCGTCGGCCGCGCGCCAGGCCACATGCGCGTCCGGGCGGACCAGGACGCAGCCGTCCGGGCCGACCTCGCGCACCCGTGCCCACTGCCCGTAGGGGTCGCGCAGGTCCTCGGGCGTGCCGATGACGCGGACCGTCACCGGAACGCCGGTGAGGCGGGCGGTCTCGTGGGCGGCGGCGTGCCAGCCTTTCCCGCCGGGGCCGGTGAGCAGCACGAACGTGCCGCGGCCGACGACGTCGAGGGTGGAGCGGGCGCGCCTGCCGTCTTCCAGCCAGGCGTGCGGGAGGCGGGCGCCGGGCCAGGTGGTGGGCCGGTAGTAGAGCTCGGGGTCGCGGTCGGAGGCCGGTTCCGGGGTGTCCGGGGCGGTGGCGCCGTCCCGGTAGCGGTAGCCGAGTTCCACACCGTGCGCGTTGACCTGGTAGTCGACGCGGCGGGTGGCGACGGCGAGGGCGGCGGCACGGGCCCGGGCCTCTGGGGAGTCGTCGTGCAGCGTCTCCAGGATGCGCAGTTGTTCGTCCGCGCTCTGGCCTTCGGCGAAGCCGAGCGCCTCGGGCACGGCCAGCAGGTCGGCCATGCTGCGGAAGGCCCGGTCGACCACCTGTCGCCCGACCGGGTGCCGTTCGCTGTGGTAGGTGTCCAGCAGCCCGGGTCCGGCCGGGCCGTCGAGGACGAGTTTGAGCTTCCAGCAGAGGTTGAACGAGTCGGCGACCGCCGAGTTGAGGCCCAGCCCGTTGGTGGGCGGCCCCTGGTGGACGGCGTCGCCGACGCAGAACACCCGCCCGTCGCCGTACCGTTCGGCGACCGTGCCGTTGACGTCCCAGGGCGAGACGTCCTTGATGCGGACGGTGACGGAGTCGTCGCCGATGCTCTCCAGGATCCGCGCGCGGACCGCCGCGTGGTCGGCGGGGTCGAGGGGGCTGTCGGGGTGCGGGAAGGTGAGGAACACCCACTCGTCCCAGGGGCGGACGCTGACGAAGACCCGGCCGTCGGTCGGGGGACGGCCGGGGACGGCGCCCACGTAGAGGATGCCGGGCCGGTGGGCGGCGTAGCGGCTCAGGTCGGCCTCGAACCAGACGGAGACGGCCTTGGCGACGGACTGCGCGCCGGTGAGGCCGAGGCCGAGCTGCCGCAGGACGCGGCTGCGGGCGCCGTCCGCGCCGACGAGGTAGTCGGCGCGGACGGTGTACTCGCGGCCGGTGCCGCGGTCGCGGACGAGCGCGGTGACGCCCTTCTCGTCCTGTGTCAGGGACAGGAACTCCTGCCCGAACCGGAGTTCGCCGACGCCTGCCTCCTCCACCGCCTCGACGAGGATCGGTTCCAGCAGGTGCTGCGGCAGGTTGCACATCCGGGCGGGGCTGGCCGCCCGGTAGTCGCCGATCCGGTCCGGCCCGTTGCCGTAGGCGTCGAGGCGGGCGACCTCGGGGTCGGTGAAGGTGGACATGAACACGTGGTTGGCGAGGAGGTCGGGCGGGGTCGCCCGTTCCATGACCCGCCGCTCGACACCCAGGTCGCGGAAGATCTCGCCGGTGCGCTGGTTGAGCAGGTGGGCGCGGGGCGTGTGGGCGGTCCCGCGGTGCTTGTTGACGAGGAGGTGCCGGACTCCGTACCGGGAGAGGGCGAGGGACGCGGCGAGGCCCGCCGGGCCGCCGCCGACGACCAGGACCGGCACCCGGACGTCGGCGGCGTCCCCGCCGGGTTCACAGGCCGGCATCCGTGCTCCCCCCGGCCTTGCGGGCGTATCCGGCGTAGATGACGGAGATGTCGGTGCTGGTGCCCAGCCGGAACTCGCGGCCGAGTTCGCCGTACGAGATGTGGCCGCGCGCCCGGCGGCGGAGCAGCCGCAGCACCTCCAGCCGGCCGCGGCTGGAGGAGAAGCCGACCTGGCCCTTGTTGCGCAGCCCGTGCCGGCCGAAGATCCGGTAGAGCTCGTCGGGCTTGATGAACTGCCGCCAGACGTGCAGGTCCTTCTCGGCCCAGCTCACGGACGGCCAGTCCTGTGCCATTTTCACCATGACCAGCCAGGAGGCGAGGGTCCGGTTGATGGTGTCGTAGAGGTAGTGCCCGCCGGGGCGCAGCACCCGGGACGCCTCGGCGACGGCCCGGTCGACGTCGGTGACGTGTTCCAGGGTGTCGCAGCAGTAGACGAGGTCGAAGCTGCCGTCGGGGAACGGGAGTTCCTCGGCGGTGCCTTGTCGGTAGGTGATGTCCAGCCCCTCCCGCTTCGCGTGCTCGGCGGCGGCGTCCAGCGAGGGCTGAGACGGGTCGATTCCGGTGACGCGGCAGCCGGCCCGGGTGAACTCCTCGGCGAGCAGACCGCCGCCGCAGCCGATGTCGAGGACGCGCAGGCCGTCGAGGTCCATCCGCAGCCGGCGGGTGAGGACGTCGTGGAAGTAGGCGAAGCGGGCGGGGGTGAACTCCTGGAGGGTGGCGAACGGCCGGTCGTCGCGCCACCAGGAGTCCGGCCGGTCGTAGACCGCGTTGTTGACCTTGACGGGTGCGTCCTTCACGGGGGTTCCTTACGGGTCGGAGGCGGAAGCGGAGGCGGGGCGGCAGGTGGCGGGGGTCAGGTGAGCTTGACGACCGGGCGGCGGACGTCCAGCCAGACGGCCAGGTCGAGGACGCGCTCGAAGGCGTCCCGCGCGTCGCGGCGGACGGCCTCGGGCGCGCCGTGGGCGGCCTCCCGCAGGGCGGCGCCGTCGAAGAAGCCGACGGCCTGGTGGTCCTCGGCCAGCAGCTCGGACACCTGTGTCTGGAGGGCGGAGACGTAGCGGAGTTCCTGCGTCCGGGGGTAGAGGGCCTTGACGCGCTCGACGACGGAGCGCGGCAGGACGTCCTGGGTGGCCGCGCGCAGCAGGCTCTTCTCCCGTCCGTCGTGGGTCTTCATGGCCCACGGGGTGTTGTAGACGTACTCGACGATGCGGTGGTCGCAGAAGGGGACGCGGACCTCCAGGCCGACGGCCATGCTCATGCGGTCCTTGCGGTCCAGGAGCATGGGCAGCAGGCTCGTCAGGTGCACGTGGCAGAACTCGCGCATGCGGCGCTCGTGCGCGCCCTCCCCCGGCACCTCGGGGACCGCGGCCACGGAGTCGGCGTACCGCTGGGCCCAGTAGCCGGGCACGTCCAGGGTGCGCAGGAGCAGCTCGGGGTCGATGAGCTTGGTGGGGTGGCCGGACGGGTCGAGGGAGGAGGCCGTGACCCAGGGGAACATGGCGCGTTCCTGGACGGCCGGGAGGTGGAACCAGGGGTAGCCGCCGAAGACCTCGTCCGCGGACTCGCCGGAGAGGGCGACGGTGGAGTGCTCGCGGATCGCCTTGAACAGCAGGTAGAGGGAGTTGTCGGCCTCGCCGAAGCCGAACGGCAGGTCACGCGCGGTGACGACGGCGCGGCGCACGGCGGGGTCGGCGAGCTGCTGGTGATCGAGACGGATGTCCTGGTGGACGGTGCCGACGTGGCGGACGACGTCCCGGGCGAAGGGGGCGTCCTGGGTGTCGTGGAGGTCGTCGGGGTTGAACCCCTCGCTCTGGACGAAGTCGACGGTGAACGTACGGGCCTGCTTGCCCCGCGCGGCGAGGTGGCGGCCGGCCAGAGCGGTGAGCGCGCTGGAGTCGAGGCCGCCGGAGAGCAGGACGCACTGCGGGACGTCGGCGACGAGCTGGCGCGCCACGGTGTCGTCCAGCAGTTCGCGGATCCGGCGGACGGTGCTCTCCGTGTCGTCCGGGTGCTCCTTCGCCTCCAGCGTCCAGTAGACGTGCTCGCGCACACCGCCGCGGTCGACGGTGACGACGGTGCCGGGACGCACCTCGCGCAGGTCCGCCCAGACCGACCGGCCGGGGGTCTTGACGAAGCCGAACAGCTCACGGAAGCCGTCGGTGTCGACGACCGGTTCGACGAGCGGGTGGGCCAGGACCGTCTTGGCCTCGGAGCCGAAGACCACACCGTCCTTCGTGAGGTGGTAGTGGAGGGGCTTGATGCCGAGCCGGTCGCGGAGCAGGACGAGCCGTTCGGTGCGGCCGTCCCAGATGCCCAGCGCGTACATGCCGTTGAGCCGGTCGGCGAGGGCGGGCCCCCACTCCAGGTAGCCGCGGAGGACCACCTCGGTGTCGCTGGCGGTACGGAACGCGTGGCCCCGGCGCCGGAGTTCGGCGCGGAGCTCGGTGAAGTTGTACGCCTCGCCGCTGTAGGTGAGGACGACGGGGCCGTCGTCCGTCTCGGCGACCATGGGCTGGACGCCGCCCTCCAGGTCGATGACGGACAGCCGGCGGTGGCCGAGCGCGGCGTGCCGGGACAGCCAGGTGCCCTCGGCGTCCGGGCCGCGGCAGACCATCGTGTCGTTCATGGCCCGCAGTACGGGCCCTTCGCCCTCCAGGTCGCGCTGGAAGGAGATCCAGCCTGCGATACCGCACATGGTTGCCCAGCCCTCGTTTCCGGTCGTTCGGTGTCTGTCGGTGTCTACGGTTGTCGTCCGGCGGACGCCGGAGCCCCTCTTCCTTCGCGCGGGGGGCTCCGGCGGGTGGTTCAGCGCCGGTCGGTCATGTACGTACGCAGTCCGTCGATGTGCGACCGGCCCGTCGGTGCGAAGAAGAACCGGTCCAGCGCGTACCGCAGGGGCGGGAGGCTCCAGGGGGCGCGGAGTTCCGCGGCCCAGCGCCAACGCAGCCGGGAGCCGTGGGCGGTGGGTTCGACCACGTAGTCCTCGACCAGCCGCCGGAAGATCGGACGGGAGGCGGCGACCCCGGTGAAGGTCTTGCGTTTGCCGTCGTCCCAGCGGTAGAAGCGCTCCTTGAGGACGAAGTTCCCGCTCATGTGGATCTCGCGGGTGGTCCCGACGCCGAAAGGCCGTTCCGAGGTCCAGCGCAGTTTTTCCATGCCCCGGGTCCAGCTCGACGCCTCGTCGCCGGTGAGCACCGCCCACGTCTCCTCGGGCGGGAAGGGCAGCTCGACGGTGCGGGTGTGGCGCATGGGCGCCGAGGTGAGGAAGGCGTCGCCCGCCTCCAGGATGGGGTACCAGCGGTGTGCCATGGCCGTCTCCCTCCGCTCAGCGGGCCGTACGGGCGCGCCAGAGGGCGACGCAGCCGCGCACGACGAGGTCGTGGTCGGTGAAGTGCTCGCCGAGCTGGTCCCTGAGGTCCTCCAGGCTGTCCTCCTGGTTGTGGAAGACGCCCTTGGCGTTGAGCTTGTCCATCAGCGAACGGCCGACACGGGTGACCGGGACGCCCTGGGAGAGGACCGTGCTGCCGAAGACGTACCCGCCGGGCTTCACGGCACGCCCCGCGTGGCGGAGGGCTATGCCCTTCTCGCGGATGCTGCCGGGGATGCAGTGCAGCAGGAAGCTGAGGGCGACCGAGTCGAAGGAGGCGTCGGGCACGGGCAGCGGTTCGAGGGCGTTGCCCTGGACCTGGGTGACGCGGTAGCGCTTCAGGCGGCGGGCGGTGAAGGCGAGGGTGCTGGGGTTGAGGTCGACGAGGGTGATGTCCGGGTCCGGGGTGGGGAACGGGCAGTGGTCGAGCAGGTAGCCGGTGCCGACCCCGACCTCCAGGTGCTTCTCGCCGACGCAGGTGGCGTACATGCGGTGGAAGTTGCGCGGCGAGCAGCGCCAGAAGAGGGGTGCGCTGCCGCGGAAGACGACCAGGTCGTAGAAGGTGAGCGCGCGCCGGTGGTAGGCGGACTGGCCGTCGAGGACGTCCTGGTCCACGGGTTCCGGACGGCTGACCTGATCGATGCTCATGAGTGCGGTGTCCTTCGCTGTTGACGGTGGTTCGGGTGGGTGGTGCGGGTGGTGGATGTGTGGGGGGCGTAGTGCGGTTGTGGTCGTGAGGGTGCGGGGTGGGCGGTGCGGTTGTGGTCGTGGGGACGCGGGAGGCGCGGTGTGCCGCCCGTCGGCGACACGGCCGTGGCGGGCCGCGGCGCAGCGGCTCAGCGGCGGTGGGGCGGCTCGACGGTGTCCCGGCCGGCGGCACTCGGGCCGGTGGCACCCGGACCGGTGGCGCCCGGGGCCGCGGCGGCCGTGTCCCCGGCCATGCTCGTAGCGTCCGGACTCGCGGCGGCCGGGCCCGTGGCGCCCGGGTCCGTGGCGCCCGGGTCCGTGGCGTTCGAATCTGTGGCGCCCAGGCCCGCGGCGTCCACGCCCGCAGCCTCCGGGCCGGCGAGCCGGTCCAGGACGGTTCGCAGGGTGCCGGCGGCGTGTTCTCCGGCCAGGCCGAAGTGGTCGCCCGGCACCTCGCCTACGGTGTCCGCCGCGGGCCAGACCGCCTGCCAGCCGCCGTCCGCGAGGCCCTGGAGCTCCGGGCGGTCCGCGAACGCGGCCAGCGGTTCGGCGGCCCGCAGGTGGACGACCGGGGTGGCCAGGGGCTCGGGCCGCCAGGCGGTGAACAGCCGGTCGTAGCCGCCCATGGCGGTCAGGCAGGTGTCGTCCCAGCGGTCGTCGCCGGGTCCGAGGGAGCCGCCGCCGGCGCGCAGTCGCCGGCCGATCTCCTCCTGGATCGCGGTCAGCGCCGGACTGCCGGGGAGGTAGCTGTCGAGCAGGACGAGGGCCCGGGCCGGGGTGCCGAGCGCCTCCAGCCGGGCGGCGACGGCGTGGGCGATCCAGCCGCCCGCCGAGTGGCCGAGCAGGGCGAACTCCCCGCCGTCGGCGCACCGGAGGGCGTCCTCCGCGTGGTGGCGGGCGAGCGCCTCCAGGCCGTCGGGAAGGTTCTCACCGGGGGTGAAGCCGGGGGCCGGGAGGGCCCACAGCTCGGCCGTGCCGTGGGCCGCGGCGGCGAGCCGGGCGTACTGGTGGGCCCCGGAGCGGCCGGCGAACGACGGGAAGCAGAGCAGGCGGGTGCCGGCCGGGCCGCGGGAGAGCCGGACGGGGGCCGGGCTCGCGGTGGGACGCTCGCCGGAGCCGAAGACCGGGCGGTACCGGGAGGCGGTCCGCAGCAGCTCCTGGAAGGCGGCGAACTCGCCCAGCTCCCCGGCCCGCAGGGCGAGCGCGGCGAGGGTGCCGCCGCCGGGCCCCCCTTCGACACCGTCGTCAGCGGGGGGTTCCTCTTCCAGGGCGGCCAGCAGGTGGGCCGCGAGCGCCTTGAGGGTGGGGTGGTCGAAGACCAGCGAGGTGGACAGGGTGAGGCCGGTGGCCGCCTGGAGGGCGGCGCGCAGCTCGGCCGCCGCCAGCGAGTCGAAGCCCAGCTCGGGCAGGCCGACGCTCGCCTCCACGGCGTCGGTCGTGGGGTGGCCGAGGACGGCGGCGATGTGCGTCGCCGCCAACTCGGTGACCAGGCGCTCGCGTTCGCCGCCGGGGAGCGGCCGTAGGCGGTCGCGCAGCGCCGGCCCCTCGGTGACGGGCTCGGCGGCGGCCGGAACGGTCGCGCCCGTGACGGCGATTCCCGACGTGACGGGGGTTCCCGGCGTGGCCGGAGCGACGACGTCCGGCCAGTAGCGCTGCCGCTGGAAGGCGTAGGTGGGCAGCGCGACGCGGCGGGCGCCGCGTTCAACGTGGAACCGGGCCCAGTCGGGGCCCGCGGCACCGCGCGTGTGCGCCCGGGCGAGGGCGGCGGTGACGCTCACCGCCTCGTCGTGGCCGCGCCGGAGCAGCGGTACGGCCGCCGCCGGGGTGTCCGCGTCGGCCAGGGCGTCCCGGACCAGCGCCGAGAGGACACCGCCGGGGCCCGGTTCGAGGAAGGTCGTCACGCCGTCGGCGGCCAGCCGCCGGACGCCGTCGAGGAACCGCACCGGGCGGCGGATGTGCCGCACCCAGTAGTCCGGGGAGCACACCTCCTCCGCCTCCAGGATCTCTCCGGTCACGTTGGACACCAGGGGGACGCGGGGCGCGCGGTAGCCGAGGCCGGCCGCGACGGAGCGGAAGTCCTCCAGCACCTCGTCCATCAGCGGCGAGTGGAAGCCGCGCGTCACACGCAGCCGCTTGGTGCGCCGGCCCCGGTCGGCGAGAAGGCCGGCCACCCGCTCGACGGCCTCGCGCGGGCCCGAGACGACGGTGGCCCGGGGCCCGTTGACGGCCGCGATCCCCACCCGGTCGTCTCCGGCCAGGACGGCCGCCACCTCGTCCTCGGCGGCTTCGACGGCCACCATGACACCGTCCGGCGAGGACGCCGCCATCAGCCGGCCCCGGGCGGTGACCAGGGCGCAGGCGTCCTCCAGGGAGAGCACCCCCGCCACGTGGGCGGCGGTCAGCTCGCCGACCGAGTGCCCGCCGAGCCGGTCGGGGACCACACCCCAACCTTCCATGAGGCGCGCGAGCGCGACACCCGTGGCGAAGAGGGCGGGCTGGGTGTACGCGGTGTCGTCCAGCAGAGCGGCCTCCGGCGTGCCCTCCTCGGCGAACAGCACGTCCCTGAGCGGGCGTTCGAGGTGGGCGTCCAGGTGGCCGCAGACCTCGTCCAGCGCCTCGGCGTAGGCCGGGAACGCCGCGTACAGCGCGCGGCCGGCGCCCGGCCGCTGGCTGCCCTGGCCGGGAAAGAGGAAGGCCGTCCGGCCGCCCGCCGCGACGTCGCGGACGACGTGCGGCGCCGGGGTCCCGGCGGCCAGGGCCGCCAGCCCGGCGAGCAGCCCGTCGCGGTCGGCCGCGAGCACGGCGGCCCGGTGCTCCAGCGCTCCGCGCGTGGTGGCGAGGGAGTAGCCGATGTCCAGCGGTGTCAGCCCGGGGCGTTCGTCCACGTACGCGCGCAGCCGTTCGGCCTGGGCGCGCAGGGCCTGTTCGCCGCGGGCGGAGAGGGCGCAGGGGACGAGGGTGGCTCCCCTCCCGCGCGCGTCGGTGCCGGCCGCTGTGCCGTTCACGGGCCTGACCGCCCCCTTCGCGGGCGCGGAGGCGTTCTCGGCGGAAGCCGACTCGCCGCCGACGGGCGCGGACGGTTCCTCCGCGGGCGCGGGCCCGCCCTCCGCGGGGGCAGGCACGCCGCCACCCGGCGGGGACTGCCCCACGGCGAGTGCGGAGACGCCCCCCACGGGCGCCGGCTCACCGTCCGCGAGTACGGACACACCCTCGGTCGAGGCCGACTCGCCCCCGGTGGGCGCGGGTTCGCTTCCCGCAGGCACGGGCATGCCGCCCGGGGGCACGGGTGCGCCCTCGGCCTGTGCCGGCTCCCGCACCGCGAGTACGGACGCGGCCTCGACGGGGGCCGGGAGGCCGCCCGCCGGCGTGGACACGTCGCTCGCGGGCGCCACCTCACCGCTCACCGGCGCGAACGCGCCCTCCGTCCGCCGCGGTTCGGGCTCCTCGGGGGCCTGTTCCAGGATGACGTGGGCGTTGGTGCCGCTGATGCCGAACGACGAGACGCCCGCCCGGCGGGGGCGGCCGGGCCGGGGCCATTCCCGGGGCTCGGTGAGGAGGGCGACCGTGCCGGAGGACCAGTCGACGTGCGGGCTGGGCTCGTCGGCGTGCAGGGTGCGGGGCAGGACGCCGTGTTCCATCGCCTTGACCATCTTGATGACGCCGGCGAGGCCGGCCGCGGCGGCGGTGTGGCCGATGTTGGACTTCACCGAGCCGAGCCAGAGGGGCCGGCCGGCGGGACGGTCCTTGCCGTAGGCGGCGATCAGCGCCTGGGCCTCGATGGGGTCGCCGAGGGGGGTGCCGGTGCCGTGGGCGTCGACGGCGTCCACGTCGGCCGGGGTGAGGCCGGCGTTGGCGAGGGCCTGGGAGATGACGCGCTGCTGGGAGGGGCCGTTGGGCGCGGCGAGGCCGTTGCTGGCGCCGTCCTGGTTGGTGGCGGTGCCCCGGACCAGAGCGAGGACGGGGTGGCCGTTGCGGCGGGCGTCGGAGAGCCGCTCGACGAGGAGCAGGCCGGCGCCCTCGCCCCAGGCGGTGCCGTCGGCGGCGGCCGAGAACGCCTTGCAGCGCCCGTCGGGGGCCAGTCCGCGCTGCCGGGAGAAGCCGACGAACGCCTGCGGCGTGGACAGTACGGTCACGCCGCCCGCGAGGGCGAGCGCCGACTCGCCGGAGCGCAGCGACTGGCAGGCCAGGTGCAGGGCGACGAGCGAGGAGGAGCAGGCGGTGTCGACGGTGACGGCCGGGCCTTCCAGGCCGAACGCGTAGGCCAGCCGGCCGGAGATGACGCTGGCGGCGTTGCCGGTGAGGACGTACCCCTCCAGGCCCTCCGCCGCGCCGGCGGCCAGTGCGGTGTAGTCCTGGCCGCTGGAGCCCGCGAAGACGCCGGTGCGGCTGCCGCGCAGCGAGGTCGGGTCGATGCCGGCCCGTTCGAACGCCTCCCAGGCGGTCTCCAGCAGCAGCCGCTGCTGCGGGTCCATGGCCAGGGCCTCGCGGGGGCTGATGCCGAACAGTGCGGCGTCGAACCGGTCGGCGTCCTCGATGAAGCCGCCCTCGCGGGTGTAGGTCGTGCCGGGGTGGGCGGGGTCGGGGTGGTAGAGGGCGCCGAGGTCCCAGCCCCGGTTCCCGGGGAACGGGGTGATGGCGTCCCGGCCTTCGGCCACCAGCCGCCACAGGTCGTCCGGACCGGCCACACCGCCCGGGAAGCGGCAGGCCATGCCGACGACGGCGATCGGATCGTCGTCCGCCGCGACGGTCCTGGCGGACGGGGCGGCCGGCGCGTCCTCGCCGAGGAGTTCCGCGAGGATCCTGCGGCTCAGCGCCTCGGGCGTCGGGTGGTCGAAGACGACGGTCGCGGGGAGCGGCAGTCCGGTGGCCGTGCGCAGCCGGTTGCGGAGCTCCACGGCGGTGAGCGACACGAACCCGATCTCGTTGAACGGCCGTCCGGGCTCGACCCGTACGTCCTGTCCGAGCACGGCGACGGCGTGTGCGGCCACCAGGTCGGCCAGCACCCGTATCCGTTCCGCCTCGGGCAGCCCGTCGAGCCGTCGCCGCAGCGCGGTCGCGGCGGTGCCGGGCTCCTCGGCGTGCTCCCGCCGGTCGCCGGCGGGGCGTTCGCCGCGCCGGGACCACCAGGCCGACAGGGTCGGCAACAGGGCGTCCAGGCGGGCGAGTTCGTCGGGGTCGGCCACCTCGAGGAGCGCGGCGAGCGCGTCGTGGTCCTCGTCGGCGACGGCCGTCCAGAACCGCTCCTCCAGGGGGTCCCGGGCGCCCGCCGCGCCGGGGCGGGTCTCGACCCAGTAGCCGCGCCGCTGGAAGGCGTAGGTGGGGAGGTCGGTGAGACGGCGGGCGGCGGGCGGGAAGGCGGGGGCCCAGTCGACGGAGAGGCCGCGGGTGTGCGCCTCGGCGAGGGAGGTGAGGAAGCGGCGCCAGTCCCCCTCGTCGCGGCGGAGCGAGCCGACGGCGACGGCCTGGACGCCCGCGTCCTGCGCGGCCTCCTCGATGCCGACGGTGAGGACGGGGTGCGGGCTGCACTCGACGAACGCGCCGTGCCCCTGCGCGAGGAGGCCGCGGACGACGGCCTCGAAGCGCACGGTCTCGCGGAGGTTGCGGTACCAGTAGTCGGCGTCGAGGCCGGCGGTGTCCAGCGGCTCACCGGTGAGGGTGGAGTGGAAGGGGACGGTCCCGGTGCGGGGCCGGATGCCGGCGAGGTCGGCGAGGACGCGCTCACGGACGCGCTCCACCTGCGCGGAGTGCGAGGCGTAGTCGACGGGGATGCGCCGGGCGCGGATCCCACGGGCCTCGCAGCGGGCCAGCAGCTCGTCCAGGGCGGCGGGTTCGCCGGAGACGACGGTGGACAGCGGCCCGTTGACGGCGGCGACGGACGCCCGGTCGCCGAGCCCGTCGAGCAGCCCGGCGACGGCGTCGGCGCCCAGGGTGACGGCCACCATGCCGCCGTCGCCGGACAGGATCTCGCCGATGGCGCGGGAGCGCAGGGCGGCCACCCGAGCGCCGTCCTCCAGCGACAGGCCGCCGGCGACGCAGGCGGCGGCGATCTCGCCCTGGGAGTGCCCGACGACGCCGGTGGGTTCGACGCCCATCGACCGCCACAGCGCGGCCAGCGACACCATCACGGCCCACAGCACCGGCTGGACCACGTCGACGCGCTCCAGCCCGGGAGCGCCGGGGGCACCGCGCAGGACGTCCGTCAACGACCAGTCCACGAACGGCTCCAGGGCCCGTTCGCACGCCTCGACGCTCTCCCGGAAGGTGTCGCTGGTGCCGAGGAGGCCGACGGCCATGCCGGCCCACTGCGAGCCCTGGCCGGGGAAGACGAACACGGCGCCGTCGTGGGTGGCGCCGGCCTCGCCGGTGACGACGCCGGGCGCGGCCCCGGCGTCCGCCGCCTTCCGTACCCCGTCGGCGAGTTCGCCGCCCCGGCCGATGACGACGGCCCGGTGGGCGAAGGTGGTACGGCCGGTGGCCAGCGTCCAGCCGACGGCCGCCGGGTCGGTGCCCGGCCGCTCGGCGAGGTGCGCGGCGAGCCGCTCGGCCTGGGCTTGGAGGGCGCTCGCGCTCTTGGCGGACAGCAGCCACGGCAGCACGCCGGCGTCCTCGGCGGGCGCGGCCGGTTCGGCGTCGGGGGCCTGTTCGAGGATGACGTGGGCGTTGGTGCCGCTGACGCCGAAGGAGGAGACGCCGGCCCGCCGGGGCCGCCCGGTGTCCGGCCAGGCGCGCCGCTCGGTCAGCAGCTCGACGGCGCCGGCCGGCCAGTCGACGTGCGGGGTCGGCTCGTCGGCGTGCAGGGTGCGCGGGAGGACGCCGTGGCGCAGCGCCATGACCGTCTTGATGACCCCGGCGACACCCGCCGCGGCCTGTGTGTGGCCGATGTTGGACTTCAACGATCCCAGCCACAGCGGCAGTTCGGCGGGCCGGTCCCGGCCGTAGGTGGCGAGCAGCGCCTGGGCCTCGATCGGGTCGCCGAGCTTCGTGCCCGTGCCGTGGGCCTCGACGGCGTCCACGTCCCGGGCGGAGAGCCGGGCGTCGGCGAGGGCCTGCCAGATGACCCGCTGCTGGGAGGGGCCGTTGGGCGCGGTGAGGCCGTTGGAGGCGCCGTCCTGGTTGACGGCGGAGCCGCGGACGACGGCGAGCACGGGGTGGCCGTTCCGGCGGGCGTCGGAGAGGCGTTCCAGGGCGAGCATGCCGACGCCCTCGCCCCAGCCGGTGCCGTCGGCGGCGGCCGAGAACGCCTTGCAGCGCCCGTCGGGGGCCATGCCGCGCTGCCGGCTGAACTCGACGAACATGCCCGGCGACGCCATGATCGCCGCGCCGCCGGCCAGGGCCACCGTGGACTCGCCGCGCCGCAGCGACTGGCAGGCCAGGTGCAGGGTCACCAGCGACGACGAGCAGGCGGTGTCGACGGTGACGGCCGGGCCCTCCAGGCCGAGGACGTACGACAGGCGGCCGGAGAGGACGCTGGCCGCGCTGCCGGAGAGCAGATAGCCCTCGAAGTTCTCGGTGGCGCGCTGGAGGAGTGCGCCGTACTCCTGGTGGCCGGTGCCGACGAAGACGCCGGTGCGGCTGCCGCGCAGGGTCTCGGGGTCGATGCCGGCGCGTTCCAGCGCTTCCCAGGAGGTTTCCAGCAGCAGCCGCTGCTGGGGGTCCATGGCCAGGGCCTCGCGGGGGCCGATGCCGAAGAAGGCGGCGTCGAACCGGTCGGCGTCGCGCAGGAAGCCGCCCTCGCGGGCATAGCAGGTGCCCGGGTGGTCGGGGTCCGGGTGGTAGAGGGCGTCGAGGTCCCAGCCGCGGTCGGCGGGGAACGGCGCGACGGCGTCCCGCCCCTCGTCGACGAGCCGCCACAGGTCCTCGGGGCTGCCGACATCGCCGGGGAAGCGGCAGGCCATGCCGACGACGGCGATCGGCTCGCCGGCGACGGCCTCCATCTCCTCCAGCCGGCGCCGGGTCTCCCCCAGGTCGGCGGTGACGCGCTTGAGGTAGTAGCGCAGTTTGTCCTCGGTGCGCTGTGGCACGCCTCCGCCGGTGGCGGTTTTCTCCTCGGTCCCCATGGACGCAACACCCTTCACAGTTTCGACTTCGACGGCACGGTTTCCGAGCGGTCAGGAGATTCCGAGTTCCTTCTCGATGTAGTCGAAGACCTCGTCGTCGTCGGCGGCGGAGAGGTCGGCGCCGAACGCCGGTTCGTCGTCCGCCGGGGCCGGCCGGTCGCCGTCCCAGCGGGCGGCGACGGCCCGCAGCCGGGTGGCGGCCCGGACCCGGTCGGGGTCGTCCGGCGGCAGCGCGGCGAGCGCGGCCTCCAGTCGGTCGAGGTCGTCGAGGACGGACCGGGCGGCGGGCGCGTCCCCGTCCGGCAGCGCCTCGCGGAGGTGACGGGCCAGGGCGGTGGCCGTCGGGTAGTCGAAGACGAGGGTGGCGGACAGCCGGGTGCCGGTGGCGGTGGTGAGCCGGTTGCGGAGTTCGACGGCGGTCAGCGAGTCGAAGCCGAGCTCCTCGAACGGCTGGTCCGGGGCGACGGCCGCGGCGCCGGCGTGGCCGAGCACCTGGGCGGCCTGGGCGCGGACGAGGTCGAGCAGGACGCGGTCGCGCCCGGCGGTGTCGAGTCCGGCGAGGCGCTGCCGCAGGTCCTCGGCGGCGTCCGGGCCGGCACCCCCGACGGCCTGGGCCGGCGGCGGTACGAGCCCGTGGAAGAGGGGCGGCAGCCGGTCGGAGGCGGCGCGCAGGGCGGCCATCTCCAGCTTGACGGGCAGCAGGACCGCGCGGTCGGCGCCGAGGGCGGCGTCGAACAGGGTCAGGCCCTCGTCGGCGGAGAGCGGCAGCACACCGGAGCGGCGCATCCGCCGCCGGCCGGCCTCGTCGAGCGCGTCGGCCATGCCGCCGGTGCCCTCCCACGGCCCCCAGGCCAGGGAGAGGGCGGGCAGTCCGGCGGCGGCGCGGTGCCCGGCGAGGGCGTCGAGGTAGGCGTTGGCCGCCGCGTAACTCCCCTGCCCGGCGCCGCCGAGGGTGGCGGTGGCGGAGGAGAACAGCACGAACGCGGCCAACGGCCGTTCGCGGGTGAGCTCGTGCAGGTGACGGGCGGCGTCGGCCTTGGGGGCGAGGACGGCGGCCGCGCGCTCGGCGGTGAGGGCCGGGACGACGGCGTCGTCCACCACGCCGGCCGCGTGGACGACGGCGGTCAGCGGGTGGGCGTCGGGCACGGTGTCCAGCGCGGCGGCCAGGGCCGTACGGTCGGAGACGTCGCAGGCCCGGACGTCCACCCGGGCGCCGCGCGCCTCCAGGTCGGTGACGAGCTCCTTCGCTCCCTCGGCGGCCGGCCCCTTCCGGCCGAGCAGCAACAGGTGCCGGACGCCGTGCCGTTCGACGAGGTGCCGGGCGACGAGGGCGCCCAGGGCGCCGGTGCCGCCGGTGACGAGGACGGTGCCGTCGGGGTCGAGGGCGGTGGGCGCGGCGTCGGCCGGGAGCCGGGCCGGGGCGAGCCGGGGGACGCGTACGGCGCCGTCACGGAGAGCCAGTCGGGGCTCGCCCGAGAGGAGCGCCCGGAGCAGCTCGGGGCTCACGTCGGCGTCCGGCGGCAGGTCGGCGAGGACGAACCGGCCGGGGTTCTCGGCCTGCGCGGCGCTTACCAATCCCCAGACGGCGGCGAGTTCCGGATGCGGGACGGCCTCGTCCGGGCCGGTGGCCACAGCTCCGCGCGTCAGGACGGCGAGGACGGACGAGGAGGTGCGTTCGTCCCCGAGCCACCGTTGGAGCAGCGTCAGCGCCTCGGCGACGGTCTCCCCCACCGGCCGGCCGGGGGCGACGGCCGTCAGCGCCACGTCGGGCGCGGGCGCGGCGGGGACGGACATGTCAGGCGCAGGCGTGTCGGGGACGGATGCGTGGTCGGGCACGGGCGCGTAAGGCGCAGGCGCGTCGGGCAGGGACGCGTGGTCGGGCACGGACGCGTCAGACGCAGGCGCCTCAGGCACGGACGCCTGATCGGGCACGGACGCGTCAGACGCGGTCAGGCCGGTCTCCAGCCGGTCGCCCGCGGGCAGGGCCGCCTCCACGCCCGGCAGGCCGTCGCCGAGTACCGTCCAGGTGCGGGTGCGGGTCTCGGGGTTCCCGGCGGGGGCGGTGGTCCAGCGGAGTTCGTGGAGGGCGTCGTCCCGGCGGGCGGCGCGGAGTTGGCCGAGGGAGACCGGGCGGGCCTGGAGGGAGTCGGCGGTGAGGACGGGCGTGCCGTCGGCGGCGGCGACGGTCAGCCGCATGGCGTCCGGTCCGGCGGGGGCGAGGTGGACGCGGAGGGCCGTGGCGCCGGTGGTGTGCAGGGCGACGCGGTTCCAGCAGAAGGGCAGCCGGACGGTGTCGCCGGTGTTGCCGACGAGCCCGGCGTGCAGGGCCGCGTCCAGCAGTGCCGGGTGCACCCCGTACCCGGCCGCGTCGGACCGGGCCGCGTCGGGCAGCCCGACCTCGCCGAACACCTCGTCGCCTGACCGCCAGAGCGCGCGGAGGCCGCGGAAGGACGGTCCGTAGGCGAAGCCGTCGGCGACGACCGACGGGTAGAAGTCGGCGAGGTCGACGGGGGTGGCGTCGGCCGGGAGCCAGTCGCCGCCCAGGTCGCGGGCGGGCGCCGGGGTGCCGGGCGCGAGGGTGCCGTGGGCGTGCCGGGTCCATTCGGCACCGCCGTCGGGCCGCGAGTGGACGGTGACCGTGCGGCGGCCGTCGGCGTCGGGGGCGCCGACGGTGAGCTGGACGTCGGCCGGGCGGGTGCCGGTGAGGATCAGCGGCGCCTCCTGGTCGAGTTCCTCGACCGTGCCGCAGTCGACGCGGCGGCCGGCGGCGAGGACGAGGTCGAGGTAGGCGGTGCCGGGGACGATGACCGTGCCGAGGACGACGTGGTCGGCGATCCAGGGGTGGCTGCGGGAGGAGATGCGGCCGGTGAGGACGAGCCGGTCGTCGTCGGCGGGCCGGAGGGCGGCGGTGAGCAGTGGGTGTCCGGCGGCGTCGAGGCCGAGCGCGGCGGGCCCTGCCGTGCCGTCGCCGGCGTCGGCGGGCCGCAGCCAGTGGCGTTTGCCCTGGAAGGCGTAGGTGGGCAGGTCCAGGTGCGGGGTGGGTCCGGCGGGCAGGGCGGCGGCGAGCCCGGTGCGGGCGCCGCGCGCCCAGGCGTGGGCCAGTGCCGTGCGGACGGTCTCGGGTTCGGGCCGGTCCGGGCGCAGCAGGGGGACGGCCGTGAGGTCGCCGCCGTCCTCGGCGGCGGTGTCCTGGGCGAGGGCGGACAGCACGCCGGCGGGGCCGAGTTCGAGGCAGGTGCGCACGCCCTGGGCGAGGAGGCGGCGCACGCCGTCCCGGAACCGGATGGTCTCGCGGACGTGCCGCACCCAGTACGCCGGGTCGCGGGCCTCGTCGGCGGTGAGGGGGCGGCCGGTGAGGTCGGAGACGACCGGCAGGGCGGGCGCGTGGAGGGTGACGCGGTCGAGGACGGCGCGGAAGTCGTCCAGCATGCCGTCCATGCGCGGCGAGTGGAAGGCGTGGCTGACGTCGAGGCGCTTGGTGCGGCGGCCCTCGGCGGCGAACCGCTCGCCGATCTCGCGGACGGTGTCCTCGTCGCCGGAGACCACGACGGCCCGGGGGCCGTTGACGGCGGCGACGGCCGCGAGGTGGGTGCGGCCCGCCAGCAGCGGCAGTACCTCGTCCTCGTCGGCCTGGACGGCCACCATGGCTCCGCCGAACGGCAGTCGGGCCATCAGCCGGCCGCGGGCGGCGACGACGGCGGCCGCGTCGTCCAGGGAGAGCACCCCGGCGGCGTGTGCGGCGGCCAACTCGCCGACGGAGTGCCCGAGGACGGCGTCCGGCCGCAGCTCCCACGACTCCAGGAGCCGGAACAGGGCGGTCTCCAGCGCGAACAGGGTGGTCTGGGCGTACAGGGTGCCCCGGAGCGGAGCCGGGTCGCCGGTGCCGAGGAGGAGGGCGCGGGTCTCGGCGCCGAGCCCGTCGCCGAGGGCCTCGCAGGCGGCGTCGAGGGCGCGGGCGAACGCCGGGTGGCCGGCGTACAGCTCCGCGCCGGCGCCGGCGCGCTGGGCGCCCTGGCCGGTGAAGAGGAAGGCGGTCTTGCCCGCCCGGCGGACGGTGTCGCGGACGAGGCGGGGCGCGGACACGCCGTCGCGCAGCGCGTCGAGGCCGGCGAGCAGGTCGTCGCGGGTGGTGCCGGTGACGACGGCGCGGTGGTCGAGGGCGGCGCGGGAGCGGACGAGGACGCGGGCGAGGTCGCCGGGGCGCCACTCGGGGTGGGCGCGGACGGCGTCGCCGAGCCGGGCGGCCTGGGCGCGCAGCGCCTCGGGGGCCCGGGCGGACACGGCCCACAGCAACGGCCCGTCACCGTCCGGCAGTTGGTCTTCCGCTTCGTGGCTGTCGCCCTGTTCAAGGATGACGTGGGCGTTGGTGCCGCTGATGCCGAACGACGACACGGCGGCGCGCCGGGGGCGCCCGGTCTCCGGCCAGGCGACCGGCTCGGTGAGCAGGGAGACGGCGCCGGAGGACCAGTCGACGTGCGGTGTGGGCTCGTCCACGTGCAGGGTGCGCGGCAGCGTGCCCTGGCGCATGGCCAGGACGGTCTTGATGACGCCGGCCACGCCGGCGGCGAGCTGGGTGTGGCCGATGTTGGACTTCACGGAGCCCAGCCACAGCGGCCGGTCGGCGGGTCGCCCCTGCCCGTAGGTGGCGAGCAGCGCCTGGGCCTCGATGGGGTCGCCGAGGGACGTGCCGGTGCCGTGCGCCTCGACGGCGTCGACCTGGTCGGGGGTGAGTCCGGCGTCGGCGAGGGCCTCGCGGACGACGCGCTGCTGGGAGGGGCCACTGGGGGCGGTGAGCCCGTTGGAGGCGCCGTCCTGGTTGACGGCGGAGCCGCGGACGACGGCGAGCACGGGGTGCCCGTTGCGGCGGGCGTCGGAGAGCCGTTCGAGGAGCAGGACGCCGCCGCCCTCGCCCCACGCGGTCCCGTCGGCGCCGGCGGCGAACGCCTTGCACCGGCCGTCGGGGGCGAGGCCGCGCTGCCGGCTGAACTCGACGAACATGCGCGGCTCGGCCATCACGGCCATGCCGCCCGCCAGCGCCAGGGTGGACTCGCCGCGCCGCAGCGACTGGCAGGCGAGGTGCAGGGCGACCAGCGACGACGAGCAGGCGGTGTCGACGGTGACGGCCGGACCCTCCAGACCGAGGGTGTAGGCGAGCCGGCCGGAGGCGACGCTGACGGTGGTACCGGTCAGCAGGTAGCCCTCGGCGCCGTCGGAGCCCTGCCGGGCCCCGGTGGCGTAGCCGAGCGGCGCGGTGCCGACGAAGACGCCGGTGCGGCTGCCGCGTACGGACTCCGGGTCGATGCCGGCCCGTTCGAACGCCTCCCAAGTGGTCTCCAGCAGCAGCCGCTGCTGGGGGTCCATGGCGACGGCCTCGCGGGGGCTGATGCCGAAGAACGCGGCGTCGAACCGGTCCGCGTCACGGACGAACGCCCCGTGCCGCACATAGCTCTTGCCGACCCGGTCGGGGTCGGGGTCGTACAGCCCGTCGGTGTCCCAGCCGCGGTCCTCCGGGAACGGGCCGACGGCGTCGGTGCCGTCGGCGAGGAGCCGCCAGAAGTCCTCGGGGGAGCGTACGTCCCCGGGGAAGCGGCAGGCCATGCCGACGATCGCGACGGGTTCGCGGGCGGCGTCGGCGAGCCGCTGGTTCTCCTGTTTGAGCCGGGTCGCCTCCTTGACGGACGCGCGCAGCGCTTCAAGGACCTTCTCGTAACTTGCAGCCATCGTGGTTCTCCGCCGTCCTGGCGCTATCGGATGTCCGTCATGTCAAGGGCCATGTCCACCAGGCTGTCGGCGTCCATGGTGTCGATCTCATCGGTGTCCTCCGCCGGGCCGTCGGGAGGCGACTCCCTTTCGTCGGCGGCCAGTCGGAGGAGCGGGTCGAGGAGCCCGGCGGCCCGGAGGCGGGCGACCGGGATGCCCGCCAGCAGCTTCCGCACGCCGGCGTCGTCGGCCGTCCCGCCGGATCCGCCCGGGCCGCCGGGCCCGTCGCCGGGACCGTCTCCGTCGTCGGGCAGCAGCAGGGTCCGCAGGTGGGCGGCGAGGTCGGCGGGGGTCGGGTGGTCGAAGACGAGGGTGGCCGGGAGCCGCAGGCCGGTGGCGGCGTTGAGGCGGTTGCGCAGCTCGACGGAGGTGAGCGAGTCGAAGCCGAGCGCCTTGAACGGCTGCCGGTCGTGCACGTCCTCGGCCGAGGCGTGGCCGAGGACGGTCGCCGCGTGGCCGCGGACGAGGTCCAGCAGGGCGCCCTCGCGTTCGGCGGCGGGCAGGGCGGCCAGCCGCGCCCCGAGGGCGTCCCGCGACTCCCCCGGCGCGGACTCGGCGGTCCGCCGGGCGGGTGCGCCGGCCAGGGCCCGCAGCAGCGGCGGGACGCCCCCGGGTCCGGCGGCGGCGCGCAGGGCCGCGGTGTCGAGCCGCAGGGCGACGGGCAGCGGCCGGTCGCCGGCGAGGGCGGCGGCGAACAGCTCCAGGCCCTCCGCGTCGGTGAGCGGGGTGACGCCGGAGCGCCGCATGCGGGTGTGGTCGGCGGCGTCGAGGTGGCCGGTCATGCCGCTGGCGGTCTCCCACAGGCCCCAGGCGACCGACAGGCCGGGCAGGCCGTCGGCCCGCCGCCGCCGGGCGAGTGCGTCGAGGAACGCGTTGGCGGCGGCGTAGTTGCCCTGGCCGGGGCCGCCGAGGGTGGCGGCGGCCGAGGAGAAGAGGACGAACGCGCCGAGCGGGGTGTCCCGGGTGAGCTCGTGGAGGTTCCAGGCGGCCCGGACCTTCGGGCGCAGCACGGCGTCCACCTGACGCGGCGTCAGTGCGGTGACGACGGCGTCGTCGAGCACCCCGGCCGCGTGGACGACGGCCGTGAGCGGCCGGTCGGCGGGGATGGCCGCGAGCACGGCGGCCAGCGCCTCCCGGTCGGCGGCGTCACAGGCGGCGAAGACCGCCTCGCAGCCCAGCGCGGCGAGCTCGGCGGTCAGTCCGGCGGCGCCCGGGGCGTCGGCGCCCCGCCGGCCCAGCAGCAACAGGTGCCGTACGCCGTGCCGTTCGGCGAGGTCCCGGGCGACCAGCCCGCCGAGGACGCCCGTACCGCCGGTGATCAGGACCGTGCCGGCCGGGTCGAGGGCGTCCGGCATGGTGAGGACGACCTTGCCGGTGTGCCGGGCGCGGCTCATGAACCGGAACGCCTCGGGGGCCCGGCGGACGTCCCAGGTGGCGGCCGGCAGCGGCCGGAGCACGCCCCGCCGGAACAGTTCCATCAGCTCGCCGATCATCGCGCCGATGCGCTCGTGCCCGGCGTCGATGAGGTCGAAGTACCGGTAGGTGGTGCCCGGGTGGGCGGCCTCCGCGACCGCGGCGTCCCGGATGTCGGTCTTGCCCATCTCGACGAACCGCCCGCCGGGGGCGAGGAGCCGCAGCGACGCGTCGACGTACTCGTTGGCCAGGGAGTTGAGGACGACGTCCACGCCGCGCCCGCCGGTGGCCGCCCGGAACGCCGCCTCGAAGTCCAGATCGCGGGAAGAGGCGATGCGTTCCTCGGGCACGCCCAGGGCGCGCAGCGTGTCCCACTTGGCGGGACTCGCGGTGGCGTACACCTCGGCGCCGAGGTGCCGGGCGATCTGGAGGGCGGCGAGCCCGACGCCGCCGGTGGCCGCGTGCACGAGCAGCGTCTCGCCGGGCCGGACGGCGGCCAGGTCCACCAGCCCGTACCAGGCGGTGAGGAACGCGATGGGGACGGTGGCCGCCTCGGTGTACGTCCAGTCGTCGGGCATCCGGGCGAGCAGCCGCCGGTCGACGACCGCGTGCGGCCCGAACCCGCCGGGCACCATCCCGAACACCCGGTCGCCCGGCGCGAACTCGGTGACGCCGGGGCCGGTCTCCAGGACGACGCCCGCGGCCTCGCCGCCCATGACGTCCTGGTCGACCATGCCGAGCCCGAGGACGACGTCGCGGAAGTTCATGCCGGCGGCGCGCACGGCGATCCGCACCTGCCCCGGCCCGGGCGGGCCGGCGGCCTCGGGGGCGGGGACCAGCGCGAGGTTCTCCAGGGTGCCCTTGCTGGTGACGTCCAGCCGCCAGTCCGGCGCGTCGTGCGGGGGTTCCAGGGACCGGCCGGCGGCCGCCCGCGCCAGGGCGGGGACGAGCATCCGGCCGGCGCGGAGGGCGGCTTCGGGTTCGTCCGAGGCGAGGGCGGCGGGCAGTGCGCGGCGGGAGCCGGGCAGCCCGTCGGTGTCCAGCAGCGCGAACCGGCCCGGGTGCTCGGTGCGGGCGGAGCGGACCATGCCCCAGACCGCCGCGTGCGCGAGGTCGTGCACGGTCTCCCCGGGAGCGGCCGGTACGGCGCCGGAGGTGACGAGGACGAGCCGGGACGACGCGCAGCGCTCCTCGGCCAGCCAGTCCTTGAGGAGGGCGAGGAGCCGGTGCGTCACCTCGGTGGCGGCCCGGTCGGCGGGGGCGCCGCCGGTGTCGAAGCGGCAGGGGACGACGACGGTGCCGGGGACGGCGGGGGCCGCGGCGAGCGCCGCGAGGTCGCCGTGGACGGGCACGCCGGGGTGCCCGTCGGCCAGCCCGAGGACGTCCTCCCCCAGGACCGCCCAGTCCGTGTCGCCTCCACCGGCGGGGGTTTCGTTCCTTTCGGCCCATTCGACATGGAAGAGGGAGTCGTGGTGCCACGCGGTGCGCGCGGACTCCAGTCGCTCCCTGGTGACGGTCCGGCTGACCAGGGACGCGACGGAGGCGACGGGCGCGCCGGAGCCGTCGGCCGCGCGGAGCGCCAGGCCGTCGTCGGTGGGCGTCAGGTGGACGCGGAGGGCGGTGGCGCCGGTGGCGTGCACGGTGACGCCGGTCCAGGCGAACGGCAGCCGCACGTCACCGGCGGAGCGGGCGGCGGCGGGGTGCAGGGCCGCGTCGAGCAGGGCCGGATGCAGGGCGAACGCGCCGGCGGAGTCCCGCTGTTCGCGGGGCAGCCGGACCTCGGCGTAGAGGTCGCCGCCGCGCTCCCAGAGAGCCCGCAGCCCCTGGAAGGCCGGTCCGTAGCCGAGGCCCTGGTCGGCCAGGCGCGTGTACAGCGTGTCAACGGGAACGGGGGCGGCTCCCGGAGGCGGCCACGCGGTCAGGTCCCAGTCGGGGGCGGGCCCGGTGTCCGGGGCCAGGAAGCCGGTGGCATGGGCGGTCCAGGCGGCGTCGGGCGCGGCGCCCTCGGGCCGGGAGTGCAGGGCGAGCGCCCGCCGGCCGTCCTCGTCGGCGTCCCCGACGGACAACTGGACGTGCACACCGCCGCGCTCGGGCAGGACGAGCGGCGCTTGAAGGGTCAGCTCCTCCAAAACGTTCCCGCCGGTCACATCGCCCGCGTGGACGGCGAGTTCGGCGAGCGCGGCCCCCGGGACGAGGGTGGTGCCCCAGACAGTGTGGTCGGCGAGCCAGGGGTGGGTGGCGACGGACACCCGCCCGGTGAGCAGCAGCCCGTCCCCGCCGGCCACCGGCACGGCCGCGCCGAGCAGCGGATGCCCGGTGGCCTGAAGGCCTGCCGCGGTGACGTCGCCGGTGGCGGCGTCTCCCTCCAGCCAGTAGCGCTCGCGTTGGAAGGCGTAGGTAGGCAGGTCGACGCGGTGACGGGCACCGGCGGGGAAGACGGTGGCCCAGTCGACGGAGACGCCCTGGGTGTACGCCTCGGCCATGGAGGTCAGGAAGCGCCGCCAATCCCCCTCGTCGCGGCGGAGCGAGCCGACGACGACGGCCGGGACGTCCGCGTCCTGCGCGGTCTCTTCGACGCCGACGGTCAGGACGGGGTGGGCGCTGCACTCGACGAACGCCCGGTGTCCGGCGGACAGCAGGCTGTCGACCACCGTCTGGAAGCGGACGGTGCTGCGCAGGTTGCGGTACCAGTAGTCCGCGTCCAGGCCGGCCGTGTCGAAGACCTCACCCGTCAGCGTGGAGTGGAAGGGGACCGATCCGGAGCGGGGGCGGATGTCCGCGAGCTCCTGGTGGATCCGCTCCCGGATGCGCTCGACGTGCGCCGAGTGCGAGGCGTAGTCCACCGGCACCCGCCGCGCCCGGATGTCCCGGGCCTCGCAGTGCGCCAGCAGCTCGTCCAGGGCGCCGGCCTCGCCCGACACCACCGTGGAGCGGGGGCCGTTCAGCGCGGCGACGGAGATGCGTCCGCTCCACTCCGCCAGCAGCGCCTCGGTGTCGGCGGCGGGCAGCGCGACGGAGACCATGCCGCCCTCGCCCGCGATCTCCAGCAGTGCCCGCGAGCGCAGCGCGACGACGCGGGCGCCGTCCTCCAGCGACAGGCCGCCCGCGACGCAGGCGGCGGCGATCTCGCCCTGCGAGTGACCCACCACGGCAGCGGGCTCGACACCGACGGACCGCCACAGCCCGGCCAGCGACACCATCACCGCCCACAGGGCCGGCTGCACCACGTCCACCCGGTCGAGCCCGGGCGCACCCTCCGCACCGCGCAACACGTCCACCAGGGACCAGTCCACGAACGGCGCCAACGCCCGCTCACAGTCCGCCAGATGACCGGCGAACACCTCACTGGAGCCCAGCAGTTCGACGGCCATACCGACCCACTGCGAGCCCTGCCCCGGAAACACGAACACCGGACCGTCCGCCTCACCGGAGGCCACCCCGCACACCACACCGGAGGCGAACTCACCATCCTCCAAGGTCCGCAGCCCGTCGCGCAGTTCGCCGACGCCATCCCCGACGATCACCGCCCGGTGCTCGAACGACGACCGCCCCGACGCCAACGACCACCCCACCCGCCCCGCATCCGCGCCCTCGACGGCCTCGGACAGCCGCGCGGCCTGCGCCCGCAGGGCCTGCGGCGAACGGGCGGAGACCACCCACGGCAGGACGCCCGTATCGCTCTCGGGAGCTGTGGCGGGCTCCTCCTCCGGCGCCTGCTCCAGGATCACGTGCGCGTTGGTGCCGCTGACGCCGAAGGAGGAGACGGCGGCCCGGCGGGGGCGGCCGGTCTCGGGCCAGTCGCGGCGTTCGGTGAGCAGCTCGACGGCGCCGGACGACCAGTCGACGTGCGGTGTCCGTTCCTCGGCGTGCAGGGTCTGGGGCAGGACGCCGTTGCGGAGGGCCATGACGGTCTTGATGACACCGGCGGCTCCCGCCGCGGCCTGGGTGTGGCCGATGTTGGACTTCAGCGAACCCAGCCACAGCGGCCGGTCCATCGGGCGGCCCTTGCCGTACGTCGCGAGGAGTGCCTGGGCCTCGATCGGGTCGCCGAGCTTGGTGCCCGTCCCGTGGGCCTCCACCGCGTCCACGTCGGCCGGGGTGAGTCCGGCGTCCTCCAGGGCGCGGCGGATGACACGCTGCTGGGCGGGGCCGTTGGGGGCGGCGAGGGCGCTGCTGGCGCCGTCCTGGTTGACGGCGGAGCCGCGCAGGACGGCGAGGACCCGGTGGCCGTTGCGGCGCGCGTCGGACAGCCGCTCGACCAGCAGCATGGCGACGCCCTCGCCCCACGCGGTGCCGTCGGCGCCGGCCGCGAAGGACTTGCACCGGCCGTCGGGGGCCAGTCCGCGCTGCCGGCTGAACTCGACGAAGGTGTTGGGGGTGACCATCACGGTCACGCCGCCGGCCAGGGCGAGCGTGCAGTCGCCGCGGCGCAGCGCCTGCGCGGCGAGGTGGAGGGTGACGAGGGACGAGGAGCAGGCCGTGTCGACGGTGACGGCCGGGCCCTCGAAGCCGAACGTGTAGGCGATCCGGCCGGAGGCGACGCTGCCGGACGTGCCGGCGCCGAGGAAGCCCGCGACGGCTTCCGGCACCTCGATGCCGCGGTTGCCGTACTCGTGGTACATGAGCCCGGCGTAGACGCCGACGCGTTCGCCGCGCAGGCGGCGCGGGTCCACCCCCGCGCGTTCGACGGCCTCCCAGGCGGCTTCGAGCAGCAGCCGCTGCTGGGGGTCCATGGCCAGGGCCTCGCGGGGGCTGATGCCGAAGAAGGCCGGGTCGAAGCCGTCGGCGCCCTCGATGAAGCCGCCCTCGCGGACGTAGGTGGTGCCCGTGCGGCCGGACTCGGGGTCGGGGTCGTAGAGGTCGTCGATGCGCCAGCCCCGGTCGGCGGGCGGCGCGCCGATGGCGTCGCCGCCCTTGACCACCAACTGCCACAGGTCCTCGGGCGAGTTGACGCCGCCGGGCAGCCGGCAGCTCATGCCGACGATGGCGATCGGCTCGTGGCCGCCGTCCTCCAGCTCCTTGACGCGGCGACGGGACTCCTTGAGTTCGGCGGTCGCCCACCGCAGGTGTTCGCGCAGCTTCTCTTCGTTGCTCACTTCGAGCCAGCTCCTCGGGGGGTGTGCGGTTCGGTGGTCAGCCGCGTTCTGCGGTGCGCAGCTCTCGTAGCGCTTCGAAGAGCTCGTCGTCGGTGGCGGAGGCGAAGTCGTCGTGTGGGCGGGCTTCCCGGCCGGTGTCCGCGCCGGGGCCGCCGGAGCCGTGCTCGGGTCCGCCTCCCGGGGCGGCCGGGTCCGCGCCCCAGCGGGACAGCAGGTCCTTCAGGCGGCGGGCCACGAGTTCCCTGGTCCCGTCGTCGGCGGCGTAGGGGGCCAGGGCGGCCTCCAGCCGGTCGAGTTCCTCGGCGACCGGCCCCGCGTCGGCCGTGTCCGCGTCGGCCGGGTCCGTGTCGCCGGTGGGCGCGGTGGCGGTGAACTCGGCGCAGAGGTGGTCCGCGAGGACGGCCGCCGTCGGGTAGTCGAAGATCAGGGTGGTGGGCAGGGGCAGCCCGGTGGCCTCGTGCAGCCGGTCGCGGAGTTCGAGGTCCGCCAGGGAGTCCAGGCCGAGGTCGACGAAGCCGCGGTCGGGTGCGATGTCGGCGGGGGTGGCCTCGCCGAGCACGGCCGCGGCGTGCGTCCGGACCAGCCCGAGCAGGGCCCGCCGGCGCTCGGGCTCCGGGAGGGCGGCGTAGCGGTGGCCGGGCGAGGTGGGCGCGGCGGTCTGCCGGCCGGCCGCCGGTTCCACGGCGGCACCTGCCGTCCGGGCGCCGTGCAGATTGTCCGGCCGCGGACGCCGGTCGTGTGACGCGCCGTCGGCCGGTGCCCGGAGGAGCGCCGGGAGCTCCCCTTGCTCCGCCGGCCGGGCGGGGTCGAGCCGGAGCGGCAGCAGGACCGGGTCCCCGTGCGCGCCGGCGGCGTCGAGAAGCGCGAGGGCGTCGTCCGTCGCCAGGGGCAGGACGTCCGACCGGCCGAGCCGTGCCCTGCCGGTCGCGTCGAGCGCGTCGGTGAGCGCACTGCTCCGGGCCCACAGTCCCCAGGCCAGCGACTGCGCGGGCAGGCCGCGCGCGCGGCGGTGGCGGGCGAGGGCGTCCAGGCAGGCGTTCGCCGCGGCGTAGCCGCCCTGCCCGGCGGAGCCGAAGGTGCCGGCGGCCGAGGAGAACAGCACGAACGCCGCCAGGTCGTGGTCCCGGGTCAGTTCGTGGAGGTGCCAGGCGGCGTCCGCCTTGGGGCGGAGGACGGCGTCGAGGCGCTCGGGCGTCTGCGCGTCCAGGACTCCGTCGTCGGTGACGCCCGCCACGTGGTACACGGCCGTCAGCGGGTGCTCCCCCGGTACGCCGGCGAGCAGCGCGGCGAGCGCGGCGCGGTCGGAGACGTCGCAGGCGGCGACTGTGGCCTCGGCACCCAGTTCGGCCAGCTCCGCCGTCAACTCCGCCGCCCCGGGGGCGTCCTGGCCCCTGCGGGCGACGAGCAGCAGCCTGCGCGCTCCGGCACGGGCCAGGTGCCGGGCGAGCTCGCCGCCGAGGGCGCCCGTGCCGCCGGTGACGAGCACGGTGCCGCGCGGGTCGGGGGCACGGGTGGCGCCGGGGTGAGTGTCCGCCTCCATGGCGGTTCGCGCCAGGCGCGGGATCAGGATCGTCCCCTCCCGCACGGCCGCCTGCGGCTCGCCGCTGTCCAGGACGGCCGTGAGCAGGTGCTCGTTCACAGGCGCGTCGGTGTCGAGCAGCACGATCCGGCCCGGGCGCTCGGCCTGGGCCGTCCGCAGCAGCCCGAGTGCCGCGGCGGCGGCCGGGTCCGGAACGTCCTCGTCGGGACGGACGGCCTGGGCCCCGCGCGTGACGACGACGAGGGTCGCGCCGGCGAAGCGGGGCTCCGCCGACCAGGACCGGGCGAGCTCCAGGGCGGCCCGGGCGGCCGCACGCGTGGCCTCCGGGCCGGTGGCGCCGGTGGCGGACGGGGAGAGCGCGTGAACCACCGCCCGGGGCACGGGCTTTCCCGCGTCGATGGCCGCGGCGAGGGAGGCGAGGTCCGGGTGGACGGGGGCTCCGGTCAGGCCGGCCGCCGGCGCGCCTTCGGGGCCGCTGGCACCGACGAGGACGACGGAGGCTCCGGTGGCTTGGGAACCCTGACCGGAAGCGGAGGGTACGGGGGCGTCGGGGGTGCCAGGCCCGACGGCAGCGGGGGTGGCGGGCGTGTCCTGAACCGGCGTGGACGCCGGGGCGGACGTGGCGGGTCCGTGCCCGTCGGCGGCGGCAGCGCCCTGCTCGCGGCCACTGGCCCGGTGGGTGGCGACGGACGCGGTGGGAGCGTCCCCCTCGGCAGCCCCCACGGATGCGGAGGCAGCGGTGGCCGGCGTGCCCTGGCCGACCGGCGTGGACGCCGGGGCGGACGTGGCGGGTCCGTACCCGTCGGCGGCGGCAGCGGGGGCAGCCGCCGGGGCGTTCCAGTCGGGAACGGTGGGGGCGGGTGCGGGGGTCCATTCCACGCGGTACAGAGCCGCCGGAGTGCACTCCGCGTCCCGCTCGCCCCTCGTGCCCTTCCCGTCCCACTCGCCCCTCGTGCTGTGCCCGTCCCGCTCGCCCGCCCAGGGGCCGTCCACCGCTCCGGGCCGCCCGTCGCGGACGGTCCGGAGGATCACGGTGCCCGCCGAGGCGACGGGGGCGCCGGCCGGGTCCGCGAGGTGCAGGGTGACGGTGTCCGGGCCGGTGCGGGTGAGGCGGACGCGCAGTGCGCCGGCGCCCGGGGTGTGTACGGCGACGTTCCGCCAGGCGAAGGGGAGCCGGGGCGCGCCGCCGTCCTTCTCCGCGAGGACGCCGAGGGCCTGGAGGGCGGCGTCGGCGAGGGCGGGGTGGAGGCGGTACCGGGCGGCCTCGGCCTGCCGGTCGTGGTCGAGGGCGGCCTCGGCGTGGACCTCGTCGCCGAGGTGGTGGAGGGCCCGCAGGCCGCGGAAGGCGGGACCGTAGGCGTAGCCGCGGGCGGTCGCGCGCTCGTAGAAGGCGGTGACGTCCGCTTCCCGGGCGCCTTCCGGCGGCCTGCTCATCAGGTCGTACGCGACTCGCGGCGCGCCCTCGGCCAGGGTGCCGCTCGCGTGCCGGGTCCAGCCGCCCTCCTCGGGGCGCGCGTCGAGGGTGAGCCGGCGGCGGCCGGACGCGTCGGGGGCGGTGACGGCCAGCCGGAGGCGGACGCCCGCGTCCTGGACGGCGAGCGGTGCGTGCAGGGTCAGTTCCTCGACCAGTGCGCAACCGGTGTGGTCGGCGGCCCACAGGGCGAGTTCGAGGAAGGCCGTCCCGGGCAGCAGGGTCCGGCCGAGGACGGTGTGGTCGGCGAGCCAGGGGTGGGTGCGCGGTGACAGCCGCCCGGAGTACAGCGTCCCCGCGCCGTCGGGCAGTTCGACGGCCGCGCTCAGCAGCGGGTGGTCGACGGGACCGAGCCCGGCGGAGGCGACGTCGTCCGCGGCCGGGGCGTCGTCCAGCCAGTAGCGGCGGCGCCGGAACGGGTAGGTCGGCAGGTCGACGCGGCGGAGGCCGGTGGCCGGCAGGGCTGCCGACAAGTCCACGGCGGCAGCGCGGACGTGCACGGCGGCGAGGGCGGCCAGCAGCCCCCGGGCGCCGCCGTCCTCGCTCAGCGCGGGGACGGCGAACGAGTCCGGGCCGGCGGCCTCGGCGAGGGCGTCGGCCGGGCCGCCGATCACCACGAAGGCGGTCCGGCCGCGTCCCGCCGACTCCCGCACGGCGTCGGCGAGTCCGTGCTCGGCGCGGCCGGCGCCGGGCCGCCAGGACGTCTCCCCGGCCGCCGTGCGGAACGGCACCTCCGCCGGGCGGGGCGTCACGGCGTCCGCGCCGTGGCCGGTCACCACCCGGGCGCCGTCCGCCAAGGACAGGACGCCCGCGACACAGGCGGCGGCGATCTCGCCGACGCCGTCGCCGACGACGGCCGACGGGCGGACACCGTGGTGCCGCCACAGCGCGGCGAGCGACACCGCGACGGCCCACCGGGCGGCGCGGACCCGGGCGGCACCGGTGGCGTCGGGCCCGCCGGGCGCGTGCCCTTCCCCGGCATGCCCACCCGTACCGGGCGTCGTGGCCGTGCCCGATGCGTCCGGCGCCCCGCCGCCACCGGTGACGGCGCCCGGCCCGCCCGGGCCGTCGGACGTGACGGGCGCTCCGGTCCGGCCGGGCACACCGGACAGCCGGTCACCGCCGGCTCCCGTCACCGGGGCACCCGCGCCTCCCCCGGCCGTCCCCCGAGCCGGCGCGGGCGCGCTGATCGCCTCGGTGAGGTCCCGCAGGACGTCCGCCTCGGGCCGGCCCGTGGCGGTGGCGAGCGCGCCGGCACACTCCTTCAGGTGCCGGGCGAACACCGGGGACTCGTCCAGCAGTCGGCGTACCGCTCCCCCGGCACCGCTCTCGCCGCCGGGGAACAGGAAGGCGACCCTGGACGCGCCGCGCACCGTGCCTCGCACCGCCCGTTCCGGCGCCGCCGCGTCGGGCTCGCCGGCCGCCAACGCCGCCACGGTGGAGCGGAGTTCATCGCGTCCGGTGCCCACGGCCACCGCCCGGTGCTCGAAGAGCGAGCGGCCCCGGGCGAGGGCCGCGCCGATGTCGGCGGCGGTCTCCTCAGGGTGTGCGTCGAGGTGGGCGAGGAGGCGCGCGGCCTGCTCGCGCAGAGCTTCCGGGGTCTTGGCGGACAGCGCCCAGGGCACCGCCGACACGACGGACGGCGGTGCCGCCTCGGTGTCGGGGGCCGTCCCGGTGTCCTCGGCCGTCGCGGTCTCCTCCGGGGCCTCTTCCAGCACCACGTGCGCGTTCGTACCGCTGACGCCGAAGGACGAGACACCGGCCCGCCGGGGCCGTCCGTCCGCCGCCGGCCAGGGCGCGGGTTCGGTGAGGAGGGTCAGCGCGCCGGCCGACCAGTCGACGTGCGGCGACGGCTCGTCCACGTGCAGGGTGCGCGGGAGGACGCCGTTGCGCAGCGCCATCACCATCTTGATGACGCCGGCCACGCCCGCCGCGGCCTGCGCGTGGCCGATGTTGGACTTGACCGAGCCGACCCGCACGGGCCGGTCGCCGGGCCGGTCCTGCCCGTACGTCGCGAGCAGCGCCTGCGCTTCGATGGGGTCGCCGAGTGTGGTGCCCGTGCCGTGGGCCTCCACCGCGTCCACGTCCGCCGCCGTCAACTCGGCGGCGGCGAGGGCGTCGTGGATGACGCGCTGCTGGGCGGGGCCGCTCGGGGCGGTGAGGCCGCTGCTGGCGCCGTCCTGGTTGACGGCGCTGCCCCGGATGACGGCGAGGACGGTCTGGCCGTCGCGGCGGGCGTCGGAGAGCCGGCGGAGGACGAGCATGCCGGCGCCCTCGCCGAGGGCGGTGCCGTCGGCGCCGGCGGCGAACGCCTTGCAGCGGGCGTCGGGGGCGAGGCCGCGCTGCCGGCTGAACTCGACGAGGGCCATGGGCGAGGCCATCACGGTGACGCCGCCCGCCAGCGCTGTGGTGCTTTCGCCGAGCCGCAGCGACTGGCAGGCGAGGTGCAGGGCGACCAGCGACGACGAACAGGCGGTGTCGACGGTGACGGCGGGGCCCTCCAGGCCGAGGGTGTAGGCGACCCGGCCGGAGGCGACGCTCGCGGCACTGCCGTTGCCGATGTAGCCCTCGAACTCGGGCGGTACGCGGCGCAGTCGGGCCGCGTAGTCCTGGTAGATCACGCCGGCGAACACGCCGGTGCGGCTGCCGGCGAGCCCGGCCGGGTCGACGCCGGCGCGCTCCAGCGCCTCCCATGAGGTCTCCAGCAGCAGCCGCTGCTGGGGGTCCATGGCCAGCGCCTCGCGCCCGCTGATGCCGAAGAAGCCGGGGTCGAACCGGTCGGCGCCGTCCAGGAAGCCGCCCTCGCGGACGTACACCCGGCCGTGCCGGGCCGGGTCCGGGTCGTACAGCTCCGGATCCCAGCCACGGTCGGTGGGCAGCGGGTTGATGGCGTCCGTGCCGGCCGCGACCAGTTCCCAGAGGTCCTCGGGCGAGCTGACGCCGCCGGGGTAGCGGCAGGCCATGCCGACGACGGCGATCGGCTCGCGGGCGCCGGCCTCGGCCTCGTGCAGCCGCTGCCGGGTCCTGCGCAGGTCGACGGTCAGGCGCTTGAGGTAGTCGAGAACCTTTTCGTCACTGGTCATGTCGCTTGTGGCCCTTCTCTGGCACGAACAGTTCCCGGGTGCCGGGGCGGGACGGCCCGCCCCGGCGGTCAGGACCTGCGCAGTTCGTCGTCGACGATGTCGAGGAGCTCGTCGAGGGTCGCCGCGGTCACCGCGTCGTCGTCCCCGGCGGCGGGTTCCGCGTCGTTCTTCAGCTCGGTCAGCAGGTCGCGCAGCCGGGCCGCGATCCCGGCCCGGCCGGGGTCGCCGGCCGGCAGGGCCCGGACGGCGGCCTCCAGGCCGTCGAGTTCCGCGGACCCGGGTGCGGGCGCCGCCTGTTCGTCCGTCGCCAGTCGGGACCGCAGGTGCCGGGCGAGGGCGTCCGGGCTGGGGTGGTCGAAGGTGAGGGTGGCCGGCAGCCGCAGTCCGGTGGCGGCGGCGAGCCGGTTGCGCAGTTCGACGGCCCGCAGCGAGTCGAAGCCCGCTTCGAGGAAGCCGCGGCCGGTGTCGACCTCGTCCGGCGAGCCGTAGCCGAGGACGGTCGCCACGTGGGCGCGGACCAGGTCGAGCAACACGCTCCCGCGCTCGCCGGGCGGCAGCGCCGCCAGTCGGGCGGCGAACCCGGCTTCGCCGGCTGCCGGTTCGGCGGTCACCGCCCGGCGCCCGGCCGGTGCCGCGAGCGTCCGCAGCAGCGGCGGCGGGGTGCCGGTCCGCAGGGCGGTGAGGTCCAGCCGGGCCGGGAGGACGAACGCCCGGCCCTGGCCGAGGGCCGCGTCGAAGAGGGCGAGGCCCTCGGCGGCGGTCAGCGACAGGACGCCGGAACGCCGCATCCTGGCCCGGTCGGCGTCGTCCAGCCCGCCGGTCATGGCGCTGACATCGGCCCAGTGGCCCCACGCCATCGACACGGCGGGCAGGCCGAGCGCGCGCCGGTGGGCGGCCAGGCCGTCCAGGAAGGCGTTGGCGGCACCGTAGTTCACCTGGCCGCCGTTGCCGAGGGTGCTGCCGGCGCCGGAGAACAGCACGAACATCGTCAGCGGCAGGTCCCGGGTCAGCTCGTGCAGGTGCCAGGCGGCGTCGGCCTTCGGCCGCAGGACCACGCTCATCCGGTCCGGCGTGAGGGAGGTGACGACGCCGTCGTCCAGGACGCCGGCCGCGTGGACCACGCCGGTCAGCGGCGGTTCGGCCGTCGCCACGACCCGGGCGAGCGCGTCCCGGTCGGCGACGTCACACGCGACGGCCGTCGCCTTGGCCCCCAACTCGTGCAGTTCCGCGATCAGTTCCGCGGCGCCGGGTGCGTCCGGGCCGCGCCGGCCGGCCAGCAGCAGGTTCCGTACGCCGTGGACGGTCGCCAGGTGTTTGGCCAGCAGGCCGCCGAGCGTGCCGGTGCCGCCGGTGATCAGTACGGTCCCGTCCCCGGGTTCCACGGCCCGAGAGCCGTCCGGGGCTCCCGCCCGGGCCAGCCGGGGGACGAGCACGCGGCCCGCCCGGACGGCCGCCCAGGGCTCATCGGCGAACGGCACCGACGGCAGGGCGCGGACGGAGGCGGCGTCGCCGTCCAGGTCGACGGCGGCGAACCGGCCCGGGTGCTCCACCCGCGCGGACCGCAGCGCACCGTGCACGGCGGCGGCCAGCAGGTCGGTGACGTCCTCGCCGTCGCCGGCGCTCACGGCGCCGCGCGTCACCCACACCACGCGGGTGTGCTCCAGGGCGGGGGCGGCGAGGCAGGCCTGGAGGACGGACAGGACGCGGTGGGCCGCGGTGTGGGTGGCAGCGGCCGGGTGGGTGGTGGCGGCCGGTTCGGTGTCACCGGACGTGTCGGCCGCCGCCGTTCCCGTCCCCGTCCCCTTCCCCGTCCAGGGCAGCAGCAGGACGTCCGGAGCCGGGGCTCCGCCGTCGAGCAGGGCGTCGAGCCCGGCGTGGACGGTGACGGACGTGCCCGCGTCCGCCAGCGCCCCCGCCAGGGCGTCCGCCTCCGGGGAGGAGCCCAGCACGGCCCAGGTGCCGTCCACGACACCGGAGCGTTCGGTCCGTTCGGTCCGTTCGGTCCAGTCGAGGCGGAACAGCGCGTCCCGCACGTCCGTCGCCGCGTTGCGGAGCTGCTCGGGCCGGACGGGCCGGACGGCGAGCGACGCGACGGAGGCCACCGGCCGGCCGGTGGTGTCGGTCGCGGTCAGCGTCACGGTGTCCGTGCCGGTGCGGGCGAGCCGGACGCGCAGGGCCGTCGCTCCGGCGGCGTGCAGCGTGACACCCGTCCAGGCGAACGGCAGTCGGACCCGGTCCACGCCGTCCAGCAGGGTGGTGTGCAGAGCGGCGTCGAGGAGTGCGGGGTGGACGCCGAACCGGGCGGCGTCCGCGTGCTGTTCCGGCGCCAGCCGGACCTCGGCGTGGAAGGCGTCCTCGGTCCGCCACACCGCGCGCAGCCCCTGGAAGGCCGGGCCGTAGCCGAACCCGTCGTCCGCCAGCCGCTCGTAGAGCCCGTCGAGGTCGACGGGAACGGCCGCGGGGGGCGGCCAGGCACCGGCGGCCGGGACGGCCGGCTCCGCCGGGGCGGCGGTGGCGAGCGTGCCGGTGGCGTGGCACACCCAGCCGTCGTCGGTGAACTCCCCCACGGCGGTGGCGGGCCGGGAGTGGATCCCCACGGGCCGCCGCCCGTCCGCGTCCGGCGCGCCGAGCCGCACCTGCACGTCGATCGCGCCGGCCGGCGGCAGGACGAGCGGCGCCTGGAGCGTCAGTTCCTCCAAGGTGCCGCAGCCGGCCCGGTCCCCCGCGTGCGCCGCGAGTTCGACCAGGGCGGTGCCGGGCAGCAGGACCGTGCCCCAGACGGCGTGGTCGGCGAGCCACGGGTGGCTCTCCGTCGACAACCGGCCGGTGAACAGCAGCCCTTCGCCCCCGGCCAGGGCCACCCCGGCACCCAGCAGGGGGTGATCGGCGTCGGCCAGTCCCGCCTGTCCGACGTCGCCGGAGGGGCGCGGCGTGTCGACCCAGTAGCGCTCGCGCTGGAAGGCGTACGTGGGCAGGTCGACGCGGTGACGGGCGCCGGCGGGGAAGACGGTGGCCCAGTCGACGGAGACACCCTGGGTGTACGCCTCGGCCAGGGAGGTCAGGAAGCGCCGCCAGTCCCCCTCGTCCCGGCGCAACGAACCGACGACGACGGCCGGGACGTCCGCGTCCTGCGCGGTCTCTTCGACGCCGACGGTCAGGACGGGGTGGGCGCTGCACTCGACGAACGTCCGGTGTCCGGCGGACAGCAGGCTGTCGACCACCGACCGGAAGCGGACGGTGCTGCGCAGGTTGCGGTACCAGTAGTCCGCGTCCAGGCCGGCCGTGTCGAAGACCTCACCCGTCAGCGTGGAGTGGAAGGGGACCGATCCGGAGCGGGGACGGATGTCCGCGAGCTCCTGGTGGATCCGCTCCCGGATGCGCTCGACGTGCGCCGAGTGCGAGGCGTAGTCCACCGGCACCCGTCGCGCCCGGATGTCCCGGGCCTCGCAGTGTGCGAGCAGCTCGTCCAGGGCGGCGGCCTCGCCCGACACCACCGTGGAGCGGGGGCCGTTCAGCGCGGCGACGGAGATACGTCCGCTCCACTCCGCCAGCAGTGCCTCGGTGTCGGCGGCGGGCAGCGCGACGGAGACCATGCCGCCCTCGCCCGCGATCTCCAGCAGTGCGCGGGACCGCAGGGCGACGACCCGGGCGCCGTCCTCCAGCGACAGACCACCCGCCACACACGCGGCGGCGATCTCGCCCTGCGAGTGACCCACCACGGCGACGGGCTCGACACCGACGGACCGCCACAGCCCGGCCAGCGACACCATCACCGCCCACAACACCGGCTGGACGACATCCACACGCTCCAGCCCCGGAGCACCCGGCACCCGCCGCAGCACATCAGTGAGCGACCACTCCACGAACGGGCCCAACGCCCGCTCGCACTCGGCGACCCGCTCCGCGAACTCCTCAGAGGTGTCCAGCAGTTCGACGGCCATACCGGCCCACTGCGAGCCCTGCCCCGGAAACACGAACACCGGACCGTCCGCCTCACCGGAGGCCACCCCGCACACCACACCGGAGGCGATCTCACCATCCGCCAAGGTGCGCAGCCCGTCGCGCAGTTCGCCGACGCCATCCCCGACGATCACCGCCCGGTGCTCGAACGACGACCGTCCCGATGCCAACGACCACCCCACCCGCCCCGCATCCGCGTCCCCGACGGCCTCGGAAAGCCGCGCGGCCTGCGCCCGCAATGCCTGCGGCGAACGGGCGGAGACCACCCACGGCAGGACGCCCGTACTCGTCCCCGCCGGGGCCGCGGGCTCCTCCTCGGGCGCCTGCTCCAGGATCACGTGTGCGTTGGTGCCGCTGATGCCGAACGCCGAGACCCCGGCCCGGCGCGGCCGGCCCGCCGTCTCCGGCCAGTCGCGGCGCTCGGTGAGCACCTCGACGCCGCCCGACGACCAGTCCACGTGGGTGGACGGCTCACCGACGTGCAGGGTGGGCGGGAGGACGCCGTGCCGCAACGCCAGGACCGTCTTGATGACCCCGGCGACGCCGGCCGCGGCCTGGGTGTGGCCGATGTTGGACTTCACCGTGCCGAGCCACAGCGGCCGGCCGGCGGGCCGGTCCTGCCCGTACGTCGCGAGGAGTGCCTGGGCCTCGATGGGGTCGCCGAGCTTGGTGCCCGTCCCGTGGGCCTCCACGACGTCCACGTCGGCGGCGGCCACCCGCGCGTTGGCCAGGGCCTCGCGGATGACACGTTGCTGGGAGGGGCCGTTGGGGGCGGCGAGGCCGTTGGAGGCGCCGTCCTGGTTGACGGCGGAGCCGCGGACGACGGCGAGGACCCGGTGGCCGTTGCGGCGCGCCTCGGAGAGGCGTTCCAGCAGGACGACGCCGGCGCCCTCGGCCAGGCCGAAGCCGTCGGCGTCGTCGGAGAACGCCTTGCAGCGGCCGTCGCGGGCCAGCCCCCGGAGCCGGCTGAAGCCGACGAACGCGTCCGGGGTGGGCATGACGACGCTGCCGCCTGCGAGCGCGAGCGTGCAGTCGCCGGCGCGCAGGGCCTGGCAGGCGAGGTGCAGGGCGACCAGGGACGAGGAGCAGGCGGTCTCGACGGTGACGGCCGGGCCCTCCAGGCCGAAGGCGTAGGCGAGCCGGCCGGAGACGACGCTGGTGACGCTGCCCGTCACCACGTAGTCGGCGATCTCCGGGGGCGCGTCCTGGGGGCGGGGCCCGTAGCCGTTGGTCATGGCGCCGATGAAGGAGCCGGTGGCGCTGCCCCGGAGGGCCTCGCGGCCGATGCCGGCCCGTTCGAAGGCTTCCCAGGCGGTTTCCAGCAGCAGCCGCTGCTGGGGGTCCATGGCCAGGGCCTCGCGGGGGCTGATGCCGAAGAAGTGGGCGTCGAACCGGTCCGCGTCGTGGACGAAGCCGCCCTCGCGGACGTAGCTGGTGCCGGGGCGGTCGGGGTCGGGGTCGTAGAGGTCGTCGAGGCGCCAGCCGCGGTCGGTGGGGAAGCCGGAGACGGCGTCGCCGCCGGAGGCGAGGAGCCGCCACAGGTCCTCGGGGGTCTCGACGCCGCCGGGGAACCGGCAGGCCATGGCGACGATCGCGATGGGGTCGTCGTCGGTCGCCCGCGCGGCGGGGGCCGGTGCGCTGTCCGCGGGCGCGTTGGTGGGCGGGGTGTCGCCGAGGACGAGGTCGGCGAGGTGGCCGGCGAGGGCGAGGGGGGTCGGGTAGTCGAAGACGAGGGTGGCGGGCAGCCGCAGTCCGGTGGCGGAGGCCAGCCGGTTGCGCAGCCCGACGGCCGTCAGCGACTCGAACCCGAGCTCCTTGAAGGCCCGTTCGGCGCCGATGGCGTCGGGCGCGGAGTGGCCGAGTACGGCCACGGCGTGCGTCCTGATCAGGTCGAGCAGGGCGCGCCGGCGGTCGGCCGGGGAGAGCCCGGCGAGGCGTTCGCGGAGTTCGGCGCCCTCCCCGGCGGGCGCCGCGGTGGTGGTGCCGTCCTCCTTGGCCGGGCGGGCCTGCGGCAGGTCGCGCAGCAGGGCGCTGGGGCGGGCGGAGGTGAAGAGGGGGACGAAGCGGTCCCAGTCGATGTCGGCGACGGCGATGAAGGTGTCGCGGTGGTCGAGCACCTGCCGGAGGGCGGCGAGGGCGAGTTCGGTGCGCATCAGGGGCAGGCCCTGCTCGTGGACGCGGCGGCGCCGGTCGACGACGTCGAGGCCGTGGTCCTCCCAGGTGTGGACGGCGTCCTCCCAGACGCCCCAGGCGACGGTGGTGAGCGGGAGGCCGCGGGTCCTGCCGTGTTCGGCGAACGCGTCGAGGGCGGCGTTGGCGGCGGCGTAGGCGGCGTGTTCGCCGCTGCCCCAGACGCTCGCGATGGAGGAGAACATGACGAAGGCGTCGAGTTCGGCCGGGTCGAGGAGGTCGGCCAGGTGCCGGGCGCCGGCCATCTTGGCGCCGACGGCGTCGGCGAGCGCGTCGTACGTGGTCGTGTCGACGCGGTCCAGCTCGATGTGGGCGGCCGTGTGCAGCACGGTGCGCACGGTGTGGCCGTCCTCGGCGAGGCCGGTGAGCAGGCGGGCGACGGCGGCGCGGTCGGCGAGGTCGCAGACGGCGAGGGTGACGTCGGTGCCCGACTCGCGCAGCTCGTCGCGGAGTTCGGCCGCGCCCGGGGCGTCGGCGCCGCGGCGGCTGACGAGGACGAGGTGCTCGGCTCCGGAGGCGGCGAGCCACTGGGCGAGGCGGCGGCCGAGGACGCCCGTGCCGCCGGTCACCAGGGCGGTGCCGCGCGGTGTCCAGGCGCGGGCCGGACGGGCGTCGCCGAGCGGCGCGGGCAGCATGCGGCGGGCGAACAGCCCGGCGGGGCGCACGGCCACCTGGTCCTCGGCGGCCTCGGTGATGCGGGGGCGCGGCCGGGCCTCCCCGGTGGCCGGTCCGGCGTCACGGCCGGCCGGCCCGGGGTTCCCGGTCACCGGCCCGGCGTCGCCGGCGTCCGCCCCGGCTTCCCCGGTGACGGGTCCCGCTGTTCCGGTGCCCGGCGCACCGGTGAGAGTGCCCGGCCTCCCGGTCCCCGCCAGCGCCCGGCAGAGCCGGTCGAGCGTCCGCTCGTCCGGGCCGGTGCCGGCGGGCAGGTCCAGGAGGCCGCCCCAGCGTTCGGCGTGCTCCACGGCGACGACCCGGCCGAGGCCCCAGACCTGGGCCTGGACGGGGTCGGCCGGCGGGTCGGACGGCCCGGTGGCGACCGCGCCGCGGGTGACGCACCACAGGGGCGCGGTCACCCCCGCGTCGCCCAGCGCCTGGACCAGGCCGAGGGTGAGGAAGACGCCGGTGCCCGTGTCGGGGCGGCCGGCCCACGGCCGGGTGTCCAGGGCGAGGAAGGACAGCACGCCCGCCGGTTCCGCGCCGGACAGGGCGGTGCGGACGCGGTCGGCCAGCGCCTCCCGGCCGGCGTCGGCGGCAGGCGGCTCGACGGTGACGACGCGCGCACCGCGAGCCGTCAGGGCGTCCACGGCCTCCCCCGGCCACGGGTCGTCGCCGTGTCCCTCGGGGAGGACCACGAGCCAGGTGCCGGACGGTCCGGTGCCGGCGGTACCGGCGTCGACGGGCTTCCAGCCGATCCGGTAGCGCCAGTCGTCCACGGCGTCGCGCTCGCGGTTCCGCCGCCGCCAGGAGGACAGCACCGGGAGGAGGGAGGCCACGGAGGTGCGCTGCTCGTCGTCCTCCAGCCGGAGGGTGGCCGCGAGGGCGTCGGCGTCGCCGTCCTCGACCGCGTGCCAGAAGCCGGCCTCCGGCCCGTCGGCGGTTCCGGTCTCCTCCGGCGCGGTCTCCTCCAGCCAGTAGCGGCGGTGCCGGAAGGCGTAGGTGGGCAGGTCGACGAGGCGGCGGGCGCCGCCGGAGAACAGGGACGGCCAGTCGACGGCGAGGCCCTGGGCGTACGCCTCGGCCATGGAGGTCAGGAAGCGCCGCCAGTCCCCCTCGTCGCGGCGGAGCGAGCCGACGACGACGGCCGGGACGTCCGCGTCCTGCGCGGTCTCCTCCACCCCCACGGTCAGGACGGGGTGGGCGCTGCACTCCACGAACGCCCGGTGTCCGGCGGTCAGCAGTCCTTCGACCACCGTCTGGAAGCGGACGGTGTTGCGCAGGTTGCGGTACCAGTAGTCCGCGTCCAGGCCGGCGGTGTCGAAGACCTCGCCGGTGAGGGTGGAGTGGAACGGCACCGACCCCGGACGCGGCCGGACGTCGGCCAGTTCCTCGCGGATGCGGTCGCGGATGCGCTCGACGTGGGCGGAGTGCGACGCGTAGTCGACCGGGACCCGCCGCGCCCTGATGTCCTCCGCCTCGCACCGCTCCAGCAGTTCGTCCAGTGCACCCGCGTCCCCGCACACGACCGTCGAGCGGGGGCCGTTGAGCGCGGCGACGGATATGCGGCCGTCCCACGCCGCCAGCAGCGCCTCGGCCTCGTCCGCCGGCAGCGCGAGGGAGACCATGCCGCCCTCGCCCGCGATCTCCAGCAGCGCCCGCGAACGCAGCGCCACGACCCGGGCGCCGTCCTCCAGCGACAGACCACCCGCCACACACGCGGCGGCGATCTCCCCCTGCGAGTGCCCCACCACGGCAGCGGGCTCCACGCCCACCGAACGCCACAGTCCGGCCAACGACACCATCACCGCCCACAGGGCCGGCTGCACCACGTCCACCCGGTCGAGCCCGGGCGCACCCTCCGCACCGCGCAACACGTCCACCAGGGACCAGTCCACGAACGGCGCCAACGCCCGCTCACAGTCGGCCAGATGCCCGGCGAACACCTCACTCGAGCCCAGCAGTTCGACGGCCATGCCGACCCACTGCGAGCCCTGGCCGGGGAAGACGAACACGGGCCGGCCGAGGGTGCCGCCCGTGGCGCCGGTCACCACGGCGGAGGTGGTGGCGTCGCCGGTGGTGAGGGCGGTGAGGCCGGCGAGCAGTTCCTCGCGGTCGCCGCCGATGACGACGGCACGCTGTTCGAGGGCGGCGCGGCCGGTGGCGAGGGACCAGCCGATCTCGCCGGCGCTCCACCCGGCGTGGCCGGTGACGTCGGCGCGCAGTCGGGCCGCCTGGTCGCGGAGGGCCTCGGGGGTACGGGCGGAGAGCAGCCACGGCAGGACGCCGGAGCCGTCGGCGACCGCGCCGGTGCCGGTGGGTTCGTCGGTGCCGTCGGCGGGCGCCTGTTCCAGGATGACGTGGGCGTTGGTGCCGCTGATGCCGAACGAGGAGACGGCGGCCCGGCGCGGGCGGCCGGCCTCGGGCCAGGCGCGTTCCTCGGTGAGCAGGGCGACGCCGCCGGCGTCCCAGTCGACGTGTGGGGTGGGCGCGTCCACGTGCAGGGTGCGCGGGAGGACGCCGTTGCGCAGCGCCATCACCATCTTGATGACGCCGGCGACGCCCGCCGCGGCCTGCGCGTGGCCGATGTTGGACTTCAGGGAGCCGAGCCACAGCGGCCGGTCCGCAGGCCGCCCCTTGCCGTAGGTCGCCAGCAGGGCCTGGGCCTCGATGGGGTCGCCGAGCTTGGTGCCCGTCCCGTGCGCCTCGACGGCGTCCACGTCGGCCGCGGTGAGGCGGGCGCCGGCGAGGGCGTCACGGATGACGCGCTGCTGCGCGGGGCCGTTGGGAGCGGAGAAGCCGCTGCTGCCGCCGTCCTGGTTGACGGCGGAGCCGCGCAGGACCGCGAGGACCCGGTGGCCGTTGCGGCGGGCGTCGGAGAGCCGTTCCAGCAGCAGGACACCGGCGCCCTCGGCCCAGCCGGTGCCCTCGGCTCCGGCGGCGAACGAGCGGCAGCGGCCGTCCGGGGAGAGGGCCCGCTGCCGGCTGAACTCGACGAAGCCGAGGGTGTCGGCCATGACAGTGACGCCGCCGGCCAGGGCGAGGGAGCACTCCTGCCGCCGGAGGGACTGGCAGGCCAGGTGGGCGGCCACGAGGGAGGAGGAGCAGGCGGTGTCGACGGTGACGGCGGGGCCTTCGAGACCGAGGGTGTAGGCGATGCGGCCGGAGACGACGCTGCCCTGCCCGCCGGTCATCAGGTAGCCCTCGAGGTCCTCGGGGGCCTTGCGCAGCCGGGAGGCGTAGTCCATCTGCATCACACCGGCGAACACGCCGGTGCGCGTGCCCCGGACGGACGACGGGTCGATGCCCGCCCGCTCGAACGCCTCCCACGCCGTCTCCAGGAGCAGCCGCTGCTGCGGGTGCATGGCCGTGGCCTCGCGGGGGCTGATGCCGAAGAAGTCGGCGTCGAACCCGGCGGCGCCGTGTACGAAGCCGCCCTCCCGGACGTAGGTGCGGCCGGGCACGTCGGGGTCCGGGTCGTAGAGCGCGTCGACGTCCCAGCCGCGGTCCTCGGGGAACGGGGTGATGGCGTCGGTGCCGGTGGCGACGAGCCGCCACAGGTCCTCGGGCGACCGGACGTCACCGGGCAGGCGGCAGGCCATGCCGACGATGGCGATGGGCTCGGTCTGCGCCTCGGTCAGCTTGCGGTTCTGCTGCCGGAGCTGCTCCGCCTCCTTGAGGGAAACCCTCAGCGCTTTGATGACTTCTTCGCTGGATGCGGTCACAGCTCACTCCGAAGGTCGGTTCCGTGCCGGTCGGTTGGGGCCGAGTCGGTCGTCGCCGAGTCGGTCGTCATCAGGTCGGGTGCCATCGAGTCGGTCGCCGTCGTGTCCGTTGCCATCGGGTCGGTTGTCACCAAGTCAGTCGTCACCGAGCGCCATCCGTACGAGGCTCTGGAGGTCCATGCTGTCCAGGGGGTCACCGTCGGCGGCTTCGGGCTCCGCATCGTCCGGTGCGCCGTCCGGCGCGCCGGCACCGACGGGGACGCCGGCGGCCTCGGTGAGCCGCAGCAGCTCCGGCAGGAGCCCGGCCTCGCGCAGGCGGGCCAGCGGGACGGCGGCGAGGGCGCGGCGGAACTCCCGCTCGTCGGGAAGGGCTTCCGGTGGACCGGCGGGCGGCCCCTCGGCGGGACGGAGTTCCGCGTCCAGGTAGCGGCCGACCGCGGCCGGGGTGGGGTGGTCGAAGATCAGGGTGGGGGGCAGCCGGCGGCCGGCGGCGGCGCCGAGCCGGTTGCGGAACTCCAGGGCCGTGAGCGAGTCCAGGCCGAGTTCCAGAAAGCCCCGGTCGAGGTCCAGGGCGTGCGGGGCGGTGTGGCCGAGGACGTCGGCGAGCCGGCCGCGGACGAGTTCGAGGAGGACGCGTTCGCGTTCGGCGTCGGGGAGCCCGGCGAGCCGCCGCTCCAGGGGCTCGTCGGGCACGGCCTCGGCCGTGCGCCGGGCGGGGGCCTTCACGAGGCCGCGCAGCAGGGCCGGGACCTCGGCCTGGGCGCGGGCGCCGGCGGTGTCCAGCCGGGCGGGCACAAGCAGCGCGGGACCCTCGCGGCCGGCCGCAACGGCGGCGTCGAAGAGGGCGAGGCCCTGGTCGGCGGCCATGGGCAGCAGTCCGGCACGGCCGAGCCGGCGGACGTCGGCTTCGTCGAGGTGGCCGGTCATGCCGCTCGCCTCCGCCCACAGGCCCCAGGCGAGGGAGAGGGCGGGGAGGCCCTGGGCGCGCCGGTGGTGGGCGAGGGCGTCGAGGAAGGTGTTGGCGGCGGCGTAGTTGGCCTGCCCGGCGGTACCCAGGAGGCCGGCTGCCGAGGAGAACAGGACGAAGTCCGACAGCTCCTGATGCTGCGTCAGTTCGTGGAGGTGCCAGGCGGCGTCCGCCTTGGGCCGGGCGACGGCGTCCAGTCGGTCGGGGGTCAGGGAGGCGATGACGCCGTCGTCCAGGATGCCGGCGAGGTGCACGACGGCGGTCAGCGGCGGCTCGGCCGCGGCCACCACCCCGGCCAGCGCGTCCCGGTCGGACACGTCGCAGGCCGCCACGGTCACCCGGGCGCCCAGGGCGGTCAGTTCGTCCCGGAGTTCCGCCGCCCCCTCGGCGTCGGGCCCGCGCCGGCTGACGAGCAGCAGGTCGCGGACGCCGTGGGCGGTGACCAGGTGGCGGGCGAGCGTCCCGCCGAGGAGGCCGGTGCCACCGGTGAGGAGGACGGTGCCGCCGCCGAACCCGGACGGTCCGTCCGCGGCTTGGGCGGCCCGCGCCAGCCGGGGGACGCGGACCGCGCCGTCCCGGACGGCGAGTTGGGGCTCGTCGGCGGCGGCCAGGGCCCGCAGCAGGGCGGGGGCGGCGGCCGCATCGGTGCCGTCGGTGTCCAGCAGGGTGATGCGACCGGGGTTCTCGGTCTGCGCGGACCGGGCCAGGCCCCAGACGGGGGCGTGCGCCAGGTCGGGGACGTCCTCGCCGGGTGCGGTGGCGACCGCGCCCCGGGTGAGGAGGACGAGCCGGGAGCCGGCGAACCGCTCGTCGGACAGCCAGGAGCGCACCAGGTGCAGGGCCTGGTGGCCGGCGGCACGGGCTGCCTCGGCGGCGTCCCGGTGCTCGGGTGCGGCGGGGCCGCCGGGTTCGCCAGGTTCGCCGGGTCCGGGAAGCAGGGGGACGAGGACGACGCGGGGGGCCGGGGTGCCGTCCGTGACGGTGTGGGTGAGCGCGGCGAGGTCCGGGAGGCCGGTGGCGCGGGCACCGGCGGCGGTGAGGGTGGCGGCGAGGCCGTCGGCCCCGGGCCCGGCCACCGCGAGGGCGGGAGCGGGGGTGGCGGTGTCCGGCAGGGCGGTCCAGGTCAGTTCGTGGAGCGGCGGGTGGGTGCCGCGGGCGGCGGCACGCAACCGGTCCGGGCTGACAGGACGGAGGGTCAGCGACGCGACGCGGGCGGCGGGCCGGCCGGTCTCGTCGGTGGCCTCCAGGGACAGGGTGTCGGGGCCGGTGCGGGTGAGGCGGACGCGGAGCGTGGTCGCTCCCGAGGCGGACGCGGTCACGCCCATCCACGCGAAGGGCAACCGGACACCGTCGGAGCCGTCGAGCAGGCTAGCGTGCAGGGCCGCGTCGAGCAGCGCCGGGTGGACGGCGTAGGCGCCGGCGTCGCCGTGCGTGTCCTCGGGGAGCCGGACCTCGGCGAGGAGGTCGTCACCGTACCGCCAGGCGGCGGTCAGCCCCTGGAAGACGGGCCCGTACTCGAACCCGACGGCCGCGAGCCGGCCGTAGGCGCCGTCCAGGTCGACGGGGGTCGCGCCGGGCGGCGGCCAGGCGCCGGGGTGTACGGCACCGGGAAGAACGCCGGCGTCGCGCTCCGACGGCTCGCCGGCACCGCCGGCGAACGGGTCCGGCGCTCCGGCACGGCTTCCCGTGGAGGCCGCGGCAGGTGCGCCGGCGACGTCCCCGGCCCACGGCCGCGCCGTGCCACCGGCGGACGAGCGGGAAGCACCGGTACGACCGTCCGGCGCGGCCCCCGCGGGAGCGGGAAGATCGTCGGCGTCGCGCGTCCGCGGTTCCCCGGCGGCACCGGCCGGGGAACCGGAACCCCCGGCACGTCCCGCCGGCGAGGCCCCGGACGGCGCACCGCCGACCTCGCCGCCCCGCGGCTGCTCCCCCGCTCCACCGGCCGTCGAACCCGAGCCACCGGCAAGCCCCTCCGACGAGGATCCGGCCGGGGCCAGCACGCCCGTGGCGTTGCGTGTCCACGGTTCGTCCGCGGCGTCCGGCTCGCCGGGCGCGCCCGGCGCGGCGGGCTCCGGGCGCGAGTGGACCGTGACGGGCCGGCGGCCGTGTTCGTCCGCCGCCCCGGCCCTGATCTGGACGGTCACCGCCGCGTCCGCGGGGTCCGTGGGGAGGACCAGCGGCGTTTCCAGGGTGAGTTCCTCGACGGTGCCGCAGCCGGTGTCGGCGCCCGCGCGCAGGGCCAGTTCGACGAGGGCGGTGCCGGGGAGCAGGACGGTGCCGCGGACGGCGTGGTCGGCGAGCCAGGGGTGGGTGGCGAGCGAGAGCCGGCCGGTGAGGACGGTGTCCCGGCCGTCGGCGAGGGTGAGGGCGGCACCGAGCAGCGGGTGGCCGGCGTCGGCGAGCCCGGCCTCGCGGAGGTCGCCGGCGGGCCGGGGCGCGGTGGCCCAGAACCGTTCGCCGCGGAACGGGTAGGTGGGCAGCTCGGGGACGAACCGGCGGGCGCGTTCGGGGAACAGCCCGGGCCAGTCCACCGGCAGGCCGCGGGTGTACGCCTCGGCGAGCGAGGTGAGGAACCGGCGGGGGCCGCCCTCGTCGCGGCGCAGCGAGCCCGTGACCACGGCCGGGGTCCCGGCCTCCTCGGTGGTCTCCTCGATGCCGACGGTGAGGACGGGGTGCGGGCTGCACTCGACGAACGCGTGCCGGCCACGCTCGGCGAGCTCCCGGACGACGGGCGCGAAACGCACGGTGGTGCGCAGGTTGGTGTACCAGTACGCGGCGTCGAGCCGGGCGGTGTCGGTGATCTCGCCGGTGACGGTGGAGTGGAAGGGGACGGTGCCGGTGCGGGGCCGGATGTCCGCCAGGTCGGTGAGGATCCGGTCGCGGATCCGTTCGACCTGGGCGGAGTGGGAGGCGTAGTCGACGGGGATCCGCCTCGCCCGGATCCCCCGTTCCTCGCAGCGGGCCGACAGGTCGTCCAGGGCGGCCGGTTCGCCGGATACGACGGTGGACAGCGGCCCGTTGAGCGCGGCGACCGACACCCGGCCGTCGTACGCGGCGATGAGCTCGGCGGTGGCGTCGGCGCCGAGGGTGACGGCCACCATGCCGCCGTCGCCCGCCAGTTCCTCGCGGATCACCCGGGAGCGCAGGGCGACGACGCGGGCGCCGTCCTCCAGGGACAGGCCGCCCGCCACGCACGCGGCGGCGATCTCCCCCTGGGAGTGGCCGACCACGGCGACCGGTTCCACGCCCGCCGACCGCCACAGCCCGGCCAGGGAGACCATGACCGCCCACAGGACGGGCTGGACGACGTCCACCCGGTCCAGGCCGGGAGCGCCGGGACGCCGCCGCAGCACGTCGGTCGTCGACCAGTCGACGAAGGGGGCCAGCGCCCGCTCGCAGGCGGCGATCCGGCCGGCGAACTCAGGGCTCGCGTCCAGGAGTTCGACGGCCATGCCCGCCCATTGCGAGCCCTGCCCCGGGAACACGAACACGGCCCCTGCGAGGGGCGCCGCGGTGCCGGTGACGGCCTCGGGGGCGGCCTCTCCCCGGGCTACGGCCTCCAGGCCGCGCAGCAGCTCGTCACGGTCCTCTCCGACGACCACGGCGCGGTGCGCGAACGCGGCCCGTCCGGCCGCCAGTGACCAGCCGACCGCCGCCGGGTCCTCCGGGGCGCCGGCCGCGAGGCGTCCGGCCTGCTCGCGCAGGGCCTCCTGGGTGCGGGCGGAGAACACCCACGGCACGGCGCCCGGCCGCTCGCCCGCACCGCCCGGTTCGTCGTCCGGGGCCTGCTCCAGAATGAGATGGGCGTTGGTTCCGCTGATGCCGAACCCGGAGACGCCCGCGCGGCGCGGCCGGCCGGTCTCCGGCCACGGCCGCTCCTCCGTCAGCACCTCGACCGCGCCCGCCGACCAGTCGACGCGCGAACTGACGGCGTCCACGTGCAGGGTGCGCGGCAGGACGCCGTGGCGCAGGGCCATCACCATCTTGATGACCCCGGCCACGCCGGCCGCCGCCTGGGTGTGGCCGAGGTTGGACTTGAGGGAGCCCAGCCACAACGGCCGGTCGGCGGGACGCCCTTGGCCGTAGGTGGCGAGCAGTGCCTCGGCCTCGATGGGGTCGCCAAGCCTCGTGCCCGTCCCGTGCGCCTCGACCGCGTCGACCTCGTCGGCCGCGAGGCCCGCGTCGGCGAGGGCCTCCCGGACGAGCCGCCGCTGCGCGCGGCCGCTCGGCGCGGTCAGGCCGTTGGAGGCGCCGTCCTGGTTCACCGCGGAACCCCGGATGACGGCGAGCACGGGACGGCCGTTGCGGCGCGCCTCGGACAGCGGTTCCAGCAGCAGCAGGCCGACGCCCTCGCCCCAGGCGGTGCCGTCCGCCGACTCGGCGAACGCCTTGCACCGCCCGTCGGGGGCCAGCCCGCGCTGCCGGCTGAACTGGACGAACAGACCGGGCGCCGACATCACCGTCGCCCCGCCGGCCAGGGCGAGGGAGCACTCGCCGCGGCGCAGCGACTGGCAGGCGAGGTGCAGGGCGACCAGCGACGACGAACAGGCGGTGTCCACGGTGAGGGCGGGCCCGTCCAGACCGAGGACGTACGACAGCCGGCCGGAGAGGACACTGCCCTCGGTGCCGGTGAGCAGGTGGCCCTCGATGCCCTCGGCCGGTTCGTACAGGCGCGGGCCGTACTCCTGCCGCATGGCGCCCACGAAGACGCCGGTGGCGGAGGAGCGCAGGCCGGCCGGGTCGACCCCGGCGCGCTCGCACGCCTCCCAGGCGGTCTCCAGCAGCAGCCGCTGCTGCGGCTCCATGGCGAGTGCCTCGCGCGGGCTGATGCCGAAGAACGCGGCGTCGAACCGGTCGGCGTCATGCAGGAACGATCCGTGCCGGACGTAGGTGGTGCCGGGCCGGTCGGGATCGGGGTGCTGGAGGGAACCGAGGTCCCAGCCGCGCCCGGTGGGGAACTCCGAACGGGTCTCGCGCCCCTCGGCCACCAGCCGCCACAGGTCCTCGGGTCCGCGGACGTCCCCGGGGAAGCGGCAGCCGATGCCGACCACGGCGATCGGTTCCTCGGCGATCGGTTCCTCGGCGGCCGGACGGGCGGCGGTCCGGCGCCGGACGGGCTCGGGGCGCGGGTCGAACAGCAGCGTGCGCAGGTGCTCGGCGAGAGCGGCGGGCGTGGGGTGGTCGTAGAGGAGGCCCGTGGGCAGCGGAAGCCCGGTGGCGTCCCGGAGCCGGTTGCGCAGGGCGACGCCGGCGGCGGAGTCGAGGCCGAGCTCGCGGAAGGTACGGTCGGCTCCGAGGCCGGACCCGTCGGCGCCGAGCAGGTGCGACGCGTGCGTCCGCACCAACTCTTCCAGGGCCCGCCGCTGTTCGGGTGCGGACAGCGGGGCCAGACGGCGGGCGAGGGCGGAGCCCGGGCCGGGGTCGGGGGCGGCGCACCGGAAGGGGTACGAGGGCAGTTCCACCCGCCGGGCACCGGCGAGGGCGGGAAACGTCGTCCAGTCGACGTCCACACCGTGGGCGTGGAGTTCGGCCAGCGCGGCGAGGAAACGGCCCGGGCCGCCGTGGCCCCGGCGCAGCGTCTCCACGACGACGCCGTCCGCACCGGCCCCGGCGTCGTCCAGCGTCTCCTGAAGGCCGACGGTGAGGACGGGGTGCGGGGACACCTCGGCGAACGCCCGGTGACCGTCCCGAACGAGCGCGCGGCACGCCGCGTCGAAGCGGATCGGCTCGGTGATGTTGCGGCACCAGTAGGCGCCGACCAACTCCTGGGTGTCGAGGCGGTCGCCGGTGAGGGAGGAGTAGAACGGCACGTCGGACGGGAGCGGCGTGACGGCCCCCAGGTCGGCCAGCAACCGCTCGTGCTCCGGGCGGAGTTGCGCGGAGTGGGCGGCGAGCCCGTTGCTCAGCTTCCGGGCGCGGACGCCGTCCGCCGCGAGCTCGTCCAGCAGTTCGGCGACGGCCTGGCGCTCCCCGGAGACCAGGGTGGCACGCGGCCCGTTGGCACCGGCGAACACCAGCCGGTCACCGAACCGGGCCAGCCTGGGCGTCAGTTCGTCCCGGGACAGGAGGACGGACGCCATGTCCCCGCGGCCCGCCACCCGGGCCTGAGCCGCACTCCAGGGCACGACGACGCGGGCGGCGTCCTCCAGGGACAGCGCGCCGGCGACGTGCGCTGCGGCGATCTCGCCGAGGCTGGCGCCCACGACGGCGGCGGGTTCCACGCCGTGGGAACGCCAGAGGGCGGCGAGGGAGACCATGACGGCGAACAGCGCCGACTGGACGACGTCCACCCGCCCGATGCCGGGGGCGTCGGCCGCGCCGCTCAGGACGTCGAGCAGCGACCAGTTGGTCAGCGGGTCCAGCACCGCCGCGCAGGCGTGCGCGTGAGCACGGAACACGGCGGAGCCGTCGAGGAGTTCGCGTGCCATGCCGGTCCACTGGGTGCCCTGGCCGGGGAAGACGAAGACCGCCCGCCGGCCGCTCTCGGCGCCGCCGGTCGCGACGTTGCCCCGGACGGTCCCGGGAGTGCCGTCACCGGCGGCCAGGGCGGTCAGGGCGTGGACGGCGTCGGCACGGTCGGCGACGAGGAGGACGGCACGGTGCGGGAAGTGGGTGCGGGTGGCGGCCAGGGAGAGGCCGATGTCGGCGAGGCCGTCCCCGGGATGCTCCGTGACGTGCCGCAGCAGCCGCTCGGCCTGGGCACGCAGCGCGCCGTCGGCGTGCGCGGAAAGGGGCCACGGGATGAGCGCCGGCGAGGCGGGTGCTTGCGCGGAATCGAGGGCGCGGTCCGCGCCGGGGCCGGAGGGGCCACCGGCACCCGAACCGGACGCGGGAGCGGGGGTGTGGCCGGAAACAGCAGCGGGCGCACCTTCCGCGTCAGGGCCGGAGACATGACCGGCACCCGGACCGGACGCGGAAGCGGGGGCCCGACCGGAAGCCGCTGCGGGGGCGCGGTCCGCCCCGGTCCCGGCAGGGCGACCGACACCCGGACCGGACACGGGAGCGGAAGCGGGGCACGTGGCGACGGGATCGGCGCCGGTGCCCGGCTCGTTCGGAGCCGGAGCCGTCTCGGCAGCCGGCGCGGTGGGTGTCGAGTCGGACGCGTACGGGGCCTCCAGCCGGAAGCCGTCGACGGTCATGCCGTCCTGGTCACCCCGGGCGACGGCGGACAGCACGGCGAGGAAGTCGATGACGCCGCCGCCCCCGGCGACCGGTGAGTCCGGCGGCACTTCGCCGACCGAACCCGCGGGCTGCCCGTCCGCCCCGGCGGCGGCCCGTATCAGGCAGTGGATCCGGTCCCCGGCCCGTACGGCGTCCGCCCAGGGCTTGAGCACGACGGCGAAGGCGCCGGACTCCGGCGACGAGCCGAGGCGCGCGGCGGCGGCAAGGGCGAGGGGGTGCCGGCCGGCGCGCACGCTCCTTACCGCGCGGGCGACGGCCCCGCCCGGCGCGTCCGCCGCCGAGGGCGGTTGGGTCACCAGAGACCCATCACACGCCGGGGACCCACCACACGCCGGGGATCCACCGTCCGCCGGGGACGCGTCGGACGCCGAAGGACCACCGCCCGCCGAGATCGCGTCGGTCGCCGCGGGCCCGCCGGCTTCCGAGGATCCGCCGCTCACCGAGATCGCACGGCCGTCCCGCACGGAGCTCGCGCCGGGGCCGGTCAGCCGCAGGGCGGCGGCGACGGTCTCCGCCATCGGGCCGGGCGGAACGGACCCAGGGCCGCCGTCGAGGAAGAGGCCGGCCGGGATCTCGCCCGCGCGGGGCGCGATGCCCGCGTTCTCCAGTGCCGCGTAGGCGAGTTCGGCCAGTACCCGTCCCGCCGCGTCGAGCCGGTCGGCCTCCTCCGCGGAAAGGCCGAAGAATTCCGCGTCGAACAATGCGGGGTCGCACCAGGAAACGGCGTGCGGGGCGGGTTCCTCGGTCATTCCGTCCGCGAACGCCCGCGATATGTCCGCCGGGTCCAGGGCCCAGGGGGTACGGCCCGCCATTCCGACGACGGCCACCGCCTCGTCCGGGGCGCGGGGCGGTTCCGGCGCAAGGCGATCGGAATTGCTCATTGGGTTGCTCCCCGTTACCCGGCCGGACACTCGGACATGAATACGCCGCGGCCCCTGACCGCTTTCTTTCCGGACTTCTCCGGACGACTTCGGGCACCCTAGCGCGACCCTCTTGGCGGCGTCTTGAAGCCGTCTTGGATCGCTCTTGGACGCGCCACCGTCCACTCTGGAAACAGGAAAGCAACAATGCGGTTCGCCGAATTACGACAACGGAATTCGCGGCGGCCCGTCCGCGTACCGTCGGCGGCGTGAACCCTTTCCGAACGGGGGCCGACGGGAGGGTCGGGGCGACAGCCGGCGGGAAGGCGGTGGAGGGGAATCCGGAGGGGGCCCGACCGGAGGGGCCGGGTCCGGCACCGCTGCCGGTTCCCGTGCGCCGCACCAGCGGACTTACGCCCCCTGCGTGTTGTTCGTCACGTTTATTCAGGACCCTTTTGTGTCAATGGGGCCTCCCTCGTCGATCATGCCCAGTGGGGCACTGGTGCGTACGGAGGGGTCCTGTTGGATCATCATCCGTCCGGGAACGGATGCCAGACTGCCCACGTCAGGAAAAAAGGGGCACACTTGGCGTCGGAGGTGCGAACGCGCGTGCGCCTCCGGCCGTCATGCGCGGAAACGGTCCGGGACCGGCGGGAACGACCATTCCCGTACCGGCCGCCGTCAGGAGTCGTGTCAGGAGGAAAGCGTCGATGTCCATAACCACCGGGTTACAGATCAGCGTTCTGGGTCCGCTGGAAGTACGGGCCGGAGGCCTGCCCGTGGATCTCGGGCCGGCCCGCCAACGCGCCGTGCTGGCCGCTCTTTTGCTGACACCGGGTGAAGCGGTTACTCCCGAACGGCTGACCGAGGCCGTATGGCCGCGCAACCCTCCGAATGCCGTGATGACGACGCTGCACAGCTATGTGTCCAATCTGCGGAGGAAATTGGAACCGGGCAGTCCACCACGGTGCCGCAACCGGATCCTGCGCCGGGAGGCCGCCGGTTACGTCCTCGCCGTGGAACCCGAACGCATCGATGTCTGCCGTTTCGAACAACTGCTGCGCGACGGCCGCCGACTGCTCCTTGAGGGCCGCCACCAGGCCGCCGGCCACGTCCTGGAGTCCTGCCTGGCCCTCTGGCGCGGAACGCCCTACCCCGAGATGTGCGACGACGCGCTGGGCACCCAGGCGGCGGCCCGCCTGGAGGAGTTGCGGCTGCTCGCCCTGGAGAGCCGCTGGGAGGCCGAACTGGCCCAGGAGCAGGACTACTCGGTGATCGCCGCCGACCTGGCGACGCTCAGCATGAAGTTCCCGACCCGCGAACGGCTGAGCTGGCTGCACATGCAGGCCCTCTACCGGGCGGGCCGCCAGGCGGAGGCGCTCAAGGTCTACCACCAGACCCGGCGCCTGCTGGCGGACGAGTACGGCGTCGACCCGTGCCCGGAGCTGCAGGACCTGTTCGGCTCCATCCTGCGGGGCTCGCCGGCCGTCGGGCGGTCGCGCCCCGGCGCGGTGCTCTAGCGGCCCGCCGCCGTCCGCGGCTCCGGTACTCCCGGACGCACGACTCCCGCCCGTCCGGCCGCCCTTGACCACCCCCACCGGTTCGAGGACACCGCTCCGTACCTGCCGGGAGACGGACCGTGCACGGAGACGACAGCGCACGGAGACGCCCGCGCACGGACGGAGACGAGCGCACACGGGGAGGGACCGTACGAGACGACGGCCCGCACCAGGGGACGGTCCACGCCGACCGGACAGCGGCCGACCCCGCCACCCCGCAGCGTCACCCCTTCACCCGCGGAGGTCCGCCCTTCGCGGAAGACCCCGGCCCTCAGGAGGACCCCGATGCCCCGCCACGGCGTCGCCGCCGCTCGCGCTCCTTCGCCGCGAGCTCCATCATCTCCCTGATCTCGGCGGGCGGTTCCACGTCCTCGGCGTGCTCGACGTCGTCCTCTTCCTCGTCCGTGAGCAGGCCCTGCTCCCTGAGCTGCCGGTCGTGCACCATCACCGGCGGCTGGGGGTCGGGGTCGGACGGGCGCGGGCCCTCGGGGCCGTCCGGGCCGATCCTGACCAGCCGCTCGACCCGGACGACCCGGAACAGCCGGTCCGCCACCCGGAGCGTGGCACCCCGCTCCTCGTCGAAGCGGTCGGCGGCCAGCGCGTACTCCTCCCGTTCCCGCGCGCCCAGCCGCCGCATCGCCGGGGCCATCACCCGCAGTTCCGACATCACGACGTCCCGGGCGGTCTGCGGAGTGGCACACCCGCTCGCCAGCGGGGCCCAGTGCCCGCCGACACACTCCGCGACCATGAACTCGGCGGGCAGCAGCACCCCGCCGGGGTGGGTCAGCGTCGCGCCCACCGAGTCTTCGCACACGTCGTCCGGGACCGTTCCCGGCGCCCGGACCAGGGACAGCAGCTCCGTCTTGAGGATGCCCTCGGACAGGCCCGTCGGCGCGGCGGTGTCAAGGACGAAGCCGGTGACCGGATCGTCGGCGTCCTGTCCCTCTCCAGGTCCGGCCGGGTCCGGGTCGGAAGGGCGCGGCGGCTCCGGGCCGTCGGGTCCCGAGCGGACGAACCGCTCGGCGCGCACCACCCGGTGTCGGGCGCCGAAGGCGGTCAGTTCGTCGGCGGGCTCCCAGTCCAGGAGTTCGTACGCCGTGACACACTCCGCCAGAGCCGCCCGGTCGCCGGCCTCCTCCGCCTCGTGGGCGAGCCGCCGGAAGTGCGAGGCCAGGGTGTCCCTGGCGTCCTGGGGCGTGGTGTCGCCGAAGTACGGCAGGACTTCCCAGCCGCCCTGCTCACGCTCCCGCGCCGCTCCGAAGACCGCTCCGCCGACGCCCAGGAGCTCGGGGTAGGCCTCCCGGGCGTGCCACGCCTCCTCGTCCGCGAGCGCGGCGACCGGGGCGGTCGGCGGGGCCATTCTGATCTGCCGGTAAACCGGCACGTGTTCGGCGTGATCGGACATGCCCACCAGCATGTCGGTCCGGACGGGCCCGCGCAGCGGAACGGGACATCGCGGCCCGGGGGCGCGCCGGCCGGCCGGCATCCCGCCCGCTGCCCTGGCTCCGCCGACCGCGCGGGGCGCGCGCCCTGCGTCGTACGCCGGGTGGCACGGGAGCGCGCGGCACGACGCGTCGTCCGGTTCGCGCAACTCGTCGCGCCGAGCGTTCCGTTGCTCCATCCTGGAGTCGGGAGACCTCCGGCCGGAAGCGAAGGAGTTCAGGTGGGGAAACCGCGACTGCCGCTCGCCGAGTACGTCGCCGGCCTGTCCAAGGCGGCCGTGTACGCGGCGCTGTTCTTCACCGACACCGAGGACCGCCCGCTCCAGTTGCGGTCCTCGGTGACACAGGGGCTGTGGCGGTTCCCGGGCGGGGACATGGGCCCCGGTGAGAGTCCGTTCGGCACCGCCGTGCGGGAGTGCCGGGAGGAGACGGGCATCGTCTTCACCGGCCGGCCGCGGCTCCTCGCGGTGGACTTCGTCCCGCCCGGGCGGTGGCCGGTGGCGAAGGCGGAACTCGTCTTCGACGGCGGCCGGCTCGGCCGCGACGCGCTCGCGCGGATCGTGCTGGACCCCGGCGAGCACGACGCCTGGGAGGTACGGCCGATGAGCGACTGGGCGCGGACCATGGACAGCCGCTCCTGGCAGCGGCTCGCGGCCGTCAACCGGGCCCGGCGTACCGGCACCACGGCCTACCTGGAGAGCGTCCCGGACTGCGCCTGCTGACGCGCCCTGGCGGCCCGGCGTGCCCGCGTCCCCCGGCGGCACGCGTCCACACCCCTCACCTGCGCCGGTCCGTGTCCCTCATGGCCGCCGGCCCGCGTCCCTCACCGGCGCGCGTGCCCGTACCGGGCGGCCGGGCCGTCGAGGTCGGGCTCGCCGAACCGGTCCCGCAGTGCCTGGAAGGCGGCGGTCTTCCCCGGCCCGAACAGCCGGGCGAGGCCGGCCGCGTAGGTGTCGGCGGAGAGGAACGCCGGCGGGTCGCTCTTGGTGTGGAACTTGTCGGCGTACATGACCAGTTGTTCCTCGATCGTCGTCGCCACGTAATCCGCCTCCGGCAGCGGGAGCCCCTGCCGGCGGACGTCGTCCCGGGTGAGGCCGACGCCGATGTGGCACGAACAGAACCGGCACAGCCGCTCCGGGAACCCCTCACCGCGCAGGATCTCGTGCCCGATCACCCCGTGCCGGATGTACTCCCCGAGCCGGAGCCCGCCGTCCGCGTCGAACAGTTCGTACGCGCCGATGTCGTGCAGCAGCGCCCCCGCCCGCACCCACTCGGCGTCCGCCTCCGGCGCCGCCCCGGCCCGCAGTTCCTCGGCGAGCTCCGCGACGACGCGGCAGTGGGTGTACACGAGCGCGAACGCCTCCGGTGTGGGGGCGTACTTCTCGTGGAGGGCTCGGATGTCGTCGACCGACGGCGGAGAGGACATGCCCGCAGCGTAACAACGTGTCCCGGACGGGGCGACGGGCGGCCGGGCCACCGCCGCCGACGACGAGACGGACCGGGGAGCGCGCCGAAGCGCCGGCGCTCGACCGGCCCGCCCGGGCACACCCGAAGCGACCGGCGCGGCCGAACCCCCATCATCGCGCTTCCCCCTCCCCTTTCCCCCACCCACCGCCACCCCGGAACCCACGCGGGAACCACCGCGCCCCCGCCCTCGTTCTCAGCAGCGGGAGGCGGGGGCCGGAGCGGTGCCGGTGGTGACCGGCGCGGTGCCGGCGGGGGCCGCGTCCCGTTTCCCGTACGGCGAGGACGTGATGACCGATGAGCACGCTGGTCCCCGGCGCCACCCTGGAGTTGCCCGACGGCGCCCTGACCCTGGAGGTGACGGGCCCCTACGACGTATCGGTCCTGATCACCGGAGCGGACGGGAAGGTGGCCGGCGACGCCGACTTCGTCTTCTACAACCAGCCGTCGGCGCCCGGCGTCCGGCTCGGTTCCGGCCGGGTCGTGGTCGACCGTGCCGCCCTCCGCCCGGGGGCGAACCGGCTGACGGTCGTCGTCAGCCCCGAGGACCCGGGGGTCCGGCCGGCCGCGCTGCCCGTCCCCGGCCTGCGGGTCGCCGGGCCGGGCGGCCGGCCGCTCGCCCGGTTCGCGCCGCCCCGGCCGACGGACGAGAGGGTGCTGCTCCTCGCCGAGGTGTACCGCCGGGGGACCAACTGGAAGCTGCGCGCACTCGGACAGGGGTACGCGGACGGCCTGGCCGGCGTGGCGCGCGACTTCGGCGTCGAGGTGGCGGACGAACCCGGTCCCGTGAGCGCCCCGGCGCCCGCTGCCGCACCCGACGACGCGCACGCGTTCGCCGCCCTCGTCAACGCCGAGCGCGCCCGGGCCGGTGTGCCGCCGGTGAGCGCGGACGCACGGCTCACCGAGGCCGCGCGCCGGCACGCCGACGGCATGGCCCGGCAGGGCCGGCTGTCCTCCGAGGGGCCGTCCGGCATCTCGGTGTTCCAGCAGGTCACGGCGTGTGGTTACGCGTACCTCGGGTTGGCGGAGCAGTTGGTGTCGGGGCCCCGGTCGCCCGCCGCCTTCCTGGAGTTCTGCCTGGGCGACGCCCGGTCGTCGGGCCCGGTGCGGGATCCCGCCCTCACGGCGGCCGGGGTGGCCTACGCGGTGGACGCCCGCTCCGGCGACACGTTCTGGGCGGCGCTGTGGGCCCGGCCGTTCAGCGCCGACGGGCTGGCGCGCACGGCCGCCGACGTCCTCGCCCTCACCAACGTCCACCGGACCGGCGCCGGTCTTCGGCCGCTGTCAGGGGACCCGCGGCTCACGGCCGCGGCCCAGGCGCACAGCGCGGACATGGCGGCGCGCGGCTACCACTCCCACGTCTCCCCGGACGGGCGCCGCCCCTGGGACCGTGCCGTCGCGGCGGGCTGCGTCCACCGCGCCGTCGGCGAGAACATCGCGTGCGGCCAGCGCTCCCCCGCCGAGGTCGTCGAAGGCTGGATGAACAGCCCCGGCCACCGCGCCAACATCCTCACCCCGGGCTTCACCCATCTCGGCGTCGGCTTCGCGGGCGGCGGTCCGGCGGGCACCTACTGGACCCAGCTCTTCGGCGGAGCCACCTGAGCCGTCGTCCCTCGGCGGAGCCACGTAAGCCGCCGTACCGTAAGTCGCCGTGCCGTGAGCCGCCGTACCGCCGCGGACGGCAAGCCCGTTCCGGCCCGGCCGCGCGGAGGCCGGGTGCCCGGTTCGCGCACCGACGCGGCCGGCCGGCAGCGGGTGCCCGGCGCCGTGCGGCGGAGTCCCGATCGTCAACTTCCGTGCGCCTGCGCAGCGGTGCGGCCACCGCGAACCCGCGCGGAACGGGTCCTCGCCGTGCCCCGACCGCCACGACGCCTCGCGGCCACCCGCGCCTCGCGGCCCGGTCGCCCCGGGCCTCGGGCGGACGGCGTCGCACCTCACCCGCCCACGGTCAGGACGATCTTCCCGGTCGTGCGCCCCCGCTCGGCCAGCGCGTGCGCCTCGGCGGCCCGTTCCAGCGGCAGCACCGTGTCGAGGACGGGCCGCAGCCGCCCGTCGGCCGCCAGGGCCGCGACCTCGCGCATGCCCGCGCCGTCCGCCTCGACGGCCATGAAGGCGGCGCGGAGGCCGAGCGGTTCGGCGTGCCCGGCGAGAGCGGCCTCGTCGGGGGAGGCGAGGGAGACGACGATGCCGCCGGGGCGCAGGGTCCGCAGCGAACGCGGGCCGTACGCAACGCCGATGGCGTCGAGGACGACGTCGATGTCACGGGCCTCGGTGGTGAAGTCGGCCCGGGTGTAGTCGATCAGCTCGTCGGCGCCGAGCCGGCGGAGGAGGGCGTGTTTGGCCGTACGCGCGGTGCCGATGACGTACGCGCCCCGGGCCTTGGCGATCTGGACGGCGAGGTGGCCGACGCCGCCGGCCGCCGCGTGGATCAGCACCCGCTGTCCGGGGCGCACGTCCGCGACGTCCACCAGCGCCTGCCAGGCGGTCAGCGCGGCGAGCGGGAGGGCGGCGGCCTCCTGGTGGGACAGCGCGTCGGGCTTGCGGACGAGGTGCCGGGCGGGTGCGGTCACGTACTCGGCGTAGGTGCCCGCCGGGAGCGGGTGGCGCGGCATGCCGAACACCTCGTCGCCGGGCCGGTGCACGGTGACGCCGATGCCGACGGCCTCGACCACGCCGGACACGTCCCAGCCGAGCGGGACGACCGCCCCGGCGAGGCCGCCGGTGGCCCGGTGCCAGACGTCCGTGGGGTTGACGCTGGTGGCGTGCACCCGGACCAGCACCTCGGCGGGGCCGGGCTCCGGCCGCTCGGTCTCGACGACCTTGAGCACCTCGGGGCCGCCGAACGTGTCCTGGCGGATCGCGCGCATCTCACATCTCCTCGGGGGGGCTGGGCCGCTCCCGGTCGGACCGGCCTCGCACCGCCCACACTTCCGCGCCGGAGTGATCACGACGAGTGGCAGGAATGTCAGGTTGTGAAAGGATCTTGCCATGCATCGTGTGGTCGTCCTGGCCCTCGACGGGGTCTACCCCTTCGAAATGGCCATCCCGGTAAGGATCTTCGGCACCGCGGCCGGCCCGCGCGGCGAGCCGCTGTACGAGGTCGTCACCTGCGGTCTGGAGGCCCGTCCTGTACGTACGAGCGCCGATTTCTCCGTCACCGTGGAGCACGGCCGCGACGCCCTGCGATCGGCGGACACCGTGGTGATCCCGCCGTTCACCTGCGGCCCCACCGGCGACGCCGACCGGTTCCCGCCGGGTGTGACCGAGGCGTTGGCCCTCGTCCCGCCGGACGCCCGCATCGTGTCCATCTGTACCGCTTCCTACGTACTGGCCGCGGCCGGCCTGCTGGACGACCGGCCCGCGACCACGCACTGGTTCGAGGCCGAGCACTTCCAGCGGGCGTTCCCCCGCGTCCGGGTGGACGCGAACGTCCTCTTCGTGGACGACGGCCGGGTGCTCACCGCGGCCGGGGTGGCGGCCGGCGTCGACCTCTGCCTGCACCTCGTCCGCAAGGACCACGGGAGCGAGACCGCCAACCGGGTCGCCCGGCTGTGCGTGGTGCCGCCCTGGCGCGAGGGCGGTCAGGCCCAGTACATCGAACGCCCGGTGCCGGAACCCACGGCGGCCTCGACCGCGGCGACCCGCGCCTGGGCGGCGGAGCGGCTGCATCTGCCGCTGCCCCTCACGGAGCTCGCCCGGCACGCCGGCATGAGCACCCGGACGTTCTGCCGCCGGTTCCGTGACGAGGTGGGCATGCCGCCCGGGCAGTGGCTCACCCAGCAGCGCGTCCGGCACGCCCGCCGGCTCCTGGAGACCACCGACCTGCCGGTGGACCGCGTAGCCGCCGCGTCCGGGCTGGGCACCGGCGCCTCCCTCCGCCGGCACCTGTCCGCCGAGACGGGCGTGTCCCCGGCGGCCTACCGCCGGACGTTCCGGTCACTGGCCGACGCGGACGTGGAGGCCGCCTGAGCGCCCGGGTGGACACAGCCCGGCGGGCACAAGCGATCCGAGGGGAGGACGGCGCGTTCGAGGTGTTCGCCCGGCGCCGCCCCGAGGTGACTGTCCGTCACTACGCGCGGGCCGGTGTTCGTCACCGCCGCGGGCGCCGGCGGACCAGGATGCGGAGGGTGGCCCGGGCGTCCCGGCGACGTTGCGGACTGCGGGCGGCGACCGAGGCGACGACGACCGTCAGCAAGGCGACGGCGCCGGTGAGTCCCGTGGCGGCGGCCAGTACGGCCGCGCTGTTCAGCATGGGGGGAAGCAGGGACATGGCAGAACCTCCTGGGCGTACGGCCCGAGGGTCCGGTTCACCGGGCCGTGGTCCGCGGGAACCGCTACGCCGGATTTCCAGCGACCTCCGGGCGATTGAGGAGCCCGTCGTTACGCTGATACGAAGCATCGGAAAAAGTGTCCGGCGAAGTCTCGTGTCACGTACGGCGCGAGCGGATTCACCACGCGGATGGCGGAACGTTCACACCCCACGGGCCCAGTACGGGCGCGTACCGACCGCCGGAAGGGAACCGGCAGGGGCTGAAAGGGCGGGCAGGAAGGCCAACCACGTGCCCGTCCGCCGTTTTCGGTGATCCTCCTGGCGAAAGTGCCGAAAAGGTGCGTCCCCGCCCATCGGGAGACGGCCCTGCCGCGCACCCCTTCGAACCGCTCGCGTACTTGAGCGAACCCATGCGGAATCGGGAGCGGGCGGACCGCCGATGGGCAGGTTCGTCCACGAACATTTCCCCCACGCTTCCCAAGTAGCATTCGCACTCCCCCGGTTCCCTTTCCCCCGCGGCTCTCCTCTCTCAAGTCCCCACGCCCTCCGGCGTCCTCCGGATCTTCCTCCCTCCCGCTGCCGGTCGCCTCCGTCGACTCCACGCCGCCCCCGAGTCGCTCCCGCTTCCGGGGCTCCGGCCCCGGCGCGGCGCATCCGCTCGTCGCCGCCCCGCCCGCCTCGGGTGAACTCCGCGCCCTCGTCCTCCAGTCGATCAACACCGGCGTGGTGAGCACGCACCACGCACCGATCACGACCGGACCGGAACGAGCGACAGCCGTCGGATGCCCGCCACCGACCGTTACGTCACGGCGCGTTGGAGCACCGGCCCGGCCCGCCTCGTCCCTGTGATCTGTCCGGATTCCGCCGCCGCCTCGCCGTTTCCTGCGGTTCTCCGTGGCGCTCCGGTGCTTTCCGGCCACCGCCGAGGCGGCCGCCCAGGGAATCGGAGGAAAGAAAACGGGAAATCTCCGCACCGGAGCGCGCTTTTGATAACCGTCTCCATTGCAGCCTTTGAAATCCCGGAAACAATGCGCTTCACTTTCCCTGCCCAGCCCGGAACGAGGGGGTTTCATGCAGCAGGCGCACCGGCATGCCGGGGAGACGAAGGCGGACGGGGAGGGACACCGCCGCGATTCCCATGACGGCCACGACCACGGACACGGACACGACCACGGGCACGGACACGGCGGCCACAGCCACGGGGTGGCCGCCGACGCGGACCGGCGCTGGCTGAGCATCGCGCTCGGCCTGATCCTGGCCTATATGGCGGTGGAAGTCGTCGTCGCTTTCCTGGCCCATTCGCTGGCCCTGATCTCCGACGCCGCCCACATGCTGTCCGACGCCGGCTCCATCGTGCTGGCCCTGGTCGCGATGCGGCTGGCGGCCCGCCCCGCCAAGGGCGGCTACACCTACGGGCTGAAGCGGGCGGAGATCCTCTCGGCCCAGGGCAACGGGCTGACCTTGCTGCTGCTGTCCGTCTGGCTGGCGTACGAGAGCGTGAAGCGGCTGATCGATCCGCCGGCGGTCGGTGGCGGCATGGTGCTGGCCACCGCCCTGTCGGGCGTGGTGGTGAACATCGCCGCCGCGTGGTGCATGTCGAAGGCCAACCGGTCCTCGCTCAACGTCGAGGGCGCCTTCCAGCACATCATCACGGACCTGTACGGCTTCGTCGCCACCGCGGTGGCCGGTGCGGTGGTCATGCTGACCGGATTCACCCGCGCCGACGCCGTCGCGACCCTGGTGGTCGTGGCGCTGATGCTGCGGTCCGGGGTGTCCCTGGTCCGCGCATCGGGGCGGATCTTCCTGGAGGCCGCGCCCCCCGGCATGGAGCCGGACGAGGTGGGCGCCCGGATGGCTCGGCAGGACGGCGTGGTGGAGGTTCACGACCTGCACATCTGGGAGATCACCTCGGGCGAGGTGGCGCTCTCGGCGCACGTCCTGGTAGAGCCGGGCGGCGACTGCCACGCCGTGCGGACCGCCGTCCAGGCCGACCTCCGCGCGGGATACGGCATCACCCACGCGACGCTGGAGGTGTGCGAGGCGCCCGGCGAGCTGGTGACCGTCGGCTCCGTCGAGACGGCCGGCGGGCACTGCGAGGACCCGCACGGCACGGTCCACCGGCGGGTGCCGGACGCCGGCTGAGCACACGGGCGCGGCACCCCGCGCCCCCAAGGACAGGAACCGCCCCCGCCCCCGTCGGGGGCGGTTTCTCATGTTCCGGGCACGCCACCCGGTTCGTCCCCTTCCGGCGCCCGCCCGCCCCCTGCCGAGGACCGGCAGACGCCTGAGCGGGCACGCTCCACGTCACCGCACGAGCCGGCGTCGCCGCCCGGACGGTGAGCGGCCCGGGCCGGGCGACGGACGCCCGGTCGCCGGTCGCCGCCCGGGCGGCGGACTCACAGGCGAGTCCGACGCCGCCGTACCGCGCTCGCGACGGCTCGGCGTCGTGGGCGGGTCGGCGTCGCGGGCGGGCCGGAGCGGCGAGGTCAGGGCGGCCTGGTCAGAGCGGCCTAGTCGGAGCGGCCTGGTCGGAGCGGCGGTGCCGCCCGGGGCCCGAGGGCTCGGCGGGCGGTACGGCCGGGCGGGGAGGCTCGGGCCCCGGGTGCGAGGCGGGCTGCGGTGTGACGCGGGGTCAGGCCGGTTCGGGTTCGGCCCTGCCCGGGCTCTTCTCCGGTTCGGGGGCGCCGGTGAGCAGGTCCTTCTTGCGGACCAGGGTCAGTGCGACGGCCGCGGTGACCACGCAGATGGCGGCGGCCCAGGTCATCACGGTGGACGCGCCGTCGGACAGGGCCGTCTCCAGGGTGCGGCGGACATGGTCGGCCGCGGCGTCCGGGACGTGGTCCAGGGCGCGGGAGATGTCGCCCTGGGCGGCGGCGGAGACGATCTCGTCATGGTCCGCGCCGGCCAGCACCGGCTCGCCGTCGGCCCGGTCGGAGACGCGGGCGCGGAAGAGGACGCCGAAGAGCGCGGCTCCGGTGCCGGCACCGAACATGAAGAGGCTGTTGACGGCCCCGGACGCCATGCCGGCGCGCTGCTTGGGCACCACGTTCACGGCGAGGGACATCGACGGGCTGCCGGCCAGTCCGCCACCGACACCCCACAGCAGCAGGCCGGGCAGGGCGGCCCAGATGGTGGTGTCGCGATCGAAGGACCAGGCCATGGCGAGGCCGCCGACGGCGAGGATGCCGAAGCCCGCGGCGATGATGTGCGACGGCGAGTACCTGGCCTGGAGCTTGCCCGCGACCAGGCCCATGCCGAGCTGCGGGGCGAAGACGGCCATCATCAGCAGGCCGTTCTGCAACGGGCTGAGCCCGCGGGCGCTCTGGAAGTACAGGATGTAGTACACCGAGCCGCCGACCGTGGCGAAGCGGGAGAAGAAGGCGATCAGCGTGGCCGCCACGAAGGTGGGCACCGTGAACAGCGACAGGTCGAGCGTGGGCGCGTGCACCCGCCGTTCCAGGACCAGGAATCCGGCCAGCAGCACCATGCCCGCTCCGAACTGGGCGAGGGTCGCACCGCTCGCCCATCCCTGGTCCTCCCCCCTGGTGAGGGCGTAGTTGACGATGCCCAGGGTGAGGACGAGCAGGCCCGCGCCGGTCCAGTCGATGCCGGACAGGGAGGTGCGCGGCGGGTCGGCGGGCAGCCGGGTGCGGCAGAGGAAGAGGGCTGTCGCCCCGATCGGCACGTTGATCAGGAACAGGTAGCGCCACTGGGTGAGGTCGACCAACAGACCGCCGATGACCGGCGCGACCGCGCCACAGGCGCCAAGGGTGGTGCCCCAGACGGCGATCGCCATGTTGCGCGCCTGCCCCTCGTAGACCTGGGCGATCAGCGGCATCGCGTTGGCCAGCACGAAGGCGGCGCCGATGCCCTGCACACCGCGGGCCAGGTCCAGCGTCAGCGCGTTGGGGGCGATGCCGCAGGCGAGGGACGAGAGGGTGAACAGGGCTATGCCGCTCATGAACATCGCCCGGCGCCCCAGCCGGTCGGAAAGCGAGCCGGCCGCCTGCTGGAAGGCGCCGAACGTGACGGTGTAGCCGATGATGATCCACTGCAAGGCGGCGAGAGAACCACCGAGATCGGACTGGATGGACGGCAGCGCCACGGAAACGATAGTGATATCGATGACCAATAGCGCCGAGGCGACGACGGTGATGATGAGCACGATGCGGGCTTGCCTGCCCATCGCGGTGTCCGTGGCGCTCACTGAAGCCTCTCCGTTGCGTTTCCGCGGCGGCCGGCGGAGCCATGGCGGTGCATTGACAATCGTTTCCGAATTCATTCCGGCGAGCCGCCGCCTCATCGAGTAAGGGTCACCTTACCGCGCATGGTGGCGCGAGCTTAGCACTTGAATTCCGGCTATTCCGATGGGCGGACCACAATTTCGGCCGCTGCCGGTTGATTTGGAATTCGCTGGTCCCGACGGCCAGTCAGTCAGGGCGCTGCAAAAGGGAGTTGATTTCCATTTTCCCGGTCATGGTGAGCGGCAGAGGGCAGCCCTCGGTGCGATCACGCCGGTTCGGGGGCCTGATGCGACGTCAGGGAGCCCGGCTTCAGGTGGAACCCGTGACGCTCCCGGTCGGGCCGTAGAGGATGTACGCGTGCTCGGGGGTCCCGGCGGCCGTACAACTTCCGCGCCAGAGCGGCCGGAAGCGCCTCCTTGGCCGGGTCGACCGTCACAACCGAGGCGTGGCGGCGCGCCACCGCGCCTCGGCATCCCCCTGCCATGCCCTTCGGGCGAACCGTGGGTCCGGAGGCGTGGAGGGCGTGGGCGGGGTTCGCGGCGGCTGTGCGGGGCCGGTCGCGGCCCTCGCGTTCGACCGGGCGTCCGGGAAGCCCCCGTTGGCCGGACACGTAGCGCACGTATCGTCGAATCGGCGCTCCCACGCGGTCACACCGAGGTCTGCCGCCCACATCGGCGTCCGGCGGCCCGGACACCCTCGCCGGACCGCCGGCCCCGGCGACGCGTACGATGCCCGGCCGCTGCCCCCCCCGGCCGCCGGGCTCAACTCCCGCCGGAGGACGCTGCGGACGGCCACACGACGGCAGGTGGTACGGCCGGCCGGCGCCTGGCGGCGTACCGCGCGCGGCCAGACAGGGACGGCGCCGGGGCCGCGTACCGGGTACCGCGTGCCGCGTGCCGCGTGAGGGATGATGCCGACGGTGGGGCGCCGGGACGCCGCAGGGCGGCGCCTGACCGGGCGGGGCGGGCGGTCGGCCCGCACCCGGGGCCGTCACCTCAGGATCGGTGCTTGCCGGGCGACGGCCTCCTGGAACCGGCTCGCGCCCCGGTCCCCGCGCCACGCCGGAGGAGCCGGCCGCGCCGGCCGCCGCCCATGGCGAACGTCAGCCAGCGGTCGGCGCCCCGGGCCGCCAGGAACCGCCGGCGCTCCCGGCGCGAGCGCGGGCGTGCCGCCTCCTCGCGCGGCGCGTTCGGCGACGCGAGCGCGGCGGAGGCGAGGCGCCGGCCCGCCCGCGCGAGATCGGCCAGGACATGGTCCCGGTCCCGCTCGCCGCGTCCGGCGAGCAACTCGGTGTAAAGACCTTCGATTTCCGCCACGGCCGCGCCGACGAGCAGGTCGCCGCCGCCCGCCGGTGCCGTTCTGTCCCGCGCCATCCGCAGCCCCCTTCGGACGAGTGGTCGCGACGCGTCGCGGCGACGCGTGGTCGCCGGGGTCGCGCCCGAGACTTGCCCGGCCGCGCGAGCGGACAACCACGCCGACCGGAGATCGTCCCGACCGCGGCGGCCCGACGGGGTGCGGGTTCAGGGGCTGACCGGGTCGAATCCGTAGCGCAGGGGCTCGTCGTCCACACGCACGTCGCGCCGGTAGACGTACAGCGCGTCCACCCGCGCGTCACCTTCGGCGTTCTCGACGACGCACGGACGGGTGAACTGCACCACCGCAGGCCGCCCCACCACCTTGATCCTCACGCCGTCGGCCGGCCCACCGGCCAGCACCGCCGTCTCCTGCCCCCGCACACCGTCGTCCGCCATGGGAACACTTTACGCATTGCGCAAGTGTCGAACGGACGGGGGCGGCGCGGGCAGGAACGGACGAAGGCGGCGCGGGCAGGAGGGGGCGGAGGGGCCGTCAGTCCTCGTAGTAGTTGTTGACGATCACGTCCGGCTCGTCGTCGTCGAACGCCTCGTTCAACAGCGCGCCGCCGACGAGACCCGCCGCGCCTGCGCCGATGAGCGCGCCGGTGCCGAACCGGCGACCGCCCTGCTGACCGCCGCCCTGCTGCGCGTCACCGTGCGGGGCCGGGTAGCCCTGCTGCGGGGGCTGGGGGTATCCCTGCTGCACGGGCTGCGGATAACCGGCCTGCGGGTACCCCGCCTGGGGCTGGGTGTAGTACGGGGGCGGCGTGGTCTGCACGCGGTGGGCGCAGCCGCCACAGGCCTGGACCGGCCGGGGCACACCCCACTGCGGCGCCCAGGACACCGTCGTCATGCCCGGGCCGTGGGCGGGGTCGAAGAAGCACGTCACGGAAGAACTCCCTGTCAGTGGCTGGGGTGCGGCGAGTGTCGGCGCGGAGTGCGCCGACGGGACGACGACCGTCGGGGTCGGGACCGGGGCCGAGGCCGGTGCGGGGGCGGCGGGGGTGGGGGCGGCGGGGGTGGGGGCGGAGAAGGCCGCGGGGGCCTCCTCGCCCGCCTTCCGGGTCCGCACGGATCCCACCGGTTCGGCGGACGCGGCGGCCGGCACCGGCCCCGCCGACGCGTCGGGCCCCGGCGCCGCGTCCCGGAGCACGTCCACGCCGTAGTCGGAGGCGATGCCCGCCAGGCCCGACGCGTAGCCCTGCCCCACCGCCCGGAACTTCCACTCCGCGCCGTGGCGGTACAGCTCCCCGAAGACCATCGCGGTCTCGTCCCCGGCATCCCCGGCCCCGAGCTCGTAGCGGGCCAGTTCGGCGCCGCCTTCCCCGTCGGTCACCCGGATGTGCGCGCCGCGGACCTGCCGGAAGTCCTGGCCCCGGGCCTCGGCCTCGTAGAGGGACACCGGGAAGACGATCTTCATCACGTCCGCGGGGACCCGGCCGAGGTCGACGTGGATCCGCTGGGCGTCGCCCGCCGGGCCGTCGGCGCCGGCGTCCCCGGCGTGCCGGACCGAACCGTCGGGGCTGGTCAGGTTGTTGAAGAAGACGAAATGCCGGTCGGAGAGCACCTTCCCGGACCGGTCGCACAGCAGCGCGCTGGCGTCCAGGTCACAGCCCGGGGCCGCCTGCCAGCCCAGTCCGACCGTCACCGCCGCCAGGCCGGGGGCCCGCGCGCTCAGCGAGACGTTGCCGCCCTTGGTCAGGGGCACACCCATCTCCGTTCCCTCCACCACCGCCCCGGCGCCCGCGCGTTCGCCGCGCGGAGCGCGCCCGGGGCTCGTCCGGTTCTCTGTTGGCACGATGTGTGACGGGCGGGCCCGGAACGGCTCCGGCGCGGCGCGCGGCGACGCGGACGGGGCGTCTCACCTGGGGGGACGTCATGTCTCCCCGGTTCGCCGCCCTGTCACCGCCCGACGCGCATACTTTAGCGCTTGCGCAACAGGGCAACCCGCGGGGTGGGCCGGAGAACCGCCGTCACCCCGCCGCGCCACCCACCATGCCGTTCCCCACCACGCTCCCCCACCACACGCCCCCGCCGCAGCCTACGCCGCGGGCGGGACCCGCCGGCCGTCCGTGCGACCGGATCCGGCCGCCGCGCGCTCCGCCGTCACCCGGCTCGCGAGCAGGGCCACCAGGAGGGCGGCGAAGACCCAGAACACGGGTGTCCAGAAAGCGTCGTCGAGGGGCCCCCACAGGGCGAGCGACGCGCCGCCCGCGGCCAGGACCGCCTGGACGACCGTTCCGGCCCGCCGGCCCGAGAGGGTGAGGATGTGGCCGAACCAGGCCAGCGCGCACAGCGGCGCGCCGAGGAGGATCGTGAAGACGGCCAGGAACATCGACACCGGCACGCCCACCAGCCAGGTCACGCTGATCAGCCAGGCGAAGTAGCAGGAGGCGACGGCGGGGCCCGGGACCGGTCGGCCGAACCGGTGCCTGAGGACGAGATCACCCCAGGTGGCCAGGGCTGCCGCGGACAGTACGGCCAGCAGGACCGCGGTGACGCGGGCCATGTGTTTCTCGGTGTCCCAGAGCACCGCCACGACGGCCGCCAGGGTTCCGGCCGCGAGGACCGGTACCAGGCCCATGAGCCTGTTCTTTCCCATCGCCCCATCACGCCTTTCCGCGTTCCCGGTGCCGGATCGTGCCCACCGCCGGATGCCTGTCCGCTGCCGGACGCGGACCGGGTGCCGCGGGAGCCCATGTCCACCGGACCCCCGCGGCACCCGGCCGCCGTGCGCTCCCCGGGGCGGACGCCCCGGGGGTGTTTCGTCGGTACAGGACGCGTCCCGGCCGGTCTGCCGCGACCGCCGGGACCGGCGATGTCGTCAGTCGACGGAACCGCCGGGACCGGCAGGACCGTCGGTCTAGTCGAACACGTCCTCGTGGGCCTTGTTGTCACAGTAGATGCCGGCGCCCGGCCGCTTGGACGGCGGGTCACCGATCACGGGCACGGGCTCCTTGATCGCCCACGGGTTGCCGCCCCGTCCCCGGGTGGTGATGTCGCAGATGCCGAAGGCGTTGTCGTACTTGAGGTCGGGGACGTTGGAGAACTTCTTCCAGTCGCCGTTGTGCACCGGGCCGTTGGACGGCTTCCCCTCGTTGTCGACGACCTTGCCGTCGAGGTACAGCCACAGGTCGGGCATGAAGCTGCTGTACACGAGGCCGCGCTGGGGCGCGGTGCCGGCGCCGTCCGCCCGCTGGGTCGAACGGACCGAACCGTCCGCGCAGAACGCCATGCTGACGTTCTGCCAGATGGGCGGCGCGTTGCCGATCTGCGAACCGGCGACGTTGCTGGGACCGCGGTACCGGAAGAACATGCTGTAGATGTCACCGGCCATCCGGCCGACTTCCTCGGGCACGTTGGCGTTGCCCTTCACCGCGTCCACCCAGGCCGACGCGTTGGTGTCGACGGACGACTGGGCGATCATGGCGCGGAAGCCGTGGACACCGCCCATGACGCTCCGCGTCTCCACGCACTTGCCGTCCTCGACGATCTTCGGCGCGCGGACGTTGGAGATGTACGCCTGGCCCGGGACGTTCCCCGTGCCGATGGGGTCCACCTGGGTCTTGGCACCGCTGTAGACGTTGGCGTCGATCTCGTCGAAGCGGAGGTCGGGCGGCGCGATGCCGTAGTCCTTCTGGACGGCGAGCATGAAGTCGCGGACGAACGGCGCGATGTGCGCGTCACCGACGATCTGCTGGGTGCCGACGTCCTCGGAGCCCTCGATGATCTTCCCGTCGTCGCCGACGAGGAAGCCGACGTCCGTGTGCGTCTTCAGCTTGTAGTCGTGCTTGCTGGCGAAGGCCTGGTTGGGGTCCACCGACGGGTCGGGGCGCGGGTTGGCCATCGCCATCCAGATGGGCTGGGACATCGACGGCGCCCCGCTGCCGGGAACCGGGCCCTTGCCGCCGGCGACGATCTGGTCCCGCCACCGGCGGGCGGCGCCCGCGGTCTCGGGCATGACGCACCCCTTGCCGGGGGACGAGCACGCGGGCAACTGCAGGATGCCGCGCTGGGTCTTGTCGGGGTCGTCCCAGACCTTGCCGCCCTCGGTGAGGCCCATCGCCCAGTCGTACATCGTGGTCATCGTCCGCAGCGGCGTGTTCATCAGCCACGGCAGGTTGGTGTTGGTCTCCTGGTTGGGGTCGAAGATCGACACCGCGTCGAACCGGCGCTCCTTGTAGGTGGCGTTGATCGGCGCGACGGCGACGGCGTCGAAGGCGATGTCCTGTTCACCCTTGCCGTCGTCGGTGACCGAGCTCAGCCGCACCTTGGGGGCGCCGTTGAAGAGGAACGCGCCGATGGTGACCCACCGGTTGCCGTCACCGGGCTGGCTGACGATCCGGGTCCTGGTCCCCTTGGCGGTCTCGATCTCGTACCGCGCCCGCTTGGTCTGCGCGCCGTGGTCCGGGAGGTGGACCAGCACCTTGGCGGCGCCGTTCACCGTCTGGTCGAACGCCCAGGTGCCGACGACCTTCAGCCGGCCGCGCTCGTCGTCCGCCTTGCGAGTGTGCGCGAACCAGAAGTGGCCGGCGTAGCCCGCCCCGAGCTGCTGGAAGTCCATCCTTCCGGCCGGGGTGTCGAAGTCGAGGGTGAACGTCCCGCTGGTCTGCCGCGGCGTCGGGCAGTCGGGGCGCATCACCGGGGTGCCCGGCGGCACGTCGTCGACGACCATGGCGTTGTCAGGCAGCCCCTCGGTGGTGCACTTCGGCGGGTAGGCGGTGCCGTCGGCCTCCTCCTTGTAGGTGTCGTCGAAGCGCAGGATCTCGTTTCCGCACTGCTTCTTGTCGCAGTCCTTCCACGTGACCTTCTGGTTCCACCAGCACTTGAGGTCCAGGCGGTTGCAGGCGCCCAGGCCGGGCTCGTTCTTGTCGTTCGGGCCGATCCTGCTCGGGTCGCACTCGTTGGCCTGGGTGCAGAACAGGCTCTCCGGCGGCTTGACCTGGGTGCGGTAGGCGGGAACGGTCCACCAGGCGGGACGGAAGCCGTGCACCAGCTTGCCGGGTGACTCGAGGGCCTCCAGCGGGCGCGCCGCCCAGCCGAGGACCTTCTCCTGGTAGGGCCAGTCCTGCGGGTGCGCGGCCTGCGAGTAGTCGTCGCCGCCCACCCCGTTCTCCAGGAAGGGGGTGCGGTTGGCCTTCCACAGCGGGTTGGCCGGGTTGTTGGTGAAGCCGACGCCCCACAGGCCGTCGTGTTCACCGGCCTTGGCGCGGGGGTAGTAGCCGGAGTTGTAGGCCCAGAGGGCGAAGAACCAGTTCTCCAGCCACTTCGGGTCGCCGTTGTTGACGATCAGGCCGTCGGCGCGGGTCACGTTCCACTTCTCGACCAGGATGTTGACGCCGGCGGCGATGTTCGCCGTGTAGTCCAGCGCGACGGCCTCCTGCTGGAGCGTGGAGAGCGGCTTCTCGTCCTTCTTCTCCTTGCCGTGCATGCGCATGCCGTCGGTCACCTGGGTGATGCCGTAACCGCAGTCGGCCTCGGACCAACTGATCCACCACGGGTCGTTCTGCTGGCCGTCGGCCGAGTACTGGACGCCGTAGTAGTTGCCGATGAGCGGGTTGCCGGTCACGCCCGGTACCACGACCCGGGAGGCCTGCCACATGTTGGACTCCTGCGCGGTGATGCCGAGCATCACCTGCGCGGGGATCCGGCCGCCGCCGTCCAGCCCCTTGAGGGGGAAGAGGCTCTGGGGCTGGTAGGCGCCCATGCCGAGGTTCTTCCAGTTGGCGGGGCGCGATATGTGCTTGTTCAGGTTGTTGGTGATGGCCTGGTCCACCGCCCATTCGACCTGCCGCGGCTTGGGCTGCATGGCCTGTTTGGCGGGGTCGTTGCGCGGCACCGAGCAGTAGCGCTCGGGCTCGGCGGTGCCGGCGAAGGAGTTGTGCGCCTTGGCGCCCTTCGGTTTGCCGCCGGGGGTTCCGAGGACGGGCGACGGGGCGCTGCCCTGACCGGGCCGGCCGATGACGGTCCGGTCGGGGGCGACCCGGAACGCGGCTTTCCTGCCGGTGCCGTTGACGGTCAGCCCGATGTCGACCGGGCGGGGGGCCGAGGCTTCCTCGGGGCTGACCCGGGAGTCCTTGCCGTCGGCCCATCGCACGTCGGTGACCAGGGCCTCGCCGCGGGTGGTGGCGCGGGCGTCCTTCGGTGCCGCGACGCGCCGCACCGGGCCGGGCAGCTTCCCCGCAGCCTCGGTGGCGCCGGTGACGAAGACCTTCCCGTCGGCGCTGCCGGTGACGTCCATCTTCGTCAGCGGGCCGCGGGCGAGCACCGGCGGGCGGGTCCGTCCGGCGTCCGCGGCGGCGATCTCCTTCGCCGTGACGCGCTTGACCACACCCTGCGTCCGGTCGTCCGGCGCCCCGGTGGCGGACGGCTTGGCGCCGGCGCGGTCGAGGTAGACCACGCCGCCTTCGGCGTCCGGCTTGAGCTGGAACGGGACGCGGTCGGTGCGGGCGATCACCCGCCGCGCGCCCGAGGCGTCGATGCGCACCAGTCGGGCGGCGTCGGCGGCGACGATGCTCCCGCCGACCGGGACGGCCGAGGTGACCTGTCCCTTGACCTCGATGGTCCGGCCGCGCTTGCCGGCCGCCGCGTCGACCTCGACGAGCCGGGTGGCGTTCCTGCTCTCGCCGCCGGCCTGGGTGAGCACGGCGGTCTCGCCGGTTCCGCAGCCGGGGCTGAAGTAGGCGAGCGACGCCTGGCGGTCGAGCTTGGTCACCCGGCCGGTGGTGAGGTCCACGACGGCGGTGAACGCGCCGCGGGCCATCAGTTCGGGCTTGTTGGTGAAGGTGCGCGGCGCGTAGGCGACGACCGCCCGCTGCCCCGAGCCCGTGACACACGCGTTGCCGATCCACATGTCGGCGTCGAACCCGGGCTCGGAGAGCGTGGCCGCGGTCTTCCAGGCGTAGCCCGCCTTCTTCTCGGCGACCAGCACGTGTAAGCCGGTGCCGTCGCCGGTCGTCGTCCACGCCCGGTCCCCGGACGTCCGCCACCCGTCCCCGAGCGTCGCCGCGCGTTCCCCGGCCGGCACCGCGGCCGGGTCACCCCCGCGCTCCGCTCCTTGCCCGGCCGGCGGCTTGACGGTCCCTTCGCCCGACGCCCACGCCCCCGGCGGTATCTGCACGACCGCCACCCCGACGGCGAGCGTCGCGGCAGCGGCCATGGTTCGTCTGAAACGTCTCGATCTCACACATCCTCCACTGATGCACCAGAGCTGTGATGCACGTCAAGTGACATACGTGACACCTGAGTTGGCGTCACTGTACAGATGGAGGAGGGAACTCAGAGGGGGTCGGCGTACGTTGTCCGTCCGCCCGGCCACGGCGGTTCCGGGTGGGGACGGCGTCGTCGGGGAGCGGCCGACGGTGAAACGCCGGGGCCGCGCCGCGTCAGGGGCGCGCCAAGGGTGTCCCGGGGGTGCGCGCCCATCCTCGTCCCCCGGCGGGAAACGCGGAGCCCCCGGAGAGAGCACGGAGACGGCCGGGAGACGGCCCGGAGACGCGCACCCGGCGGCAGACCCCGGCGCGTCGGGGGCGGTGCCGCGATCGCGGCGCCGCCGGCCCGCCTCAGGGGCGCGGCGCCCGCAGCCCCAGCAGCCTGGCGACGGTCGCGAGCACGGTGGTCACGGCCCGCAGGACCGGGCTGTGCAGACGCATCGCGTCGGTGTGTTCGGTGAACAGGATCGACATGTAGGTGAGCGTCTTCGGACCGCTCATCTTCGTGATCTTCCCCTGCCGGACCAGGAGGCCCATGCGGTCGAGGTATTCCTGGAAACTGCCGGCCGGCTGGTGCACATTGCGGATGACGACGGGCTCGTGGAAGTTGTTGCGGTACGTGTGCACATGGCCGGGCCGCACGATCAGTTCCTCACCGGGGCCCCGGGTGTGCCAGGTGCCGTCCAGGAAGATCTCGACCCGGCCGGACCGCACGTAGAACTCGTCGGTCTGCGCCGGGTGGGTGTGCGGCGGGGTGGCGGTACCGTGCCGCGGCACCGTCATCTCGATCTCGAACCCTTCGGTCGCGGGGGAATCGGTGCGTTTGGTGTAACGGATGTGGGTGCCGTCGGGGAGGGTGAAGGCGTCCAATGGCATCTGCGCTCCTGCCTTTCACGGTCGGCTCGGTCGCCGTCGTCGGTCGTTGTCGGTCGCTCGCTCGCTGTCGGTCGGTCGGTCGCTGTCGGTCAGTCGCCGCGCACGGCCGGGTCGCGCGCGTTCTCGCCGTCGGTCCGGGCGGCGGCCTCGGTGGTCGCGCCGGGGTGGCCCGGAGGGTGCGGCAGGGGCGCGCCGTCCGATTCGCTCAGCCCGATGCGCCGGTGGAGCAGGCGCAGCGGTCGCGGGGACCACCAGTTGCCCTTGCCCATCAGTTCCATCAGGGCGGGCACCAGCGTCGAGCGGACCAGGGTGGCGTCGAGCAGGACGGCGAAGGCCACGCCCAGCCCGATCTCCTTGAGGAAGACGATCTCGGAGATGGAGAACGCGACCATCGCCACGCAGAACATCAGGGCGGCGGCGGTGATGATGCGGCCGGTGCGTTCGACGCTGACGGCCACGGCGTCCCGGGTGCCGAGCCCGGAGTCGTGCGCCTCTTTGATCCTGGACAGCAGGAACACCGTGTAGTCGGTGGACAGTCCGAGGACCATCGCCATGATGAGGATCGGCTGGGTGGTGTCGAGGGCGCCGGTGCTGCGGTAGTCCAGGACGCCCTCCAGCCGGCCGTCCTGGAAGACGAAGACCAGGGCGCCGAAGGCGGCGGCCACCGTCAGGCCGTTCATCACCAGGGAGACCAGCGGCAGCGTCGCGGAACCGGTGGCGAGGAACAGGAAGACCACCGTGGCGAGCACCACCACGAGCACCGCCCACGGCAGCCGGTCGCCGAGGCTGCTGCCCTGGTCGACGAAGCGGGCCGACTCGCCGCCCACCAGGAAGGCCGTGGGCGCGTCGAGGCCGCGGATGTCCCGCACCAGCTTTTTGCCGTCCTCCGACAGGGGGGCGGAGGCGGGCTGCACCGTGATGAGGGAGGTGTGGTCGGACAGCGGCACGGGCGGGCCGACGAACGCCGTGTTCGGCAGCGCCTTGATCCGCGGTACGAGGGGAGCGGCCGCCCGGGCGTCGTCCTCCACGACGACGTAGACGGCGCGGGAGAGGGCGGGGCCGAAGTCCTCGCGCAGTGTGTCGGCGACGGCGTGGCTGCTGCGGGTGTCGGGCAGGACCCGCTCGTCGGCGATGACGAACTTCGTGCCCAGCGACGGGAGTCCGAGCACGACCAGGACGGCGAGGCCCGCCAGCGCGATCCGGGCGGGGCGGCGCATGACGAACGAGGCGAGCCGGTACCACCCGCCGGAACGGCCGGCGTGGGACTCGGAGTCGGCGCGCCTGCGCAGTCGGGAGGGGGCGAGCGCGTCGATGCGGTGGCCCAGCACGGCGAGTACGGCGGGCAGGACGACGAGTGTGGCGAAGACCGCGAGCAGGGGGACGGCGATGCCGGCGATGCCCATGGAGAGCAGGAAGTTCTCCTCGAAGACGGTCAGCGAGGCGAGGGCCCCGGCGACGGTCAGGGCGCTGAACACGATGGTGCGGCCCGCGGTCCGCAGGGTGACGCGCAGCGCGTCCTGGTGGGTGTCCGTGCGGGCGCGTTCCTCGCGGTAGCGGCTGATGAACAGCAGGCTGTAGTCGATGGCGAGGCCGAGGCCGAGGCCGGTGACCAGGTTGAGGGCGAAGATCGAGACGGTGGTCAGCTCGGTGAACACCCGCAGCGTGAAGTAGGTCATCACCACGGTGACGCCGGCGACCAGCAGCGGCATCAGCGCGGCGACCAGCCCCCGGAAGAACCAGAGCGCCAGCAGGAACAGGACGGGGAACGCCAGCGTCTCGGCGGTGAGGAGGTCGTCGGCGGAGGTCTTGTTGATCTGGGCCTGCGCGGTGTCGATGCCGCCGACGGCCGCCCAGGGAGTGCCGGCGAAGGCGTCGAGGACGTCCTGCGCGACGTTCTGCCGTTCCTTGACCGAGACCTGCCCGAAGTTGGCGACGACCACGGTGGCCTTGCCGTCCTTGGAGACCAGGGATCCGCCCTGGGGGTCGAGCAGGCTGGAGACCCGCGCGATCTGGAGGTGTCCGCGCAGTTCGCCGACCACGCGGGAGACGCGGTCCCGTGCCTCGGTGCCACCGGTCCCGCCCGGGGCGTCCACGATCACGGTGATGCCGGGGTTGGGGTTGAAGTGGGCGGATCTCTGGACCAGTTCGTCGGCGCGGACACTGTCCGACGAGGGGTTGGTCGCGTCGTAGGGCGTCACATGGTCGGAGACCGAGAGGCCGAACGCGGCGCATCCCGCGATGAACAGGGCGCCCACCCACAGCACCCATCGCGCGTGCCTGATCACGAAGTGATTCCGCACCCCACTCCTCTCCCCGTTCCCACGCCCTTTTCCGGTCACCTGTCGGTCCGCCTTCCCATCATGTGCAGAACCTGTCCGGTCGAAACCAGTGCGGATCAAGCCGAAGTGCGTTGCGCCGCACGGTATTTCCTTCGGCTCGCCGGATTCCCTTCCCCCGGACCGTATCCGTGTGCCACTCTTCCCGGGAAAGCAGAAACGAGGGAGGTACGGAATGCCGGGCCCGCTGCGGAACGCAGATCCGCGGAGTGCGGATCCGAAGGAACTGGCGCGCCGGTCCTTCGCCGTCATCAACGCGCACGATCTCTCGATGGCCGATTTCTGGTGCGACGACACGGTCTACCACGTGGTCGGCAGCGGTGTGTACCGGGGCGAGACGGCGATCCGCCGGTATTTCACCGAATTGCTGTCCGCGTTGCCCGACTTCCATCTCGAAGTGGAGCGGGAGATAGCGCAGGACGGCTGCGTGGTAGTGGTGTGGAATGGCTTCGGGACGTTCCGCGGCACCCCGCTCCAGGGGATATCGGCGACCGGCAGGCGGATCTCCCTGCACGGTGTCGACATCATGGAGACGGACGGTGCCTTCATTCGCTCCAATACGATTCATATGGATGGGCTTTCCCTGGCCAGGAACATCGGTCTGCTGCCGCCCGACGGGTCGGCAGCGGACCGCGCGCTAAAAGCGGGATTCAATGTGCGGACCAAGGCCCGCGGGCTGTTGTCGTCCCGTCGGTAGCCGGCGGGCCAGCGTCTCGGCGAACGCGCGGGGGTGGCTGTCCGGAAAGAAGTGACCCCCGGGGACCCAGTCGAGGGTGCAGGCCGCCGAGGTCAGAGCGTGCCAGGCGGCGAGCCCCTCGGGTCGGGTCTCCGGGTCGTCCCGGCTCCCGACCACCGCGATCGGTTGCGCGAGGGGCGGGGCCGGCCGCGGCCGCCAGTGTTCGACGGCCGAGAAATCGGCCCGCAGCATCGGTTCGAAGACCGCGAACACGGCCGGCTCGTCAAGGACTTCGGCCGGGGTCCCGCCCATCCGGCGCAGGTGCTCGGCGAACAGCGGCGTCGGCAGGTGGGACACCGGCCGCCGGCGGGCGGGCCCGCCGGGCGCGTCCCGGGCGCAGGCCACCAGGGCGTCCGGCTGCCGTACCGGGAGCCCGGCCAGCCGCACGGACACCGCGTAGGCCAGGGCCGCGCCCATGCTGTGCCCGAGCAGGGCGTACGGGTGCGCGCTCCCGGGCCACGACACCACGTGGCCGGTGATCTCCTCGGCCAGCCCGTCGAGCGAGCGCCGCGGTTCCTCGCCGAGCCGGGTGCCGCGGCCCGGCAGGTGCACGGCCCACAGCGCGACGTCCGGCAGCGCGACGTCCGGCAGCGCTCCGGACAGGTGCCGGAACGCCTCAGGGCCGGCCCCCGCGGGGGGAAAGCAGAGCAGGTGGAGGACCGCGGAGCCGGCCGGAGGGCCGGACAGCCGGCGGAACCAGAGCTCGTCGGCGGCCACGGTCACGACACCTCCTCCGGTTCCGCGGGCCCGGGTTCCGGTGCCGCGTGCCGTTCGCCGTCCAGTGCCGCGAGGATCCGTCGCGCGGCCCGCTGTCCGGAGGCCACGGCGCCCTCCATCCCGCCGAAGGACTGCCAGGTCGTCTCCGCTCCCGCCCAGTGCACCAGCCCGTCGGGGGTGCCCATGTCGGCGAGCGGGCCGGTGATCAGGCCCTGTTCGGCGAGGCCGAAGTAGCAGCCCCGGGCATGGGGGTCGGCCGTCCAGTCCTTCTCCACATAGCGTTTGACCTGCCGGGCCGCCGGCCCGTACACCCGGGCCAGGGAGGCGAGGACGGCGTCCTTGCGCTCCCCGGCCGGCAGCGCGGAGAACGCGTGCGCCCAACCGCCCGGGACGAAGCCCGCGAGGACGCCGTGCGAGCCGTCCAGCGGTGAGAGGTCGAAGGTCGAGGAGACCGGCGGACGGTCGCTGACCATCTGCCCGTTCAGCCCCCGCTCGCGCCAGAACGGCTGGTCGTACACGGCGAAGACCTTGACGATCGCGCCCATCGGCAGGCCCCGCAGGGCGCGGGTCCGGGCGGCGGGGAGCCCGGGCGTGAAGTCGATTTCGGCGGCCAGGGCGGGTGGCACCGCCACCACGGCCCGGCGGGCCCGGACCGTCGTCGTGTCGGTTTCCGCCTCCACCCCGGAGGCCGACTGCCGGACGCGGCGCACGGCGTTCCCGAGCAGCACCCTTCCGCGCAGTCGGTCGGCGAGGGCGTCGGCGACGCGGTGGGCGCCGCCCAGGAAGCGGTCGGCCATCAGCCCGCCCTTGACCCGCGTCAGGGCCTCGAAGCCCCCCAGCGAGTCGATGTAGGCAAGCGCCTGCAACAGGGTGACCTGATGCGGCTCGGCCCCCCAGACGGTACGGACCGCGAGGTCCACCAGGGCGCGCCCGCGGCCCGTCCCGATCCGGTCGTCCAGCCACCGGCCCAGGCTCAGCCGGTCCCACTCCGGGGCGTGGGCGGCGAGCCAGGGCGCCTCCCGGGGCAGGGTGCGGGCCAGCGTGTCGAGACCGGCGGTCGCGCGGCCGGCGGCCACCAGGTCCGGCAGGGGGACGGGCGGCAGCCCGGCCCGGAACCGGCGCACCCGCCCGCCGTGATCCAGCAGCCGGGCGCCCCGGTCGTAGGTGGGGTGCGAGCCGATGCCCAACTCGGCGGCCAGCGCGATCAGCCGGTGCTTCGACGGGCCGAACCAGGTGCCGCCCAGGTCGAGCGAGACCCGTTCGTCCAGCGGCTCCCCCAGGACCCGGCCGCCGACCCGGTCCCGCGCTTCGAGGACCAGCGGCTCGAGGCCGGCCTTCCGCAGGGTGTCCGCGGCCGTGAGGCCGGCGAGCCCGGCTCCGACCACCACCACGTCCGCCTCCCGGGGCGGCACGCCCCCGCCCTTCCCGCGGGGGCTCACCGGCCCACGCTCGCCAGCTCGCGCAGCTCGCCGGCGAAGAAGAGCTGCCGGCACCGGGCGCGCCGGGTCTTCCCGGAGGAGGTGCGGGGAATGGCCTGCCGGGGAACGATGACCACCCGGTCCGGGGCGTGTCCCAGGCGTTCCCGCAGCCTGGTCATGACCCGTCCGGCCAGCCCGGCCGCGTCGTCGCCGCTCCGGCCGATCTCCGCGACCACCACGACCCGTTCGGTGTCGGGCAGGCCGAAGGCGGCGCAGACCTGGCCCACTCCGTCCACCTCGCAGGAGAGGTGTTCGTACTCCTCGGGGTAGAGGTTGCGGCCACCGGCGATGATCACGTCCTTGATGCGTCCGCAGACGACCAGCCCGTCCTCCGTGAGGTAGCCGAGGTCACCCGTGTGGAGCCAGCCGTCCCGGATCACCTCGGCGGTGGCCTCGGGGGCGTCCCAGTACCCGCGCATCACCGAGGGGCCGCGCAGGCACACTTCGCCCACCCGGCGCGGGCCGAGCTCCGTCCCGTCGTCACCGGTGATCCGGATGCGCACGCCGGGGACGGGCGGACCGCACACCACGAGCTCCCGGGCGTCCGGGGAGCCGGCGGGTACGGGCTCGGCCACCCGCTCCGCGGCGAGCCGGCCGGCGGCCACCCGCTCACGGACCATCGGCCGGTCGTACGGGCTGATGGCGACGGCCAGGGTCGCCTCGGCGAGGCCGTACATCGGCGTGATCGCCTCGGGGCGCAGGCCGTGGGCGGCCCCCGCCTCGGCGAAGGCGTCCAGGTTGGACAGCCGGATCGGCTCGGCGCCGTCACCGCACATCCGCAGCGCCGACAGGTCCAGGGGCCGCGGGCGCTCCGCCATGCCCCGGGCGGCCAGCCCGTAGGCGAAGTTGGGCGCCACGGTGTGGGTGGCGCCGTAGCGGGAGAGCGCGTCGACCCAGGAGTCCGGCCGGGCCAGGAACTCCTCGGGCGGCTGGAGCACGAGCCGGGCCCCGCCGGCCAGCGCGGCCAGCGTGGAGATCAGTCCCATGTCGTGGTAGAGCGGCAGCCAGTGGACGACCACCCCAGGCGGCCCGTCGTCCATGCCCAGCGTCCGCCAGGCCACGGCCGCGTTCGTCAGGATCTGACGGTGTGTCAGAGTGACGGCCTTGGGCGTGCCGGTGGTGCCGGAGGTGAACTGGAGGTAGGCGACGTCGTCCGGCGCGCAGTCGGCCGGCGCGGGGGCCGGGCCCTGGTGGGAGACCAGTTCGGAACAGGCGACCAGGGGCCGGTCCGGGCGGACCCCACGGCCCAGGCGCCGCCCCACGAAGCCGTGGAAGGCGTCGGACACCACCAGGCAGCGGGCGCCGACGTGGTCCAGGCGCCGCTCCGTCTCCGCCATCAGGTCGCCCAGGTCGGCCAGCCGGTGGGGCAGCGGAACGATCACCGGTACGGCACCGGCCCGCCACACCCCGAAGAGGGTGCAGAGGAACGCCGACGACGTCGACGACATGACGGCCACCCGGTCGCCGGGCCCCACTCCCCGGAGGGCGAGGGCCGCCGCGACCCGCCGGGCCGTCGCGGCGAGCACCGCTCCCGGCAGCGGCGTCTCCTTCAGGTCCTTGTCGACGAGCAGGAATCCGGGCCCGCCCCGGGCCACGCGCTCCAGGACGTCGGGGACGGTGGCCGCCCCGAAGACGATCTCCGGGCGCGGGTATCCGATGGCCGGGCCGCCCTGGGCCGCCGCTTCTTCGCGGTCGGCCGCTCCGGCCGGTATGACGTCACTCGTGTGCATCGCTCTCCCCCTGAGTTCCCGCCGGCCGAGCGGCCGGCGCCCCCGTGGGCCGGGGCGGCGTGCCCCCGGCCCGCTGTGTGCGGCGTGCCCCCGGGCGGGCCGCGGTCTGCCGGTCCAGGTAGTCCGCGACCTCCCGGGCCAGCCGGGGCGCGTCCCGGCGGACCCGGCGCAGGTTGCCGCTGAACGGATGGGTGTAGCCCATGAAGTAGAAGCCCGGCGCCCAGGGCAGGGGCCGGGCCCCGTCGGTGAGCGGATCGCCGTCCGCGTCGAGCACGTCCAGGTGTCCCACGAGGGCGTCGAGTCCGCGCCGGTATCCCGTGGCGGCGATGACGACCTCGGGCCGGATGCGGCTGCGGTCGCCGAGGATCACCTGGTCGCCCTGGAAGGAGTCCACGGCGGCGACGGGCTCGATCAGCCCCGCCCGGAGGGCGCCGAGGAACCCCGTGTCGATGACGGGGGTGACGCCGGCGACCCGGTACTGGCTGTACAGCCCGGCCCGGGGGGCCGACAGGCCGTACTTGGTCAGGTTGCCGACCGACAGCCGGTTGACCGGGCCGAGCAGGAGGTCGCCGAGGCGCGGTGGCAGCGTCTCCACCAGGGCCGGACCCAGCAGGGTCGGCACGCCGAGCAGGGAACGCCGGACGACGTGCGGTGGGGTGCGCACCGAGAGCCGGGTCCGGCGGACGCCGCCGCGGGACACGATCGAGGCGATCTCCGCGCCGGAGTTGCCGGTCCCCACCACGAGGACGTCCCGCCCGGTGAACGGGGCGGCGTTGCGGAACGCGGAGGCGTGCAGCACCCGGCCGGTGAAGCCGTCCAGGCCCGGCCAGTCGGGGATGAACGGCACCCGGTTGTAGCCGGTGGCGACCACCACCACCGGAACCTGCCACTCCCCGTCCGAGGTGGCCACGCTCCAGCCCTGCGCGGCCCGGTCCACCCGTTTGACCTCGACGCCGTGCCGGACCTCGATGCCGTGGTGCGTGACGTAGCGGCCCAGGTAGTCCAGCAGCCGGTCCCGGGTCACCCAGGTCCCGTCCGCGCGGGAGAACGGCATGCCCGGCAGGAACGACATCCAGTTCGGGGACTGCAGGCGCAGCCCGTCGTAGTGGTCGTGCCAGGGTGCCGCGAGCCGGTCGGTCCGCTCCAGGACCACGGTGCCGACACCGCAGCGTTCCAGCATGGCCGCGGCGGACAGACCGCTGGGCCCGGCGCCGATGACCAGCGCCTCCACGGCCCGGCGGCCGGGCGCGTCCGCGGGGCGGCCGCGGCGCCGCCGCACGGTGTGCAAGGACGGGAACCGCTTCCCGGCCGGTTTGCCTGCCCGGAGCATCATGACGCGTGTACCTCCGCCGCCAGTCGGTCGAGTTGGGTGCCGAACGACCGGGCGAGGGACTCGATCGTGGACCGGTTGTGCAGGTGGGTGCTGTAGTTCCAGACGAGCCGGATCTCGCCGCCCTCCGACAGCGCCATCAGGTCGATGACCCGGGGACGCCGGCCCGCCCCGCTGCGGTGGTAGCCGAAGGACTCCTCCACCGGGCGCGCGTCGCCGGTGAAGTACTCGCTGACGTCACCCCAGAAGTTGAAGCCGACGTCCGGTGGCGCCAGCCGGGCGAGGCGGGCACGGATTCCGGGGTCGGGGTGCAGGTACCGGAGCATGCCGTAGCCGACGCCGCGGTGCGGTACCGCCCTCAACTGGTCGCGCACGGAGAAGAGTTCCTCCAGGGGACCCGATCCTTCGGTGCGGCGCAGCAGCATCGGCGAGAGCGTCGAGAGCCGGGTGACCGTCCGGGCGATGTCGAGGTCGCCGAAGACCGGTTCGCGGCCGTGGCCCTCCAGTTCCACCATCAGCTCTCCGGCTCCCGTCCACGCGGTGACGGTGCGCAGGAGGGCGGTCAGGAGCGCCTCGCGGACCTCCACGCCGTGCCGGCGGGGAAGGGTGGTGAGCACCGTCTCCGCGGTGGCACCGGTGACGGTGGCGAACAGCCGCTCGGCAGAGGACTGGACGTTCTCGCCGTGCAGGTCGACGGGGACCGGCTGCCGCGGGTGGTCCACGAAGCCGGTCCAGAGCGGCAGTTCGGCGGCGAGCTCCGCGCTCGCCGCGTGGTCGGCCAGCCGCTCCACGCACCAGGTGACCGGTGCGGTCTTCGGCGGCAGCACCACGTCCCGGCCGGCCTCCAGGTGGAAGTACGCGGTGCGCAGGTCCTCGTAGAAGACCCGGGACGAGTAGTAGTCCATCACCAGCCAGTGCGCGCTGACCAGCAGGCGCGGCGGCCGGGCGGGGCCGAGGTCGAAGCAGGTGAGCAGGACCGTGGGTCCGTCGGCGAGGTGGAGACTGCCGTTGCGCTCGGCGACGTGTTCGCGGAGGACGGCCTCCAGTTCGGCGTCGGGCACGTCGCTCAGGTCGACGGAGGCGACCAGGGAGCCGGTGAGCGCCTCCTCGCCCGCCAGCCGCCCCTGCCACACCCCGTCGACGCGACGGAAGCGGGTCCGCAGCGCGTCGTGCCGGCGCAGCACCTGCCGCAGTGCCTCGGCGAGCAGGCCGGGGTCCACCGGGGTGTCGAGGACGAACACGGGCCACATGCCGTTCCAGTGGTCCATGTTCTCGTAGGACTGCTCGAAGAACCACTGCTGGCTGGGGGTCAGGCCGACCGGCCCTTCGACCAGGCCCTGCGGTGCCTCGTTCGCCGGCGCGGTGCGGGCCAGGGCGGCCTGTTCGGCCACGGTGCGGTGGGCGAAGAACTCCTGCGGCGTGAGGTGGAGGCCCTCCTGGGCGGCCCGGGCCAGCACCCGTACGCCCAGCAGGGAGTCCCCGCCGGCCTCGAAGAAGTCGTCGTGCCGGCCGATGGCGGTCCCCCGGGGCAGTACGGAGGCCCAGGCGCCGGCCATGGTGCGCTCGCGCTCGTTCGCGGGTGGCTCGGCGACGGCCTCGGCCGGCTGTTCCGGCTCGGGCAGCGCGGCGCGGTCGACCTTGCCGTTGGGGCTGAGCGGCAGGGTCTCCAGGACGGCGAACCGGCCCGGGACCATGTACGCGGGCAGGTGCCGGGCGACGAACGCGCGGAGCGCGTCCGCGGCCGGGGGCCGGCCGGGATGCTGGGGCACCACGTAGGCGACCAGCCGCCGTGCGCCCCGCTCCGGGCCCACGGCCGTCGCGACGGCGGCCCGTACCGCCTCGTGCCGGGTCAACACGGCCTCGATCTCGCCGAGTTCGATCCGGTGCCCTCCGATCTTCACCTGGAGGTCCTCGCGTCCGAGGAATTCGAGGGTGCCGTCCGGCCGGTACCGGCCGAGGTCCCCGGTGCGGTACAGGCGTTCACCGGTCTCCGGGTGCACGGGGAACCGTTCGGCCGTGCGCTCCTCGTCGTGCCAGTAGCCGGAGGCCAGGCCGACGCCGCCGATGTACAGCTCGCCCGTCACGTGGTCGGGGCGGGGACGCAGGTGGTCGTCGAGCACGTGGAACGTCTGGTTGCGCAGCGGAGTGCCGTAGGGGATGCTCCGCCAGTCGGGCGCGACGCGCTCGACGGGGTGGGCGATCGACCAGATCGATGCCTCGGTGGCCCCGCCGAGGCTGATGATCTGGGGTTCGCCGGGGGATAGCGCGCGGATGCGGTCCGGCAGGGACAGGGGTATCCAGTCACCGCTGAGCAGGATGAGGCGCAGGGAGTCCGGGAGTCTGCGGCCGCGGCGCTCGGTGTGTTCGGTGAGCAGCTCCATCAGGGCCGGCACCGTGTTCCAGAGGGTCACCCCGTGGGTGTCGAGGAGACCGGACCAGCGGGCGGGGTCGCGGACGTCCTCGGGCGCGGGCAGGACGAGCGTGCCGCCGGCCCCGAGCACGCCGAAGATGTCGTAGACGGACAGGTCGAAGCCGAGCGACGACAGGCCGAGCACCCGGTCCCGTTCCCCCACGCGGAAGCGGCGGTTGATGTCGTCGACCGTGTTGACCGCTCCCGCGTGCGGGATGACGACGCCCTTGGGCTCGCCGGTGGAGCCGGAGGTGAAGATGACGTAGGCGGGGGCGTCCGGGTCCACCGGCACGTCGGTTCGCCGGTCCGGCGGGGCGGGCCGGCGCGCGTCGACGACGACCTCGCGCGGTCCTGCGGGGAGTTCGATGCCGGGCTGGGTGACGGCGACCGTGGCTTCCGCGGCCGCCAGCACCTGCGCGACGCGCTGCGGGGGGAGCCCGGCGTCGACCGGCAGGTAGGCGGCGCCGGCCCGGAGGATGCCCAGGACGGCGACGACCTGCTCCCAGCCCTTGTGCATCACGACCGCGACCGGGTGGCCGGGGAGCACGTCGAGGCCGGTGAGGCGGGCGGCCAGCTCCGCGGCGCGCTCGTCCAGTTCGCGGCGGGACAGGACCCGGCCGGGAGCGATCACCGCGGGCGCGTCGCCGTGCTCGCGCAGCCGTCGGTCGACGGCGGCGTGCAGGGCCTCCACCGGGCGCGGGCCCTCGGTGGCGTTGACGCGCCGGCGGACGGCGAGCTGCCGGTCCGGGAGCGGCACGGCGGCCGGGCCGCGCACCCGCCCGGGGTCGTCGGCCAGGGTCTCCAGCAGGTTCCGGTAGGCGGCGAACATGTCGTCGAGCACTCCGGCCGGGAAGACGTCCTCGGCCGCGTCCCAACTGACGTTCAGGCCGTCACCGAGGGAGACCACCTGGTTGTCCAGGTACACCTGGGGGGTCTGGGACACCGCGTGGCGCTCGGTGAAGACGATCCCCTCCAGGTCCTCGACGCCGCTCCCCCGGTCCTGGATGAGGCTGGTGAACACCACCGGCATGAGGGCCCGCCGGCCGCCGCGGGCCATTTCCCGCTGCACCCTGACGCCGCCGAACTCGCTGTGCTCCAGGTCCTCGCGCAACTGCCGCTGGAGTCCGGCCGCGGCCTCGTCCAGGGCCGGGGTGGCCCCGAGGTCGCAGGCGAGCAGGACGGTGCCGGTGAAGTCGCCGACCACGTGCGGTAGTTCCGGGTGCCAGTACGGGCGGTCCGCGAGCGTCACGTTCACGGTGAACCGCGGCGTCTTCGACCAGGTGCGGAGGACGGCGGCGTAGGCCGTGCACAGGAGCGCGGAGGAGGTGACGCCGAGGCTCGCGGCCCGTTCGGAGAACCGGCGCCAGCGCTCGGCGTCCAGCCGGAACCGGCGGCGGACGAACCGGGGCGCGTCCGTGCCGGACCGCTCGACGAGGGGCAGCTCGGGGGCGGCCGGGATCTCGCCGAGCCTGCCCAGCCAGTAGTCCCGGGCCTTCGCGTGGCGCGGCGTCGCGCGACGGGCCTCCCGCGCCGCGACGTAGTCCCGGAAGGTGACGCCGAGGGCCGGCAGTTCCGCTCCCGGTTCGAGCATCAGCCTGATCCACTCGCCGAGCAGGAGCCGGACGCTCCCGGCGTCGACGAACAGCAGGTCGACGCTGAAGTGCAGCCGGACCAGGTCGGGGGCGACGGTGTGGGTGCGCACCTCGTACAGCGGCCAGGTCTCCTGGTCGAACCGCTGCCCGGCGAGCCGGTCGCGGGTCTCGGCCAAAATCCGGTCGCGGTCCTCGGCGGAGAGCCCGGAGAGGTCGGCGTGGGCGACGCGGTAGGGCTCGCCGACGGGAAGCACCCGTTGGCGCCCGTCACCGTCCATGACGGCCCGGAGCATGTCGTGTCGCTCGACGAGCCGCCGGAACGCGGCCTCGACCTGTTCGGCCGGGACGGCGGTGATGTCGAGTTCGAGGTAGAAGTGCGCGGACCGGCCGCCCGCTTCGAAGCCACGGCCGCCGAGCCAGTAGGCCTGCTGTACGTCGGTGAGCGCGAACGGCTCGAACCGTTCCCCCGGAGCGGGCCTGATCGGTTCCTCGCCGGCCGCCGGCCCCCGCGCCGCCGCCTGCCCCGCCACGGCCCGGGCGATCTCCCGCAGCGTGCGCGGCCCGAAGAAGAAGTCCAGGGGGAGATCGGTGTCCCAGCGCGCTTCGAGGGCCGAGCGAAAGGCGGTGGCGGCCAGCGATTCCAAATGGAGGGGCTCGTCCGGCCCGATGGTTTCCTGACGGCCGGTGGAACCTCGGCAGAGCTGCGCAAGCGCGCGCAGAATATCCGGCTCTTGGTTTCCGTGAATGTCCGTGCTGACGATTTCTTCGCGCATGGATCCCCGTTGTCCCGTCGTCGCTTCCCTGCCACCGGCAGGGACTGTCATGACTGCGGGTGGCACATACTTCCAACCATTGCAGACATATGTCAAGAATATTTCTTACACCACCCCTGAGCTGCACTTTCTTCGGTAATTCATGATCGCGAAATACTGTGGAATATAAAGTTCCGAACGCGGATGAGATGTGATTGATCCGCGAGTAACGGATGATTGATCAATTGATCAAGGCGTTCACCTGGACTCTTGCCATGACAGGACGAATGGATCAAGACCGCGGACGCGGCAGTCACCCCGATTCACCCCAAAAGAGACATTTCGAATGGCGATCGGGAGTCATCGATCCCCCCTCCGACAATTCCCGTAAAATAATCCGGATCTCTGAATTTTTTACGGGCGGAGTGCTAGGTTGCGAAGCCATGGGAATGAAGACAGCCTGTGGTATCGCGTACCGTCGTACCGGCAGCGGAGAACCGCTCCTTCTCATTCACGGGACCGGTGGATCCCACGCCGTCTGGAATCCGGTCCTCGACCTGCTCGCCCACGAACGCGACATCGTCGCGGTCGACCTGCCCGGCTGCGGGGCGAGCCCGCGGCACACCGCCCACGGCCCGCTGACCAATGCCTCGGTGGCCGACCGACTGGCGTCCTTCGCCGAGGAGATCGGCGTGAAACGTCCCCACGTGGCGGGTGCCTCGCTCGGCGGTCAGGTCGCGCTGCTGCTCGGTGCCCGGGGCCTCGCCCGCTCGGTCGTGGCCTTCTCCCCCACCGGCTTCTACACCGCAGGCGAGGCCCGCCGGCTCCGGGTCCTCGTCTCGGCCCTGCGCCTCTCCGCCCGGCTCGCCCTGCCCCTGGCCCCCCGGCTCGCCCGCAGCGCCGCCGGCCGACAGATCCTGCTCGGCACCAGCTACGGCAAGCCCGCCGCCGTCCCCCCGGAGGCGGCCCTCGACACGGTCCGCTCGCTCGCCCTGAGCACCAGCGTCGGCGACATGCTGCGGCGGGCCAACCGTGAACTGCCGGGCGGAGGGCTGGCCTCCACACCGGAGGCCGCCGCCCACCCGAACCCGGAGATCGTCGAGGGCCTCGCGGACGTCCCCCTCACCATCGCCTGGGCACAGAAGGACGTCTTCCTCCCCGCGCGGATGGCGGAACGCGCCCGTCGCGCCTTCCCCCACGCACGCCACGAAATCATCCCCGGCGCAGGCCACTTGGCGACCTGGGACGCTCCCGCCCGGGTCGCCGACCTGCTCCTGGAATCCACCCTGACCACCACCCGCGCGACCGCGCCCTGACGAGCCGGCGCGCTGCGGGCCGCCCGCGCTCCCGCTGCCCGGAAAAAGGGGGCACCCTCGACGGGCTGGTTCGGCCCGTCGAGGGTGCCCCCTTGAGGAGGGTGCTGAAACAAGCGGCAGAGCGGGCTCAGTGGCCGGCCGGGGTGCCGGTGTCGGGTCCGGTGGGGCCCGGGTACAGCGTCGCGCGGCGGAAGGCTTCGAGGCCCGCGGGGGGTTCGGGGGTCGGGGGGGTGGTGGGGAGGCCGGTGGCGAGGGCGTAGAGCGCCGTTTCGTGGATGCCGTCCAGGCCGAGGGCCGCTTCGACCTCCGTGTCGCGGAAGGCGGCGGTCTGGAAGGGGCCGAGGCCGAGGGCGGTGGCCGTGAGGGCGAAGGTCTGGCCGAGGTGGCCGGCGTTGAGGAGCATGACGCGGTAGGCGCGGGGAGCCCGGTACTTGCTGCTCATGCGGTCGACGACGGCGGTCACGAACACGGTGACCGGGGCTTCCGCGATGGCGGACTGGTCCCAGCACAGGTGGGCGGCCTGCTCCCGGGTGAAGCCGGGGTCCAGCAGCTCCAGGGAGTGTTCGACGCAGTTGTAGTGGTACAGGCCGGGGGTGACACCCTCCACGGCGAAGACACCGACGTACGCCTCCAGTTCGTGGCGGGAGCCGCCGGCGGCGCTGGTGCGCTTCATGAGGGCGCCGAAGTCCTGGCCGTCGAGGAACTCGCTGGGACCGAACACCATGGCCAGGAGGGCGGCCAGCGGGCGGAGCGGCAGTGCGGCCGGTGCGAAGGTGCGGTGGGTGCGGCGGGCGTACAGCGTCCGGACGTACCCGGCGTCCACGTCGAGGGGGGTCCGGGGCAGCAGGACGCGGTCGGCGTCGGGGTAGTTCTTGAAGAGAGCGGAGCGGCGTCCGGCGCGGAAGTCCTCGTGGACGTCCGGGGTCTCGCTGTAGTCGGCGTCCTTGCTGGCGTAGTGCAGGACGGCGGCCTCCGGCGACCAGCTCTCCCAGTGCTCCGCCAGCCGTTCGTCCTGTGCGCCCTCGTCGGCGGAGACGAGGAACCCGTAGGCGTGCAGCTCGCGGACGGCCGCGCGGCAGGAGTCCGGGTCGTGGTCCGGGAACGCGGCCACGGCGTCGTCCTCGGTGGACCAGTCCGTGAAGACCGCGAGGATGTCGGCGGCCACGGGCGCGACGGACATGTGGGCGCCGGTGAGGTAGTTCTGGACGACGAAGGAGCCGTCACGCCAGTGGCAGACGAGGGCGTGGGCGCGCCGGAGCTTCAAAGCGTTCTCCTCGGAGTGGGACGGCGGGGCGGACGGACGGGTCAGGCGACGTCGTAGAAGTCCGGGCCGTCGAGGTAGCGGACGGTGGCGAGGTCGCGCCGGACGGTCTCCAGGACGTCGTGGCGCAGTTCGACCAGCAGGGGGTAGGTGAGGTCGTTGACGGTCGGTTCGATCACCTCGCCGGGGTGGACGAACTCCCGTACCCCCTCGAAGCTTTCGAGCTTCTTCAGGTCCTCCAGGCGCCGGTAGCCCTTCAGGGTGCCGGTGACCGGGGAGATCATCGGGGCGCCGGCGAAGAACCGCCGCACCTCGTAGCGTTCCTCGCAGCGGGCGAGGAAGCGGTCGGGGTCGGTGTAGGCGTCCACGGTCCAGTTCAGTTGGGACTCGCCGATGGACGCGTGGGCGTAGTGTGCGAGGTTCCCGCCTCCCATGCGTGCCGCGACCTCGACCACGCAGGGTCCGGCCGGGGTCATCCTCACCTGGGCGTGGGCCGGGCCGTGGCGGATGCCGAGGGCGTCCAGCAGGCTCTCGCAGTAGCGGACGACCCGTTCGGTCTCCGCCCCTTCGTAGGGCAGGAGCAGCATGCCGTCGCAGAGGTCGAGCACGCCGTTGGCGGTGATGTGGGTGGAGGTCCAGATGTCGCAGACGTGGTGCCGTCCGTCCCGGCTGACCGTGTTGACCGCGTACTCGGTTCCGGCCAGGTACTCCTGGGCGAGGACGGTGTCGTTGCGCTGTCCGAAGACGTTGTCGGTGCCGGCGAGGGAGCGGTAGGCGCGCACCGCCTCGTCGGGGGTGTCGCAGTAGTGCACGCCGTCGCTGCCCGCGCTGCCGACCGGCTTCACGACGACCTTGGCGCCCAGGTCGCCGTGCCATTCCGCCAGTTCGTCGGCGTCGGTGACGAGGAGCTGGCGCGCGGTCCGCAGCCCCGCGGCGGCGATCGTCTCGGCCATGGCGAACTTGTCGCGCCGGGCGTGGCTGCCCGCCGTGCCGTTCGTCGGCAGGCCGAGCCTCTCGCTGAGCAGGTCCGCGAAGGGCACGCCGTACTCGCTGTCCGGGACGACCGCGACGGGCCGGTAGCGGGAGAGCTCGCGGAGCGTCTCCTCCACGTCGCCGCGGTGGACGATCTCGGCGACGCAGCCGGCCGGCTCGACCGAGCGGTACAGCGGGGGCCGTACGGGCGTGCTCTGCACGTGGACGCACGCGTAGCCCGCGTTCCGGAACGCGGCGACGAGGCCGCCGGACTGGTCGGCGGGGCTGGCGTCGACGAGCGCGACGTAGCCGTTCTGCGTCATGTGTCACCTCTGGGGACCGTTGTGTGGGGCCGTCGTGGGGGGCGGCGTGGGGCCGTTGTGTGTATGGGGGGGCGTGATGTGTATGGGGAGGGCGTGGGTCAGGCTCGGGAAGCCGTCGCCGGGCTCAGCCAGGCCGCCGCGTGCGGCGGGAGCGGGCCGCCGTCGGCCACCGGCTCGCTCGACAGCAGGACGGCGTACCCGGCCGGCAGGGGCGCCGGGCGGGCCGAGAAGTTCACCGCGCAGACGACGTCCCCCCGCCGGAAGGCGAGGACGTCCTCCGGCACGCCGTCCGCGTCCGTGAGCCAGGCGAGGGCGCCGTCCCGCAGGCCGGGGAGTGACCTGCGCAGCCGGATGGCCCGGCGGTACAGGCGGAGTACGGAGCCGGGGTCCCGTTCCTGGGCCGCGACCGTGCGGTCCGCCCAGTCGTCCGGCTGCGGCAGCCAGGTCTCCCGCCCGGGGCGGGTGAAGCCGTACGGCGGCGCGTCACCGGACCACGGCAGGGGGACACGGCAGCCGTCCCGCCCGGGGTCGGCCCCGCCGGAGCGCAGGTACACCGGGTCGCGGCGGACGTCCGGCGGCAGGTCCTCCACCTCGGGCAGGCCGAGCTCCTCGCCCTGGTAGAGGTGGACGGAGCCCGGCAGGGCGAGGGTGAGCAGGGCGGCGGCCCGCGCCCGCCGCGTACCGAGGGCCGGGTCGGTGGGGACGCCGGCGGTGACGGTGGCGAAGTCGAACGAGGTGTCCCGTCTGCCGTACCGGGTGACGGTCCTGGTGACGTCGTGGTTGCCGAGCACCCAGCTCGCCGGTGCGCCGGTCCGCGCGGCGACGGCCAGCGCGCCGTCCACGGCGGCGCGGACGCCCGTGCGCGTCCAGGGGCTTTTGAGGAGGGCGAAGGTGAAGGCGGTGTGCAGTTCGTCGGGGCGCAGGTAGCGGGCGAGGCGGTCGCCGTCCTCGATCCAGAGCTCCCCGAGCAGGACCCGGCCGCCCGGGCGGGGACCGTGCGGGCGGGAACCGTGCGGGCCGGAGTCGCCCCGGCAGAAGTCGTTCGGGCCCGAATCGCCCGGACCCGAGTCGCCCGGGTGGACGTCGTCCGAAGGGAAGCCGTCCGGGTAGGAGTCCGCGATCCTGCGCCACGACCGGTAGATGTCGTGGACGGCATCGCGGTCGACGTAGGGATGCTCCCCGGGCCGCCGGCCCGTTCCGTCCGGTGGCGCGAGGTCCGGCAGGTCCGCGTCCTTCGCCAGCAGGTTGGCCGAGTCGACCCGAATCCCCGCGACGCCGCGGTCGAACCAGAAGCGCAGGACGGACGCGAACTCGGCTTGTACGTCCGGGTGGTCCCAGTTGACGTCCGGCTGCCCGGGGCTGAACAGGTGGAGGTACCACTCCCCCGGACGCCCGTCGGCGTCCGTCGTCCTGGTCCAGGCGGGGCCGCCGAACTCGGAGCGCCAGTTGTTCGGCGGTTCGTCCCCGGCCGGCCCGCGCCCGGGGCGGAAGTGGAAGAGCCGCCGTTCCGGGCTGCCCGGGGGTGCCGCCAATGCCGCTCGGAACAACGGGTGTTCGGTGGAAAGGTGGTTGGGGACGACGTCCAGGATCACCCGGAGGCCGAGCGCCCGAGCCTCCTCGATCAGCAGCTCCGCTTCCTCGAGGGTGCCGAACAGCGGGTCGACGGACCGGTGGTCGGCCACGTCGTAGCCGCCGTCGGCCATCGGCGAGCGGTACCACGGCGTGATCCACAGGGCGTCGGCGCCGAGTCCGGCCACGTACGGCAGCCCGGCCCGCAGACCGGCGATGTCGCCGGTCCCGTCGCCGTTGCCGTCGGCGAAGCTGCGCGGGTAGACCTGGTAGACCACCGCGTCGCGCCACCACTCGCGCGGGGCCGCCGGGGCGCGTTCTCCCGGCGTCACGGCCGCGGCCCTCCGTCCGGGGTCCGTACCACGCGCGCGGGGTTGCCGACGGCGACGACGCCGGGCGGCAGGTCCCGGGTGACGACGCTGCCGGCCCCGACGATGGTGCCGGCGCCGATCGTCACACCGGGCAGGACGATCACTCCGCCGCCGAGCCAGGCGCCGTCCTCGACGGTGATGGGCCGGGCGCTCTCCCACGCGCCGTGCCGCAAGGCGGGGTCGTGCGCGTGGTCGGCGGTGTAGAGCTGGCAGCGGGGGCCCATCCGGACGTCGGAGCCGATGGAAATGGGCGCGCAGTCGAGGAGCACGGCGTCGAAATTGATCCGGGACCGTTCCCCGAGGGTGATGAAGAATCCGAATTCGCAGAGGAAACGCGGGACCACGCGCACGTCCGCTCCGACGGCACCCAGCAGGTCCGGCAGGATCCGGTTCCTCTCCGCCTGGTCGGCCAGGGCGGTGGCGTTGAACCGGTCCAGGAGTTCCTCGCACCGTTTCCGGTACGGGCGGAGTACGGGGTCGTTGGCCGGATAAGGCTCTCCGGCCGCCATCCGGCTCCGCATCTCCTCGAATTCCACTTGTTTCACCGGCCCTTGACGCCGATCACCATGGACTCGGGTCCGGCGAGGTGCTCGACCCGCGTCTCCCCGAATCCGCATTCCCGCAGCCACGCGGTGCAGTCGGCGCCCGTGTAGTCGAATCCCTCGGGCACTTCCATGTGCATGATGAGGCTGAGGATCAGGCCGATGGCGTTGTTCCGGCGTTCGTCGTCGATGAGCGTCTCGTAGATCAGCACCGCGCCCCCGGGCGGCAGTGCCTCGTACGCCTTGCGCAGCAGGAGTTTCTTCTCCTCGAGACCCCAGTTGTGCAGGACGTGGCCGAAGACGAGGACGTCGGCGCGCGGCAGGTCGTCGTGGAAGAAGTCGCCCGCCCGGAACTCCGTGCGGTCTTCCAGGCCGTGCCGCCGGGTGTAGTCGAGGAATCCCTCGCGGGCGGGCGGCAGGTCGAAGCCGGTCGCGGAGAGGTGGGGGTGGCGGAGCAGGACCCGGGCGGCCAGCGCCCCTTCGGCGCAGCCGATGTCGGCGAGCGACCGGTGGCGGTGCCAGGGGAAGCGTTCGGCGATGGCCTGGGCGGAGTCGAGGCTGAGGGCCGTCATGTCGCGCTGGAAGAAGCGGACCTGCTCGGACGTGCGGTAGACGGACGCGTAGTAGTCGCGGCCGGTGGTCGCGCCGTTGAGCGCCTCGCCCGTGCGCAGCACCCGGGTGAGGTCGTCGGCCATGCCGGCGCTGCGGGCCAGGAAGCCGCCGCCGAGGTAGGCCTCCTCCGCGCCGGGGTCCAGGTAGGCCGCGGCGGCCGGGGAGTTCGCGTACCGCTCGCCGTCCTTGTCCAGGAGGCCGAGCGCCGTCAGGGCGTCGAAGAAGTCGGGGGCGACGCGGTGGTGTACCCCGGTGCGGCCGGCCAGGTCGGCGGTCGTGAGGGGGCCGGGCACGAGTTCCCGGAACACGCCGAGTTCCAGGGCGCTCAGCAGGGTCCTCGTCTTCCAGTGGGCCCACATCAGGTCGACGACCGGTTGCGCTGACGTCGTGTCCATGTCTCTCCCCTCGCCTGTCTCTCTCCCCACGTCCGACCGGGGGCCGGAAGAAACTCCCGGCCCCCGGTCGGCTGCCTGCCGTCGGATCAGCGGTGACGGTGGATGAGGATGGTGCGGGCCTCGACGGGCTTGGCGGCGAGCTCGATCTTCTTCATGGTGATCTCCTTCTTTTCCGGTGACGGATCGAACGAAGCGACTGCGGTTTTTCCTGCCCCGTGTGCCGCTTACGGGAATGACTCTGCCGTCTCCGCGTCAGGCGGCAAAGTCACGGGATTCCGGGACCGGTTCCGCTTCCGTGGCGTCGACCTGTGCGGCGCACAGGGCCAGCACCATGAGATGGACCCGGGTGGTGGCCCCCGTCTTGCCGCGGATACGCCGCAGATAGGTGTCGACGGTATGGACGCTCAGGCCCATGCGGCGGGCGATCCGGTGATAGGTGTGGCCCTCCGCCAGGTGCACGAGGACTTCGCGCTCCCGCCGCGACAGCAGGGAAACCGATTCCTGGACTTTCTGGATCACAACGTCACCTCACGTTCGTCTTGCGCGTCGAAAGCGTCCGCACGGTCGAAAGCGCCCTGTCCGCCGGGCACGCTCTGCCCACCGGGCGCCCCTTGCGCCCCTTGCACCCCTTGCACCCAGGGCACGTCTTCCGTACGGGACGCGTCTTCCGTACCGGGGCCGAGCAGGTCGGGCCGGGTGAAGTCCAGCGCCGGCAGGCCGGACACCACCAGGTCGGCGGCCGTGTGGTCGAGGTCCCGGGTCAGGGCGGTGGGCACCGCCACGACCGTCATGCCGGCGGACCGCGCGGCCGCGATGCCGGTGAGCGAGTCCTCCACGGCCACGCACCGGGCCGGCGCGACCCCCAGGGCGGCGGCGGCCGCCAGGTAGGCGTCGGGCGCGGGTTTACGGTGGGTCACGTCGTCGCCGGTGACGACGGCGTCGAGGTACCGGCCGAGGCCGTAGTGGCGGAGCCACCGGCGTACCCAGGGGCCGTCCGACGAGGAGGCGACGCCCAAGCGCAGCCCGGCGGCGCGGGCCCGTTCCAGGGTCCGGGGCAGGCCGGGCAGCAGTCGGACGTGGTCGGGCGTCATGAACTCCGCCCAGTACGCCTCGAGTCGGTGCCGCAGCAGGGCGTCGTCCGGGGCCCCGCCGCCGTACCGGTCGCGGAGCAGGGCGAACAGCCGTGGATAGCCCTCGGGCCGTCCGCAGACCTCGCGGGCCCACAGCTCGCGCGGCAGCGGGACGCCGTACTCCGCGAACAGGGCTCCGCAGGCGAGGAAGTCGGGGCGGACGGAGTCCACCAGGGTGCCGTCGAGGTCGAAGACCACGGCGTCGTGGCGCACAGGGCACCGCCTTTCGGAATGTGGGGGGTGGCCGGTTGTGGGGGGTGGCCGGTCACCCGCGGCGCAGTCGGACGGTGACCGGCCGGTGGTCGGACGCGGGCGGCCGGCCGCCGCGCGGCGCGGGCCACGGGTCGGGGGCCGTGTAGCCCGCCAGCCGGGGCACGAGTGAGGGGGACAACAGGAGGACGTCGATACGGCGTTCGCCTTCCGCCGGCGGGACGGTGCCGAAGGTCGGCGAGCGGTCGCCCAGGTGGGCGCCGGCGTCGACGAGGAGGGGGTCAGCGGGGTCGCCGAGGAGCGTCCGCAGCGGGGCGCGGTCGGAGCGCCCGGTCCCGTCGAGCAGGTGGTCGGCCCTGCGGTGCACCGGGACGCGGCTCCAGTCGGGCTCCGGGTCGCCGGGCGGCAGGCTGTTGGCGTCCATGCCGGCGACCAGCGGCGGCAGCGCCGGGTCCGCGTACCGGCGGAGGTGGTCGGCCTCGATCCGGCGGCCGGTCGGGCTGAACGGGTCGAGGTGGGCGACGAGGACGCGCAGCGGCGTGCTCCAGTCGGGCAGCCGGAGGGTGACGAGGCCGTGGCCGTGCCAGTGCGTCAGCGCGGGGTCGGGGTGTTCGCGGTCGACCAGCCCGATGTCGCGCTGCCAGAAGACGGCCTGGTGGCAGCCGGTCTTGGCGGGGAACAGCGTGCCGTCCATCCCGAAGCCGGCCTTGGCGTCCTCGAACAGCCGGCCGCCGTCGCGGTGCCAGCCCCAGCCCTCCGTCGTGAGCAGGACGCGCGGGCGGATGGCGGCGACGAGCGCGCACTGGGCGTGCCACCGCTCGTCGCGACCGTGCAGCCGCTCGATACCCGCCTCGTACAGGTTCCAGAACATCAGCGTGTCGGTCCCGGCCGGGCCCGGTCCCGCGGGGTGTGTGAGGGTCATTTGACACCGACCACCATCGAGTGGGGTCCGTCCAGGCGCTCCTCGTAGGTGTCCCGGAAGCCGGTGCGGCGCAGCCAGTCGCGGCACTGGGCGCCGGTGCAGCCGGAGCCGCCGGGCCGTTCGGCGTGTGCCATGAGGCTGAGGAGGAGGGCGATGCCGTCGCCCGGGGGTTCCTCGGCGGCGAACGCCTCGTACACCAGGACGGCGCCGCCGGGCGGGAGCGCCGCGTACGCCTTCTCCAGCAGCCGCAGCCGCTCCTCGTCGGTCCAGTCGCGCAGGACGTGTCCGAGCACGACGACGTCCCCCCAGGGCAGTGGGTCGCTGAAGAAGTCGCCCGGCCAGAAGGCGGCGCGGTCGGCCACGCCCAGACGGGCGACGTACCGTTCGAACCCCTCGCGGGCGGGAGGCAGGTCGAAGCCGACGGCGGTGAGGTGGCGGTGGTGGAGCAGCAGCCGGCCGGGCAGCGCGCCCTCCGCGCAGCCGACGTCCACCAGGCTGCCGTAGCGGTGCCAGGGGAACCGCTCGGCGATGGCCCGGGCCGGGCCGGTGCTCAGCGCGGTCATCGACTGCTGGAAGGCGCGGGCGGAGTCGGCCGTGGCGTACGTCCCCGCGTAGAAGTCGCGCCCGTCCCGCGCGCCGCCGGGCGCCTTGCCGGTGCGCAGGACGCCGACCAGGTCGTCGGCGACGCCCGCGCACTGGGCCAGGAAGGCGTCGCCCAGGTAGCCGGCCGGTTTGCCGGCGTCCAGGTACTCGGCGGCCTCGGGGGTGTCGGCGTACCCGCCGCCGGTGCGGCGCAGCAGGCCGAGCGCGACGAGGGCGTCGAGGAAGTCGGCGGCCGGACGCGGGTGCAGCCCGAGCCGGTCGCGCAGGGCGGCGGCGGGCAGCGGGGCCGCGGCGAGCGCGGTGAACACGCCCAGTTCGACGGCGGCCGCCACGGTCTTGGTCTTCCAGCGCGCCCAGAGCAAGTCGGTCACGGGCTGCGGGGACATCACGGGAGCCTCCGGTTCTCCGGTGCGGGTGGGGTGAGCTCCGGCCGCCGGGGGCCGGTACGGGGGGTGGAGGGTGCCTGCCGGTGGGGAGGGGTGCGGACGGTGGGGCGCGGTCGCCGGTGAGTGGTACGGGCGGTGGTCCCGGGCCGTCGGAAGGCGGTACGGGCGGTGGGTTCCGGACGGCGTGCCGCGGTACGGGCGGTGGAGCACGGCCGCCCGTCGGCGGTACGGAGGGCCGACTGCGGACGACGGGCGGCGGGGGAGGCAGTCGGCTCCGGATCACGGGTGGCGGGACGGGCGGCGGGCTCCGGATTCCGGGCGGCCGTCGCCGGGCGGTTCGCCACGGTGAGGGCGGTGGACCGCAGCCGTCCGGGAGCGGTACGGAGGGTGGCCCCCGGCCGTGCCGTGACGGCATGGGCCGGGGCTTCCGGCGACCCCGGCGCGGCGCGGACGCCGGACTGCGGCCGTCCCGGCGCGGTGCGGCTCACCGGCGGTCGGCCAGGGCGGCCGGGGCGCACCGCAGGCCGGTGAAGCGGGCGGTGACCGCGTCCGAGAACGGTGCCTGGGCGAACAACCCGAGCCGGACCTCCGGCGCGCCGCCGGGCCACAGGAAGGTGCGGACGAAGTGCCACTCCCCGGCCGCGTCCTCGCGGCAGAAGACGGCGTACCGCTCCCCCTCCCGCGTCACCAGCAGCCCGGCGCCCGGCCCGGTCAGGACCGGGCCCGCCGCCTCGTCGGACCCGGGCCGGGAGACGACGGTGACCACCGCCCAGCCGCCGGCCCTGGTCCGTTCCGCACAGACCTTGAACCAGCCGCCGGCGCCGTGCACGACGATGCCCCCGGCGTCACCGAAGTCCCGTCCCCGGACGTCGACTCGCACCTGGACGGTGTGGTCCCCCGCGACCGTCCGGGTCAGTGCGGGGACGCCCGACGCGGAGTACCAGCCGGGCATGGCGAACAGGTCGGCCCCGCGCTCGGCGCGGACCTCCAGGGCGGACGCGGTGCGGACGGGGGCGGTGCCGGGGCCCGTGAAGGACCAGCCGGGCCCGTCGAAGGGGACGCCGCTTCCTTCCGGCACCGGAGCGGCGGCACCCGGCACCGGCGCGGGCGCCGTCACGGTGCGGTCATCCCGCCGTCGACGCTGATCGCCTGCCCGGTGACGCGGGGCGCCCCCGCGAGGTAGAGGACCAGATCGGCGATGTCCTCGGGGGTCTGGAACTCCCGCTGCGGGACCATCGCGCGCATCCGCTCCCAGCATTCGTCCTCGGTCTCGCCTGGCCGGGTGAACTCCGAGAGGAGGTACTGCCACATGCCGGTTTTGACCATGCCCGGGCAAACGGCGTTGACGCGGATGCCGTCCTTCGCGACCTCCTGCGCCAGGGCGGCGGTGAAGCCGACCACGCCGAACTTGGCCGCGCAGTAGTGCGCCACCTTGGCGAAGCCCGAACGGCCGGACACGGAGGAGAAGTTGACGATGGATCCACCGCCGGAGGCGCGCAGCAGCGGCAGCGCCTCCCGCGAGGAGAGGAAGACGCCGTCGAGGTTGCCGGACACCACCTGTTGGAACTCGGCGAGTTCCATGCGCTCCACGGGGGACACGTGGGTCACCCCGAAGGCGTTGACGACGGTGTCGAGGCGGCCGGGCCCCTCGGCGACCCCCCGGTAGAGGCGGCGTACGGCGTCCTCGTCCGTCGCGTCCACCTCGGCGGCCGTCACGGCCATGCCCTCGGCGGCGAGCCGGACGGCGAGTTCGCGGGCCTCGGCGTAGCCGGTGACGGCCGTGGAGCGGTAGTGGTTGTAGGCGGAGGGCAGCCGGTCGGTGTCGGCGGCCACGACCCGGGCGCCGTTCCGGGCGAGGGTCTCGACCACGGCCGCGCCGATGCCGCGGCCGCCGCCGACGACGAGCGCCACCTGGCCGGCCAGGCGGGTCCCGCGGTCGTTGCTCGTCATGGGGTGTCTCCTGTCGGTGCGGCGCCCGCGAAGACGGGCGCGAGGGTGTAGGTGAGCGGGGGGACGACCAGGGCGTCCAGGAGCCGGGGAAAGGCCCGGTAGTCGGCCAGGTTGCGGTCCGGCGCGGTGACGAGGCGGCGCAGCGCCGGGTCGTCGCGGCCGGTGCGGGCGGCCAGCGCGTCGAGGGCGGTGGTCAGGGTGGCGTCGTGGCGTTCGAAGAAGGCGCGGAAAACGGCGGTGGCCTCCGCCGCGTCGGGGGCGGGCCCGGGCCGGGGCGCGACGCGCACGGCCTCGGGCAGGACGGTGTCGTGCCCGGCGGGGGCCGGGACGGGGTGGCCGGCGAGGGTGCGCAGGAACGTGGCGTCGGTGTACGGGGTGGTGGAGCGCAGGTCCGCCGGGGCGATGGCGCGGGTGAGCAGCCGCTCGGCCAGCACGTCCTCGTCCACCCGGCCGAGCGGGCCGACCCGGCCCATGTCGAAGGTGGCACGGGTGTCCAGGACGGTGGGGATCAGGTTCTCCGGCGGCAGCAGTTCGACGGCCGGGCCGACGGCGGCGGCGAGCACCGGGACGCCGTGGGACAGCGCCTCCAGGACGACCCGGCCGAGCGTCTCGCGGGAGGCTGTGCTGGGGAAGAGCAGCACGTCGATCGCGTCGAAGAACGCGGCGAGTTCCTCCTGCGGCCGGACGCCCGCCATCCGCACGGCGTCGGACGGCACGCCGGCGCGGTCCAGGGCGGCGTACACGGCGGCCGGTTCCCAGCGCGGGTCGTTGGGCTTGCCCGCGCACACCAGGCGGACGGCGCCGCGGGATTCGCGGTGGCAGCGGGCGAACACCGACAGCACCTGGTCGAAGTTCTTGGCCAGCGACAGCGCCCCGAGGTAGCCGACGCGCAGCGGCCGGCCGGGCGGCGGGACGGGCCGGGGGGACCGCCGGGGCAGCCGGTCCAGCATGGGATAGGCGACGGCGGAGCCGTAGGCGGTGACGGAGGGGAAGTTCCGGATGAACAGCCGGCGCGTGTACTCGGTGGGGAACAGCGCCAGGTCACCGGGCCGGACCAGCGGCGCGCAGAGTTCCTCCTGCGCCCAGTAGCCGGACCAGAGCGCGGTGTGCACCTCGCGGACGATGCGGAAGTCTCCGCCGTGCCGTTCCCGCCAGTGGTGGTAGAGGAACGCGTACGGGCCGGACCCCGCGTACACCACGTCGTCGGCGCCGAGTCCGGCGACGCAGCCGGGTCCCGCGGTCAGGTCGTGCAGGACGGCGGGGGCGCGGCGGGCGAGCAGCCGGGACATCTCGCGGTGCATGAGGACCGCACCGTCGACGATGCCCTCGGCGTCCGGCGCCCGGTAGTCATGCGTATGCAGGCGCATGCCCGGCCTCCTGTCGGTCCTCGCGGAGCGCCGTGAGGCGTGCGCGGAGCTGCGCGACGTCCATGCCGTGCAGGGGCAGTTGGTGCCGGTGGACGCGGGTGGCGATGTCCCGGCGCACGGCGTGCACCTCGACGGGCAGCAGGTAGGCGGAGCGCAGCCGTTCGCCGAAGCCGCCCTCGGCGCCGTTGTACTCGACGCTCAGGACGCGGCGGGCGCGCGTGAGCACGCCGAGGGCGTCCGGCCCGAGCCGGGGGGTGAGCGCGGCGCAGTGCAGGTGCGGCAGCCCGAGGCCGCGGTTGGCGTCGTCCACCAGCACACCGGCGTAGCCGAAGGTCACCACGACGGCCTCCGGGTCGGCGCCGTCGGGCGGGGTGAGCCAGACGCCGCCGTCGAGGTCGGCCGAGCAGTCGCGGGCCGGGGGCGTGAACGGGGCGTCCACGAGGCTGACGACGTGGGCGGTGGCGGGGTCGCGGGCGAGCCGGTCCAGGCAGGCGTCGAACTCGGCGGCGGTGACCGGCTCGTACACACGGGTGTGCAGCAGCAGGCCGAGCAGGTTGACGGCGTTGTGGGCGCCGCCCCAAGCGCCCCAGCTCCGCCCGGCCAGGACGAGGAGGTTGCGGACGCTGGTGGTGGCCTCGGTGAGCATGCTCAGCGAGTCCATGTAGTACATGGCGTCGGTGGCGACGACCTTGGTGACGTCGTCCGGGAGGGACAGCGTCATGCCGGCGGTCAGGGTCTCGGCGAGCCCGGTGTTGGTGTACGGCACGTGGCCGCGCAGCCCGAAGCGGGCCGCCATGTCCGGGGTGAACACGGCCAGTTCGGCCCCGGAGCGGCGCTGGTGGTCGGCGAGCAGGCGGCCGGCGCCGGCGGCGAAGGACGCCGGCCGGGGTGTGTCCGTGCCCCGCGGGCCGGCCGGCGGGCGGAAGCTGTGCTCGCCCTTGCGGGTGCGGCAGACGAGCGCGGCCGGGCCGGGCCGGGCGAGCAGCGTTCCCAGGGCCTCCTCGACGGCCCGGTCGTCGCGGCCGTCCGTCTCCACGAGGTGGCCGAGGAAGGCGGCCAGGTAGCCGGTGTTGACCGGCTTCGCCAGCGGTTCGATGCCCTTGCCGTTGGCGTCCACGACCAGGACGAGGTTGTCGAGTCCGGCGTCGTACGCGAAGCGCAGCGCCTCGAAGGCGGCGCCCTCGTGCAGTTCGCCGTCCCCGGCGAGGCAGACGACCTTGCGGTCCTCGCCGCGCCGCGTCAGCTCCCAGGCGAGGCTGACGGCCTGGGCCACGCCGACGCCCAGGCTGTAGCGCATGGTGTTGCGGAACCCGAGGTCGCGGTGGACGACGCCGGTCAGTCCGCCCTGGTGCAGGGTGGCCAGCGGGGCGAAGGGCAGGGTGCCGCGCACGTAGTGTTCGGCGTAGAAGGCGGGGGCGATGTGGCCGCGGCCGACGACGAGTTCGGCGGGGGCGTCGTCGTCGGTGAGCCCGTGGGCGAAGCATGCGCGGACCAGGGGCAGCGAGGACAGGTTGCTCTGCAGGTTGCCGGAGCCCGCGATCTCGTGCATGCGCAGCAGGACGTCGGCGCTGTCCGTGTGGAGACGCTCGGGGACCTGGGCGGCGATCCGGCGGAGGCCGTCCGACAGCCGTTCCTCGCCCGTCCGGGGGCCGCCTCGCATGGCCTCCATCGCGTCCAGTTCCCGTTGCGCCACGGTCCGTTCGGCGGCGGTGAGCCGGGGCAGCGCCTCCCGGAGGGGCGCCGCGAACCGCTCGTGCAGGCCGTTCACCGGGCGCCTCCGACGACCTCGTCCAGAGCCTCGCCCAGGATGCGCGCAGCCTCGTCGATCTCCGCCGTGGTGGTGATGAAGGCGGGCGCGAGGACCACCCAGTCGTCCTGGCCCCGGAGGATCAGGCCGCGGCGCAGGCAGGCGGAGGCCACCCGCTCGCCGAGGCGTTCGCCGGGGCCGGCCAGCTTCACGCCGTACAGCAGCCCCGCCGCGCGGACGGTGCCGCGCCCGCCGGCCGCCTCGCGGAGCCGGCCGTCCGTGTACGCCGCGAGCTCGCGGATCCGGGCGGGCCAGTCACCCTCGCGGAACAGGGTGACGGCGGCGAGACCGGCCGCGGCGGCGAGCGGGTTGGCGGCGTAGGTGTGGGAGGGGGCGAAGGACACCGGGCCGCCCTCCTCGCCGAGTACCGCGGCGACGTGCCCGGCCATGAGGACGGCGGCCAGCGGCGCGTACCCGCCGGAGATGCCCTTGCCCGCGCAGAGGATGTCGGGGGTCACGCCGTAGGTCTGGGCCGCGAAGGGCTGCCCGGTGCGGCCGAAGCCGGTGACGATCTCGTCGAAGACCAGCAGGACGCCGTGGCGGTCGCACACCTCGCGGAGGGCGGGCAGGTAGCCGTCCGGGGGGACGGCCATGCCGCGCAGGTGGATGACGGGTTCCACGACGAGCGCCGCCACCGAGTCGGGCCCCTCGGCCTCGATGGTCCGCTCGATCATGGCGGCGGCGAGGGCGCCGGACCGCTCCGGGGGAACGTCCCAGAAGCCCTCCAGGCAGTCCGGCGGCCACACGTGGACGACGCCGGGCAGGCCGGGCCCGAACCGGGTGGTGTCGGGGCGGCCGGTCAGCGACAGGGAGCCGAAGGTGGCCCCGTGGTAGCCGTGGTAGTAGCTGAGGATCTTCACCCGGCCCGGCTCGCCGTGGGCGCGGTGGTAGAGGCGGGCCAGGCGTATCGCGGCCTCCACGCTCTCCGACCCGCCGTTGACCAGCTTGGCGGCCGTGATGTCGGCGGGTGCCAGGTCCACCAGGGCCCGGGCGAGCTCCAGCGCGGCCTGGTTGGTGCCGTGCAGCGGCGGGTTGAAGGGCAGGGTGCGCAACTGGTCGGTGACCGCGCGGACGATGGGCTCGCAGTCGTAACCGAAGCAGGTCACGAAGACGCCGGACAGGGCGTCCAGGTAGCTGCGGCCCGCCGCGTCGGCCAGCCGGACGCCCTTGCCGGACGTGAAGAGGAGCGCCTCGGGCGAGTGCGGGACCTCGAAGCAGAAGGCCGACAGGTCGGACGGCCAGGGGGACAGGGGGTGTCGCGGGTCGGTGGCCACGTCGTCGGTCATGGAGGCTCCTGGTGTGAGAGTGCGGCCGGGGGCCGGTGGTGCCGGACGGAGGGGGTGTTGGACGAAGCGGGTGTTGGACGAAGCGGGTGTTGGCGTTCGTCGGTTCAGTCGCCCGGCCGGCCGGTGAGCAGCCGGTGCGTGGTGAGCCGGCGGGCCGGGGACAGCAGGTCGAAGTAGGCGAGCCACTGCGGGAAGAGCAGGCCGCGGTCGAGGACGTCCTTGGCGATGTCCACGACGACCGGGAGGGAGTGTGCCGTCAGGACGGGCATGAGCAGGTGCTCGTCCCCGGGCCGCAGCAGGCCGCGGCGGCGTCCGGAGCGGAGCATTCCGGCGAGGACGTCACGGGCCGCGCGGGTGTCGTCGCCGCAGGCCAGGACGGCCGTGTCGGCGATCCAGGCGAGGTCGAGCAGCCGGTCGCCGACGTGCAGGTTGTCGAAGTCGAGTACGGCCAGGACGCGCGGCTCCCGGTGTGGGTCGAGGAGGAAGTGGTGGACGTGCAGGTCGCCGTGGACGACGGACGGGCGGGCCGGCGCGCCGGGCACCTCGCGCAGCAGCGGCTCGGCCGCGCGGAGTGCGCGCAGGGCGTCGGCGGTGGCGCGGTGCCAGTGGTCCGCGCCGCGCTCGGCCTTGGGCAGCAGCCGGTCCACGGCGTCCCGGAAGGCGGTGGGCCCGTGCTCCTCCTCGACCAGCGGCGGCAGGTGGAGCGGGGCCAGTTCCCGGGCGGTGTCCGCGGGGAGCGCGTCCAGCGCCTCCCGCAGGTCGAGCCCAGCGGCGACCACGGCCGCGGCCGCCCGGGCGCCGCGCGCCGGTACGCCGGGGCAGTGGGAGGTGAGTTCGCAGGGCACGCCGTCATGCTCGACGGCGGTACGCCCGTCGGCCGCCGGCACGGCGGGCGGCACCGGGACCCCCCGCCGGCGGCAGTGGTCGGCCACCCGGTCCTTGAGCGGATAGAACGGGCCGGGCCGTACCGCTTCCGCGTCCGGCCGTACCTTGAACACGTGGTCGCCGCCGGGCGCCGCGACCCGCCACAGCCCCGCCGTGTGCGTGAGCGGGGCCGCGCCCCCGACGCTCAGCGGGCTCAGACCGGCCCCCGCCCAGGGCTCGCCCCAGTGCGTGGCGAGGGCGTGGCGGACCCACTGCTGCGATCCTGCCGGGGCGGTGACGGGCATCGGGGCTCCTTTCCCTGGCGGTGACTGTCCGATGGGGGAAAAGAGTGCCGAACCCGGGCGGCGGGCGAAGGGATTCGGGGACCACTCTGCCCTTTGTTCTCCGGACCGTGCCCGTATGTACCCGAGATCAGATCAGCCCGGAACGGATGGCATAGGAAACCGCATGCGCGCGGTTGCGTACCTCAAGGCGTTCCATCATTCGGTACAGGACGTTCTTGACGGTCCGCTCGGAATAGGCCAGCCGGTCCGCTATTTCGGCCAGTTCGCGTCCTTCCGCGATCAGCCGCAGAATGTCGGCCTCGCGGGCGGTCAGTTGCCGGGCGGAGGCCAGGCCCTGCGGAATGAGGACGTCGCGGTACGCGCGCTGCACCTGGTCCAGCAACTGCCCCTGGAGGTCCGCCGGCAGACAGCCGCCGCCGTCCCGTACCTGGAGCAGGGTGCGGACGAGCGTCTCGGGCGTCGTGTCGCGCCGCCACAGCACCGCGCGGACCCCGCATTCGACGGCCAGGGCGACGTCGGCCTTCCAGCGGGTGCCGGCGATGACCAGGAACGGGCCGGTCCGCCGCTCCGCCGCCAGTCCGCGCAGGACACCGAGGGTCTCGCCGCTCACCGTGTCGGCGGCGAACACCGTGACGTCGGCGTCTTCCGGCCGGGAACGGGCGGCGTCACCCGGCGCACGGCGGGCCCCCGCCTCCGGGCGGGAGCCGTCGGCCGGTTCGTCGTCCCGGCCCGCCACCGTCACCCGCTCGTCGATCTCCAGGTAGCTGGCCAGCCCCGTGTAGGTCAGGTGGTCCGCGGCGTGCACGGCGACCCGCAGGGGCGCGGGGGCGACCGCCCGGCGCACCTCACGCCGTCGGTTCTGGGCGGTGCCGCGCCCGGAGTACGTCGTGACGCGCCGGTCCGTGGCCACCGTACGCAGCCCTAAAATTGGCGTGCTCATTTCACTCTCCCGTTCCGTGCGGAGACCGCGGGGAATTGCGGGCACCGTGCCACACCGGCCTTGCCGGGTTCTCCCGCGCCTTGCGCGCGGCTTGTACATCCGCTTGACGCGTCCTTGAACAGCGCTTGGCCGCCGCTGACGACCTGTGCGAAGATCGCCTCGCGACGGGGTCAACCGTTCGAAATGCCGCGCGGCCGGGCCGGAGGAAAGCGGACGACTGATGGCACTTCCCGAAGACCAGTTGGCCGCGGACGCGCGGGGCGGCTCCGACGGTCCCCGCCTGTGGCTCCTCGGACCGATGAGCGCCGACGCCGGCGGGCGTGACGTCGACCTCGGCCCGCCGCGCCGCCGCGCCCTCCTGGCGCTCCTCGCGATGCGGGTCGGGCACGTCGTGCCCGCCCGGCAGTTGACGGAGGAACTGTGGTGCGGCCGGGTCCCCGACCGCGGCCCCGCCTCCCTGCACAGCTACATCTCCCACCTCCGGCGCTCCCTGGCCCCACCGCCCGAGTCCCCCGCCTCCGATTCCGCCTCCGCCGGTTCGGCTTCCGCTTCCGGTTCCGGCCCGCGGAACCGGCTGATCCGCCGCATGGCCACCGGTTACGTCCTCGGCCTGCGCCGCGAGGACGTCGACACCTGCCGCTTCGAGGACGCGGTGGCCGAGGGACGCGGACTGCAGCGCGACCGGCGGCACGCCGAGGCCAGGGACGTCCTCGGGGCCGCCCTGAAACTGTGGCGCGGCACACCGTACGAGGAACTCACGGGCTACCCGGCCCTCGCGGAGGAGGCCGAACGGCTGGCGCGCCTGCGCCTGTCGGCGGTCGAGACCTGGGCCGACGCCTGCCTCGCCCTCGGCGACCCGGAGGCGGTGGCCGAACTCGACACCGAGGCCCACGCCCACCCGGGCCGCGAACGCCTGGCCGGCCAGGTCATGACGGCCCACTACCGACTCGGCCGGCAGGCCGAGGCACTCCACGTCTACACGCGCACCCGCGACTGGCTGGCCCGCGAGCTCGGCGTCGACACCGGGGAGGAGCTGCAACGGCTCCACCGGGCCATCCTGCGACGCGAACCGGCCCTGTCGGCGGCGGCGCCGGGGCCCGGCGGGCCGGGCACGGGGGCGTCGTGGCCGGAGGTGTCCGGGCGGGGACGGGCGAGCTCGGGGATGCCGGGAATGCCGGGGCCGTCGGATCCGTCCGGCCCGGGGACGCCGGGTCCCGGCGGCCCGGGCGCCGGAGCGTCACGGCCGGAGGCACCCGGGCCGGGCCGGCCGGGCTCGAGGACGACGGACCTCCCCTACCCGTCGGGCCCGGGGACGCCGGAACCCGACGGGCCGGGCGTGGGGACCTCATGGGCGGAGACGCCCGGGCCAGGGCGGCCGGGCGCGAGGACGACGGACCTCTCATACCCGTCGGGCCCGGGAACGCCGGAACCCGACGGGCCGGGCGTGGGAACGTCATGGGCGGAGGCTCCCGGGCCAGGGCGGCCGGGCGCGGCGATCTCGCATCTCTCGGACCTCTCGGGCTCGGGAGCACCAGGAATGGGGGCACGAACGCCGAGTCCGGGTCTGTCAGACCCGGGGGCCTGGATCCCGGGCACGCCGGGCTCGGGCGTGCCCGGACCGGACACGGCTTCAGGCCTGCCGCGCCCGTTGCCGCCGGTCGCCGGACCGCCGGCAACGGGCGCGTCGGGGACGGGCCCTGCCGGGACCGGCCCGGACGGCACCGGCCCGGACGTCACCAACCCGGACCGCACCGGCCCGAGCGGCGTGCCCCTGCGCGATGGGCTCACCGCCGCCGTCAGGCCGGCCCAGCCCTCCGCCGCCCCACTCGCATCGGCAGCACCACGCACCCGACCGACCACACCGCCGACGCACGAACGGCCTTCCTCCGCGTCACCGCACGCCCCTGCCTCACGCGCCCTCCACGGTCCGCCGGAGACGGGAACGCCGCGGCTGCGGCCGGAGATGCGGCCCTCCCCCGCCATGCCCTCCCCTGCCATGCCGTCGGACGACGTGCCGTCGGAACCTCCGTCCTCGGCCCTGCCCTCGGCGGCCCCGCCGACGGCCCCGACGACGTCCCAGCCGTCACCCACGTCGCAGCCGTCCCAGCCCGCACTCGACATTTCCCACCACCCCATACCCCCGCACGCCCCTGGCCGGCGGCCCGTTCCCGACCCGGCCGCGGCCCCGGCGCGGACGTCCGTGGCCGCCCTGCCGCCGGAGCACCACGCGGCGGCTCCGCCGCCCCGGCCGGCCCCGCCGGCCCCCGCGCCGTCCGGCGCCCCCGGCCGCCGGGCGTTCGTCGGCCGGGACCGGGAGCTGGCGGCGCTGCGCATCCTGGTGGCGGATGTGCTGGCGGGCAAGGGCCGGGTCGCGGCCGTGCTCGGGGAGCCGGGGATCGGCAAGTCGCGCCTGTTGTCGGAGGTCGCCCAACGCCTGCCGCACACCAGCGTGGAGGCCGTGTGGGGCTACTGCTTCTCCGGCCCGGGCGCCCCGCCGTACTGGCTGTGGACGCAGGTGCTGCGGCAGATGGCCGCCTCCCGGCCGCAGGCGTTCCGTGCCGTGCGGGAGCGGTTCGGCGACCGCCTCCTCCCCGTGCTCGACAGCGCGTCCGACGCCGCGGGCCGGCACGACCGCCATCCGGAGGTGGCGCCGGACCGCTTCCGTACGTACGACGCGGTCTGCGAGGCGCTGTTGTCGCTGGCGGACGAGGCACCGCTGCTGCTGCTCCTGGAGGACCTGCACTGGGTGGACGCCCCCTCGCTGCAACTTCTGCGTCTGCTCGCCAGCCGGCTCAACGGCAGGCGCCTCGGCATCGTGATCACCACGCGTACCTGGGAGTTGGAGAGCGACCCGGAGCTGGGCGAGGCGCTCGGCGAGACGCTGTGGAGTCCGCGCACGGAGAGCATCCGGTTGCACGGGCTGCCCGAGGAGGCCGTGTCCCTGCTGGTCTCCGTCGCGTCGGGGCCGGGCGTGCCCGCCGAGACCGTCCATCGCCTGCACGAACGCAGCAAGGGCAATCCGTACTTCGTCCACCAGTTGATGTCCCTGCTCGGCGACCCCGCCCGGCTCCACGACCCGCAGGCCGTACGGCAGTTGTTCACGCGTGTCCCGTCGGGGGCGCGGGAGGTGCTGACGCAGCGGTTCGCGACGTTGCCGGACGTCACGCGGGACCTGCTCCGGCTGTGTGCGGTGATCGGTTCGGAGATCGACCCGGAGCTGCTCGCGGAGGTGTCGGGACACGGCCGGGAGGCGGGCGAGCATCTCGAACCGGCGTTGCGGGCGCAGTTGTTGTCGGGTGACCCGGCGGGTCCGGGTACGTTGCGGTTCACCCACGCGCTGGTGCGTGAGACGCTGTACGGCGAGCTCGACCGCGGCCGGCGCGCGCGGCTGCACGCCCGGATCGCGGAGACCCTGGCCGCCCGCCCGGGCGGCCGGCACGACGCGGTGGAGCAGCACGCGCACCACGCGTGGGAGGGCTCGCGGGTCCTGGCGCCGGCCCGGGTGCTGCCCGCCCTGTGCCGCGCCGCCGACGACGCCGAGCTGCGGCTCGCGTACGAGCGGGCGGAGATGTGGCTGCGGCGGGCCATCGACCTGCTGCGCCTGCTGCCGCCCGACGACCCTGCCGCGCCGTTGCTGGAGCGGCAGTTGCAGATCCAGCTCGGCCAGATGCTGGCGACCACGCGCGGTTACGGTGACGCCGACGCGGAGGCGGCGTTCACCCGCAGCCGGGACCTGAACCCGGTCACCGGTGCCCAGGACGAGCCGACGGCGCTGTGGTCGCTGTGCACCGCGCACTTGGTGACGGGCCGGTACGACGGCGCGCTCGGATTCTCGGACCGGCTGCGCGCGATGCCGGGCACACCGCAGGACCCGGTCGCCTTCCTGGGTGCCCGCTACGGGCGCGGCATCGTCCTGCATGTGCGCGGCCTGCTCCCCGACGCCCTGGTCGAGTTGGAGTCCGCGGTGACGCGGGCGGACGCGCTGGGCGCGGAGGGTGCCCGCCAGGTGGCGCGCCTCTTCCAGCACGACCCGCGGGTCTCCTGCCGCTCGTACGACGCTTTCACCCGCTGGTTCCTGGGCGACGACGACGCGGCGGCGTCCCGCCGCGCCGAACTCCTCGACATCACGCGGCACGACAGCCGCCCGAACGACCAGGCGTTCGCGCTCTATGTGGACGGGATCCTGGCCGGCCTGGAGGGCGACGTGGAGACGGCCCACCGCTCGGGCCGGCGTGGCCGCGTCGTCGCGGACCGGTACGGTCTGCGGTACTGGAAGCACATGCTGTCGGTCTGCGAGGGCTGGGCCCTCGCGCACACCGGCGCGGCGGACGCGGGGATCGCCCTCGTCACCTCGGCGGTCGCCGGCCTGGACGCCTCGGGCACGCTCATCCGCCTCCCCCTCCACCTGGGCTTCCTCGCCGACGCCCTGCACCACGCCGGCCGCCCGGACGAGGCGGCCTCGGCCCTGCGCCGCCTCCACCGCGAGACGCGGACCCGCGGCGAACGCGTCTATCTTCACCCGCGGCTGCCCTCGACGGCCCTGGCCGCGCGCCTGCTGCCCTCAGCGGAGGTTCCGGCTCCGTAGTCCCGGGGCCGGCCGCTCACCGGGACCCCGCCCTTCGGCATGCCGTCGGGCGGGTTCCGGAGATCGTCAGGCTTGTCCCACTCCGGCCCGTTCGGGGGCTGAACGTCCAGGTCACAGCGGTGAGACGACTGTTGACGGGGTCTCCGGCGCACCCTAGTGTCATTGGTCCAGACTAATGGCGCGGTTCCGGGGGGACGACGCATGCGTGCGTTCCGCTTGGAGCCGCCGCGCACGGGGGGAACTGTGCTGAGGACGGGGGAGGCGCGCTCCGGCGCGGACGGTCGGCTGATCGTCCTGGACTTCGACGGAGTGCTGCTCGACACGGAACGCATCGGCGTCGCCGTATGGCGGGAGCTGCTGCGCGAGGCCGCGCCCGGCCTGCGGCGCGTCCTCACCGTGCGGGCCGACCGCACCCTCGACCGCGCCGCGCTGGCCCGCCGGCTGGCCGTCGCGACCGGACGGCGGCAGGCCCGGGTGCTGTGGGACGAGTTCGAGCGCCGCAACCGCGCGCAGGCGGACCGCACCGACACCACGCCCGGGGTGCGGGCCTTCCTGGCGCACTGCCGGGAGCGCGGGCACACCCTGGCCGTCGCCTCCGGCAACGCGCCGGACTGGGTGGAGGGGCACCTGGCCCGCCTCGGGCTGCGACCGCACTTCACCACCGTGACCTGCGCGGGCCCCGGCGTACGCACGAAACCCGCACCCGACACCTACCTCCGCGCGGTCGCCGCGGCCCGGACCGGGACCCGCCGCGCCCTGGCGGTCGAGGACTCCTACACGGGTCTGGCCGCCGCCCGCGCCGCCGGACTGCCGGCCGTGTGGGTCACCGACGCGCCCCGCTCGGCCACACCGCCGGCACCCGCCGCCCGCCGCGTACGGGACCTCGGCGAACTCGTCGGCCGGCTCTGACCCAGCCGCTCCCCCCTGCCACCCGACACCCCACCACCGACCCTGCTTTGGGCGCCGCCTTCGCCATGGCCGCGCCCGTGAACTGGGAGCACGTGATGCCCGGACTCGCCCTGCCCATGCGCGACCTCGACCGCGCCGTCGCCACGTCGGACCCGCTCGACGCGGCCCGTGACGCACCCCGGCTGCCCGCCCTCAACCGCGCGGCGGACATCGCCGGGCTGACCGCCCTCGCCCGGGACTGGGCGGGCCGCGCGGAGAGCGCCGTCCACGACCCGACCACCGCGAGCGCGGCCCTGCGCGACCTCGGCTTCGCCCTCGCCTCCCTCGAACGCCACGGCGTCGACTACCGCACCGTGCCCGGCGCGGAGGAACTCCTGCTGAAACTGGGCGCCGTCGCCGAGGAGGTGCCGCGCGACAGCGTCTACACGTACGCGCTGCGCAATCCGGAGGACGCGCCGCGCTCCTTCACCGACCTGCCCGAGGAGGACCTCTTCATCCGCGAGGTCCGCACCGCGGGCGTCGCGCTCCGCCCGGCCGTGGACGCCCTGACGGAGGCGCTGCCCGCGGCGGTGGACGACCCCGCCCTGCCCGGGCTGCTGGCCGAGGCCACGGCCGGCTTCACGGTGTTCGCCCAGTGCCTGCTGTCGGTCAAGCGCACGATCACCCCGCGGACGTTCTCCTTCGGGATGCGCCCCTACTTCCCGCCCATGACCGTCGGCGGACAGGTCTTCTACGCCCCGGGCGGCGCCCAGATGACGCCGCTGCTGGTCGACGTGGCGCTGCTGCGGCCGGAGCCCGGCGACGCGCGGGAGGAGTGGTACGAGGGCTACCTGCGCGAGAACCTGCCGTACCTGCCCGCCGCCTACCGGGACGCCGCCGACGCGGCGCGCCGCCACCGCCCGCTGCTGCCCCGCCTCGTCGAGGAGGCCGCCCGGCACTCCCCCGGCACCCCGGCGGTCGTCCGCACCCTGACCGAACTGCGCCGTCTGACGCAGGAGTTGCTGCACTTCCGGCTGCCCCACGTCCAGCTCGCGAAGGCCAACATGAACATCCGCCCCGACGGCTCCCTGGGCAGCGGCGGCTACACGACCGACTCCCTGGACAAGCTGGCCGAGCTCACGCTGGCCCGCCACCGGCTCCTGACCGACGCGTGCGCCGCCGCCGGCGGCGGCGAGGAGAGATGACCCCCATGTTCGCACCGTTCGCGCCCGGCACCGTGCACCACCCGCTGACCGCGCCCGTCGGCCCCCTGACCCCCGCCACGGAGGTCCGCCTCCGCTACCCCACCCGGCTCAACGCGATGGCACTGCACCCCGGGGCCGTCGCCGAGGACAACCACCTCGTCTACGACGCCGGTGAGCTCGTCTTCTCCGTCGCCCGCTTCCATCACGTCCGGGTGCGGCGCCGGGAGCCCGGCACGGGTCTGACCCTGCACCCCTCCGTGACCCGCCCGGACCTCGTCGCGCACGCGGCCCGCATCATGTGCGCCGCGCTCGGCGTGGCCTGTGACCTCGAAGTCGCCGTCGAGAGCGACCCGTTGCCCGTCCACGCCGGGTTCGGGTCCAGCAGCAGCCTGATCGCCGCGGTCGCCGCCGCCGTCAACCACCTGTACGGCCGGCCCGTCGACCGAGCCGACCTGCTGCCGTACCTGACCGCCAACCACGGGGAGGAACACGGGAGTCTGCCCGGGATGCTGACGCCGGTGCAGTGCATCGGCGGGTCGGCCGCCTCGGGGCTGTACCCGGGCGGCATCCAGGTCGTCGCGGGCCGCAGCACCGTGGTGCTGACCGTGGACGTCCCCGACGACTTGTCGCTCGTCATCGGGGTGCCGCGGGGTCGCGAGGAGCAGCCGACCGACGCGCTGATGGCCGCCGAGATCGCCCACTTCGACCGCTTCCGCGCCACCGGGGAACGCTGGTCGCCCACCATCGCCTTCCGCATGCTGCACGAGGCGATGCCCGCTGCGCTCCGGGGCGACCTGGGCCCGCTCGGCTCGCTGGTCTTCGACTACCGGTTCCGGATGGGCAGCATCGAGAACTGCTCCTTCTCCCACCCGGGCCTGACCGGACTGGCCCGGGAGCTGGAGCCGCTGTGGGACGGGAAGGCCGTGCCCGTGCTGGCGCTGTCCTCGGTGGGCCCGGCGTTCTTCGCCCTGACGAGCGACCCGGTTCGGTGCGCGGACCGCTTCGCCGCGCTCGACATGGAGGTCGTGCACGCGCGGCCGCACAACGGCACCTACGAGGAGACGGGGCTGACCCGATGACCGAGACGACCACCGCCGCCGCCCGCGCGGCCGCCTACTGGAACGCGCCGGACACCGTCGAGGCGTTCCGTGCCCTGCCCGTCCAGCCCTACCTGACCGAGCTGCTGGAGAGCGTGCCGGTCGCGGGGCCCGCCCTCGATCTGGGCTGCGGGGGCGGCCGCAACACCCTGGCCCTGCTCGACCGGGGCTACGACGTGGTCGCCGTGGACCTGCACCAGGGCATGGTCGCCGCCACCCGGGCCCGTACCGCCGGCCACCCGGCGGGCCGCGTCACGGTCCGCGAGGGCGCCGCCCACGCGCTGCCCTGCCCGGACGCGTCCTTCGCGCTGGTCGTGTGCTACGGCGTGCTGCACAACGCCGTGGACCGGGACCAGTGGGCGACGGCGGTCGGTGAGATCGCCCGCGTCCTGCGCCCGGGCGGGCTGCTGGCCCTGAACACCTTCACCTCCGACACCCTGGACCCGGCGCTGCGGCCGGGCGGCGCCCCGGGCCGGTACCTGCTGCCGGACGGGGTCCCGATGACGCTGCTGCCCCACGAGGAGGTCCTGGCCGCGTTCGCCGCGGCGGGGCTGCGCCCCGACGGGGAGACCCACACCTACGTACGGATGCTCGACGTCGGGCCGCGGGCCGTGCTGCGCTGCGTGCTGCGCCGGGAGGGGGACTGACGTGCCCGACCTGGACGACGGCTCCACCGAGACCGACCCCTTCCCCGAACACCCGCTGCCCGAGCACGAGTTGCGCGAGCGGCTCGACGCCCGGCTGGCCGAGGTGCCGGGCTGGCACTCCCCCGGTGACCCGGTGCGGCTCGGGTTCGCGATGACCGCGCCGCACCCGCTCGCGCTCGACGCCCTGGACCGGTTCACCGCGCGCAACGCCAACAACGTCGGAGTGCACACCCGGTTCGGCGCCGGCACCCACGGCACCCGCCGCCTGGAGCGCGAGGCGGTCCTCGCGCTCGGCGGGCTGCTGCGCGCCGACGCCGTCGACGGCTACGTCACCGGCGGCGCCAACGAGGGCACCCTGGCCGGGCTGCGCATCGGCCGCAACGCGCTGCGCGCGGCCGGCGCCCGCGACGTGGTGGTCCTCGCGTCCACGCTGACCCACCACTCCGTGGCCAAGGCGGCCGAGATCCTCGACGTGGAGCTGCGCCTGTGCCCGGCGGGCCCGTCCTGGCTGCTGGAGCCGGAGACGGTCCGGGCCGAACTGGCGGCACTGGCCGAGCGCCCGGACCGCACCGGGGTGATCGTCGTATCCACCGCCGGGTACTACAACACCGGTCTGGTCGACCCCGTCGACCGCATCGGCGACGTGCTGCGCGAGCACGCCGCGTCCGGTGGCGGTCTGGCACTGTTCCACCACGTGGACGCCGCCCACGGCGGGATGATCCTGCCCTTCACCGACCCGGACGCCGCCTTCGACTTCCGGCACCCCTTCGTCCACTCCGTCGTGCTGGACCCGCACAAGTCCGGTCTTATGCCCTACAGTTGCGGCGTCTTCCTGTGCCGCAAGGGCCTGCTCGGGCACGGGGCCGTGCCCGCGCCGATGTCGGGCTTCGTGGACGAGACCATCACCGGCTCGCGTTCCGGCGCCATGGCGGCGGCCCTGTGGTCGCTGGTGTTCGGGGTGGCGGCGGAGGGCTACCGGGACGTGTTCCGCGCGTCCCTGGCCGTGCGCGACCGGCTGGCCGGCGCGATCCGCGCCGCCGACCCGGACGCCGTCCTGCTGCCGGCGCCGGGCAACCCGGTGCTGGTGGCGGGCTTCTCCCGGGACGGCGGCCGGCTGCCGTCCGAACTCGCGTCCCGGTACCGGCTGGTGGGCAACAAGCTGCCCTGGACCAACCCGGACGGCCGCGTCGGGGAGCGGCTGTTCCACCACTTCTACGCGATGCCGCACCTGACGCGCGAGCACGTCGACGAGTTCCGCGCCGCCCTCGTGGCGGCGCTGGAGCCCCGGCCCGAGCCCGCCGCCCCGGCCGGCCGCCGCCCCGCCCCCGACCTGCCCGACGCGCTGCGGAACCTGCGGCGCGACAGCGTCTGCCTGCGGCACGTCGTGGTGCACCCGCCGGGCCGCCGCGATCCCGACGGCCACCCGCACGCCTACTCGTTCCACACCTTCCAGGACCGCGCCGGACTCGGCGAGGAGCTGCGCGCCCGCCCCTGGACGGGCGACGGGGGCCACTCCGGCCTGTACGTCTACGCGCCCGACCTCGACGCGCCGTTCGCCAACGAGCTGTTCGGGGTGACCGACCCCGAGCGGTACGCGCTGGAGGTGCTCGACCGCAACCAGCAGAAGCTGTCCCTCGTCGGTGCCGCCCACTTCGCCCTGTTCGGCCCGGAGCGCCGCACCCCCGACCGGCCGCTCCTGCTGGCCAACTTCCACGCCGACGGCGTCCTGCGGTCCGTCGAGTACAAGTACGGCGACCGCCGGCTGGCCGACGAGGTGCAGGTGTTCGCCGACGCCCTGGTGGTGAAGGTCGGCAAGGACGGACGCAGCGTGCGTCGCACGGGGGACGACTACTCGTTCTCACTGGACACCTCGCTGGAGCTGCGGGTGCGGCTGACGGACGACGACGCCCCGCCGCGGGTCCTGCGGGTCGCCCGGCACGCCGACCCCGCGCTGCCGCGCCGCCGCCATCTGCTGCGCGGGCAGTACCACCGCTTCCCCAACCGGTTCTTCGACGTCGTCGCGGAGGTGAGCGTCGGCCGGCGCTTCCGGGGCACGGTGACCGACGAGCGACTGGGTCTGCATGATGGGCGGTTGCTGGCGCGGTCCGCCGGGTGGGGTCTGGTCCGGGTGGAACCGTCGTTCGCGGACGGTGTCCTGGAGGTGCGGCTGACGGCCGTCGGCGGCATCGAGGGCCGCGTCTTCCGGGTGCCGCTCGGCCTGGGCGCGCGGCTGACCGCCCTGCTGCCCGGCGTCCCCGTCGGCGACCCCGAGCGGCTGGACCCCGCCGAGGTGGTCGCCTGGGCCGCCCGGCTGCACCCGGTCGCCGACGCCCTGCGGGAGGCGGCCCTCACCCGCGACGGGCTCCGGTCGCTGTCCGCGCCCGGGGTGCCGTCGTGACGGCCGCCGCCCTGACCGTCCTGTGGGGCGTCCTGCTGTGGGGCGCGGCGCTCAGCACCCGCGCCGCGCTGACGGCCCGCGCGCTGGACCGCCGGCGCCTGCCGGGGGAAACGGTCCCGGCCGGGTCCGCGCCGCACGTGGTGCTGCTGATCCCCGCGCTGCGCGAGCAGGAGCTGCTCGGCGAGGTGGTGCGCGCGGCGGCCTCGCTGGCGTACCCGCCGGGCCTGCTGCACCTCGTCGTCGTCACCACCGAGCGCGAGGAGCGCGACAAGCGGGCGGCGGCGGACCGGCTGCCGGCGCTGGCCGCCGCCCTCGCCGGAGCCGCTCCCGAGGACGCCGCCGCCCGCCTCGCCGGACTCGTGCCCTCGGGACGGGCCGCCGGGATCGCCCGGCGCACCCGCGCCTCCGCCGACCCGGCGGGCACGCTGCGCGCCGAGGTCGAGGCCGTACCGACCACGCGGGAGGTCGCCGACGACCTGCTGCCCCGGATCGCCGCCGAGTACCCCGGCGTCGGCCTGCACCACCTCCACTACACGGCCGAGGGAGCCAAGAGCGGCCAACTGGTGCACGCCGTCGAACGGTTGGGAACACTGCTGCCGGCGGACGCCGACCCGGCCTCCACCTACGTCGGGCTGTACGACGCCGACTCCCAGCCCGACCGCACCACCCTGCTGCACCTGGCCGCGGCCGCCACCCGCGGTGACGGCCCGCCGCCCGACCTCGTCCAGCAACTCCCGCTCCAGCTCCGCCGTCCCACGGCCGCCCGCCCGGGGGCGGCCGACGTGCTGCTGCGCGCGCACGCCCTGGCGGACCTGCGCCGCCGCGCCGGTGTGGAGGCCCACCGGATCCTGGCCCGCGCCCGGCTCCGCTCCGCGCGTCTGCCCGCGGCCGTGACGGCCGTCGCGGAACCGGTGGTGTACGGGGTCGGCGCCGGCCTCTTCGTCCGGCACGACACGCTCGTGGCCATCGGCATGTACGAGGAGCCGGTCGACGACCTCCTCGTCGGCTACAAGCTGTCGGCCGCGGGCGCGTCCATGGACGTCCTGCCGGTGTTCAACCTCGTGGACCGCTACGCCACCGTCTCCGCGCTCTCCCGGGCCTACGCGCTGGTGGCCCACGGCAGTCTGGCCGGCTGCCGCCGGCTGCTGACCGACCCGGCGCTGCGCGCCCACGGGCCGCGCAACACCGCGGTCCTGGTCAAGGAGGGCCTGGACACGCTGTGGTGGTTCGCCGGCCCGGCCGTCGTCCTGGGCGCCGCCGCCACGCTCGCCGTCCGGGGCGCCCACGCGGCGCTGCTCACTTGGGCCGCCGCGGCGCTCGCGTACGGCGCCGCGCACGCCGTGTGGTGCGTACGGCAGGCGGACCGCCGGCTCCGCGCCCACCGGGGCGCCGACGCCCGCGCCGAGCCTCCCGGCGGCCTCCCGGGCCGCGCCGCCCTGTACCCGGCCTTCCTCGTACAGCCGTTACTGCACTGGGCGGGCCCGGTCCGGCACACGGTCCGGCTGCTGCGCGGCGGGCCCGTGACCCACGGCAAGACCGAGCGCTGACCGCCGCGGAACCCGCCACCGGCACTCCGCGCCGGAACCTCGGCCACCTGGGCGTCGCCTCCGGGCCGGCCTCCGGGCCGGCCTCCGGGCCGGCTCCCGGAAGGCGCCCCGAGCTCCCGTGGCCGGCACCTCCGAACAGGCCGAAGCCCCAAGCCCCCGGCGAACCCCCGAGCCCCACCACCGGCACCACCCACGAGAGAGTCCCGAGCATGACACCCACTCCTCCCCCCGTCCGCCTGTCCGCCGCGATCATGGCCCATCCGAGCCGGGAGGCCGCGGCGCGCCGACTGGGCGAGGCCCACCCCGCCCTCGCCGCACGCGTCGTCACCGACCCGGACCCGCAGGGCCCGCCGTCCGCGCTGCGCACCGCGCGCCGCGCCTGGCGGGCGGTGGCGCCGGGCGCCACCCACCACCTGGTGCTCCAGGACGACGCGCTGCTCTCCCCCGGGTTCGCCGGCACGGCCGCCGCGCTGGCCGCGGCCCGGCCGGAGCACTCCGTCAGCCTGTTCACCGAGTGGGGCTCGCGGACGGCGAACGCGGTGCGCGCGGCGGCCCTGCTCGGGTACGCCTGGGCGCCGGTCGTCGACGACTACCTGCCGTCCGTCGCCCTCGTCCTGCCGGCGCCGCTCGCGCTCGGCTTCGAGGAGTACGCGGCGAAGGCGGCGGCGGACGCCACCGACGACGTCACGCTGCTGGACTACCTGCGGGGCGTGGAGAAGGTGGTGCCCGTCGCGGGCCCCGTCGACCACGCCAACCCGCCGAGCCTCGTCGGCAACGACGTGATGGGCCCGCGCAGTGCCGCCTGCCCGGCGTCCTTCGACGGTGCGGGCACGGACGGCCCGACGCTGCCCGCCATGCCGGCGGTCCCGTACTTCTGCTGGTGGGAGCAGCTCGCGGTGGTCTACGTCCGGGACGCGGCGGCGCCGGACGGGTGGCGCCGCGTCCCCGCCGAGGAGGCCCTGGCGGAACGCGGCATCCCCCGGGAGCGGGTGGTCACGGCCCTGCGCGAGGAGCTGGCGGCGCTGCCGCACCGGGAGTTCGTCCACGACCGGGTCAGCGACGTGCTGCTCGCCGAGGTGTGGACCACGGCCTACACGCTCGGCGTGGTCACCCGCGAGCTCGGCGGGGAGCCCGACCCCGGGCGGCCCGCCGCCCGCGCCGCGCTCGCCACGCTCGCGCCGGGCGCGCTGCGGCGCGTGGTGCCGGTGCGGTGGCTGCCGGCCGTCGGCGCACTGCTGACCCCGCTGGTCCGGGCGGCGGTGCTGCGCGGCGCCGCGGACGCGCCCGCGCCCGGCGCCGAGGGCGCGCGGTGACCGGCTCCGGACCTGCCGCCGGCGGGCCCGTCATCGAGGTCACCGGCGTCACCAAGACCTTCCGCGCCTGGGACCGCGCGTCCGCCCGTACGCTGCGGCACCCGCTGCGCCGCCGGCGGGAGCGGCGCGCGGTCGCGCTCAGCGACGTCGAACTGCGCGTGGGACAAGGCGAGTTCATCGGCCTCCTGGGGCGGAACGGCGCCGGCAAATCTACGCTGATCAAGCTGATGACGGGCCTGCTGCTGCCCGAGTCGGGCACGGTTCGGGTGTGCGGCCTGGACCCGTACGCCGACCGGGAGGCCAACGCCCGCAACATGGGCGTCACGTTCGGCCAGCGCACCCAGTTGTGGTGGGACCTGCCCGCGCGGGACTCGTTCGCCATCCTGCGCGACATCCACGGACTGGCCGCACCGGCCTGGCGGGCCACGCTGGCCGAACTGGACGACGTACTGGCCCTGTCCGCCTTCTGGGACACGCCGGTGCGCTTCCTGTCGCTGGGCCAGCGGGTGCGCTGCGACCTGGCCGCCGCGCTGCTGCACCGCCCCCGGGTGCTCTTCCTCGACGAGCCCACCATCGGCCTGGACGTCCTGGTCAAGGACCAGGTGCGGGAGCTGCTGACCCGACTGGCCGGCACCGGCGACCACTGTGTGGTCCTCACCACGCACGACATGGCGGAGGTCGAGGCCCTGTGCCGGCGCATCGTCGTCATCGACCACGGCCGCCTCGTCCACGACGGCCCCCGCGACCGGCTGCCCGGGACGGACGCGGAACCCGCCTTCGTGGTCGAGTTCGACGGCCCGCCGCCCGCCCTCGACCTGCTGACCGCCGAGGTCGTCTCCCGGGAGGGCGCGACGGTACGGGTCCGTCCGCTGCCCGGCGGCGACCGGGCGCGGGTGACCGCCGAGCTGCTCGCCGCCCACCCCGTGCGCTCCGTCGTGTACGAGGGCACGACGGCGGAGGACGTCCTGCGTCACCTCCAGGGGAGCGCCCCGGCACCGCGGGCGGGCCGATGAACCCGGAGCACTCCGCCCCGCGCGCCCACAAACTGCTGTTCCTGGTGCCACGCACGGAATGGGCGTACCGGCCGCGGGTCGCCGTCACCGCTTTCGTCATCGTCACGCAGGTCTTCCTCTACGTGCTGCTGTGGCGGGCGCTGTACGCGTCGAGCGGCGCGCCGGTCGTCGGCCTCGACGAGCGACAGGCCGTCACGTACTCGGTGCTCGCCACGCTGCTCGGCACCGGGCGCGTGGTCATGGAGGGGGCCTCCCAGGAGACCGCGCAGAGCAAGATCCGTGACGGGTCGGTGGTGTTCTGGTTCGTCCGCCCGCTGTCCGCCCGCCGCTACTGCGCCTGGCGGGGCGCGGGCGAGAGCCTGTACGCCACGCTGTGGCTGCTGGCCGGCCTCGCGGTGGGCGCGGCCTGCGGCCTGGTGGCGCTGCCGCCGTCGTGGGCGGCGCTCGCGGTGACGGTCCCGTCGTACGTCCTGGGCCAGGTGCTGCTCTACCAGATCGGGCTGCTGGTGGACCTGACGAGCTTCTGGACCGTCACCAGCTTCGGCGTCAACCGGCTGGCGGCCTTCGCCCAACTCCTGCTGTCCGGCGGGCTGGTGCCGCTGTGGTTCTTCCCCGGCTGGTTCCGCGAGACCGCCGGGCACCTGCCGTTCGCCGCCACCGTCAACGTGCCCGTGTCCCTGTACACCGGCCGCCTCACCCCGGCCGAGAGCTGGCCCTACCTGGCCGAGGCGGCCCTGTGGTGCGTCGCGCTCGCCCTGCTCGGCCGCCTGGTGTGGCGACGGGCGGCCCGCCGGCTCCTGGTCCTGGGAGGCTGACCGCGATGACCACGCACCCTCCCCTCGCCGCGGCGCCCGTGGGCCGGCTGCGCCTGGCGGCCGTCATCCTGCGCGCCGGGCTGCGCAGTCAGCTCGCCAACCGCGCGGACTTCGCGATGGCCGTCGCCAACGGCGTCACGTACCAGATCACCGTGCTGCTGTTCGCGTCGGTCATCTTCAGCCGCTTCCCGTCCCTGGGCGGCTGGAGCCTCGGGGAAATCCTGCTGATCAGCAGCATCCGCATGCTGGGGCACGGGCTGTACATGCTGTTCTTCGGCAACCTCGGCCTGCTGCCGCACCTGCTGCGCGAGGGCCGCTTCGAGGCCTTCCGCACCCGCCCCGCTCCCGTCCTGTTGCAGGTGTTCACCTACGAGGCGCCGATCAACGCGCTGGGCGACCTGGTGGTGGCCGTCGCCTCGCTCGGCGTCTGCCTGTCCCTCGTGGACGTCACCTGGACACCCGCGGCCGTCCTCTTCCTCGCCCTCGCGGTCGTATCGGCGACGGCCCTCGAACTGGCGCTCAACCTCCATATCGCGGCACTCGTCCTCCGCTTCCGCGGCAGCGAGTCCCTGTTCTTCTGGCTCGACAACACGGCGGCCAACTTCGGCAATTACCCGCTGTCGGTCTTCCCGGCGGCACTCCAGGCGGCGTTCACCTTCGGCGTGCCCATCGCCTTCGCCGGCTACTACCCGGCGGCCTGGCTCACGGGCCACGCGTCCACGGTCCCCTTCACCCCCCTCCTCGTCCACCTCTCCCCCGCCGTGGCCCTCCTGCTCCTCCTCTCCGCCCGCACCGCCTGGCGCGCGGGCCTCGCCTGGTACGCCCGCAACGGCTGACGCGGCACCCCTGTCGCGTCACGGCCGGCCTCCCCCGCGGGGGCCGGCCGGCACGACGGCGGCCCCGCACGGAACGGGACCGGGAGATCACCATGGCGCCCCCGCCGACCCCACCGCCCCTCGGCGCAGGGAGAATCCGGCCGTGACGACGGCCGGGATCACGGCGAGCACGGCGCAGGCACCCGTGGCCGCCGCGAGCACCGCCCACGGCATCTCCACCGGTGCCCGCACCGAGAGCAGGGCCAGCGCACCCCACATGCCCGCCAGGTCGAGCCCGGCGACCAGCGTTCCCAGCACCCCGCCGACCAGGGTCACCGCCAGTGCCTCGGCGCCCACCAGCCGCAGCACCTGCCACCTGGTGGCACCGGCCAGCCGGAGCGCGGCCAGTTCACGGTCCCGGTCGGACGTCGCCATGACCATGGTGTTGGCCAGGGAGATGCCCGTGTAGACGAGGGCGATCCCGAGCACCAGGAAGAGGCCCGCCCGGGTCGTCCGGTCGGTCTCCGGGGACACCGCCTGCACCCAGGCGTCCCCGGTGCGCACCTCCCCGCCCGACGCCCGCGTCGCCCGGCGCAGTCCGGCGGCCACGGCGTCCCCGTCGGCGCCGGCGGTGAGGCGGACGTCGACCCGGTCGACGGGGGCCCCGGGGGCGTTGCGCGGGGTGACGTAGACGCCGTTGTCCCCGGTGCCGCTGCTCATGACCGCGGCGATCCGCAGGGACTTGCTCGTGCCGTCGCCGAGCCACACGTCCACCCGTTCGCCCACCGTGTGCCGTTCCCACTCCTCGTTGACGATGATCGAGCCGTCGTCCAGGTCGCCCGGCTTCCCCTCGGTGACGGGGAGCCGGGTCGTCGCGGCGAGCGGTCCGGGGTCGACGGCCCGGGCGTCCGACCTGACGAGCGCAGCTCCGTCCTCCAGGACGTACACGGCGCTCGTCGCGCTCGCCGCGATCTCGGTGCCCGGTACGGCTCGCAGCCGCCGCAGCGTCGCCGCGTCGAAGCCGGGGTCGCGCGCCGGGGTGACGACGAAGTCGGCGGCCGTCCGCGCCCGCACCTCGGCGGCCTTCGCCGCGCCGACGGTCGCGGTGGCGCCGAGCAGGGAGCCCGCCAGGGCGACCGTGACCAGGACAGGTGCCGCGACGGCGGCGGTGCGGCGCACCCCGGCCGACGCGTTCTCGCGCACCAGCATCCCGCCCGCCCCCGGCAGCCGGGCGGGCAGCCAGGTGACCAGCCGGGTCAGGGGACGCACCAGCGCCGGCGCGAGCAAGGCGGCCGCGGTGATCAGCAGCAGGGGCCGGCTCACGTAGGTCTTGCGCCGCAACAGGTCGCCGGGGTCCGTCAGCAGGGCGAGGCACAGCGTCACCACGGCGGCGGCCAGCAGGGCCACGCCGGGCAGCCGACGTCCCCATGTCATGGGCCGGGTGTCGACGGACGCCTCGCGGAGCGCCTCGGCGGGCCCGGTGCGCCCGGCCCGCCACGCCGCGGCCAGCGCGCCGCACAGGGCCACGCACAGGCCTGTCCAGAAGGCGAGTTGGTACGGCCAGAAGAAGTCGCCGACGGTGAACCAGCGGGGCGCGAGGCGTTCGTCGACCGCCCGGGCGGCGAGCCGGGGAGCCACACGGGAACCGAGCGCACAGCCGGCGGCCGAAGCGACCACCCCGACCACGAGTGCCTCGGCGACGACCAGGCGGCGGAGCTGTCCCGGCGTCGCCCCGGCGGTGCGCAGCAGCCCGAACTCGCGGCGCCGCCGGGCGACCGCGAACGCGAACGTCGAGGCCACCACGAACACCGATACGAACCCGGTCACGCCGCCGGCCGTGCCGAACAGTGCGATCATCGCGGCGCGGGCCTCGTCGTCCCGGTCGGGATCGGCGTCGGCGTACCGGCGCGCGCCGCCGGTGAGGACCCGGACGCCCTCGCTGCCCCGCACCACCGCGCGCACGGCCGCCGGGTCGGCGTCGACCACGAGCTGCGTGCTGCGCGGGACCAGTTCGGCGGCGCGGGCGTCAGTGAAGAACACCGGGTGCTCGAAGCCGCGTCCGGTCACGGTGCCCACGACGCGCACCGTGCCGGCGTCGGTCCGTATACGGGCGCCCGGACGGGCCCGGTCACCGCTGACGACGACCTCGTCCGCGGCGCGGGGCGCGCGTCCCGCCGCCAGCGCGTACGGAGCGAAGCGCGCGGTGGACCAGGGGTGCCCCACCAGACCGGCGGGCCCGCCCTCGGCCCGCACGGGGAACGACCGGTCCTCCACGACGGTCCCGAGGTTCCGCAGCCCGGCGACGACGGCGCCGGGCACAGGGCGCGGCTGCGCGAGCCTCCGCGTGCGGTCGCCGGCCGGGGTGGCCACCTTCAGGGTGTCCCGGCCCTTGACGACGACCGGTGCGGCGGCAAACCGCTCCGGGCCCCGGCCGGGAGCATCCCGTGCGGACGCCAGCACCAACCCCATCACAGTGATCAGCGCCACGCCCAGCGCGAGGGCGACGAAGCTGCCGGCGAAGGTGACCCAGCGGACGCGCAGGGTGTACAGCGCGGTCCTCAGCACGGCGCCGCCTCGAGCGTGGTCACGCGTGTCGCGATGTCCTCGGCGGAGGCGCCGGTCAGGTCGCCGTCGACCCGGCCGTCCACGAGGAAGACGACACGGTCGGCTCGGGAGGCGGCGACGGGGTCGTGGGTCACCATGACGACGGTCCGGCCGTCCCGCTCGACCATGCCGCGCAGCAGGGCCAGCACCTCGCGGCCTGTGCGGGAGTCGAGCGCGCCGGTCGGTTCGTCACCGAACAGCACGTCCGGGCGGGTGATCAGGGCACGGGCCAGGGCGACCCGTTGCTGCTGGCCGCCCGACAGCTCCGTGGGGCGGTGCCGGGCCCGGTCGCCCAGTCCCACCTGTTCGAGCGCCTCCCGTATCCGGGCCTTTTCCGGGCGGCGGCCGGCCAGCCGCAGCGGCAGGGCCACGTTCTGCTCGGCCGTCAGCGAGGGCAGCAGGTTGAACGCCTGGAACACGAAACCGACGCGCTCGCGGCGCAGCAGTGTCAGCCTGGTCTCGCTCAGCCCGGTCAGTTCGGTGCCGCTTACGGTGACCGAGCCGGAGGTGGGCCGGTCCAGGCCCGCGGCACACTGCAGCAGGGTCGACTTGCCGGATCCGGACGGTCCCATCACGGCGGTGAACGTCCCGCGCGGGAAGGCGAGCGTCACCCCGTCGAGGGCGGTGACGGACGTACCACCCGCGCCGTACCGCCGGGTCACGGATCGCAGTCGGATCGCGTCGTCGTTCCTGTGGTCGCCCATGGCACCCGCTCCTCGGCTCGTAGAGCCCCAACAAAACCGTGGAACCCGGGAGTACGCAGTACGGCCGGAACGAGACCTGGGGTAGGGCCAGGCCTACCCCGGGTACGGGCCCAGGGCCGATGGCACCGGCGGCACGGCCCGTCTACGGTCGTGCGCATGCACCCTCGGAACGTGTGGCAGGCCATGTCCCGGCCGGGCTTCCTGCTGTCGGCCTGGCCTTGGCGCTCCGCCGCGTACCTGCTCACCGGCGCGGTGACCGGCGTCGCCGTTCTGGTGGGGATGGTGGCGGCGGTGGTGGTCTGCGGCGTCCTCACCGTCGTCCTGGTGGGGCTGCCCCTGCTCGTCACGGTCGCGCTCGTGGGGGCCCCGGTGGCCTGGGTGGAGCGGCGCAGACTGCCCCTGGTCGACCACGGCCCGGCGCCCGGCCGGCACCGGTCGCCGGTCGCGCCGGGGCCGTGGGCCTGGCTGACCGCCCGGTTGCGCGCACCGGCGACCTGGCGGGAGTTCGGCCACGCGCTGCTGTTCGCCGTGCTGTTGTGGCCGGTCGACGCCCTGGTGGTCGCGTGCGCGCTGCTCCTCCCCCTGTCCATGGTCGCCACGCCGCTGACGCTCGCCACGGTCGGCGGCGGCCGCGAGACGAAGGTGCTCAAGCAGTGGACGGTCACCACCTGGCCGGCCGCGTACGGTGTCGCCGTGCTCGGCCTGCTCCTCCTGGGCCTGTGCTGCTACGTGCTCGGCGTCGCGGCCGGTGCCCGCGCCGGCCTTGCCCGGCTGCTGCTCTCCTCCCGCGAGGGCGAACTGGGCGCCAGGGTGGTGGAGCTGACCCGTTCCCGCTCGCGCCTGGTGGACGCCTTCGAGGCGGAACGGCGCCGTATCGAGCGTGATCTGCACGATGGAGCGCAGCAGCGGCTGGTGGCTCTGACGATGATCCTCGGCCTGGCCCGGCTGGACGTGCCGCCCGGCCCCCTCGCCGACCAGCTCGCCAAGGCCCACGACGAAGCGGGCCGGGTGCTGGCGGAGTTGCGTGAACTCATCCACGGCATCCACCCCAAGGTCCTCGCGGACTACGGCCTGGAGGCCGCCGTGGCCGACGCCGCGGACCGCTCCGCGATCCCGGTCGACGTCGACCTCGATCTGCCGGGGCGGCTGCCCCAGGCGGTCGAGTCCGCGGCGTACTTCGTGGTCTGCGAGTCGCTCGCCAACGTGGCCCGGCACAGCGGTGCCCAACGCGCCGAGGTGCGCGGATGCCACCGTGACGGCCGCCTGGTCCTCCGGGTGCGCGACGACGGCCGGGGCGGCGCGGAACCCTCGGCGGGCAGCGGGCTCACCGGACTCGCGGACCGGGTGTCGGCGCTCGATGGCAGACTGGCCCTGTCCAGCCCGCCCGGCGGACCGACCCTGATCCTTGTGGAGTTCCCGTGCGAGTCGACAGCAGCGGACGGCCTCTCCGGGTAGTGCTCGCCGAGGACAGCGTGCTGCTGCGGGAAGGGCTTGTCGGCCTGCTCGGCCGCTGCGGCAACGAGGTGGTGGCGGCCGTCGGGGACGCGGAGTCCCTGGTCGCCGCGGTCGCGCGGCACGCCCCCGACATCGTGGTGACGGACGTGCGCATGCCGCCCGGTTTCCGGGACGAGGGCCTGCACGCGGCGGTGCGGCTGCGCGAGGAGCGGCCCACTCTGCCGGTTCTCGTCCTCAGTCAGTACGTGCAGCGGGCCTACGCCGCCGAACTCCTGGACTCGGGTGACGGTTCGGGCGTCGGCTACCTGCTCAAGGACCGCGTCGGCCGGGTCGGGGAGTTCCTCGACGCGTTGCGGGAGGTCGCGGACGGCGGGACGGTGATCGACCCTGAGGTGGTGCGCCAGTTGCTGCGCCGCCGCCGCGATCCGCTGGAACGGCTCACGCCGCGCGAGCGCGAGGTGCTGGCGCTGGTCGCGGAGGGCAAGTCCAACGGCGCGGTCGCCAGGGAGCTCGTGGTGTCCGAGGCCGCGATCGGCAAGCACATCGGCAGCATCCTCACCAAGCTGGACCTGCCCCCGGCGGAGGAGACCCATCGCCGGGTGCTGGCCGTCCTCGCCTATCTGCGGGCCTGACCGGCGACACGGGCCCCGGTGACCCGGCCGGCGTGGGCCCGGCGTTCACTCCGGTCGGCGCGGACCGCAGCCGAGGGGGACGCCGGTGCGGTGGTGCTGGTCGCGGGAGGGGGGCGAGTCCTCGCTGCGGGCGGCCACCAGGGGGATGTCGGGGGCGTGCGCGGGGCGGCCGGGGGGCGGGGTGTGGCCGGGGAGGCGCAGGGTGCCCCAGACGTACGGGTCGGCCTGGGCGCCGCCGTACGCGGACCAGGCGCGCCGGGAGTGGCCGGTCTTGTCCCGGGTGTCGGAGTCGTAGAGGAGGACGTTCGCGGTGAGGCGGTCGGGGTCGGCGGGGGCGGGGAGGCCGGTGAGGGGGATCTTCACTTCGACGGTGTAGCCCTCGTAGGGTTCGGTCACCGTGGACGCCACGGCCAGGCCGGGGGCGGTCCGGGCCGCGGGGCCCTGCCGGTTGTCGCCGTCGCGGGCCGCGCACGGTCCTCCTCCGTGCGCGGTGAAGGGCAGGACGGCGGCCTTGAAGGTCGTGGACGTGTCGTCGGAGCGGCCCTCCGGGTCGAGGTCCACCTCGACGGAGTCCGTGCGCCAGTGGCGCTTGCAGTCCTTGGCGGCGTCGAGCGCGGCGCCTTTCTCGTCGTCCGTGACGTGCACCAGGACGTACAGGTCGTCGCCGTTCCGGGAGAAGCGGGCGTCGGCCGCGCAGTCCCTGGCGGTGGCGCAGCGGGTGCCCTCCCAGTGGGCGAGCTCCACCGCCTTTCCGGGGTATTCGCCGGGGTCCGCCCTGCCGTTCACCACGGGGGCCCGGGCGACCTCGGGCACCGTGGCCGAAGGGGGTTCCGGGTAGTCGGGCTGGGCCTTGCCGGCCAGCCACGGCATTCTCACGCGCCGTGCCCAGTCCCGGAATTCGGCGTACTGGGGCCGCAGACCGGACTGCGGACGTTCCCCGGACGTCAGCGGTTTTCCGTCGTCCGCCACCACCGTGAACCATTCGCAGGGGAGTTCCTCCGCCGGTGTTCCGAGCTTCTCCGGCAGTGCGCCGAAGCCCTGTGTGACGTACACCCGGGCGGCGTCCCGTTCCCGTTGCGCCCAGGTCGCGCCGCCGGCGGAGCGCCGGCCCGGCCAGACGCCGAGCACGGGCAGCCCGGTGTTCCCGTCCTTGATCCGCTTCCCGTCGCACCGTGCCCCGACGGGTCCCTTGAAGCCCCAGCTCTGGGTGAGGAGCCGAGTCGGCCGCCAGGGCCGGTACTTCTCGTGCCGGAGCTGTTCGGGGAAGGCGTCGCTGTCACCGGCCAGGGTGAACGCCTCGATCGCGAGACGTCCCGCCTGCTGGTGGGCGCCGTGCTGGCCGAAGGGCCGCGGGTCCATCGTGACCACGGTCCGGGGGGTGGTCGCCCGGATCACCCGGACGAGCCGCTCCAGGGTGTCCGTCTCCCGCCGGGGCCTCGGGTTCCATGCCCGCCCGACCAGGGGGGCGTTGAGCGTGTACCAGAAGTCCGGCTTGTCGAGGTAGTAGACGTCGCGGATCCCCACGACGCCGACGGCCTCGCGCTCCTCCTTCTCGCGGATCATGCCGAGCGGAACGCCCTCCTCGTCGCCGACGGCGTTGCCGCCGCCCTCGCCCCGGGTGATGGTCACGACCGCGCTGCCGAGTCCGTTCTCCTCCTTCCACCGGCCGAGGGTGGCGAGGGACTGGAACTCGTCGTCCGGGTGGGCGCCGATGAACAGCACGTCGGCGTGCGCCCGGTCCGTACCGCCGCCGGACGGGGTGCGCGCGGACGGCTCGCCCGTGTCGCGGGCGGCCGGCGCGGACCCGGCCAGGAGCAGACCGGTCACCGCGAGGGCGAGCGGCAGCCTGCCGCTCGGTCGGCGTGGGGGCACGGGGACCGGTCCTTTCCTCGGGGGCATCCACCATGGCAGCCGCCGGAGCCGGGGCGGGGGCGGCTCCCCGGCCGCGCCGGGGTGACGTCGCCGCCGCGCGGACCGACGGTTCGTCGGCCGGGCGCCGAGTGGGCCCGCCCCGGCCGGGTAGGTAACCGGGGCGTTCGGCGCGGCGGCTCCCAGGGCGCCGGAGGCGGGGAGGCGGCGCGTATGCACATCGTCGTGGTGGGAGCGGGGTTCGGCGGCATCGCGGCCGCCGTCGAGCTGCGGCGGCACGGGTTCCCGGACGTGGTGGTGCTGGAGGCCGCGCCGGGTCTCGGCGGCACCTGGTTCCACAACACCCATCCGGGTGCCGCCTGCGACACCCCCAGTCACCTGTACGCGTACTCCTTCGCGCGGGGCTACCCGTGGTCCCGCCGGTGTGCGCGGCAGCCGGAGATCCTGGACTACCTGCGGCGTACCGCCCGGCACTTCGGCGTCGACTCCGCGGTGCGGACCGGGCTGACGGTCACCTCCTGCGCCTGGGACGACGCCGCGTGCCGGTGGACGGTACGCGCCCGTTCGCGGACGGGCGCGGAGGACGTCCGGCGGGCGGACGCCCTCGTCCTGGCGACGGGCCGGCTGAACCGCCCGGCCGTCCCCGAACTGCCGGGCCTGGCGCGGTACACGGGCCACCGGTTCCACTCCGCCCGCTGGGACCACGGGTACGAGCTGCGGGACCGGCGGGTGGCGGTGATCGGGACCGGTGCCGCCGCGGTGCAGTTCGTCCCGCGGATCGCGCCGGTCGTCCGCCGCCTCACCGTCTTCCACCGCAGTGGCAACTGGTTCCTGCCCCGCCTCCCGGAAGGCCACCCCGCCGGACGGGCGCTGCTGCGCGGGGTGCCGGGCCTGCGGCACGGCGCCCGGTCGGCGGCCCTCCAGGGCGCGGAACTGCTCGCCCTGGCCGCGCGCCACCCCCGGAGCCTCGGCCGCCTGGCCGCCTGGGCCTCCGGCGCGCACATGCGACGTCTGCTGCCCGACCCGGAGCTCCGTCGGCGGGTGTGGCCCGACTACGCCTTCGGCTGCCGGCGGGTCCTCTTCGACTCCGACTATCTGCCGACCCTGGCGCTGCCCCACGTGGACCTGGTGACGGAGCCGATCGTGCGCATGGCGGAGGACGGCCCGGTGACGGCGGACGGCCGGACGCACCCGGCCGACTGCGTCGTCTTCGCCACCGGCTTCCGGACGACCGAGTCCGCGCTCGGTCCGGACGTGACCGGCACCGGCGGCGTTCCGCTGCGGGCGGCCTGGGCCGAGGGTCCCCACGCCCATCTGGGCATCATGGTGCCCGGTTTCCCTTCGATGTTCCTCATGTACGGCCCCAACACCAATACGTCGGCCGGGTCGGTCCTCCACTTCCTCGAGGCCCAGGCTCGGTGGACGCGGCGGGTGCTGGAGGCGGTCCGGGACGCCGGGGCCGCGGCGGTGGAGGTCCGGCCGGAGGCCGAGGCGGCCGGTGTCCGGGCGGTCAGGGCCCGCTTCGCCGGGACGGCGTGGAACACGTGCGCCTCCTGGTACCGGGACGACGCCGGCCGGCACGTCGTCAACTGGCCCGGGACGATGGCCGAGTACAGTCGGCGCACCCGCCGCCCCGACCCGGCGGACCTGCGGTTCGTCCACCGTCCGCCGCGGGGCGGGTGAGGGGCGGTGAGGGGCGGGCGGACGCCTCGCACCGCTCCGGCACGGCACCGGCCGCCCCTCTTCGGACCGTCCGCTTCCGTTCCGTGGTCATCCTGTCCGACTTTCCGGGGTGCGCCGGGGTTCTCCGGGACCGCCGCGTGCACCGCCCGGCGCCCGGGAAGCATCCCCGCGTCGGGACCGGGACCGGTGGGAGCGCGGCGCCTCGGCCGGGTGCCGGGGGCCGCGACCCCGCCGATCCGTCCGCGGCCGCATTGTGACAACCGGCAGAGGGGAGAACCCGTCGTGTCGCCTTCCGCCGACCGCCGCCACGCCCCGCCGGCCCGGAGTGACCGGCGTCCCGCGCCCCGGGCCGGGGCCTCACCGGTGCCGTCCTCCCACCGGGCCCCGGGCCCCGCGTCGCCCGGAGGAGCACGGTGAGCCGTCGCCGGCCGGCCGACCGGCCGGTACCCGCCGCATGGCGCCAGGCCCTCGCGGGCCGCACCGTCGTCGTCACCGGCGCCGCGCGCGGGCTCGGCGCCCTGCTCGCCCTGCGGTTGAGCGACTGCGGCGCACGACTGGCCCTGGTCGGACTGGAGGAGGAGCGGCTGGGCGTCATGGCCGGCCGCTGTCCCGGCCCGGCGCACCACTGGGCCGCGGACGTCACCGACGGGCCGGCGCTCACGGCCGTCGCCCGCCGGGTGACCGACCGCTTCGGCCGGGTGGACGCCGTCGTCGCCAACGCCGGGATCGCCGTCCACGGCCGCCTGACGGACATCGAACCCGAGGTCTTCGCCCGGGTGATCGAGGTCAACCTGCTCGGCAGCGCCCTCACGGCCCGGGCGTTCCTGCCCGCCCTGCTGGCCGCCCGCGGCCATCTGCTGCAGATCGCCTCCGTCGCCGCGCTCGCCCCGTTCCCCCTGCTCACCGCCTACGCGGCGAGCAAGGCCGGCGCCGAGACCCTCGCCCAGGCCCTGCGCGCGGAGACGGCCCACCGCGGTGTCACCGTCGGGGTCGCCTACATGAGCTGGACCGACACCGACCTGGTGCGCGCCGCCGACCGCTACGCCCCCCTGCGCGCGATGCGGCGGTCGTTCCCGCCGCCGTTCGGCCGGATCCATCCTCCCGAGGCCGTCGTGGACCGGCTCGTCGCCGGCCTCGTCCGGCGCTCCCCGTACGTCTACGGGCAGCGCTGGCTGCGCGGTATCCGCCTCGCCCGTCCGCTGGTCGCCTCGGTCACCGCGCACGCGGGCCCCGGTCTGATGCGCCGTATGGATCCGGCCTTCGCCGCGTCGCGCGACACCGTCCTGCGGCCCCTGGGCCGGGGCGGGGAGGCGGCCTGGCCCGGCTGATCCGCCGGCGCCCGGCCGGGCGCCGGCACGGTGTCTCAGTGCCGGCGCTTCCACCACCACAGCGCGGAGGCCGCCAGGACGGCCCGTGTCAGGCGGCGGTGCCGCAGGTCGCTGTGGTGTTCGGCGAGGGAGAAGCGGCGCTGCACGGGCATGAACTGCACCGTCAGCTCGCCGCCGGCCAGCGAACGGGTGACCGTGCGCAGGTCGCGCAGCGCGTTCTCACCGAGGGCGAGTGCCTGGAGTGCCTGGTATCCCAGGTGCGGGGCGGAGCGGGCCTCGCGGGTGAAGGCGCGCACCACGTGGGGCACGGAACGGACCAGGACCTCGGTGACGGACAGGTGCGGCGCCACGAGGCGCACGGACCCCTCGATGTTGGAGAAGGACTTGCTGAGCAGGCCGATCATGGGGTTGGTCTGGATGCCGCGCGCGGTGGAGTGCTTGAGCAGGCTCGCCAGCGAGGTGCCGAATCTGAGCCGTTCGAGAGGGACGTTGTGCAGGGCGGGCACGAGGATGGTCATGTCCTGGTGGAACCCCGCGAGGTCGGCCCAGGGCATGGGGCGGCCCATCTCCGGCCAGTTGCGGGCCACGATCTGGGCGTCGTTCGCGGCGAGGCCGAGGAGGGTCATGGTCAGGGCGAGGCTCAGGTGACGGTCGATACGGCCGACCATGCCCCAGTCGATCAGGGTGGTCACCCCGTCGGGAGCGACGAAGACGTTGCCGGGGTGCGGGTCGGCGTGGAAGGTGCGGTCGAGCAGGTACTGCCGGCACATGAACGTCAGCAACTGGCCGCCGATCTCCTCGCGTACGGCCAGGGGGAGGCTCCCGGTGCCGGCCTCGCGGATGCTCACGCCGGCGGCACGGGTCTGGACCAGCACGCGGGGAGTGACGAGCACGGTCTCCGGGACGCGCAGCAGGCCGTACGGGCCGACGGCCCGCCGGGCGGCGTCCATGTTGGACGCCTCCAGCGTGAAGTCGAGCTCGTGACGCATGGCGTCGAAGACGACGTGGAGCATGGCGGAGAAGTCGACGGTGGCGCTCAGCAGGGGCGTACGCCGGGAGAGCAGCCGTACGGCGGTGCTCACCAGACGCATGTCGGTGCGCATCACCGCCCGTACGCCCGGCCGTTGGACCTTGACGACGACCGGGCGGCCGTCGGGCAGCCGGGCGGCGTAAGTCTGGGCCACGGAGGCGGCGCCCAGCGGCCGCCGGGTGTCGAGGTCGGAGAAGCGCTCCCGCCAGTCGGGGCCCAGCTCTTCCTCCAGGACGGGCTCCAGGTCGGTGAAGGGGACGGGGGCCGCCCGGTCGTGCAGGGTCTCCAGTTCCGCGGCGACGGCTTCCGGGATCAGGTCCTGCCGGGTGGAGAGCACCTGGCCCAGCTTGACGTACAGCGGGCCGAGCCGCTGCAGGGCATCGCGCAGCCGCACCGCACGGGCCCGGGCGGCGGCGCCTTCCGCCACGGACCCGGGCCACAGTCGGGCGCCGCCCGAGCGGACCTCTTCCACCGCGAGGTCCGCCAGGACGGAGAGCAGCAGCCGACATCGCTGGGCAGGGAGCACGATCGGCCCGCCTTCCTCGCCGCGAGCCCCGGTCGTCCTTCTCCTGGCGTGTCCCCGGCCCGTGGCAGCGCCCGGCCGGATCGGGCCTTCCGGTCCCGCCCACCGCACGGCCTCACCGGCGTGCTCCCGGTGCGGCCGGCTCGGCGGGGGCCGGCACCTCCGGGAGGGCGGGCGGCAGCCGGTAGCGGGCGCAGGCGGCCGGCAACCGGACCCCGGCGAGCCGCAGTTGGGCGACGCGGGCCTCGAACGCCGCTCCGCGTATCAGGTGGGTGGCCACGGCGACGGCCGACCGCCGGGCCGGATCCGCCAGGGCGCTGCCGGCCGTCCAGGCGTTGAACGCGCCCATGGCCGGGCCGCACCAGATCTGCCAGTCCGCGCGGCGGCCGGTCTCGCCGGTGACGGCCCACCGCGAACCCATGGCGAGGTACCAGCGGAAGACGGTCGCCATACGGTACTTGGGGTCCTCCTCCGCCCGCCGGAGCCGGTCGGGGTCGTGCGTGCGCAGGTAGGCGGCCGTGTCGCGCCACACCTCGGCCAGCGGTCGCCGCAGCAGGCTCTCCTCCAGGTGGCGCCGCTCGGCGGGCGGGATCTCCGTCAGGGCGGCGTGGTCGTGGTAGAGGCGGAGGAGGCGCGCGGCCCGGCCGGCGAACATCGTGCCCCGGCCGAGGACCTGCACCCGGACGCCCTGCTCGAACAGGTCCGCCGACGGTGCCATCACGCAGTCGGACGTCCCGGCCTCCGCCAGGAGTTCCTTGACCTCGGCGGAGGTTCCCGCTTCCACCGAGGCCTGGTTGACGGAACCGGTCACCACGTAGTCGGCGCCCAGGGCGAAGGCCGCCATCACGGCCTCCGGCGTCCCGATCCCGCCCGCAGCGCCCACCCGCACCGGCCTGCCGCCGGGGAGCTCGCGGGCCAGGCGGTCGCGCAGCCGCAGGACCTCCGGCAGCGCGACGGCCAGGGGACGGCGGTCGGTGTGGCCGCCGGAGTCGGCCTCGACGGTGACGTCGTCGGCCATCGGCACGGCACGGGCCAGCCGCGCCTGCCCGGTGGTGACCGATCCCCCGGCGAGCAGCTCGCCGACGAGGGACGCGGGCGCCGGGCGCAGGAACATCCCGGCGGTCTCGGGGCGCGAGACCTTGGCGACGACGCGGTGGGCGGCCCGCACCCCGCCGTCCCGTCCGGGGCTCAGCCCGGTCAGCCGGTACCGCACGAGATCGGGGGTGAGCCGGACGAAGGCCGACGCCTCGACGCAGCGCACACCGTGCCGCAGGCACAGGTCGACGCAGACGCGTTCCATGGCGGGGGCCATGGGACTGTGGATGAGGTTGCAGGCGAACGGCAGCCCGTGCCGCCCGAGTTCGCGTTCCAGGCGCTCCAGTGCCGCGGCGAGCCGCGCGGCGGGCAGCCCGGCGGAGCCGAAGGCGGCGAGCCACCCGTCCCGGGCGAGCGCGGTGACCAGGTCCTCCGAGGCGATGCCGCCGGCCATGGCCCCGGCCATGTAGGCGTGGCGGACCCCGTGGTCGCGCCGGAAGCCCGCCGCACCGAGCGCTTCCGGTGGCAGCGGCCCGGCCGAGGCGAGGACCGCCGTGCCGTCGCCGGGCACCGGGGGCCGGTCGGTCGCGCCGACGCGCCCGCCGGCCCGCACGATGTGGCAGGGGCGGCCGGCGGCCGCGAGCAGGGCGTACACCCCGTCGGGGTCGTGGCGTACGGTCACCGGCCCGCCTCCCGTCCGGCGGCCGGCCGCCGCTCGCGCGGCGCGGGGCCGATGTCGACCGCGATCCCGGTCACCCGGTAGATGCGCAGGCCGTCCCGCCAGACGGAGCCGTCGGCCCGCACGAGCACCCGCCCGGCGTCCCGGCGGACCTCGCGGACGTGGACCTCGGCCCGCACCCTCCGGTGCTCGCGCAGGATCTGCCCACGGTAGGACCAGCGCATCTCCTCGCCGACCGCGACCTCGGGGACGGGACGGTCCATGCCGTCCGTCAGACCGGTGAGAAGAGCGAAGGCGTGCACCGCCTGGTAGAGCGTCTGGACGCCGACGGAGCCGGGGAGGACCGGGTCGTTGAGGAAGTGGTGGTCGAAGAACCAGTCGCCGGGGTCCACCGGCTTGTCGCACAGCACGTATCCCCGGCCGTGGTCGCCGCCGTGCGGCACGACGACGGTGTCCGCGAGGAGCGCCAGACGGCCGCGGCCGAGCCGGGGGTCGCCGCTCAGATCGCGGCGGAGGACGCCCTCCGGCGGGTCGGGTTGTTGGTCGAGCCAGGGCGGGACGCAGCGGCCGTCGTCGAGACCCTGCTGCTGGGCGAGGAGCTCGGGGGTGAAGTAGCCGTGGACGGTGGTGCCCGTCCAGAAGGTGCCTTCGCCGTCGAGTAGTTCGATGTCGTAGCGTTGCATGATGCCGCCGGGCAAGGGAGTGTGGGCGCGCAGCGTGCCGCGCTGTCGGACGGTCGTGCCGCGCAGGTTGACGCGGCGGAGCAGCCGGGCGGTCCCCTCGAGATTGCGGCAGGTGAAGTCCTGGTCGGGGTACTCGGTCGACACGCCGAGCGCTCCGCCGAGCAGACCGCACGGCTGCAACGCCATCTCCATCAGGGCGAATTGCGGCATGGCGCCGTTGTGCTCGCGGACGTACCAGGGGTCGGGAGGGACGTCGTGGGCGGCCCGGCCCCCGCTGCCCGCCCGGTACTCGCCGCGGCGACCCGCCGCCCCCTCCGCCGGGGACTCGCCGCGGCGACCGGCCGTCCCCTCCACACGGGAGACGAGGAGGAGGTCGCCGCGCGGCAGGCGGGGGCGGACGCGCGTCGTCGGGAGGCGCTCTCCCGGCGAGTGCATGAGCCGTGCCGGCTCGCCCTCGGCCGTGTGGGCGACGTGCGTTTCGTGGGCGAAGACCGGGCGCCCGCCGGGCGCCTTCCGGCAGGTGGGGGTGCCCGTCACCCGGTCCATGCCGCCTCCCGGGCCCTCGTGGAGGGCGACGGCCGCCTCGCGCAGTCGGGCGACGAGGCGTTCGCCGACGGTGATCCGACAGTCCCCGACCACGTAGGGCCGGGGCACCATGCCGCACCGCGTCACGGCGACCTCGATCTCCGCCGCCCTGCCGCCGTCGAGCGCCGCGCCGTCCACCACTTCGACGCGGACGGTGGTGCCCGGCCGGGGCTCCGCGCGGGCCCCAGGGACGCAGAGGTGGAATCCCTGGTGGAAGGCGTGGACACGCAGGACTTCCAGGGTGGTGAGGACCGCCCACGTCCACACCGCCTCCCCCTTGGGCGGCCGGGCCGTGGCCCGCACGACGGCCTGAGGCCACAAGCCGGTGCGGATGTCGATGGCCGTGACCTCCTCCAGCCGCCCCGGCCGAGCCCAGGGCGCGGGGAGCACCTCGGGTGGCAGACCCGTCTGGTCGAAGCCGGCGCCCAGCACCCGCGCCGCGTCTCCCCGGGCCAGCGCGTCGAGGTCGGCCGGGGACAGGTGGTCCACGAGGGTGCGTGCCAGGGGGCGGGGTTCCGGCGGGTAGCGCGGCGGCGCCTCTTCGGGCCACTCCCCGTGCGCCGTGTCCTGGAGCGCGACCGTGGCCACGGCCCTGCCCCCGGCCAGGACGCGCCGGACTCCGCTACCGGATGCCTCGGCCCGGAGGGCGCCCGGCGTCTCCGGCGGGACGTCGTGCCAGACGACCGTGGCGCGTACCGGTCCGTGCCCGTCGGGCAGGGCACGCGCGGCGGCGTGCAGGACCCCTTCGGCCGGGTCGAGGGCCACCGGCTTCCCGGTCGGGCCGGCCCCTTCCGTACCCGCGCCCCGCGTCTCCCCGTTCGGTACGGACACTTCACCCGGTACGGACATTGCCCGCGCGGGGAACGCCGTCGCCCGGCCGAGCCACCGGGCCGCGATCGCCCGGTGGGCCTCCAAGACGGCCGTATGGGCCGCCTGGAGGCGTTCGGCGACGCGCTCGTGGATCGCGCCGGCGTGGTCCCCGACGGGACCACCCACCGGAGCGTCCCGCGTGGACGCCCTCGCTTTCGCCGCTTCCCCGGCCACGGGCCTTGCACCCACAGGGGGTTCCGCCGGCGTGACCCCTTCGAAGTCGAGTTCCTCCACGGCCCCTCCCTCAGCCCGCACGGTGGGTGTCGAAGCCCAGAAGTTCGGCGATCCGCCAGGGATCGGCCCACAGGGTGCGCACCCCGGTCCACCGCTGGAGCACCCGGCCGTCCGGAGCGCATCCGGTGACGTCCCAGAGGGAGAAGACCGCATCGGACTCGGCGGGCTTCCGCTCCACCCGGACGACGAACGCTTCGTCGTCCGGCAGAGGCGCGCACAACTCGGCGCGTTCGACGCCGACGGGGACGGGCCACAGTTGCTGACCGGGATCGGTGACCCCCGCCAGGCACACCCCCTGCATCAGGAGATCGGCCAGTCCCGGGGTGTGGAAGCGCCCGGAGAAGCCGCCCTTGCCCAACGGAGGCTCCGGCATCCGCGCGACGACGGTCAGCCCGGCGGACACCCCCGGGAGTTCGTTGCGCAGACCCGCCAGGCTCGGCCCGTGGAACAGCCGGCCGCTCGCGTAGCCGGGGTGCGGGGCGTCGGAGACCGTGCAGGGCGGCAGGGCGATCCGCTCACCCGGCTCCGGCGCCCGTTCGTTCCAGAGGAAGCGCCCCTCGTAGTGGAGTTCCTCGCGCTCGTCATCGCTCAGCAGGGAGAACTTCGTCCACCGGTGGTGGTCCCGCTCGTCCTCGGGGACCAGGCGCACCCGAAACGTCCGGTGGTGGTTCTCCTCGGTGAAGCCCAGACCCCGTACGATCCGGAAGTCACGGCACTCGACCACCGCGCCCGTGCCGCCCAGGGCCCGTTCGACGCTGCTCACCCCCCAACCGACGGCCGCCGTCAGAGGCAGGACCGAGACCCCGCCGAACCTGTGGTCGCGCAGCACCGGTTCGGCGGCCGGCCCGCGAAGGAGGCACCGCGCGGTCACCCCTTCCGCGGGCAGCCGGCCGACTTTCCGGTACATGGACGAGACCGGGCCGACGACGACCGTCGCCCCTCGCTGCAGACCCGGGTCGGCCAGGAGCCGGACGAAGTGGCCGCAGCCCTCCTCCCGGGCCAGGACGGGGACCCCCGCCTCCACGTACAGGTCCCGCATGCGAGCCGCCATGCCACCGGCCCACGGCCCCCACGCCACCGGCAGCACCCGGCAGTGGGGGTGCGCCTCCCGGAAAGCGCGGCCGAAGCGGTTCAGCGCCTCGTTGGCCAGCGCGTAGTCACTCTGTCCCGCGTTGCCCCAGACCCCGGAGACCGACGTGAAGAGCACCAGGTGCCGCAACCGCCCGGCGTCCAGCGCCCGCAGCACGTGGTGGAGACCGGCCGTCTTGGTGTCCACGACCGCGGCGACCGAGTCCGCCTCCATACGGGCGAGCGGTTTGTCGCCGAGCACACCGGCACCGTGGAACACGGCGGTGACGCGAGAGGCGTACGGTGCCAGGGCCTCGGCCACGGCCGCGCCGTCCCGGACATCAACGGCCAGGTACTCCGCAGCGGCGCCGCGCTCGCGGAGCCCCGCGAGGACCGCGCGGATCCGCCGGTGCGGGGCGTCGGCACCCTCCGCCGCGCCCGTGTCCGCCTCTTCCCGTTCCTGGGAGGCCGCGGTCTCCCCGAGGTCCGCAGCGTGGTCCGGCCCCTCCGTGAACGGGGTGCGTCCGAGCAGCAGGAAGTCGAAGCGCCGGGTCTCCGCGAGCGCGGTGACGCACCAGGCGGTGATGCCCGACGCTCCGCCGGTGACCAGCATCAGGTCACGGCCGGCGGGGGCCCGGCCCCCGTTGACGGCCACGGCCGGGGACGCCGGGGTTTCGCTGACGGGCGCTGCCGGGACCATTGGTCCCTCGCTGCCGGCCGGCGTCGAGACCGCCGGGGCCCCACCGTCGCCCACCGCCGAAACCGCCGGAGCGCCATTGACGGTCGCCGCCGAGGCCGCCGCACCCTCGTTCAGGGCCGCTGCCGAGGCCGCCGTATCCTCGCCGTCGGTCACCGCCGTGACCACCGCGTTCTCGCTGTCGGTCGTGGACGAGACCGCCACGGCCCCACCGGCGGGCACCGCCAAAGCCACCGGATCCCCGTCGACGGCCACCGCCGAGACCGCCCCGCCCCCATCGACGGCGACCGCCGGAACGGACGCGCCCTCGCCGGCGGTCGCCGACGCCGCCGGGAGCGCCGTCTCCTTCACCACGGGGGTACGGCGGCCCGTCGTGTCCCGGCCCACCTCGTGGACGTCGACGGCCAGGTCCGCGATCTCGGCGGTGAAGGCCGAGGCGAGGGCCGCGTCCGTGAGGTCCGGGGCGAAGTCCAACGCCCGGCAGAAAAGGGCGGGTTCCTCCAGGGCCACCGTCTTGACCAGTCCCCCGAGCCCGCCCGCGAGGGCGGCCGCCACATCGCCGCCGGACCCGGCGTGCCCCAGCGCTCCGTCGAGCCGGGTCACGGTCACCAGCGCGGCGCGCCCACCGGCGCCGGCCGCGGCCGTGAGGGCGGGGCAGGCGTGCTTCGCGACGAGGACGGCGTGCCGGAGCCGAGCGATCACGTCTTCCTCCCGCTGTCCGGCGGTACGCCCCATCGGCAGGACGCAGAGCCGTACCTCCTGCTCATCCGCGATGAGTTCGCCCATGCGGGCGGCCAGCTCGGGCTCCGACAGGTCCGCCAGCCGGCGGGCGGCGGGTTCGTCCCCGGCGCCGGCGGGCGGCTCCGCGCCGGGGAGGCGCAGCGAGGCCACATCCCAGCCGTCGTCGCGGAGGGCCCCGACGAGGACGGCGGACAGCGCGGTGCCGTCGTCCAGTACCAGGGCGCGGCGGCCTTCCGGGTAGGCGTCGAGCCGGACGTCCGGGTCCGGCAGGTCCCGGAGGGTGACGACGGCGGTCCCGGTCCGCAGTTCCCCGGGTGCGCGCTCGTGCAGCGCCGGCCCGCGCAGTGCCTCGGTGAACTTGTCCGACAGCTCGCGTACCGTGCGGGCCTCGGTGAGCCGGTAGAGGGTGCCCCGGTCGAGCTGCGGGTAGCGGCGCCACACCTCCGCGCCGATCTCCACGCGTTTGAGGGAGTCGATGCCCAGGTCCTCCTGGATGAGCATGTCCGGCTCGATCATGTCGGGGTCGTAGCCGGTCCGTTCGGCGGTCACTTCCCTCAGCACCCGCTCGATCTCCGTCGCGTCGACCTCCCCGGCGGGGGCGGCCGCCTCCGGCGTCTTCCCTCCGGATTCGGCGTCCAGGAACGCGGCCAGGGCCGAGCGGGCGGCGGTCGGTTCCGGCGAGCCGTTGGGCGGCGCGGCATCCGCCACGGGCGCCGGCTCGGGCACGACCTCTCCGGAGGCCGTCACACCCTCCGCGGACCACGCCGGCCCGGTTCCCCCGATCTCGGCCGTGTGCACGCCGAGTTCGGTCGCCGGGTCGCCGGTGGGGTCCAGCAAGCGGGCGACGACCTCTCCGGCCCGGGTGTGCGCGTCGCCGACGGCGAGGCTGTGTTCGGTGACGGCGGTGACCGCCTCGACCAAGGAGGCGTCCACGGAGCCGTCGTCCGCGCGGCGCCGCAGCAGGCCGGTGAGTTCCCGGGCGACGTGGAGCTGGCTGTCCAGGTAGGCGGTGTGGGCGGTGAGGTGCCGGGCCGCGGCGGCGGCCAGCGCGTCGTGTTCCACGGCGGCCGGGGCGGCGGGTGACGCCTGGTGTACCCGGCGCTCGGCGTCCCGCGGGCGTGCCGCGTCCTGCCGGCGTGCCGCGTCCTGCCGGCGTGCCGCGTCCGCGAGGGCCGCCGCCGCCTCGGTGACGGCCGCGCGGTAGGCCGGGCGACGGGCCACGACGGCGAACTGTGGTCCCTCCAGCGTCCGGGCGGCCTTCGAGGGGGCGGGGCGCGCGGGCCGCGGCGGCGCGTCGTGGCGGTTCAGGCCGGAGAGCGGGTAGCCGAGGACGGCGAGCCGCACCGCCGCGCGTTTCAGGGCGGCGTACCCGTCATGCCCCGGGCCGGTGTCACAGGGGACGGCCGCCACCGCACGGTCCCCGAGCAGCCGCTCGACGAGCCGGGTGAGCGTGCCCCGGGGCCCGCATTCCACGAACACCCGCACTCCGTCGGCGTACATGGCCTCGACGGGGGCGGCGAAGTCCACGGGCCGGAGCGGTTGTCCGGCCAGGAGGCGGCGGTTGGCGTCCGGGTCGTCCCCGTACCGGGCCCCCGGTACGCAGGAGTGGACCGGTACGGCGGGGACGCCGAACTCCCGCTCGGCGCAGGCCGTCGCGAACGGCCGCGCGGCGTACGCGACACACGGCGTGTGGAAGGCGGCGTCGACGGCCAGCCCCTGCGCGGGGACGCCTCGGGAGACGGCGTGGCGGACGAACGCCGCGACCGCGTCGGTGGGTCCGCCGACGACGTACTCGTCCGGGGCGTTGCGGTTGCAGATCACCAGGCCGGGCCGGCCGGACAGCAGCGACCGTACGGTGTCCTCCGGCGCCCGGACGGCGGCCATGGTGCCGGCGTCCCGCCCGGGAGGAGGCCGCAGCGCGGCTCCCCGGGCGTGGGCGAGCGCGGTGAAGGCGGCGTCGTCGAGGACTCCGGCGGCCCACAGGGCGGTCAGTTCGCCGAAGCTGTGGCCGAGTACGGCGGCGACGGGAAGGCCGAGTTCGCGCAGGAAGGCGAAGTGCCCGCGGGACAGCGCCCCGATGGCAGGCTGGGCGTGGGTGGTGCGGCGCAGCCGCAGGGCGTCCCCGTCGGGGCCGTCCTTGGCTCCGGCGGGCGGGAAGACCGTGCGGGTGAGGGCGTCCGTGTCCGGGAACAGTGCGTCGGCGGCCTCGAAGGCGGCCCGGACCGCGGGGACGGCGAGGGCGGCGTCCCGGCCCATGCCGGTGTACTGGCTCCCCTGGCCGGAGAAGAGGACGCCGATCCCGGGCAGCGGGTCGAGGGCCCGGTGGCGGAAGTGGATGCCCCTGCCGTGGTCCCAGCTCTCGTGGGACGGGTTGACGCGCAGTTGCTCGACCGCCACCGCGCGCAGGCCGGCGTGCTCGGCGGCGTCGCCGGCCAGGTAGCCGATCCGGGCGTGCCCGGCGGGGATCGGGCCGGTGTCGGGCGGCTCGTCGTCCTCCAGACGGCGGCGCAGCAGTTCGGCGTTCTCCGCGTGCCAGATCCGGGCGTGTGGTGTCCGGTGGCCCGCCCGGACCGGGTCTCCGTCCTCCGGAGCCTCCTCCAGGACGGCGTGGTAGTTGACGCCGCCGAATCCGAAGGCGGACACGCCGGCGCGGCGCACCGGGCGGGACGCCTCCCGGGTCCACGGCCTGGCCTCGGTGTTCACGTACAGCGGCCCGTCGTCGTCGGTCAGCCTGCCCTGCGGCTCGGTCACGTTGGCGGTGGGCGGCAAGACCCGGTGGTGGAGGGCGAGCGCGGCCTTGATGAGCCCGGCGGCACCGGCCGCCGCCTTGGTGTGCCCGATCTGCGACTTGACGCTGCCGACGGCGGCCCGGCCGGTCCGTCCCTCGGAGCGCAGGAGGGTGTCGAGCGCCTCCAGCTCGACCGCGTCCCCCGTCGGGGTGCCGGTGCCGTGTGCCTCGATGAGGCCGACCGAGCCCGGCGGGCACTCGGCGTCCTCATAGGCGCGCCGCAGCGCCGCCAACTGGCCTTCCCCGCAGGGCGCGTAGATGCTCCGCCCGGATCCGTCGCTGGACCCGCCCAGCCCCCGGAGGACCGCGTAGACCCGGTCGCCGTCGCGCACGGCGTCGGCCAGTCGTTTCAATGCCAGCAGGCCGATGCCCTCGCCGACCAGGGTGCCGTCCGCCCCGGTGTCGAACGGCCGGACGCGCCCGGTCGGGGAGAGCGCCGGGGTCTTGGTGAAGCAGAGGTAGGACACGATCGAGTTGTCGGCGTCGCAGCCTCCGGTGAGCATCATGTCGGCCCGGTGTGCGAGGAGTTCGTCAACGGCGCAGCGGACGGCGGCGAGCGAGCTGGCGCACGCCGCGTCGACGGTGTGGTTGGCCGCGCCCAGGTCGAACCGGTTGGCGATCCGCCCCGAGACGACGTTGCCCAGCACGCCGGGGAACGAGTCCTCCGTCCACGGCGGCAGTCCGGCCAGGTGGGCCCGTACGACCCGGTCCGCCGTCTCCGCGGCGACGCCGCAGGCCAGCATCGTCTGTCGCATCTCGTGCGCGGTCAGCCGGGCGACCAGGGGCAGCAGGGTGGAGTTGTTGCCGCAGACGCCGAGCACGACTCCGGTGCGGGCCGGGTCGTACCAGCCGGTGCGGCCCAGCGCGGCGTCGGCGAGGACGTCGGCGGCGGCGCGCAGGGCCAGCAGTTGCACGAGCCCTGTGGAGTCCAAGGTCCGGGGTGACAGTCCGAGTTCGAGGGGGTCCACCGTCTCGGGCGTCAGGAATCCGCCGCGCCGGCAGTAGGTCCTGTCCTCGGCGAACGGGTCGGGGTCGTGGTGGATGTCGGCGTCCCACCACTGTTCCGGGACCTCGCCCGTGCAGTCGCGCCCTCGCACGACGTTGTCCCAGAACTCCGTCACGTCCCGCGCCCTGGGGAACATCCCCGCCAGGCCCACGATGGCGACGGGGTCGCGGGCGAGACGGCGGTCCGTTCCGGATGAGGGGTCGCGGGAGAGCAACACGGATGACACCCCTTCTCGTCGTGTCGTCTTCTTCGCCTGATCCGTTCGGCGCCCGGCGCTCGTACGCTGCGCGGCCGGCACCGCGCGGCCCGCGGGAACGGCCGCCGCCGGCGAAAGCCCACCCCGGTGCCGGCCCACGGCGGAACGTCCGCCGTGCGGATCCCGCCGCCCCCTTCGGGCCCGAACGCGGCCGTGCCGGTCCGTCCGCCCTCTCAGCGTGCCCCGGCCCAACCCCCCGAATCCCGGCTCCCGGGACCGGACCAATAGTCGGACAGCCATACGAGCCGCCCTCCCGACGCGCCCGCGAAGACCTCCGGGACGGCGACGGCACGACCGACGAGCACGGCCTTCGCCCGCTCCCGCCCCGGCCCCGGCCCACGAGGCGCACGCCCGCTCCGGCGACAGGCTCCCCCGCCGACCATCAAAGGTCGGGCGGCGACGCGAACCGGAACGGACACCCCCGCGCCCGAACGGGGACCCGCCCCACGCCCGACGCCGTACCCGCCCCCGGCGCCCCGCACGGCACCCACTGCGACCTTCTCCGGGCCGACGCCCTCGCCACGTGCGCGCACACCCGCGGTCCACCCGTCCTCGGCGCCTTCCACCGCTGTCGGAAGAGCCTGCTCCCCCACGCCCGTCCGCTGTCGGCCCCTTGGATACCGACGCCCTCACGCGCCTCGGCAAGGCCTTCGATTCGCCGGCGTGCCGGCGCTCGAACGAGCAGGCCGGCAGCACGCGTTGCGGGAACGGATCATTCGGTGCCCGGGTGGGATTCGTCGACGCGTCGGCTGCCCGGAAGAGCGTCCGGTCGGCTCCCGGAGTCCGGCGGAGGGGCACGGAACCCCCGGTCCGACCATCGCATGACACGTTGGGCGTGCGGTTTCCCGCGGCGGGAATTCGAGGACGTCTCCCCCGACCTCGGCGCGCCACGCTTCGTCCCGCCGCACTCGCCGCCTCCCCGGATACAGCCCGCGCGCGTTCCGCCGCAAGACCGTCATGCAACGCTTTCAGCAGTCGCACGGTGGTTCCCGAGTGTGCGACCGCGTGCGGGGGTGAAACCTTGAGTATGTCCCGGCGGACGCCGGACTCCAGGGCGGACAGGCACGAGGGGGTTCCTGATGGCCAGGAGGCGCAAGAACAATCTGCTGGACGACATGCTCGACCGCGCTTGGGACATCGACCGGGACCTGCGGCGGGCGACGCGGCGCGCCTTCAATCACAAGAAGAAGAACGGAAACCGTGGGAACGGCCGCAAATGGGCCAAGCGCAACAACGAGGCCATCGAAGCCCTGACGATGCAGGTGCAGGCCCTGACCCAGCAGGTCGCCCTGTCCCAGCAGGTCGCCCTGTCCCACAACCAGCGGCAGGGCACCGCCAAGGCGGCCAAGGGCAGCAGCGTGGCGAAGGCGTAGGGGGGGCGTGCCGGGCGGCCGCGGAACCGACACCGTACGCGTCTTCGGTCGCCTGCTGGCCGACGAGGCGTCACGCTCCGTGCACCACCGCCTCGCCCGCGGACGTCGCCCCTCTGCCGACGAGGTCTCCCGGGAGCACCGAGCCGTGGCCCTCCGGGTCGCGCTGGAGGAACTGGGCCCGCTGTACGTGAAGGTCGGGCAGATCCTGTCCACTCGGCCCGACCTCGTTCCGCGGTACGTGATGGACGAACTGGCCACCCTGACCGACCGGACGAGCGCGTCTCCGTTCGGCGTGTTGGAACCGGTCCTGGAAGGGGACTTCGGGCCGCACTGGCGGACGCGGTTCAACTGGATCCGCACCGAGGAGCCGCTGGGCTCGGCCTCGCTCGCCCAGGTGTACCGGGCCGAGCTCGCGGACGGCAGACCGTGCGTCGTGAAGATCCAGCGTCCGGGCTCCACCCGGCTGGTGACCTCGGACATGGTGGTCCTCCGGCGGGTCGGCAAGGCCATCGCGCGCGTCGCCCCGCACTTCAACGAGGTCGTGGACGTCGGAGCGATGCTGGAGACCCTCTTCCGCTCGATGGAGGACGAACTCGACTTCACCAAGGAAGCCGACAACTGCCAACAGGGCCGCCGGCTCACCCGTGGTCTGAAGACGGTGCGCGTCCCCAAAGTCGTCGACGCCACGGAACGCGTGATGATCCAGGCCTTGGTCGAGGGGGAAGCGGCACACCGGATCAAACCGGACCAGTTCTCCAAGAAGAAGCGCAAGACCATGGCTCGTGAGCTCATGGCCTTCATGTTCCGCGGCTACTTCAGCGAACGCTTCTTCCACGCGGACCCCCACCCCGGCAACATCCTCCTCACCCCGGACGGCAAGGCCTACGTCATCGACTGGGGCATGGTGGGACGCGTCGACCGCAGTACCAGCACGGCCTTGCTCGCGGCCTTCGTCGCCATGGCCCACAACGACGGCCCCGGCCTGGCCCAGGCGTGGATCCGCCTCGGCACCACCACTCCATGGAGCGACGTGAGCGGCTTCACCGGCGACCTGGCCCGCTTCGTCCCCACCGTGGCCGACGCGGCGCTCGACCGCCTCGACTTCGGCGTCTCCCTCACCTCGGTCCTGCGCTATTCCACCAAGCGGGGAATCCAGACCACACCGATGGTCTCAGTGATCGGCAAATCGGTCGCCAACATCGAAGGGTCCGTACGCAACATCGATCCGAAGCTCAAACTGAGTGACGCGGTGCGGGACAGCCTCACCGATATGCTGGTCGATCTCTTCCGGGACCTGTTCTCCTCGGAGCAACTGGGGCAGTACGCACTCCACTTCCTGTCCGCCGTCGAGCAGAGCCCCGGGCAGGCGCAACGCGCCCTCGCCGACCTCACGGCACGGCAGATCACCGTCCAGACCCACACCAACCTCGGCCACCGGGTCAGACCCGAACCGGTCCAGGACGGCGGCCTCCCCCGGTTCATCGGCGCGATCACCCTCGCGGCCCTGATCCGTCGCCATGGGATGGGCCGTTGAACGCCTCGGGACGAGCCGCCTGGCGCCCGCGGCGGATGGTGGAACGGCGGCCGTCGCGCCGCCCTCTTCACACGGCGGCGCGGCGGTCGCCGCTCCAGAAGCGCACCAGCGCCCGGGCGACCTCCCGCGGCTGATGGAGTGGGACGAGGTGCCCGGCGTTCCGTACGGTCACGTGGGCGGCGTCCAGGCGGGCGGCGGTGCGGGCGAAGGCGTCGGCCGGGTAGCAGGCGTCCTTGGCTCCGTGCAGGACGAGTACGGGCGGGTGCGTCCCGGTCCGCCGTGTCCGCTGGAGGTGGCGCTCTCCGGCCCAGGACCGGGCCAGTCCCAGGAGGTGGGCGGACGCGGTGGTGTCGAGCCGCGTCCGGGCGGCGTGCGCCACCGCCGGGTGGACGGGCCGCTCGGGGTGGCGGCGCTCCCACAGCCGCAGTACGGTGCGCGCGATGGTGACGGGGTCGGCGATCCGTCCGGCCGCGGAGAACAGACGGAACTTGAGGCCCTCGGTCCGGCTGACCCACAGGGGGCTGCCGATCAGGCCGAGGCTCGCGGCACCGGGTGCGTCGGCCGTGGCGAGGTGGCCGATGATGCCTCCCATGCACAGCCCGACGACGTGCACGGCGGTGCCGGAACCCACGTGCGCCAGCACGCGACGGAGATCGTCGGCGAGCGACCCGAAGGTGTAGGCGTCGGGATCCGCCGGACCGTCCGACTCGTACTGGCCGCGGTGGTCGTAGGCGTAGGCGTGGTACCCGGCCTGCGCGAGGAGGGGCATCACGGGCAGGAAGTCCTCCTTGGAGCCCAGGTAACCGCTCACCATGACGACGCTTTCCGCGGTGTCCGCACCGGGAGCCGGCGGGCAGTGGAGGGCGGCCAGCGTACCCGCGCCGCCCGCGAAGTCGAGGCGTCCGACGGGCGGAAAGGAGGGCGCCGGGGTCGCTCGGGTGGGCTGGTTCACGGACCGTCCTGGTGCTCGCGGTGCGGGGAGGGAGAGAGGAGAGATGAGGCCGTCGGGTGACTTCAGGCGGTCGGGACGACCTTGTCGATCAGGTACTTCTCGATCGCGTCGGCCGCCGCGACCGCTCCCCCGGCGTCGCGCACGACGTCCCGCATCGCCCGCACCCGGTCCCGGACGGCGGCCGAGGTGCCGACGCGGAGTACGGCTTCGCGCAGGGCGTCGGCGTCGGCCCGTTCGCGGGGCAGGTGTTCGCCGAGGCCGAGGCGTGCGATCTGTTCGGCGTTGACCCGCTGCTCCGCCATCTGCGGGACGGCCACCATGGGAACGCCGTGGGCCAGCGCCTCCATGACGCCTCCCATGCCGCCGTGGGTGACGAAGGCCCGGGCGTGCGCGAGGATGTTCAACTGCGGTACGACGGCGTGCGTTTCGATGTTGTCAGGCAGCGGACCGAGCTCGTCGGGTGTGACGTCGCCGAGCGACATGACCACGTGCCAGGGCAGCTCGGAGAAGGCCGCCGCGCAGGCCCGGTAGAAATCGGGGCGGCGGTTGAACTGGGAGCCGAGCGAGACCAGGAGCACCGGCCGGCCGTCCGCCGGAGGCTGCCAGGTGCCCTGGAAGGAGCGGTCCGCCAGGGCGGGACCGACGAACGTGCGGTCCGGGGCGAGGACGGTCTCGGGCCGGCGCTGGAAGGCCTCGGGGAAGAACGCGACGGCCTTGGGCGGGGCCAGGAGGAGGGCCGCCGGATCCGTCACGCCGTGGGAGACCAGCGCGGCGGCGAGTTGCGGGAAGCCGGGGATCCGGGAGATGTCCTCCAGTCCGAAGAACTCCCGGGCCATGCCCCGGAACGGCAGGTGCGTGGGGCTGAGCAGGACGGACGGCACGCGCCAGGCGGCCGCCAGCATGACTCCCGCCCAGGCGTAGACGTCGTAGAGCACGGCGTCCGGCCGGTCCGCCGCGAAGGCCGCGGCCAGCTCGGCCACGGCGCCGACGGCCTGCTCGGCCGACTGCCTGGCGCCCTCGGCCATGTCCTCCGGCGCGTCGACGCCCTGGTGGATGTCACGGTGGAGGACGGGCGTCGCGCCCGCGGCGCGCACCTGGGGTGCGAACTCCTCGGTCGTGGCGTAACTGACCCGGTGGCCGCGGCGGACGAGATCGGAGACGACGGCGAGGGTGGGGTTGACGTGTCCGTGCTGAGGGACGTTGAACACCGCGATGTGGTGCCCGGGCTGTGCGGGGCGGGAAGTCATGGCGGCCATACAAGCGCCCCGGCGGCCGGCGACCGGCACAACCGCCCTCATCATCACGCATATGAGCACACCGGCGGCGCGTACTTGACGCCGGCGTCCAGTGGAACGCCTTCAAACGACCTGTACGCATGACGGAAAGGGCCGGTCTTCGGGATCGCCGCCGTCCGCCTGCTTCACTTCCGCCATGTCCGCACCCCCCTGCCCTCCCGAGCCCCCGCGCCGCCGCCCCGGCCGCGAGGCCCCGCTGACCGTACTGGGCCGCCTGGTCCTGTGGCATCCGGTCCGTACGCTCGCCGTGGCGGGCGGGGCCCTGCTCCTGGTGCTGACGCTGGGGGCCGGGCTGGGCGGGCGTTTCACGCACGGCGGCATGAGCCGGCCGGACTTCGAGTCCGCGCGGGCCGACGCCGTCCTGTCCGCGGTGTTCCACAGCGGCAGCCCGACGCTGACCCTGGTGACGGAGGCGGAGGACACGGTCGACGCTCCTTCGGCGGTCCACGACGGACGACTCCTGACCCGGCGGGCGGCGCGCTACCCGAAGGTGGTGGCCGTCCGCTCGTACTGGACCGGCCACGCCCGCTCCCTGCGGGGGCGCGACGGCCGGGCGGCCCTGGTCCAACTGCGCCTGCTCACCACGGAGTCCACGGCAAGGGCCGACGTCGGCCCGATCGTCCGTGAGCTGACGGGACGTCAGGGGACGTTGCGGGTCAGGGCGACCGGCCCGCTGGCGGTCGGGCTGGCCACCGAGGAACAGAGCCGGCGGGATCTGCGCATGACCGAGCTGGTGGCCGGTCCGTTGACGGCCGTCGTGCTCGTCCTCGTGCTCGGCGGCCTCGTGCCCGCCGCCCTCGCCGTGCTGCTCGGCGCCTTGGCCGTGGGCGGCAGCGTCGCCGTCCTGGCGGCCCTGTCCCACCTCACCCCGGTGTCCGTCTTCGCCCTGAACCTCACCTTCGCGCTCGGCTTCGCGGTCGCCGTCGACTTCAGCCTCTTCGTCCTCGCCCGCTACCGCGAGGAACTGGGGCGCGCCGCCGACCGTCGGCGCGCCCTGCTCCGGACGGTCACCACCGCCGGCCGCACCGTGGTGTGTTCGGCCGCCACGGTGATCGCCACGCTGGCGGCCCTTCTGCTGTTCCCCTTGGACATGCTCACCTCGATCGCCTACGGCGGCATGTTCGTCGTGGCGATCGGCGGGGCGCTCGCGGTGACCGCCCTGCCCGCCGGACTGCTCGTGCTCGGCGCCCGGTGGGACCGCCCGGCCCTGCCCCCGCGCAAGCGGGGCGGCCCGGCGGCCGGGGCGGGACGCTGGTACCGGGTCGCCCAGTGGGTGATGCGCCGCCCCGCCCTGGTGGCACTGGGGACGTCCGCCGTGCTCCTGGCCCTGGTGGCACCGTGCCTGCATGCCCGGATGGGCGTGCTGGACGACCGCGCGCTGCCCCGGAGCACCGCCGTCCGGCAGGCCATGGACACCGTGCGCCGCGACTTCGACCCCCAAAGTCTCAGCCCCGTGCAGGTGGCACTCCCCGGGCTCGACGCCCGGCGGCACGGGAGCGCCGTCGACAGGTACGCGCGCGGGCTGAGCCGGCTCGCGCACGTCGCGCGGGTCGAGACGGTGAGCGGTGTCTACCGGGACGGCCGCCGGATCTCCGGCGCCGAGGCACCGTCCGGCTACGCGCCGGCCGCCGGCGTGTGGGCCGCCGTGGTCACCGACGTGGAGGCGCAGAGCCCGGAGGGGGCCGCCGTCGCCCGCGCCGTCCGTGCCGTTCCGTCCCCGGTGCCCGCGCTGGTCGGCGGGACGCAGGCGTGGCTGGCCGACCTCGTGGACGCCATCCGGGCCCGGGTGGCGTGGGCGCTCGTCCTCATCACGGTGGCGATGCTGGTGCTGATCGCCTGGTGCACGCGCAGCGTGGTGCTCTCGCTCAAGGCCCTCGTGCTCAACGTCCTGAGCCTGTGCGCCTCCTTCGGCGTGATGGTGCTGATCTTCCAGATGGGGTTCGCGAGCCGGTGGCTGGGCGACGTCACCGTCACCGGTGTGACCGACACCCTCGTCCCGGTCCTCGTCCTGTGCTTCGCCTCCGGGCTGTCCATGGACTACGAGATCCTGCTGCTCACCCGGACCGTCGAGGAACACGACGCCGGGGCGCCGACCCGCCAGGCCGTCGCCCGGGCACTCCAGCGCTCGGCGGGCCTCTTCACCGCGTCGGCGCTCGTCATCGTCGTCGCCATGGCGGCCCTGTCCGCCTCCGGCCTGCTCGTCCTCAAGATCCTGGGCGTCAGCGTCGCCGTCGCCGTACTCGTCGACGCCACCCTGATCCGCCTGCTCCTGGCGCCGGCACTGATGGTGCTGATGGGCCGCGCCAACTGGTGGCGGCCCCGGCCGCTCCGCGGAAGCGCTCCGGACGCCGGGAAAAGGGCGGACGAAGTGCCCGTCGCGCACTGAGAGCTGAAAGCCCCTCCGCGGCGGCCGGCGGTGGGGCGCGGCCGGCGGCCGGGGAGACCGTGCGGGGAGCGGTACGGCATCAGCGGCGGAGGCACGATGCCGGTGCGGGTGCCGCGGCGCGAACGGGCGACGCGGCGACCGTCATCGGGGCTCCGCCTCCCGACACGGCGTGCCGGCCTCCCGGGCGTCGTCCTCCAGCGACCGCAGCAGCGACTGGAAGCGCCCATGGCGCATCAGGGTGCGGTCGACGAGGGGGTTGACGAGGCCGCGCAGCATCCCGACCGGTTGCCAGCGGCGGGGGACGGTGATGCCGGCGGCGCGCCGTTCGATCCCCTTCACGACGCGGCCCGCCACCTGTTCGGGGCCGATCGCGTCGGCGAACAGCCGGGGGAACGCGGCCTCGCGCATCCGGGTCACCAGCGGATCCCCGCCGAAGGCCACCCGGGACATCCCGGTCTCCACCCAGCCGGGGTACAGCACTCCGGCCGTGGCCCCGCGGGCGCCCAGTTCCACCCGCAGCGCGCGGACGAGTTGCTCCACCGCGGCCTTCGACGCGGCGTAGGGGGCGTTGGCGGCACCGTTGACGTAGGCGAAGACGGACGCGTTGACGAGGACGTGGCCACGGCGGGCGACGACGTGCGGCAGGGCCGCCCGCACCGTGCGCCAGGTGCCCAGCACGTTCACCTCGATGACGCGCTCGAACGTCACGGAGTCGGTTCTCGCCAGGGTGGTCGGACGCACGGGGGCGACGCCCGCGTTGGCGAAGACGACGTCGAGTCCCCCGAAACGCCGCACAGCGCGAACCACCGCCTCGTCCAGCGCCGCTTGGTCGGTCACGTCCGCTCGCAGTGGCAGGGCTCGTTCCGCTCCGAGCCGCCGTGCCAGGGCCGACAGGGCGGAGGTGTCGCGGCCCACCAGGACGACGTTGGCCCTCCGGGCGTGCAGCGCGTGGGCACAGGCGGTCCCGATGCCGCCGGTGGCGCCGGTGATGAGGACCGTCTTGCCGGTGAGGGGGTACCGTGCCATGTCCTGCCTTCCTGTGGTGAGCGGGAGCAGCGGTGGGTGGGGGCAGCGGTGGGTGGGGCACGGCATGACGACGCCGTGCGGGTGCGGCGGGCGGACGAGGACCGGCGCCGGTCCCTCCGCTCAGGTGCCGGCGGTGCCGTCGCCTCCGGTTCCGGTCACGGCGGGACGCCCGGCGGCCGCCGGGCGTCGACGCGGCGTCGGGGTCCACCAGTTCGCCCGGCCCGCCAGCCGCATCACCGCCGGGACGAGCACGCCTCGTACCACGGTGGCGTCGAGGAGGACGATCGCGGCGATCGTCGCGCCCAGGACGACCAGGAGGCTGATCCGGGCCAGCATCAGTCCCCCCATGCTCACGGCGACCACCAGGGCGGCGGCGGTGAACAGCCGTCCGGTGTGCTCGATGCCGAACACGATGGCGTCGGTGTTCCGCCGGGTACGCCGCCATTCCTCCGCCATGCGCGCGACGAGGAAGACCTCGTAGTCCACGCAGAGGCCGAAGGCCAGGGCGGCCGCCAGCAGCGGCATCGTGATCTCCAGCGTGCCCGGGGCCCCGCCGGCCGGGGGGCCGAGGACGTGGGCCCGCTGGAAGAGCAGCACCATCAGTCCGATGGCCGCCCCGATGCTGAGGCCGCCCAGGGCGGCGGCCTTCACGGCGACCAGCGGGCTCCGGGTGAGGAGCAGGAGCATGACGAACACGCCGCCGAGCATCAGCGCCGCCCACCGGCCGAGGGCTCCCGTCACGGCCTGCCGGGTGTCGGCGAGGTGCACGGCGGCGCCGGCGACCTGTGCCGGTCCGGGCGCGGCGGTGTCGCGTACCGCCCGGACCAGGGCGACGGTGCGCGGCGCCTGGGCGGCGTCGGCGGCGAACACCACGACCAGTGTTCCGCGCCGCCCGCCCGCGTCGATGTGCCGTGGGGCGGTGAGCCGCCCGCCGGCGTAGTCCCCGGCCTCGGTGCTCACCCGGGCCGCGCCGGGCAGCGCCGCCAGACGCCGGGCATAGGCGTCCAGCCGGGCGGCCCCGGCCACCGGGTCCGTCCGCGGCAGGACGACCGTCAACTGCCGGTCGGGAGAGTGTGCGAAGTCCGTCCGGATCGCTTCCGCGGCGGTCCGGGCCTCGGCGTGGCGCGGCAGGATGGACTCGTCCATCAACGCGGGGCGCAGTCCGCCGACGGGCGCCGCCAGCGCGAGGAGCACGGCGGATCCGGCCAGTGCCCACAGCAGGGGCCGTTTGGTCACCGTGACGGCGACCCGCCGCCAAGTGGGGCTACTGCCGCAAGGGTTGGCGGTGCGGGGGCGCCAGGGCAGGCGGAAGGAAAGTCTCGCGTCGTCGAGCCGGCTCCCCAGGGCCGCCACCAATGCGGGAATCAGGAACAGGGTGCCCGCCACGCAGAACCCCACGACGACGATCGAGGCGATCGCGAGCGAACGGATCAGCCCCAGGGGGAAGACGAGGAGCGACGCCATGCACCATGCCATCGTCAGGGCGCAGAAGGTCACGGCGCGGCCGGTGGTGGACATCGTCCGCCCGACGGCCGCCTCCGCGTCCAGGCCGCGGGCGCGTTCCTCCCGGTACCGCGAGAGCGTGAACAGGGCGTAGTCGACGGCCAGTCCGAAGCCGAGGGCGCAGCTCAGGTTGACGGCGAAGACGGAGACCGGCGTCAGCCGGGTCACCGCCGCCAGCAGGGCCAGGGCCCCCGACGCCGCGACCAGGCCGATCCCCAGGGGGACGAGCGTCGCGCTCAGGGACCCGAAGGCCAGCGCCAGGACGGCGAACGCCGCCGGCAGGGCGAACACCTCCGAACGCAGCAGGTCCCGCTCCGCCTGGTCGGTGGCGGACACGTCGATCCAGGTGGACCCGCTCACCGACAGGTCGAATCCGGACGCGGCGGCCCGCAGGGCCGGTACCAGGGTCCGCGCGGTACGGGCGGTCTCGGACTCGTTCCCCTTCAGGTCGATGCGCAGCAACGCGCCCCGGCCGTCGGCGGAACGCAGCGGGTCCAGCCCGGTGTTCCAGTACGACAGCGCGGTGGCGACGCCCGGGGACCGGGCGGCCAGTTCGGTCAGCCGCCGGCCCCGCTCCGCCACCTCGGGCGTGTCGACCGGGCGGCCGGAGCGGGCGTACAGGACCAGGTCCGGCGTGCCCGCCCCGAGCCGTTGGGCGGCTTCCTCGGCCCGGCGCGCGGCCGTGTTCTCGGCGATGACGCCGCCGTTGGACCACTGGCCGCCCGCGCTCAGTCCCACGGCGGCGCAGAGCAGGAACAGGCAGGCCGCCGAGCCGAGTACCAGCCGGCTGTGCCGGTACGCCCACCGCGCCACCGCGCCCAGCACGTCCCTTCCCTTGCCGTCGGCGTCCGGGGACGGCACCAGGCGGTGCCGGCCGGAGGGCACGGCGGGGCGGAGGAGGATGCGCCGGCGCCGCACCGGGCGCACGGTGGGGCGCCGCGCCGCGGACGTCTCGTCCGCCGTGAGCGTGGCGCTTTCGGTCGTCTTGTCGGGCATCGACTGCACCATTCCTTTGACGGGCCAGGGGTCTCGCGGCTTTCCGGGGTGACGGACAGGGGTGGGTGGGGGGGCGGTCGCCGGGGTTCATGACGGGGCCGGCTCGCTCGGCCGTGCGGAGCGGCGGCGGCTGCCCGGCATGGGGGGCGGCGGGGTGATGGTGACGACGTGGGTCGCGGTCGGCAGCGCGTGGGGGCGGTGGGTGGCCATGAGGACCGGTCGCGTGGCGGCCAGGCGGGTCAGGGTGCCGAAGATGTGCCGTTCGCCGGCGGTGTCCACCTGTGAGGTCGGCTCGTCCAGCACGAGGAGGTCGGCGTCGGTGAGCAGGGCGCGGGCCAGCGACAGCCGTTGGCACTGTCCGCCGGACAGCGCACGGTCGCCGCCCAGCGCAGTGCCGAGCCCCTGCGGGAGCCGTTCGACGGCTTCGGCCAGCCCGACCGCGTCCAGCGCGTTCCACAGCGCGTCGTCGCCCGTGTGCGGGCCGCATCCCATCCGGAGGTTCTCGCTGACGGTGCCTTCCCACACCGTGGCGTGCTGCTCGGCGTAGGCGACGCGGCGGCGCAGCAGCGAGAGCCGCCAGGAGCCGACCTCCTGTCCCAGGACGTCGATCCGCCCCTGCCCGGTGCGCAACAGGCCGGTGATCAGCGCGAGTGCCGTGGTCTTCCCCGCGCCCGACGGGCCGACGAGGAGGGTCAGGCCGGTGGCGGGGACGGTGAAGGAGAGGTTCCTGAGTGCCGGGGCGGAGCCGGGGTGGGCGAAGGTGACGTCGTGGAAGGCGACGGCGGCGGCGGCGCCGGCCGGGGCGGGAGCGCGGTGGGCGGGCCGGGGCGGTGCCGGTGTCTCCGCCTCGGCCGGGGAGGCGAGCAGGGCCGCGAGCCGGACGCGGGCGGCCTGTCCGGTCCGCACCTGTCCCGCGCCCGCCGCGATGACGGTCACGGGAGCGGAGAGGCAGAGCAGGAAGAAGAAGAACGTGCTGGAGGTCTCCAGGGACAGGGTGCCCGCACCGACGCGGTGCGCCGCGGTCACCGTGACCGCCGTCATCGCCAGTTGCTGGGCCAGCCCGACGAGCGGGCCCACGACCGCCTGTGACCGGGTGGCCGCGGCCGAGAGGGTGCCGTAGTCCGCCGCGGCGTCCCGCAGGGCGGCCGCGGCCGCCGTCTCGTAGCGGTAGGTCTTGACGACCGCCAGCGTCTGCCAGCAGTTGAGGAGGCGGTGGTTCAGCCGGCCGAGGGCCCGGAGCTGGGCGGCGGCCACGCGCCGGGTGCGGGCCAGCACCAGCGCCAGCGGTCCCCCGACCAGGGCGAACGAGCCGACGGTGACGAGCGTGAGCTGGGGGTCGAGGCGCGTCATGGCCGTGAGGATGGCGAGCACCCCGAACACCGCCGCGGGCAGGTGGACGAGCCCGGACTCCAACGCCACCCGAACCTGCGCCGTGTCGAAGATGACCTGTGCGCTGAGGTCGCCCGCTCCCCGCGCGCGGACGTCGGGGAGCGGCAGGCGCAGCAGGTGGTGGACGAGGCGCGCGCGCAGGTCCAGTACGACGCGTTCGCCGGCACGGGCCAGCAGCCGTCCGCAGTGGGCCTGGGAGGCGTACGCGGTCAGGGTCAGGGCGGTCAGCGCGGCGACCGGGCCGGCCACGGGTTCACCGCGGACGAGCGCGGCCCCCATGCCGCCGAGCGCCCGGGGCAGGGCCAGGAAGGCCCCGGCCGAGCACCAGGCGAGGGCGGCGGCGAGGGCCAGCGGGGCGCGGCTGCCCCGCAGGAGACCGGCCGGGCTCAGGATCCTCACGGCCGCGGGGGCGCCGGCCGGCCGGTGGCCGCCCGGCGCGCTGCGAGGGCTCACCGGCGGGGGCGGGCGGCGCTTCCCCGCCCCGGCCGGTGGTCGTCCCGGTGGCGTCCCCCGGCGCGCGGCGCCGCCGGCCGGGCGGGCCCGAGGCCGTACGTCCGGCGGCGGGCGGGCGCGGGGCGGGCCGGACGGGTACCGCCTCCGGGTCCGCTCCCCTCCGGGTCTACAGCGGCTGGTCGACGTGTTCCGGGGTGTACCCGACGGACTGGGCGTAGGCGTCCAGCAGTCCTTGGAGCGGTTCCTGGGGAAGGCCGGGTTTCCATAGTTCGACCGCCATTTCACCGTGGTAGAGCATCGGCCAGCGGACGTACCGCCGGGGGTCCTCGGGATCGTGGAGCGCGCGTGACCGGGCGACGGTGTCCGCGGCCACCTCGGCCATCAGGTCCGTTCCGCAGCCGAAGCCGTACGGGTAGAGCTCACGGTTGGGGGGCACCGACTCGATCACCGTGGCGTCGGCCCGGGCGACCCCCACGTGGGCGTGGACTCCGCCGCGGATGAGCGGGGCGATGCGTTCGCCGTGCGGATCGGGTACCCAGTGCCCGTCCGCCGTCCGGCTCAGCCGGACGGTGGGGGCGGCCGCGAGCAGGGCGCACACCTCCCACGCCTCCACCGACGGCCCCTTCGGGTCGACGCCTTCGGGAGCCAGCACGCGCAGCCGGTCGCCGTGGGGCCGCGGATGGAGGACGGTGACCTCGTCCTCCCGCAGGTCCCGCTTGTCGACGTCCCAGCTTCCGGACGCGGTGACCACGACGGCGTCCAGGCCCGGGTCGTAGAGGAAGAGCATGCCTTCGCTGAGGCGCTTCCAGCCGAGGTACTCGCGGTAGAGCGAGGCGAGGCCGTCGGAGACGTAGCGGTCGATCCTGACCGGTTCCGGCAGCAGTCCGAGTTCGCCCATCCGCCGCCCGGCGGCCGCCAGTTGGCCCGGCGCCGGGGAATCCGCCCAGGCGGTTGCGGACAGGGCGTCGGGGACGACGTCGTAGCGGTCGCCGACGTCCCGCGCGCAGGCGGCGGTCACCAGCCGGTCGCGGATCCGGTCGGCCGGTTCCTCCGTCTCGGTGGGGTGGCCGCCTTCGAGGGTGAACAGGGCGGCCTCCCGTCCGTCGTCGCCGAGCAGGACGACGCGCGGGGTCGCGGTCCGTCCCATGACGGTCCGTCCGATCTCGACCGAGTCGGTGTGCCGCAGGCCGGTCAGCCGCTCGGGGACCTGGGCGAGCACCACCGTCCGGCGCGAGCCCACGTGCAGCCCCAGTTCGCCACAGGTCCGGGCGCTCAGCGGAGGGCTCTCCTCGGGAACGCGGTCGCACAGCGGTTCGGGCCCGCGCGGGATGTGGGTCACGATCAGCAGCAGGTCGACGTCACCGTGCGAGGACTCCACGACGGTGTGTCCCTGCTCCTCGAACGCCGCCGTGAGATGCCGGACGAAGACCCTCAGCGCGCCGTCGTCCGGGTGCGCCCGCCCGGCGACCTGCACCACCAGCGGCCGCCACCAGGGCAGTTCGTCGAGTTTCACCGCCGGGCGGGCCGGCACGCCGGTCATCGGGTGCCTCCGGTCACCAGCGGCAGGACGCGGCGCGCGAGGTCGTCGAGGCAGCTCGCCGCGACGAGTTCCATGACGGGGACGGAGCACCCCAGCATGCGGTCCACGGCGACGGAGAGCTCGACGACCATCAGCGAGTCGAGCCCCAGCCGGTCCAGCTTGCAGGTGCGGTCGACGCGTTCGGGGGTGGTCTGCAGCACCTCGGCCACCAGGGCCGCCAGTTCACCGCAGACGATGTCCGCCGCCTCCTCGTCGGGAAGCCCGGCGAGCCTGGACCGCAGTGCCTCGGCGCGGCTCACCCCGGAGCTGTTCTTGCCGTCCAGGTAGGCGGCGAACGCGGGCCGGTTGAGGCCGGCGAAAAGCTGCCCCACCCGTTCCCAGTCCATCCGGCCGAAGACCCCGACGTCCGGTCCGTGGGCGAGCTGCCGCTCGAACGCCTGCCAGATCCCCGCCGGTGTGACCGAGCCCAGGCCCATGCGGCGCAGCGTCGGCGCCAGACCGCTGCGGACCACGAAGCCGGTCTCGGCGACGGCTCCGAGTACCTGGGCGGTCCCGGGCCGGCCCGCGGCGCGCCGCCGGCGGACCAGGGCCTCGAGGTAGGCGTTGGCGGCGACGTAGCCGCTCTGGAGCTTGTTGCCGCCCAGGGTGGTCACGGAGGAGCACACCTGGAAGAAGTCCAGGTCCCGGTCGGCGGTCAGCTCGTCCAGCACGACGGCTCCCCGCACCTTCGGGTGCAGGACGGCGTCGAGGCGCTCGGCCGTCAGCTCCGCGAGCGGTGCGTCGTCGAGGACCATGGCGGCGTGCAGGACGCCCCGCACCGGGTGTCCCGCGTCGTCCGCGTCGGCGAACACCCGCCGCATCGCCTCGCGGTCGCCCACGTCCGCGGCGACCACGGTCACCCGCGCCCCGGCGTCCGCCAGGCGCGTCAGCAGCGCCGGCGCCTCGGGCGCGTCCGCGCCGCGCCGGCCGACCAGGACGAGGTGCCGGGCCCCGCGCCGCGCCAGGTGCTCCGCCAGGGACGCGCCGAGTCCGCTCAGTCCCCCGGTGACCAGGTAGCTGCCGGTGGGACACGGTTCCAGTGGCGGCACCGGCTGTTCGACCGGCACCGGCTCGACCGGTTCGACGACGATCTTGCCCAGGTGCTTGGAGTGCCGCAGGGAGCGGAACGCGTCGGCGATCGCACCGGCGGGGTACACCTGGTGGGGCAGCGGCCGGTAGCGGCCGTCCGTGACGCGCCGGCACAGCTCGGCGAACTCCTCCGCCGCGACCTCCGGCAGGTGCTCGGGCAGGGTCGCCACGTCGACCCCGAAGTAGGCGATGTTGCGCCGGAACGGGCCGAGGAGCAGCGGCGTGTTGGCGTACAGATCGCGCTTGCCGAGCTCGATAAACCGGCCGCCGGGGCGCAGGCACTCCAGCCCGCGGGCGATGGCCTCGCCGGCGAGGGAGTTGAGCACCACGTCGACGCCCTGGCCGCCGGTCAGCTCGCGGACGTCCTCGGCGAAGCGGAGGTCCCGTGAGTTCAGGACGTGGGGGACGCCGAGCATCCGCAGCAGGTCCCGTTTGCCGGGCGTGCCTGCGGTGGCGACGACCTCGGCGCCGGCCGACCACGCGTACTGCAGGGCCGCCAGCCCCACGCCGCCGGCCGCTCCGTGGACCAGGACCCGTTCCCCCGCGCGCAGGCGGGCCAGGCGCTCCAGCCCGTACTGGACGGTGAGGAAGACCGCGGGCAGGGTGGCCGCCTCGGCGAAGGACATCCGCTCCGGGATCCGGCCCAGTTGGCCCGGCCGGAGGACGACGTGGGAGGCGAACCAGCCCACGCCGGTGCCGAAGACCCGGTCTCCGGGGGCGAAACCGGTCACCCCCGGTCCGACGGCGACCACCACGCCGGCGCCCTCCAGGCCCAGGGAGGGCCCTCGCAGGCCGGGCACCGGCCGGTCGTCCGGGATGAGCCCGGTGGCCAGCATCACGTCGCGGTAGTTCAGGGCGGCGGCGCGGACGGCGACCAGCACCTCACCGGCCGCGGGCTCGGGGGTCTCCCGCGGTTCCCAGACCAGTCGGTGGGACATGCCGGGGTCGCGCAGGCCCAGTTGGTACCCGTCGGTCCGCCGGCGCACCGGCGGGGCGGCCGTGGTGAACCGGGGGACGAACCGGCCGCCGCCGGTCAGCACGATCTCGCGCTCGGGCCCCGGGTCGCGCAGTTCGGCGAGCAGCCGGGCCGCGTCCCGGGCGGCGTCCCCGGACCGCTCCAGGGAGACCATCCGCACGGTGACCGCGGGGTACTCGCTGGCGACGGTACGGCCGAGCGCCCACACGGCGGCCGCCTCGGGTGTCCCCGGACGTTCGGGGGCCGGGAAGAGGCCGGTCGGCGGCAGCACCAGCCAGAGCGCGACGTCCTTGCGGGCGCCCAGGCCGGCCATCACGTCACGGAGCCGGCAGGCCGCCGCGGTGACGGCAGCGGCCGGGTCGGCCTCCCGCCCGGCCGGGCCGGTCACGTCCGGGAGCAGGACCAGACGCACGGCGGCGTCCGGGTCGGCGGGTACGGCCGTCGCCCAGTCGGTCGTCGGCGGCAGCGGCCGGGTGCCGAGCGCCGCGGCGAGGCGGTCGGACAGGTCGCCGGGTGCCGCCGCCACCAGCCACCGGCCGTCCGGGGCCGGTGGGGCGGCGGGCGGCTCGCCGGAGCGGGCGGCCCGCGGGGTGCGCCGGGCCAGGATCACCGAGTCGCTCGCGCGGGGGGCGTCCGGTGCCTCGCCGGTGCAGGCCACGGCGTCGAATCCCCGCGTGGCCAGCAGGTTCTTCCACTGCTCGCGTCGCAGGAGAGGAGAGTCCTCGCGGAGGTCGGTGTCCGTGTAGTCCCAGTAGTCGTCCAGCACGCCGAAGACCGTGGACACCCAGTCGCTGTCGTGGCTCTCCAGCGCGAGCAGCATGCCCCCGTCGGCGAGCAGCGTCCCGAGCCGGTCCACGGCCGCACCCACGTCCCGGGCGGTGTGCAGGGCGTTGGCGGCCACCACCAGGTCGAAGTGGCCGGGTGCGCAGTCCTGTTCACCGGGGTCCCCGTCGAGGTCGAGCGTGCCGTACTCGACGAAGTCGTAGCCGGCGAACCGGGCTTTCGCCTTGGCCAGGAAGCCCGCCGAACGGTCGGTGAACAGGTAGCGGGTCCGCTCGGGGGGCAGCACGGGCAGCAGCGCGGCGGTCGTGCCGCCGGTCCCGGCGCCCACTTCGAGGATGCGAAGTGGCCGGTCGGCGGGCCAGTGGTCGACCACCGCGCCGAGCAGTCGCGCGGCGTAGGCGTTGTGCAGCCGCAGGTTGGACGCGTTGCCGTAGAGCTGGGTGAGGAAGTGCTGGTCGGCCTCGCCGAAGAGGACCTCGCGCGTGTCCTCCTCCCCCCGCAGCAGTCGGGGCAGCCGCAGCCCGCAGCGCAGGCCCGGCAGGGTCAGGGTCAGCGCCTCGGGCAGGTCGGTGACCAGAGCGCGGATCGCCTGCCGGGGGTCCGCGCCGGCGGATGTCCCGGTGAGGCGCCAGCGGTCCTCGGACACGCGCTCGGCCACGCCGGCGTCGCTCATGAGGCGCGCCAGCCGGCGCAGGTAGGGACGGAACTTCGGCAGGGCGCCGGCCTCGCACAGGTCGTCCACGGAGAACTCGGCCCGCCCCGGCAGCAGTTCCTCCACCGCCTGCCGGGCGAAGACCGCCGCGATCTCCCCGGAGCGGGCCGTCACCTGCTCGTAGCGGTCCTCGGTACGGCCGCGCAGGCGCGCCCGGGCGGCGGCGGTCCGGGCCAGGAGTTCGGCCGGAGCGGGCAGCGGTACGGGCTCGGCGGCGTCCCGTGGGGCCGCCCGGAGCACCAGTTCCTGCAGCGCCGACGGATCGCCCGCCTGCTGGTCGAAGCGGCGCAGCCGGCAGCCCTCCAGCTCCACGCAGACCCGGCCGTCCTGGTCGGTCAGCGACACGTCCCACACGGCTTCCCGGCTCGTCGCCCCGACGAGCCGCAGGTGCAGGTGGCCCTCGGGGGGCGGCCGGTGCCACAGGCGTACGGCCGTCAGCCCGGCGGGCAGGAACAGCGCGGTCCCGGAGAGTCCGGCCAGCAGCGGGGCTCCGGCCTGGAGGGCGCCGTCGGTCACCACCGGGTGGGCGAGGTAGTCGTCCGTGTCCTGATCGGTGCGGTAGGCGGCGAGCAACTCCCCTTCGCCCAGGCGCACTTCGGTGAGGACCTGGAAGGCGGGGCCGTGGGTGATGCCGCCGGCGACCAGGCCCTCGTACAGCGCGGCGGCCGGCAGCGGTTCGGGGCGGAGCCGATCGCGCAGTCCGGGCAGGTCGAGCGGTGCGGGTTCCGGCCGGAGCAGACGCCGTACCCGGCCCTGCGCGTGGTGCTGCCAGGGCCCGTCCGCCCTGCTGCGGCTCGCGATGGTGACGGTGCCGGTCCGGGGTTCGACACCGGTCTGGAGCAGCAGGTCGTCGGTGCTGTCCGGGCCTGGCAGGACGCAGGCGCTGGTGACGGAGAGGTCGGTGACCTCCAGTTCGGTCGTGTCCAGGAGCCGGCGGCCGGCCGCGAGCGCGGTTTCCAGGTATCCGGTGGCGGGGAGCACGGTGCTCGGGCCGATCCGGTGGTCGGACAGCCAGGGGGTCCGTACCGTGTCGAGGACGCCGTGCCAGGCGGGTTCGGCCGTGACGGCGCGCTGGCCGAGGAGCGGGTGCAGGGTCACGCCGTCGCTGGAGATGCCGGACCACCAGCTCGGATCGGCGTTCCAGTGCCGTTCGCGCTGCCAGGGGTAGGCGGGCAGGTCCGCCGGCGCGGCCGGCTCGGGGAAGTGTCCGCGCAGGTCGACCGGGGCGCCGGCGGCCAGCAGGTGGGCGACGGTGCCCCTGAGGGCGGCGGGGCCGTCGGCGCGGCGGGAGCCCGTCTTCACGACCTCGCGGTGCGAGGTTCCGCTCCGGGTCAGCCGGCGCAGGTAGGGGCCGAGCACCGCGTGGGGGCCGATCTCCACGAAGACGTCGAAGTCCGCGGCCGTCAGGGCTTCCACGGCCGGCGCGAAGCGCACGGGTTCGCGGACGTTCCGCCACCAGTACGCGGCGTCCAAGGGCTGTGAGCCGTCCAGGACACCGCCGGTCACCGTGGAGGCGAAGGGCATCGACGGCTCCCCCGGCGTCAGACCGGCCAGGGCGTCGAGCAGGGGGTCCCTGATGGGGTCCATGGCGGAGCTGTGGAAGGCGTAGTCCAGGTCGAGTTCGCGTACGAACACGCCCCGCTCCTCGAGACGTCGCCCGAGGAGCGCGATGTCGGCGGCCCGTCCGGCGACCGTGGTGTCGGCCCGGCTGTTGACTCCGGCGAGTTCCAACCTGCCGTCATAAGCGGCCAGTTCGGCAGTGACTTCGCGCTCGGACAGCCCGACGGCCGCCATGCGTCCGGTGCCGGCCGTGGCCTCCTGCGCCCGGCTCCGCGCGGCGACCACGCGTGCGGCGGCCGGCAGGTCGAGCGCGCCGGCCACACACGCGGCGGCGATCTCCCCGACGCTGTGGCCGACGACCGCCTCCGGCCGTACGCCGTGGGCGCGCAGCACGGCCACGACACCGAGCTGGTAGGCGAACAGCAGCGGCTGCGCGACGTACGTCGACGTCAGACGTTCCGCGTCGCCCCGCGCCATCGCCTCGGCCACCGACCAGCCCAGCAGCGGGTCCAGTTCCTCCGCGACGCTCCACACGGCCTCGCGGAACACGGGCTCGGCACGGAGCAGTTCCGCTCCCATGCCGGGCCACTGCGATCCGTTGCCGGAGAAGGCGAACGCCACCCGGCCGTGCGGCACGGCCCCGGCCGTGGCCGAACCCGCCGCGGGGCGCTCCCCCTGGGCGGCTCTCAGCAGGGCCGACGCCGCCTCCGGGCCGGTCTCGGCCAGGACGACGGTGCGGTGCTCGTGCCGGGCCCGACGGTGGAGGGTGGTGTACGCGAGACCGTAGAAGGTGCTCGGATCGGCCTGCGCCAGCCTCTCGGCCAGCCGGTCGCACGCCTCGGCCAGGGCCTTCTCGCCCCGGGCGGTGACCATCACCGGGAGCGGTCCCCCGGCCGTCGGCCGCGGGCCGGAGCCGGAAGGGGCCGGGCCCACCAGCACGTGGGCGTTGGCGCCGCCGAAGCCGAAGGAGTTGACCCCGACCACGGACGCGGGGGTGACCTCGACGGGCCGCGGACGGACGGTGGGGCTGAGGCCGAGCCCCCGGAAGTCGATGTGCGGGTTCAGCGGTTCGGCGTGCAGCGTGGCCGGCACCATGCCGTGCCGGAGCACGAGGATCGCCTTCAGCAGCCCGGGGACCCCGGAAGCCGCCTCCAGGTGGCCGAGATTGGTCTTCACCGAGCCGACGGGCAGCGGGCCGGCCGTTCGCGGTGCTCCCAGCGCGCGCCCGATGGCCTCGCACTCGATCGGGTCGCCGATCGCGGTTCCCGTGCCGTGCGCCTCCATGTAGACGAGGCGGTCCGGATGCACGGCGGCCTTCGCGTACGTGGAGGTCAACAGCCGCCGCTGGGCCTGCCCGTTCGGGAGGGCGAGGCCGGCGGTGCGGCCGTCGTTGTTGGCTCCGCTGCCCAGGATGACGGCGTGCACGCGATCCCCGTCGGCCAGGGCGTCGGACAGCCGCTTCAGGAGCAGCAGGCCACCGCCTTCGGAGCGGACGTACCCGTCGGCGTCGGCCGAGAACGCCCGGCAGCGGCCGGTCGGTGACAGCATCGAGGCACCGGAGAAGCCGGTGAACACCCAGGGGACGAGGAGGACGTTGATGCCGCCGGCCAGGGCGAGGCCGGTCCGGCCGGAGGTCAGGTGCTCGCAGGCCCGGTGGATCGCGGTCAGCGCCGAGGAGCAGGCGGTGTCGAGCGCGAAGCTCTCCCCGTGCCAGTCCAGCAGGTGGGAGATGCGGTTGGCCGTGTTGGCGACGGCGACGCCGGACATCGAGTGGACGTCGCCGATGGCCGGTCTGAGCTGTCCGAGGCTGCCGAAGTCGTGGCTGGAGCAGCCGATGAAGACGGATCCGTCGGAACCGGCGCGGTCCGCCGGGTCGACGCCCGCGTCGTCCAGCGCCTCGATCGCCATCTCCAGCAGCAGTCTCTGCTGCGGGTCCATGTGCACGGCTTCCCGTGGGGAGATGCCGCGGAAGAATTCGCAGTCGAATCCCTGGACGTCCGGCAGGAATCCGCCGGCCAGGGTGTAGGAGCGGCTGGGGCGGCGCCGGCCGCCGTCCAGGAAGTCCGCCTTGTCGAACCGGTCCGGTGGCACCTCGCCGACCAGGTCCTCGCCCTTCACCAGGGCGCTCCCCAAGCCGTCCAGGTCGCTGACCCCACCCGGCAGCCGGCAGGCGGTCCCGATCACGGCAACGGATTCGGCCGGCTCAGCCATGGAACTCCTCAGGAAGTGTGCCCGGAGGCGGGAAGAAGAAGATCAGCGGGAAGTCTTCAGCAGTCGATGGGCGAATTTCGGCGCCGTTCACTCGGACGGATCCTGCCGCCACCTGTTCGTGTGAACGGCGAACCGTCATGCGGGTGCCTGGAGCGTGAAAAGAATTCCGCGGTGACGCGCAGCCCTTGTTCCAGCGGAACGGACGGTTTCCAGTCGAGCACTTCGGCCGCGAGACTGATGTCGGGACACCGGATTTCCGGGTCGTCGACCATTCTGGGCAGTGAGGCGATCGGGGAACAGGAACCCGTCATGTCCCGGATCGTCTCGGCGATGCGCCGCACGCTCAGCTCGCGCGGGTTTCCGATGTTCACCGGCCCGTGGTGGGCAGCCCGGAGCAGCCGCACCAGACCCTCCACCGTGTCATCGACATAGCACAGCGAACGCGTCTGGCTGCCGTCTCCATGGACGGTGATCGGCTCGCCTTCCATGGCCTGCCGGATGAACGTGGGGACGATCCTGCCGTCATCGGCCCGTATTCCGGGACCGTAGGTGTTGAAGATGCGGGCGATGACGGTGTCCACGCCATGGGCGGTGCGATAGGCGGTCGTGAGAGCCTCCGCGAAACGCTTGGCCTCGTCGTACACACTGCGCGGCCCGATCGGGTTGACATGACCCCAATAACCTTCGGGCTGCGGGTGAATTCGCGGATCACCGTAGACCTCGCTCGTCGAGGCCAGGAGATAACGGGCCTGCTTTCTGCGCGCGAGTTCAAGTGTATGCCGCGTTCCGGCCGAGCCCGCGAGAAGCGTTTCCACGGGTCGGGCCAGATAGGCGCGGGGGGAGGCGGGGGACGCCAGATGACACACCGCCGCCACTTCGCCGTGGAGGTCGAGGGGTTCGACCACATCGGCGTGAACGAAACGGAAATCGGGGCACGCGGTCAGGTCGTCGACGTTGGCGGACCTGCCGGTGCTCAGGTTGTCCACGCACACGACACGGTGGCCGTCGGCGAGGAGCCGGCGGCACAGGTGGGAGCCGAGGAAGCCCGCGCCACCGGCCACGACGACCGTCCGGGAAGCGTTCACTGGTCCGGCCCTCGTCAGCTCGTCAGGGAGACCCGGCTCCGCGCCGGATCGAGGGAGCGCTCCACGATGTCGCAGGCCACCTCGATACCGGACTCCGCCCGCAGGCGGTGGCCGAGCCGTTCGGCCCTGCGGCGCATGTCCCGGTCGTTCACCGCCTGCCCGATGGCTTCCGCCAGAACCCGGGCGGTCAGGGCGGAGGCCGGGATCGGGCGGGGCCCCACCCCCAGTCGGTGCACGAGCGCCCCCCAGAACGGCTGGTCGAAGAAGTGGGGACAGGTGACCGTGGGAACTCCCGCGGTCAGGCCCGCGCCCACGGTGCCGCATCCCCCGTGGTGGACGACCGCGGCCATCCGGGGGAAGAGCCAGGCGTGCGGAACGCCGGAGACGACATGGACCAGGTCGTCCGAAGGCGTCACTTCGGGATCTCCGAGCAGGACACCCCGCACACCGGCCGTGCGCAAGGCATCGCGCACCATTACGTGACGGCGCCGCTGATCGTCGGTGACCATGCTGCCGAAGCCGACGTAGACGACCGGCGGGCCCTGGATTCCGAGGAAGTCCACCAGCTCACGCTGCGGTTCCCAGTCGGACGGAGCGTCGGACAGCCAATACCCCGTGACGTGTTCACTCGCCGGCCAGTCGGGGGGTGCCGGCAGCACCGACGGGCTGTAGCAGTACAGCGTGGGCCGCAGTCGGCGGCGCCATGAACCGAACGGACCGGTCAAAGGCCAAGGGGGAAGATTCAGTGTGCCCGTCCGCCACGCGTTGACGCGTCGGCGGAACACTTGCCAGATCGCCTGCTCGGCGAGCCGGAGACTCCACACGTTCCCCATGGGCCCCAGGGAACGGCCCAGGCCGCTCGGGGAAAAGGAGCGGGTGGGTCGGAGCGGAACGAACGAAGCGGCGAACGAGGTGGCGCCCCAGCACTCCGCGAGGCTTTGCGCGGGAACGGCCAACGGCGAGTGGATGACGCAGTCACTCGGCCGCGCGACCGTCGAGATCTCCCGGAACAGCCGGTCCGCGGCGGGCCCGCCCACCTGCCGCATCCACCGCGCGAACACCACCGGATTGTCGCCGCATTCCAGCAGCCGCTGCCCGTCGGATGTCACGAGCAGTGTCTCGGGATCCGGTTCCACGGCGCTGTACGTCACCCCGGTGCCGCGCACCGTGTCCGCATAGCGGCCGGCTCCGATCACCTGCACGTCGAAACCCCGGCCCTTGAGGGCCGCGCCCAGCGTGGCGAGCGGTTGAATGTCTCCGCGCAGCCCCACGGAAATGATGGTAATTCTTTTCGTCATCGGTCTCTTTCTCAGCGCAGGTTCACACCCTGCCGCAGAACACGCCGCCCGAAGGATTCGACGGGAAACACCCGTTCCAAGAAAAGGAAGCGTAGCCGGAATCCGGACGGACAAGGCCGATGACGACGCCCCGCCGACCGTTTTCATCGATTCAAGGAGTGCCTCTCAAAAACACCGCGTTCTCGATGGCCCCGCCCGGCACGCGCGCTCAGCGCCGTACCGCCCCCGTCACCAGCCAGGCGTCGCCGCGGGCGCGCCAGGCGAGTACGGCGAGGCGGGCGAGCATCCAGACGCCGATCGCTAGCCACAGGGCGACGAGGCCGCCGCCGGTGAGGTGGACCGCGCCGGCGGCCGGGAGGAAGACGAGGGTGGTCAGGACACCCGCCACGGCGAGGAAGCGCATGTCGCCGGCGCCGATCAGGACCCCGTCGAGCACGAACACCGGCCCCGCCACGACCTGGAGGACGGCCACGACGACGAGCGCGCCCAGCAGCAGGGACCGCACGTGCGGGTCCACTCCGAACAGCGCGGGCAGCCAGGGACGGACGGCCAGCAGCAACAGGCCGAACCCCACGCCGGTGACGAGGCCCCACTGGGTCATCCGCCAGGTCGCCGCGCGGGCACCGGCGGCGTCCCCGGCGCCCAGGCAGCGGCCGGTGATCGCTTGTCCGGCGATGGCGATGGCGTCGAGGGCCAGCGCGAGGAACCACCAGATCTGGAAGGCCACTTGATAGGCGGCGATCTCGTCGTCGCCCATGGCCGTGGCGACGACGGTGCCGATGACCAGGACGACGCGCAGTGTGAGCGTCCGGACCACGAGGTTCACCCCGGCCGTCGCGGCGGCGCGCAGTCCCGCCAGGTCCGGACGGAGCGGGGCGCCGTGCCGGTGTGCGGCGCGCAGCACGGTGGCCACGTAGGCGGCGCCGCCCGCGGTCTGGGCGAGGACGGTGCCCCAGGCGGATCCGGCGATGCCCCAGTGGAAGCCCTGGACGAAGGTCAGGTTGAGGGCGGCGTTGCCGGCGAAGGTGGCCACGGAGACGACCAGGGGCGTGCGGGTGTTCTGGAGTCCGCGCAGGATGCCGGTGCTGGCCAGGGCGACGAGCATGCCGGGTACGCCGAAGAGGCTGATCCGCAGGTAGGTCTCGGCGTGGGGGGTGACGGCGGCGGAGGCGCCGAAGGCGTCGACGACGGCGGGGGTCAGCGGCCAGCCCGCGACGATGACGAGCAGGCCGATGCCGACGGCCAGCCAGATGCCGTCGAGCCCTTGGCGGATGGCCTGGTCGAGCCGGCCGGCGCCGACCAGCCGGGCCACGGAGGCGGTGGTGCCGTAGGCGAGGAAGACGCAGATGTTGACCAGCGTGCCGAGGGCCTGCCCGGCGACGCCCAGGCCGCCGAGGGGGGCGGTGCCCAGGTGCCCGACGATGGCGGAGTCGGTGAGGAGGAACAGGGGCTCGGCCACGAGCGCGCCGAACGCCGGCAGGGCCAGGCGCCAGATCTCCCGGTCGTGGGCGCGCGCCCGCGTTGTGGGGGCGGGGGCCCGGTCGGGCGATGCGGTCATCGGTGCTCCGGGGTGTCGGGCCGGCCGGAGGCCGCGCCGGGGCCGCGGTCCAGCTCGTCCGCGATGGTACGGAGCAGGCCGGCGCGGGCCGTTCGGTGAGAGAACGGGAAGAAGTGGCCGCCGGGGAGACGGTGGGCGGTGAAGCGGCCGCGGGTGCAGGCGCCCCACGCCCGGACCGATGACCGGCTCACCACGGTGTCGTCCGCGCCGGCGAAGGCGGTGACCGGGCAGTGGAGCTGGTTTCCGGGGCGGTGGCGGTAGGTGTCGGCGAGGGCGAAGTCGGCCCGTACGGCGGGGAGGAGGAGAGCCATGAGCTCGTCGTCGTCGAGAACGGGCGGCGGGGTCGCGCCGAGGGCGCGCAGCCGGGCCTTGAGCTCCTCGTCGGTCGGCTCGCGTGCCGGAGGGGAGCCGGTCCGTCCGGCCGCGGTGCGGGCGGCGACGGGGAAGAGGTGGCGGACGGGGACGCCCTCGCGCTCCAGGCGGAGGGCGAGCTCGTAGGCGAGGACGGCGCCGAAGCTGTGCCCGAGGAGGGCCAGGGGCCGCCCGGCGAGGGGCCGGGCGGCGTCCGTGAGGTCGGCGAGGAGGGCGTCGAGGTCGGTGAGGGGCTTCTCGTCCATGCGCAGCCCGTGGCCGGGCCGTTCGAGGACGAAGGCTTCGACGGTGGCGGGCAGGTCCTCGTCCCAGCTTGCGAACAGGCCGGCCGAGGCGCCGGCGCCCGCCAGGCAGACCAGTGCCGTGGTTCCGGGGCGTGGCGCGGCCGGCGGCACGGGGGCGGGCAGGACGGTCACCACGCGGCGGGCACCTCCCCGGTCCCGTCGGGGCCGGGCGCGGTACCGCCGTGCTGTGCGCGCAGTTCGGCGGCGAGGCCGGGTACCAGGGGCGCGGCCCAGGTGGCGAGGGCCCGCAGGCCGTGCAGGGCGAGGGCGGGGTCGGTGGCGGCCCGGTCGGCGAGCAGGGCGAGCAGGTGGGCGGTGGTCTCGGCGGCCTGGCGGAGGCTGAAGGTCTCCAGGGTGTAGGCGCGCAGCATGCGGTCGCGGTAGCGGCCGATGACGTCGGTGGCCGCCGGGTCGGGTGGGGCGGTCCGGTCGTGGGCGGCCAGGGCGGCGCGCACCGCCGCGAGCGGCCGGCGCAGCCGGGTGTCGACGGTGGTGAGGAAGTCCTTCTCCGAGAAGTCGGCGGGCTGGAGTTCGGGGTTGGCGAGGGCGAGGTGGAAGCGGACGGCGTCGGCGCCGTGTTCGGTGACGAGGTCGCGGGCCCAGATGAGATGACCCCGGCTGGTGGAGAACTTGGCGCCCTCCAGGTGCAGGAATTCGTTGGTGACGATGGCGGCGGGTTCGGTGAGGCCGCCGTGGGCCCAGCTCAGGCCGAGGTGGGCGAAGGCGAAGTAGAAGGTGTTGTCGTAGCCGAGGAACTGCACGAGTTCGTGGCCGGAGTCGCGGGCCCAGGGGCCGGCCGCGTCCCGGCCGAGACCGGCACGGGCGGCGGTGGACGCGGTAAGCCCGGCGGCCGTGGCCGTGGCGGTGCCGGCCGTGTAGGTGAGGCCGGGCAGCATCTCGGCCCAGACGTTGAGGACTTGTCCGGGGTACCCGTCGACGGGGACGGGGATGCCCCAGTCGGCGGGATAGCTCACGGGCAGGTCGGGCAGCGGCCGGCCCAGCATCTCGTCGGCGAAGCGCAGGACGTGCGGCCGCAGGGTCGCCCGGCGCCGGTCGAAGAAGGCCTCGAACCGGCTGCGGTAGTCCTCCAGCGGCAGGACGAGGACGTCGGCCTCACGGGTCTCCGTGGCGGTCCGCCCCGCGGGCGCGCCGGCGGGCGCCGGGTACAGCAGGGTCGCCGGGTCGTTGGGGTGTCCGCAGGTCTCGCAGATCGCGCCGCAGGTCTCGGCGAGGCATTCGGGGCAGTTCCCGGCGGCGAACCCTTCGAGGAGGTGGCGTCCGGTCGCCGGGTCGTACGGGAAGGTCCAGGTGCGCCGGGCGAGGCGGCCGGCGCGGTGCAGGCGGGTGAAGAAGTCGCGGACGTGGGCGCGGTAGGGCTCGTCGGGGGTGGTGAAGGCGTCGACGGCGATGTGGGCGAGGCGGAGGGTCTCGCGGATGTCGCGGTTGCAGCGGGCCGCGAGTTCGGCGGGTTCGGTGCCCAGCCGCCGCGCGGTGGTCACGACGTAGCTCTGGTGGTCGTCGCCGCCCGTGACGTAGCGGGCGCTGTGACCGAGCATGCGCTGGGCCCGGCAGAAGACATCGGCGGCGAGGTAGGGCCCCGAGAGATGACCGAGGTGCAGGTCGCCGTTGGTGGTCGGAGGGGTGGCGGTGACGAGGAAGGAACGGGGGCGCCCCGGGCGGCCGGCGGTCACCGGCCGGCTCCGAAGGGGCCCATGGACCACACGGACACCATCTCCAGTTCCTCGCCGGTGGAGGTGTTCTCGAAGTGGTGGCGCTTCTCGGAGTCGACGACGAAGGCGTCGCCGGGGCCGATGGGGGTGCTCGCGCCGTCGAGGTGGAGCAGGCCGGTGCCGCGGACGACGTAGAAGTGCTCGTGATCGGCGTGGGAGTGGGGTGTGGTGGTGGTGCCGGGGGCGACGGTGCACACGCCCATGCCGGTGTCGGACGGGCCGGTCGAGCCCCAGGGCAGGATGCGGCGGAAGGCGCAGCCGTACTCCTCGGTCGTCGGGGCGTCGGCTCGCCGCTGGACGGGGATGTCGTTCACGCGTCGGCTGCTGGTCACGCGTCGGCTCCTTCCAGGGCCTCGGGGAGGGGGGAGCGTCCGGGGCCGGCCGGTTCCGGGCGGGGTCCGAGGACGGTGTCGAGGATGCGGGCGGCCCGGTGGGCGAGGACGGAGAGCAGGGTGCTGCTCAGGCCGTGGGAGTGTTCGGCGGCACCGTGCAGGAAGACGCGGGGGCGGCACTCGGCGGTGGTCTCCACGGAGTAGTCGCGCCGGACGCGCAGGGTGCCGTCGGGGGCGCGGCGCAGCAGGGGTTCCAGGCCGGTCAGCAGGTCGCCGGCCTCGCGGAAGTCGTATCCGGTGGCGAGGACCACGGCGTCGAACCGGCTGGTGAGGGCCTGTCCGCCGAGGGGGTCGCGCAGGGTGACGAGGGCGGCCGGGCCGTCGGCGCGGCAGGCCGCCAGTTCGGTGAAGCGGCACAGGCGCAGCCGGTCCTCGCCGCGGACGCGCTGGTCGTAGAGGAGTTCGGCGATGGCCTGGATGTCCTCGTCGTCCACGGCCGAGTAGTTGGTGGTGCGCAGGTCGGCCAGGATGGCGCGGCGGCGGGTGGTGTCGGCGGAGTGGAAGAGGTCGACGGACGCCGGATCGAAGACCTCGTTGGCCAGGGGGCTGCTGTTGGCGGGCATGAGGGCGAACCCGCGGTGGGCGAGGGTGACGCCGGCGGACGGGAACTCGCGGGCCAGGTAGCGGAATACCTCGGCGGCGCTCTGGCCGGCTCCGACGACGAGGAAGCGGTGGGGCAGGTCGCGGCCGCGCCGGTGGAACCGGTCGATGCTGGGCAGGAAGGCGCTGCTGTGGAAGACCGCCCCGCTGTCGAGGGCTTCGTGCTCGACGCCGGCGGGGACGACGGGGCGGCCGCCGGGCGCGAGGGAGACGTGGTCGGCGGCCACGGTGTGCTTGTCCCCGGCGAGGTCGCGGTAGTCGACCTCCAGGTGGGTGATGCCCCCGTCGGTCCCGGTGACCGGCCGGACCCGTTCGACGAGGCAGCCGTAGGAGACGTGGTGGGAGAGCCGGTCGGCGGCCCAGGCGAAGTAGTCGGCGTATTCGCGCCGGGTGGGATGCAGGGTGCCGAGGTTGAGGAACTGTTCGAGTCTCCCCTTGCTGACCAGGTAGCTGGTGAAGGAGAAGGGGCTGGTGGGCTCCTGTGGGCTGACGAGGTCCTTGAGGAAGGCGACCTGCATCCGGGTGCCGTCCAGGAGCATGTCGGGGTGCCAACTGAAGCCGGGCCGGGCCTCCAGGCAGTGGAGACGGGTCCGTGCGGCGGGCGCGCGGGTGGAGTCGCACACGGCGGCGAGCGACAGGTGCGACGGGCCGAAGCCGACGCCGAGCAGTCCGTAGTGCGGGTACGGTCGGGGGGTCGCTCCGGTCACGCTGATCGTCCCTCCCGGCCGGTACGGGAGGGGGCGAGGGTGTGGATGGTGCCCGTGCGGGTGAACAGGTCGCGCAGGGCGAAGGAGAAGCCTTGCGCGCGGGCCAGCGCGGCCACCTTGAGTGCCGCCAGGGAGCTGCCGCCCAGTTCCAGGAACGGAGTGTGCGCGTCCACCGTTTCGGTGCCCAGCACGGTGGCCCAGATGCGGGCGAGGTCCGCCTCGTCGGGAGTGGCGGGCGGGGCGGCGGGCCCGCCGGGGGCGGCCGGCGGTGCCGTGGCCGCCTCGTCGTGCGCGGGGCGGGCGGGCAGGGAGTCGGCGACGCGGTCGAGGAGTTTGCCGAGGGGTTCGCCACCGCCGTCGGCGATGGCCTCCAGGACGTCGCGGAAGGCGCCCATCACCCGGTCGACGGTGTCGCGGTCGAAGTGGGCGAGGTCGTACTCGGCCTGGAAGGTGAGTTCGCCCTCGGCCATCACCCCGATGGTCAGGGGGTAGTTGGTCCAGCCGAGGTTGCGCTCGTGCCGTACGGTGACGCCGTCGCCACCGGCCCACCCGATGGCGTGCGGGATGTTCTCGAAGATCAACAGGGATTCGAAGAGCGGACGGCCGCTGGGGACGTCCGGGTGTTGCTGGATCAGGGGCAGCGGGTAGTGCTCGTGGGCCCGGGCGGTGAGCTGGGTGGCCTGGACGTCGTGGAGCCAGCCGCCCACGGGCCGCTCGCGGTCGAGAGTGAGCCGCATCGGGAGAATGTTGACGAAGATGCCGGCCATGTCCTCGATGTGGGACAGGGCGACCGGCCGGTGGGTGATGGTCATGCCGAAGCACACGTCGTGCCGTCCGCTGAGCGCGGAGATCACCGTCGCCCAGGAGCCCTGGATCAGGGAGTTGAGAGTGAGCCGGTGGGTCCGGCCATAGGCCGTCAGACGGCCGGTCAGATCGGCGCCGACGGGGTAGGCGGCACCCGCGTGCATCTCCTGGGGGCTCGCCGACAGTCCGGGCCGGGCCGTGCGACCGATCGTGGTGGGGCCCTCGAAGCCCGCGAGGTGCCCGGTCCAGTAGTCCCGTGAGGCACGGCCGTCCTGGGCGCGGACGAACGCGACGTAGTCACGGAAGGGCCGGGTGCCGGGCAGTCGGGGCACGGTGCCGCGGCGGCGCGCGTGATAGATCTCCAGCGAGTCGCGCAGGAGCAGGAAGAGTGACCACACGTCCAGGATGAGGTGGTGGTAGCTCATGACGAGCCGGTGCCGGGCGGGGCCGGTGCGGATGACGGCCAGCCGGAACAGCGGGGCCCGTTCGTAGGCGAAGCCGCGACGCCGGTCCTCGGCCAAGTGCGTGTCCAGCAGGGTGTTTTGCCGCTCCTCGGGCACGCCGGACCAGTCGAGGACGGACCACTCCGGCGCGGCCCGCCGCTGGACGACCTGCAGGGGCTCCGCCAGGCCCTGCACGGCCAGCCACGACCGGAGGATCTCGTGCCGGTCGACCACCTCCTGCCAGGCCCGGTGGTAGGCGTCGAGGTCGAGCTCGCCCTCCAGGGTGTAGAGGAACTGCTCGACGTAGACGCCGGATTCGGGGTCGAGCAGGGAGTGGAAGAGCATGCCCTTCTGCATCTCGGTGACGGGATGCACCGTGGCGATGCCCTCGGGGTCGGCGGCGATCCGCCGCACGGCCGCCAGGTCCTCCTCGGCGACGGCGAAGGGCGGGGCGACGAACGCGCCGCCGGCGCCGGAGTCACCGCGGCGCCGCTCCTCGACGGCCGCTGCCGTCTCCGCGATCGTGGGCGTGGCGAAGAACTGGGTCGAACTCAGCCCCAGCCCCTTGGTGTTGGCCTTGGCGCTGATGAGGAAGCCCTGGATGGAGTCGCCGCCGAGCGCCAGGAAATCGTCGTGGATGCCGACCCGCGGCAGGGACAGCACCTCCTCCCACAGCCCGCACAGGAACCGTTCGAGCTCGTCGCGCGGGGGGTGGTACTCCTCCGCCAGCTCCAGCCGGGTCCCGTCCCGGTCGGCCAGCGCCCGGCGGTCCACCTTGCCGTTGTGGGTGAGCGGGATGGTGTCGACCACCGTGAACGCGGCGGGGATCATGTAGTCGGGCAGCCGGCCGGCGAGGCGGGCGCGGATGCCGGCCGCGGTCGGCGGTGTGCCGTCACAGGTGAGGTAGGCGACGAGGCGCTGGTGGCCGCCCGCGCCGCGGCGGCCCGCGGCGACGGCCGCGGTGACACCCGGGACCTCCCGTAAGCGGGCCTCCACCTCACCGAGTTCCACCCGGTAGCCGGCGATCTTGACCTGGTCGTCCAGGCGCCCGAGGAGCTCCAGGCGGCCGTCGGCCGCCAGCCGGCCCAGGTCGCCGGTACGGAACAGCCGGCCGTACGGGCTGTCGGTGAACTTCGCCGCGGTGAGGTCGGGCAGTCGGTCGTAGCCCTCGGCCATGCCGGTGCCCGAGAGGCACAGCTCCCCGGTCTCGCCGTCGGGCACCGGGCGCAGGTCCTCGTCCAGGATCAGCGGCGTGAGCTCGGCCGGCCTGCCGACCGGCACGAACCCGTCGTAGGCGACACCGGGCAGGCATTCCCAGTAGCCGGCGTAAAGCGCCTCCGTGAGGCCGTAGACGTTGAACAGCCGGGCCGGGGGGCCGGCGGTGAAGAACGCCTCGGGGAGCGAGCCGGGCATCGCGTCACTGCTGCAGAAAACGTACTTCAGGGAGGTGACGGCGGCGAAGCGGGGGTTCTCCAGCATGCCGGACAGCAGGGCCGGCACGACCATCAGCGTCGTCACACGGCCGGTGTCGATCCACTCGACGAGGCGGTCCGGATCCTTGTGCTCGCCGGGCGGGACGACCACGGCGGTGCCGCCGGACAGCATCGGCCAGAAGACCTCGCGCACCAGGTTGGTGATGCTGAGCGTGGTCCGCAGGAGGTGCCGGTCACCGCGCTCCAGGGGGAACGTCCGCTGCAGCCACCGCTGTCCGCTGAGCAGGGCACGGTGGGTGAGCATCACGCCCTTGGGCACGCCGGTGGAACCGGAGGTGTAGAAGACGAACGCGAGGGCGTCATCGGCCGCGAGCACCGGCGCCGGGAGCGGCGCCACGGCCTCGTCGAGCAGGTCCTCGACGGCGACGGCCCGCACGCCCGGCGGGCAGGGCGCGCCGAGGAGTGCGCGCTCGCTGAGCAGGACGCGGGCGCCGGAGAACTCCAGGATCGTCCGCCGGCGTTCGGCGGGATCCTCCGGATCGACGGGCACGCAGACGGCACCGGCCCGCAGCAGCCCGAACAGGGCCGGCCACAGGCCGAGCGACCGGGAGAGACAGAGGCCCACGCGGTCACCGGGCCGCACCCCCAGGGACACCAGTCCGGCCGCGACCCGGTCGGCACCGGACTCGGCCTCCCCGAAGGTCAGGACGGCGTCGCCGTCCAGCGCGGCGGCGCCGTCCCGGTCCGTCCGGGCCTGGGCGGTGAGCAGATCGTGCAGGAAAAGCATGGAGAAACCACCGATCTCCGTCTGTCGCGGGAAGTCTGCGAGCCTGCGGGGGGACTGCGCTGCACAGGGGGGAGGAGTCCGGGAACGGGCGTCATCATCGGGGCGCCAGAGGCATATCTAGTTGAACCGTGCGGCCCTCGGCAAGGTCCGGAATCGGACGACTGCCCGGCACGACGCCGGCACCGCGGAACGGCGGCCCGCCCCCCGCGTGCGCACCACCGCTTCGGCGTTGTCCGGCGCGGGCGGGGGGTCGGGGGGCAGTTCGCCACGGGGCCAAGTCATCACACTCGCACCGGGCTTGGTGGCGTCCGGGCGCACGCAGGCAGGCGGGAGGCGGCAGGTGGGCGGGTGAGGGCAGGCGGGGGCAGGCCGCGATGATCCGCCGGAGGAGCGCCGTGGGCCGACCGGTGAGCGTGGCGGCCGAGGCGGGCTCGGGCAGAGGGTGTGTGTCGAGGTTGACGCAGATGCCGGCGGCGGTACCGCCTGACGTCGACGGCCAGCGGGTGGTGCCGGTCGTGCCGTCCCCGACCTCCACCCGGTGGACGGTGCCGCCCCCTCGGCGGCGGGAAGCCGGCGGCCACCTCTCGCGCCAGGCGACCCGGCCCCGCCCCCGTCCCAGCCGCTGCCCCTGCCGCCCCCGCCCTCGCCCTCGCCCCAGGCCCCAGCGCCTCCCTCAGGGCGGACAGGCCACCGACGCCCCCGGGCAGCCGGCACGAGACACCGACGACCGCGATCGGAGAACCGGCGGAACCCACAGCCCCGGACAGTCAGTCCGCACATGACCCCAGGCATGCCAGGAGCGAAACGCCCCGTGCCCGGCAACGTCCCCCACACAAGGCTGCCCACGGCGGCCGACCTGCTCACCCACCCCGCCGGACGCACGTACGTACGTTCGTTCGACGGGTGTGGTCCAGCGGGTGTGGTCCCTACGTCGCCGTGATCTCGATCAGTTCGGGACTCCGGAGGACGCTCAGGGCGAACCGCCACAACTGGCCCTCGTAGGTGCTGACATAGAGCACGTCATTGCCGCTGTCCAGCGCGATGCCGAACGGGGAGAACGTGCCCGCGACGGCCTTCACCGCTTCACGTCGGCTGCGGCTCTTCAGGTCGACCTTGTACAGGACGTCGGCGATGTGGTCGCCGACGTACGCGGTGCCCGTGCCGTCCACCGCCATGTCGGGACTGTTGTCGGCGGTGGTCACCCGCTGTGCGGTGCGACCTGCCAGGTCGATCTCGTACAGGTCCCCGGTCGTCCACCAGTGCCCGGTGTACGCCGTGCGCGCGTCGCCTTTCTCGTCCAGCACCAGGGCGACCCCGGAGGTCTGCCGACCCAGCCCACCGACGATCTCCTTCTTCTCCTTCCGCTCCTTCTTCAGGTCGACTTCGAACAGCTTCCCCTCGGCGGAATCGTCGGCGTAGGCGGTGATGTACACCTTGCCGTTCCTGTCCAGCGCGATGCCCTGCGCCTTCGCGTCGGTGACGATTTCGGTGGTCTCGCCGCTCGACAGGTCCACCCGAAGGAGGCGGCCGGCGCCGCCGTAGTCCGTGACGTAGGCCATGCCGTTCGCGTCCACGGCCACACCACGAGGCGAGCCCAGCGGTGCGCTCGTCATGACCTTGCGTTTGGTCCCGGTGGCCGGATCGACCCCGTAGAGAAGGCCGTCCACCGTGAGGACGTACGCCTTGCGGCCCGACGGGTCCAGCGCGACGTCGATGGCTGCCTTCCCGTCGAACCTGCAGACCAGGAAGGCACCCTCGGTCCGGTAACCGGCCCTTTTCAGCGACTCTTCGGTTTCCTTGTCGATCGTCGGACGGTCTTCTCGCTCGATTCTCACTCCGTCCGTCCGCACGTTCTCGTACGCCGCGCCTTTGGCCGCCGATGCCGTGTCGGAGGTCGTTTTCGGGTTCGTGTGCGCGGTGAGCTGCGCGGCGGCTGCCGACTGCATGTTCCGCAAGAAGGGCGTGAGAAAACCGTCCATCACGTTGATCGCGCCGTGCGGGGTCTGGCGCATGAGCCACGCCTCGCGCCCGCTCTCCATCTGGTGCACGTATCCCGAGAGGTCCCCCGTGACGGTCTCGTTCTCTTCGTCCCAGGCGCCTTTGCCGACCCCGGGCGTATTCCCGTTGATCTTCTTCGCGGCGCCCTCAGCGGAAGCGGCCTGCTCCTTGCCCCCGCCGAAGACGTTGCCGGCGGCGGCCTTCCGGGCGGACCCTGCTGCGTCTTTGTCGTTGTCGGCGGCGTTGTCGGCGGCGTTGTCGACAGGCATGGGCTTCTCTCCTGATCCCCTCGATGGACGTGGTGTCAGCTCTTGTAGAAAGGCGCTTCGCGGTCGTCGCCGTAACCGTCGCTCAACTTGAGCTTTTCAAGCTCGAACAGCTCGGTCTCACCGGCGAAGACGGACACGATCTCCGCTTGGCCTTTCTGCGGGAAGTACCGCCTTTTCTCGCCGATCAATTCGATGATGTCGATGTCCCGGACGACCACCTGGGTGTGATCCGGAAGCTGGGTACACCCGGTGGGATCCAGTGTCTGGGCCCGCTTCCGTTCGTCGTTGTCCTCGTGGTCGAGACACGTGACACTCGAAGGGTCCACTTCCTCGGGGTAGTACAGGGCGACGCAACCGGCGAAGACGATGGGGAGCTCGTAGTCGAACCTCTTCACCTGGCGTCGCTGCGTGGCCCGGATGACCGCCCGGGTCTCGATCTGCGTCTGGATCTGCGCCGTCGTCTTCACCGACGTGGTGAACTGACCGCCGACGGAGCCCGTGATCGCGAGCATCAGGTCCGCGTGCACCTCCCCGGTGCCCGTGGCGGAACTCGTGGCCGTCGACGTGCTCGCCGCTTCCGACTGGAACTCGACGTCGAAGCCCAGCCGGTCCTTGCTGCTCCGCTGGGTGCTTTTCTGATGCTGTTTCATCGCCATGCTCTTCTGCAACTGCTGTTGCAGGGACGCGCTCGACTTCGTCCCGAAGGTGAGCTGCACCTCCCCTTGGAGGTTCCACGTGATGGTGTTCGAGATCGAGAATTCGGTGCTGAAGGTGACCGTGGTGGGCTGGGGGTCGGTCCTGTTGGTGAAGACGTGCTGAGCGATCAGGTCGGGCGGGGGCTGCTGGATGTCGCTCCGCTCTTCGATGAGCGGCAGCCCCATGTTCATATAGGTGTTCCACCCACGCTGGTGCGCCGTCTCCTCGTTCTTGGGATATTCGCCGTACCGCACCTTGTTCACGGAGAACCCGGTCGGGGCGATCCACCGATCCTGACCGTCCTCCGAAGCCTTCTTCGCCTTCGCCCGCACCTTCGCCCAGCCCGACGGCTTCTGTGCCGGATCCGCTTCCTGCCACCGTTTCCACTTGTCCAGGAGGGGCTGGGCCCTCCCTTCGATGTCGAGCTCCTTCTGGTTGTGCGTCGTCAGGGGGTGCCGCATGAACCTCGTGGGTTTGTAGGTGTTCCCCGCCACGTTGACGCTGCCCGGACCCTTCGCTGGGGCGCTGCCGGCTGCGGTGGGTTTGATCATTGCCTCTCCCTCGGTAGCGGCGTGCGGGCCCATGGCATATGCATCCGGCACCCGCGTCGCCACCATGCTGGACCGGCCGCACGGCCCGAACCGAACAGGCTCCCTCAGGCGCGCGGACAATTGCCCTGTGTGGCCGCGCCCAACCGGCCTGGCCGCGCCCCCCGCCATCGGTACGTCACCCTCAGCCCAATGGTTTCGTCGGCGGCACAACGGTCGACGGTGCGGATCGGCGGCCGCCCCGTGCGTACCGCCGATGGCACAGGTGAGTGCTTCCCTGCCCCGACGGCGCCTGCGGGTCATGCGGCGGCGGCCCGGATGCGGTGGCTACGCGCCGTCGCCCGACGACCTCATCGCCCATGGGCGAGGGCCCGCACCTTCGGCAGGAGCCATGCCGTTTCGGGTTCGGGCAGTATCAAGGTGTGGACAGCGCGAAGAAGGACGTTCTGGATGCGGTCGGGCCCCGTCTGCGGGAGCTGCGTCGCCGGCGGGGGATCACGCTGGCCGAGCTCGGCCGGCGGACCGGAATCAGCGAGAGCACGCTGTCTCGTCTGGAGGGCGGCAGTCGCAAGCCGACTTTGGAGCTGCTGCTGCCACTCGCCGAGGTGTACGCGGTGCCCCTCGACCATCTCGTGGGCGCGCCCCGTACAGGAGACCCGCGCATTCACCTGCGCCCGGTGACCCGGGGAGGCATGACGTTGGTGCCGCTGAGCGATCCCGGCGGCGCCCGGGCCTACAAGCTTCTCCTTTCACCCGCGCCCCACATCGAGCCGGAGCTGCAGACCCACGACGGTTTTGAGTGGATCTATGTCCTCTCCGGCCGGCTCAGGCTGCTGCTGGGTGAGCAGAGCCTGAGCCTCAAGCCGGGCGAGGCCGCGGAGTTCGACACGCACGTGCCGCACTGGATCGGCGCCGACGGCGACCAGGCCGTCGAACTCCTCATCCTGCTCGGACGCCAGGGAGAACGGGCCCACCTCCGGGTCCGCGCCACCTGACCCGGTCGCGGCGCGGTGGTCAGTTCCCACCGAGGAAGGAGTCCGGTCCGTGCGCACGGCTGCCCGGCACCAGCCGCGACAGCTCGGCCTCCGTGGCCGCGTTGAACGCTCCCCCGCCCTTGGCCGCGCGGACGGCGGCTTCCGCGTCGGCCTTCAGCAGGTCCATGTGGATCGCGGCGGCCGCGGTGGTGCCGGCTGCCGCCGCGGCCGGCACCCCGGCCAGTACATCGCTGACGTTCCCCGCGGCCCACACGCCCTGCACGCCGGTGAACCCGGAGGCGTCCACCCGGAGCTGCTCCCCCAGGCCCATGGGGTGTTCCTGCGTCGTCACGCCCAACTCGCCCAGAAAACCGGCGCGCGCGAGGAACCGGGGGGCGACCACCAGTTCCTGGACGGGCACCACCTTCCCTGACGCCAGGCGCACGCCCGCCAGATGGTCGTGGCCGTCCACCTCGAGCCCGGTGGCCTCACCATCGACCACGCCGACACCGAGAGCGGCCAACTGCTCCCACTGCTCGTCGGCCGGCTCCGTTCCGGTGTGCAGGAACAGCGTGACGTTCTCGGACATCTGGCGGAACAGCAGTGCCTGGTGGAAGTTGCCGAGCACCCCGATGGCCTTGTCCCGGACTTCCCAGCCATGGCAGTACACGCAGTGCAGCACGTCCCGCCCCCACCGTTCGGCCAGCCCCGGCACGTCCGGCAGCGCATCGACCAAACCAGTGGTCACCAGCACTCTGCGCGTACGCACGCGCTGTCCGCCCTCGGTGACGACCCGGAAACCCACGCCGTCCCGGGAGATCCGCGCGACCTGCCCCGAAACGACACGACCTCCGTACGAAGCGACCTCCTCGCGCCCGAGCCGCAGCAGCTCCAAGGGAGAGATACCCTCGCGGCCGAGCACACCATGGGCGCCGGCGGCCGGAGCGTTGCGGGGCTCCCCCTTGTCGATCACCAGAACCGACCGGCGCACCCGGGCCAGAGTCAGCGCCCCGGACAGGCCGGCGGTCCCACCCCCGACCACCACGACGTCCCAGGTCCGCTCACCATCTCGCATCAACTCGAACTCGCTCATGCCCTCAGCGTGGGAAGGGCGCCACGGACGCGGCAAAGGTTCATGCCGTTCCGGCAAGAAGCCCCGGCATCCGCCGCCGACCATGGCCGCCGCCGATCGGCCGCCTTCCGGGACCACGCCGGCCATCTTGCCGATCCAGCACGAAGGTTCGCTGCCTGCGGGCACGTGTGGGCAGGCTGCGTCCAGACGGTTCCGGACCGCAGCCGAAACCCGGCGTCTCGGGACTCAGGACTCGGTCGTGTTCCCGCATTCTTTGGGAATTCGTCGCGCACCGAGCCGCATATCGACAGTCGAAACACTTGGGGAGACAACAGATGGAAAATCGTCACGTCGTGATCATTCCGATTGAGATCGACGAGGAGAAGGAGGCCTCTTATCTCGCCGCATGGCAGGATGCCGCGGAAGTGATGGCGGAGCAGCCCGGATTCATTCGGACGTACATGTTCCGCACGATCGCTCCGGGGAGCAGATTCCCTCTCGTCAACGTGGCGGAATGGGAGTCCACCCGTCACTGGGAAGAGGCGATGAACGTCTGCCCGATGACGGGACAGCAGATCGCCGTCGCCCATGCCTCGAACTACGAGGCGATCCGGACGGTCCTGCCCCCGCAGAGCCTGGCTTCCGACGACGGTCGCACGCCCGCTGACCCGTCTCCTGTCGAGGCGCGTCGCCGCGCGGTCGACGGCGAACTCACGCCGGTGAATGTCCGCGAAGACGGTGAAAGGCTCTGACCGAAGTAGCGCGGGGACGTCGCCGGAGCTTGTCCGGCGGCCGCGGCCGTTTCCACCGGAAACGCTGCCCGGCCCCACCGCTCGGACCAGCAGGTGCGGTGAGGCCGGGCAGGTGCCGTGTCGGGCAGCAGCATGCGCAGCGCCCGAACGACGGCCCGGCCGGCCGAGGCGTTGGCGGCCTTGACGATGCGGGCCTGCTCCAGGCGCGCCTTCGTGGCCCAGGCCCGAGAACGGGGCCTACCTGACGGCCTCCGGATCGGCGGACTGCGTGTCTCCCGTCTCCACGCGGAAGGGGTACGTCCCGGCCGCGGTGAACGCGTCGTGGATCGGCATGATGAGCGAGGTGAGGCGACGGACGTCGGCGTCACCGATCGGCGTCCACAGGGCGGCGCAGTGCTCGTCGGTCTCTCTTTCGATCCGCTCGCGCGCCGCTATGCCGGCATCGGTCGCGGTGCCGTCGGCGTCGAGCCAGCCGCGTGCGACGAGGCGCGCCGTTGCCGCAGCCACCTCCTCGTCGTCCCACAGCCGGGTGGCGCGCGCGATCGCTTCCGGGAAGTGACCTGTCGCGGTTTGCAGAACGTTGCAGTCACACGGCCCGAGGCGGTTGGCGGCGAGCACGGTGACATGCGCGTCACCGCGCCACTCACGCAGCACCGTGATCTGCTGCCACAGCGCGACGAGCGGATCGGCTGGGAGAGGGACCGAGGCGTTGGCGGCGGCCATCGTCTTTCCGGCGTAGTCGGCGCCGGCGACGACCGGGTCGATCAGCGATCGTGCCTCGGCGATCCGATCGGCGGTGAGGCTCACGTCGACACGTTGCAACGCACGATCGACGGCTGCGAAGCGGGCGGCCTGCCACTCCTCTGGCGTCGCTGTGTCCCACACGCCTGCCATGGCCCGCACCGACCGCGGGCTGAAGTTGTAGAAGGCCGCGAGTGTGACCTGCCACGGGACCGCGCCCATCGGGGCCGCCCGGAACGCGAAGTACGCCGGTCCGTACTCGGTCACGCCCAGCTTGGCGGCCTCTTCCGGTGCCTCGGGAATGAAGTAGACGAACAGGTGGGCGGCGTTGATGGTGAGGCTGACCTCGCGGACGGCATGCGGATCCATGTCAGCGTGAGGGAAGGTACCGGCGAGATGCATCGCGGTGGTCTCCTGGCAAGTGGCAGGGTCAAGGTCGTCTTTGGCGCGTCCGGTACGTCAGGACGGCTCTGGCGCGGTGATCCGTGTGGAGATCGCGCCGAGTTCCTGCACTTCGATCCGGACCGTGTCTCCCGGTGACAGGTAGGGGCGGTGGCCGCACAGTTCCTGGATGCAGCCGGTGCCCACGGGACCGCTGGCGAGGATGTCACCGGCTCGCAGGGTGGTGCCGCGCGACGCGTGCGCCGGCATCTCGCCGAACGACCAGTGGATCTCCTCCCATCCGCCGCCGCCGTAGTGCTCGTCGTTGACGTACCCGTCCATCCGCAGCGCATAGCCCTTGCCCGAGCGGTACGGTTCGAGCTCGTCGGGGGTGACGAGGAACGGGCCGAGGCTGGTCGAGGCGTCCTTGCTCTTGGACGGGCCGTACACGAACCCCATCTCGCTCGCGGAGATGTCGCGTGCGCTCCAGTCGCAGTAGACCAGGTAGCCGGCGATGTGCTTCTCCCCCGCGGCGGCGTCGAGGTTCGAGCAGTCCCCGGCGATCACCGCGGCGACCTCGACCTCGTAGTCCCACCACCGAGCGCCCGGGGCGATGGGGACCTCATCGTACGGTCCCTTGATCGCCGCCGGGCTGGAGAAGCAGCAGAGCGGATACTCGTACCAGACCGGGCTGACCCTGCCGTCACCAACGGCTGCCTTGCCCGCGTTGCTGATGTGACGTTCGAACGCGGCGAAGTCACGGACCGCCGGGGGCACCGGTATCGGCGCCAGCAGGTCGGCCGCGGCCGGCTCGACGGTCTCGGTCGGTTTCCTGGTTGCGGCGGCCTCCAGTCCGCCTTCGGGGCGCAGCAGCTCCAACAGGTCCGTGCCCACGGCGTGGATGGTGTTGTCGTGCACCACGCCGCAGTGCGCGGAGCCGTCGGAGGAGCGGTAGCTGACCCACTTCATCGAGCGAGCACCTCCCGGGTGCGGTCGTAGAACCGTCGTGCATCGACGACCGGTCCGGCGGCGCGGCCGAGCAGGCCGGCCGGACCGTGGCCGAGCAGGAAACGGCCGAGGCAGGTCAGCGCGATGTCGGACTCCAGGCCGTCGACGGTCTCCGTACGCCTGGAACGCTGGAGCCGGGCACCCAGGACGAGGCCGTCGATCGTGTCGAACTCGGCGGAGAGCCGGTCGATCAGCCGCCTGCCCTCGTCGATGAGCTCCACTTCGACCCGGAACCGGGCGCCGGGCTCGGCCTTGGCCTTGTCGGTTCCGACGGCCACGGCCCGGTCCCGACGCCAGAGGTGGATTCGGGCGAGGCCGCGCCCGATGCCGTCCACGTCTCCAGTGATCCTGATGGTCTTCACGCGGCCACCGTCCGCGCGAACTTGACGATCTCCCCGGCGAACAGCTCAGGTTGCTCCAGGGCGGCGAAGTGGCCGCCCGCGGGGATGTCGTCGTTGAGCCCGGCCACCCGTGCAGCAGCAACAGGGGGGTGGCGTCGGGGCGGGGCGAGCGCACGTGCATGAAGTGGAGGCCGAGACCGTCGATGGTCGTACGGAACTGGCCCAGCTCGTTGAGCCGCCGCTCCAGACCGCGCCAGTCGTATCCGGTGGCCCAGTACTTCAGCAGTTCCTCAAGGCGCTCCCGCTGCACCCCCTGGCGGCCGTCCGGCGCCGTCTCCCGGCCGGCAAGGCGTACCCGGTGCAGCCGGTCCTTCAGATCCTCCAGGGCGCTGTCCGGAATGTCGATACGAAACGGTGTCACGCTGTCCGACGTCATGGTCACCACGGTGCGTCCGCGACGAGCACGCAGTCCAATGATTGTTCCGAAACACGTCATACGGTCTGCGTATAAGGCCAGTTAGGGTGGGGTGGTGTCCGAGCGCTTCCCCGCACCCGTGGACCTCGACCTCCGGCTGGTGCAGTGCTTCGCGGTGGTCGCCGAGTACCGGCACTTCGGCCGTGCCGCCGAGGCGCTGCACACCACCCAGCCGTCGCTGAGCCGACAGATCCGCCGCCTCGAACGGCAAGTGGGCGTCCGCCTGCTCGATCGCACCACGAGCGGCACCCGGCTCAGCGAGGCCGGCGAGGTCTTCCTGCCCCAGGCCAAGGGGCTGCTGCGTGCTGCGGCCGAAGCGATGGCCCGGACCCGGGCCGCGGCCCGGCCCGGCAGTATCACCGTCGGCTACACCAGGGGGCTGGTCGTCACCGCGGCCGTACGGGCCCTGCGCGACCGCGATCCCGACGCCGAGGTCCACACCCGCCTGCTCGACTGGAACGACTCGCGCGGCGCGCTGCTGGAGCACCGCGTCGACGCGGTGGTGACGCGCCTGCCGTTCCCCACCGACCGGCTGCGTGTCACCGTCCTCTACGACGAACCGCGCGTGCTGGTCGTGCCCCGAGACCACCGTCTGGCCGGCCAGGAGTCCGTCACCCTCGACGACATCGCCGACGAGCCGATCCCCCATGTACGCCAGTCCGACTCGTTGCTGAACGCCTACTGGCGGCTCGATCCCCGGCCCGACGGGCGCCCCGCGCCCGACGGCCCCCTGGTCGAGGCCCTCGAGGACAAACACGAACTCATCGCCGCCGGGCAGGCCGTGGCCATCGGGCCGCCCCTCGACCACGCGACCGGACTGCATCCCAGCCTCACCACCGTCCCCTTGCGCGGGGTCGAACCGAGCCAGGTCGTACTCGCCACCCGCACCGGCGACCGCAGCCGTCTGGTCACCGCTTTCCGCAAGCACGCCGAAGCTCTGCTGACCGGAACCCACCGTGCGGGACCGACCCGCACGGCGTGATCAGCGGCGGCTCGCCCTCATACACAAGCGACCACGGCCCTGTCCGGCTCGATCTCCTCCACTCCACGGGATGGCCCCTTGGCCGCGGTCTGCTCATTCCCGATGGTGCTGTCCACTACGCTCCTTGCCCTTCCCTTGCACCACGGGTTTGTCCGTGATCGAGAACACCTCGCGCGGGCTCGGAGGATCCGCAGTCCCCGTCCTCACCGGGCGGGGCGGGGTGGTGGCCGGCGCCTATGCCCGGCTCCGGCTCGCCCGACCGCTGGCCCCCGACCTCCGCAGGCCCCGGGAGAAACCCACCGAGCCGAACAGACTGACACCCACCCGCGTCCGCGGAGGGTTCGAAAACTGCACGTGAAGGCCGGCTCACCAGCCATTGCACCCACACCATCCCGCCCCGGCCCCGGAAGGCCGCCGGGTTCGAGGAACCGCCGCCCGGCCCCACGCCACGGCGTGGGCAGAGTCGTTGCCACCGGCGAGGCGTTCAGCCGTCCAGCGCACCACAAGGCCCGAACCAAACCACGTCGTACTGGCTAAACGACGAACTCATGCTTGGCGGCGTCGCGCACGGACAGTTGCGGGTACAGGTGGGCCGGGTCCTCGCCGAGCCGGGACTTCCACTGGGCCGTCCGCCCGTCGGCCAGTACTTCGAGGGAACCGGCCTCAAGGCCGTCCAGCGCCGCCCTGGAGATCACATCGGGGGCCGATTTCTCGTCCTCGACGCCGGCCATCATGTCGGTGTCGACGCTTGCCATGGCCAGCGCCGTGACCTGGGTGCCCTGACCGGCGAGTTCGTACCGGATGCCGTTGGTCAGGGCCCAGGCCGCAGCCTTGGACGCCCCATAGCTGTTGGAGTGCTCATACGCCATCCACGCCATGACCGACAGCACATTCAGCACGGCACCACCGCCATTGGCGCCCAGAACCGGCGCGAAGGCACGCACCATACGCAGGGTGCCGAAGAAGTTGGTCTCCATCTCCAGCCGGATGTCCTCCTCCGCGCCGTCGGTGAGCCGGGCGAAGGTCGACACTCCGGCGTTGTTGACGAGCAGTGTCGTGTCGTCGGCCAAAGCCGCGGCCCGGATCACGGACGCGTCATCGGTGACGTCCAGCATCAACGGGATGACACCGGGCGCTGGGAGGACGGTCTCCGGCCGGCGAGCGGCCGCATAGACCTTTTTGACGCCTCTGCGCCGCAACTCGGTGACGAAGCTGTGCCCGATACCACGGTTCGCCCCTGTGACCAGTGCGATCTCGTTTCGAATGTCCATGCCCGCTACGCTAAAACCTCACGCTGACGTGAGAGTCAAGCGTCGGAAGGAAAGACTCGGAGGGAAAGACGGGGCGATGAAGATCGGAGAACTGGCGCAGCGGGCCGGTGTGAGCGTGCGCGCGTTGCGCTACTACGAGGAACAAGGTTTGCTCAGCCCGGAGCGCACACCGTCGGGACAGCGCCGCTACACCGAGGGCACCGTCGAAATGGTGCGCCTCTTCCAGCAGTTCTACGCGGCCGGCCTGAGCAGCCGTTCCATCGCGACATTGCTGCCCTGCGTGAACAACGGGCGCGTCACCGCCACCCAGCGCCGCACGCTGCGCGCCGAACGCGACCGCCTCGCGGCCAGGGTCGAGGAAATGACCCGCACACTGCGCCGACTCGACCAGCTCATCACTGCCGCCGACCACCCCGGCGGGGCTGCTCACAGCCACCCGCCGAGGACTGCGACCAGCACGGTCGCTTCGTAACGGACGGCGGGGGTTGTCGTATCGCGCGGCTACAGCCCCGTGGCGCTTGAGGCGATTGATCCCGTATCCGACCGCGTGACGTTCGCGGTATACGGTCGTGTCGAACTTCGGCGGCCGACCGCTCCGGGAGCCGAGTGTCCGGTGGTTGGTGACACGGTCCGCGGAGACTGGGATCGTTGCCTTGTTCCCGCGTCTACGCAGGTCGGCCGGTTGCAGCGGGAGTCGTACGCCTCTCGGCCCGGACTTGGTCCGGTCGTTTGCGCGGTCTGTCGCATCCGAGCCGGGGCACTCGAATCGCCTCCAGGACCGGCTCGAACCACGGGGAAGCTGCTGCCCGGCCGTGACCAGGGGCTCGAGCACCGGTCCGGGCCCGCCACCGTATGCCGTCCATCAACTGCCGCCGCGTCCGCACCGGCGGACGGCCCGGCTTGATGTCCTGCGGCAGCAACGGCTTCAGGCGAGCCCACCAGCCCGTTCGTCACATCTCCACGCCCAGAGAGCATGACCATCCACGACCGAGATCCACTTGTATGACAGGCCGTAGCCAGCAGCAAGATCGTGGACCGCTTTCCGAGGTTTGCGAACCGGCGCTCCGACATCAGGTTCCTCATTGAGGTCCGTACGCCACGCCCAGTGGAGCGCCCGCACCGCCGGTCCGCTGCCGGGACCGGCGGGTTGTCGCCCTGGAAGGGCAAGTGCCCCGGAGGGCGGAACGCTCGGTCAGCAGCAATTGGGGTAGTCCCAAGGCGTCCAGTCCGCCCCGGGGACGGAGCGCGTCCTGCCCACCAGGGCGCCGTTGCTGTTGTGGAGGGTGATGGCCGTTCGCGATGTGCCCGGCTGGTCGGTCACGGTGACACGGCTGGTGGCACGGGCGGAACCGAGAGGATCCGGCATGCCCAAGGACACCCATCCCGTCCACCGCTCGTCCTTGGTCCAGCGTGTCCACACCGCGTAGTCGGCGCCGATCACGAACTGTTCCTTCTCACCGTTCGGGAGCGCATGTTTCGTCACGCCGTAATCGCATATGTACCTGCCTCCGCCCCCTGTGGAACAGACGTCGGCCGCCTGCGCCGGTGTGACGGCCACGGCCATTCCTGCCGCGGCGGCGACGGCGACGACGACGGCTTTGAATCTCTTCACCCTGAGCACCCTGTTTTCTCGATCTGGATCCGTCGGAGGGCCGACTGCTCCGGCCCGAATATGACGTTCCGTCAGCTTACCGCCGTCGCACAGCCGTTGATGACCTGCGTTTTAGGGCATCTTCGACATCGTCATACAGTGCCGCACCCCACCACCGATCCTGCACGCCGTGCGCCTGCTCGCCGAGCATTCCGTGAGTGCCGCGCCCGCCGCGGTGTGGGTACGGAAGGAGAGGCCGATTCCGGCCTCGGACACCGTGTGCGCACGAGGGCCGGTGCGCGGAGTGCGTACGGGGCCGGGTGCGCGGTGTGCCGCGCGGGCAGCGTGCCCCCCGCGAGAGGACAGTCAAGTGGCCTGGGGACTGTCCGGCGGGTCACCCGCGCAGCCGGCACCGGATCGCGGCGAGGGCGACCGTGCCGTGGAATACGTACGCTCTCCTGTCGTACCGGGTCGTCACGGCGCGGAACCCGAATCGTGTGGGCAGGTCCCGCCACGTCGGGGAACGGCATGCCGACGATGTGGCCGAATACCGCGCCGCCGTCCTCCAGGCACCGGATCGTCTCGCCCGTGGGCCGCCACATCGTCGGATCGCCGAGCATCAGCGCCGCGGACCGCGCGGGTACCGGCGCGTCCGTCCGCAGTGGTTTCCCCGCCGCCGGAACGCGCGACGCCCGCCGACGGGCCCGATACGACAGCGGCGGGCCGGCGGTTCGCGTGCCCTGGTCGTCCCGTCATGGTGACGCGGACGGCCTCCCGGCCGCAGACGCCGACGACGCCCTCTGGTCACCTGTCGGACGACATGGCTTGCTCGTGCCCGAGAGGACGGCGACCCGATGAGTGACCACGAGTGACCCCGGCGCACTCACCGACGAGGAACTGACCGCGATCGAGGAACGCGTCGCGGCCGCGACCCCCGGGCCCTGGCACGCACGTACGTACGACAGCTCGACGACGACGCCGCCATGTGTCTCGTCGCCGTCGGCACGGCCCCCGACACCGAGCGCGGGGAACGCCGGCCCGACTTCGATCACGGCACGATTGCGGCGGCCACGCTGGTCCAGCGGCCTCGGTACGTGGACGTGGACGTGGACTTGGACGTGGCGGACGAACGGTGGGGCGAGAACGCCGACTTCATCTCCCACGCCCGCCGGGACGTCCCCCGGCTCGTCGAGGAGATCCGCCGCCTCCGCCGCCCCCGCCGCCTGCTCGCGGCCGGAGACCTCGCGTCCGGCGGTGTGTGGGCGCGGGGTACGACGCGGGCGAAGCCCCGGCCCGCGGCGAACGGCCGAAGGGTGCTCGCACGCCACGGCGCCGGTGGCCGCGCGGCCACCGGCGGACAGGTGCCGCCGAGGCCCTCGCCCCGGCGGCACCTTGCGCGGAGCTCGCGCCAGGCGCGCCGCGTCAGCAGCGCAGGCAGCCGCGCGCGACTACCCCCTTTGCGGCCGCGACGGTCGTCAGGGCCTCAGCAGGCCGTCGAACTGCTCCCAGCCCGACCACGGGCCGCCGATGGCCGTCTGCCAGCGGTGGTACGGGTTGCCGCCGCGGTTGACGCCGAAGAGTTCGACGCGGCCATCGGCGTTGGTCTCTGCGGCGACCTGGGTCAGCAGGCCGTCCATCTGCTGCCAGCCCGACCACGGGCCACCGATCGCGGTCTGCGCCCGGTGGAAGATCTGGTCGGCACCGTTGGTGCCGAAGATCTCCAGCCGGCCGTTGGCGTTGCGGGCGGCGGCGATGGAGGTGAGGGTGCCGTCCATCTGCTCCCAGGGGGACCACAGTCCGCCCAGCACCGTCTGCCACTTGTGGAAGACCGCGCCGTTGCTGTTGACGCCGAACAGCTCGATGCGCCCGTCGGCGTTGGTTTCGGCGGCGATCTGCGTCACCAGGCCGTCCAGTTGCTCCCAGGCCGACCAGGGGCCGCCGATGGCGGTCTGCCAGCGGTGGAAGACGTTGCCTGCGGCGTTGCTGCCGAAGATCTCCAGTCGGCCGTCCGCGTTGCGGGCGGCGGCGATCGACGTGAGGTTGCCGTCGAACAGTTCCCAGTTCGACCACGGTGTGCCGGTGGCCGGGGTCTGCCAACGGTGGTAGATGTTTCCGGCGCCGTTGACGCCGAACAGCTCCATGCGCCCGTCGGCGTTGGTCTCGGCGGCCACGGCGCGCAGTCCGCCGTCGAACTGGTACCACGGCGTCCACGCGGTCCCGGGGCGGCCCTGGTAGCGGTGGAAGACCGCGTCCCCGCTGTTGGTGCCGAAGAGTTCCAGGCGCCCGTCGTAGTTGCGGGCGGCGGCGACGGAGGAGCCGAAGACGGTGGCGCGGACCTGCCGGTCCGCGGCCGCGGGGCCCGGCGCGGCGCCCACGGCGGCCAGGGCCGCGACGGCCGCCACCATGACGCCGAGCAGCCGGCCGAGGCGCCCGTGCCGTCTTCGCGGCCGCTCCGGCCTTCTCAGTGGTCTCATCACTCGATCGTCCTTTCCTGTCGGGAAACGGATCCGATCAACAGCACTGCGCACTAACGGAGTTGTGGGGCGCGGCTGTTCGGTGCGAAACGCTGCGCACGCTACAGCCGGTCCCCACGCCCCGCCCAGCGCCCCGCCCCCCGCCGGAGCTCTTTCCGGCCGGATACGGGACGACGGGCCACCGCGGCGAGCGGCCCGCGTAATCGCCCGCGAACACCTCCCCGACGAGACCGACGGCCGCACGCCGGAAGTACGGCGATCCCGCCGCCCCTCGACGACCTGACCTGGAGGCGGTCTCGCCGGGGGGCCGGTGCCGGAGGCGAACGGGGAGGGGGGCGGTCGGAGTGTCGGCGGGTTCGTCCGGTGTCGGCTTGTTCGACGGCTTGCCCGGCGTGGTGGTGGGCGGGGTGGTGGGCGGATCGGTCGGCTGGTTGCTCGCGGGACGGCCGGGGAGTGTCGGCCAGGGTGACGGTGACCGGTGCGCCGGGCTTCGCGGTGATCCTCACCGGCTTGGCGTCCATCCGGTAGCCGGCGGGGGCCGTGGTCTCCGTGGCCGCGTACGCGGTGCCGGTGCGGAAGGAACCGGAAGATCGGACAGGAGCCGGGCCAGGCGCGTCACGTGGTAGCCGGCTTCCGTCGCCACCAGCACGTCCCGGTCCGGATTGAAGGGCGCTTTGAGGCTTTCGGCCCCTTCCGCACGAGTCGCCCACGCCGGGCGTACGGTCACGGACCTCGCGACGGGGGCAGTCGCCCGAAAGGACCGGCGATCACGAAGCCGGGCGCGGACGGGCCCGTCGGGGAAGAGCCGCGGATGCTCGGCACCCCGGATCGGGTAGTGCGCGAAGTCCGGTGCATCCCGGTGAAGTTGTCCGTCGCGGACCACGGCCGCCTGGCCCTTCTCGTTGTGGCCGGTGATCACACGGCGGGTCGCCCTGGCTTGTCTCCTGGTGGCGTTCGGAGTACGGCCCACGGCCTGTGACCGCACGCGGGGCGGCGGGGGTCAGGTGTGATCGGCGTTGGTTCGGCTGCGCCGGTGCCGGGCGTGGGCCTCGGGTGGTGCGGCGCGACGCGGACGGTGGGTGATCAGGACGGTGGAGGTCAGGGCGGCGAGGGCGAGGATGCCGACGGCCCACCACATGGCGGTGGTGTAACCGTGGACGAGGGCCTCGGCGTGCAGGGGGCCGCCCGGCCGCGTGCCGGGGTGCCGTCGGGTATAGGTGGCGGTGGAGCTGGTGGCGAGGGTGTTGAGCAGGGCGGTGCCGATCGCGCCGCCGATCTGCTGGGAGGTGTTGACCATGGCCGAGGCGACGCCTGCGTCCTGGGGTGCCACGCCCTGGGCGGCCAGGCTGAAAGCGGGCATGAACGCGGTGCCCAGGCCCAGGCCGATGACCAGCAGGCCGGGCAGCACCACGGTGGTGTAGGAGCTGGTGGGGGTGATCCGGGTGAGCCAGGCCAAGCCGACGGCGGCCAGCAGGAAGCCGGGGCCCATCAGGGCGCGTACCGCGACGCGGGGGGCCAGGCGGGGACCGATCCGGGTGGAGCCGGCCACCATGCCCAAGGTCATGGGCAAGAAGGCGGCACCGCACCGCAGGGGGCTGAAGCCGAGTACGTTCTGCAGGTAGAAGGTGAGGAACAGCAACAGGCCGAACATGCCGATCACGGCCAGGCCCACCGCGAGGTAGACGCCGCCGCGGTCGCGGTCCCACACCACCCGCAGCGGCAGCAGCGGGGCTTTGAGCCGGCTCTCCAGCACCGCGAACGCGGTCAGCAGCACCACACCCGCGCCGATCAGGCCCAGGGTGGGCACCGAGGACCAGCCGTGCGTTTCGGCCGTGGACAGCCCGTACACCAAGGCGACCAGCCCGAGCGAGGCCAGCAGCACCCCGGGAACATCCAGGCGGGCACCGCGCGGGCGGTCGGCGCCGCGGCCGGGCAGGAGGGCCGACGCGCCTGCGGCGGCGACAACGGCGAAGGCGATGTTGACCAGCAGGGTCCAGCGCCAGTTCAGGTACTGGGTGAGCACCCCGCCCAGCAGCAGGCCGATCGCGGCGCCACTGCCAGCCAGCGCACCGTAGATGCCGAACGCCTTGGCGCGTTCCCTGGTCTGGGGGAACATCACCGAGATCAGCGACAGCGCGGCCGGTGCCAGCAGCGCGCCGAAGACGCCCTGCAGGGCCCGCGCACCGATCAGCATCGCGGTATTGACCGCTACCCCGCCCAGCGCGGAGGCGGCGGCGAACCCGATCACACCGGCGACGAAGGCCCGCTTGCGGCCCCACACGTCGGCCAGGCGCCCGCCGGCCAAAAGCAGCCCGCCGAAGGCAAGGGCGTAGGCGGTGACCACCCACTGCCGGGCGCCGTCGGAGAACCCCAGGGCGTGCTGGGCCGAGGGCAGGGCGATGTTCATGATCGTGCCGTCGAGGACGACCATGAGCTGGGCCAGACAGACAAAGACCAGCGCCGTCCAGCGCCGGGGGTCCGCCTGCGCGGGGGTGGACACGGACATGGCGACTTCCTTGGTGAAGAGAGGTGGAGCGGGACGGCCCCGGGCCAAAGGGGCACCACGGCAGACCGGGGCCGTCCCGCGGCTCGGGTCAGGCGTAGGGGTGGGTCTCGCGGGCGGTGCGCAGCGCGCGGGCCCACCAGGTCAACTGCTCCAGCAGGCCCTTGGCCGCGATGTCGCAGCCCTCGTCGGTGGGGCGGCCTTCGGCGTCGAACCGCTCGTAGCAGTTGGCGAAGGTGACGACCTCGCGGATCGGGGCGGCGTGCAGCTCGCCGAGAACCAGCCGCAACTGCTCCACGGCCCGCCGCTCGCTCGCGTGGGTCGACGGCACAGGCAACGCGCCGAGTACCGACGCCGGGAGGGACCGCACGGCATGCATCACCAACACGGTCGCATCGGTAGTCGCGTTGCAGGAGTGGTGCAGCGGTCAGCCTGCACTCCAGGGCACGCGATGGCTGCTATGCCCGTTCCAGCTTGGGTGACATGCACCTCTCCCCCTCGCTGACGGGGTGTTTTCGGGACGTTGTACGTTGACATGGTCCCGGAAGGCATTCCAGCACCTTGGGCCGATTTCTCGTCTGCCATGAGCTGATTCGCGTGCCGGCGCTTCGGTAATTACTGGGAAGCGATGCTTCGCCAACCCCACCGTGACGATCGGCCGGGCCTCTCCTCCGTGCCGTCCCCCAGCGTGCACAACGCCGGCTGCTCCCCGAGGGGCCGTCTTCCTCACCCATCTCGGTAAAGCCGCGTCGACACCCGCTCAGCCGGTTCCGCACCTACCGCCGCCGACCGCCTGCCGTCGTCGCGGCCATGGCCGAGTTCGGCACCGACCCCGGCGACGACTGCAGCACGAGCTGTTTGAAGATGGAACGCGCGCCCGAGCGCCCCGTCACACCGCAGGTGCAGGCCCGAGCATCACGCTCGGCTACTTGTCACCTGGTCGGCTGCTCGTTAACGGCACCTCGAGTACCAGCTTCAGAGCGTGCTGCTGGACCGCGAGTTCGAGCGGATTGTCGAGACCCGCCACCAGGAGTACGCGTACCTGAAGGCCGCTGCCGCCAAGGCCTCCGCGGAAGCCGCGGGCGGTGGGGCCCTGGGGGGTCCTCGGGCACGTCCTCGGGATCGTCTCCGCCGCCACCGGAGTCCTGGCGATGGTACCGGTCCTGACCCTGCTGGCCGGTCCCATCGCCCTCGTGACGGCGACCGGTGCCCTGTCCGTCAACACCGCCAACACGGCCATCGAGGGTGACTGGGGCGCCGCCGCGATCGTCGGACCGGGTGCCGACGTCCTCGTCGCCCTGCCCGTCGTCGGCGCGCTCGGCAAGGCCGCGCGGGCCGGCAACCCCGCCATGCGCTCGGCCGGCCGGGCGAGTGTGGCCGTCCGCAGCGGCGGGCGCGCCTTCCTCGCCGCGACCGGGGGCGCCACCGCCGCCGAGGCCGGGCTCATCGCCGACTACCTCGGCACCGCGGGCGCCGAACTCATCGGCGCGAGCGCCCGGCAGGGCAAGGTCGCCGGGAAGGTGATCGAGGGCACGGTCACCCTGGCCACCGCGATCCCCACCAGCGTCGGCCTTCTCGCCGTCCGAGCGGGACACTCTGACAGCGGCGTCAAGCACGTCCTTCTCCCGGCTCGGGCCACCCGGCCGCGACACCCAGGACATCCGCGCCCCGGCAGGTCCCTGGGTGGCCGGCATCGAAGAAGCAGGGAGGTCGGCGACGGTGACCTGCTGCCCAGTGCGCGCCGCACCAGCAGCACAGGTGGCCCGAGAGCCCGCGCACGTTCGGCACCTGCGGATCGTCCGCCGAGGGGCAAAAAAGAAGCCTCTGACCTGTGGCTTCCCGCTGATCAGAGGCTCCCTTCGCCGTGTCGAAACGGCGGGATTTGAACCCCCGCCCCCTTGCCCCCCAGTCAAGCAGGCACCCGTCGCTGTGATGCCAACGGCGAGGATGTCGGATGTAACGGCCCTCGCCCGCGCCCTCGCTGAGGAGACGGGCGCCCCCGAGGACGGCCCCGCCTGCGCCGCCCTGGCCCGGTTCGCCCTGGACGCCCCCCCTCGTCGCCCACCGTCACTCCGACCCGCCGCGCGCCGCGGACGAGATCTTCCCCTGCTGGAGCGGGGCTGGAGCGGGGACAGGGCGAGCTGCCGCTGAGGAGACGCAAGGACAGGTTCGCTCTCGTTGCTGGGCCACCGCCGAAGGTCTTTTCTGCGCCTTGAGTAGAGGTGACGCGGCCAACGCGTCGTCGTTGTTCCGGGCATGGCGAGGTGCACTCCGTGGAGCGTCCGGCCGGGCAACCGCGTCCAGCACTGGGCCTGGTGGACCCTGTCAGTGGCCTGTGTCGTCGTCGGGTTCGCGGCCTGGGCGGTGGCGGGGGCCGGTGGGCGGCTCGCGGCGGAGAGCTCCGTACCGGACGGGGCGCCCTCGGTGCGGGCCGAGGCGCTGCTGGCCTCGCGGTTCGGGGTCGGTGACCCTCAGTTGGTGCTGCTTGCCACTGCTCCCGGTTCCGTGGACAAGCCCGCGGCCGCCCGGGCGGGGCAGGCCCTGGTGGCCGGGCTGACCACGGATTCCCGTACCGAGTGGGTGCGCGGGTACTGGCCGTCCCGGGTGCCCGGACTGCGTACGCCCGACGGGCACCGTGCTCTGGTCCTGGTCCGTTTCCGCGGTGACGAGCGCGTGGCGCGGGAGGCGGCGGACGAGGTGGCCGCCACGTACACGGGGCGGAAGGCGTCGACAGGGCCCTTGCGAGTGGTGGCCGGTGGGGAAGCCATTGAGCTGTCCGAGAGCGAACGGCTCAGCGAACACGGGCTCCACGTGGCCGAGATGGTGGCGGCGCCGCTGGTCCTGGTGGTGTTGCTCTGGGTCTTCGGGAGCGTGCCGGCCGCCGTGCTGCCGGTGTTCGTCGGTGCGTTTGCCGTGCTCACGGCCACGGCTCTGATCCGGTTGCTGGACTTCGTGGCACCGGTGTCGTCCTTCGCACTGAGCGTTGCCACGGCCCTGGGGTTCGGACTGGCGGTGGACTACAGCCTGCTCCTGGTCTCCCGCTACCGCGAGGAAGCGGCAAAAGCGGAGGCAGCGGCGGAAGCGACGGCAGCAGCGAAGGCGGAGAAAGCGACCCGAGCAACGCAAGCGACGGTCCGGATGCCGGCTCGGGTGGTGCCGGTGGCCCTGCGGACAGCCGGGCGAGCCGTGGCCGTCTCGGCCGGCACCGTGGCGGCCGCCCTGTGCAGCTTGCTGGTCATTCCGCTGCCGTTGCTGCGGTCGCTCGCCCTCGCGGGCGGCGTGGTCGTCGTCACGGCTGCCGCCGGGGCGCTGGTGGTGGTGCCCGCACTGCTCGTCCTGCTGGAAGAACGCATCGACCGGTGGGACGTGTTCGCCCGGCTGCGCCGGGCCGGGTGGCGGGACGGGGACTCGGGGCAGGGACAGTGGGCGCGGCTGGCGCACTGGGTCGCGGAGCACCCCGTCAGGATCGCCGTGGCCGGGTGCGCGCTGCTCGTCCTGCTTGCCGCGCCGTCCCTGCAGGTGCGGTTCGGAATGTACGCGTACAGGACGCTGCCGGCGTCGTCGCCTGTCGCCGTCACGGCCCATGCCTGGCGTGAGGACTTCGGTGCCACCGCTGTGGCGGGCGGCCCGCATGTCGTCCTCCCCGGGCTGCACGCGGGCAGGGTGCTCGACGGTTATGCCCGCACGCTGTCCCAGGTCCCCGGTGTGGCCCGGGTGGACACGGCCACCGGCACCTACCGTTCGGGGGCGCGGCCTGCTGCACCGGCGCAGCAGGCCGCGCTCTTCGACAACGCCTACGGCAGCCGGCTGGAGGTGCTTCCCCAGTCGTACGCCCGTGATCCGTTGACGCCCGAGGGAAGTGGACTCGCCCGGCGGATCCGCGCGGTGAGCGCGCCCGTGCCGGCCGCAGTGGCCGGGGCGGGGGCCCAGCTGGCGGATGCGGAGGAGGCGTTGACACGACGCCTGCCGCTCGCCGCGGGGCTCGCCTGTGGTGCCGCCTTTCTCCTGCTGCTGCTCTACACCCGCAGTCTGCTGGTACCGGCCAAGGCTCTACTGCTCAACGGGCTGAGTCTCGCGGCCACCTTCGGCATCCTCGTCGCCGTGTTCCAGCAGGGCCTGCTGCCCGGGGTGTCCGGAGCCGGGATCACCGATGTGCTCGTCCCACTGATGTTCGCGGTAGCCTTCGGCCTCTCCATGGACTACGAGGTGTTCCTCCTCTCGCGGATCCTGGAGGAACACCGCCGCGGCGTGCCGACCCCGCTGGCCGTGGCGGCCGGGCTCCAGCGCACGGGGCGGCTGTTCACCTCGGCCGCACTCGTCTTTGCCGTTTCCATGTCCTCGCTTGCGCTGGCCGGGCTGTTGCACCTGCGGGTGGTGGGCGTGGGCCTGGCGGTGGCCGTGCTGCTGGACTGCACGCTGGTGCGTGCTCTGCTCGTACCTGCTGTCATGCAGCTAGCAGGCCCGCTGAACTGGTGGTTGCCCGGGACGGGCAAGGGCCCGGTGTCCGGCTAGGGGGCCGTCGCCGTCCCTCGCCTTCGTCAGTCACGTGTCACAGCGGCTGTCGGTACAGCCGGTACGTCCTGGACCGCCGGGCGCCTATCCGGGCGATGGCGGCGTTCATGGCCGTGTTGTCCTCCAGTACCCAGGAGAACTCCCAGGTGCTGTAGCCGAGCTCGCGTGCGGTCTGCATGCTGCGCGTGTACAGCAGGGCGTCGAGCCCCTGGTTCCGGTAGGCGGTCTTCACGCCCAGAGCGAGCGTCCGGCCGCGGTCGATGTGCCGGGCGGCACGGGCGGCACGGAGCAGCCCGAGGGGCAGGCCGAACCGGGTGAGCCGTCCGCCTGCCGCCTTCAGGGCCTGGTTGGCGTCGGGCACCGACAGGGCGAAGGCCGCCGGGTCGCCGCGTACCTCGGCGATGAGGGCGAGTTCCGGCCGGACGATGCGCCGGAGCTGGGCGGCCAGGTAGCGGAACTCCCCTTCCGTGGGAGGTGTGAACCCCCAGTTCCGCTCCCAGGAGGCGCTGTAGATCTCCCACACCCGGCCGGTTTCGGCATCGAAGTCGGCCAGGTTCAGCGGCCGTACACGCACCTCGCCGCGGTCCTGTGCCCATCGCGCGATCCGCTCGACCAGGGGGTCGAGGTTCGTCCCCCTGGTCCATTCCCAGGCCCACAGGTCCTTGGCCTTGGTGAACCCGCAGGAGTGCAACAGCCGGTCGTGGTACGGCGGGTTGTACGGCGTGAGGACCACCGGAGGCGAGCCGAAGCCGTCCACCAGGGTGCCGCACTCGTCGTGGGTGGTGAAGCCGACCGGGCCGGTCATGGAGGTGAGTCCGCGCTCGCGCAGCCACTGCCCGGCGGCGGTGAATAGCGCGTCGGCCGCGAGGAGGTCGTCGGTGCATTCGAAGAGGCCGAAGAAGCCGTCGGTCACGCCGTGGTGTGTGTTATGGCGGGGGTTGTGGACGGCCGCGACGCGGCCGACCGGCTTCCTTGCCCGGTATGCCACGAAAAGCTCGACGGCACCGGTCTCGAAGAACGGGTTCCTGCGAGGGTCCAGGAACGCCCGCCGTTCCCTCTCCAGAGGCGGGACCCAGCAGGCGTCACCGTCGTAGAGCCGGTACGGCAGCCGAATGAACGTCTTCCGCTCGGCGGCGCCGCGGACGACACGGACACGGAGGCGTGCTGGTGGCGTCGGCGCGCCCGGGGACGGAGGCGGCACGGGGGCCGGGGTGGCGGCCGCCGGTTCACCGGCCGGTGTCACTGCGCTGCCTCGGTGAGGACCTCGGAGATCAGGCGCACGGCGTGGGCGATGTCGTCCTCGGTGTGTGCCGCCGTGACGCCGAGCCGCAGGCGGGCACCGCCGATGGGAACCGCCGGGGGAAGCAAGGGGCAGACGAGCAGGCCGCGGTCGGCAAGCCGCCGGGCCACACGGCCGGTGAGGTCCATCGGGCCCACGGGCACCACCACGACGTGGGCCGTCGAGCCGGCCGTGTCCACGCCCGCCGCCGCCAGGGAGCGGCGCAGCGCTGCTGCGTTGTCGTGCAGTCGGCGCCGCCGTTCGTCGCCTTCCCGGAGGAGGACGGCCAGTGCCGCGAGAGACGCGCCGACGGTACCGGCCGGCAAGCCGGCGGAGAGCAGGTACGACCTCGCGGAGTGACGGAACAGCCGGACCAGCCGGGTGCCGGTGCAGACGAAACCGCCCGAGGAGGCGAATGCCTTGGTGAAGGTGCCGGTGAGCACGTCGACCCGGTCCCGTACCCCGAGGAGTTCGGCGGCGCCGCGTCCCCGGTTGCCCAGGGTGCCCGCGCTGTGCGCCTCGTCGACCACCAGCAGGGCGTCGTACCGTTCTGCGAGTCCGGCGATCTCGGGCAGAGGTGCGAGGTCGCCGTCGGCGCTGAAGAGCCCGTCGACGACGATCAGCCGCCGTCCTGGCCGTCCCGGCGGCGGGCCGGCTGTGCGCAGCAGGGCCGCCAGGTGCTCGGGGTCGTTGTGCCGGAAGGAGTGCACGGTCGCCCCGGACAACTGGAGGCCCATGGTGATCGACTGGTGGTTGAAGCGGTCGGCGAAAACGAGATCGCCCGGTCCGGCCAGGGTGCCCAGGACACCCATGTTGGCCTGCATCCCTGTCGGGAAGAGCAGCGCTCCCGGGTGACCGGACCAGGCAGCCAGGGCCTCTTCCAACTGCTCGTGCAGCGTGGTGTAGCCGCCGACCGCCTGGATCCCGTACATGCCGGTGCCGAACCGGCGGGTGGCGTCGAGAGCTCCCTGGACGACCTCCGGGTGCCGGGCGAGCCCGAGGTAGTCAGCGGACGCGAACACCGTGACCGGCCGGTCGGCGAGCATGTCGTGCGGCCGGATCCGGGCCCGGGTGACAGCCCCCTCGGTGATCACCGGGAACAGCGGGTATTCGCCGTCCTTCTGCCAGCAGTCCACTGCGCCGAGCGTGCTGTGGTGCCCCGGACCGAGTTCCGGGGGCGGCTTCATGCCTCTCCTCCGGGGCGGGCGACCACGGCCGCCTCGTGACTGCCGCGGCCCCGGCCCCCGGCCACACGGCGCCGGCGGGCCGCGTTCGCCTCGTCGGTCAGCAGGTCGAGCAGCGTGCCGACCGCGAGGCCGGGGACGAGGTGTTCGGCGAACACCGTCGTATCGAGGACCACGTCGTACTGTTCCTCCACATCGGCCACGGTCTCCGCCAACAGGAGGGAGTCCAGCCCGAGGTGTTCCAACGTCGCGTCCTCGTCCAGTGCGGTGGCCTCCAGACGCAGGCGGCCGGCCAGACGCCGCTTGACGTCCTCCCGGTCCATGAGTCCGCCGCAGTCCGCGGGCGCGGGAACCTCCTGAGCCGAAGCCAGTTCTGTCTCCACGCCGTCCTCCTCAGCCCGATCCGCCTGATCCACCCGAGCCACTCGATCCGCCTGATCCACCCGAGCCACCATGACGTGCCGCCCGGCCGGCCACCGGATCGGCCACCGGGCCGGCCCCCACCAGCCGAATACCGGCGGGCAAGTCACCCGCCAGAACGGCGGCACCCAGACCGAGCCGCCGCACCTTGCCGCTGGTGGTCCGGGGCAGGGCACCTCGCCGGGCGAGGTAGATCTCGCTCACCGGCACGCGGAACTCCCGGAGCACCGCCATGCGGGCGGCGTTCGCCAGCGCGCTCTCGCGCTGGGCGTCCACACCAGCTCTGCGTACGGCCGACAGTTCCAGAAACAGGACCAGGTCCTCGGCCACCGCGTCCTGCCGGGCCACAGCCACCGCGGCGACCGCACCCAGGTCGTCGCGGGCGACGTCGAGGACGGACTGCTCGACGTCGGCCGGGGCCAGCAACCGCCCCCCGTGTTTCAGGGCTTCCTTCGCCCGGCCGATCACATAGAGCTCCCCGTCCCGTACCGCCCCCAGATCCCCGGTCGGCACCAGCCCATCGCCCCCGGCCGCCGGGTGTGCCGTCCCGTCGGGGCCCACGATGAGGCGGGCCGCTGCCGCGCCGCCGATCCGAATCTCCCCCACCCGGCCGTCGGGCGCCGGCTGCCCGTCGGGAGTGACGATACGTATCTCCGTGCCGTCCACCGGCGGGCCATGGCCGATCAGCTCCCGCACCTGTTGTCCTGGTGCGTGGGGACGGGACGCCGGGACCAGCCGGCCGCTCTCCAGGGCGGCGGCGTCGAAACGGCCGACGGCCGAGGGGACCAGAGGGGGCCGGCACGCGACCGCGACGCAGTTCTCGGCCAGCCCGTAGGCCGGCATCAGGACATGACGGCGCAGGCCATAAGGAGCGAACGTCTCCTCGAACCGTTCACAGAGCCTGGGCACGATCCGCTCGGCGCCGACAACGGCGGCGGTCACTGCGGACAGGTCGGTGCCCGCGAGCCGGTCCCGGGCACGTTCGGCACGTCGGGCGGCCATCTCGTACCCGAAGGGCGGAGCGCCGATGTGGGTGGCCCGGAACACGCCCAGTTGCTCGATCCAGGACAGCGGGTCGCGAACAAACGCGCTCGGTGTCATCTGCCGGAACGCAGCTCCCGGGTACAGGCTCCCCCAGAAACACCCGATCAGCCCGAAGTCGTGGGAGAGCGGAAGCCACGACACGCACCGCGAGCCCGCCGTGCGCCCCAGGCGGCGGGTGAGGGCGGACAGGTTCGCGGCCAGGTTACGGTGGGTGATGACGATGCCCCGGGGAGCGGCGAGGCTGCCGGAGCTGAATTGGATCAGAGCGGGCGCGTCCGGAGCCGGTTCCGGCGGAAGGGCGCGCCGTACGTCGCCGGGTGTCTCGGCGAGCGGCAGATGCTGCGTCCGAAGCCCTTCCGCGCGGGTCTCGTGCGGACCGGCCACGGGCACGCCTGAGGACAGATACCACCGCGCTCCGCTCGCCCGCAGTGCCGCCAGAGCGCGCAGCCGTTCCTGGGAGCCCGCTCCTGTGCGTACACCGAGCGGGACTAGGCCGTTTCTTTCGGATCATCTGATCGTTGATCCGGTGTGCCGTTGACAGACGCGCAGTGGGCGCGGATTGAGCCGCTGCTGCCGGACCGGA